>CAWJOZ010000004.1:0-442354 GCA_963844615.1 uncultured Acidimicrobiaceae bacterium | reverse complement strand
GCGCGTGGAGCTCATCGGTCGCGAGCGCAAGGTCACCATCGTCGGCGACGAGGGTCAGATCCAAGAAGAGTCGATCTCGATCGCTCGCCACTTGCTGGTCGAGGACGGCCAGGAAGTCGAAGTCGGGACTCCCTTGCACGACGGTCCGCTCGATCCCAAGCTCATCATGAAGTTCCGCGGCACGCGCGAGACCCAGCAGTACCTCGTCGAAGAGGTCCAGAACGTCTACCGCGACCAGGGTGTGTCGATTCACGACAAGCACATCGAGTTGATCGTGCGCCAGATGACGCGACGAGTGCAGATCGTTGACGCCGGTGATTCCCACTGGCTGCCCGGCGCGCTGGTGGACGTGAAGCTCTTCAACGACACCAACGACGACATCGAGGCCGAGGGCCGCGAAGGAGCCGACGGTCGCGCCCAGTTGATGGGCATCACCAAGGCCTCGCTCGCGACGGACTCGTGGCTGTCGGCCGCCTCCTTCCAGGAGACGACCCGTGTGCTCACCGAGGCCGCCATCGAGGGTAAGCGCGACAACCTGGTGGGTCTGAAGGAAAACATCATCATTGGTAAGTTGATTCCCGCCGGATCAGGCTTGGAGTACTACAACCGGCGCGAACTCAGGCTCGACATGCCCGACGCCGAGCTGCTACCCGCCTGGGCGCAGGTCAGCGACGACGACCTCGACCTCGCGAGCCTGCTCGGCGAGCTCAGCAGCGACGACTCCTTCAGCGCGGACCTGTCGGCGTTCCAGAACATCGGAACCGCCACCTACGACGAGTCGGCCCTGCCGGAGAACGATGCCGTGAACCCCGAGGATCAACTAGGTGGTCAGGCCATCTAAGACGACGAGTCGCCCACCGTCCTCGCGGCGGTGGGCTTGCCGTCCCCGAGGGTTGTGTCGTAAGATTGACAGTCCGCCCGCTGGCTAGCAGCGGTCGGCCATGAGTTGTACCAACAAGAGAGGTTCTGCGTGCCCACAATCGCACAGTTGGTCCGAAAGGGCCGACAGGACAAGGTTTCCAAGACGAAGACTCCGGCGCTCAAGGGAGCGCCGCAACGTCGTGGGGTCTGTACGCGCGTGCACACCGTCACGCCCAAGAAGCCCAACTCCGCGCTGCGCAAAGTGGCCCGTGTGCGCCTCACCTCCGGCGTCGAAGTCACCGCCTACATCCCGGGGGTGGGTCACAACCTCCAAGAGCACTCGATCGTCCTGGTGCGTGGGGGCCGGGTGAAGGACCTGCCCGGTGTTCGCTACAAGATCATTCGCGGCGCGCTCGACACCTCGGGTGTTCGCGACCGCAAGCAGGCCCGTAGCCGCTACGGCGCCAAGAGGGAGAAATAATGCCTCGTAAGGGTCCCGCCGTTCGCCGGGAGATCCCCGTCGACCCCATCTACAAATCGGTCCTCGTCACCCAGGTGACCAACAAGATCCTCGAGCGCGGTAAGCGCACCATCGCCGAGCGCATCGTCTACTCCGCTTTGGAGCAGGTCGAGCAGAAGACCGGCAGCGACCCCGTCGCCACCTTGAAGCGCGCCCTGGAGAACGTGCGCCCCGAACTCGAGGTGCGTTCGCGCCGCGTGGGTGGCACGACCTACCAAGTGCCGGTAGAAGTTCGACCGCGTCGTTCCACGACGCTGGCCATAAGATGGTTGACCGACTTCGCGAAAAAGCGTCGCGAAAAGACGATGGCCGACCGTTTGGCCAATGAGATTATTGACGCCAGCAACGGCGTGGGTGCGGCGGTGAAGCGTCGCGAGGACGTGGCCAAGATGGCCGAGTCCAACAAGGCTTTTGCCCACTATCGCTGGTAAATAAAGAGAGTTTGCCCAAGAAATGACTGCACGCGAATACCCCCTGGACAGAGTTCGCAACATTGGCATCATGGCCCACATCGACGCGGGCAAGACCACCACGACCGAGCGCATCTTGTTCTACACGGGCAAGAACTACAAGATCGGTGAGGTCCACGAGGGCGCGGCCACCATGGACTGGATGGCCCAGGAGCAAGAGCGCGGCATCACCATCACCTCGGCTGCGACCACGTGCTACTGGAACGGCAATCGCATCAACATCATCGACACCCCCGGCCACGTCGACTTCACCGTCGAAGTCGAGCGCTCGCTGCGGGTACTGGACGGCGCGGTTGCGGTCTTTGACGCCGTCGCCGGCGTCGAGCCTCAGACCGAGACGGTCTGGCGCCAGGCCAACAAGTACAACGTGCCGCGCATCTGCTTCGTGAACAAGATGGACCGCCTGGGCGCGGACTTCTTTCGCTGCGTGGACATGATCGCCGATCGCCTCAACTGTGTGCCCGCCGTCATCCAGCTGCCCGTGGGATCCGAGGGCAACTACCGCGGCATCATCGACCTCACCACGATGAAGGCCACGCTGTACCACAACGACCTCGGCGAGGAGTTCGACGTGGTCGACATCCCCGAGGAGCTGCGCGCCCTGGCCGAGGAGTGGCACGGCAAGCTGATCGACGTCCTCACCACTTTTGACGACCACCTGATGGAAAAGGTGCTGGGCGACGAAGACGTGAGCGCAGAGGACATCCGTCGCGCTCTGCGCCGCGGGACCCTCGAGAACTTCTGCGTGCCGATCCTCAATGGCTCGGCCTTTAAGAACAAGGGTGTCCAGCCGATGCTCGACGCCGTGGTGGACTTCTTGCCCTCGCCGGTCGACCTGCCGCCGACCCAGGGAACCAAGCCCGGTAAGGAAGACGAGCACCTCGAGCGCAAGGCCGACGACGCGGAGCCCTTTAGCGCGCTCGCCTTCAAGATCATGACCGACCCCTACGTCGGCAAGCTCACGTACCTGCGCGTCTACTCGGGCACCCTGGAAAAGGGCGACACCGTGATCAACACCACCAAGGGATCGAAGCGCGAGCGCTTGGGTCGGCTGTTGTTGATGCACGCGAACAACCGCGAGGACCTCGACACGATCCGCACCGGCGACATCGTGGCGGCGGTGGGCCTCAAGCAGGTCACCACCGGTGACACGCTCTCGGACCCCAGCCAGCCCATTCAGCTGGAGACCTTGACGTTCCCCGAGCCCGTCATCCACGTGGCCGTCGAGCCCAAGACCAAGGCCGACCAGGAGAAACTGGGCAAGGCGCTCTACGCGCTCTCCGAAGAGGACCCGACGTTTCGCGTGCGCACCGACCAGGAGACCGGCCAGACCGTCATCTCGGGCATGGGCGAACTGCACCTCGAGGTGCTGGTGGACCGCATGCTGCGCGAGTTCTCGGTGGACGCCAACGTGGGTAAGCCCCAGGTGGCCTACCGCGAGACGATCCGCAAGAAGGTCGAAAAGGTGGAAGAGAAGTACGTGCGCCAGACCGGTGGTAAGGGTCAGTACGGACATGTCGTCATCACGGTCGAGCCCACGGGCCCCGGTGGGGGATACGAGTTCCTCGACGAGATCAGCGGCGGCGTGATTCCCAAGGAGTACATCGGCCCGGTCAACCAGGGCATCACCGAGAGTCTGACCTCGGGCGTGCTCGCGGGATACCCCATGGTGGATCTGCGCGTGCGCCTCACCTTCGGTAGCTACCACGACGTGGACTCCTCGGAGATGGCCTTCAAGATCGCGGGCTCACTGGCCATCAAGAAGGCCACGCGCTTGGCGAGCCCCGTGCTGCTCGAGCCCATCATGAGCGTCGAGGTGGTCACCCCCGAGGACTACATGGGTGACGTGATCGGTGACCTCTCGTCACGACGCGGTCGCGTCGAGGGCATGGACGCGCTCGGCAGCAACCAGGTCATTAGGGCCCTTGTACCGCTTGCGGACATGTTCGGCTACGCTACTGACCTGCGTTCTCGCACTCAGGGGCGAGCAACGTACACCATGCAGTTCCACTCGTACGCAGAAGTACCGGACGCGATCGCGAAAGAGATCGTCGCGAAGGCCACCGGCGCGTAAGAGGGCTGGGCAACCAGCACAAGAGGTCCAAACCGTAGTCGGGGAGGGCCGAAAAAAACGACCGATTCATCGGGAAACGGTCACGAGAAGAAAGTTAGTCCCCGACAATGGCAAAGCAGAAGTTCGAGCGCACTAAGCCGCACGTCAACATCGGCACGATGGGTCACATCGACCACGGCAAGACCACGTTGACCGCCGCGATTACCAAGGTTCTGTCCGAGCGCATCGGCGGTTCGGCCTTTACCCCCTTCGACCAGATCGACAAGGCCCCCGAAGAGCGCCAGCGCGGCATCACCATCTCCATCGCCCACGTGGAGTACGAGACGGCGAACCGTCACTACGCCCACGTCGACATGCCCGGCCACGCCGACTACGTGAAGAACATGATCACTGGCGCCGCCCAGGTGGACGGCGCGATCTTGGTCGTCTCGGCGACCGACGGTCCCATGCCCCAGACTCGTGAGCACGTCCTGCTCGCGCGTCAGGTGGGTGTGCCCTACATCGTGGTGGCCCTTAACAAGGCCGACATGGTCGACGACGAGGAGCTCCTCGAGCTCGTCGAGATGGAAGTACGCGAGCTGCTGACCAGCTACGACTTCCCCGGCGACGACACGCCGATCATCCAGGTCTCGGCACTCAAGGCCCTCGAGGGCGACGCCGCCTGGGGCGACAAGATCATGGAGCTCATGGAGGCCGTCGACACGTGGATTCCCGAGCCGGTGCGCGCCACCGAGAAGCCCTTCCTCATGTCGATCGAAGACGTCATGTCCATCACCGGCCGGGGCACCGTGGTGACCGGCAAGGTCGAGCAGGGTGTCATCAAGGTGGGTGACGAGGTCGAGATCGTCGGTCTGCGTCCCACCCAGAAGACGGTCGTGACCGGCATCGAGATGTTCCGCAAGCTCCTCGACGAGGGTCGCGCGGGTGACAACCTCGGCGCACTGCTGCGCGGTACGAAGAAGGAAGAGGTCGAGCGCGGCCAGGTGCTCTGCAAGCCCGGCACCATCACCCCGCACACCAACTTCGAGGCCGCCGTCTACGTGCTCACGAAGGAAGAAGGTGGACGCCACAAGCCGTTCTTCGCGAACTACCGTCCCCAGTTCTACTTCCGCACCACCGACGTGACGGGCACCATCGAGCTGCCCTCGGGCACCGAGATGGTGATGCCCGGTGACAACACCGACATGACCGTGACCCTGGGCAAGCCGATCGCCATGGAAGAAGGCCTGACCTTCTCCATCCGCGAGGGTGGGCGCACCGTGGGTTCGGGCCGCGTGACAAAGATCCTGAAGTAGGTCTGGTCATGGCCGACAAGCAGATGATTCGAATCCGGTTGAAGGCCTTCGATCACGGCGTCCTGGACCAGTCCACCGCCAAGATCGTCCAGACCGTCGAGCGCACCAACGCTCGCGTCCAGGGTCCCGTGCCGCTGCCGACCGAGAAGCACCGTTACACGGTGGTTCGCGGTCCCCACAAGCACAAGGACAGCCGCGAGCACTTCGAGATGCGCGTGCACAAGCGCCTGCTCGACATCGTGGACCACACCGCCAAGACGGTCGACTCGCTTCAGCGACTCGACCTGCCGGCCGGCGTGGACATCGAGATCAAGATCCGACAGAACTAACCCCACCACCAGGCCCCGCCCCCTTTGCGTGCGCGGGGTCTCGTGGTGTAGGGTGAGTAGCCCGGTTTTTTAGGACCGAGCGAACAAATGATGTGTTCAGTTGCCACTCGTGGAACGCTGAACCGAACCAGTCGAGCGCTCCGTTCGGGTTTTCACGGCCCGGCGGAGCGTCTGTATGTCGGCCCTGGTCGACGTAGAGAAACAAGAGGAAGAGGACAACGTGGCGACCAAAGCGATCGTCGGCGAGAAAGTGGGCATGACCCAAGTCTGGGACGACCAGAACCGGGCGATCCCGGTCACGGTCGTGCGCGTCAGCCCGTCTCGCGTCGTACAAGTCAAAACTCCCGAAAAAGAGGGATATTCCGCGCTTCAGGTGACCTGGGGCACGCGCCGCGTCTCGACCATGACCAAGCCCGAGCTCGGCCACTTCGAAAAGGCCGGCGTCACCCCGGGCAAGAAGCTCGTCGAGTTGCGCCTCGATGACGTGAGCGGCTACTCGATTGGCCAGGAGATCCTGGCCGACTCCTTCGAAAAGGGCGACATGATCGACGCCACGGCGGTCTCGAAGGGCAAGGGATTCGCTGGTGGCATGAAGCGCCACAACTTCTCGGGCCAGGGGGCGGCCCACGGTAACCACAAGCACCACCGCGCTCCCGGTTCGATTGGCGCCTGCGCCACACCCGGACGGGTCTTTCGGGGCACGAAGATGGCCGGTCGCATGGGCGGCAGCCAGGTGACCACGACCAATCTCGAGATTGTGGGCGTCGACGTCGAGCGCCACCTGGTGCTCGTCAAGGGTGCGGTACCCGGTCCGCGCGGCGGCGTGGTCGTGCTGCGCACCAGCGTCAAGAACCCCATGAAGGCTGGAGGTAGCCGGTGAGCGACGTCTTTACTCTCCGTGGTCCCGTGAAGAAGGAGCGGGCCCCCTACGTCGAGCACAGCGTGGAGCGCAAGTCGCTCTCGGGTGCGGTGCTGGGCACCGTTCGCCTCGAGCCCTCGATCTTTGGCGTCACGCCCAACGTGGCCGTGATGCACCAGGTCGTCAAGGCCCAGCTCGCCGCCAAGCGAGCCGGCACCCAGTCCACCAAGACCCGCAAAGAGGTCCGCGGTGGCGGCAAGAAGCCCTTTCGCCAGAAGGGCACCGGTGGTGCGCGCCAGGGCACCATTCGCGCCCCGCACTACCCGGGCGGCGGCATTGCGCTCGGACCCAAGCCTCGAAGCTACGAGCAAAAGACGCCCAAGAAGATGATCCGCCTAGCGCTGCACTCGGCCCTCTCGGACCGCGCCCAGCTCGAGCAGATCGTTCTTCTCGACGGCTTTTCGACGTGGAGCGAGCCCAAGACCAAGGACGCCGTCACACTGCTCGAGACCCTCGGCCTCGAGGGCAAGATCCTGGTGGTGCTGGCGCGCGACGACGAGACCGCCCTGCGCTCCTTTCGCAACCTCATGAACGTCAAGACCATCGACGCCGGGGAGCTCAACACCTACGACGTCCTCGACAGCGACTGGGTGGTCTTTACCGACGCCACGCTGCCCACCGCCAAGGAGAGTGCTTGATGCGCGACGCGATGAACATCCTGATTCGCCCGGTCGTCTCGGAGAAGACCTACGCCTCGATGGAAGTGGGCACGTACGTCTTCGTCGTGGACCCCCGCGCCACCAAGATCGACGTGCGCAACGCCGTCGAGCAGGCCTTCAACGTGAAGGTCACCAACGTCAACACGCTGAACCGCAAGGGCAAGAACACTCGCAATCGCCGCACGGGCGTGCGCGGGTCCAAGCCCGGCACCAAGCGCGCCATCGTCACCCTCAAAGCCGGTGACACGATCAACCTCTTCGAGAACTAAGGACAGCTATGGCCCTTCGTCACCGTAAACCCACGAGTCCCGGTCGCCGTTTCCAGACGGTCTCGGACTTCGCCGACCTGACGACGACCACCCCGGAGAAGTCGCTGCTCGAGCCCAAGCCCAAGACCGGCGGGCGCAACAGCTACGGTCGCAAGACCTCGCGTCACCGCGGCGGCGGTCACAAGCAGAAGTACCGCGTCGTGGACTTTCGTCGCAACAAGGACCACGTCCCGGCCAAGGTCGCCACGATTGAGTACGACCCCAACCGCTCGTGTCGCATTGCGCTGCTGCACTACGTGGACGGCGAGAAGCGCTACATCATCGCGCCCCAGGGCCTCACGGTCGGCGACGTCGTCGAGTCGGGCGCCAAGGCCGACATTCGCACGGGCAACTCGTTGCCGATGCGCTACATCCCCACTGGCTCCACCGTGCACAACGTGGAGTTGCGCCCCGGTGGCGGCGGCAAGATGGCCCGCAGCGCGGGCATGAGCGTCCAGCTCGTCGCCAAGGACGGCGGATTCGCCACCCTGCGCCTGCCCTCCACCGAGATGCGCCGCGTGCCGATCGACTGTCGGGCCACTCTCGGGGAAGTGGGCAACTCCGAGCACGAGCTCATCAAGGTCGGTAAGGCCGGTCGCAACCGCTGGAAGGGCGTTCGCCCCCAGACCCGCGGTGTCGCGATGAACCCGGTCGATCACCCGCTCGGTGGTGGCGAAGGCAAGACCAGCGGTGGTCGTCACCCGGTCTCGCCCTGGGGTCAGCCCGAAGGTCGCACGCGTCTGCCCAAGCCGTCGGACTCGCTCATTATTCGTCGTCGTCGTGGACGCGGCGCTCGGAGGTAGGTATGTCACGCAGTCTGAAAAAGGGTCCCTTCATCGACGCCCACCTCTTAAAGAAGGTGGACGCGATGAACGCGGCCAACGAGAAGAAGGTCATCAAGACCTGGAGCCGTCGTTCGACGGTGATCCCCGACATGGTCGGCCACACCTTTGCGGTGCACGACGGACGGCGCCACGTGCCGGTGTTCGTGAACGAGTCGATGGTCGGCCACAAACTCGGCGAGTTCGCACCCACGCGCACCTTTAAGTTCCACGCGGGCCAAGAGAAGACGGGTCGTCGCTAATGACCGGCGCCAAGACCAACGAACGCCCCGGGACCCGCGCGGTCCTGCGCGGCTACCAGATGTCGGCGAGTAAGGCCCGCGTCGTGCTCGATCTGGTGCGCGGCGAGGATGTCACCACCGCACGTGAGATTCTGGCCGGCACCACCCGTGAGGCGGCTGACGTGATCGGCAAGCTCCTGGCCTCGGCCGTGGCCAACGCGGTCAACAACGACGGCATGCAGGCCGAGGAGCTCTACGTCTCGGCGGCCTTCGCCGACGAGGGCATCACCATGAAGCGCTTCACCCCGCGCGCGCGCGGACGCGCCGGCAAGATCTTTAAGCGATCGACTCACATCACGGTGATCGTGTCGCGCATGGACGAGGAGCGCCTCGAACTGATGCGCACCGCGCGCAACGCCCAGGCTCAGGCGAGCCGGGCCCGCCGCGTGGCGTCCTCGCGTCGTCGCGCCGACCAGACCAAGAGTGTCAACAAGCGCGAAGCGGCCCACGAAGCGGCTGTTGAGGCCGAGCTCGCCGCGGGGGCCGAAGCCGCGGAGAACGCCGTGTTGATCGATGAGGTCACCCCGGACGACGTACTTGCGGACACCGTCCTCGAGGCGGGCACCGAGGCCGAGGCCCCGGGTCTCGAAGCGGCCATCGCGGCCGAAGATCAAGACGCGGCGAGCGATTTCGCCGTGGAAGACGACTCGGTGTCTGAGGACACTACGGAGGAGACCAACTAATGGGTCAGAAGGTAAACCCCTACGGTTTCCGTCTCGGCATCACGACGGACTGGAAGTCGCGCTGGTTTAAAGAGCGCGGCTACAAGGACCTCGTCATCGAGGACTGGAAGATACGCGACTACCTCACCAAGCAGCTCGAGAGCGCGGCGGTGAGTCGCATCGAGATCGAGCGCAACTCCGATCGCATTCGCGTGGACATCCACACGGCCCGCCCGGGCATCGTCATCGGTCGTCGCGGGGCCGAGGCCGAGCGTCTGAAGAAAGACCTCGAAAAGATCACCGGTCAGAAGAACAAGATCTCGCTCAACATCCAAGAGATCAAGCAGCCCGAGCTCGACGCGGCGCTCATCGCCCAAGGGATCTGCGACCAGTTGATTCGTCGCGTGGCGTTCCGTCGCGCGATGAAGCGTGGCATCCAGACCGTCCAGAAGGCCGGCGCCTTGGGCGTGAGGATTCAGGCGTCGGGCCGTCTCGGCGGCGCGGAAATGTCGCGTCGCGAGTCCTACCGTGAGGGCCGCGTGCCCCTGCACACGCTGCGCGCCGACATCGACTACGGATTCCGCGAGGCTCGCACCTCCACCGGTCGCATCGGCGTCAAGGTCTGGATCTACAAGGGCGACATCCTGCCCTACCAGCTGACCAACGACGAGAAGATCGTGCGCGAGGCCGCGATGGCAGCCGGCGACGCCATGCCCGTGGGCTCCTCTCCCAGCGCCCCCAAGGGCGTGGTGCGCGCGGGCGGCGGACGCCGTCGCGTCGAGGTGCAGCCCGATGAGGAGTTCACCGACACCGAGATCCAAGGGATGGTGGGCAGCGTCTCGGACAAGGCGGCCGAGGACGCGCGCATTCCCGAGAGCCAGCTGCTCGAAGAGGCGAACGATGAGGCGGCGGACAGCGAGGCTGACTCCACGGACGTGCCCGTGACGGACCTGTTGGCGTCGAACCCCGAGGTCGAAGCCCAGCTGAGCGTCGAGGAAGAGATCGAGCGTCGCACCGCGACCGATCACACCGACACGCCGCACTTTCGAAAGGACGCGGAGTAATCATGTTGATGCCTCGCAAAGTCAAGCACCGCAAGGTGATGCGCGGACGCCGTGGCGGTCTCGCCAAGGGTGGGGTGGACCTTAACTTTGGGGACTTCGGTATCCAGGCGCTCGAGTCGGGTTGGGTGACCGCCCGCCAGATCGAGGCCGCGCGTATCGCGATGACCCGTCACGTGAAGCGCGGCGGCAAGGTGTGGATTCGCGTCTTCCCCGACAAGCCCGTCACCCAGAAGCCGGCCGAAACGCGAATGGGTTCGGGCAAGGGTAACCCCGAGTTTTGGGTCGCCGTCGTCAAGCCCGGCCGCATGCTCTTTGAGCTCGGTGGGGTTGATGAGACCCTCGCTCGTGCCGCCATGGAGCGCGCCATCCAGAAGCTCCCCATCAAAGCCAAGTTCGTCGTTCGTCCCGGGACGCACGGCGCACCGGAGGTGACCATCGATGCCTAAGACCTCTGAACACCGCGCCGAACTCAAGCGCCTGGGCGACAGCGAACTGCTGGGTCGCTTGGGTGAAGCTCGTCGCGAGCTCTTCAATCTGCGATTCCAGTTGGCCACCGGCCAGCTCGACAACTCCTCGCGCATCGGTGCCGTGAAGAAGGACGTCGCGCGCCTCGAGACCTTCCTGCGCGAGCGCGAGATTGCCGCCGCCGAAGCCCTAGAAGAAAGCACACAGTCATGAGTGACGTGAACGACAACGAGAAGCGCGCCAACCCGCGCAAGGTCCGCGAGGGCATCGTCATCTCGGACAAGATGAACTCGACGCTGGTCGTGGCCATCAACGAGCGCGTCAGTCACTCGCGCTATATCAAGACCGTCCAGCGCACCAAGAAGCTCTACGTGCACGACGAGAAGAACGAGGCCAAGGTCGGTGACCGGGTGCGGGTTCAAGAGACCCGTCCGCTCTCCAAGCTCAAGCGCTGGCGCCTCACGGAAGTCGTGGAGCGTGCGCGATGATCCAGCAGGAGAGCCGACTCAAGGTTGCCGACAACTCGGGCGCCAAGGAAGTCCTGTGCATCCGCGTGCTCGGCGGATCGCGCCGGCGCTACGCCTCGATCGGTGACGTCTTCATCGCCACCGTGAAGGACGCCATTCCTGGTGCGGCGGTCAAGAAGGGCGACGTGGTGCGCTGCGTCGTGGTGCGCACGGCCAAGGAGAAGCGCCGGCCCGACGGCTCCTATATCAAATTTGACGAGAACGCCGCAGTTCTGATCAATGACCAGCTCCAGCCGCGCGGCACGCGCATCTTCGGACCGGTCGGTCGCGAGTTGCGCGACAAGAAGTTCATGCGAATCGTCTCGCTCGCCCCGGAGGTGTTGTAATGAAAATTCATAAGGGTGATGACGTGATCGTGCTGTCGGGCAAGTACCGCGGCGAGCGCGCCAACGTCGAAGAAGCCCTCCCCGAAATCAACAAGGTGATCCTGGACAACCTCAACGTCGCCAAGCGCGCCACCAAGCAGCGCGGCGCGACGATGCAGGCGGGCGTCATCGACAAGGTCCTGCCGATGAGTGCGTCCAACGTGGCCGTCTGGTGCCCCAAGCACAAGGGCCCCGCTCGCATCGGTACCGAGATCGTGGACGACAAGAAGGTGCGCGTGTGTCGCAAGTGTGGAGAAGTTCTATGACGACCGCTACTCGGCCCCGCCTCAAGGTCCGCTACGACGAAGAGATTCGCCCGGCGCTCAAGGAGGAGTTGGGCCTCGCCAACATCATGCAGGTGCCGCGTCTGGAGAAGATCGTGATCAACTCCGGCGTCGGACGCGCCACCCAGCAGGCCAGCCTGCTCGAGGGAGCTCAGCGCGACCTCGAGCAGATCACCGGTCAAAAGCCGATCGTAACGCGCGCGAAGAAGTCGATCGCGAGCTTCAAGCTGCGCGAAGAACAGCCCATCGGGGTGAAGGTCACCCTGCGCGGGGACCGCGCCTGGGAGTTCTTCGACCGCCTGCTCAGCCTCGCGATTCCGCGCATCCGCGACTTCCGGGGGCTCTCGCCCAAGTCCTTCGACGGACACGGCAACTACACCTTCGGTGTGAATGACCAGTTGATCTTCCCCGAGATCGACTACGACAAGATCGACGCGCCGCGTGGGTTCGACATCACCATCGTCACCACCGCCGCGAACGACGAGCAAGGCCGCGCGTTCCTGCGCGCCTACGGCTTCCCCTTCAGACAGGAGAATCGATAAGCATGGCGAAAAAAGCTCTTCGCATCAAGCAGGCTAAGACCCCGAAGTTCTCGACGCGGGCCTACACGCGCTGTCAGCGCTGTGGTCGGCCACGCTCGGTCTATCGCAAGTTCGGGCTGTGTCGCATCTGTTTGCGCCTCATGGTTCACGCCGGGGAGATCCCGGGCGTGACCAAGGCCAGTTGGTAGGAGGACAGCTATGACAATGACTGACCCCATCGCCGACATGCTCACGCGCATTCGCAACGCCAACGCCGCGATGTTCGACAGCGTCAAGATGCCGTCTTCGAAGTTGAAGGAGAACCTGGCCAAGGTCCTCCAGAAAGAGGGCTACATCTCGGGCTACAGCGTGACCAAGCTCGACAACAAGCCGGGCGCGCTCTTAGAAATCAACCTCAAGTACTCCGAGGACCGCAAGAAGACCATCATCGGCATCAAGCGCGTCTCAAAGCCGGGCCTGCGCATCTACAAGAAGTCCGACCAGATGCCCAAGGTCCTCGGTGGCGTGGGTGTGGCCGTCGTCTCGACGAGCCACGGGCTCATGACCGACCGCGAAGCCCGCAAGGCCAAGCTCGGTGGCGAGGTGCTCTGCTATGTCTGGTAGCCGCCTCGCCTCACAGGAGGTTCTCTAATGTCGCGCATCGGTCGTAACCCCATCACCGTGCCCTCTGGCGTCGAGGTCAGCGTGACCGGCGACGTCGTCACCGTGAAAGGTCCCCAGGCCACCATGAGTCGCACCGTTCCCTCGGGCATCACGCTCGATCAAGAGGGCGACACCCTGGTCGTCTCGCGCGAGAACGACGAGACCGCCCAAAAGGCCCTGCACGGTCTCACGCGTACGCTGGTCTCCAACATGGTCGTGGGGGTGACCCAGGGCTGGAGCAAGGAACTCGAGATCATCGGCGTGGGATACCGCGCCTCGCCCGGCGCTCCCGGCGTGCTCGATCTCGCGCTCGGCTTCAGCCACCCGGTCAAGTTCATCGCTCCCGAAGGTGTCACCTTCGAGGTGCCCACCCCCACGCGGGTCATCATCAAGGGACCCGACAAGGAGATCGTCGGCCAGGTGGCCGCGAACATCCGCAAGCTTCGTAAGCCCGAGCCCTATAAGGGCAAGGGAGTGCGCTACCTCGGCGAGAGGGTCGCGCGCAAGGCAGGAAAGGCCGCCAAGTAATGCCACGCACTACCCGTGAACTTCGTCTGCGTCGTCACCGTCGCGTTCGCAAGACGCTGTCGGGCACGCCCGAGCGTCCGCGCGTCGCCGTGAGTCGCTCCAATAAGCACATCTCGGCTCAGATCATCGACGACGTGAACGGCCGTACGCTGGCCGCCGCGTCGTCGGTCGAGTCCTCCTTCAAGGACGTCAATGGCGGCAACGTCGAGGGCGCCAAGAAGGTCGCCGAGCGCCTCGCGAGCCGGGCCAAGGAAGCCAACATCGCCACGGTGGTCTTTGACCGCGGTGGCTTCGACTACCACGGCCGCGTGGCGGCTTTCGCCGACGCGCTGCGCGCCGGTGGACTGGAGTTTTAAATGAGTGATGTAGAACAGTTCGAAGAGCGCACCATCAAGGTGAATCGCGTCTCCAAGGTCGTCAAGGGTGGTCGTCGGTTCTCCTTCACCGCCCTGATGGTGATCGGCGACGGTAAGGGCAAGGTGGGCCTGGGCTATGGCAAGGCCAAGGAGGCCGGGCTCGCCGTGCAGAAGGGAATCGAAGAGGCTCGCAAGAACATCTTCGACGTGCCCCTGGCCGGTTCGACCATCGTCTATCCGGTGATCGGCACCGCCGGCGCGGGCCGGGTGCTCATGAAGCCCGCCGCGCCGGGTACCGGCGTGATCGCCGGCGGAGCCGCGCGCGCCATTCTCGAGATGGCCGGCGTGAAGGACATCATCGCCAAGTCGCTTGGGTCCTCGAACGGCATCAACGTGGCCCACGCCACGATCGAAGGCCTCAAGCAGTTGCGCCGCCCCGAAGAGATCGCGGCCCAACGCGACAAGGCCCCCGACGAGGTCGTGCCCTTTGGCACGCTGCGCGCGTACCGCGAGCGTCAGCGCGAGGGCGATCTCTTTAGAGTGACGGAGGGCTAATCATGCTCAAAGTGACCCAGATTCGTTCGACGATCGCCACCAAGCCCAAGCACCGCGGTACCTTGCGGGCGCTCGGTCTACGTGGCATCGGCCAGTCCAACGTGCTGCCCGATCGGCCCGAGATTCACGGGATGATCGCTCGCGTGCCGCACCTAGTGAAAGTAGAAGAGGTCTAGAGATGAAGTTGCATGACCTCACGTCGCCCGAAGGCTCCACGCACCGCAAGAAGATTGTCGGCCGCGGTATCGCCGGTAAGGGTGGCAAGACGGCCGGTCGCGGCACCAAGGGACAAAAAGCGCGTCGACAGATTCGCGCGAGTTTCGAGGGTGGCCAGTTGCCGCTCCTCCAGCGCATCCCCAAGTTGAAGGGATTCACCAACCCCTTCCGCGTGGAGTACACCCCGGTCAACCTCGACGCCCTCGCGGCCCTCGGGCTGAGCGAGATCACGCTCGACACGATCGTCGAGCACGGCCTCGCGCGCAAGAACGACCTCGTCAAGGTCCTCGGGCGCGGCAGCGTTTCGCGGGCGCTGAACGTCTCGGCGCATAGTTTCTCGGCGTCGGCCAAGGCTGCCATCGAAGAGGCCGGCGGCACGGTGAGCGTGTTGGCGCTGCCCTTTGCGGTGCGACCGCCCGCCTCGGGCAACCAGCACCAAAACCGTTAAGGTCGTACAGTGCTGCAGCGGCTGGCGAATATCTTTCGTGTTCCGGACCTTCGCAACAAGGTCCTCTTCACGATCGGCGTCATCTGCCTCTATCAGTTAGGCGCGAACGTCCCGATCCCGGGCGTCAGCTGGACCGCGATCAAGTCGCTCCAGAAGCAGGCGAGCTCCAGCGGCGTGCTCGGCTTCTTGAACCTCTTCTCGGGCGGGGCGTTGACGCGCCTGGCCGTCTTTGGTCTGGGCGTCATGCCCTACATCACGAGCTCCATCGTGATCCAGTTGCTCACCGGGGTTATCCCCAAGCTCGCGGAGTGGCGCGACCAGGGCGCGGTCGGTCAGAAGAAGATCACCCAGACGACCCGGTACCTCACGATCGGCCTGGCGCTGTTGCAGTCGACGGGTCTCATCTACGCCTTCCACGGACACGACGAGGCGCTGTTGGGCTTTGACATCAACCTGATGGTCGCGCGCTTCAATATCTGGTACGCGCTGCTCATGGTGCTCATCCTCACCGCCGGCACGGCCTTTGTCATGTGGCTGGCCGAGCTGATCACCCAGCGCGGGATCGGCCAGGGCATGTCCCTGCTCATCTTCGCCAACGTCGTGGCCGGCCTGCCCTCGGGCGGCCGCGCGGTGTGGGAAGAGGGTGGCCCGTACAAGTTCTACGTGATCCTGATCGTTTCGCTCGCCCTGCTGGTGCTCATCGTCTTTATGGACAACGGCCAGCGGCGAATTCCGGTGACCTTCGCCCGGCGGGTGGTGGGGCGGCGCGAGATGGGCGGGAACTCGACGTACATACCCTTAAAGGTCAACCAGTCGGGGGTGATCCCGATCATCTTTGCCTCCTCGGTGCTCTACATTCCGGTGCTGCTCTCGAACATCGTGCCCTGGGCGAGTTTCCAGGATTTCGTTCGCAACTCCCTCTCGCCGACGAGTTTCTTCTACATCGCCTCGGACTTCTTGTTGATCCTCGCCTTCACGTTCTTCTACGTCTACATCGCCTTCGACCCTCATCAACAGGCCGAGATGTTGCGCCAGCAGGGCGGCTTCGTGCCGGGCATTCGCCCGGGCATGCCGACCGAGCGATACTTATCGCGCATGCTCTCTCGCCTCACGGTGGTGGGCGCGGTCTTCCTGGCCTCGGTCGCCGTGACGCCGAGCGTGCTGATGGCGCTGTGGAGTATCAACCGCTTCCCGTACTACGGCACCACCCTGCTCATCGCGGTGGGTGTCTCGCTCGAGACCATGCGACAGATTGACTCTCAGCTCATGATGCGCAACTACGAAGGCTTCCTGAAGCGCTAGTCATGTCCCGTCAACTGAATCTGGTCGTGCTGGGCAAGCAGGGCGCTGGCAAGGGAACCCAAAGCGACCTGTTGTGTCAGCGCTATGAGTTGGCCCACGTCTCGACCGGCGACATCCTGCGCGCCGCGATCGCTCAAGGCACTCCGCTCGGACGCCAGGTCAAGTCGATTCTCGACGCCGGAGAACTGGTCTCGGATGACCTCGTGAACTCCCTCGTCGAGGTGCGACTACGCGAACCCGACGCCGCCAGGGGCGCCGTGCTCGATGGCTTCCCGCGCAACACCGAACAGGCCGAGGCGCTCGAGCGCATCGTGGGCGCGGGCGGCATCAAGTTGTGCATCTACATCGACTTGGCTAACGAGATCGTGATCGAGCGCCTGTCGTCGCGGCGCGTGTGCCAAGTCTGTGGCACGGCCTACAAACTCACCGATGCGTCCTCCGTCTCGGGTATCTGCGAAAAGTGCGGGGGAACGGTCGTCCAGCGCAGCGATGACACGCCCGAAGCGATTGCCAAGCGCCTCGAGACCTTTGAGCGCGAAACCTTGCCCCTCCTCTCCTTCTATGAGTCACGCGGTCTGCTCGTGACGGTGGACGGTGACCAGGCCGTGGACGCCGTGGCGCGCGACATCGACGCCCGACTCTTTGAGCGGGGGCTGCTGTGATTCGCAACAAGGACGAACTGGCCAAGATGCGCAAAGCCGGCAAAGTCGTCGCCGAGATCCACGAGGTGACGCGCGCCGCCATACGACCCGGCGTCACCACCAAGCAGCTCGACGCTCTGGCGGCCGACGTGCTGGCCAAGCGTGGTGCGCGATCGAACTTCCTCAACTACAACGGCTTTCCTGCGGTCATCTGCACGAGCCCGAATGACATGATCGTCCACGGCATCCCCGGTGACTACGTGTTGCGAGAGGGCGACATCATCTCCATCGACGCGGGTGCGATCGTCGAGGGCTACCACGGCGACGCCGCCTACACCGCACCGGTGGGTCAGGTCAGTGCGCTCGCCACGCGTCTCCTGGAAGTGACCGAACGCTCCCTGTGGGCGGGCATCGATCAGCTGGTCGTGGGCGGGCGGCTCAACGAAGTGGGCCGCGCGGTCCAGGGGGTCGCCGAGGCCGCGGGATTCTCCGTGGTGCGTGAGTACGTCGGGCACGCGATCGGCACCGAGATGCACGAGAGCCCTCAGGTGACCAACTACTGGCCCGGCACGCCGGGTCCCACGCTCAAGTCCGGGATGGTCTTTGCGATCGAACCGATGGTGAACGTCGGGACCTGGGAGACCTACGTGCTCGACGATGAGTGGAGCGTGATGACCGAAGACGGTGAACTGTCCGCGCACTTCGAACACACCATTGCCGTGACCGAGAACGGGCCCGAGGTCTTCACCATCGCCTAGTTGCGGTTCTCATCCTTTTCTGCAGCGCCTGAACCAAGCGCAGCGCGGGACCCTCGTAGGGTTGTCGCGTGACCCTTCCCCTTGCGTCACAGCCACGATGCCGCCGCACTCACGGGGTGCGACGGATCGTCGCCCTGAGCTGCCTCGTTCTGTTGGTCACGGTGCCGATCGGCGTGACTAGAGCGAGAACAGCCTCAGCGGCTCCGGGCCTCTATGTCTATCCCATCAGCGGCGCCGCCTTTGGCGTGCGGGCGCCGATTCATCTGGTCACCTTCTACGGCGCTCCGTACTCGCTCGAGGTCGGGCTCGCCCACCACAAAGTCGATGGCGGCCTCGAGACCCCGGCTGCGATCTGTCAGGCGACGCAGGGATGCGTGGCCGCGGTGAACGGCGACTACTTCGACGTCCCCAACTCCAAGAAGCCGGACCCGGGCGACGAGGTGGGCGGGATCATCTCCGGATGCGTTCTGGAGCACACGCCCGAGGTTTCCCACCAACAAGCCAATCTCGATGATGGAACGGTCGCTACGCAGTTCACGTGGGACGCCAACCTCAACGTGAATGGGACCAGCGTGCCGATCAACGCGATCAATCAAGAACTTCCCCTGTCGTACGTGGGCGTGAGTGATCCGCTTCGAGGAACAATCCTGTTCACCTCCTCCTACGCACTACCCACGCCGACCGCGAGTGGTCGCTTCACGTATCAGTTCAAAGAGGTGACCGCCGCGCAGAGCCCAACCACGATCAACTCGACGGCCCAACTGCAGTACATCGGACGCACGCCCGGCGCGATACACGTGCTCGCGGGACGCGTGGACATCTCGGCATCGAACAGCACGACGCTCGCCGGCCTCGTGGCGGGCGATCTCGTGACGCTCAGCACGAACTCGACGATGGGCTGCGACGACATCGGTGGGCACCCGATCATCCTGGATAACGGCGTGACCGGCTCCGTCGGTCCCTCGGACTCGTACATGAAGGAGCCGTATCCGCGCACCATCGTGGGCTGGACCTCGATGGGGGAGACGGTGGTCATGACCGTCGGCGGTACGGACGATCGCTCGGGTGCCACCTGGAACCAACTTCTGGCGATATTTCGTGCCCTCGACGTGGTGACGGCCCTCGACCTGGACGGCGGTTCGTCCACGTCGATGTACGCCAATGGTCGCTCGATCTACAGTGCGCGTGCGAGCGAACGGCCGGTGTCGACCGCCTTGCTCGTGGTGGAGTCAACGGCGTCGGGCACCTCAACCACGACCACGACCACGACGACCACGACCACGTTGCCCTAGCGGCCAAGTCGCATCAGCGTCGCGAGAACCGTTTGCCCGTACCATCGGGGCGGGAGGAGAAGTGGCACTTCGTGTTCGCAGTGTGGTCCCGGTGACGCTGTTCGCGGGCTTCGTCTTCTTCGCAACGAGCGCCGGCTCGGCCAACGGCCCGCCCGCGAGCACCGTCCCCACCTCAACGTCAACAACCACGACCACGACCACCACCACGACAACGACGACGACGCTCCCGACGACGCCGACGCACAACCCCGACAATCCCTTTACCAGTCACGCAACGGCGCTGTACCTCAAGACCCGCCAGGGCAACATCACCGCGGCGGTCTACAACGTGGCGACCGGTACCACCTTCACGTACCACAACGGCTACCACGACCGAACCGCCTCGATCGTGAAGATCGACATTCTGGCCGACCTGCTCTATGAGTCCCAACGCAGTGGTCAACCCCTGAGCGCGAAGGAACAGCAACTCGCCACGAGCATGATCGAAGTGTCCGACGACAACGCCGCGACCAAGCTATGGGCAGTCATTGGCGGACGCGACGCCATTGACGCGTTCAATGAACTGGTCGGCTTCAAGTCGACTGTCCCGAGTTGGTCGTGGGGCGACATCGCCACGACGCCCCTCGATCAGCTCCAGCTCCTCAAGGTCATCGCGCTGCCGAACTCGATCCTCGACACCGCATCGCGTGAATACGAGATTGGTCTCATGGAGCACGTGATCGGCGGCCAGCAGTTCGGCCTCGGCTGGGGCTCGCCAGTCCACGCCGTGGTCGCCATGAAGGACGGCTGGTACGACGAGATACCCACCGGCTGGCAGGTGAACACCACCGGCTTCGTGCAGTACCAGGGGCGCTTGTATCTCGTGACCATCATGACCCAGGGCGATCCCAGCGAAGAGTATGGGATGGACACGGTGACGACGTTGTCAAGCGACATCTGGAAGTATCTCTTGCCCAGGTAGCGGTTGGCCAGGCCGTGGTGTCGTAGTCAGCGTCCTGCAAGAATCCGCGGCCGCGGGCGTTCGTCGCCACCATGGCCGTTGGTGAAGATCGTTCGTCCCGATAGAGTCCGCTCCATGAAGATCAGCGCCATGATTGCCCCGCGATTCGGAGGGCCAGAAGTTCTCGCGTTAATTGAGTCCGAGCTCCCTGAGCCGCGGGCCGGGGAAGTACTCGTGGACGTCAGGGCGGCTGGCACTAACCCAATTGACTTCAAGCTCTTCGCCGGGACCTACGGAGCTGATCCGTCAAGCCTGCCGATATCGCCGGGATTTGAGGTGGCTGGCGTCATTCGCGCCACCGGTGGGGACATCGATGGGCCCAGCGGGCGCCTGCGCGTGGGCGACGAGGTGATTGTCTATCGCGCCAACGCCGGGTTTGCCAGCGCCGTGCTCGCGACCGCCGCCACGGTCGTTCCCAAACCGAGTGGCATGAGTTTTACAGAGGCGAGCGGTCTCATGCTGACCGGCGTCACCGCAGTACACGCGCTCACGGTCGTGCACGTGACCGCGGGTGACACCGTGTTGATCAACGGTGCAGCGGGTGGGGTAGGACTCATGGCGGTGCAACTCGCCGTGGGCGACGGCGCGCGAGTTATTGGCACGGCCAGCGAATCCCAGCATTCACTACTGCGAGATCTCGGCGCGGAGCCCGTGACGTACGGCGAAGGGCTGCTCGAACGTGTACGCGCACTCGCCCCGGAGGGTATCGACGCATCGCTCGATCTGGTCGGCAGTGATGACGCCGGCGAGGTCTCTTTTGCCCTCGTCAAAGACCGCGACCGCGTGGTCACCATCGTCGCGTCGGGGCACGCGAAGGTGCTGGGTGCGAAGGCCATTGGCGGTGGGGCCGGATCTGACCCCGGCACCGAAATTCGTAACGCGGGCCGTTTTGAGCTTCTGCGACGCGTCGAAGCGGGAACGCTGAAAGTCTTTGTTGAAAGAAGCTATCCACTCGCTGACGCGTCAGCCGCACTAAAGGAGTTACAGAGCGCTCACGCGCACGGCAAGATCGTCCTCATTCCTTGATGCCGTCTGTAACGGCTTCGGTACGCTGGCGCTCGTGACGCAACGCTTGGTGCCCTTTGAGGGCGCACATAACTTTCGCGACCTCGGGGGCTACGAGACGGACGACGGACGCCACACCCGCTGGGGCCGGCTCTATCGCAGCGACGCGATGCACGATCTCACCAGTGACGATCTCGAGGTCTTTCGAACCCTCGGCGTGGCTGCAATCGTGGACCTTCGCAGCCCGGCCGAGATCCAGCGCACCGGTCGGGGGCTAGTTGAGAACGAACCGCATCGCTTCGTGAGCGCGCCGGTCCTGTCGAACTACGCCACGAATGAGCCGCGCGCGGTGGTCGACGAGAACTATCTGACGAGGCGCTACCTGCAGTACCTCGACCTCGGTGCGCCCGCGTTCGTGAGCGTCTTCGAGGAGATGACCAACGAGGAGAACTATCCGCTGGTCTTTAACTGCTTCCTCGGCAAGGATCGCACGGGGGTCGTGGCGGCTCTCGTCCTGAGTTGTCTGGGCGTGCGGCGCGGGCGCGTCATTGAGGATTACGCGATCTCCGACGAGCGCATGGTGCATATTGTGGCGAAGCTCCTTCGCGACCCGAACCTGCGCGACGAAATCGAAGGCGACGATCCCATCCTGCTCAGCGCGCGGGCCGACACCATGGCGAACTTCCTTTTCGCGCTGGAGGAGCGCTACGGCGGAGCGGTCTCGTGGGCCGAGAGCGTTGGGGTGGCGCCGCAGAGCATCGCGCGAGTTCGCGATCTCCTGCTTGACGAGGACTAAGAGTTTCGCTCGTTCCCCCAACTGTTCTGGTGGGGCAGTGGCGGGTCCGAGGTGTTCGAGGCGGTACGCAAGGTGAGCCTCGCCCGTAGACTGGTTGAGCACGTTCGTGGAGTCCGCGGAAGCGAGTCTGCGCAAAGTACCGCGGTTTTTGCGTTTTTCCAAAAATCCGGTAGAATGGAAAGCCGACCTCGGGGCGGGACCTCCAAGGTCTATCCGTGTAGGAGCCCCCGCTCCCGCACGCCCCGTAGTGAAGAAACAAGGAGAAAGAACCTGAGTAAGCCCAAGGAAGACGCGTTCACCGTAGAGGGGACCGTCGTCGAGCCGCTGCCGAACGCCATGTTTCGCGTGGAGCTGGAGAACGGGTACACCGTTCTCGCCCACAGTTCGGGAAAGATGCGCATGCACCGCATCCGTATTCTTCCCGGCGACAAGGTCCAAGTAGAGATCACGCCCTACGACATGACCCGCGGCCGCATCACCTATCGCTACCGATAACTCACGTTCTTTTCATTCGAGAAAGTAACCAAATGAAAGTTCGCGCAAGCGTAAAACCCATCTGTGAGAAGTGCAAGGTCATTCGACGGGCCGGGGTTGTTCGCGTGATCTGTGAAGCAAACCCGCGCCACAAGCAGCGTCAGGGTTAGGAGATCACGATGGCTCGTATTGCTGGTGTTGACATTCCGCGCGACAAGCGCGTCGTCATCGCGCTCACCTACATCTTCGGCGTCGGTCCCACCATCGCCCAACAGATCACAGCGGCGACCGGGGTCAATGAATCGACGCGCGTCAAGGACCTCACGGAGTCCGAAGTCAACGCCCTGCGCACGTACATCGACCAGAACGTCACCGTCGAGGGTGACCTGCGCCGCGACGTCGCCCAAGACATCAAGCGCAAGATGGAGATCAACTCCCTCCAGGGCATTCGCCACCGCAAGGGCCTGCCCGTTCGCGGCCAGCGCACTCGCACCAACGCTCGCACCCGCAAGGGACCCAAGCGCACTGTCGCCGGTAAGAAGAAGGTAACGAAGTAATGGCCAAGCCCACGACGGCTCGCAAGGTTCGCAAGAAGGAGCGCAAGAACGTCGCCTTTGGCGTCGCGCACATCAAGAGTTCCTTTAACAACACGATCGTCTCGATCACCGACCCCGAGGGCAACGTGCTGTCCTGGGCCTCCTCGGGCCAGGTCGGCTTCAAGGGCTCTCGCAAGTCCACGCCCTACGCCGCCCAACTCGCCGCCGAGAAGTGCGCGCGCGCGGCCATGGAGCACGGGGTGAAGAAGGTTGACGTGTTGGTGCGTGGACCCGGTTCGGGCCGCGAGACGGCGATCCGTTCCATCGCCGCGGCCGGCATTGAGGTGGTGGCGATCAAGGACGTGACCCCGCTGCCCCACAACGGATGTCGCCCCAAGAAGCGGCGTCGAGGCTAAGGAACGTTATGGCTCGTTACACAGGACCCGTCTGTCGACTCTGTCGACGTGAGCGCACCAAGCTCTACCTCAAGGGTGAGCGCTGCTTCTCGCTCAAGTGCCCGGTCGCCGAGAACTCGGACCGACGCGTTCGTGCGTTTCCTCCGGGCATGCACGGTCGTGACCGCCAGCGTCAGGGCTCGGAGTACCTGACCCAGCTGCGCGAGAAGCAAAAGGCGCGCCGCATTTACGGCGTGCTGGAAAAGCAGTTCCGCAACCTCTACGAAGAGGCCAACCGTCGCCCCGGCATGACCGGTGTGAACCTGTTGCAGTTCCTCGAGACTCGTCTGGACAACGTGGCCTACCGGGCCGGTTGGGGTGCGTCGCGGGCCCAGGCCCGTCAGCTCGTTCGCCACGGCCACGTCAGCGTGAACGGCAAGCGGGTCGACATTCCGTCGTACCGCGCTCGCCCGGGCGACGTCGTCACCTTGAAGAACGCCACCCGCGAGAACTTCAACGTGAAGCGCAACCTCGACGTCCTGGACCGCAGCGTCCCCGGCTGGCTGGAAAAGGGCGACAACGCCTTTAGCGTGACGGTGCGCGTAGTGCCCCAACGTGAACAGATCGACGAGTCGATCCAAGAGCAGCTCATCGTCGAGCTGTACTCCAAGTAATTCTCTCTCGTACATACCCCTAGGAGTCCCTTATGTTGATTATCCAACGACCCACTATCGAAGCCCTCGGCGACGAGGTCAACAACCGCCAGTCCTTTGGTATCGGCCCGCTCGACCCGGGTTTTGGCCACACCCTGGGCAACTCGCTGCGTCGCACCTTGCTCTCGTCGATTCCGGGCGCCGCGGCGACGCGCGTGAAGTTCGACGCGGTGCTGCACGAGTTCGGCGTCATCGAGGGAGTCAAGGAGGACGTCCAGGACGTCACCTTGAACCTGAAGGACCTGCTGCTACGCGTGCACTCGGACGAGCCCGTCACCTTGCGCCTCGACAAGCGCGGCGAGGGCCCGGCTCTGGCCTCGGACCTGTCGACGACGGCCGACGTTGAGATCCTCAACGGCGACCTGCATCTCGCCTACCTGACCAACGCGCGCAGCGTGCTCACCTTTGAGCTGACCGTGGAGCGAGGCAAGGGGTACGTCGGTGCCGAGGGGAACAAGGGTTCCTCGACCATCGGTGTGATTCCTCTGGACGCAATCTTCTCACCGGTGCGCCGCGTGAGCTTCGAGATCGAGCCCGTGCGCGTCGAGCAGAGCAAAGACTTCGACCGCCTGGTCATCGACATCGAGACCGACGGCTCGATCTCTCCACGCGAGGCTCTGGCCTCGGCCGGTAAGACCCTCGGCTCGCTCGTCGAGCTGATCGCGAGCTTCGACGAAGAGGCACCGGCCCTGGAACTCGGTGACGTCGGCTCGGCCCAGGCGGCCGCCAGCGAGCTCGACATCCGCATCGAGGAGCTCGGTCTGACCGAGCGCTCGCGCAACTGCCTCAAGCGCGCCGGCATCAACACGATCGCCCAACTGGTGAACGCCACCGAGCGAGACCTCACCTCGATCACCAACTTCGGCGCCACCTCGCTCAAGGACGTGACGGACCGCCTCGATGAGCGCGGTCTGTCGCTGCGAGCGGAGGACTAGTCATGCGCGGCACCCCCACGAAGGGCAAGCGCTTCGGCGGCAACTCCGCGCACCAGAAGGCGATGATGGGCAACCTCGTCGCCTCGATGATCGCGGCCGAGTCGATCGTCACGACCGAGGCCAAGGCCAAGGCGCTGCGACCCATCGTCGAGAAGGTCGTCACCGCCGCCAAGAACTCGCCCGAAGGCTCGGTCCACGCGAATCGCCGCGTGGTGGCCTTCATCCGCGATAAGGACATGACCCACAAACTGTTCACCGAGATTGCGCCGCGCTACGCGGACCGTCCCGGCGGCTACACCCGCATCCTGAAGCTCGGTCCGCGTCAGGGCGACAACGCGCCGATGGCGCGCATTGAGTTCGTCTGATCCGCTAAACGCCACCCAGCGCTGGCGTTTCGACCTCGCCTACGACGGGCGGGGATTTAGTGGCTTCGCCTATCAGCCCCATCACGACACCGTGGTGGGGCTGTTGCGTTCCACCCTGGCGTCGAACTTGCATCTCGGCGAGGAGCCGATCATCGTGGGAGCTGGACGGACCGACTCCGGCGTGCACGCCTTCTTTCAGGTCGTCCACGTCGATCTCCCGGCCGTGCTCAAGGGGCGTTCGCTGAGCGCCGAACGTCTCGTCAACGCGCTCAACAAGCAGCTACGCGGTCGGATTCAGATCCTGCGAGCCGAGCCGGTGAGCCAACATTTTCACGCGCGATTCTCGGCCGCCTGGCGCGAGTATCGTTACCTCGTCCTGGAAAGCAACGCTCCGGGGTTGGACTCCACCAACGTCTGGGCCTGGTCGGTCACTGGACCTCTCGATCTGGCGGCGATGAACCGCGCGAGCACCGCAGTCCTTGGCACGCACGACTTTCGCGCATTCTGTCGGCGACCGACGAATGGCACTCTCGGAGAGCCTCTCCTTCGACGAGTGCTCGCCGCGCACTGGGAGCGACTCGATGATCAGTGGGTCATGAGCCCCCAGCACTCCCCGGCGCTGCGCCTCACCATTCGGGGCCAGTCATTCTGTCACAACATGGTGCGATGTCTCGTGTCGACGATGGTGGCGATCGGTCGAGGGGAACTCGACGAGCACGAGATCGCCGTTCGGCTGTCGACGGGGGACCGTTACCAGCTGCCCCAACCAGCTCCGGCCGCGGGGCTTGCTCTGATTGGCGTGGGCTACGACGAATCTGACGAGGAGTCCGCGCACCCGTCGGTAGGCTGACTCCATGTCTGAACTACAGCCCGCCGGAATCAATATTGACGATCTCAGCATTGAGATTCGACCCCAAGACGACCTCTATCGCTACGTGAACGACCGCTGGATGAAGAGCACGCCGATACCCGCCGACAAGTCCGGGTACGGAGCGTTCGAAGTCCTTCGCGAAGAGTCCGAAGCGGCAATACGAGAGATCGTCGAGGCGGCTGGTCAGCTGAGCGACAGCGCGGACGCGAAGAAGGTCAGCGACCTTTACGCCAGTTTCATGGACGAAGAGCGCGTCGAGGCCCTCGGTTCCCAACCGCTGACGGCTGATCTAGCGCTCGCGGACTCCGTCAACTCACTTGACGACCTGGTGCGCGTCGTGGGACAACTGCAGCGCGCGGGCCTGCCGGGCTTCTTTGGTGTCTTCGTCGACACCGACCCCGGCAACCCCGAGCGCTACCTCGTGTTTCTAGAGCAAGGCGGCATTTCCCTGCCCAACGAGAACTACTACCGCGAAGATCAGTTCGCCTCAGTTCGCGAGGCCTACGTCGTGCACATCCAGAAGATGTTTGAGCTGGCCGACATTGACGACGCGCCCGCTCGAGCACAGCGTGTCTTCGATCTCGAGACCGACATTGCCCGGCGCCACTGGGACAACGTCGCCACCCGTGACAGTGAAAAGACCTACAACCCCATGGAGTGGGACAGCGTGCGCAATCTCTTCGCCGCCGGACTCCCCGACGTCGCCGACGTCACCCTGGACGTCTGGGCCGAAAACTTCGGGGCGCCGGGGCACGCCCTCGACGAGGTCGTCGTTCGCGAGCCCAGTTTCTTTCGCGACCTCGGTGAACTGTTTGACGAACAGCGCCTGGACGCGTGGCGCGACTGGCTGCGCTGGCATATCGTGCGCGGCTACGCCTCGTATCTCTCGAGAGCGTTCGTCGATGAGCACTTCGACTTTTACGGCCGCACGCTCACCGGTGCGCAAGAGCTGCGTGCGCGCTGGAAGCGCGGCGTGTCGATCGTGGAAGGGGCGCTGGGCGAAGCGGTGGGTCAGATCTACGTCGAGCGCCGCTTTCCACCCCTGGCCAAGACGCGCATGGATGAGCTGGTCGCCAATCTGATTGAGGCATATCGCCAGAGCATCTCGAGCCTCGAGTGGATGACCCCCGCCACGCGCGAGCGCGCCTTGGAGAAACTCGCAGCCTTTACGCCCAAGATCGGGTACCCGGTCAAGTGGCGTGACTACTCGTCACTGGAGATCGACGCCGAGAGCCTGATCGCCAATGTCCGCAGCGCGAACGCCTTCGAGTTTCGACGCGAACTGGCCAAGATCGGCGCGCCGATCGATCGCGACGAGTGGTTCATGACGCCCCAGACGGTGAACGCGTACTACAACCCTGGCTTCAACGAGATCGTCTTTCCCGCGGCGATCCTGCAGTGGCCCTTCTTCGCGGCCGATCGCGACGACGCCGCGAACTACGGCGGGATCGGGGCGGTGATCGGCCACGAGATCGGACACGGCTTCGACGACCAGGGTTCGAAGTTCGACGGTACGGGCAAGCTGCTCGACTGGTGGGAGCCAGCCGACCGCGAGGCCTTCGAGGCTCGCACCAAAGCACTCATCGATCAGTACAACGCGCTCTCGCCCCGGGAGACTCCGGGTCAGCACGTGAACGGCGCACTCACGATCGGCGAGAACATTGGTGACCTGGGCGGACTCGGGATCGCGTGGCAGGCCTATCTGATCGCACTTGATGGGGCCGCACCACCCGTCATCGACGGACTCAGTGGGGCGGAGCGCTTTTTGCTGTCGTGGGCGCTGTGTTGGCAGTACAAAGCGAGGACCGAGGAAGTCGAACGTCGCCTCGCGATCGATCCGCACTCGCCACCGGAGTTCCGCTGCAACCAAGTGGTGCGCAACCTCGACGAGTTCTACGACGCCTTTGACGTCGCCCCGGGCGACGCGCTGTGGCTCGCACCCGATCAGCGCGTCTCGATATGGTGAGGCGGTGAGCAACCGAGACGTCCGAGTAGGCTAGATGGGCCTCCCCGGGCGCTTTTGGCTCGGGATTTTGTGGAACTTGCCCTGACCGGGCCAGATTTCGTAGGATGGAGGGTCCCCCTCGGACCCGGTTGGGGCTCATTTCGATTGAATTCGCTGAAGGAAGAACTGTGAAGACGTACTCGCCCAAGCCCGCGGAACTGACGCGCGACTGGTTGGTCATTGACGCCGAGGACCTCGTCCTGGGGCGCGTCGCCACGGTGGCCGCGTCCCTGCTGCGCGGCAAGCACCGCACGTTCTTCGCCCCGCACGTGGACACCGGTGATTATGTCATCATCGTCAACGCCGACAAGGTTGTGGTGACCGCCAACAAGGCGTCCTCGAACTTTCACTACCGGCACTCGGGCTACCCGGGCGGGCTGCGCGCGACCTCGTGGCAGACCTTGATGGACACGGACCCCGAGAAGTTGGTGAGCGATGCGGTTCGGGGCATGATCCCCAAGAATCGCCTCGGACGCGCGCAGATGGACAAGCTCTTCGTCTACGCCGGCTCCGAGCACCCCCACGCGGCCCAGCGGCCCAAGAGTTTTGACACCTCGGCGATTCGCCGCGGGTAAGGAGCAACGTTGACCACACCTCTCACTCAGACCACCGGCCGACGCAAAGAGGCCGTGGCGCGCGTTCGGTTGCGCCCCGGAACTGGCACGATCACGATCAACTCGCGCGCGTTCGACAACTACTTCACCTCGGCCACTCATCGTCAAATGGTGATGGAGCCGCTGCGCCTGCTCGACACCCAGACGACCTACGACATCGACGCGACGATCGAAGGCGGCGGTGTCGCCGGGCAGGCCGGTGCGCTGCGCCTGGGAATCTCGCGCTCGCTGCTGGAAATCGACGAAGGTGCCCGGCCGGCCCTCAAGAAGGCTGGCCTGCTGACCCGTGACTCGCGCAAGAAGGAGACCAAGAAGTACGGTCTCAAGAAGGCGCGCAAGGCTCCTCAGTACTCCAAGCGTTGATGGGTATGCCCGTGCGCTTCGGCACGGATGGCATCCGAGGACGCGCGAGCGACGAGATCACTCCGGACCTCGCGTATCGCCTTGGCCGTGCTGTCGCCGCTGTCTTTTCCGTACCGGTCTTCGTCGGCTACGACACTCGAGAGAGTTCCCCCAACCTGGCCGCGGCCGTCCTCGCCGGACTAGCCGACGGGGGGGGCCACGGCGTCAATCTCGGCTACTTCACCACCCCCGGCGTGGCCGTCATCGCTCAGCAGCGCGGCGGGGCCGGGGTGGTCGTGTCGGCGTCGCACAACCCGTACTACGACAACGGACTCAAAGTTCTGGGCGTCAAGGGCGGCAAGTTGGATCACGCGACCGAAGCCGCGGTCGAGAGCGCGCTGAATGTGGCCGAGAGCCCGTCGGCGAGTGTGTTCGAAGCGCGCCAGATCGACGAGACCGCCCAGCACGACTACGTGCGCCACCTGCGCGAACTCGCGCCCGCCGACCTCTCGTCACTATCGATCGTCGTGGACTGCGCGAACGGCGCCGCCTCGCACGTGGCCCACGAGCTCTACGAGACGACCGGCGCCACGCTCACCTTCATTCACGATCAGCCCGACGGGCGCAACATCAACGTCGAGTCCGGTTCGACGCACGTCGACGCCCTGGTGGGGGCCGTGCGTGGGGCGGGCGCGGACCTCGGCCTCGCCTTCGACGGCGACGCCGACCGCCTGATTGCCGTTGACTCCGAGGGGACGGTTCGCGACGGGGACGACCTCATGGTGCTCTTCGCGCTGGATCGTTTCGAGCGCGGGATCCTGGGTGGCGGGGTGGCCGTGACGTCGATGAGCAACCTCGGTCTCACGCGCGCGCTGAGTGCCGCCCATATTGAGATCGAAGAGACTGACGTGGGGGACCGCAACGTGCTCCTCGCCCTCGAAGACCGCTCCTGGATTCTCGGTGGCGAACAGTCGGGACACGTCATCTTCCGGGATCTGGCGCCGACCGGTGACGGAATGCTCACCGGGCTCATCCTGGCTGAACTGGTCGTGCGTCGCGGCCCTCTCGCGGATCTGGCCGGAAGTGCGTGGCGTCGCGTTCCCCAGTCGCTGTTCAATGTGTCGCGTGATCACTTCAGCGACGACGACGTCCAAAAGATCTTCAACGAGCTCTTAGAGGACTACGGGGTCGAGCGTGCCGACGTGCGGTTGCTGGTGCGTCCGTCGGGCACCGAGCCGCTGGTGCGCATCATGATCGAAGCGCTGAATGCGGAGTTCGTCGAAGTCTTCAGCGAGCGACTTACCTCCCTCTACGCCTAGAGAGAGCGGAAAAGGCGAAAAGTTGCCCGAGTAGGCTGAGTTGTATGTGCGGCATCATTGGAGTGGCGGGCTCCAGCGACACGCTCGACACCCTGCTCGAAGGCTTGGCGCGACTGGAATACCGCGGATACGACTCGGCCGGGGTGGCGCTCGTGCGCGCCGGCGAGACCTGGCGAGCCCGCACCGCCCAAGGCACCGAGTCGGTCCAGGCCCTCAAACGCGAGTGCGAACGTGCTCCGCGCGGTTGTACCTCGGGCATCGGGCACACTCGCTGGGCCACCCACGGCGCGCCCGAAGCGGTCAACGCCCACCCCCATCTCGACTGCTCCGGTCACATCGCCATCATTCACAACGGCATCATTGAAAATCACACCGAACTGCAAGAGGCCCTGGAGGCCAAGGGCCACCTCTTTAGTTCGCGCACCGACTCCGAGGTGCTCGCGCACCTCATCGAAGACGAGCGCCGCCTGGGCGTAGAGCTCACCGAAGCGGTGCGTCGGAGCCTGCTCGTGGTGCGGGGTGCGTTCGCGGTGGCGGCGGTGGACGCGACCGAACCCGACGTGATCGTGGCGGCACGGCGCATCTCGCCCCTGATTGTGGGTACGGCCCCGGGCATCACGTATCTGGCGAGCGACATCCCCGCGATCTTGGATCGCGCGACCGCCTTCTACGCGGTCAACGATGACGAAGTGGTGCGCCTCGGTCCCGAGGGCTTTCGCGCCATCGACCTCGAGGGCTCGCCCGTTCGCCTGCATCAACTCTCCATCGACTGGGATCTCGAGACCGCCGAGAAGGGTGGGCACGACGACTTCATGACCAAGGAGATCAACGAGCAGCCCGAGGCCCTGCGCGCCACGATGCTCGATCGCCGCCGCCGCGACGGTGTGATCACCTTCGATGAGATGGGTGTCTCGGATGAGGAGCTACTGAGCGTGAACCGCGTCGTGATCGTGGCCGCCGGCACCTCCCATCACGCCGCCCAGGTGGCCAAGTACGCCATCGAGCGCTGGGCCCAGCTCAGTACCGAAGTGGACATTTCGAGCGAGTACCGCTACCGCGACCCGATCGTCGAGATCGGCACGCTGGTGATTGGGGTCTCCCAGAGTGGCGAGACGATCGACACGATCCAGGCCATTCGCGAGGCCAAGCGGCGTGGCGCGCGGGTGGTGGGCGTGACGAACATTGTGGGGTCCTCGCTCGCTCGAGAGTCGAACGCCGTCATTTACACGCGCGCCGGTCTGGAGGTGTCGGTCGCCTCCACCAAGGCCTTCGTGGCCCAGGTCGCCGCCCTCGAACTGTTGGCGCTGCGACTGGCCCAACTGCGCCAGACCCTCCCCGAGACCGACATCGACGCGCTCTTCCAGGGAATTCAGGCGGTGGCGAAGCAGGTCGGGACGGTCCTCGAGCGCCGCGCCGACGTCGAGGACGTGGCCAAGCAGCTCCTCGGCGCGCGGGACTTCTTCTTCATCGGGCGCCACGCAGGTTTTCCCACGGCGCTCGAAGGGGCGCTCAAACTCAAGGAGCTTTCGTACCTGCACGCCGAGGGCTACCCGGCGGGCGAGCTCAAGCACGGACCACTCGCGCTGATCGAACCGGGCGTGGTCGTGGTCGCCGTGGTCACCGATCCGGCGATGCACGAAAAGATGCTCTCGAACCTGGCCGAGGTAAAGGCCCGCGGGGCCACGGTCGTCGCGGTCGCCACCGACGACGACGAGTACGTCGACGCCATCGCGGACTACGTGTTGCGCGTGCCAGCCACCGAGCCCCTCTTTACGCCCATGGTGGACGTGGTGCCGTTGCAACTCTTCGCCTACGCCATGGCCCGAGGCCTGGGGCGCAACGTGGATCGGCCACGCAATCTGGCCAAGACCGTCACGGTGGAGTAGTGACGACGACGGGAATCGGCATCGACCTCGTTGACGTCGATCGCTTTCGTCGGCTGCTCGAGCGACGGCCGCGCATTCTCGATCGTCTCTTCACCGACGGCGAGCGCCGTGACGCCCACGGTCGGCCCGAGCGCCTCGCCGCGCGCTTTGCCGCCAAGGAGGCGACGCTCAAGACCCTCGGCGTGGGAGTGGGCGAAGCGCCGTGGCGATCGATCGAAGTCACGTTGAACAACGCCGGTGCTCCGAGCCTGGTCTTGCACGATCGCGCCCGGGAGCTCGCGCGCGACCAGGGCGTGGGGTACCTACACGTCTCGTTATCCCACACCGAGCACCTCGCCGCCGCCTTCGTGGTGGGCAGTTCACTCGAGGAGTCCGGTGGTTGAGGGTGTTCTTCGTCCGGCCTGGGCGGAAGTGTCCGCCTCGGCGATCGCGCACAACGTTGGTGCGTTGCGCAGCGTGATCGGTGACGCGTCGTTCTGCGCGGTGGTGAAAGCGAACGGCTATGGGCACGGAGCGATCTACGCGGCCCGGGCGGCCCTGGTCGGAGGGGCGGACTCACTGGCCGTCGCACTGGTCGATGAGGGAATCGAGCTGCGCCAGGCCGGCGTCACCGCGCCGATCCTGGTCATGAGCGAGGTTCCCGCCGACACCATCGCGCCCGCGTACGAAGCCGACCTGACCCTCACAATCGGTTCGCCCGAGGGGGCACGAGCCGCCGTGAAGTGGGCCGAAGCCCTGGGCGGAACGTACCCGGTTCACGTCAAGGTGGACACCGGCATGCATCGCATGGGTGTCGTGCCCGAAGAGCTCAACGAAGTCATTGACATCGTTCGCTCCTCACCCCACGTCACCTTCGAGGGTCTGTACACGCACTTCAGCGTGGCTGACGGTGACAGTGACGCGGACCGAGAGTTCACCGAGACCCAGATCGCACTCTTCAATACGCTCGTCGCCGATCTCACCCAGCGTGGCGCCGTTCCCCCGGTGGTGCACAGCGCAAACTCGGCGGGCGCTTTGGGGTACCCCGCGTCGCGTCACTCGATGGTGCGAGTCGGGCTGGCGCTGTACGGCTACCTACCCGGTGCGTGGCTGCGTGCGGCCCTAGAGGAAAAGGGACAGTCTCTGGTGCCAGCGTTGACGCTACGGGCCCGGGTAACGGCGGTTCGCCGAGTGCGCGCCGGGGCGAAACCAAGTTACGGTCGTCGCCGTAGGGTTGAGCGCGACGCCACGATCGTGACCGTGCCCTTTGGATACGCCGACGGTTATCCCCGGCACCTCTTCGACGGCGGCGCACAGGTACTCATCAACTCCACGAGACATCCGGTCGCGGGCGTCGTCACGATGGACCAACTGGTCGTCGACGTCGGCGACGACGCCGTGAGCGTCGGAGACGACGTAGTGCTCTTGGGCCAACAGGGCGACGAGCGCCTCGGCGCCGATGAGTGGGCCCATTGGGGCGGCACCATCACGTGGGAGATTCTCACCAACCTGGGTGCTCGCGTTCCTCGAGTTCTCGTCGACTGAGGTGAGCGACTTCGACGAGATGTCCACGTGCGAGCGCTGCGGTCTGGCCGCGACGCGTCAGCGTGTCGTCATCGGCACCGGGCCGCTGGACGCTCGACTCATGATCATTGGTGAGGCGCCTGGGCGCACCGAGGACGAGGGTGGAGCGCCCTTCATTGGACGCAGCGGAAAGTTTTTCTTCCAGCTGCTCGAGGAAGAGGTCGGCCTCACACGCCCACAGTGTTACGTCACGAACGTCGTCAAGTGCCGTCCCCCGGCCAACCGAACTCCCACGCCCCTGGAGATCGCCGCGTGTCGGCCCTGGCTGGTCGAGCAGCTCGATCGCGTGGCCCCGTCCTTGATCCTGACCCTCGGTAACACGGCGGGTCGGGCGATCTTCGCCTACCAGTCGGGCATTGGACAGATTCATGGTCACGTCTTTCGATCCGGCTCGATACGAGGGGTACCGACGTATCACCCGGCGGCCGCGTTGCGCGGTGGACCGAGCGTCGTCGACGTGATGCGCGACGACCTTGGAGTGCTCCGGCGACTCTTGGAGGCGTCATGAGTTGGTGGCGTCACACCAAGAGTGCCCGGGAGACCCAGCGCGCCGGGGAAGAGTTCGCCACGCTGCTGCGTCCCGGCGACATTGTCCTGTTGAGTGGAATCTTGGGGGCGGGCAAAACCACCTTCACCCAAGGCGTGGCGCGGGGATTGGGGGTGAGCGAGCGGGTCACGAGTCCGACCTTCACGATGGTCCGTCAACACGAGTGCGCCAACACACTCGGAATCGCGACGCTTCATCACGCTGACGTCTATCGCGCGGGCTCACTGAGCGAGGTCGACGACCTCGCGTTGGGCGAGTTGGTCGAAGAATCGGCCGTAGCCCTCGTGGAGTGGGGAGACGTCGCTGCTTCTCTCTTTGGCCACGACGTGATCAGTGTCGACTTTACGATCGATGACTACGACGGACGCACCCTTGAGATCGGTGGTGCGCTCGACGGCCGAGCGAACGAGGTCGAGAGCTGGACTCGCTCGTGAACATTCTGGCGATCGAGACGGCAACAATCACGTGCGCCGTTGGCCTGCGGCTTTCGTCCGGCGAAGAGTTCGGAGTCGTCCTGGACGCGGAACGGCAACATACCGAGACGCTGATGCGGGGCGTAGCGGATCTCCTCTCATCGGTTGGCCTCAGCGCGAAGCGACTCGATCGCATCGTCGTCGACCGCGGACCCGGCCTGTATACGGGGCTGCGCGTGGGAGTCGCCACCGCGATCGGCCTGAGCATCGGGGCCAACGCCGAACTCGTGTCGGTGACGTCCCTGGAGGTCCTGGCCCACGACGCGCAGCGCGGTGGCGTGCGCGGGCTCCTCGTCGCCGCCGTCGATGGTCGACGTGGCGAACTGTTCATCCAGCGGTTCTCGCTGAATGAGACCGTCACCGCGTTGGAAGAGCCGGCGGTCACCACCCCAATCGCACTTGCCACAGAGCTCGACGATCGGGGCGAGGCGGTGAGCCTGGCGGGCGACGGCGTGGCGCGCTACGAGTCAGAGTTCTCGAAGATCGAAGCAGCGACCCTTCTAGTGGACTACGCGACGCCCTCGGCCCTGGTGGCCGTCGAACTCGGCGCCGCACGGCCCCCCGAGGAGTCAGTGGCGCCGATGTATCTGCGTGACGCGGACGCCGTCGCGAACTTCACGACGCGCCAACGACAGTGAGCGATTGGATCATTCGCACCGCCGAGCGCCGCGACGTCTCGGACATCTTGCAGATCGAGATTGCCCAGTTCCCCGAGCCTTGGTCGAGGGCCATGATGCTCGACGAGATCACCGATGTCGCGACTCGCCGATACCGAGTCGCGGTGGAAGATAAGTCGATTATCGGTTACATGGGGGTGATGTTCGTGCTCGACGAACTGCACGTGAACACCCTCGGCACGCTACCCGGACACGAGGGCCGTGGCGTGGCAACCTCCCTCATGGACGACGCGTGGGCCCACGCGAAGGAGCGAGGCATCGCGCGGGCCACCCTCGAAGTCGCGGTCTCCAACGACCGCGCTCGGGCCCTGTACGCGCACTACGGATTTCGTCCGGTAGGGGTTCGCAAGAACTACTACGAGCGCGTCGGCGAAGACGCCCTCATCTTGTGGGCCGACCTCGACTGAATCCCTCCAGCCCTACGCTGGTCGGGTGGCGTTGGTCCTCGGCATCGAAACCAGTTGTGACGAGACGGCGGCTGCGCTCGTCGACGAGGAGTTTCGTGTGCACTCCTCGGTGGTCGAGTCCTCGATCGATCAACACCGGGCCTTTGGTGGAGTGGTGCCGGAATTAGCGGGGCGTGCCCACGTCGCGACCATTGGGCCGGTCGTGCGACGGGCCCTGCAAGAAGCCGATGTGGATCCCAGTAATCCCGCGATTGATGGCATCGCCGTGACGAGTGGGCCCGGACTGATCGGCTCGTTGCTCGTGGGTCTCTCGAGTGCGAAGGCGCTGGCGTATGCGTGGGGTGTTCCCTTCGTGGGGGTGAATCACCTCGAAGGGCACCTCTTTGCGCCGATGCTGGAGGCCCGCGATCTCGAGTGGCCCCTGATGACCTTGCTCGTGTCGGGCGGACACAGTCTCCTTGTCCTACAGCGCGGACCGGGTGAGCACCAGGTATTGGGCGAGACGATCGACGACGCTGCGGGCGAGGCGTACGACAAAGTCGCGCGCTGGCTCGGGCTCGGGTATCCGGGAGGTCCCGAGATCGATCGGCTCGCGAAAGAAGGCTCGTCATCCAAGCTGACCTTTCCCGTCTCGTCGATCGGAGAGGACTTCGACCTCTCGTTCTCAGGCCTCAAGACCGCCGTGGTGCGCGCGACGCAATCCGACCAGGACATCGCCCTGGCCGACGTGGCGGCGTCCTTTCAGGTGGCGGTGTGCGAGCAGTTGCTGCGCAAGCTGCGACGAGCTCTGGAGCGTTACGAGGTGGCGGGTGTGGCCTTGGCGGGGGGAGTGGCCGCGAACTCCGCCTTGCGCGAGGGCGTGAGTAGCCTGGCTCGAGAGTTCGGCCTCGTTGCCCTCTTGCCCGCGATGGCTATGTGCACCGACAACGCCGCGATGATCGCGGCCGCGGGCCTCTATCGACTGAAAAACAACGGATCGAGCCCGCTTTCGCTCTCGGCCCGTCCCAACTGGCAGTTGGCCGACGTCTCGTGAGCGAGCGTTGGATCCCCCTGGACGTCGCTTCCACCGACGCCGATCCCTTCGTTCAATTCGACCGTTGGTTCGACGCCGCGCGCAGCGAAATGGCCGAGCCCGAAGCGGTAGCGCTTGGCACCTCGACCCTCGATGGGATTACGAGCGTGCGCATGGTGCTGATGCGCTGGCACGACGGGAAGACGTTCGGGTGGTACACGAACTACGAGTCGCGCAAGGGCGAGGAGCTCCTCGCCAATCCCCGCGCGGCTCTGCTGTGGTACTGCGAGACTCTTGGTCGCCAGATTCGCATTGAAGGATCCGTGGAGCAGATGAGTCCCGAGGACTCGGACGCGTACTTCTCTCGCCGTCCCCGCGCCAGTCAGATCGGGGCGCGGGCGTCCCAACAGAGCCACGTAGTGAGTGCTCGCGAGGAACTCGAGCGGCGCGTAGTCGAGATCGACCAGGAGTTCGCGGGTCGCGACGTCGATCGACCCCCGTTTTGGGGCGGATTTCGCCTCACTCCGTCGCGCTTTGAGTTCTGGCAACACCGAGAGAGCCGACTCCACGACCGCGTGGTGTACGTGGCGGAGGGATTTCCTGGCGCCGCGAGCGGCTCTCGCCCTGAAGAAGCCTGTTTTGAGCCCTTCTGGAGAGAACTGGCGGATCGGGCCGTGTTGGCACTCGAAATCCTCGGCTGCTAAGATTGGCAGTCGCAAGTAACGAGTGCTAATTGCTCAGGAGGCAAGAAATGAAGTTGCACCCACTAGAAGACCGCATCGTCGTCCGTCCCAACATTGCCGAGGCCACGACGGCGTCGGGTCTGGTGATTCCCGACACGGCCAAGGAAAAGCCCCAGCAGGGCGAAGTTCTCGCGGTCGGCCCGGGCCGTCGCGCTGACTCGACCGGCGAAGTTATTCCGACCGGCGTGAGCGTGGGCGACACCGTCGTCTACTCCAAGTACGGCGGCACCGAGATCACCGTGGATGGTGAGGACCTTTTGATTCTCTCCGGCCGCGACGTATTGGCGACCATCTCTAAGTAGTTCGGGACGAATATTCGCCCCCTCATTCAAACGAAGGAACTGTTATGTCAAAGCTATTGAAGTTCGACGAGGACGCCCGCCGCGGCCTCGAGGCCGGCGTCGACAAGTTGGCCGACGCGGTCAAGGTGACGCTGGGGCCCAAGGGTCGCAACGTGGTCATCGGAAAGAAGTACGGCGCGCCGACCATCACCAACGACGGGGTGTCCATTGCTCGTGAGATCGAGCTCGAGGACCCGTTCGAGAACATGGGCGCCCAGCTCGTCAAGGAAGTCGCGACCAAGACCAACGACGTAGCCGGTGACGGAACGACAACGGCGACCGTTCTCGCTCAGGCCCTCATCAAGGAAGGCCTGCGCAACGTAGCGGCCGGCGCGAGCCCTTCGGGACTCAAGCGCGGCATCGAAAAGGCCGTGGCTTCTGCCGTGGCGTCCATCGCGGAGCAGAGCCAGGAAGTGTCGGGCAAGAAACAGATCGCTCAGGTTGCGACCATCTCGGCCGCGGACGCCGCGATCGGAGAGACGATTGCCGACGCGATCGACAAGGTCGGCAAGGACGGCACCGTCACGGTCGAAGAGTCCAACACCTTCGGCATCGAGCTCGAGCTCACCGAAGGCATGCAGTTCGACAAGGGGTATCTCTCGCCGTACTTCGTGACCGACCCCGAGCGTCAAGAGGCCGTCCTAGAGGACGCGTACATCCTCTTCACCAGCGGCAAGATCTCGGCCGTGCACGACCTCGTGCCCGTACTCGAGAAGGTCATGCAGGCGGGTCGCCCGCTTCTGATCGTCGCCGAGGATGTCGAAGGCGAGGCCCTCGCGACTTTGGTGGTGAACAAGATTCGTGGCACGTTCACCTCGGTCGCCGTGAAGGCGCCTGGATTTGGCGAGCGTCGCAAGGCCATGCTCCAAGACATGGCGATCCTCACCGGCGGAACCGTGATCTCAGAAGAGATCGGTCTCAAGCTCGACTCGGCCACGGTTGACCTCCTGGGCAAGGCTCGTCGCATCGTCGTGACCAAGGACGCCACCACTCTGGTTGACGGAGACGGCTCCAAGGAAGACGTCGCCGGCCGCGTGGCGCAACTGAAGCGCGAGATCGAGGACACTGACTCGGACTGGGACCGCGAAAAGCTCCAAGAGCGCTTGGCCAAGCTGGCGGGCGGCGTAGCCGTCGTCAAGGTGGGCGCCGCGACGGAAGTGGAGCTCAAGGAGAAGAAGCACCGTATCGAGGACGCGCTGAGCGCGACCCGGGCCGCGATTGACGAGGGAATCGTCGCCGGTGGCGGTACGGCTCTCGTGCGTGCGCGTACGTCGGTCGATGCACTGATTGCGACCCTTACCGGTGACGAGGCCACAGGCGCGCGCATCGTCGCGAACTCACTCGAGTCGCCGCTACGCCACATCGCCAGCAACGCTGGCTTCGAAGGTGCGGTCAAGGTGCGCGAAGTCGCCGACGCCAAGGGTTCGGTCGGCCTCAACGCTGCGACCGGAGTGCTCGAAGACCTCGTCAAGGCGGGTGTCATTGACCCCGCCAAGGTCACGCGTTCCGCACTGCAGAACGCCGCGTCCATTGCGGCGTTGCTACTCACCACCGAAGCCATCGTGGCCGACAAACCTGAGCCGGCTTCGGCCCCCATGGGTGACGGTGGCATGGGCGGTATGGGCGGCATGATGTAGCCGTCGGTCATTCGACGTGCACAACAGCCGGGCCTCGTGCCCGGCTGTTGTGCTTGGTCGGGGAATGTGCGAGAAGATCGTTCGCGTGAAGAATGCGCGGGCGTGGTGGGTTGTTCTTGCAGCGATGTCCACGGTCGTGGGGTCCCTGATAAGTGTCGCATCGATAGCGGGGGCGACGTCTCCGCGGCCGCTCAGCGGCGTTGCTCGTGCCGCTCGTGCGTACGACTCGTGTGACGTCGAACAGTCCGATGGGTCAATTCAAGCCGGCACGTACGAAGTCGTCGTTCGTGGCTTTCCGTCACGTCCACTTCTTTTGCGAGCCCCAGACGGTTGGGCGTGTGACGTTGAAGATGGAAACGGCTCGGGCGCCAGCGTCGAGATCTTCTCACCGATGTCGGCCGTCGATAAGTTCGGCGGGAGAAACGGTATCGACGTGTCGATCTCGGCGAGCGTGCGCGACGGGATCGAATCGGGCATCTGTCCGTATTCCACCTACAAGCCGCGCCAACTCGTCACTCCGTGCGACGCGGCGAACTCGAAGCGCGCCGCCGGAGTCACCGTCTCGTACCTGGCGGGGAGTGCGACGTCGAGTGCCGTGGTGGTCATGGTCACCACTCCCGCCCACGTCTCGCCCCCGGCGTACGCGCCGGGACCGGGAGACGTCCCTACGGTGACGGTCCTGGCCGCAGCGGGGAGCGAGTTCGATGTCTGGATGACCTGTCGGATCGGCGCGACCGTGAGCTCGACCTGCGTCCACGATGCTCGAGTGTTCGCCAGCGCGGTCACGACGTCGCCTCCGTTTTCCTAGGGATCCTGACGAAACCCCCGTATGCGAGGCGAAGTTCTTTCGCGCTCGCTACTCCGTGGCTTCCACGGCGACGTGCGGTACGGCTCGCTCTAGCCACTTGGGCATGTACCAGTTGCCCTTGCCAATGAAGTGCATCAGTGAAGGCACCAGCACGGTACGGATGATGAAGGCGTCGATCAAGACCGCGCCTCCGAGTCCCACACCGAACTCGGCGATGATCCTCTCGCCACCCACCGCGAAGGAGAGGAAGACGCAGATCATCACCAGCGCGGCCGCGGTGATCACTCGCCCGGTGTTGGCCTGGCCGCGGATGATGGCCTCTTCGTTGTCCTTCGTGTTCAACCACTCCTCGTGCATGCGAGAGACCAAGAAGACCTGATAGTCCATCGAGAGTCCGAAGAGGATCGCGATCATGATGATCGGTAAGAATGACTCGACCGGACCGGTGCCCGCCCCGAGAAGCGTCGCACCCCAGCCCCACTGGAACACCGCGACCACGAGCCCAAACGAGGCGCCCACGGCCAGGAGGTTCATCACCGCGGCGACGAGTGGCACCACGACGCTGCGGAAGGCCACCATGAGCAGGAGGCATCCGAGCAAGACGATGACCCCCACGAAGAGTGGAAGCTTGCCGGTCAAGACCGAGGCGAAGTCGGCGAAGATCGCGGTGATGCCCCCCACGTAGATCTTGGTGTGCGACGTGGCGGTCGCCTGTGGAATGTAGGTGTCGCGGATCCGATCGATCAGGGTCGTGGTTTTCGTACTTTGGGGACTCGTGGTGGGAGTGAGCTGGATGACCCCCACGGTGCCCTTGGGATTGGTGAAGAGCGGCTCGATCTCCGCCACCCCAGGCTTGCCCTTGAGCATCGTGTCAAGGTGATCCATCGTTGTCTTGTCGATGGGACTGTTGATAGCCCCCACGATGTCGAGGGGACCGTTAAATCCGGGGCCAAAACCCTCGGCGAGAAGGTCGTAGGCGAGTCGGGTAGTGGAGGTGGTGGGATCCGTGCCCGCGTCGGAACTGCCCAGTTGGAGGGAGAAGAACGGCACGATGATCAGCACCATGACCGCGAGCGCGCTCAGGGTGAGCGCCTTGGGGTGGCGCGAAACGAAATGCGCCCAGCGCTGCCACGGTCCGGAGACCACGATCGGCCCCGGTCCGTTCTCGGCGAGGGAGTGACGCTCTCGACGGCTCAAGACTCGGCTCTTTTGAAAGCCCAACAAGGCGGGAAGCAGGGTGACCGAGGCCAACATCGTCACGAGGACCGCCAGCGACGCGGTTACGGCAACGCCGTTCAAGAATGAGAGACCCAACACCAACATGCCCAGCAGTGCGATGCAGACGGTCGAACCCGCAAACAGGACGGCGCGGCCCGAGGTGTTGATCGACGTGGCGACCGCGTCCTCCACTGAACAGCCACGTTTCAGCTCCTGTCGCGAGCGGGTCACGATGAACAGCGCGTAGTCGATGCCGACGCCGAGACCAATCAGCGAGCCCAGAATCGGGGCGAAGTTGGCGATGGCGAGCACGTGGCTGAGCAGGACACCTCCCGCCAACGAGATTCCCAGCGCGAACAGGGCGATCCCCAGGGGCAAGAGCATGGCGAAGATCGAACCAAAGGCGAGCACGAGGACGACGGCCGTCGCGATGATGCCGACGAACTCATAGGGACTGCCGGTCTTCGAGGAGAGGTCCTCAATGGCGTTTCCGCCGAACTGTACGTCGAGGGAGGGCGACCGGAGCTTCGACGCTTCGGTGACGACCGCTTGGATTTGCGGATTGGTGAGCAGGTTGGCGTTCTGGGTGAAGTGAACGACGGCGTAGGCGATGTCCCCGTTCTTGGAGATTTGGCTGGTGCCGACGCAAGTTCCATTTACCTTGTCGACCGCGAACGCGCCGGTGCACCAGGGCGACGTGACGGTGGCGACCTCGGGTAGGCCCGCCACCTTGGTGAGGATGGATTGGATGGACGCTTCGTGACTGGCTACCGTGCCACCGCTCGAGCGAAAGACGATCTCGTCGGCGTCGCCCGAGATCTGGGGAAAGCCGGCTTTGAGCAGATTTTGGGCCATGGTCGAGTTGGTGCCCGGCAGGCTGAACGCGTTGGAGTAGGCCGATCCCTCCGCGTGCGAGACCCCGTTTACCAGCAGGAAGACCACGACCCACGCGGCGAGCACCCACCAGCGTCGACGTACACAAAAGCGGGCGAGGGATTGCACGAGGCTTCTCCTGGGGTTTGGGAGGGTTGCGTTACGGTGAGAAGGTCAGCGGAAAGTTCAAGTCTAGAGGAAGTCGATGACGCCACCCGAGGCGCACCCACCACGCTTTGAAGGGCATCGCTACCCTCAGATGATTCCTGATCCCGGTGAGATCCTTGCGGGCGGCCCTCCGCCCTGGGCCGGCGTCACGAATCGGACGAATCTTTCCTTGTCGCTCGTCACCGAGAGCTTTCGCCGTGCCCATCGTCTCCTGGGAATTGACGTCGCGCCCGACTGGCCGGTTGAGTTGGTCGCCGATGACGTGCCCGCCCCGGTCATTCAACGGTCTGCCGTATTGGTCGCGCTCTTCGAGGAGCAAGGCGAGACCTACGTCGTGTTGACGCGCCGCTCCTTCACGATGCGCGCGCACCGTGGCGAGATCTCCTTTCCTGGCGGTCGCAGTCACGAGGGCGAGACCCCCACTGACACGGCACTGCGTGAAGCGCATGAGGAGATCGGGCTCGCCCCCTCAACCGTGGCGCCTTTGGCCTGGCTTAGCCCGATCGCGACGTTCGCCTCGGGGTCGGCGATCTTTCCCATTGTGGGCACGCTGGCCGAGCGTCCCACATTCGTGATCCAACCCAGCGAGGTCGATCGGGCCTTCAGCGTGGCGTTTTCGGACCTGGTCGCAGACGGTGCCTTCCTGGAAGAACGTTGGCGTCGACCCGAGCCTCGCCCGGGTGCGGACGCCGAGGGCTTCTTCCCTCTCCAGTTCTTCCGGGTTCCCGACGACGTGATCTGGGGGGCGACCGCTCGTGTGCTCCGCGAACTTCTCTCCATCGTGCTCGGCGTTTTTGATGCCGATCTCGGCGGCTCTTCCGCGCACTCTCGCCAGTAGATTGGAAGAAAAGCGCTGGCCTTTTGGGCGCTCTCACGCGGAGGACTTCATGGCGGAAGTGGAGATCGGCATTTTCAAATCGGCTCGTCAGGCCTATGGCTTTGACGACATCGCGATCGTGCCGTCGCGGCGAACTCGTGACCCCGAGGACGTCGACATCTCCTGGCAGATCGACGCCTACAAGTTTGAGATCCCGGTGCTCGGCTCGGCCATGGACGGGGCGATCTCGCCTCTCACCGCCATCGAACTGGGCCGCCTCGGGGGACTCGGTGTCCTTAATCTCGAGGGTCTGTGGACCCGGTACCAGGACCCCACGCCGCTCTTCGAAGAGATCACCGAGCTCGAAGACGACAAGGCCACGGCTCGCATGCAGCAGATGTACCTCGAGCCAGTCAAGTTAGAACTCGTGGCCGAGCGCATCAAGCAGATGAAGGACGCTGGCATCATCACCGCGGCGTCCGTGACGCCCCAGCGCACGTCGTGGATGGCCAAGACCATCATCGACTCGGGCCTGGACATCCTCGTGATTCAGGGCACCGTCGTGTCGGCCGAACACGTCTCTAAGACGGCCGTGCCGCTCAACCTCAAGAAGTTCATCCGGGAGTTCGAAGTGCCGGTCATCGTCGGCGGGTGCGCAAGCTACCAAGCCGCCTTGCACCTCATGCGCACGGGTGCCGCGGGCGTGCTCGTCGGCGTGGGACCGGGCAACGCGTGTACGTCGCGTGGCGTGCTCGGTATTGGTGTTCCCCAGGCGACCGCGATCGCCGACGTGGCGGGCGCGCGCATGCGTCACCTCGATGAGACCGGTGTCTACGTGCACGTCATCGCCGACGGCGGCATGAGCAAGGGCGGCGATATCGCCAAGGCCATTACCTGTGGCGCGGACGCGGTCATGGTCGGCTCGCCCCTCACGAGTGCCATCGAGGCTCCCGCGCACGGTTTCCACTGGGGCATGGCCACCTTCCACCCCACGCTGCCGCGTGGCACGCGTGTTCGCACGCAGGTTCGCGGCACGCTCAAGGAGATTCTCCTCGGCCCCGCCCACGAGAATGACGGTCGACTCAACCTGATGGGCGCGTTGCGCACGTCGATGGCGACGTGCGGGTACGAGACGCTCAAGGAGTTCCAGAAGGCCGAGATCATGCTGGCGCCCTCACTGCAGACCGAAGGCAAGGCGATGCAGCGCTCCCAGGGCGTGGGCATGGGACATTGAACGAGACCGTCCTCGTCGTCGACTTCGGCGCACAGTACGCGCAACTGATTGCCCGACGCGTGCGCGAAGCGCACGTCTACTCCGAGATCGTTCCCTCCACCATCACGGCCGAGGCCGTGCGCGAGAAGGCGCCAGCGGCGATCATTCTCTCGGGGGGACCCAAATCGGTGTACGCCGTCCCCGCCCCCTCGCTAGATCCCGCGATCTACGACTTGGGTGTGCCGATTTTGGGCATCTGTTACGGCGCCCAACTCATGGCCCAACAGCTCGGTGGCGAGGTCGCCAACACCGGAGTCGGCGAGTACGGTCGCACCACGCTGACGCGCGAAGGCCCGAGTCTGTTGATGAGCGAGTGGCCCGCGCAGACAACCGCCTGGATGAGTCACGGCGACGCGATCGCGACTGCGCCCGCGGGCTTCGTGGTCACCGCGTCATCGCCCGAGGCTCGCGTCGCCGTGATGGAGGACGTCGAGCGACGCCTCTACGCCTCGCAGTTTCATCCCGAAGTCGCCCACACCGAACGTGGGCAGGAGTTTCTGTCGAGCTTTCTGCATCACATTGCGGGAATCCCGCCCGCCTGGACCAACACGTCGATCATCGAAGACCAAGTGGTGGCCATCCAAAACCAAGTGGGCACCGAGAGAGTGCTCTGCGCGCTCTCGGGCGGCGTGGACTCGGCCGTTGCGGCGGCCCTCGTGACCAAAGCCGTCGGCAGCCAGTTGACGTGCGTCTTCGTGGACACGGGTCTCATGCGCAAGAACGAGGGCGAGCAGATCGAAGAGACGTTCGTTCGACAGTTCGGCGTCGATCTCATCCACGTGAAGGCTCAAGATCGGTTCTTCGACGCACTGGCGGGGGTCACGGACCCCGAAGCGAAGCGCAAGATCATCGGCGAACTCTTCATCCGCGAGTTCGAAACGGTGGCGCGTGATTTGGCCGAAGGCGACGAGGGTCCGAAGTTTCTGGTCCAGGGCACGCTCTACCCCGACGTCATTGAATCCGGCTCGGGGCACGCGGCGAACATCAAGAGCCATCACAACGTCGGCGGACTGCCCGAGGATCTTTCGTTCCAACTCGTGGAGCCGCTGCGCCTGCTCTTTAAGGACGAGGTCCGCCGCGTTGGTGAAGAGCTCGGTCTGCCGGCCGAGATCGTCTGGCGCCAGCCCTTCCCCGGTCCCGGACTGGGCGTGCGCATCGTGGGTGAAGTGACCCGCGAGCGCGCCGAGATCCTGCGCAACGCCGACTACGTGGTGGTGGACGAGATCAAGAAGGCGGGCCTGTACCGCGAACTCTGGCAGAGCTTCGCGGTGTTACCGGCGGTGCGTACGGTAGGGGTCATGGGGGATGGGCGAACCTACGCGTACCCGATCATCATCCGAGCGGTGACCAGCGATGACGCGATGACCGCCGATTGGGCCCGGTTGCCCTACGACGTGATCGAGAGCATCGCGAATCGCTTGATCCGCGAAGTGGAGGGCGTCAACCGCGTGGCTTTGGACGTGACGAGTAAGCCGCCGGGCACCATTGAGTGGGAGTGAGCCGGCGTTCGTTTTCCGACGAGGCACTCTGGGGCAGCGGTTTTAGTGATTCGCCGTCCCAGCGTGATCCCGCCGAACTCCTCGAAGGACTAACCGCTCCCCAGATCGCCGCCGTCACCCAGCGCGGGGGTCCGTTGCTCGTCGTGGCTGGTGCGGGATCGGGCAAGACGCGCGTACTCACGAGGCGTATTGCTCACCTGCTCGCCACCAGTGATGCGCGACCCTACGAGATCATGGCGATCACCTTTACGAACAAAGCGGCCGACGAGATGCGCCGACGAGTCGTCGAACTGGTCGGACCCGACGCCGATCGTATGTGGGTGTCGACCTTTCACTCGGCCTGCCTGCGCATCCTGCGCGCCCACGCCGACGTTCTGGGCTATCAGCGTGGCTTTACGATCTACGACGCGGGCGACGCGGAGGCCGCGGTCGATCGCATCATGAAGGACCTCAATCTCGACACCAAGCGTCTGCCCCCGCGCAGTGTGTCGGCCGCGATCTCGGCGGCCAAGAACGAGATGATGTCGCCGGCACGATATGCCGAGACCTTCGGCGACGATCCCCAGCGTCGTCGCATCGCTGAGATCTACCAGTTGTACTCCGAGCGCCTGCACACCGCCAACGCGATGGACTTCGACGACCTCTTGGTGAACGCGGTCGCAGTGATGAGGGCCGACGAGCGCGTGCTCGCCTCGTACCAGGATCGTTTCCGCTACCTGCTCGTCGATGAGTTTCAGGACACCAACGGGGTGCAGAACGAATTGGTGATGATGCTCGCGGCCGAGCATCGCAATCTTTGCGTGGTGGGCGACTCCGACCAATCCATCTACCGCTTCCGGGCGGCCGACGTGCGCAACATCCTCCAGTTCGAGGCGCGATTCCCCGACGCGCAGGTGATCGTGCTCGAACAGAACTTCCGCTCGACGCAACGAATTCTCGACGCGGCTAACGCGGTGATCGCCAAGAACTCGTCGCGCATCGCCAAGAACCTCTTCACCGAAGGAGAACAGGGCGAGAAGCTGCGACTCTACCGGGCGGGCGATGAGTATGACGAGGGACGGTGGGTCGCCAGTGAACTGCGACGACTGCGTAGCGAGCACGGGCTGAACTGGAACGAGATGGCGGTCTTTTATCGCACGAACGCCCAGAGTCGCGTGCTGGAAGAAGAGATGCTTCGCGCCAACGTGCCCTACCGCGTGATCTCGGGGATGCGTTTCTACGATCGCAAGGAAGTAAAGAACGCCATGGCCTACGCCCGGCTCATCGTGAACGGCCGCGACGAGGCGTCCGCGAGACGGGTCATCAACGAGCCCAAGCGGGGCGTGGGGGAGGGCGCCCAGGCCAAACTTGGTTCGTACGCGGCCGAGCACGGGCTCTCCTTTGCCGAGGCGGCCCACCACGCCAAGGAGGCTGGACTGAGCGGGCGCGCGCTCGCGGGCGCCGACAGGTTCGCCTTCATTCTCGAGCAGTTGCGCGCCCTCTCGAACGACCTCAGCCCGCGCGAGATGATCGACGCCATTGTGCGCGAGTCCGGAATCGGCGATGCGCTGCGCGCCGAGAACACGGACGAAGCGTATTCGCGCCTAGAGAACCTGGGCGAACTCGCGTCCGCGGCTGCCCAGTACGACTCGCTGCTCGAGTTCGTCGAGCGGGTTTCGCTTGTCTCGGACGCCGACCAACTCGACAGCGGCGAAGGCGCGATCTCGATGATGACCCTTCACGTCGCCAAGGGCCTTGAGTATCCGGCGGTCATCGTGACGGGCCTCGAAGAGACGGTCTTCCCCCACCGACGCGCGCTGGTCGACGACGACGAACTCGAAGAGGAACGCCGACTCTTCTACGTGGGCGTCACCCGCGCGATGCGCCATCTGAGCCTCTCACACGCCTGGTCCCGCGCCATGTGGGGTCACCGCGTCGAGTCCATCGCGAGTCGCTTCCTGCAGGAGGTTCCCAGCGAGCTCATCACGGACATCTCGGCCTCCCTGCCCACACGGCGCTCGAACATCTCCTACGACGACGAGGGATTCGTCGGCCGCGCGACCGACTTCACCGAAGGTCAGGCCTTTGGCACAGGGGCCGCCCCACCGGTGCGCTCGACCGGAGCCGAGAAGCTCGGACTCGTGGTCGGCGAGCGCGTCGTGCACGACCGCTACGGGCCGGGCGTGGTCATCCGACTCGAGGGAGAGGGTGCCCGTTCGAGGGCCACCGTAGATTTCGATGAGCACGGGACCAAACACTTGGTGCTCGCGATGACCCCGTTGCATCGGCCTTAGTTCTCAAAACAAGACACCATCGATGTTCTGGTGGACCGCACTTCTAGCGATTGGCGAGGCGTCGCCAGAGCGCGGGCGGCATGATTCGTACCAGCACGAACAAGTAGCGCAGGATGGGCGGGCTCCAGATCACCAGTCGGTTCGTGCTCAGGCCCCGCAGCGCGTTGTCGGCGACTTCGTTGGCGCCGGTCGTGAAGGGAGTCGGCGCGAGTCCTAAGGACATGCGAGTTCTCACCGCAGCGGGACGAAGGAGTTGGAGTTGAACCCCGGTGCCCTCGAGGGACTCGGCGAGGCCCACGCAGAGCCGATCCAGTCCCGCTTTGGCGCCGGAGTACAAATAGCTCACGCGCCGCACGCGCACGGCGGCGGCCGTCGAAAGAACGAGGATTCGTCCGTGACCCTGAGCCACGAGGCGTCGGCGGACCTCGGCGAGGGCGGCGACCGGCCACGTCTCGTTCACCGTAATCATCCGGGCTGAAGCAACCGCGTCGTTCTCGTCTGTTTCCTGGTCACCAACGGTTCCCACGGCAACCACCACGAGATCCACCGGGCCGTCTGACTTCTCGAAGGCCTCGGTGACGATTTCCGCGGCGAAACTAGGTTCCTCGGCGTCGAAGATCACCGTGTCGGTCGAGGTCGCGCCGTACTCCTGAGCTTCCTGGGCCGCTTGGTCGAGGAGGAGCGGGTTTCGTCCCGCGAGCACGACGGTGTGGGTACCGGCTATGCAGAGCTTCTTGGTGATGGCTCGCGCGATGTCAGAACTGCCGGCGAGTACAACCACGCTCTGGAAGGAGGCGCGCGATTCCACGACCCTTTCCTAACAGGTCGACCAAAAAGGCAGTGCCGTCGCGCCATCTATGCTGAGAACCGATGAAGCGACTGGCGTGCACGGTTTCGCCCCGCGATACGAACCGTTCGAGGCTGGTTCCTGGCTAGTCGCCGGCCGCCCGGTGCGCCGACCCTCGAATCTGACCCCCCTGAAAACAACGAAGGAAAACGTGAATGGACCTCTTTGAGTACCAAGGAAAGCAGTACTTTGCGCGCTACGGCATCGCCGTGTCGCCGGGCGGCGTGGCCGACACCGTCGACGAAGCGGTCGCCGTCGCCGAGCGCGTGGGTTACCCCGTGGTCGTCAAGGCCCAGGTCAAAGTTGGGGGTCGGGGCAAGGCCGGCGGAGTCAAACTCGCCCAGGACGATGACGAAGTGCGACTACACGCCGGCAACATCCTGGGGCTGGACATCAAGGGACATGTGGTGCACCGGCTCTGGGTCGAACACGCCAGCGACATTGACAAGGAGTACTACGCCTCGTTCACTCTGGATCGGCCGAACAAGACGCACCTCGGGATGCTGAGCGCCCAAGGTGGCGTCGAGATCGAGGTTGTCGCCGACGAGAACCCCGATGCGATCGCCATGATCTCGATCGACCCGGTGCGCGGGCTTGACCTGGAGACCGCCCGCCGCTGGGTCGCCGAGGCGCAACTCGATGACGCCGCGCGCGAGCAGGCGGCCGAACTCCTGGTCAAGCTCTACGACTGCTACACGCAAGGTGACTGCGACTTAGCCGAGATCAATCCACTCATCCTCACGCCCGAGGGCACAGTCCACGCCCTCGACGCCAAAGTGACGCTCGACGAAAACGCCTCTTTCCGTCATCCCGAATGGGAGGAGTTTCGCGCGACCGAGTTCGAAGACCCCCGCGAGAGGATGGCCAAGGAGCGGGGTCTGAACTACATCGGTCTCGATGGCACGGTGGGCATCATCGCCAACGGTGCGGGTCTGGCGATGTCGACGCTCGACGTGGTGAACCAAGTCGGCGGAACAGCGGCGAACTTCCTTGACATCGGTGGCGGCGCCAATGCCGACGTCATGGCCGCCGCCCTTGAGGTCATCAACGCTGACCCCAAGGTGAAGTCCATCTTCGTGAACATCTTTGGTGGCATTACCCGCGTCGACGAGGTCGCCCAGGGCGTGCTCGAGGCCCTGGCGCGCGTGACGATCACCTCGCCGATCGTGCTGCGCCTGGACGGCACGAACGCGGTACAGGGCCGAGCGATCCTGGCGGCGCACCTCAACGATCACCTCATCACCGAGCCCACGATGATCGACGCCGCGCGGCGCGCCGTGGCCCTAGCGAAGTAGGAGCAATGAGCATCTTTGTTGACGAAAACACCAAGGTCATCGTTCAGGGACTGACCGGGGGTCAGGGTCGTTTTCACGGGCTGCGCAACCGCGACTACGGCACGAAGGTCGTCGCCGGGGTGACCCCCGGCAAGGGCGGAACCGAGGTCGATGGCATCCCGGTCTACGACAGTGTGAAGGAGGCCGTCGCGGCGACCGACGCCACAGCGTCTTTCGTGGTCGTTCCGCCCAAGTTCGCCTCCGACGCCATTATCGAAGCGGCCGAAGGCGGAGTGACGTTCATTGTCTGCATCACCGAGGGCATTCCCGCCCACGATGAGGCCGTGACCTACAACCGCCTTGTCGAAGACTTTCCCGGTGTGCGTTTGCTCGGGCCGAACTGCCCGGGCATCATCAGCCCCGGCAAGTGCAACATCGGCATCACTTCGGGGGACATCGCGCTGGCCGGAGGACCGGTGGGCATCGTGTCGCGCTCGGGCACGCTGACGTATCAGGCGCTGCACGAACTCAGCCAACAAGGCATCGGCCAGACGACCTGCGTGGGCATTGGCGGTGACCCGGTACCCGGCACGAACTTCATTGACTGCCTGGCGGCGTTTCAGGACGACCCCGACACCAAGGCCGTGATGATGATTGGCGAGATCGGCGGCTCGGAAGAAGAGCGCGCCGCGGAGTGGATCAGGCACAACATGACTAAGCCGGTGGTCGCCTACGTCGCTGGCGTCACCGCCCCCCCGGGACGCAAGATGGGTCACGCCGGCGCCATCATCTCCGGATCCAAGGGCACGGCCCAGGCCAAGATGGACGCGCTCGCCGACGCCGGAGTGTTCGTGTGTGCCAACCCGACCGAAGCGGGCCTTCGGATGGTTGACATCGTCAAGGCGCTCTAGTTGGACTCAGTTCGACTCGGGATCCTGGCGTCGGGGTCGGGCACGATCTTCGAGGCCATGATGCGCGAGGGCCTCGTCATCTCCCTCGTGGTGTCGGATCGACCGTGCCGGGCCCTCGAGGTGGCGCGCGACGCTGGATACGACGCGCGCCTCGTTGATCGCGCTATCTTTGGCGGCTTTACGAAGGACTTTGACCGCGAGGCGTACAGCGTCGAACTCGCGAGGGTGTTGCAAGCCGCGGGCGTCACTCTCGTGGCGATGGCCGGGTTCGGGACCATCGTGACCGCGTCGTTCCATCGCGCCTTTCCCGGACGCGTCTTGAACACCCACCCGAGCCTGCTGCCGGACTTCAAGGGATGGCACGCGGTCGCCGCCACGTTGGCCGCCGGGGTGAGCGAATCGGGGTGCACGGTGCACGTGGCGACCGAGGAGCTAGACGACGGACCGATCCTCGCGCAGCGACGAGTGCTGGTCTACCCCGATGACGACGAGGCGTCGCTGCACGAGCGGATCAAGGCGGTCGAGCGATCGCTCTACCCCGAAGTCATCGCTAGGGTGATGGCGTCACTGGCGCTGGGCCACGAGCCCGTGAGTGCCGCCACGCATGAGGAGAGGTAGATGCGCGCACTGTTGAGCGTGTGGGACAAGACGGGCTTGGTCGAATTTTCGCTCGCGCTTCGCGCTGCGGGAGTGGACCTCGTCGCCTCCGGGGGCACGTCTGTCGCTCTGCGCGAAGCGGGCGTCGAGCACCTCGACGTCGAAGTGGTCACCGGCTTTCCCGAAATGCTCGACGGCCGGGTCAAGACGCTGCACCCGAACATTCATGCGGCGATTCTGGCGGACCTCGACAAGCCCGTCCACCGCGCGGCCATGGAGGAGCACGGGATCACCCCCTTTGACCTCGTGGTGTGCAACCTCTATCCCTTTTCGACCAGTCCCTCCATCGAGTTGATCGATGTGGGAGGTCCGACGATGGTGCGCGCGGCCGCAAAGAACTGCCGCCACGTCGCGGTGGTCACGAGCCCGTCACAGTACGAACTGGTGCTCTCGGAGATCAAAGACAACGGCCGGGTCACTGAAGAGACCCGCCACGATCTGGCGCGAGTCGCCTTCGCGCTCACCGCTGACTACGACGCCCAGATCGCGCAATGGTTCGAGCGCGGATCCATTGCGGACGAGACCCCGTCGGACGCGTTGCCAGCGATACTTCGCGTCGCCCTCGAGCGGGCCGAAGTGACCAAGTACGGCGAGAATCCCCATCAGGTCGCCGCTCGGTATCGATTGGCTGGACACCAGTCGTGGTGGGACGGCGTCACCAAGCACGCCGGCACCGCTCTGTCGTATCTCAACTTCTTTGACGCCGACGCGGCGTGGCGACTCGTGCACGAACTGGGTCACGACGCTCCGGGCCACGAGGTCGTGGCCATCATCAAGCACGCCAACGCCGCCGGGGCCGCACTGGCGGGGACCTTGGGCGAGGCATTTGAACGGGCGCTGGCGGCTGACCCCATGAGCGCGTTCGGAGGCGTCATCGCCCTGGGCGGGTTCGTCGACAACGAGGTGGCAGCCCTCATCGCTGCCGGCCCCCAAGCCGACGTCATCATCGCCACCGGCTTTTCCCAGGACGCTCTAGCGACGTTGGTCGCTCGGCGAAAGGCCACTCGAGTACTCAGTGCGCCCGCGCCCGAGCCCCTCGGGCTCTCGATACGAACCTTCGGCGCTCTGGCACTCGTCCAGAACCCGGACGAGATACTGGTGCCCGCGCGCGAGTGGCGCTGTGTCACGAGCGCGACCCCCACTGATCGGCAGCTCCAGGACTTGGTCGTGGCCTGGCGGGTCTGTGCGCGAACCACGTCGAACGCCATCGTGATTGCCCGCGACGGCGTGGCGGTGGGCATCGCCGCGGGACAGCAGTCGCGGGTCGTCGCCTCGGATATCGCCGTGCAGAAGGCCGGTGAACGGGCCCGCGGCGCCGCGGCGGCGTCAGACGCCTTCTTTCCCTTCGCCGATGGTCTGGAGTCGCTCACCAACGCCGGGGTGACCTCGGTGGTTCAGCCGGGTGGATCGGTTCGCGATCAGGACGTGATCGACGCGGCCAACCGGGCGGGCATCGTGATGATGCTGACCGGCGAGCGCCACTTTCGTCACTAGGAGACACATGACAGCACAACTACTCGATGGTGAGGCCGTGGCTGCTCGCATCAAGATGCAGCTGGCCGAGCGGGTCCAGCGGCTCTTCAGTGTGGGCTGCACCCCAGGACTCGGCACGATTCTGGTGGGTGATGATCCCGCCAGCGTTCGCTACGTGGCGATGAAGATCGAAGAGTGCGCCGAGATCGGTATCCGTTCCTTCGACGAGCACCTCGACATCGACGCGTCCCAACGTGAGATCGAAGAAATTGTCGATCGCTTCAACGCCGACGATCGTATTCACTCGATTCTCGTGCAACTTCCCCTGCCCGACGGCGTCAACGACGAAGAAGTGCTGCTGCGGGTGAGTCCCGAAAAGGACGTCGATGGTCTGCACCCGACGAACCTCGGCCGCTTGGTGATGGGCTCGCCCGGACCGCTGCCGTGCACGCCCAACGGCATCGTGGAACTTCTCGCCGCCTACGACGTGCCCGTGGAGGGCCAACACGTCGTCGTCATCGGTCGTGGACTCACGATTGGCCGGCCGCTGGCGTTGTTGCTCGCGATGCGCCGCCCGCACTGCAACGCGGCGGTCAGCGTGGTCCACACGGGTGTCGAACACTTTGCCGAGATTGTCCGCAGCGCCGACGTCATTGTCTCAGCGGCCGGGCGGGCGGGACTGGTGACGCGCGACATGGTCAAGCCCGGTGCCGCCGTCGTGGGAGCGGGCACGACATTCGAGGGTCGAAAGCTGCTCAGCGATCTCGCCGACGACGTCAGCGACGTGGCGGGCTGGATCACGCCGCGCCTGGGTGGCGTCGGCCCGATGACGCGTGCCATGCTGTTGAACAACGCCGTGGTGGCTGCCGAGAGGACGTCATGACACTTCGAGACGAACACGGACGCGAGAGAGACGAGCGGCCCTGGGGGTCCTTCACGGTCATCGACGAGGACTTTGCCGATCACAAGATCAAGCGCCTCGTCGTGGAGCCGGGCAAGCGACTCAGCTATCAGCGACACCAAAAGCGCGCCGAACACTGGTTTGTGGTGGGCGGAACCGCCACGGTGACTCTCGACGGCGTCGAGTACGAGGTGCCAGCCGGCGCCAGTATCGACGTGGCCCTGGGACAGGCGCACCGCTGTGAGAACCGAGGGACGACACCAGTCGTCTTCATCGAGGTTCAGACCGGCACCTACTTCGGTGAGGACGACATCGAGCGACTCGAGGACGATTTCGGTCGTGCGTAGCCGTTCCTCATTTATCTCGGACCTAATGACGCAGGGCCGGACCCGCTCGTTCGAGTTCTTCCCGCCCAAATCAGACGACGAGAGTGTGGTGCTCGAGCGCACACTGAACGAACTCGCGGCCCTCGAGCCCTCCTTCGTCTCGGTGACCTATCGGGGAGGTCGCGAATCACGCCAGCGCACCTTCGACCTGGTGACCCAGATTCAGTCGGCGGGGCGCATCACCGCCATGGCGCACCTGATCTGTGTGGGCCATCGTCGCGACGAGATGCGTGATCTCCTAAAGAACTATCTCGACGCTGGCGTGGTGAACGTGATGGCCCTGGGCGGCGACCTACCCACCGACGAATCGCTTGATACCTCAGAGTTCGAATACGCGTTGGACCTGGTGGAGCTGGTTCGAGAGACCGGAGATTTCTGCATCGGCGTCGGGGCCCATCCACAAGGACATCCGCGCTCGAGCGATCGTGCGTCGGATCGACGACACCTGGCTCGCAAACTGGACGTGGCCGACTTTGCGGTGACCCAGTTCTTCTTCGAAGCGCACCAGTGGACACAGTTGGTCGATGAGCTCGGCGAACTGGGCGTGGAGAAGCCGATCCTGCCCGGCATCATGCCGGTCACGACCCTGCGCGGCGTGAAGCGCATGGCGACCATGGGCGCAGCGGTGCCCTCTACGCTCGTGAGGCGACTGGAGGACGCGGACGCCCGTGGGGGAGCGAGCGCCGTGCGCGATGAGGGTGTGCGCGCGGCCACCGAACTGTGCGTCGAGTTGCTCGAAGCGGGCGTGCCGGGGCTGCACTTCTACACGTTGAATCGCTCGACCGCGACCCAGGAAATTCACCAGGCGCTCTTCGCCTGAGGCCCCCGTCGGCCCAAAAGTGGCCGCGAAAAATGTACCTAGGATGGTCGTATGCCGGAAAAGATAACGATGAGCGCCGAGGGCCGCCTTGACGTCTCGGACAACCCCATAATCCCCTTCATTGAGGGCGACGGCACCGGAGTCGACATCTGGCCGGCCGCGAAGTTGGTCCTGGACGCGGCCGCCAAGAAGTACGGCAAGACGATCGAGTGGAAGGAAGTTCTCGCCGGCCAAAAGGCCTTCGACGAGACCGGTGACTGGCTGCCCGAGGAGACCATCGCCGTCTTTCGCGAGTACCTCATCGGCATCAAGGGCCCCCTCACCACCCCGATCGGCGGCGGGTTTCGCTCCCTGAACGTGGCGCTGCGCCAGATCCTTGACCTCTACGTGTGCCTGCGGCCCGTGCGCTGGTTTCAAGGGGTGCCCTCGCCCGTGCTGCACCCCGAACTCGTCGACATGGTGATCTTCCGCGAGAACACCGAGGACGTGTACGCCGGTCTCGAGGTCGAAGCCGGCAGTGAGCAGGCCGAGCAGTTGCGCTCATTCCTGCACGACGCCTTCGGCTGGGACATCCGCGAGATGAGTGGCATCGGCGTCAAGCCGATCTCGAAGTTCGGTTCCGAACGTCTCGTGCGCGCGGCGATCAAGTACGCCCTCACCCACGACCGTTCTTCCGTGACCCTCGTGCACAAGGGGAACATCCAGAAGTTCACCGAGGGAGCATTTCGCAAGTGGGGCTATGAGTTGGTGAGAGATGAGTTCGCCGACGTGGCCGTGGGCTGGGACGACTGCGATGGCAAGCCCGGCGACAAGCTGCTCGTCAAGGACGTCATCGCCGATATTGCGTTCCAGCAAGCGCTTACCCGAGCCAGTGAGTTCGACGTCATCGCGACGACGAATCTCAACGGCGACTACCTCTCCGACGCCCTCGCCGCTCAGGTGGGCGGTATCGGCATCGCGCCCGGCGCCAACATCAACTACATCACCGGACACGGCATCTTTGAAGCGACCCACGGCACCGCGCCCAAGTACGCCGGTCTGGACAAGGTCAACCCCGGCTCGGTCCTGCTCTCGGGTGTGCTGATGTTCGAGCATCTGGGATGGCGGGACGCGGCGAACGACATCGTCGCCGCTCTGGAAGCGACCATCGCCGACAAGATCGTGACGTACGACTTCGCGCGTCTCATGGCAGGCGCGACCGAGGTCAAGTGCTCGGAGTTCGCTGCCGCCATCGTCGATCGTCTCTAATTCCCCAAAGGAGAATCATGACCACCCCCGTCAACGTCACCGTGACCGGCGCCGCCGGTCAGATCGGGTACAGCCTGCTCTTTCGCATCGCCTCGGGCGACCTCTTCGGATCGAACGTGCCGGTCGCGCTGCGCCTGCTCGAGATCGAGCCGGCCATGAAGTCCCTGCACGGTGTGGTGATGGAGCTCGACGACTGCGCCTTTCCGCTGCTGGCGAGCATCGACGCAACGAGTGATGTGAACCACGCCTTCGACGGCACGAACTGGGCGTTGCTGGTGGGATCGATTCCGCGTAAGGCCGGCATGGAACGCGGCGACCTGCTCAACATCAACGGGGGGATCTTTCAGCCCCAGGGTCGCGCGATCGCCGCGCACGCCGCGAGTGACGTGCGCGTGCTCGTGGTGGGTAACCCGTGCAACACGAACTGTCTCATCGCGAGGTCCAACGCTCCCGAGGTGCCCGAAGATCGTTGGTTCGCTATGACCCGCCTTGACCAGAATCGCGCGGTGGCCCAGTTGGCCCAAAACTCAGGACGTCCGGTGGCCGAGGTGAAGAACCTCGCTATCTGGGGCAATCACTCGGCCACCCAGTTCCCCGACTTCGCCAACTCGACCATCGGGGGCCAGACGACAACCGCCGTCATCGCCGATCAGACGTGGCTCGAGGGTGAGTTCATCACGACCGTCCAAAAGCGTGGCGCGGCGATCATCGAAGCGCGCGGACTGTCCTCGGCCGCCTCAGCCGCGAGTGCGGCGATCGACACGGTGCGCAGCCTGGTGAACGCCACGCCCCGTGACGACTGCGCGTCGGTGGCCGTCACCAGCCACGGCGAGTACGGCGTCCCCGAGGGACTCACCTTTGGGTACCCGGTCGTCTCGGATGGTGCGGGTTCCTGGACGGTGAAGGAGGGCTTTGAGCTCAACGACTTCGCTAAGGGGCGCATTGCGATCACCGCGGAGGAACTGGTAGCGGAGCGCGACGAGGTGCGCAACCTCGGGCTCATCTAGTCGCGCGATCCGTTCGCCCGGAGCAGCCGTTGGTTGTTAGGTCGACTGTGCGAGACCGGTTTCGTAGGCGATGACGACTAACTGAGCTCGGTCCCGGGCCCCTAATTTGGCCAACAGACGACTCACATGGGTCTTCGCGGTAGCCGCACTCATATGCAACTCTTCGGCGATCTCGCCGTTCGAGCGACCCCGGGCAATGCAACACAGCACTTCACGTTCGCGCGGGGTAATCGTGTCGAGAAGGCGTTCGTCGACGACGTTGGGAACGGTCTGTTTCGCGAACTCTTCAATAAGGGTTCTGGTCACGCTGGGCGCGAGCAGTGCGTTGCCCTCCGCGATGACCCGGATAGCGTCCAGCAAGTCCTCGGGCGGCGAGTCCTTAAGAAGAAAACCGCTGGCGCCGGCGCGCAGGGCGGCGTAGACGTACTCGTCAAGGTCGAAGGTCGTGAGTATCAGTACCCGAGTGGAACCGGCCCCCCGATCGCTCAAGATCTGTCGCGTCGCTTCGATGCCGTCCAGATGAGGCATCCGAATGTCCATCAACACCACGTCGGGGTGAGTCTGACTCGCGAGCGAAACTGCCTGGCGACCGTCGGCCGCTTCGCCCACCACTTCAAGGTCGGGCGACGCGTCGATCAAGAAGCAAAAACCTGCGCGAACCAACGTCTGATCGTCGACCACGAGGACGCTTGTCACGAGGACCCGAGCGCGGCGGCGGGAAGTCTCGCCAGAACCCGGAACCCGCCCTCTGGTCGAGGGGCCGCGTCCAGCGATCCGGCGAACAAGGCGACCCGCTCACGCATGCCCACGATGCCGTGGTGGGCATGGAGGTCCTCGGGCGTCTGAGGATACGCCGCGACGTCACCACCATCGTCGAGGACTTCGAGGACGAGAACCCCGGGCTCGTCGCGAAGTTCAACGCGCACCGACGCATGTCCCGTGTGCTTCACCACGTTGGTGAGCGCTTCTTGGGCGATGCGATAGATCGCCAGGTCCGCGGTCGCCGAGAGTCCGGGAACCAACGATGTGCTGACGGCGAGGTCCACGTCCACCCCAGCGGCGCGAACTTGGTCCACGAGTTGGTCGAGCGAGCCCACACCTGGTGCGGGCCGGAGCGTCGCGGGTCGTTGGTCGTCGTGGCGCAACACGCCCAGCATGCGACGAAGTTCGTCCAGAGCGGTTCGACTTGTCTGTTCGACGGCGGCCAGGGCTTTCTTGGCCTGCGCGGGGTGCTCGTCGATGACATGACGCCCCACGCCGGACTGCACGGCGATGACGCTCAAACTGTGCGCGACGACGTCGTGCAGCTCTCGAGCGATTTGGAGACGCTCTTCGGCCACGGAGCGTTGAGCACGCTCGAGGACTTCTCGTTGACGCTGGGCCGCTTGGTCGGCGAGCCCGGCCACGTAGGTACGGCGAACGCGCACGCTGTCGCCGACGAACCAGGCGGCGACCGACGCCAGGATCGCGAGGGAACCGACGCCATTGGTCGTCCTGTAGTCGACCGAGATCAGCATGGCCACGAGCACCACCGCACAGACGCCGATCAGCGCACCCAGCGAGCGACGCCGCTCGTACCGGGATGCCACCTGATACACCGGAAAGACAAGAAAGGGCTCAGCGAAGAAGGACTTACCCGTGACGACGGCGACGGCCGTCGCCGCGGTGAGCAGAGCCAGGCCAGACATCGGGTAGCGACGGCGCAGGGCGATGGCCACCCCGCTGGCGACTCCGATGCTGATGACCACGGCCGGATTGTTGGTGACCAAGCCGGGCCCGACGCCGTGGCCGATGTGGGTTTGAATGATGGCCGTGTGTCGTCCGCGTGCCACCGACAAGACGACGATCAGGGCGGCGATGACGTAGTCGACCACCTGAAGTTGATGCCGCGTGATGCGGTGCAGCAGCGGTGGACGAAGATCTTCGCGCGGTGGTTCCAGCGATGTCACCTACTCCACGCTATCCACCGCGCGTTCTTGATTCATCGCCCCTCGGTCGCGGGCGTACTACATCCCTGGATGTACGTCGCTCGTGCGGCCACGCCCGCCCTACGTCGCGATGAGTACACAAGAAACCTTCGTTTAGCCGACGACGGCGACCCGTCGCGACCGCCAAACTGGGACACGTCGAAAAGGTCGATACCAAAGGTAGGGACTCGCGGTGATAGAGGCAAAGGGACTTACGAAGCACTACGGCGACAAACTCGCCGTCGATCATCTCAGTTTCGAGGTGCGACCCGGAGTCGTGACGGGCTTTCTCGGGCCGAACGGATCGGGCAAGTCGACGACCATGAGAATGATCATGGGTCTGGACCTACCGAACGCCGGCAGCGCGACCGTCAATGGGCGTTACTTCCACGATCTGCCCTGGCCCATGCACGAAGTCGGCGCGCTGCTCGAAGCCAAGGCCATTCACCCGGGACGCAGCGCGCGCAACCACTTGCTGATGCTTGCCCAGGCGAACCGCATCGATCGGCGACGGGTGGACGAGGTGTTGGACGTCGTCGGACTCACCGAGGTGGCCAATCGGCGCGCGGGCAAGTTTTCACTGGGTATGAGCCAGCGGCTCGGCATCGCCGCGGCCATGCTGGGCGACCCTGAAGTTCTGCTCTTCGACGAGCCGGTCAACGGTTTGGACCCCGACGGCATCCGATGGGTGCGCACGTTCCTCAAGAGCCTCGCGAAGGAGGGTCGCACGGTGTTCGTCTCGAGCCACCTCATGAGCGAGATGGCCCTCACGGCCGACGAGGTCGTCATCATTGGCAAGGGCCGACTCATCGTCCAAGTGGCCATCGATGAACTACTCGCCCAGAGTTCGCGCCAGTTCGTGCGTGTCGCGTCCCCGGATATCGCGACACTACGGGGCGCACTCGAGGCCGAGGGTGCGTCAACGAGCGTCGAAGACGACGGTTCGCTCACGGTGCGCGGAAGAGACCACAAGGAAATTGGTGAACTCGCCGCTCGACTCTCGGTGGTCCTCTATGAACTCACCCCCCAAACCGAGTCCCTCGAAGAAGCCTTTATGGAGCTGACCGAGAGCAGTATCGAGTACCGCGGCACCAACGCCAACATCGCAAATGCACTCAAGGAGATGGAACAGTGAGCACGACCACGACCGTCGCGGGACTCGGCCCGCACAAGCAACTACCGCCCGGTCGTTACTCGATTGTCGATCAGATGCGTTCGGAGTGGACGAAGCTCGTGAGCGTGCGATCGACGATGTGGACTCTCGGTCTCACCATCGTGGTCGGGATCGGCGTCAGCGCGATCGCCGCCGCCGAGACTCAGTCGCACTGGAATACCACCAATCACTTCGGCTTCGATCCGACCAGTCTGAGCCTGACCGGGGTGTTCGTGGCCCAGCTCATCATTGGCGTTCTCGGCGTGCTGGTGATGAGCGCCGAATACGGGACCGGAACGATCCGAGCCACACTCTCGGCGACGCCTCGGCGTCCGGGCGTACTCGTCGCCAAGGCCAGCGTCTTTGGATTCGCGGCGCTCGTCGTCTCGATGGCGACGGCGTTCCTGTCGTTCTTTGTGGGACAGGCTCTGCTCACGGCGCCGGCGGTGCACGCCACTCTGTCCTCGCCCGACGCACTGCGAGAAGTGTTGGGCACGGGGTTCTTTCTCTTCCTCATCGGACTCTTCGCTCTGGCCATCGCGACGTTGATTCGACACACTGCGGGAGCGATCAGCACGTTCGTGGGTGTACTGCTCGTGCTACCGACGGTGCTGCAGGCTCTGCCGAACTCGATTCACAACGACATTATTAAGTTTCTGCCCTCGCGCATCGGGATTGAGATGCTGCAACGAGGTCCGCAACCGTCCTTCTTGTTTTCGCCCTGGGTTGGCCTCGCCGTGATGGCCGGTTACACCGCGGTGCTGCTCATTATCGCGGGTGCGCAAATGTCGAAGCGCGACGCCTAACGACGACGATCAGACATCGCGCCACCGCCCAGAAGACAGGTGGCGCGATGATCGAGGTTGACGGGCGTTCTTCGCTACTCGGAGCGGGCGCCCAGCAACCACTCGAGAAGTGGCACGAGTCCGTGCACGTCGCCGCGAATCTTGAGTCGGCCGTCGCGGACCGCGTGGGCCGCGGTGAGTGAGCCGTTGGCGAGCGCCTTGGCGTCGTCGTAGTCGATGGCGATCAGGGCATCAGCGTCCTCGCGATTGCCCGCGCGCACGCTCACCCCGTCGGGATCGACCGCGAAGGTGAGCGCCGGGGGCAGAGTTCGACGGGTCCATCAATCAGCTCCACGACGTAGCGCAGACCTTGCACGGCATCGTCCGACGGTGGCGGTCCGGCCGCTTGGAGAGCCTTGCTCAGGTCGGCGAACCACGCCTCGGACAGAAACTCGCTCACTAGGGCGCGGGCTGCACCGCGGCCTGTTCGGCCGTCTTCTTGGGCTTGCGGCGAATCGTGCGCCCCAGCCACGCGATGGGGTCGTAGTGCGCGTCCACGATGCGCTCCTTGAGCGGGATGATCGCGTTGTCGGTGATCTTGATGTGCTCGGGGCAGACCTCAGTGCAGCACTTGGTGATGTTGCAGTATCCCAGACCCATGTCCTCACGGATGAGATCACGCCGGTCGTTGGTGTCGAGAGGGTGCATCTCGAGTTCGGCGTAGCGGATGAAGAAGCGGGGCCCGGCGTAGTTGGTCTTGTTCTCCTCGTGGTCGCGGATCACGTGACAGACGTCCTGGCACATGAAGCACTCGATGCACTTGCGGAACTCTTGGCCGCGCTCCACGTCCTCTTGGTACATCCGGTACCCGTCCTCGGGCATCGGCGGCGGCAAGAGGGCGGGTACTTTGGCGGCCTGGACGTAGTTGAACGAGACGTCGGTGACCAGGTCGCGAATAATGGGAAACGTCTTCATCGGCGTAACGGTGATGGGACCTTCGGGCAGCGCATCCATGCGCGTCATGCACATAAGTCGAGGCTTGCCGTTGATCTCGGCCGAGCAGGAGCCGCACTTGCCCGCCTTGCAGTTCCAGCGGCAGGCGAGGTCGGGCGCGTCGGTCGCCTGAATGCGGTGGATGACGTCGAGAACGACTTCACCCTCGTTCTGCTCAAGGGTGAAGTTCTCGAAGTCCCCGCCACTAGCGTCTCCGCGCCAAACCCGCATCGTGATCTGCGCCATTACTTCGCCTCTTCCAGAAGAGCCTTGAGCTCATCGGGCAAGATCAGGATCGGTGACTCTGCGACGTTGATGTCGCCATCCCACTGTCCGTTGCTGGTCGACTGGGCGAAGTTGATCTTGCCGTACTCGGGATCGGCGTTGGGATAGTCCGAGCGGGTGTGGCCACCGCGGGACTCCTTGCGCAACGTCGCTCCCAGGGTCGCCGATTTGGACACGGTGATCATGCTCGGCAGATCGGTGGCGAGATTCCAGCCTGGGTTGTAGGCACGCGTGCCCTTGACGGACACGTGGCGCACGCGCTCGCTCAACACGTCGAGTTCCTTGGCGGCCTCTTCGAGCTCACTCGCGGTACGAATGATGCCCACGTTCGCCTGCATCATCTCTTGGAGGTCGTGCTGGATGGTGTAAGGGCTCTCTCCGTCGTCGCGAGAAAACGGCGCGAGAGCTTCATCAATGGCCGCGTCGACCTCGTCTTGGTTGAAGGACGTCGCCGCCTGGCCTGATTCGATGTACTCGGCTGCGCCGATGCCCGCGCGTCGACCAAAGACCACCAGGTCGGAGAGCGAGTTGCCGCCCAGACGGTTGGCGCCGTGCATGCCCCCTCCCACTTCGCCGGCCGCGAAGAGTCCAGGCACCACCGTCTCCTGGGAGTCCGCGTTCACCTGGACCCCACCCATGATGTAGTGACAGGTCGGGCCGATCTCCATGGCTTCGCGCGTGATGTCCACGCCGGCGAGTTCCATGAACTGGTGGTACATCGAGGGCAGACGTCGTCGGATGAACTCCGGTGTGCGTCGCGAAGCGATGTCGAGGAAGACCCCGCCGTGGGGACTACCGCGTCCGGCCTTCACCTCGGAGTTGATGGCGCGCGCGACCTCGTCACGCGGCAACAGTTCGGGCGGGCGACGCCCGGCGCTGTGGTCGTCGTACCAGCGATCGCCCTCTTCTTCGGTGTCGGCCGTCTCGGCGCGGAACATCTCGGGCACGTAGTTGAACATGAATCGTTCGCCGTTGGCGTTGCGCAGCACGCCTCCGTCGCCGCGCACGCTCTCGGTGACCAAGAGTCCGCGCACACTGAGCGGCCAGACCATGCCGGTGGGGTGGAACTGGATGCACTCCATATCGATCAGGTTCGCCCCGGCCCATAGCGCCATCGCGTGTCCGTCACCGGTGGACTCCCAGGAGTTGGAGGTGAACTTCCAGGACTTGCCCGCGCCACCCGTCGCCAGGATGACGGTCTTCGCCTGGAAGGTCACGAACTCACCGCTCGCTCGCCAGTACCCCACGCACCCGGCGATGCGGCCTTGGTCGTCGTGCACCAGGCGCAGCACCTTGCACTCCATGAAGACGTCGGTGCCCATCGAGACGACCTTTTGCTGCAGGGTGCGGATGAGCTCGAGACCGGTGCGGTCGCCGACGTGGGCTAGGCGCGCGTAGCGGTGACCGCCGAAGTCGCGCTGGAGGATCTTGCCGTCGGTGGTGCGGTCAAAGAGCGCCCCCCACTGCTCGAGCTCCCAGACGCGCTCGGGGGCCTCCTTGGCATGAAGTTCGGCCATGCGGTAGTTGTTGAGGTACTTGCCCCCGCGCATGGTGTCGCGAAAGTGCACCATCCAGTTGTCCTCGGGGTACACGTTGCCCATGGCCGCCGCCATGCCCCCTTCGGCCATCACCGTGTGGGCTTTGCCCAAGAGGGACTTGGTGACGATACCGACCGACAGTCCGCGCTGCTTGGCTTCGATGGCCGCGCGCAGACCGGCCCCGCCCGCGCCAATGATCAGGACGTCGTACTCGTGGTGTTCGTAGTCGCTCACGGAACGTCCTTAGAAGAGTCGGTAGTCGGTGATCGCGCCGGAGGCGACCAGACGAACGTAGATGTCGGTGCCGGCCACGAAGACCAGCGACGCCCAGGCGAAGTTCATGTGCTTGGCGTTGAGCGGCGTCACGAACTTCCAGAACCGATAGCGCAGCGGGTGCTGCTTGAAGCTCTTCACCTGGCCGCCGCACAGGTGGCGACAGGCGTGACAGGAGAGCGAATAGAGCCAGAGCAACGTGGCGTTCACCACGAGCACGATCGTGCCCACGGTCACGCCCCAGCCGATGCCTGGTTGGTGGAAGGCGAGTACGGCGTCGTAGGTGAGCAGCCCATTAAAGATGAGACCGAAGTAGAAGAAGTACCGGTGCGCGTTCTGCATGACGAGCGGAAAACGCGTCTCACCGAAGTACGAGCCGTGCGCGTCAGCGACGGCGCACGCGGGCGGCGACCACCAGAAGGCGCGGTAGTAGCTGCGCCGGTAGTAGTAACACGTCAGGCGAAAGCCCAACGGGAAGATCAGGATCAAGAGGGCTGGCGAGATGGTCCAGGCGTTCCACGCGAAAGCGAACTTTGCTCCGGGCACGCAACTCCCCCCGATACAGGGCGAGTAAAAGGGGCTGATCAGGTCACGATTCAGGTTGGCGCCGACGAAGTAGTTCTTGTTTTGGAACGCTGCCCAGGTGGAGTAGATCACGAAAGCGGTGAGGATAGAGACCGTGACCACCGGCTGAATCCACCAGCGGTCTTGGCGAATCGTGGGAGTATTCGGGCCTCCGCGAGTTCCTCCGAGTTGAACCGTGGTCGAACTCTCTAGGGCCGTCACCGTTGCTCCTCCCTCCTCGTGGCGTTGCTGCGCACAGCAGGTCTAGTGTACGAGCGCTGACGTGGGCCAAAATGCGAAGCGCGTGTCACACTCAAGTTGTTGGTCAAGGCAGAACGACGAGCGCTAGTGGTGACCACCCCGACGACCTTCTGCCGTCCCCCCGACCACCGCCCAGAACGCGAGACCGAGTCCGGGCACTAACAACCAGATACCAAAGACGAGGGCGAGCGCGACGAAGAAGGCGCCCATGCCAAGGGTGAAGGGCCAGATCGAGGTACCGGGAAACGTGCCCACGACGCCCGCGCCCGACGCTTGGGTAGCGTGGGGGTCGTCCTCGGCGCGCGGCTTCATGCGCCGGCTCCAGAAGTAGTAGTAGCTGCCGGGCAAGAAGCACAGCAGCATCCCGGCGAACATCATGACGCTCCCGGCGTTCTCGTGGCTCCAGAACCAGTAGACGACCATCATGACGCCAAAGAAGGTGCCGAGGCCCAAGAGCAGCCGCGCCTCGACCCTCACGCGACCGGCTCCTTCTCAGGGAGACTCTCAGTGGCGTGACCGTGGGCGGCGGAGCGATGTTCAGGGTGGTTGTAGTCCCACGTCGGACGCTCCGAGCGGATCTGGGGCAGGCGATAGAAGTTGTGGTGTGGCGGGGGAGACGTGGTGAACCACTCCAGGGTTTGGGCATCCCACGGGTTGTCCCCGGCCGGGTACTTCTTCCAGCTGTAGACGACGTTCACCAAGAAGATGATCGTCGAGATGCCCATCATGATCGCGCCAATCGTCGCGACGTCGTTCAGCGTCTGCCACGACGGGTGGTTGGGGTAGACGGCGACGCGTCGGGGCATGCCCCACAGACCGAGGATGTACTCGGGGAACGTGAAGACCTGCGCGCCCAGGAACAAGAACCAGAACTGGGCCTTACCGAATCTCTCGTTGAGTAAGTACCCCGTGATCTTGGGACCCCAGTAGTACAGGCCTCCCATCGCACCCATCAGGAGGGCGAGCACCACCGAGTGGAAGTGCGCGACGACGAAGTAGGTGTCGTGAGTGAAGAAGTCGAGCGGCGGGCTCGCGAGGTAGATGCCCGTGATACCACCCACGAGGAACGTGAAGAGAAAGCCGATGGCCATGAGCATGGCGGTACTAAACCAGACCTCGCCTCGCCACATCGTGCCGATCCAGTTGAACATCTTGATGCCGGTGGGAACGGCGATGAGCAAGCTCATGATCGAGAAGAACGGCAACAAGACGGTCCCGGTCGTGAACATGTGGTGGGCCCACACTCCGAGCGAGAGCGCACCGATGGTGATGGTGGCGAAGATCATTCCCTTATAGCCAAAGACGGGCTTTCTCGAGAAGACGGCGATGATCTCGGTCACCATGCCGAACATCGGCAGGGCCAAGATGTACACCTCGGGATGGCCCCAGAACCAGAAGATGTTCTGCCACAGCACGGGCACGCCGCCTCCGGCGACCGAGAAGATATGCGTTCCGAAGTGTCGGTCGCAGTAGAGCATGATGAGACCCGCCGTGAGAACGGGGAAGGCGAGCAGGATCAGGATCGCCGTAATCAGCAGGTTCCAGGTGAAGATCGGCATGCGAAAGAGCGTCATACCGGGCGCACGGAGATAGAAGATCGTGGCCGTCAGATTGACGCCGGTGAAGATGGCTGAGAATCCGGTCAGCAACAGTCCGGCGATCCACAGGTCCGCACCGGCTCCCGGGGTGTTCACCGAGTTCGAGAGCGGCGCGTAGCCCACCCAGCCGAAATTGGCCGCGCCCCCGGCAACGAAGAACCCCGAGAGCAGGGTGATCGATCCCATGAGGTACAGCCAGTAGCTCAGTGCGTTGAGCCGCGGGAACGCCATGTCGGGCGCACCGATCTGAATCGGCACGATGATGTTGGCCAACGCACCGAAGGCGAAGGGTCCAACGAAGAGGTAGATCATCACCGAGCCGTGCATGGTGAAGAGTTCGTTGAACTGCGCGAGCGACACCAGATGGCCATTCGGCGACCAAAGCTGAGCGCGAATGAGCTCGGCAAAGCAGCCGCCAATCACCATCATGACGACCGAGGTCACCGTGTAGGACAGACCGATGACCTTGTGGTCGGTGGAGGTCAGCCACTTCAGGATGCCCGTGGGGCCGTCGTGATGCTCCTCGTGGTGCTCTACCGCGTGAACGGGAGGGTCGAGGACGTCGGTCATTAGCTGTTTCCTACGGTCTTTTTGGTGGGAACAATAGAGGAAGTCTGCTGGTTCGTCGCGGAGGACGCTGCCGCGGCGACGGCCGCGTTGGCGTTCGTCTTTAACCACGTGGCGTACGCGCTATCCGAGACGACCTTCACGCGAAACCACATCAGCGAATGGTAGAGACCGCAGAGTTGCGTGCACTGACCGTCGTAGGTGCCGGTGTCGACCGCGCGGAACGTGAACTGGTTCAGCACCCCGGGCAGCGCGTAGCGCGAGAAGTTAAAGGCCCGCACGTAAAAGCCGTGAATGACGTCGGACGACGTGAGGTTGATGTGCACGTTCTCGTTGACGGGCATCACCATCTCGGGGTTCTGGGTCGTCTGGCCGACCACCACCACGTTGTGGCCCGGATAGGTGAACTTCCAGCCCCACTGAAAGGCGTTGACGTCGATGATGACACTGGTCTTGGGGTTGGCGACTTCCTTGTTCTCGACAACCAGCGTGGCGGCGAAGAGTCCGAGCACGATCAGAATCGGAACAATCGTGTATGCGAACTCCAGGGGCAGGTGGTATTGGGTCTGCTTGGGGATGCGATCGCCCTTGCGCCGATAGCGGATGACTGACCAAATGATGAGGAACGTCACCAGGAAACCGATGATCATCGCTCCCACCGAAAAGCCCTGCCAGAGGTTGAAGGCCGAGTGTGAACTCGTGGTGGCCCCGGGGTGCGCCCCGAACGTCGGAATGCCGTCTTTTGTGGGGATGTCGCCGCATCCAGCGAGGGCGAGGGCGGCTATGGGCAGTGCAATGAGACGGCGCAGGCGACGCCAACGGCGCGCGCGAGCCGGATCTCCCTGAGGGGGCAGGGCGGGTGATTCCACGTGAAAACCTTACTCATAATTTACGATGCCTTGATTCTCGGCTGACTGGGGAATGCCCGGCGAAAATGCGATTTCCCGGACTTAGAGTGACTCGGGTTTCGTCTCGCGCTCGGCCCAGCGAAAGACCCCACGCGACATCGTCGAGGTTGCCCTCGTCGCCAACTCGCCAAAGACTCGCTGTCGCACCGCCTGTACGCCATGGTCTTGTGGCGCGGCGAGCCAGGCCGTCTCGGCTAGGTGTCCGGCCAAGCGAAGTGCCTCATCGGATCCGTCTTCCAACAGTGCTTCGGCGCGCTCGCAGAATGCGCTCGTGCCTCCGGCGAGTCCGATGAGCTCATCGGCGAGAGCTCGTTCGTGGGCGGGGCGAAGGTTCGCGGGGTTGCCGTCCCACCATCCACCGTAGAGACGCCAGATATTACGAACGATGAACTCGGGCTCGTCGTAGTAGGGCTGAAGGTACGGGCGCCCCGAGAGGTGGGCGGGCACTCGCACGCTTACCAGCACGTCGGTGAGTCGCGCTCCTTGGTTCATGAGCGTCAAGGTCTGTTCGACCAGGCTCTCTAGGTACTCAGCCGTCTCGCTCAGCGCCTGGTGAATTCGCTCGCGCCCGAAGATGGGTAGACCGTGGCCCGGCAACAGGTACTCGGCCTTTAGTTCACTCATGCGCCGCAGAGCCTGAGCCCACTCCAGGGGGTAGCGCTGAACCTTCTGAGGGTTGCCCGCGTTGGGGCTATTCCAGATGAAGAGGTCGCCCGAACACACGACCTTTTCTTCCGGGATCCAGGTGACGGTGGCGTCGTCCGTCTCGCCTCTTTCGTGGCGCAGGCGCAATCGCGAGGAGCCCACGACGAGGTCCAACTCACGTTCGTAGGTCTGGTCGGGGTAGCGGTACTCCCGGGGCCAGCGCAGATGGGGTGCGGCGAACTGGCGTTGGTTGATGACCTCGTTGTAGCCCGCGGTGAGGATGTAGCGATCGAATCGGCGCGGCAAGTGGGCGTGAGCCACCACCCGAGGGGCCGGCCATCCCTTTTCGATCGCTTCCTCTTCGAAGGCTCCCACGCCGAAGACGTGATCGATGTGGCCGTGCGAAAAGATGGCGCTGTTCAGGGGTAGCGAACTCCAGGTTCGAATCTCTTCGTGCACGCTGCGAGCCGTGAGTGGCGAGCCGGTGTCGACCATAACGAGACCATCGTCGGTGGCGATCGCCGTGCAGTTGGCGAAGTTCGGGAGAAAAGCTACTGAGGGAGTGATTTCGGCAACGTGACCGACCGCGCCAAACAGGGGATTGGTTCTTTGTCCGAGGTCCTCACCGCGCCAGAGGCGCTCGGACACGTCAACAATGTCCACGCCGGACTACTTGTCGGTTTCCGGTGCCTTTGTTTCGGTCGTCTCGGAGGTGTTGGTCTCTTGGGGACCCTTGTTCTCCTTGAGACCCTTTTCGAACTCGGTCTTGGCGCTACCCAGGTTGCGGGCCAACTTGGGAATGGCGGCACCGCCAAAGAGCAGCACGGCCACCACAATGATCACCACTACGAGGTCCGGCCCCAATAGGTCTCCAAACACGGACTTCTCCTTTGACGCGCTAATTCCACAGTAGTGCGCTTTGGCGGAGGGCCGACGGCGGAGGCCTTCATCAGGTTCGGCAAGAATTACCGGATGAGGGAGGCGCCGCGAGAGACGTACCGCGACGCACTCAGCGTGGCCCTCACGGTGGGGGCCTACGGCGTGGCGTTCGGTGCGGCGGGCATCGCAGCCGGATTCTCACTACTCCAGACCTGTCTCTTTTCGCTCCTGACCTTTACCGGGGCGAGCCAGTTCGCGGCAGTGGGGGTCATGGCCGCGAGCGGCGGCGTGGCGAGTGCGGTGGCGACCGCGACCCTGGTCTCGACTCGCAACACGCTCTACGGGCTCCAGATGTCCCCGGTGGTCCAGGCCACGGGCCTCAAGCGCGTGGCGGCCGCTCAGATCACGATCGACGAGTCCACCAACGTCGCCCTCACTCAGAGGCCGCGAGGACTCGGTGCGATGCGCGCAGGTTTCTGGTGGACGGGCGTGGGCGTCTTTGTCTTCTGGAACGTCTTCACCTTGGTGGGAGCTTTGGGCGCCCAAGCACTCGGCAACCCCGCCTCGTGGGGGCTCGACGCCGCCGTGCCGGCCGCCTTTCTCGGTCTGCTGTGGCCGCGACTGACGACCCCGTTTCTTCGCGTCGTGGCCCTGATCTCGATGGCCTTCGCGCTCGTGGTCACGCCATGGCTCCCGGCGGGCATCCCGATCATCGCGAGCGCGCTGGTCGCCTTCGTGTTCGGGTGGGCCGAGCGATGAGCGCCTCGGCGTCGTGGGTCGTGCTGGGTGCGACGAGCGCTCTGTGCTTCGCGATCAAACTCCTGGGCTACGTCATTCCCGAGGGCTGGCTCGCCCACCCTCGGCTGCAGCGCATCAACGCGCTCGTGCCGATCGCGCTCCTCAGCGCGTTGGTCATGGCGGAGGGTCTGGTCACCAAGACGCACGTGGTGATCGATCACCGCCTGGCGGGCATCGGCGTGGCCGCCGCCCTACTGATGGCTCGCGCACCCTTTCCGGTCGTCGTGGTGGGGGCGGCCGTGACTTCCGCCCTCGTCTACCACCTGCACTAGCCGGCTACTTTCCCTGCCAGTTCGGCGAGCGCTTCTCGGCGAAGGCGATCGCACCCTCCAACGCGTCAGCACTTCGTCCAATGGCACCAAAGGCCTCGCCATTGAGGACCCAGGCCTCGTCTTCGGTCATCTCGAGGGAGCGACGCATGACGTCCTTGGACGTGCGCACCGCCAGCGGCGCGTTCGAAGCGACCCGCGCGGCGAGGTCGAGCGCAACGTCAAGAACCTGGTCGCCGGGCACGACGCGATTCACCAGGCCGAGCGCGAGGGCCCGGTTCGCGTCGATCGGTTCGGCCGTCAACGCCATCTCGTAGGCAACCGCCAGCGGGATGCGCTTGGCGAGACGGATCAACCCGCCACCGCCCGCGATCAGACCGCGAGCCGCTTCGGGGATACCGAACTTTGCGTGCTCGGCGGCCACCACCATGTCGCAACTGAGCATGATCTCAAAGCCTCCGGCGAGGGCGGAGCCGTTCGCCGCGCAGATGAGAGGCTTGGAGAACTCTCGCTGGGTGATGCCGCCAAAGCCGTGGGGCGTGACGGGAAACTCTCCCGCCGCGAAGGCCTTGAGATCCATACCCGCGCTAAAGGCCTTGTCACCGGCCGCCGTGAGGACAACGACCCAGACGTCATCGTCCGACTCGGCGTCGTTGAGCGCGACGTCCAGGGCCGTGGCGGTCGCCAGGTTGATGGCGTTGCGTGCGTCGGGTCGGTTGATGGTGAGCACTTCGACGTGTCCGCGGCGCTCCCGCAACAGTTCATCGGTCATCGGACCCTCCTCGTTGGGGCTGTTTCACCCGGCGTCGCTCGAAACGCTACTGGACGGCTACCGAGATGAGTCGTGCGAAACTGGCCGCGTGAGTGAGCGCGCTCGAATGTTCGTGACCCTGGAGGGATACGCCGTCGAAGGGGGTTTCGACGGTCCCGGCGGACCGGCCACCTGCTACGCGCCGACCATCGCGCTCAAGCGCCAGAGTGGGCCGGGTGCGGCCGACGACCTGTGGCGTCAGTACGAAACGGTCCTCGATTTTGTGCCGGAGATGGGCTTTGACGGGGTGAGACTCACGCTCGAGTGGGCGCGCATCGAGCCGCGAGCGGGCGAGATCGACGAGACGGCGCTCGCACGCTACCGAGGAGTCGCAGGCTACGCGCGATCGATCGGCCTCGGCGTCACGATTGCGCTGGTGGACGCCGTGTGGCCCGCCTGGCTCGGGCAAGAGGCGTGGCTCTTACCGTGGGTTGTTCCCTGCGCGACTGCTCATGCGCGCCGGGTCGTGGAGTTTCTTGGTGACGAGATCACCGGCGTGTTGGTCTTCACTCAGCCCCAGGAGTTGGTCACGACCGGGTTCCTCAAGGCCAGCGCCCCGCCCTGGCGACGCAGTGCGCTCACGAGCGCGGGCTTCGCGCACGCTCAGATCGAGCACATCACCGATCTGCTTCGACACGACGACGTGGTGGGGCCTCGCATGGTCGCGTCGAGCGCGGTCGCCACGCTCGATCTGGCGCCAGAGGATCTGACGAAAGCGCGCGAGACCATGGACGTCTCGGAGATCTACGTGCGTTCGTTGCTTAGAGGATCGGGCCCCACCGCGGTCAGCGCCGGCCTGCTGGTCCAACACGCGGGCCAGTGGCGCCTCAACGCGCCCGAGGAGCTACTGCGGGTCCTGCGATAGTTCACCGGGGTGATCGCGCAGCCACTGAGCGTGGTCTTTGGCGTCGCGACGACGACGACGCAGGTAGAGGGCGATCACGATGAGTATCACGAGCACCACTAGTCCGCCGGCGGCCCATCCCGAGTATTTCTCGATCGAGTCGAGGGCGTGCCCGGCGTAGTAGCCGAGCAGCGAGTACAAAACGCCCCAGAGCAGCCCTGCGGCGGCGTTGGCGGCGAGGAAGCGTCGGTAGCGAAGTTGGCTCATGCCCGCGAGCCCGGGGATGATGGCGCGCAGGAAGGCGGTGAAACGACCAACGAAGACGTAGGTCACCCCTCGCCGCGAGAGGGCGTCGAGGGCGCGATCGATGGTCTCTCGCCGCGAGCGCAGGATCGGCAGCTGAAAGAGCCGCGGTCCGTAGCGCTCGCCCACGAAGTAGCCCACCGAGTCGCCGACGATCGCCGAGATCACGACGATGACACAGAGCAGCACGATGTTCACGTGCCCTCGCGCCGCGACCACGCCCGCCACGATGACGGCGGTCTCGCCCGGCAGCACGAAACCGATGAACAGCGCCGCCTCGCCGAACACCAGGAGTGCCACGAGGCCGTAGACCAGGCCCGACGGGAGGTCCTGGATCTCGGCGAGGAGAAACGAAACGATCGAGGCGCTCATCACATTCATTGTGGTGGATAAAGGATTGGTAAGACTTGGGACCTGGCGAATCTCCTCTTAAAGTCCTGTGGCACGATGGACACGTGTCGTCCAGTAATACCGACTCGGGATCCCGCGGGCCCGAGCGTCGGCTCCCCTTCAACGCGCCGGTACGGGCCTGGGCCCTGAGCGAGTGGGCCCTGGTGCCCCTGCGGCTCTTTTTGGGGTCGACCTTCACCTACGCCGGGCTCCAGAAACTGGCCAATCCGAACTTCTTTAAGACGGCCAGCCCCATCTCGATCCAGTCCCAACTGCTGGCCGCCACCCATACGAGCCCCATCTCCGGTCTCCTCGTTCATCTCCTCGGGGTCGCCAAGCCCATCGGGATCGCGATCGCCCTCGGTGAGATCGCGGTCGGACTGGGCACCCTCTTTGGCCTGTGGACGCGAATTGCCGCCATCGGCGGGCTGTGCATCTCGCTCATGCTCTTTCTCACCGTGAGTTTTCACTCCTCTCCCTACTTCACCGGATCCGACATCGTGTTTTTCTTTGCCTGGATGCCCTTTATCGTTTCGGGCGGCGGAGCGCGACTGAGCGCGGATGCGTTCATCGCCAAGCGAGTAGCGGCCAGGGCCCATCAGCCGTCGCCCGAACTAGTCGCCATCCCCTTTTCGACAGTCCAAGCGATCTGTGGCAACTACGACGAGGGGAAGTGCCGCGCGCGGGGGGGACTCCCCTGTGATCAGGCCGCGTGCCCGGTCCTGCTCGGGGGTCGCGGAACGCTCGTGAACCGCCAACACTTAGACCTCATCGACCGTCGGGCGGTCGTGGTGGGCGCGGGCGTCGCCGCGGGCGCAGCGGCCGGGGTCTTGATCTTGGGGGGTGCCGCGGCCGATATCGGCAAGCTGATCAACGACGCGCCCAAACCCACCCGGCAAAAGGAGCTGACGCTGTCCACGACACCGTCCACCACCCTGCCCCAGGGCTCGGGGACGGGGGATGGGACGACCACGACCACGACGCCGGCACCGGCGGGCAAACTGCTCGGCGCGGCCTCCGAAGTGCCCGAGAACTCGGCCGCAGCCTTCACTATCCCCTCGAACGGCGAGCCGGGCATCGTGATTCACGACGACGCCGGCGACTTTGTCGCCTACAACGCGGTCTGTCCGCACATGGGCTGCACGGTCGGGTACTCCAGCTCTCAGAAGATCATGGTCTGCCCGTGTCACGGCTCCGAGTTCGAGGTGAGCAACGGCGACGTGATCGTGGGCCCCGCCCCCCACGGCCTCAAGAAGTTGAAAGTCATCGAAGGGACCAACGGTAACCTCTACCTGCAATGAGTGACGAACCTCGCAGGGTCCTCTTCGTCGAGGACGACCACGACCTCGCGAGCGCCGTGGCGGGCCTGCTGGTCGACGAGGGGTACGTCGTGGACCAGGCCTTCGACGGCGATACCGGCCTCGAAGCGGGCCTGCGCGGCGACTACGACGTCATCGTGCTCGACATCATGATGCCCAAGCGCAGCGGTTTTCGGGTCTGCCAGGAGTTGCGCGCGGCCGGCGTCCAGACGCCACTGTTGATGCTGACGGCCAAAGAGGGCGAGTGGGACGAAGTCGAGGGCCTCGACGTGGGGGCCGACGACTTCTTGCGTAAGCCCTTCGAGAAGTCCGTCTTGATGGCGCGCCTGCACGCGCTGCTGCGTCGCCAAGAGCGGGGGCGTCCCCAGCCACTCAGTGTGGGCGCGGTGACCCTGGATCCCGTGACCCGCCACGTGAGCGCCTACGCGCGCACGGTGACTCTGACGCCGAGAGAGTTCTCGCTGCTCGAGTACTTGATGAGTCACGCGAACACCACGCTCTCCAAGACCGAGATCCTCTCAGTCGTGTGGGGTAGTGACTTCGACGGCGACCAGAACATTGTCGAGGTCTACGTGGGGTACCTGCGCAAGAAGATCGACCTGGCGGACGAGCCCTCGGTGATACGCACCGTGCGCGGATTCGGGTACAGCGCCCGCGACACCTAATGGCGCGACGTCGCGAGCTCTCGATTCGCGCCCGTTTGACCCTCATCTTCGTGCTGGCCATCGCGGTCATCTTGACCTTTACGGGCCTGGCCCTCGTGAACCTGGTGCACCGCTCTCTGCTCAGCGAGGCCGCCAATCAGATCGACGCGGTGATGGAGCAGACGCAGATCGGTTTTGCCAACGCCTCCAAGGCCGTGACCCACGAGCAGACGCTGGCCATGCAGGGCGACGTGGTGGTTCAGGTCACCAACGCCGACGGTACGAAGGTGTGGGCGGCCAGTTCGGCGATCGCGAACGCGCCGGTGCTCGCCAAGGCCGTGGAGGATTTCGAGTCGGGCACCGGACTTGGCGTGAAGTACCGCCGCAACACCGCAACCAGGGGCACGATCTCGGAGTTGAGCTCCGGCGAGGTCTCCACCATCACCACCAAGCGCGGCGCGGGCCTCATCTTCGGATTCGTCTACGGCGGTCCGATCCAACACAGTGTCAAGGTGCTTCTGGCCAGTCTGCTGGTGTCGTTTCCGCTGCTGTTGTTGATGTCGGGGGGTCTCATTTGGCTGGGGATCGGCCTGGCGCTCGCGCCAGTTGAGGACATTCGTCGTCGCGTGGACGCCATCGCGGCCGAGGACCTGACCCAGCGCGTGCCCGTCACCGGCGGTGACGACGAGATCGCTCGCATGGCTCGCACGGTCAATGAGATGTTGGATCGACTGGAGTCGGCGTCGCGCTTTCAACAAGAGTTCGTCTCCAACGCCAGCCACGAACTACGAAGCCCCCTCACGACCCTGCTCGCCACCACCGAGCGCGCGACCGGTGACCCCGAGCACACGAACTGGGCCGAGGTCGCCGAGGTCGTAGTGCGCGAGGGCCGCCGGCTCGACGGCATCATCGGCGACCTCTTTTGGCTGGCGCGACACGACGAGAACCACTTGGACGTCGAGATCTCGGAGGTCGACTTCGACGATCTTATATACGAAGAAGCCTCACGGGTCCGCTCGATGAGCGAGCTGAGCGTGGACACGTCGGCGGTCGCTCCCACGCGGGTGTTGGGCGACCTCACGATGTTGCGACGCATGATCCGCAACGTGGTCGATAACGCGATGCGCTACGCGCAAAAGGAGCTGCGTTTCAACTCGCACTACGAGGGCGACGAGGTCGTCATCTGGGTGAGCGACGACGGCGATGGAATTAATGTCGCCGATAGCGCTCGCTTCTTCGAGCGCTTCACTCGGGCGGACTCCGCGCGGTCGCGTCGTTCGGGCGGCACGGGTCTGGGACTGGCCATCGTGTCCGAGATCGCCCTGCGACACGGAGGATCGGCGCGCTTCGTCGAGGTCGAGAGCGGCTCGCGCATCGAACTTCGCGTGCACCGCGCCGGACCCCGGCACTACGCGAGCCGGACCTAGAGTCGACTGCATGGACGCTTCCGAGACCGCCACGCTGCTCGCCGATCCGATCCAGGTGCTGGGCATGAAGTTCTACTTCGATCCCCTCACCAAAGAGCACGGTCGCGAGCACGGCATCAACGTGGTGGAGTTCTACGGGCTTGGTCGCGCGGGCGTCTTGGGCGATGTTGACACCCAAACCGTCATCGACGCCTTTACCTTCTTCGATCCCTCGCTCATTGACTACTTCTGGACACAGGCCAAGGTGAAGGCGGACCCGGTTGCCGTGGCCGCCGCGCACGTCGGGGCCGCCTACGCCTTTGCCGACAAGACCTTCGGCGACCTGGACCGTGAACTCCTGGCGCGCTTTAGCGACGCGGCTCGTCGGGTGAGCGAGGCCCTGGACTACGGCGTGTGCGCCCTCGTCGATGGCTATCGCCAGTATCCCTGGCCGAGTGACCCCGTACACGGCGCGTACCTCGGGGCGATCATGCTGCGCGAGTTGCGCGGCGGGTTGCACATTGTCGCGGTCCATGACGCGAACCTCGACGTGGTCGCGGCGTGCTACCTGCAAGGTCCTGAGGTTTTCGCCCTCCACGGGTACAAGGAGACCGACGTGCCCGAAGTGCGTGACGATCTGCGCGCACAAAAGGCCAGGGCCGAGGAATTGACCAACGCCGCGATGGCCCGCGCGCTCGAGGTACTGAGCGATGAACAGCGCCTCGACTTGGTCCAAGGGGCGAACGCGATGTTTGGCGCGCTGAGCGACCCGACGGATCCGCTCGCGCGGTAGTTCATGACTCGGTTCGTGCCCCAGACGAGGCGCGACCGAATTATGGTCGCCCTGCTCATCGGTGCGTTCGCCGAAATTCTCTGGTGCATCTACCTGGGCGTCGTCTTGCCACCCCACTACGTGGCCGAACACTGGGCACTGGCCTGGATCGGTCTCGACGTCGCGGAGATCTCCATGCTCTTCGCCGCGGCGTGGGCGGCGTGGCGCCAGCGTGCTCTGATCATCCTCTTCACGATCGCGGGGGCGACACTGTTTTTGCTCGATGCGTGGTTCGACGTCACGACCGCTCACCACGGCGACATCGACCAGAGCATCGTGTTAGCCGTGTGTCTTGAAGTGCCCTCCGCGCTCGCTCTCCTGTGGGTGGCCTATCGGGCGATGGATCGATTTCTCGAATCGCACGCGGGCTTCGATCTGCGATCCACGCGGTTGCATACGTTGTCCTTGACGCGAAATGCGCCTCGCGAAGCAACTGAGCCTGAGGCGATCGTGCGACCCGAGAGTGATCGCTAGTAGGTTGCGCCCTCGAGATCGAGCAGAAAGCGCTTCACGCGCTCGCCCCCTCCGCCGTAGCCGCCGATGCCGGTGCTCGCGACGACGCGGTGACACGGCACAATAATCGGGTATGGGTTCACGTGATTGGCGTTGCCCACTGCGCGTGACGCGCGAGGCCGATTCACGCTGAGGGCAACCTCGCCGTAGGTGCGAACCTCACCGTAGGGGATCGCCACGAGTGCCGCCCACACGTCGCGCTGAAAGTCGGTCGAGGAAACACTGGCCAGGCAAACGCTGAAGGCCTTTCGCCTTCCCGCGAAATACTCCTCGAGTTGGCGAGCCGCCGTCGCGACCGCGCGGGGAGGAGTGCCCACTGAGTCGCGACGATGTTCGTGGGGCTGATAGATGGCGGTGATCTCCTTGTTATTCCCTTCGACGCCCCAGGGGCCGAGGTAAGAGTCCACGTTGAGCACGAATGATTCCACGGGTCCGTTCTACATCGCGGGTGTAGCGTCGCGGCGGTGGAGACCCGCCTGGTGCAAAACGGAGACGTGACTCTGTACGTCGAAGTCGATGGCGACGGTCCTACAGTGCTGTTCTTGCACGGCTGGCCCGACACGGGAGCCCTGTGGGATGAGGTCGCACCCGAGTTGGTCAGGGCCGGATACCGCGTGGCCGTACCTGACCTGCGCGGCTGTGGTCGCAGTTCCAAGCCCGATGACGTCGACGCCTATCAGACTCACCACCTGATCGGCGACGTGGTCGCGATCATCGACTCACTCGGGGTGGAGCGCGTGCATCTCGTCGGTCACGACTGGGGCGCCAACCTGGCCTGGGTGACGGCGGCCTTTCGCGGGGACCTGGTGGACCGACTGGTGCCGATCTCGGTGGGTCATCCCACGACCTTTTGTGCCGGCGGTCTCGACCAGCAGGTGAAGAGCTGGTACATGCTGCTGTTCCACTTCGACGGTCTGGGGGAGGCGTTCTTGCGTCAGAACGACTACGACGCGTTGCGCCGCTGGGTGCGACACCCGCGCACCGAGGAGATCATCGCCGAACTCGAGCGCGACGGACAGATGCGCACGCACCTGATGTGGTACCGCGCGAACGTGCGCCCCGATATCTTTGTTACCCCGCCACCGCAACTCCCTCGCATCCAGTCACCCACGATGGGGGTGTGGTCGAGCGGCGACTTCGCGCTCGGCGAGCGCCAGATGACCGAATCGGGGTTGTTCTGTGATAGCGGGTTTAGGTACCTGCGACTCGAGAAGTTCGGCCACTGGATTCCCATCGAAGCGCCGAGTGAGTTAAGCGCGGCGCTGATCGACTTTTTCTCTGACGCGTTCTAGGTTCTGAGCACCCAGCCAGCGACTGATAAAAACAGAGGGATGAAAATCGCCCTCGCCAAGGAGTCGCGCGCGGGTGAAACACGTGTGGCTCTGACGCCCGACGCCGTCAAGGCCCTCGTGGCCGGCGGATGGCAGGTCGAGGTCGAGCGCGACGCGGGGCGCCTCGCTCACTTCACTGATGAGAGCTACGTCGGAGCCGGAGCCACGATCTCTGATGCCCCTCTGGGCGACGTCACCATTCGCGTGAACCCGCCCACGCTGGAGGAGGCCCAACGCCTAACGGAGGGCTCTCTCCACCTCTCCTTTCTCTCGCCGTTGCTCGCTCTGGACGTCGTGCGCGCCCTGAACGATCGGCGAATCACCGTTCTGTCCTTTGACCTCCTGCCGCGCATATCGCGCGCCCAGTACATGGACGCCCTGAGCTCGCAGTCGACCGTCTCGGGCTACCGGGCCGCGCTCGCCGGGGCCGAGTACTTGGACCGCTTCTTCCCTCAGCTCAGCACGGCCGCCGGAACGATTCGCCCGGCTCGCGTCCTGGTGATGGGGGTGGGCGTCGCGGGTCTCCAGGCGATCGCGACGGCCAAGCGGCTCGGCGCCAAGGTGCGGGCCTACGACGTGCGCTCGGCGGCCAAGGAGGAGGCCGAGTCCGCCGGAGCCACCTTCGTGCAACTCGGCGTCACCGCCGACGGCGCGGGTGGATACGCGCGAGAGCTCAGCGATGATGAGCGCAACGAACTCCAAGCCGCCCTCGTTCACGAGGTCGCGAACTCCGACGTCATTATCACCACGGCCGCCGTGCCAGGGCGCAAGGCCCCGATCCTGGTCACGACCGAGATGGTCGAAGCCATGGGCGAAGGCTCGGTCATCATCGACATGGCCGCTGACGGAGGGGGCAACGTCGATCTCACGAGGGCCGGCGAAGTCGTCGAGCACCACGGCGTGCGCGTGGTCGGTCTCGCCAACCCGCCCGCCGAGATGGGGACGCACGCGAGCTTCATGTACGCCAACAACGTGCTCAAGTTGCTCGCGCTCTTTGGTGCGAAGGGCGAGTTGGCTCCGGACTGGAGCGATGAGATTGTCGGGGGCGTCACGGTGGCCTCCGAAGGCCATCTGCGCCACGCGCCCACGGCCGAAGCCCTGGGGGTCGACTACGTGGCGATCACTCCACCGGTAAAGGAAGCCGAATGACCAACGATCTGTTGCAGTACGCGACCGTCTTCATCCTGACGGCCTTCGTGGGTGCCGAGATCATCGCGCGGGTGCCGAGCATCCTGCACACGCCTCTCATGAGTGGTTCGAACGCGATTCACGGCGTGATCCTCGTGGGTTCGATGCTCATCCTGGGAGCGGCCAACACCAACCTCGAAGAGGTGCTGGGATTCCTGGCGGTCATCTTGGCCACGTTGAACGTGGTGGGCGGCTTCGTCGTGACCGACCGCATGCTCGAGATGTTCAAGCCCCGCCGTCCCCAGGCGCCGAGCAAACCCGACGACACCGAATGAGTCGCGAAACTCTCATTGATCTGCTCTACCTGTTCTCGGCGACCACGTTCATCGTCGCCCTCAAGGGACTCGGCAGCCCGAAGCGCGCGCGCTACGGCAACCTGATTGCAGCCTTAGGCATGCTGGTCGCCATCGTGGCGACGTTCTTCAAGTACGTCGACGGGCATCCGCTCCACCACATCGGGCTCATTCTGCTCGCGATGCTGATCGGCGTCATCGTCGCCGTACCCGTCGCCAGGTTCGTCCAGATGACGGCCATGCCTCAACTCGTCGCGATCTTCAACGGGGTGGGCGGTGGCGCGGCCGCGCTCGTCTCGATCACCGAGTTCGTTCACATCAAATCGACCAGTCCGGCCACCTACGTCACCCTGGAGGTACTTCTGGGCGTGCTGATCGGCACCGTCTCGTTCTCGGGATCGGCCATCGCCTTCGCCAAGCTCCAAGAGCTCATGACGGGACGACCGGTGACCTACGCCGGCCAGCAGATCCTGAACGCGATCCTCGGCGCGGGCGCCCTCGGGCTCATCGTGGCCATCTTGGTGACGGGCTCCTCGACGCTGCTCTGGGTACTCCTTGCGCTGGCCTTTCTCCTGGGCCTCGCCTTCGTGCTGCCCATTGGGGGAGCGGACGTGCCGGTGCTCATCTCGCTGCTCAACTCCTTTACCGGTCTGGCGGTGGCGGCCTCGGGCTTCACGCTCGGATCGAATCTCCTGATCGTGGCCGGAACCCTCGTGGGCGCTTCGGGTATCTTGCTCACGCGCCTTATGAGCAAGGCGATGGGCCGCAGCCTGGCCAACATTCTGTTCTCGGCCTTCGGTTCGGTCGTGACGGCGGGTACCTCCACCACGGAGGGTCGCAGCGTGCGCTCGGGTTCCCCCGAGGACGTGGGCGTGCTGCTCAGTTTTGCGAGCAAAGTCATCATCATCCCCGGCTATGGCCTCGCGGTCGCCCAGGGTCAGCACGTCCTGCGCGAACTCGCCGAACAGCTCGAGGCCAAGGGTATCGACGTCAAGTACGCGATTCATCCGGTGGCTGGTCGCATGCCCGGGCACATGAACGTGCTGCTCGCCGAGGCGAATGTGCCCTACGAGGACCTCCTCGAGATGGACGAAGCGAACTCCGAGCTGGCGACCGCCGACGTGGCGATTGTGGTGGGCGCGAACGACACCGTCAACCCGGCCGCCACCGACGACCCGGGATCTCCCATCTACGGCATGCCAATCATCCACGCGGACTTAGCCGAGAATGTGGTGTTCCTCAAGCGCTCCATGCGACCGGGATTCGCCGGCATCGACAACGCGCTGCTCTACAACCCCAAGACATTGTTGGTCTTCGGGGACGCGAAAGACACGCTCACCAAGATCGTCGCGGTGGTGAAGGCCTCTTAGCTCTCGGCGTTGCTCAGCCGATTGAGTTCGTCGAACTGGTTGTCGCTGATGCCCGAGGAGGCGTGAGCGTTTGCTCGTACCTGGTCGGGCGAACTCGCGCCGGCGATCACCGAGGAGACCTCCGGGTGGCGCAGCAGCCACGAAAAGGCGAAGGTCAGGATCGTCGTGTTGGTGGCGTCGGCGTACTCGAGCAGCGAGTTCACGCGCGCGCGCAGCTGCTCGCTCAGCCAGTGCGCACTGCGCTCGGGGGGCATGTTGGCCAGGCGCGTTCCTTCGGGGATCGGCTCTCCGGGCCGCACCTTGCCGGTGAGCAGCCCGTTGGCTAGGGGGTAAAAAGGGAGCAAGCCCATCCCGAGTTCGTCGCACGCGGCGAGAACGCCGTCGGATTCGGGTGCGCGCTCGAGCAGCGAGTACTGATTCTGCACCGAGGCAAAGGCCGGGCCAGTTCCCGCGGCCGCCTTGGCCTCGCGCAGCTGCACGGCACTGAAGTTCGAGCAGCCGATCTCGCGAACTTTGCCCGCCGTCACGAGCTCGTCGAGGGCGCCCAGGGTGTCGGCGAGGGGCGTGGTACCGTCGGGATAGTGGAGTTGATAGAGGTCGATGTAGTCGGTATCGAGTCGGCGCAGCGAGTCCTCGCAGGCCGAGCGAACGTAGTCGGGCTTGGCCCCAAAGTGTGTGTCGTCGATTGGCATGCCGAACTTGGTGGCCACAATCACCTGGTCGCGCCGGCCCTTGAGCGCGTGGCCCAAGAAGACTTCGGACTTCGTGGCGCCGTAGGTGTCGGCGGTGTCAAAGAAGTTCACGCCCGATTCGATGGCCGCGTCCACGACCGCGCTCGCCTGCTCCTGGGAGAGGCGCGAACCGAAGTTGTTACAGCCCACCCCCACTTCGGAAACTCGCAGAGATCCAATCATCCGAGTGTTCATAATCCTCCTTCGCCCCTACGAGATTAGGCACGCCTCTTCGCCTTCGAACTCCGAGAGGCGCTCCACTACGATGGTCGCGAAAAGGAGGCCCAGATGCGAGTACACGTTGACTATGACCTGTGCACGTCGAACGCCGTCTGCATGGGCATCGCCCCGGAGATCTTCGAGGTCCGCGACGACGGCTTCATGTACGTGCTCAACGAGAACCCGGGTCCGGAGTTCGATGAGCGCCTTCAGCACTGCGTCGACGGCTGTCCCAACGGCGCGATTTCACTTGAGGAGTAAGTCGTGAGCGGACCTCGAGTCCGGTTCTGTCCCTCGCCCACGGGCTTTTTTCACGTGGGCTCTGCGCGCACCGCCCTGTTCAACTGGCTCTTCGCGCGCCAACAAGACGGCGTTTTCATCCTGCGCATCGAAGACACTGACGAAACGCGCGACCGCGAAGAGTACGTCGAAGTGATCTATGAGGCGATGGCCTGGCTTGGTCTGTCGCCTGACGAGGGCCCGACCCGCCAGAGCGACAACTCTGCCGCTCACGAGTTCGCCGCGGCTTCTTTGCTCGCGCACGGTTTCCTCTACTACTGCGACTGCACGCCCGCCGAGATCGAAGCGCGAAAGGCCCCCGGTTCGCCCCCCGGATACGACGGTCACTGCCGCGATCGGGGGTTGGCCCGCTCGGAGAGGACCGCCCTGCGTTTTCGCACGCCGCGCGAAGGCGTGACGGTCGTCCACGACCTCATCCGGGGTGACGTCGAGTTCGTGAACAACTTGATCGACGACTTCGTGGTCGTGAGGTCCTCGGGAGGGGTCCTCTACGCACTCGCCAACGCCACCGACGACCGCAATGACCGGGTCACCCACGTCGTTCGTGGCGAGGAGCATCTGGCCAATGCACCCAAGCAGATACTGCTGTGGGACTCACTGAATGCATCGGGTGACGATGACGTGAGCGTTCCGGCCTACGCCCATCTGCCGTTGCTCGTGAACGAACAGCGAAAGAAGCTCTCTAAGCGGCGCGATCCGGTCTCAACCGAGTTGTATCGCAACGAGGGGTACTTGTCGAGTGCGTTCGTCAACTACCTCGCTTTGCTCGGCTGGAGCCCCCGGGGGGACGAGGAGATCGTTCCTCTCGCGACGCTGATTGATCAGTTCCGCCTGGAGGACGTCTCGCACTCGCCCGCCTTCTTCGACGTCAAGAAACTGCGCCACATGAATGGGGAGTACCTGCGCGCGCTGAGTCCCCAGGAGTTTCTCGCGGCGAGCGCTCCGTGGGTCGATCCCTGGCACGCCAACTGGCAACCCAGCGATCGTGAGCCGTCCTGGCGCAAAGATCAGTTTTCGCCCGTGCTCTTCGCCGAGGTGGCCCCGCTCGTTCAAGAGCGCGTGGCCGTGCTGGGCGAGATCCCCGGCATGGTCGAGTTCTTCTTCCTCGATGAACCGCACTACGACGAGGCGGCCTTCGCCAAGGTGATTACGAACGATCCGGCGGGCACGGCCATTCTCGAAGGCGCCATTGCGCGCTATGAGGTCCTCGAGGACTGGAACGCGACCGCCCTGCACGACGTCGTCCAACAACTGGGCGACGAACACGGACTCGCGCTGCGCAAGGCGCAGGCTCCGGTTCGCTGTGCCATCACGGGCAGTCTCATCGGGCCGCCACTATTCGAGTCACTGCACTACCTCGGACGAGCGAGGACACTGGCGCGCCTGCGCCAGGCGCTCGCGAGGTCCGCTTGATCCGTCGCGTCTTCAAGGTCGTCGCGAAAACCCTTGGTCTCGTTGTTCTCATCCTGGTTCTCTACTTCGGGGTGACCTTCGTCCAGATCTGGCTGCGCGGACACGAGCACTCCACGAGGTCAGCCCAGGCGATTCTGGTGTTCGGCACGACCGAAGACAACGGCGCACCTTCACCCGAACTGACCGCCCGCCTCGACCAGGCCCTTCACCTCTACGACCTGGGACGCGCGCCCTGGGTCGCGGTGACTGGCGGGAAGCGACCCGGCGACGTCTACACCGAAGCAGGGGTGTCGGCCACCTTCCTCGAAGATCACGGCGTGCCCGCTTCGCGCATCTTGAAGGGCGCGGGCTCGGACACCTGGCAGAACGTGGCGACGGTCCTCGGGGCGCTGCGGCGTCATCACATCAGAACCGTGATCACCGTGACCGATCCGTTCCACGAATACCGAGCGATGGCGATCTCCTCGGCCCAGGGGCTCATCCCGTATCCCTCGCCGGTGCGCAACTCACCTACCATTAAATACGAGCTCTGGCGCTTCTATCTCAAGGAGACCCTGGCGGTTGGGGTCGGACGCATCATCGGGTATCACTTGTTGAGTGAGTGGACCACGACGCCGGTGGCGACGCCTCACTCGTCTGGCAGTTGAGAAGACCCGTCCGATAAGATTGCCGAGCCCTTCGGGGGTGGTGTAATTGGCAACACAACTGGTTCTGGTCCAGTTATTCAGGGTTCGAGTCCTTGCCCCCGAGCGAATGAGTCAGTGACAACGCTGGTTCTTTCAAGGTCCCATCGTCTAGTGGCCTAGGACATCACCCTCTCAAGGTGGAGGCACGGGTTCAAATCCCGTTGGGACTGCGAAAGTGAAAGCCGAGGTCAGCGGGGGTTCTCGCCGGTCTGGACGCCGTCGCCGATGTTGCTGCGTTCCTACCATGACTTCGGCAAAACATCTTCTATGGCTTGGGCGATCAGCGCGTAGCCCGCGGTGTTGGGGTGGTCGTCAGGCCCGAAGGGCGGTTGGTCGCAGAACCACGAGAGCTCGCACGCCTCTTGCACGTTAACGGGGATGGTTCCCACGTTGTCGATCGTCGCACGGGCATTGTCGTTGATCTCAAACAACGACGGCACGTTCGCCACGTAGGCGCCCGCGTTCGCATAGATCCTCCCTAGGACGGTGTCCAACTGGTCCATTCCCTCCAGCGTCGCGGTCGCTCTGGCCGGACCGCTGGCGCCGTCGAGGTAGAAGCCGAGAAACGGATCAGAGTACTCGAGGCCGACAAAACGCGTTTGGGAGCCCGACGCCGCCTTCAGGTCTTTCATAATGACCGGCAGATCGCGCTGTACCGCAGCAATGCCTTGATCGATGCAGGCGTCGTCCACTGGGTCATCTTGCATGCAGGGTCGCACATCATTGAAGCCCAGGTCCACCGTCACGAGGACCGGGTCGGACTTGTGCGCGGTGAGGTACGCCGTTGCCCGGGTCAGTTGGGTGGTGGGCGGTTGGTTGCAGACGTCGGCCCTCGTCGTGGTGTCGAGCAGCGACTGAACGGTGTCGGCGCCACAGCCGATCTCTTGGAGGTTGAGTGCCACACCCTTGAGCGCTTCGCGCACGACGAGATCGTTCGAGTAGCCCACGTCGGTTCGCTCGCCATCGTGCCCGGGTATGCCGGTCGGTTGAAACCCCAGTGACTCCGAGGCTCCGATATCGAGGTAGTAGGAGGTGAATTTGATCGGCGTGGTCGCCGCCGCACCGCCGGGCGCACTCACCCGGCCCACGATAAGTGCACCGGTCGCCAGGGCAACTAGGGCCAGTACGCTCAGCGAATACTTCAGAGTTCGCACGATCACTCCTACTTGCGCTCCTATCAGGAGAGTTCTGTCGACGAGTAGTTCTCAAATCTTGGGCTGGCTCACCCGCCTAGTCGATGCCCGGGTCTCCACTGTCGCTTTCGAAGGGGAGATCCTCGGCGTACCAGGCGATCATGCCACCGCTCAGGTTGACGGCATCGAAGCCTTCTTGCTGCAGGAACGCCGCGGCGCGTAAGGAGCGCCCCCCGGAGCGACAGGCACAGATGATGAGACGATCGCGGGGCAGTTCATCGAGATGGTCGGGTAGTTCGGCCAGAGGGATCAAGCTCGCCATGGGAGCGTGGCCCGCGTCCCACTCGGACTCCTGACGAACGTCGACCATGATCGCTTCGCCATCAAGGAGATCGGCTGCTTCATTGGCACTTACTTCACGCACCGACATCGGACTCGCCTCTCTGATACACCCACTCGGGTCAGTAAAGCGAATCTACCTGGGGTCCTTGTCCACTGGCAAAGGCAATGAGGGATCGCAGAGTTGCCGTCATATGCTGGCTCCGTGGCGTCAGGACCTATATCTAGCGTGACCGGTGAGGAACTCGTGAGTCGGCTCGACGATCCAGATCTGTATCTGTTGGATGTGCGAGAGCCCGACGAAGTGGCCGAGTGGCAGATACCCGGCGTGCACAATATCCCCATCGGATTGCTCGAAAGTCGGCTCGACGAGGTACCCCGGGACCGGGACATCGTCGTGATCTGTGCCAAGGGGCTGCGAGCCCGTCAGGGCGCGGAGTTCCTGGCCGAAGCGGGGATATCTAGTCGTGTCTTAGAAGGCGGCATGGGATCCTGGAGTTCCACGTACGACCGGGTCGACGGCGAGTTCGCGGGTGCGACCGTCGTCCAGCTTCGCCGACGGGGCAAAGGTTGCCTGTCGTACGTCGTTGGCGCGGGTGAGCGCGCCGTGGTGATCGATCCCTCCCGCGATCTTCACCAGTACCTCGACGTGGCGAGCAAACACGGCTGGACGATCACACACGTTCTCGATACCCACCTTCACGCGGATCACCTCAGCGGCGCTCGAGAACTCTCTGCCGCGACGAAGGCATCGCTGTGGCTGAATCCGGCCGATCCCTTTACCTTTGCGTACGAGCCACTCAGTGATGGCAAGTCGATCGAACTGACACCGGGTGTTGATCTGGTTGTCTCGTCGGTGAGTGTGCCGGGCCACACTGAGGGCTCCACCATGTATCAACTAGGCGACCGAGCGATCTTCACTGGTGACACCTTGTTCCTAGAGAGTGTTGGTCGGCCCGACCTCGCTGAGGAAGCCGAGGGCTACGCCCACCACCTGTTTCACAGTTTGCACGATCGGGTATTGCCGCTGAATGACGAGATAATGGTCTTCCCCGCCCACTTCGGATCAGGTGTCGAGGTTCATTCCGGCCAATTTGTGGCCCGTCACCTGGGAGAACTGCGACACACTCTTGATGCCTTAACCTTGGACGAGGACGAGTTTGTGACCTGGGCGATCGCCAACGTCAAGGACCGTCCCGGCAACTATCGCCAGATCGTGGGCATCAACGCGGGTCAAGCAGAACTGGATGCAAGTGCCGCGGAACTCGAACTCGGACCGAACCGCTGCGCAGTCGCCTAAGCCTTGGAAGATTGCATATCTCATCTACGTTGCTTACGCGACTCGGTGATACCGCGACACTCGTTTGAACGAATGAGACTCTTCATCAACGATGATGGGGATCTGAGGCCGTTCATCTGCGAAATTGCTAACAATCTCGGGATTCAATGTGGGACGAATCGCGTCGTTTTTTCATTAAAACACCGGCTTACAATATGGTTACGATTTGCAACATAGGAAACAGCGGGTGGTGAGTGCTGTGGATTGAGTGACATTTGTGTATCTTGACGAGGAGTTTTATTACCTGTTGAGAGATTCTCAAGTGGATTGTGATTCGCCAAAGAAACGATCGTCGCTCTTCGCCCCACTGGTGCGCGTTACCTATACTTGCTCGTGAGGAAACGGCCGTGTTTTGTCACGAGGCGCGACCTTGTGATTTTACGCAGTGCCGCATGATCTAAAAACTAAAGGCTGGCGCGGCTGGCCCTTATGAATGGAGTAATTAGGAAATGAACAATCCAAGACGGATACAACGCCACTTGGTAAGGGCGGCCGCTGCGGGTGCCTTGCTCGCGGCTGCGGCGCTGCCATTGGCGATTGCTACCTCGGCTGGTGCGGTAACGGTACCGACGGTGACGTCGCTCTCGTTTACGCCCCACGGAGCAACCGCTAGCACCGTCGCTTCTGGTGCTACGGGCACGGTGGCGATCACTGGTACGAACTTCATTGACGATGGTGGCACAGTTACCCTCACGTCAAGTGGAGCGGACTTCACGTTCTCAAGCGTGGTCGAAACCTCGACAACCACAGCAACGGCCAACTACTCAGCCACCAATGCGGCGGGCACGGTTGACGCTGCGGCAGGGACTTTTGACACGACCATCGTTGACAACAGCGGTACATCAACCACGGACAATGATCTGACGGTTACGGCTGCTCCGACGTTCACAGACGCTGCACCGACCCCGATCTACGAGGGCACGGGTGCGAACACGGTGACGATTACTGGCTCCGGCTTCGAGACGGGCGCTACGGTTACCTTCGCCTCCGATGGAGACGGTCCGACAGTTGGCGGTACGGCAGTAGGAACCGGACTCACCGACTCGGTGACTTCGGTGAGTGCTGACGGGACCACGATTGTTCTGAGCGTTACGCCGACCAATCCAGCCAACTCGGCTGCTGCGACTCTCGGTGGATACGACGTCATTGTGGCAAACCCCGACGGTGGATCAGTCGACTCGGGCCCGGACGCCTTTACCGTGACCAACGGTATTCAGGAAGTCAGCCCGTCGGCTGTTCCCGGCACGGCCAGTGCTTCAACGGACACGGTTGCTCTGACCGGTTCAGGATTCGAGCCCGGTGCAACGGTCTACGTTGGTAACACCGCCGCCGTCACGCCTGCAGTCACGACCGACCCTGCTGCGTGCAGCACTCAGATCACCGTCACGAGCGCCAGTGTGACCACCGGCAACTCAGCGATCTTGAACTTCTCTGAAATCGGCACCGGAATGCTTGAGTGCACCGTTACCATTTTGAACCCCGACGCCGCCCACGGCGGTAATGGCGACTCGTACTCGTCGGCTGCTGGTGCCCTTGCGGTTGGCGAAGCGAGCTTGGTTGCTCCCATCGTGACTGCAGCGACGGCCCCCACGACTCCCGTGGCGGTTGGCGCAGCGAGCACCACGACGCCTGTGACCCTGACGGGAACTGGCTTTAGCCAGTACTCGCAACTCGGGACTTCGGACGCGGACGCTGCGGACTTCATCTTTGACGCAACCACCTCCAGCACCGGCACGTCGATCACGGCTCCTGTCGCGGTCCTCACGGGTGCCAACGAAGGTGGCAGTGGACGTCTGGGTCTCGAACGCCGGATGTCGACAGTGCGCCGTCTGGCTAACGCCTTCAGTGTTGCTGGTCCGTGCAGTTACCTCGTCCTCGCCCGCCGCAGTTGCGACGAGTGCTGGATATGGGACCACCATCACCTTGACTGGTACCGGATTTACGCCGACCACGACGGGTACATCTCGACTGGTGCCGACTGGGCATTGTCTCCTACGTCAGCGCAACGTCGATGACAGTGACGCTGACTGGCGCCGTAACTGGCCGCCGCTGGTGGCGACGTCGTCGTCAACTTGACGCAGGCGACTGCGACCGGCAACGTCATGACGACGTTCGACATTCCTGTTGACGCGGCCCCTGCTGTGACCTGCGTGAGCTACCCGGTGGGCGCTCCCACTGAAGTTGGAGTTGGCTCGAAGGGCACGACTGTGTACATCAATGGCTCCGGCTTTGCGACTGGCGCGACGGTGACCGCATTTACGAACGCTTTCGGTGTTGCTGACGCGAACGTGACTGCCACGGTGACCAAGGTGACTTCCGGCCAACTGACTGTGTCGGTCGCGGTCACCGCTCCTGACACGAACACGGCTGTCGGTTACACCGTGACAAACACGGACGGTGGCACGGCCAAGGTTGCTGCTTCGGTAGCTCCGATCTTGCTCGGTGCTGGTCCCGACGATCACCTGGATCACGCCCGCTACGGGCGCAGCCGGTGCGACCACGGCCTTCACTGTTGCTGGTACGGGCTTTGAGGCGGGTGCTGTGGTGACCTTGGCTCCGGCCAACGGAACCTGTGGCACGGCGACGGTTGTCTCGGCGACGTCGATCACGGTGTCTTGCACGCTCGGAACGCCCAGCTCGGTTGCGACGGACCTCGTCGTGACCAACCCTGACGGTGGTTCGGCGACGGGTGCTACCCCGGTGCTGGCTGCTGCTGCTGCTCCGAAGCCTGCCTTCAAGGTTGGCGCGGTGCACGGCTCGGCGATTCTGGTAAGTGGGCTGTCATCACGATCACGGGTAGCGGCTTCTACGGCCAGCCCAAGATCACCAGCAACGCTGCTGGCTCGAAGTTCGGTGTTACCAAGGACACCGGCAAGTCACTGACTGTTCGAGTCTGGACCAAGAAGGGTATTTCGGGCGAGCACACGCTCACCGTTCACCTGGCTAGCGGTAAGTCTGGCAAGGCTAACTACTCGATCAAGAAGTAGTTAACTTCCAAGAAGTTTGAAGAGGTGGCCCGCTCGCAAGAGCGGGCCACCTCTCTTTTTGCGCCATGAATGGCCGGAATCGCTCTTGCGGTGGATTTCAGGATGCCCTGCGCAGCGAGTTCCGAGCAGCTAGTTCTGAGAGGTCAGCGACCAGACAGCGCCGGAGGGAGTGTCCTGGACCTCGACGCCACTATCGACCAGTAGATCGCGGAGCCGGTCGGCCAGTTGAAGTGGCCTTGAGTCTCGGAGGTCCTGGCGAGCCTGGAGGAGACCGTCGATGAGCGGCGCGGGATCGACGAACCCCTCGTTCGCAGACGACGCCAGCTGAACGAGGCGGGCGAGAGCAGCCACTCCTTCGTCCGTCTTGAGCGCCGCGACTTCGGCAAGTTGAATAAGTGGGTCACGGTCGTTGAGATTGAGTCGACCTGCATCCGCTCGCGTGCGCGGCGTGGCGTTTCTGAGATCGTCGAGCTCGTAGGAATGTCCGTTTTCGAGAGTCAGTGACTCACCGCCGAGACGCCAGTACCCATTTGATCGCCCCTCGACCCGAAGTTGATCACTCTGCGAAATCAAAGATGACGGCCGTGTGCTCGTCAACGCCGAGTGTGGCAACTCCGGCGAGGTAACTGGCGTTCAAGTTCGAGAAGTCGGGGTTCGCCGAGGTAGCAGAACCGGGTGTCGTAGTTGCGACCCTCGGCGTTGTCGAAGTGCGGTATGACGGCACAGTTGAGTCCGAAGGTTCCCAAGACGTTGAGGCCGTCTCGCCATCGGGGTGAAAGGTCGCCCACTTTGTAGACCTCGTAGATGGGAGCGGTGTACCCGCCGAGCGTGAGTGACGCGGCCGAGGAGATGCAGAGCGTGCCTCCTTGGTCAAGGACACTCAGGAGATCCTCACCGAAGTGCAGCGGAGCCCACTGCGCGAGGGCGTACGTGGGGCTGCCGGGACCCGCGAAGACAAAGTTGGCGTCACGAACTCCCTGCTTGAAGAGGGCTCGCTCGATTTCGCTCGCTCGTTCGTAGGCGGGAAAGTGAAGCGTGGTCATCGCAATGTGGAGCGAGGTGGAGAAGTACTCCTCGAGCTTCTCGCTCATCTGGGGAACGTTGAGTTGAAAGCCGTACGAGGTATCCAGGTTGACCGCTCGAACGTCGGGGATCGCCTTGAGCAACTTGCGATGGATCTTGGTCATCCCCGGCGCCGTTTCCCCGGATCCAAGTATCGCGAGGACGCCACTGGTCACGGCGACAGCGTACCCCGTGCTCCAGTACGGAAAATTGTCGAGTTCGCTAGTTTGGAGTCGTGGGCATGGTCTTCACAATTCGTCAGCGGACTCGCGGGAATGTCTCCACGCCCGTCGTTCTCTGGGCGATCGCCATGACGGTAGTCCTCTTCATTGAGATCGTGGCACCGTCGGCCACCGTGACGGTGGTGGGATTTGGCTCTGACCGCGCTCCTTGGTGCACTACTCGGATGGCGTCGACGGATGGGCACCGTGATAGTGGCCCCCTTCGTCAACTGGCTGTTCGCCTGGTTTCCCATGGAGATCGCGAGCATGATCCATTTCGGAATCTTGAAGGGATTCCTTCTCGGGCTCGTTGATCATCACGGTGGGCTGGATCGCCATCGGCTTCGTCGAAGTGGCGTGGCTCTTCATGGTGGCTGCGCTGGTGCGGTCGCTGCACTCTGGTACGTCGCACGACCGAGTGGTCGTTATCGATCCCGATCGGAACTAAGTCTTCGGCGCTTAGAGGGAACTGACGATCGGTGCGAGTCGTCGCCACTCGGTCAACGGCACCTCGCCGAAGTCCGCTCCCAGAACCTGGAGACAGACGTGATCCGCCCCGGCGTCAATGTGATCTTTGACTCTTGGCGAGCACCGCCTCCTCGTCGCCGTGCGCCACGATCGCGTCGCAGAGCCGTTCTGAGCCGCCTCGCACCATGTCATCGTCACTGAATCCCAAGCGACGCCAGTTGTTGCGATAGTTGGGTAGGCCCGTGTAGAACTCAAGGTGCTCGTGGGCGCGCCGCAGAAACTCCTCGCGACTCTGGCCGAGCACGACGGCTTGCTCTACTCCGAGGAACTTGTCCCCCAACAAGGTGCGGGCCAGCGCGGTGTGCTCGGGGGTGACGAGGTAGGGGTGTGCCCCGTCGGCCGCGGTCGCGGCGAGTTCGAGCATCTTGGGTCCGAGGGCGGCAATGACGCGCGCGTATCGAGTCGAGCCCTCGTCGGCCAACATATTCGAACGGTCCATTGCGCCGAGATACTCGCTCATCACGGTGTACGGGGTCTGATAGTCGTGTCCCCGCATCCGTTTCACGAGCGGTTCGTGACTCACGCCCAGTCCGAGGACGAATCGATGGTCGTAGGCGGCGCTCAAGGTACGAGCGGCGTTCGCACTGGCCACGGCGTCACGCGCCCAAATGTTGGCGATGCCCGTTGCCACGACCAACGATGAGGTGTTGGCCAGCAGCAGTCCGGCATTGGTGAATGCCTCGCGGCCGTACGCTTCGGAGAACCAGAGCGCCGAGTACCCCATCGTCTCGACGTCACCCGCGATCTCGGCGGCGCGCGCGGGACTCTGGCCATCGAGGGTCATGGTCCAGAGTCCAACAGTGTGTCGCAACTTCTCGAGTGCCTGGGGCCAGTCGGTCATGCACACATCCTACGTACGGCGCACTCACGCTCGTACCCGTCAGAATGGACGGATGGCGTACGTGGTCGTGATCGTGAGCGCGTTCCTGGCCCTCTCGGCGGCGACGGCGCTGCGACCCAGCCGACGCGGACTTTTCGCGGCCTTCGCCTATCCGGTGGGCTGGGCGGCGGGCGAGTTGCCCGGTAAGGGCATCGCGGTTGAGGCCATCCTCCTCGGGGCATTGTGGTGGTCCGGCTGGCCGACGACAACGTGGCTGAGCGTTCCTGGTTGAGCGCTCTGGCCAGTCTCGTGGCGCTCGAGAACTTCGCACTCATTGCCATCTTGTTTCGCTCGCGAAGCATCGTTCGACGCTCGATGGCTGACGCGCCCGTTCAACCCCTGCGCGTGGGGCGACCGAGCGAGGACGTGTTTGGGCGATGGTGGCGCACCGCGCTGCAGATTCCCTTGCACCCGCGCGCGATGGAACTGCACGCCAACATCGCCTATGGACCACTTGGAACGACAGCGACTCGACGTCTGGAAGATGCCCACCACCACCGAGCGGGCTCCCGTCATTTACTACATCCACGGAGGTGCGTGGACCTTCGGCGACAAGCGTCAGCAGGGGCGCCCCATGCTGCACGAGTTCGTGAGCCGCGGCTGGGTAGTCGTCGCGATCAACTACCGCCTGGCCCCCCAATATCCCTGGCCCGCTCAGATCGAGGACGCGACCCGGGCGCTGGGATGGATCAAGACCAACATCGCGTCCTACGGCGGCGATCCCGATCGCGTCGTGGTGGCGGGAGGCTCGGCCGGGGGGCACCTGGCGTCACTTCTCGCCCTTTCGAGTGAGGACCCCGCGTGGCGCCCGGCCGACATGCCCGAGGCTTTCTGACTGGACCGTTCGCGGGTGCGCTCTCCTTCTATGGGGTGCTGGAGATGTTCGGCGATGAGGAGCACTGGCGGGGTCTGGGCCGCGCGTTGCGCCGACTCCTCGAACATCGCGTCGTGCAACTGCCCTACGACGGAAACGACGATATTTATCGTGCCCTCTCGCCTATCGAACGTATTCGCATCGATTCGCCGCCGTTCCTCGTGGTCCAAGGCACCACCGACACACTCGTGGAGGTCAACGTGGCTCGGGCTTTCGTCGCGAAGTTTCGCTCGATTGCCTTCGCGCCTCTCTACTACATCGAGCTGCCCTTGACTCAGCACGCCTTCGACCTCACGGTCAGTCCACGCACCTCGGCCACCACTCGGGCCGCCATTGCCTTCGCGGAGTCCGTTGGCTGCACCTCGTCCTTCGCCCCTACTGGCGATTTGATCAAGAGCTATCAAGTTCCGCCTACCTCGCTGCGGGTGTGCCAGAGCGAGCAGTGGGTTGACGTCCTGGACGCCGTGGCCGACGTCGGCTCTTTCTTCGTGGTCACCTCCGACAACCCGTATTCGAGGGCGTTGGATCGAGTCGAAAACGAGATCTCGCCGTCGCGAACTTCGGGTCGTTCTTGACTCTCGTCACATCTCCTACGAAGAAGCCCGCGGACACGACCCCAGCGGAACGTGGCCCGATGAACAGGGCGTGGCTCTCTTCGGGGTGACGCGCGACGACGCACGGGCCCTGGCCCTCGCGTGGGAGCAGTTCGCGTTCTACGAGGTGAGCCGCGAGGGCGTGCTCGTGCGCGACAGTATCTCAGACCTCGTGCTCTCTTAGGTCGAGGCGGCCAGCGTGACGTCGAATGCCAGATCGTTGGCGTCGGTGACGACAAGGACCTCGATATTGCCCGCCGAGCGCAGATCGGCGGCACTGCTGCGCAGAGCGTCGGCGAACTCTCTCGGGGCGCTCAGCGTCATCGTGGCCACGATCGCACGCTGAGAGACCTTGGCCGAACTTTTCTCGCGCCGAACCGCTTCGAGAGCGTCGCACACGGGCTGGTAGATCGACCCGGGCCGCTCGGTCAGTGGCCCTAACTCGGCCAGTGTGGGCCACGCACTCAGGTGAATTGAGTTCTCGTGCCACCAGCTCCACACCTCTTCGGTGACGAAGGGCTGGATCGGCGCAAAGAGCCGCTGGAGAACCGACAGCGTCAGGGACAAGGTGGCGCGTGCGGACTTGGTGTCGCGGTCGTTGCCTTCGCCGTAGGCGCGGGCCTTCACGAGTTCGACGTAGTTGTCGCAAAACGACCAGAAGAACGACTCGGCCCGCTCGAGCACGCGCGCGTAGTCGTACTGCTCGAAGGACGCGGTGGTGTCGGTAATCAACTCACCCAAGAGAGCGAGGATGTCGCGATCGATTGGCGCGGTCACGTCGATCTCGGATAACACTTCGTTGGCGTCCAGGCGACCGAGCACGAACTTCGAGACGTTGAGCATCTTGATGGCGAGGCGCCGGCCGATCTTCATCTGGCCCTCGTCGATGGCGGTGTCGGTGCCGGGACGTCCCGAGGCTGCCCAGTAGCGAACGGCGTCTGCTCCATGGTTCTCGATCAGCGGCAGGGGAGTGACGACGTTGCCCTTGGACTTGGACATCTTCTTGCGATTGGGGTCGAGGATCCAGCCCGAGATCAGCGCGTTTCGAAAGGGGAGCGAGTTGAACTCCAGGTGAGCGCGCACGACAGTCGCGAAGAGCCACGTGCGGATGATCTCGTGCGCCTGGAGTCGCAGGTCCATCGGAAAGACGCGCTCAAAGAGGTCGGTACCCCAGCGTCCGGCGATCTGGGGTGAGAGCGAGCTCGTGGCCCAGGTGTCCATGATGTCGGGATCGCCGGTGAAGCCGCCCGGTTGGTCACGCTGGGACTCGTCGTAACCCAAAGGCGCGTCCGAGGACGGGTCGATCGGCAGATGATCTTCGGGAGGTGCGAGGGGGGAGTCGAAATCGATCTCGCCCGCCTCGTCGATTGGGTACCAGATGGGAAAGGGCACGCCAAAATAGCGCTGGCGAGAGATGTTCCAGTCGGTGTTGAGCCCCTCCACCCAGGAGCGGTACCGATGGCGCATGAAGTCGGGCACCCAGTGCAGCTCATCGCCGCGCGCGAGGAGCTCCTCGCGGTGCTCGAGGGTGCGCACGAACCATTGGCGCGAGGCCACGATCTCGAGAGGCCGCTCACCGCGCTCGTAGAACTTGACGGGATGGGTGATCTCGCGTGGTTCTCCGACGAGGTGACCCGCCTTGCGCAGGGCCTCCACGGTAGCGCTACGGGCTTGCTTGACGTTGCGCCCCTCGAGGGCCTCATAGTGTCGTTGGGCGGTGTCGGCGTCCTGGCTCGGGAACTCCGCGGAGGCGAAGTCGGCCGGTAGGAAGCGACCGTCACGGCCGATCAGAGTGCGCGTCGGCAGGCCTAACTCGCGCCACCACGTGACGTCCGTGGTGTCGCCGAAGGTGCAGATCATGGCCGCTCCGGTGCCCTTTTCGGGGTCGGCCAACTCGTGGGCCACGACGGGAACGTCGACGCCAAAGAGTGGCGTGCGCACGTAGGTCCCAAAGAGGTCGACGAAGCGCGGGTCCTTCGGGTGAGCCACCACCGCCACGCAACTCGCGAGCAGTTCGGGTCTGGTCGTGTCGACCTCGATGGTGCCATCGTTGCCCACGCGGGCAAAGGCGATGCGGTGATAGGCGCTGGGCTGTTCGCGGTCTTCGAGCTCGGCCTGGGAGACCGCCATGCGATAGTCCACGTCCCACAGGGTGGGGGCGACGCGCAGGTAGACGTCGCCGCGCTCGAGCATGTGTAAGAAGGCCTTTTGGGAGACGCCGCGGGCAAAGCTGCCCACCGTCGTGTACTCGGTCGACCAGTCCACCGATTGGCCGAGAGTGCGAAAGAGGTGCTTGAAAGCCTGTTCGTCGATCTTGGTGAGCTCTTCGCACAGCCCCACGAAGTTGCGCCGGCCAATCGGGAGTTTGTGCTTCTCGCTGGGGTTCTCCGGGGGCGCAAAGTTGGGGTCGTAGGGCAGGGAGGGGTCGCAGCGCACCCCGTAGTAGTTCTCAACGCGTCGCTCGGTGGGCACCCCGTTGTCGTCCCAGCCCAGGGGGTAAAAGACGCTCTTGCCGCGCATTCGCCAGAACCGGGCGATGACATCACCTTGGGTGTAGCTAAAGACGTGGCCGATGTGCAGTTCACCCGAGACGGTGGGCGGCGGGGTGTCAATGCTGAAGACGTCCTCGCGACTGACCTCCGGGTCAAAGCGGTAGGTGGCCCGTTCGTCCCAGCGGGCGGTCCAGATGGCTTCTAGGCCGTCCACCGCGGGCTTTTCGGGCACGGGAAAGGGCGTTGGCGTAGAAGCGTCAGGCATGGTTGGCGTAGTTTAGAACAGTGATTCGCCTCTACGACACGGCCCGTGGCGAGGTGCGCGACCTCGTCTTGCGTTCTCCGGGGCGGGTCTCGATGTACGTGTGTGGCCCCACCGTGGACAACTTGCCCCACCTCGGTCACGGTCGCTTCGCTCTGGTGTGGGACGTGGCGCGTCGCTGGTTCACCTTCGTGGGGCTACGGGTGCACTACGTCTCGAACATCACCGACGTGGACGACAAGATCATCGCGCGAGCGGCCGACGAAGATCGCAGCGAAGTCGACGTGGTGAAGCAGTACGAGCACGAATGGTGGGACGCAATGGGGCGCCTGGGCATCGCCGAACCCGACGACGTCCCCCACGCGACGGACTACATCCCCCAGATGGTTGAACTCATCGGCTCGTTCCTCGAGCGCGGCGTCGCGTATCAGACGAGTGACGGGGTCTATTTCGACGTGACCTCAGTGCCGGATTATGGTCTTTTAGCTGGTCAGCCCCTCGATACGCTGCGGGCGGGGGCCCGGGTGGAAGGCAATGACGAAAAGCACTCGCCGCTGGACTTCGCGCTGTGGAAGAACGCGAAACCCGGCGAGCCATCCTGGGCAGCACCCTTTGGCGACGGTCGACCGGGCTGGCACACCGAGTGCGTCGTGATGTCCCTCGACCTCTTGGGTGAGAACTTTGATCTGCACACCGGCGGGCTCGATCTGAAGTTCCCGCACCACGAGAACGAACGGGCCCAAGCCGTCGCTGCCCAGCGGGTCTTCGCGCGCCACTGGGACCACAACGGATCGGTCATGGTCGGCGGGGAGAAAATGAGCAAGTCCCTGGATAACTTCACTACGCTCACCGAACTGCTGGAGAGCACCGATCCCCGCGCCTATCGACTACTGGTCTTGCGCTCGCACTACCGCTCGCCCCTCGAGGTCACCCGTGAGATCATCGCCGACGCCGAGCGCGCGCTGGCGCGCTTGGACGGCCTCGCGCGTCGCTTCGAGTTGCCCGTGCTCGCCGGTTCGCACTTTGAAGTCGCCTCCTCGCACGCGTGGGAGGAGGAGTCTCTCGAACTCTTCGAGCGCGTGACGGCACTCATGAACGACGACCTCAACACCCCCCAGGCGGTCGCCGAGCTCTTCGAGGCGCTGAGCGCCGCGCACGCTGCGGCTGACGGCGGGCACCCGGTCGCCGCGCGCCGACTCGCCCAGTCGATCAACGTCCTCTTTGGCGCCATGGGCCTCGCGCTCGTCGCCGGTAGTCACGAGGTCGACAACGAGAGTCATCGACTGGTTCAAGAGCGTGACGTGGCCCGGGCCGCCGCGGAATGGGCCGAGGCCGACCGACTGCGCCAGGCCCTGGTGGACCGGGGCTGGATCGTGGAAGACGGACCGGCCGGAACGGCCATACGGCGCCCGTAATTCTTCTTGTCATCGCAACTATCCACCATGTAGCGTTGCCCGTGAGGTTGCCGTTGTGGTTCCCTCCAAAAACCGGTATTCCGGACGTTTGAAGCAATAAGGAGGCCCACAGTGGCTGCAGGAACCGTCAAGTGGTTCAACGACGAAAAGGGCTGGGGGTTCATCGCCGTGGATGGCCAGCCCGACGTCTTTGTTCACTACTCGGAGATTCAAGGCGAGGGTCGTCGGACGCTCGTTGAGGGACAGGCCGTGGAGTTCGACATCGAGCCTGGCGATCGTGGTCCCTTGGCCAAGCGCGTCATACTCGCCTAACCACCACTTTTCATAGTTAACAACCGCCGCCTTCGGGCGGCGGTTGTTCTTTCTACTCGTCGTTGCGATACCTTGGTTACCGATAAGTAAGTCTTCCGGTGCAAGGTGTGACATGAGTGATTTTTCAATGGATCTCAACGACGACCAGATCACGTTGCGCGACTGGGTGCACGGCTTCGCCGAACAACAGATGCGCCCGATCGCCGCCGAGTGGGACGAGCGCGAAGAAACGCCGTGGGCCTTCATCCAAGAGGCGGCCAAGCTCGGGGTCTATGGCCTCGACTTCATGATGAACGCTGTCGCCGATCCCACGGGCCTCTCGATGATGATCGCGCTCGAGGAACTGGCGTGGGGGGACGCGGGGCTGTGCATGTCGCTCATGGGCACCAGCCTCGGGGTGGCCGCGATCCTGTCGAATGGGACGCGCGAGCAGCAGATCGAATGGATCCCCCAGTGCTACGGCACGCCCGATGACGTCAAGATCGCCGCCTTTGGAGTGTCGGAGCCCGACGCCGGCAGTGACGTGTCCTCGCTGCGCACGAGGGCCGTGTATGACCAGGCGAGCGACGAATGGGTGCTGAACGGCACCAAGACCTGGATCACGAATGGCGGCATCGCCAACGTGCACGTCATCGTGGCTTCGGTCGACCCGGCGCTGGGCGCCCGCGGCCAGGCGTCCTTCATCATCCCCGAGGCCACTCCCGGACTCTCCATGGGACAGAAGTTCAAGAAGATGGGAATCCGCGCGAGTCACACCGCCGAGGTCATTTTGGATGACTGTCGCGTGCCGGGGTCGTGTCTGCTCGGCGGCAAGGAGAAGTTGGACGAGAAGCTCGCGCGCGTGCGCGAGGGCAAGCGCGCCTCGAGCCAAGCAGCCATGGCCACGTTCGAAGCGACGCGCCCCGCGGTGGGCGCCCAGGCTTTAGGCATCGCGCGCGCGGCTTACGAGTTCGCACTGGACTACGCCAAAGAACGCAAGCAGTTTGGTCGCGCGATCATCGAGAATCAGGCCATCGCCTTCAAGCTGGCCAACATGAAGGTCAGCGTGGACGCGTCACGACTCCTCATCTGGCGCGCAGCCTGGATGGCCGCCACCCACAAGCCCTTTACGAGCGGTGAAGGTTCGATGTCCAAACTCTTCGCCAGCGAAACGGCGGTCAAGGTCACCGAAGAGGCGATCCAGGTGCTCGGCGGGTACGGCTACGTGCGCGACTATCCGGTCGAGCGTTGGCATCGCGACTCGAAGATCTACACGATCTTCGAAGGGACCAGCGAGATCCAGCGTCTCATCGTGGCGCGTTCTATATCGGGCGTACAGATTAGGTAAATGAGTCGAACAGGCGGATCGTAGTTCCGGATCCGTTCAAAGCATCGGGGGCCGCAGGCACACTATTTGTGTACGGCACACCCCCGAATTCCCATAGATTTCGAGTCGGGACGCACGCAGCGCCGCTGCGGGGCATATCCTGACCGAATGTTCATCGGAAAACCCCACTGACCAGTATGTATACATTCGTTCTTGGCTCCCCACATTGCTTTACGGACACGACCGAATTTCACTACGAATGCACACCATTTGACAAATTTGCGCCCACGGGCGAGACTTGCCAGCCGCAGGGGCAGGCGAGGAGAGCAGTATGGCCCTGGATAACTCTTGCCGTCGGCGTTCGCGACGCGCCCTCCATGTCGTCGCGGGTTGCACTCGGCGCGAAGGAGATGGCAAATATCCTGCGCGCGCCCGGAATTGTGCCCCGGAACATCATCGTCGGCGCCTCGCTCGTCGTGTGGCTTTCGAAGCGTAAAGAATGTCGAGTGAGGGAGAAAACCGCATGCATGGCGCAACCTCCCAATCGCACGTCCGACGGTTAACCCGACCACTCGCTCGCAAACAAGATGACGGAGGCTTCACTCTCATTGAGCTGCTCGTCGTCATCACGATCATTCCCCTCATTGCTGGTGCTCTGGGACTCGGTCTGGTTACCGCCTTCTCGCTTCAGAGCGGGGTATCGGCCAGGCTCGGCGACTCCAGTGACGCGCAGGTCGTTGCGGCGAGTTTTACCAAGGACGTCCAGAGCGCTTCATCCCTGACGACAGACTCGACCATTTCCTCGCCATCATCTCCGTTACCATTTTGTGGATCGGGGACCCTACTGCTGGGGTTGGAGTGGGGCTCGACTACCGAAGTCGCCGCCTACGTCGAGCAGCTTCAGAGCGGCACAACCTACTCCCTAGTGCGAAACGATTGTGCAAACGGTCCTTGGACGACGCCTACCAGTTCCACAACGCTTTCCTACGACCTTCTTCCGCCCTGCCCGGAGCCGGGTTCATGCCAGCAAGCGCCAGTTGCCTACGACGGATCGACGGTGATTGTCACCTCGGGTGGCCTGGTGTCGACCATCGGCATGACGGCGTTGCAGTTTCCCATCACGGAGCCGAAGAGTTCCTACGTGTACCACTTGTCAGCCACGCCCGCCGGCGGCAGTTCCACGCCGCAGACCAACCTCGGAGGCCCGACCTCAGGCGATGCCTCGTGTGGTTTTGCCTTGCCCGGGACCGGACAGTATGCCTCGACGATGTGTTTCATCGGATTTCTTCAAAGCCAAATTCAAGCGGCCTTTCCTAATTCGAACCAGACGTGTACGAATACGGACCCGGGACAACAGGGAACAGATGTATACGCAGATATTCCTGGCGGTTACCTGATGTCCTTTTGCCTCACCGTGAAACCGGGCGCGGGTGAGAGTCAAAGTGCCACGAACCCGGCGGTGATCGCGGTATCGACTCCTGTTGGAGGAGGGTCCTGCGACCAGCAGAAACCCCAACCGTGCGACGGGGGTCATATCAGTAATGGACAGGGGTTCCTCGGCAACGACAACCAAGTGGACGGCACCGCCACGCCCTTTTATGCGGGCATCGGGTGCCCAGACTCGACACCGACAGTGGTGAGCAATGTCGTGACATCCTCGTGCATCGACCCCGCAATCTTTCAGACCACCAACGGAGGGCTCGACACTGTCACGCTCTCCAACATTGAAGTCGACGACCCCGAAGGAGACTTGGCCACGGGGTACGAAATTATTACGGTCGATGCAGAGACCATCGACCCAGGTGGGTACATCAAGTGGGCGTCGAGCCTGCCGGCGTCAAAGCCGTATCCGTTCAACCTCGTTCCGAACTTCTCATATTCGGATCTCGGCAATGCCTGCAACAATGTTCCCGCTGCTGACACCGGTGCGGGCAACTCCACCGGGTGGAGTATCGATAACGGCGACACGACCGTCCAGATTGGAGGCACCAACTACCCAGGCCTCTTGACGGGTCTTGGCACCGCTTCCGTTGAGTGCTCGTCGAACTGGCAGACCTCCTCGCCTTACCTGCGAACGGGGACTGCAATGTTGGGAATAACGCCACCCACCGTAAATGGAGGCGCGGCACCCGTGACCATGACGGCGACACTGCAAGGCGAGGGCTACAACGCGGTGGCCTTCGGACTACTCCTGCCATGATCTCCCTTCGCACGTTCATCAAGGTGTTGAGACGCCATCTCTCACGGTCGTCTGCGACGAGAACGCGCCGCGCTGGCTCAGAGGCGGGAGAGACCTTGATTGAAGTCTTGCTCGCGCTGGTCATTTTGTCGCTGGCGTCGGTGGCCTTGATCACTGCTTTCGGTACCGATATTTCGGCGTCAGCTGAGCACCGAAGCCTGGCGAACTTCGACACCGCGTTGGCCAGTTCCATATCGATGACGACCACGCTCATTCAAGAGCAGTACGCCGGCGTGTTCGCGACCTGCCCTACCACTCCAGGATCACTCGCGGAGTATCCAAGTTCGGCGGTGATGTCCTCGGCGCTGAACATCACCGGGTACACGGCGTCGATCTCGGCGGTGGAGTACACGGACGGCAGCTCTTTCACCACCACGTGCACGAACAGTACGCCCGGATCCCCGGGCGACGTTGGTCAACCGCAACTCATCACCATTGTCGTCACTGATACGGCGACGGGCTACTCGCAAACTAACTCGGTCGTGGTTGATGACCCCACCCCTGTCCAGGTAAGCGGTGGCAGCGGGTTAGCGGCGAACCAGCTGGTGTTCGTGTCGGAACCGGAAGGCGCCACGGTTGGCAGCCCGTTTAGCACTCAGCCGATCCTTGAGGTCCAGGACCAATACGGGAATATTGTGACGACCGACCTCTCGCCAATCACGCTGACGCTCAGCGGCGGCACCAACGGAGCCGTCTTGTCCTCGACGTGCGCAGGCGTAGAGACCTCGGGCGTCGTGGTCTACTCGGGATGCAGCATCAATGAAGTCGGCACGGGTTATTGGTTGACCGCGACCGAACCGTCGCCGACAGAACCGGGCCAGTATTTGATATCTAGAAGCACCCCATTCAGCGTCTATTCGGCCCAGCTCGATACGCCAGTCATAACCAGCGTGGTACCCTCCGTCGCCACGGCAGGAGCCCTCAACATCACGTTCACCCCGCCCGCCAACGCGCCCACGGGTCAGGCGTACACCGTAAAGGCCTGCACGGACTCTGCTATGAGCCTCAACTGCACGACGCCGACGAGCATTACGCCGGGGAGCGATCTGACCGGACTCGTCGCTGGCACCAGTTACTACGTTCAGGTCACGGCCCCGCCGTCGAGCAACTATCTCGGGGCAACGTCGCCGCCTTTCGGCCCGACCATGGCGACGGTGCAGTTAACCGCCCCGGGCACCCCAGTGCTGGGCTACGGCACGATCGCCGGCTCGCTGTCGGTCACCTTCACGGGGTCCGCTAACGCGCCCCCGGGCGAGACATACACGGTCAAAGCGTGCACGAATACCGCGATGTCGAGTAGTTGCGTGAGCAACACCAACTTCACCCCGGGCGCCCAGCTCACGGGTCTCACTTATGTCGCGGGCAACCTCTCTTCCGTGTACTACGTTCAGGTCTCGGCCAACGCCTCGCCGGGCTACCTCGCGTACACCGCGGCCCCGCCCGCGACGGTGAGTCATGCGGTCACTAGCGCGGTGAAGACGCCAACGGGATTCTCGGCGGCCTCGTCCGCTTCGCAGCCCGGCACGATCACCGCCTCCTTCACTGAAACTGGCGGAGTGGGAGTGACGGGTCCGTCGTCGTTTACGGCGGTCGCGTGCACCGACTCGGGCATGAGCCTTGGTTGCGTCACCGCGACCAACTACACCTCAGGCGCCCAGTTCGGTGGTCTCTCCCCGGGTACCAGCTACTACGTCCAGATCACCGCGGTCTCTTCGACCACGGGATTCGCGTCGGCGATGACTGCGGTCTCATCACCGGTCGTGGCCACGGTGCAACTGGCGGCACCGACCAACGTCACCCTCGGGTACACCACGTCGGCGGGCACGTTGTCGGTCACCTTCACGCCACCGAACCCGGCTGCGGTGGGCCAGACCTACACGCTCAAGTACTGCACGAACGCCGCGATGAACGCCAATTGCGTGACCAACGCGAACTACACGGGGGCGAACCTCACGGGTCTTACCTACACCGCCGGCACCGCCGGTACCACCTACTACGTCCAAATTACGTCCAACGGCTCCTCGGGCTACCTGGTGTCGCCGGCCTCGACGCAAGTCAGCAGTCCGGCAACGAGTCAAGTGAAGACACCAACGGGACTTTCGGTGGCCTCGTCTACATCGCTGGCTGGTGCAGTCACCGCCTCCTTCACTGAACCCGCTGGCGGGACCGCTCCGTCATCTTTTAGCGCAACCGCGTGCACCAACATGGGCATGAGTGCCAACTGCACGACCGTGACCAATTTCACTTCGGCCGCCCAGTTGAGTGGTCTCACCCAGGGAACTAATTACTACGTCGAGATCACCGCGCTCGGGCCTACTGGCTACGCATCCGCAACCACTGCGGCGTCGTCGGCAACTCTTGCCACCGTTCAGCTCGCGGCACCGACCAACGTCACCCTCGGGTACACCACGACGGCGGGCACCTTGTCGGTCACGTTCACTGCGCCAAACCCGGCCGCGACGGGCCAGACCTACACGCTCAAGTACTGCACCAACATGGGCATGAGCGCCAACTGCGTGACCAACACGAACTTTACCTCAGGCACCAACATCTCGCCTCTTCTCTACGTCCAAGGTAGTCCTGGCACCACGTACTACGTCCAAGTCACGGCCAATGCCTCGACGGGCTACCTGGTGTCGCCGGCGTCGTCACCGGTCAGCAGTCCGGCAACCAGTCAAATTGGTGCTCCGGGCAATCCGACGCCGACGACGTCGACGACCAATGGAGACATTGTGGTCAACTTTGGCCTATCTACAGGGACGACTCCCAGTAGCTACACTGTCACGGCCTGCCGGAATGCAACCATGACGTTGAATTGCGTGGGCCCCACGACCATTACCCCCGGCGCCAAGATGGGCGGCCTCACTCGAGGAGATAGTTACTGGATCCAGATCACCGCAGTCGGACCTCCAGGCTACGTGGACACCAAATCTGCCATTTCGACGACCTCGGCGGTGGCGGGATGATGAAGAAGATCTCAAATTTGGCGCGAGTTCGCTCGGTAAAACGTCGAGAACACGTTGTCGGGCGAACACGAGGGCACGGTGTCGCGACCGCCTCGCCGCGCGAAGAGGGGGCCATTCTCATATTGGCTCTGGTCTTTCTCATTGCGGTAGGTGCAATCGTGGCGACGTTGTCGACGTGGGCCACCAATGACCTCAACAACTCGACCCAATTCACCTCAGCGAATTCCCTGACCTTGGCGGCGACGGACATGACCGACGTGGCTATCCAATATGTTCGATACAACCCCCTGATCTCCTCTAGCCAGCCAGTGGACGTTGCGAGCCCGGCGGTCGCATGCTGGGGAAGTGACGCGTCTATCCACTCCATTCCCGTGATCAACGGCAACCAGATTGCCGTCTGGTGCAGCACCGTGTGGAATCCGCTGAGCTATGTGACCAGGGATGTGACCTTTTTTGCGTGTCCCATCTCGGTGTCCGTTAACTCGTGCGACAGCATAAACCCGTCAACCGGATTACCTGACAACGCGCTGTTGTGGACTGAAGTGAGATATGACGACTACCCGCCCGCACCCGCTCGAAGCGCGCCTATCCAGGATCTGTGCTCAGTCTGGTGCGGAGCCGGCATGACGATTGTGAATTGGCAGTGGGGCTCTACCACGGCGGGGTCGGTGACGGGCGTCGCAAGCTCCGTGACCTTTACAAATGAACCGTCCGACACGAGCGCCGGGGTATCAACCAATGCCACGGTGTACGTCACCGACTCCAGTGGCACTCCGGTGGCGGGCGATACCGTCTGGCTACTGCAAAACACGGGTCCGACCTGTGGATCGCCTAACCCGGGGCCGTGTATCTCCTCGCTCAACGCGATGACGAACTCTTCGGGCGTGGCCGAGTTCACGAATATCGTGCCCGCAAGTCCGGGGAATTACACGTTGACAGCGCAAGACGGCGCGGCGAGTGCGACGTCGTCAAGCTTCGCGGTATCGGAAAAGAAGAGCGTGATTACGGTCAACTCGACCGCTCCGACCAACGCCACTCAGAGCGGCACGAAGTACACGGTCAGCGCGAGTGCCACGACCCTTGACCAGATAACAATCACCTCGGCGACGACGAGCGTGTGCACCGTTGGCGGCGTCGCGACTTCCGGCGGAGTCACTACGGGCGTGGTCAGCTTCGGCGGGAGCGGTACCTGCACGCTCGACTTCAATGACAGCGGCAATGCGAATTACGCGGCAGCAGTTCAGGTCACCCAGAGCTTCGCCGTGGGAGGTCTGACGGCGACGCAGGTCGCCTTGACTCTCACCCCATCGATCCCGCCGAATCCAGTGACCGCGGCGGCCAGCGGGACGACCAATGTGACCATCACGATGACGCTGGAGAACGCCGTAGGGGCAACCGTCAACAGCAACGGAACGACGACGCTGGTGCTGAGCGATATTGGTAGCGGATACTTCTCCGCGACAAATGGTGCGACGGAGGCAGCGAGCGCCTCATCGTTGAATGTGAGCATTACGACTGGCAAGAGCTCGGCCACCGCATATTTTGGCGACGAGAATACCGGCCCTGACACCATCTCCGCCATCAACGGGACCGTGAACTGGGGTTCTGCGAGCCTGACGATTCAAGGAGGGGCGCCGACTCAAGTGGCCATTACGCCGAGCACCTTGACCCCGGCGGTCGCGTCGACGACGAACACCTCGCTGACGTTTCAGTTGGAGGACGCCTTTGGTAACAACGCCGTCAGCGCCGGGACCACGACCCTGGCGTTGAGCAATTCGGGCAGCGGGTTTTTCGCGACCACCAGCGGCACGACAGGCACGTCGACACTCAACGTCACCTTCGCGATGGGCTCCGGGACAGCGACGGCCTACTTTGGAAACGAGACTTCGGGCTCGGATCTCATCACGGCGAAGAACGGAGCAAGTACGTGGGCGACATCTACCTTGACGCTCGCGCCGGGCGTTGCAACCATCGTTCAGATCACACTAAGCCCGGCGGCCCCCACCCAGAGCGCGACGACGAATACCACCGTGACCCTGCAGCTGGAGGATCAGTTTAAGAACCACGTATCCACCAGCGGCGTGTCGCTCACGTTGAGCAACTCCGGCAGCGGCTTCTTTGCGACCAAGCCGGGTGTCGCTGGAGCCACTACCCTGGCGCTCACGACCAACGCATCAGGCGTCGCCACGGGGTATTTTGGGAATAACGCCATCGGGCAGTCGGACACCATCACCGCCTCGGGCTCCGGATTATCCGCCACGACGCCGCCCTTCACTGTGTGAGTTCAAGAGGTGCTCTAGGCGCATCGATGCTCGGCTGAATGGCACGCAAGATCCTCGCACTCTGCACTGGCAACGCCGCTCGTTCCGTCATGCTCGGCTACATGCTGGACACGCTCGGCGAAGCGAACGCCGAGGAGTGGTCCGTTCGTTCAGCGGGAACGCTGGTCTCGGAGGGTCGGGCCATGAGTGCGCGCACGCGCGATGCGCTGCTGAAGATTCCCGAGCTCCGCCATCATCACTTCGGCGCGCACCGTAGTCACCGGCTGAGTAACGATGACGTGGAGTGGAGCGACGTGATTTTGGCGATGGAGGCCAGCCACGTCGTGCTCGTGCGTCATCGCTTTTTGAAGGCGTCGGCCAGGACCGTCGTGCTCGGCCAGTTTCTTCGCGAGGCGCCCCTGGACGCCACGTGGGGTGAGCAGGTGAGTTTTGTCGCGTCCCTCGATCCCAATCCGGCCTTTGACGTTGACGACCCGGCCGGAGGCGACCAGGATGTCTACGACGCGTGTGCCCAGCAGCTCTGGGAGATGGCGCAGATCTTTTCGACGCTGGTCGCAAATCAATAGGCTGACCTGTCTATGACTGACAACGCTCTTCTCCTCTCACTGCTGGAACAAGAAGATCGATTGGTCTTTCCCTTCTTCGATTACGTCACCGCCTGGCAATTGGGCACCACCCTCTACGACTCCGCGCGCCAGCAAGGGTTGCCGGTCGCGATCACCATCCGGCGTGGCTCCCAGCGCCTGTTCCACGCGGCGCTGTTGGGATCGTCAGCGAATAACGATGCGTGGCTCGAGCGCAAATGCGCGGTCGTCGAGCACTTCGGCCACTCCTCGTACTGCGTCGGCTGTCTGTCGCGGGCCGAGGAAGACAGTGACTTCAACGTTGTGCATCGGCTTGATCCGGTGCGCTACGCGGCCCACGGCGGAGCCTTTCCGATTCTCCTAGACAAGACGGGATACGTCGGCGTCGTTGGCGTCTCCGGTCTCGCGCAAGAAGACGATCACCGATTCGTGGTCGAGCAACTGGAGACGTTTCTCGGCGCTTCGCGCACCTAGTCGAGTTCGACGCTGCGCAGGCCACCCCACGCCAGAGTGGCGGTGCGTGCGGCGAGGCGCTCGGCGGCGCCGGGCTTGGGCGGGGGCCACCCCTTGCCCTCTTGTTGAATCAGCCAGGCCGTGGCCGCGCCCTCGGCGATGCCGATCACACCCGCCGCGAGCTGACGCCGATGATCGGGCTTGATGCGCATCGCGATGAGCGGCTCCATGAACGAAACCCATCCGAGTTCCACGGCACGCAGGTCGCCCTTGGTCTCTCCCTCGTGCGACTGAAGAAAGAGAATGCGAAACGCGTCGGTCTCGCTGACGACCATCTCGAAGTACACGCGAAAGGCGACTTCGATCTTGGCCCGGGGTGTCTCGGCGGCGTCGACATTGCGGCGCAGCGAGTCCATGAGCTTCTCGGCCGTTTGATTCACAATCTCGCGATACAACTCGACCTTGGAGTCGAAGTACTGGTACAGGATCGGTTTGGTGAAACCGGCTTCCTTGGCGATATCGTCCATCGTCGTGGCCTGGAAGCCCTTGTCGGCGAAGATGCGTCGAGCGACGAGGAGGAGTTGGTCTCTTCGTTCAGCTGGGGGAGTGCGTTCGCCCGCGGGCGTCCGCTCGTCATTCATGACCATTAGGCAAAGACTAGTTGTCGTTACTTGAGGCCCCACGTCCCCAGGAGCGGCGCCAGTCGTGCGGGCAGATCGGCCAGGTTGAAGTGTTGCCGCGCGAGGCGCTGGTTTGCGTCGAGCAGTCGCTTGTCAGGAATCTCGAGGTAGACAGCGATGCCCTCGGGGTCATCGAGGTCGAAGAAGTCGAATCCAAATGAGCGAATCTCACGTAGCACGGGGTAGGGATAGACGGCCAGTGGGCGCCGGTGCATTACTGACTCCAGCACCGGGTTGCCGAAGCCTTCCCAGGTCGACGGGACAACGACGAGGTCACTGGCCGCGTAGGCGTCGTGCATGTCCAGATCTCGGAGAAGCCCGCGCCTGAGCGATACCCGCGTCGAGGCGAGGACGTCGGCGAGTTCGGCGTCGTAGCCGTCTTCGGCGGGGCCGAGAATCCACAACACCGCGTCCAACTCCTGGGCCAGTCGAATCGCTCCGGACACGTTCTTGCGGGCGATGGCCCGAGAGGGTAGTAGGACCAGGCGTTCGCTCGCAACGTCGAGCGCCGCTCGCGCGAGCTCTCTTCGACCGGGCGGCGGATCAGGGTCAAACGCGTTGTAGATCGTGAATGCACTCACGCCTCGCTCTTCCAACTGGCGGCGAGAGAGTTCGTTGATCGTGACGTGGCGCCACGAGGGCCGATCGCGCGGAGGGGGACTGTTCACCCCCTCGGGTCGCTGCCAGGCGAGGTCGTGGTGACGAAAGAGGGCTGGTCGATCATCGAGCAGGTCGAGGGTCGCCTCGGTCGCCGCGGCGTTCAGTGGCAACGATGCCATGTTTTCCACGACGACGAGATCAGCGTCCGCGAGCGCCTGAGAGAGGGCTCGCACGTCGAGAATATCGGGAGAGCGAATACCTAGTCCCTCGACAAGGACGTCGGCGACACCATCGCCAGCGACGGTGGTGACGCGATGTCCAAGGCCTCCCAACGCACCGATCCACTTCTGCGCTTCGATGCTGACGCCGTCGGTGGAGCCCAATCGAAAACTCACGACGACCAGGTGTGCCACCGGTCCAGGTTAGGAGGCGCTCAGGGCACCTCTAGTAGAGTTGATCAGGCCGATGACCGCCGTCATCGCCGATGCAGCGGAGGAAAGCCCGGTGGCGAAGCGAGCTTTAATTACGGGAATTACCGGCCAAGACGGCTCCTACCTCGCCGAACTGCTCCTTGACCAGGGCTACGAAGTCGTTGGGCTCATGCGCCGCAGTTCCACGGTGAACATCGAGCGCATCAGTCACATCCAAGAGCACCTGACCCTGGTCTCGGGGGACCTCATGGACGAGGTCTCTCTGATCAACGTCTTGCGCGATTACCGACCGAGCGACGTCTATAACCTCGCCGCCCAGAGTTTTGTCCAGGCGTCCTGGGTGCAACCCGTACTGACCGGCGAAGCCACCGCACTTGGTGTGACACGCATGCTCGACGCGATTCGCATCGTTGATCCGGAGATTCGCTTCTACCAAGCCAGCTCCTCGGAGATGTTCGGCAAGGTTCGCCACGTTCCCCAGAATGAACTCACCGAGTTCTACCCACGCAGCCCCTATGGCGTGGCCAAGGTCTACGGTCACTGGATTACCGTGAACTACCGCGAGAGTTATGGGCTGCACGCTTCCAGTGGCATCTTGTTCAATCACGAGTCGCCGCGGCGCGGCATCGAGTTCGTCACGCGCAAGGTCACCCACGGCGTGGCGCGCATCAAAGCGGGGCTGGACAGTGAACTTCACCTCGGCAACCTCGACGCTCAGCGCGACTGGGGATACGCGGCCGACTACGTGCGCGCCATGTGGCTCATGCTCCAGCGTGAGACGCCCGACGACTTCGTGATCGCCTCTGGCAAGACCCACTCGGTGCGAGAACTATGCGAAGTGGCGTTTCGGTACGCGGGTCTGGACTACGAGAAGTACGTTGTCGTCGATCCGGCCTTTCTTCGCCCAGCCGAGGTCGACTTACTGGTTGGCGACTTCACCAAGGCCAAGAGCGTCTTGGGCTGGGAGCCCAAGACTGACTTCTATGGGCTCATCGAGATGATGATGGACGCCGACATCAAATCGCTGCAGTCATAACGCACCCGCATGAGTAGTCCCACGCCAGTTGTCGTACTGCGGGATGCGGTCGTGCTCGCGGACGGTTTTCCGTTGCTGAGCGGCGTCACCCTCGATCTCGACGCGGGCACGCTCACGGTCGTCACGGGAGCCAACGGTGCCGGCAAAACCAGCCTTCTTCGCTTGCTCGGGGGACTGGCGACTCTCTCCAGTGGCACGGGCGTCGTGAGCGGTGTGGACCTTCGCACCGGTGACCTTCGCCAACTGCGCCGCCGCGTCGGGTGGCTGGGACACGAGGGATCGTTCTACGACGACCTGACCGTGAAAGAGAACCTCACGTTCGCCGCCAAGGCCCTGGGGCGACCCGTGGGAGAGATCACTCGTGTGCTGGAGCGCGTAGGACTGGTCAGTCGCGTGAACATCCAGGCCAAGCGCCTGAGCGCGGGTCAACGCCGACGACTCGGACTCGCGTGGCTACTGCTGCGGCGTCCCGAGACCTGGTTGCTCGATGAGCCGTACGCCTCCCTCGACGACGAGGGGCGCACCTTTTTTGACGACCTGATTGGTGACGTCGTGGCGAGTGGGGCGTCGGTGATCGTGAGCGCGCACGATCCACTGCGCTCAAGCGCTCTGTCACCTCGCACGCTCGTCATGGCGGGCGGTTGTATCGTGGGGGATGAGTCGTGATTCGCACCGCTCTCCTGGTGGCCGGTAAGGACCTGCGAATCGAGCGACGCAGCCGCGTGTTGCTCTGGCAGGTGCTGCCTTTTGGGGTCATGGCCCTGGTGTTGAGCGGACTGGCGTTGGGACCGAATCACGCGGGGAACTCGAGTGCGGGTCCGGGGCTCTTTTACCTCGTCATGTTGCTCGTGACGCTGCTAATGATCAATCGCTCTCAAGTGATCGAAGGGGCCAGCGGGACTCGTACCTCGGTCGCCACCCTGGGTCTGGATCCTGCGGGCGTCTTTCTGGGCAAGGCCCTCGCGCTCGCGGTCGAGCTCTGGCTCACGGGCGTCGTCGTGCTCGCCGGTGCGGTGCTCTTGTTGCACACCGCCCTCGTCGGTAGCGCCGAAGCGCTGCCGAGTGTGCTCGTGATCCTGGCTGCGCTGGCCGCTGCCGGCACGCTCTATGGGGCGCTCAGCGGCGGTGGCCAGGGACCGGCCACGTTACTGCCGGTCCTGTCGTTTCCGGCCTTCGCGCCGCTACTGATCGCGGGGGAGCGTTCGTACAGCGACGCGCTGCACGGAGGCGCGCTGTGGCAGTGGTGGGTAATTTCCCTCGTCGCTTTGGTTGCGTACGTGGCGATTGGGATTCTGCTTTACGGTGTTCTGGAGGAATCATGATACTGAAGCTCTCCCAACGCCTCCTTGGACCCGTCACGCTCGTACTACTGGCGCTCACGGTATGGCTCGGGCTCTGGGTGACGCCACCCGACAAAGTTCAAGGAAATCTGGTTCGTTTGCTCTACGTTCACCCGGGAATCGCCTGGGTGGCGCTCTACGTCTCTTTCGGGACCTCGGTGATCGCGAGTTGCCTGTATCTGTGGAAGCGCACGCGCTCGGTTGTCATGGACCGTATCGCCTACTGCGCGATGGAAGTGAGTGCAGTCTTTATCGCCCTGACCCTCATTACCGGCTCGATCTGGGGCCGACCCACCTGGGGCGTGTGGTGGGCCTGGGACGCGCGACTCACCTCGACGGCGATCCTCTTGGTGTTCGCCCTGGGGTATCTGGCCCTGCGCCGAGCGAACGACGACCCCGAACTGCGCGCCCGTCGCAGCGCGGTCTTTGCCATCATCGCGGCCATCAATGTCCCCATCGACCACTTCTCGGTCGACTGGTGGCACACCTTGCACCAAGGCGCAACGGTCTTTACCGAGAACGGCAACTTCCTCGTGCATGGTTCGATGCTCGTGACGCTGTTCATCAGTCTCTTTGCCTTCACGTTGCTGTTCTTCTGGCTGCTGCGAGCGCGCTATCGACTGGAAGTTCGTCGCGACGCGTCCTACGCCGCCACGCTGGACGAGGCGCTCGACCAGCGCCGTCGTGAAGGGGTCCACTAGTGGGGTACGTCGCGGCCGGCTACTCCTTCGCCTTTGGGGGGTTGGCGCTCTACGCGCTATCTATCTGGTGGCGAGGACGCCGTGCCGGACGCTGAGGACACTCTCGATCTCTCTCCCATCGCTGCGCCGCCCACCAAGCGCCGCGGGAAGTGGCGTTCCATGGGCGTGTTGATCGTGCTGGCCCTGGCGGTGCTGGCCCTTCTCAGTCAGGGCCTCCTACACTCGCTCAACTACTTCGAGACCATTGACCAAGCCATGAACTCGCGCGCCAAGCTCGGCACGCAGACGTTCCGCCTTGAGGGTCTCGTCAAACCCCACACCATCGAGCGCACTTCACATGGTGCGTCGTTCTGGATGACCGGGGGAGATAAGGAGGTCTACGTCAACGCCACGGGATCTCCGCCACAACTTTTCCAAGCGAACATTCCCGTCGTGGTGGAGGGTCACTTTACGAGCGAGACTTCCGACCGGTTCGTCGCCACTCAGATCCTGGTGAAGCACACGGCGAGCTACATCGCCGCTCACCCCAAGCGCGTGAAGGCCCCCAACGGGACCGTTCGATGATCCTGACGTGGCTCGGGCGCGCTGGCCTGTACCTGTGCTTCGCGGGTGCCGTGGGCGGCATCGTCGAACAGTCGCTTGCGCTTCGCCACCATCGTTCTTCACGCGCACTGTGGTGGGCCGCGGCTTCGGTGCTGGGCATTCTGGGCGCGATCGGCGTCATGGAGTTTGCGCTGGTCACCCACAACTTCTCACTCGCGTACGTCGCGGAGAATAACGCCACCTTCACGCCGCTGTTGTACTCGATCACCGGTCTGTGGTCGGCCCTCGAAGGATCGCTCATGCTGTGGGTCCTCATCCAGACCGGAGTCACGCTCGCGGTCTTGATCTACTACCGACGAGAGGCGAGCGAGGCGGTCGTCGGCTGGGCGGCGCTTGTGCTCTTTGGTATCGGCGGGTTCTTCACGTTGTTGATGATGGGACCGGCGGATCCCTTCCTTCATAACGTCGCCCGGGTTCTTCAGGGTGCGGGGCCGAACGCGCTGCTCCAGGACAACCCCCTGGTGGCGGTTCATCCACCCTTGCTGTACCTGGGCTTCGTCGGATTTAGTGTGCCCTTCGCCTTCGCGATCGCGATGCTCATCACCGGACGCGTCCACGAGCGCTGGCCCTTGGAGCAGCGTCGCTGGACGGTGCTCGCGTGGGGTGCCTTGTCGCTGGGCATTGTTCTCGGGGCCTGGTGGAGCTACCAGGTTCTGGGTTGGGGCGGCTTTTGGGGTTGGGACCCCGTCGAGAACGCGGCCCTGCTGCCCTGGTTGACGGCGACCGCTTACATCCACTCGGTCATCGTGCAAGACCGGCGCGGGCTCTTTCGGGTCTGGAACCTCTCACTGGCTATCGCCACGTTCGCCCTCACGATCCTCGGCACATTCTTCACCCGTTCGGGCGTGCTCGTGAGTGTGCACGCGTTCTCCTCGAGCACTCTTGGACCCTTGCTCATCGGGTTGTTCTTCTTCGTGGTGGTGCTCGGCGCGGGCCTGTTGGCCTGGCGCGGCGATCGCCTGCGCGCACCGGTGGGGGTCGATCATCCGCTTTCGCGCGAGGGGCTCTTCGTGGCGAACAACATCGTCTTCGTCGGCTTTGCGATCGTGGTGCTACTGGGCACCGTCTTTCCCCTCCTCTACCAAGCGGTCGAGGGAACCCAGGTGACGGTCGGCTCGCCCTACTTCGCCACCATCGCCGCGCCCATGAGCGTCGTACTGCTCGGACTCATGGCCACCGCACCTCTCGTGAGTTGGCGCAGCGCCAACGCGCCGGTCTTGTGGAATCGAATTCGAGTAAGTGCCTGGTGCGCGCTGGCGGCGGTCGGTGCGCTCATTTTCTTTGACGTGCGTCGACCGGTCGAACTGGTGGCGGTGTTTCTCTCGGTGCTTGCGGCGGGGGCCGCCCTGCGCACGCTGCGCGGATCGTTGGTGGCCGCCATTCGTCGCGGGTCGTGGAGGAGTGTGTGGCGCGCGCCCAGCACGGGCGGGATGATCGTGCACCTCGGGGTCGTGATCCTGGCCCTGGGCATCGTGACCTCCACGACGTACGTGCATCGTTTCGAAGTGACGTTGGCGAGGAATCAGAGCACGGTCGTCGATGGCCAGCTCGTGACATTCTCGGGCTTCCACAACGTCTCGGACGCCCTCGAGACGGCCACGCAGCTGGCCGTGGACGTGGACGGCCATCGACTGTGGCCGGCCGTGACCACGTACAACGGACGCGGCGGCACGACGGTGGGCACACCGGCCATCGACTCGAACTTGGCGCGCGACATCTACGTCACCTTTGACGCCGTGGGTGGCAACGGCACCACCTCGGGAGCCCAGGTTCAGAACAATCTGCCCGCCGGCTCGGTGGTCCTGGGCGTGACCGTCGAACCGCTCCTGGCGTGGCTGTGGCTGGGGGGGCTCATTATTGGGGCCGGCAGCGCGCTGACCTTCATTCGCCGCCGTCACGGCGACGAGGGAGGATCGTGAAGCGCTCGATCATGGTCTCTTCGCTCGTGGCGATCGCCGTGGTGCTGTCGCTGTCCCTGTTCCTCGCCACGCGCAAGCCCGTCACCGGCGCCAACGAAGTAAATACCGCGCTCCTCGGCAAAGCAGCCCCTGCACTCTCGGGCCCTCGCCTCGGCGGTGGCACGGCGCTCAGCCTGCACCAGGATCTGGGCCACATCGTGGTGGTGAACTTCTGGGCGTCGTGGTGCGGCCCTTGCAAGACCGAGGCGCCGGACCTCTCGACCTTCGCGTGGCAGGAGAGGCATCGCAACGTGGACGTGATCGGCGTTGTCTTCGATGATCCGGTGAGCGCGGCTAGGTCGTTTGCCCGCTACTACGGCTCGCTCTATCCCTCGGTCATCGACAACGGAGGGGAGATCGCGAACCGATATGGCGTGACTTCGCCACCCACCACCTTCATCATCAATACCAAGGGCGTCGTGGCAGCCTCCTTGATTGGACCGGTCAGCACTGCGCAGCTGGAAGATGCCGTCGCCGAGGTCCGGACATCGTCGTCGTGAAGGTTCTAAAGTCCTTTGGCGTATGGTGTGTGGCGCTCGTGGCGGTGGCGGCGATTGCGGTGGCCCTGAACCCGCACCCCTCGACGCGGGCCGCGCGGATCGCTCACTTAGAGACCCTCGTGCGCTGTCCGGCCTGTCACGATCTGTCGGTCGCCGAGAGCAACGCCACCTCGGCCATCGCGGTGCGCGACGAGATTGCGGCCAAGGTGAAGGCCGGCCAGTCCGACAATCAGATCTTGACCTCCTTGGAGTCCGTCTACGGCACCTCGATTCTCTTGAGTCCGCCCACCTCGGGGTTGGGCGTGTTGCTCTGGTTCGTGCCGACCTTGGGGCTCGTGGTGCTGATCGCTAGCGCGATCCGACTGGCCCGGCGACGGCGATGAAGCAGACCCACCAGCAGTTACTCGACGAGATCCTGCTGCGCGAGGCGTCCCTCGCCGACGCCCGGCGCGAACTCACCGCCGGCGAGCTCACGCCCATCCAGGCGGCGACCATCGAAGCGCGCGAGGAGCTGGCTCTCTCGAGACTTCGTCAGGAGTTGAGCAACCTGGGTACATCGTCGAACTCGAGCTCCAAGCGGAATCGGCGAACCTCGTTGCTCGTCGTGGGCATCATCTGCCTGCTGGCCGTCGTGGTAATCGTGATCTATTCCACCCTGTCCCTTCGTCAGTCGGGCGGACAGATCACCGGCAATGTGTCGCTCTCAGGCGCTCAGGAGGTCACCCAGTATCTGACCGAGGCTCAGAACGACGTGGCGGATGGCAACGTCGCGGCGGCCCTTCAGGCGTATCAGAGCGTGCTCGCCCTCGATCCTAAGAACGTGTCGGCCCTCACTGAGACGGGGTGGCTGGACTTCTCTGCGGGCAGCTCGGCGACGAACCCCTCCCTCGTCGCCATCGGGGTAAAGGACCTGCGGGAGGCGATCGCCTACAGTCCCGATAACGCGGCCGCTCGCCTGTACTACGCGATCGTGGCCGACTCCACACCGGGCAACAAGGCTCTCGCCAAGAGCGAGTTCGAAGTGTTCTTGGATCTGCACCCCTCGACCGCCCAACTCGCGGTGGCCCGACCGTTTCTGCTGGCGCTGAAGCTGCCGACCACCTAGATCAGGCGGTGACGCTACAGGTCTCGTCGCCCATGGCCTTGGACGTCAAGGTGACGATCGTGCGTTCGGCGCCCAAGCCCTCCAGCATGCCCGTAATCAGTCCGCGATCCACCGCACACAGCACCGGGTGGTGTTGGGCCGCGGTGCCAAAGGGACAGTTCTCCGAGACGACCGAACTTGAGAACTCGGTCTCTTCGACGCGCGCACTAAAGCCGTGCGCGGTGAGCAGGCCCGCGATCGAGGCCATTGCACTCTTCACGGTCTTAGTGCACTCGGCTTGGCCGCTCGATTCGGTGAGGACCCGACCGTACTCGAGTCCCACGTCGTGAGCCATCCTCTCGGAAGCATCCGGTCCGAGGCGCTCTAGGGCCATCTCTAAGAGTGCGACGAGCAGCGCATCGCGGCGCAGTGATCCCTCCATCACGACGTTCTCGTCGATGACCCGGTATCCCTTGGCCGGGCGACCCACGGTCGTCTTGCGCACGTTGTCAAAGGTGACGTAGCCGCCCTCGGTGAGGCGCTCTAGGTGGTGGCGAACGACGTTGGCGTGCACGTCGCAGTGGGTCGCGAGTTCCCCGCCGTGGCGCCGGGGTTGTCGCGGAGATAGAAGTACACCTTGCGCCGCGTGCTGTCGCCGAAGGAGTGCGCGAGGCTGGTGACGGTGGCCGCGAAGAGCGCCGGGTCCAGTTCACTGTCGCTGCTTGCGCTCACAAGCGAAGTTTACGGGTGAGCGGCTGCGAAGCGACGATAACCTCAGTGGGCCAAACTAAAGGACTTTCGTGACCCTCGACCCCCATCTGCGCGACGAACTCGCCGCCATCGAAGAGCCCCAGCTGGTTCGCTCACTCGATGAGTTGGGCTTTCTGGGCGAAGTGAGCGAAGTGGGGGGTCAGATTCACGTCGAACTGGTCCTGCCGGTCACGAACTGGCCCCACCTTGACACCCTGCGCCAGGCCGTTCTCGCGAAGGCGCCGGGGGCGCAGGTCGTGGTGCGCACGATGGACGACGAGGGTCGATTGGCCCTGCGCAACTTCCTGCGCGGGGCCATGAGCGCTCCCAGCGAACACGCGGGACACGGACACGAGTCGTCCGCCGCCAACCCTAAGTTCTTGGACCGACTCTCCAAGACCCGCGTACTCGGCATCTCCTCCGGCAAGGGAGGAGTGGGCAAGTCCTCGGTGACGGTCAACTTGGCGATCGCCCTAGCTGCGACCGGTCACTCGGTCGGCGTGCTCGACGCCGACGTGTACGGCTTCTCGCTGCCCAAGATGCTGGGTGCGACGAACGACCCGATCGTGCTGGGCGACACGGTCATCCCCACGCTGGTGCACGGGGTGCGCTGTCTGTCGATGGGCTACTTCGTGGACGACGCCCAGCCCGTCATCTGGCGCGGGCCGATGTTGCATAAGGCCATTGAACAGCTCGTGACCGAAGCCTGGTGGGACGAGCCCGACTTCTTGCTGATCGACATGCCACCCGGAACGGGTGACGTCGCTCTCACCTTGTCTGAGATACTGCCGCGCATCGAGATGTACGTCGTGACTACCCCCCAGGCGGCCGCCCAACGCGTCGCCCAGCGCTCGGCCTACGCCGCACGCAAACTTAAGCTCGCGGTGCGCGGGGTGATCGAGAACATGAGTTGGTTCGTGGGCGACGACGGCACACGCTACGAGATCTTTGGCACGGGTGGGGGAGAGCAACTGGCCCGCGAGCTCGGCGTGACGTTGCTCGCCCAGATTCCCCTCGAGCCGGCCCTGCGCCTCGGTGGCGACCTGGGCGATCCGCTCGTGGTGACCTCTCCGGACTCGCCGGCCGCGCGCGCCTTCGTGGCCCTTGCCCAGCGCGTCGCGGCCCAGGGACCGTCACGGGTCTATCGTCAAGAACTCAAGCTGGTGTAGCGCCTCGAAGGAGGACTCGATGGAGTTAGCAGGAAAGACCGCGGTCATCACCGGCGGGGCGAGCGGCATTGGCCTGGCGACCGCGAAGAGGTTGGCCAAGTCCGGCGCGCGTCTCGTGCTCGGTGACATCGAAGGCGAGACCCTCGCGAGCGTAGTGGAGGCTTTGCACGTCGACGACGTGCCGGTGATCGGGCTCGTCACCGACGTGACGAAGCAGGAGGACCTCGACGCGCTGCGCGACGCGGCCCTCGCCGAGTTCGGGGCCGTGCACGTCGTCTTTAACAACGCCGGGGTCGCCTCGGGGGCGGCGATCGGGACACCCACCGAGGTATGGCAGTGGGTCATCGACGTCGACCTGTTCGGCGTGATCCACGGCGTCAATGCGTTTCTGCCACTCCTGCTCGACCAGAACGAGGGGCACATGGTCAACACGGCGTCCCTGGCGGGCCTCGGCGGCGCGCCCGGCATGGGTCCTTACTGTGCGGCCAAGTTTGCCGTGGTCGGACTGAGCGAGTCGCTGTTCCACGAACTGGCTCTGCGCGGCTCAAACGTGGGGGTTTCCGTCCTGTGTCCGGGATTCGTGCGCACCAGGATCCACGAGTCGTCGCGCAACATGCCCGTGGAGATCGCGAGTTACAACGACGAGCCGGCCGCACAAATGATCGCCGATATGGCCAGTCAGGCGGTGAACGCGGGCATCGACGCCGACGTGGTGGCCGAGGCCGTCGAGGGCGCAGTGCGCGAGAACAAGTTCTGGATCCTGACCCACGAGCGCTCCGCGGTGCGCACGACTGAGCTTCGCCTCGATTGGATGCGTGGTGGTCCGCCCATGCGTTTCGACCTCATGGCCGCCACCAAGCCCTAGGAGTCGGTACTAGCGGTCGAGACCGTTGGGCAGTCGATCTGCGGGCCATCCCAGCGCACTCATGGCCAGACGGCACGCGTAGCGGTCGGTCATGCCGGCAACGTACGCCACGGCGCCGTGCAGCGCGAGGGCGCGATCGGGCGTCTCGTGGCGATCCGCGACGTCGGGTATGGCGCTGGGGTGCTCGCTGTAGTACTCCACCAGGGCGCGCAGCATCCCCACCACGGCCGAACCCTGCTGGCGCGAGGCGTCGCGCAGATAGATGGCGTCGTAGTTAAAGGCGCGAAAGGCCGCCAGCGCTTCGCCGTGGCTCGCGTCCATGCCGATGACCCCGGTGTCGCGCACGGTACGCAGGACCGCGTTGATGAACGTGCCGAGCTGTTGGCGGCGCTGCACGCCTGCGCGCTCGCGCACGATGGCGGGCAGTTCATCGGGGTCCACGATGCCCACCGAGACCGCGTCTTCGAAGTCGTGACAGACGTAGGCGATACGATCCGCCCACGAGACAACCTCTCCTTCAGGGGTCCGGGGCGCGGGCCGTGACCACGAGTGGTTGCGAACGCCGTCGAGTGTCTCGAGACAGAGGTTGAGGGGAGCGAGGGACACGTCCGCTCCCCACGTAGCGTGATCGAATCCGCCCTCGACAAAAGGATCGAGGGCCTCTTCGCTCGCGTGTCCGCCCGGTCCGTGCCCACAGTCGTGACCGAGCGCGATCGCTTCGGTGAGGTCCACGTTGAGACCGAGGGGTCGCGCGACGCCCGTCGCCACTTGGGCCACCTCGAGGGCGTGGGTGAGCCGCGTGCGCAGATGGTCATCGGGAAAGATAAAGACCTGCGTCTTGCCCGCCAGGCGGCGAAAGGCGCTGGAGTGCAGAATCCGATCCCGATCCCGCTCGAAGCACGTGCGGTACTCGTCGGGTTCTTCTTCGTGCTCTCGCTGACCCGCGCCGAAACTGCGGGTAGCGCCTGGCACCATGAGCGCGTCGAGTTGCTCTTCTCGCGCGGCGCGGGGACCGGCCAGCGAGGGACGTCCCGGTATCGGCTGGCCGATCGAGGCCGCGGAGTTTCGGTGCGCGACCGTGACGTCGTCGCTCGCGCCCTCGTAGCCCTCCATCGTGGCGGCCCACTTTCGGGCTCGCTCCGAGACCGGTTCTGCGCTCACGATTTCCAGTATCCCTCAACGCCATAGCATTGTCGTAGTTGCCTCGCGTAGGAGAATCAGCATGGATATTCGTATCGGCATCGTCCAGTCAATGAAGGAGATCGACGTGGAACTGCCCGTCGACGCCGATCGCGATCAGATCATGAAGGACGTGGAGGTGGCGCTAGGCGGTGACGGCGTGCTGTGGCTGACCGACCGCCGGGGCCGTCGTGTCGGGGTGCCGGCGAGTCGTATCGCCTACGTCGAACTGGGCACGCCGGCGAGCGATCGCGTCGTCGGATTCGGCGCTGCCTAAGACTTCGTGATCGACTACCACCTGCACCTGTGGCCCCACTCGGAGTCATCGGTGTGGTTCACGATCGACCAGATTGCCCTCTACTGCGAAGAGGCCGCCCGAAACGGGGTGAGCGAACTCGCGCTCACTGAGCACTCGCACCGCTTCGTGGACGTCGCCTCGGTGGTGGGGCCGTTCTGGCTCAAGTACGGCCACGAGCCCACCAGCGTCACCATGGCCGAGTACTGGGACTTTCACGCGCGCAACTCGCTCGAGGAGTACGTCACTTTGGCCCAGCGCGCCAAAGACGAGGGGCTGCCGGTCAAGATCGGTCTCGAGGTTGATTTCTATCGCGATCAGATGGACGAAGTGTCTGCGCTACTCGCCCAATACCCCTTCGACGTGTTGATCGGTTCGGTGCATTGGCTGGACACCTGGCAGCTCGACGACATCGACAACGAGGTCAACATGCACGAGTGGACGGTGCGTGACGTTGACCAGTGCTGGCGGGACTACTCCATGGCGCTGGATGAGCTGTGCGCGTCACACGCCGTGGACGTCCTCGCCCACCCCGATCTCATCAAGGTCGCGGGCTATCTCGCGAGTAGGCCCGGTGACTCCTGGGACGCGATGGCGGAGTCAGCCGCGCGAGTGGATATCTCGATGGAGTGCTCCTCGGCTGGCTGGAAGAAGCCCGTCAAGGAGCAGTATCCCGCCGAGGGATTCTTGGACCGCCTCGTGGCCAAGGGCGTCACGTTCACCACGGCCTCGGACGCCCACCGACTCGAGCGGGTGGGGGAGCGGGCCAACGACCTGGCGGAGCTGCTCGAGGAGCGTGGCGTGAGTGAGTTGGCGTCCTACACCCAGCGCGTGCGCCGGATGATTCCACTTCGAGCCCAATAGTGGCCACGCTCGCCGAACTCGCCGAGGCGCGAACCTCCCTCGACGAACCCACGATTGACCATCTACTGCGCCTTATCGCCTCGTGGTCGCTCCTGGCGGACCTGTCCTTCTCCGACATGTTGTTGATGGCCAAGGTCACCGAGGATGACCGGGACGACGAGCACTTCATCGTGCTGGGTCAGATGCGTCCGAACAACCGCACCACCTTGATCGTGGACGACCTCGTGGGCAGTGTGCATCGCGTCGATGAGTGGCTGCTGGTGCGCGACGCCTGGCGCCGCGGCGCGCGGATCGTGGGAGAGCTGGCGGTCGAGCCACTGAAGGAACTCGTTCCGGTGTGGTGCATTCCGGTCAGCTTTCGCGGCGAGATCGTCGCGGTGATCGTGAGGCTTCAGGGGCATCTGCGCGGCTCGGCCTCGCTGTTCGAACAGCAGTATCTCTCGGTCTTCGAGCGTCTGTGCGACATGGTGTCCGAGTCCACATTCCCCTATCGCGAAGATGTCGTCGCGGGCCCCGGGCTCCCGCGGGTCGGTGATGGGGTCATCTTGATTGACGAGGCCGGGCGCGTCGAGTTCGCGACGCCCAACGCCTTTAACGCACTGCACCGTCTAGGTATCTACACCTCGGCCGAGGGGCGCAGCTTCGCCGACGTGGGTCTGCGGGCCCGGGCGATCGAGCGCTCGCTGGAGTTCGGCATCCCCGCGATCGAAGAGATCGACCGCGACCATGACGTCGCGATTCTCTTTCACGGCATTCCGCTCATCGCGCAAGGCGAGGTGACGGGGGTCTTGACCCTCGTGCGTGACGTGTCGGACATTCGTCAACTCAACCGCATGGTGTTGAACAAAGAGGCCGCGGTGCGCGAGGTGCACCATCGCGTCAAAAACAATCTCCAGACGATCTCATCCCTCTTGAGTCTTCAGGCGAGACGCAGCGACCAAGAAGAGACGCGCATCGCCCTGCGCGAAGCGGAGCGGCGGGTGCGCTCCATCGCGGTGGTGCACGAGGTGCTGTCTCGCGAACCCGGCGAAGAGGTCGTCTTTGATGAGATCGTCCGCTCGCTCGTGGAGCTGGTCGAAGACACGAACCTCGCTCCGCATCCCGTCGAGATCGTCGTGAACGGTGAGCTTGGAGTTCTCTCGACCGATCTCGCGACGCCGCTCGCGGTCGCACTCGCCGAGCTCCTCACGAACGCCGTTGAGCACGCCTTCACCGACGTTGATGACACGCGCGACGAGTTCGTCGGCGTCGTGACCCTCAACCTGTTGCAAGAGGACGCTCACGCCATCGCTGAGATTCGCGACAATGGTCGCGGGCTCGGCGAGGACTTCTCCTTGGACGTCCCGACCAGTCTTGGCCTGTCGATCGTGCGCGACCTCGTCCGTGCCCAGTTGTACGGCGAGATTGAGATGAAGTCGCTCGCGCCCGAAGAAGGCGGCGGAACCTACGTCCGGGTGTCGGTGCCCTTAAGCGCCCGACTCTAGTTGTTCAGGCTGGCGCGCCGGCGAGCGGCCAGCCACTGCTTGCGCAGTTTGCGGCGCTCGTCTTCGGTCGTGCCACCCCACACGCCCGACTCCTGGTTAGTCGCGAGCGCAAACTCCAAGCAGGCCTTCTGGGCGTCGCAGTGGTCACAGACCCGCTTGGCGGATTCGATCTGGTCTGTCGCCATCCCCGTCGTGCCCACCGGGAAGAACAACTCGGGCTCGGTGTCGCGACAGGCGGCGTTACTGCGCCAGTCCGCGTCGTCCCAGGCGTGGGTGCGGTTCCAAATTAACGACATGCAAAGTTCCTTCGTGGCTTGGGGGGACGTAGCGTGAATTCTTTGAAAACCCACTTACGTGCGGGTCGAATTTTACTGTTGAATAAGAAAAATATCAAGGGAATTTTCTTGATGGACCCCAGCAATGAACCACATAGCCCCTGGTCGAGTGGGATGCTGGCGGCGTGACCGACGTCTTTGCCCATCGAGGGGCCCACTTCAACGTCCGAGATAACACCTTGGACTCCTTTCGTGAGGCCAAAGAAATGGGGGTTGCCGGCATCGAGTTGGACGCTCGACGGACCTCTGATGGGGTGTTGGTGGTTCATCACGACCCCGTTGTTGAGTTCATGACAATTGCCCAGACGCCCGCCCGCGACCTGCCCGGTTTCGTGCCGTCGCTCGGTGAGTCTCTCGTCGTCTCGGCGGGACTGTGCGTCAACGTCGAGATCAAGAACTCGCCCGAGGAGCCCGGATATGACGGCTCGGGCTCGTTGGTTCGCGACGTGCTGGCCTGCATCGACTCAGTCCCCGACACCGCGGCCATCATTTCGTGCTTTGATCTCGTTACCTGTGAAGCGGTGCGCGATCAAAACGAGTCGGTCCATCTCGCGTGGTTGATCCAGCGCTCACTCGGCGACTCTCTCGAAGTCGCGCTCCGCGCTCGATTCACCGCGGTGAATCCGCACGTGTCGCTCGTCAACGCCGAGGTCAAACGTCGGGCCGATGAGTTGGGTCTCGCGCTCAACGTGTGGACCGTGAACTCGCCACGAGACCTCACCGCGATGGGACGCCTGGGCGTGGCGAGCGTGATTACTGACGAGCCGGCCCTCGCGCTCGAGATACTGGCGTCCTTGGAGTGAGTCGATTGACGGGCTCGGGCAGATTTGGCGTGCTTGGCGATCGCGTAGATTAGACCTCTATGAATATCGTCGTCTGCGTCAAGCAGATTCCCGACCCGGCGGCCCCCCAATCGTTTGACTCCTCGAATAACCTCAATCGTTCGGGCAAACTCATCCTCGACGAAGCCGACACCTACGGCGTCGAGATGGCTCTCCAGCTCGTCGACAAGGCCGGCGGCGGCGAAGTCACCGTCGTGTCGATGGGTTCGGCCAGTGACGTCGCGGGCCTGCGTAACGCCCTCGCCATGGGAGCGAGCAAGGCCGTCATCGTGAGCGATGACTCACTGCGCGGTAGCGACGCGCTGGGCACGGCCAAGGTGCTCGCGGCGGTGATTGCTCGTGACTCCTTCGACCTGGTGCTGGCGGCAACCGAGTCCTCGGACGGCTACACCGGCACGATGCCCGTGCAGCTCGCCGAGCTCTTGGGGCTTCCCTCGATCACTTTCGCCAAGGCGGTGAGCATCGAGGGTAGGACCCTGCATGTGAGTCGCCAGACCGAGTCCGGCTACGACGAGGTCTCGGTGTCGCTGCCCGCTCTGGTGACCGTGACGGCCGGCGTCGTGGAGCCTCGCTACGCGTCCTTCAAGGGCATCATGGCCGCCAAGTCCAAGCCGCTCGAGATACTGAGCGTCGCCGACCTCGCCCTCGCCTCGCCGGTCGGTGCTCTGGGTGCGCGTGAAGAGATCACCTCGATCGAGGCGGCCGAAAGCCGGCAGTCGGGCGAGAAGTACGTCGACGAGGGCGACGGGGCTGAGAAGGTCATCGCGTTCCTCGAGTCCATCAAGGTCCTCTAGGAGAAACCGATGACAGTATCCAGCCTGTGGGTCGTTGCTGAACCAAGTGGCGAAACCTTTACGACAACGTCTCTCGAACTACTCAGCTTTGCGCGCACATTGAGCGAGAACGTGTCGGCCATCACCTGGGGCGAGGGCTCATCGCTCGCCGCCCAGGCCGGTGACTTTGGGGCTACGACCCTCTATGACGTTGGCGACCTCGGTGGCGCGTTGGCGGGAGTGCCCGTCGCCTCCGCCATTGCGTCGCTGGTAGAGGGCGAGGGTGGCCCCGACGCGATTCTCATTCCGAGCAGTTATGACGGACGCGACATTGCGGGTCGTCTGTCGGCTCGTTTGGATCGACCCGTGCTGGCCAACGTCACGGGACTGCGCGAGGAGGGCGGACTGGTCACCGAACACCCGGTCTTCGGCGGCTCGTTGAACGTGACTGCGCGATTCACGAGCGACGGACCCGGCATCGTTCTCGTGCGAGCGAAGTCCTTCGCCGCCGAGCCCGCGCGGGGAACGCCCGCCACCCCGGTCGCGGCGGCCCCGGGAGATCAAGGCTCGAGCGCGGGTGCCACTATCGTGACCTCGCACGTCGAAGAGCGCACCGGGCCCAAATTGGAAGAGGCGACGGTCGTCGTCTCGGGGGGACGCGGCTTGGGCGCTGCGGACTCCTACGCCCTCATCGAAGAGCTGGCCAAGCTTCTGCACGGTGCCGCGGGAGCCAGTCGAGCCATCGTGGACGCCGGGTGGGTGCCCTATTCGCACCAAGTCGGACAGACCGGCAAGACGGTCAAGCCACTCGTCTATATCGCCTGTGGCATCTCGGGCGCCACCCAGCACATGGTCGGCATGAAGGGCTCCAAGAACATCGTGGCCATCAACAAGGACCCGGACGCGCCGATCTTTCAGATCGCGGATCTCGGAATTGTGGGTGACGTGCACAAGGTATTGCCGGCGTTAATCGACTCGTTAAAAGGTCGTAGTTAGTCCCTCCGTGGGGCAAAGATAGAAGACGTGCTCGTTGGCGGTGCACGGGCGGGGGGATATGGCTGAGCACGCGCGCACACGACGTTGGTGGACGCTCTCTGTTTTGGGTCTGACCCAATTGATGGTGCTGTTGGACGCGACGGTGATCAACATCGCGCTCCCTCGAGCCCAACTCTCGTTGCACTTTTCAGCCGGCAACCGCCAGTGGGTCGTGACGGCCTACGCGTTGGCGTTCGGCTCACTCATGTTGCTCGGTGGCCGACTGAGCGACCTTTGGGGTCGGCGCACCGCGCTTTACGTGGGTCTGGGCGGATTCGCCCTCGCGTCGGCGCTCGGTGGCGCGGCCACCAGTTTCGACATGCTGGTGTCAGCCCGCGCCGTCCAGGGCCTCTTCGGCGCACTGTTGGCGCCGGCCGCTCTGGCCACCCTCTCGGTCACGTTTACCGAGTCCAAAGCACGTGCCAAGGCCTTCGCCATTTTTGGGATCATCGGCGGTTCGGGCGCCGCAATTGGACTGCTCCTGGGTGGGGCGCTTACCCAGTGGGCGTCGTGGCGCTGGTGCCTCTACATCAACCTCATCTTCGCGGCCCTGGCCGTCGCGGGGGTGGCTTTCTTCGTGCCGGGCGGACGAAGCCCTGATCGGAGTCGTCTCGACGTGCCGGGAACACTGCTGGGCAGTGCGGGGCTCTTTGCCATCGTCTACGGATTCAGCCACGCGTGGATGTCGGGCTGGGGGAACGTCGTCACCTGGGGGTCAATCGCGCTGGGCGTCCTGATTCTGGTGGCGTTCGTCGGGTGGCAAAAGCGCAGCGACCACCCCTTGTTGCCCCTGCGGATTGTGATGAATCGCACGCGTGGTGGCTCGCTGATCGCGCTGCTGCTCACGTCGGTCAGCCTGTACGCCGTCTTCTTGCTCCTCTCGTACTACTTAGAAGAGACCTTGCACTTCTCGCCCCTTCGCACGGGCTTTGCCTTTATGCCCTTGGTCATCGCCATCAGCCTCTCGGGCGCGTTTGCGAGCGGTCGCCTGCTCGCCCGCACGGGACCTCGTCCGCTCGTGCCCACCGGCATGGCGCTGGCGACCATGGGCATGGTTCTCTTTACACGGGTCCCGGTGGCGCCGGACTACTGGGGTCACGTGTTGCCCGGACTTCTCGTCACGGGCCTCGGCCTCGGGCTGATCTTTGCTCCGGCGATCGCGAGCGCCACTTCGGGCGTCAAGCCCGACGACGCAGGGGCGGCGTCAGCCACCGTCAACACCTTTCAGCAAATCGGAGGCTCCATCGGCACCGCGCTGCTCAACACCATCGCCGTCACGGTGACCATGCGGGCTCTCGCTTCAGCGACCGACAACTCGGCAAAGATTTCCCACGCCATCGTTCATGGGTACTCCGTGGCGTTTTGGTGGGCGGCCGTGTTCTTTGGCCTCGGCGCGGTCATTTCCTTGTTCATGCTCGAGTCAGGTCCCACGCAAAGCGACCCCGGCCTTGGTGCAAACCCTGATTGAGCGCCACAGGTCCCCGTCAAAAGTCGTCTAGTGAGGCTGATGGCACGAGATCCGCCTTCGTGTGAGCCTCGAGCATCGAACGAAACTTTTTTTCGTCAGCGGAAGACGCAAATCCCTTTTTTGGCACGATTCTTCCGACCGAGCGGCGCGATCTTTGAAGGAGATAAAAGTCCGACCGTTCCTTTGAGTACGGGTAGTGACGCCACGAGACGCTGGACTGTGACTCAGCGGACGTCGCCGATATCCCTGCCTCGTTGAACACCACTCGCACGGGCTCTTGAATTCCCACCGCTGACTTCCAACTGCGTCGCGGCACCGATTCCCACATCCAGACCGCGAGGCCAGCGTAGAGAACCCCGATGCCAACGAAGACTTCGCCGGTGCCCACCCTTCCAAGTCCAATGACGCCGAATCCCAGGATGAGCATCCCGAGAGCGGAAGTGAGCATTGAGCGGAAGGGTCTGTACAGATTCGCCCTCTGTACCGCCCTCACGTACTCGGATTCCTTCCACTGATAGTCCATCGTTATCTCGTCCACGTCAACCCTTGCATCATCGAGACCGTGTCGTGGAGTCTCGCACTTGGTCGCGCTGGCGCGTCAGATCAACGGCCACGGATACGGGGGCCAGTCGGCGTCCTGGTCGGGTTCAGGGTACAGCGCGTTTTCGACGAGCCCGTGGGCGCGTAACTGAGCCAGCGCGAGTTCACTCGGATTGAGCCACGTCGCCACGGTGCCTACCCCACCCTTGGCGAAGTGATCGATGCGCTCGAGCAGGTGTGGCTCGACTTCCATGCCCGCGTACTCCCAGATGACCGTGCGCAGCTTGTCTTCTTCGTGGAAGCACAGTCCGTTGTCGATGGCCCAAAGGCGATTGTTGTCATAGAGGACGTGACCAGACTTGCGATCAGCGTTGTTGGCCACGACGTCAAAGGCCGCGAGGCGGGCGAACCAGTGGTGAAACTCGCTTCGCTCGCGCAGAGTGAAGTAGTGGTCTTCTTGATTGTCGTCCACCCACCACTGCAGCGAGCCTGGTCCGAAGGGCGCGTCATCGCGACCCACCGTGGTCGGGACGAGGTCGGTGCCGAGCTGGACGTCGAGCTCGTAGGCCGCGACCTCTCGGCGCCAGAGTCCGTCGGGAAAGTCCCACAGGGGACGTTCGCCCGCCTCCGGCTTGTAGCAGGCGAGCCCACTGATGTCGCCCAACGTCACGCTGACCAGCAGGGCGTGGTTCGATGATCCCGCGACGCGACCCTCGACCGAGATCTCGCCGTGGGCCAGAAGCGCGCGCTGTTCGTCCCGCTCCACGGCTAGCGAATCGGGGCGCGGTGTCCGTTGGTGCGCGGACAGTCATGGCCTTGGGGATCTAAGGGACCACCGCACAGTGGGCAGAGCGGCCGTCCCGCTTCGACCAGGCGCGCGATGGCGATGGCGAGGCCCCCGGCCCACTCGCGCGTCAGTCGAACAGTGAGCGAAGAGTCCTCCTCGACCGACTCCATCGTGATGTCGATGGTCTTGGCCTCGTCGTCCACCGACACCGCAATGTCGCCCGCGACAAAGTCGCTCTCGTACTCGGGCTCGAGGGTGAAGTCCTCGACCAGGTGTCCGGGTCGTCCCAGTTCGCTGATCACGTGTCCGATCCACTCGGCGAGAGCGGCGAGTTGTATCTTCTCGCACTTGACGATGACGAGGCGGCGGCCCTCGCGCACTTGGAAGAGAAAGAGGCGATTGCCGACTTCGCCCAGCACGCCCACCATGACCTTGTCGGGATCGGAAAAGGCGTAGTTCACGACGGCCTCAGCTCGGCCAAGGTACCGGTGTTGTTGACGCATAGCACGATGGGCGTGCCCCCGCTGAAGGTGACTGCGCTCAGCGAACACGGCGAGATGACCGTGCGCTGAAAGAGGTCGAGCGGCACGCCCTGCGCGTAGGTGATGGCGGATTTGATGGGATCGGCGTGGCTCACGACGATCACCGTACGGTGCTTGTGGCGTGAGGCGATCGTGCTCACCGCCTCCCATACGCGAGCCTGCATCTCGCTAAAGGACTCACCGCCGGGAAAGCGAAAGGTGCTGGGGGAGTGCTGCACCGTTGCCCACTCGCGTCGTTTGGCCAGAGTGGCGAGTCGCTTGCCGGTCCAGTCTCCGAAGTTGCACTCGGTCAAGCCCCTGTCTACGACGACCTTGAGTTTCAGCGCGGCGGCCAACGGACCAGCGGTCTCTCGGGCTCGCTCGAGCGGCGAGGCGTAGATCGCAGCGGGCTGAGGGGTGAGCTCCTTCAGGCGTTCGGCCAAGGACTTGGCTTGTTCGATTCCGCGCGGCGACAGGTGCAGGCCTGGGGCACGCCCCGGCAGCACCGAGCCGGTGGTCGCGGTGGTTCCGTGTCGCACAAAGAGGATGGTCGTCGACCCAGGATTCACGCTCAGCCCGCCGTGACGGGCAGCCGTCCTGGACCGGGGACGGCCGACTCAGGCCAGCGCTTGCGCGAGACGCGCGCGAGCTTGTGCAAGAGAGTGAGCGCACCGGGATCGTCGTCACCGGGGCGCGTCTCGATGAGACGCTCGTCCTTCATCGCGCTCATGAGCTCACGTCCGAGGTCGGTGCGCACGATCACGAGCGTCCAGTCGCCGAACGCGCCGATGCCGCCCGTCGAAAGATCCGCGTGCTCGGCCGCGAAGTCGGGACAGTGGGTGCAACCTTCGCGCGTGTAGGCGTGGGCTTCCTTGAGCGGTATCTCGTAGTAACCGCCGTCTTTGGTCCAGAGTTGGAAGACTCCCTTGATGTTCATCTTGGTGATGTCGGAGCGAAGGATGTTGTACTTGGCCTCGAAGAGTTCTTCGAAGATCGCGTCGTCAAAGGTCTTGGAGCACAAGAGCCCCACGGTGAGACTCAGGCGACGTGCGACCTTGCCGGCCTTGCGCGCCTGCATCGCTCCGGGGGCCGAGGCCATGCACCCCATGCCGACTACAGCAATTCGTTCCGCGCCACCCTCGACGGCCTCGTCATAGGCGAGCAAGTTGGCGCAGTAGGTGTAGCGGGACTTGGCGGTGTCGATGACGTCCTCTTTGGTGCGAGCGACCACCGGCTTGGCGCGCCAGGTCGACCCGTCTCCCTCGAGGCCACTCACCAGGGCCGCGTCGATGATGTCGTGCTCGAGGGCGTAGAGAAGAAGTGCGGTGACAAACCCGCCGTCTTGGCCGTTCTCGACCAGTGACTCGTCGGTTGCGCGCGCGAGCAACACGTCGCCCACTCCCCATACCTCGTCGTCGGTGCGCTCGCGCGCGAAGCGGTGAAGGTCGATCTCGCTCTCCCAGTTGCGAAAGCGCGGACAGGCCCGCGTGCACATGGTGCAGCCCTTTTGGCCGTGCGTGCAGTCATCGGGACCGCCGTCCAGGTCGAGGTGAAAGGGCTTATAGACGCCGTTATCGGCCTCGTAGTCGAGAACGGGATGAGGGCACGCGATCACGCACGCGGCACACCCCGTGCATAGTCCCGAAGTGACGACTTCACGAAAAAGCTCTTTCCACTGCGGTTTCTCAACGGCCACAATCCAACCCTAGTAATCCATTCGTCCACCCCGTCCCCGATAGATTCGCTCCGTGCCCGAAATCCTGGAAGTCGAGTCGTATCGACAACTCGCCGAGAGGGTCGTGGGCGCGAGCGTGAAACGAGGGTGGGCTGACGCGTTGTTGGCGAAGAAGCTCACCTCACCCTCGGCCTGGGCGCGCACGGTCAAGGGTCTTCGCATCACGGGCACGAGTCGTCGCGGCAAGCTGCTTCTGTTAGAAACGAGCGGTCCGACTTTGGGCGTGCGCTTCGGCATGACCGGCGTGTTGCTGTTGGACGGCGACGCCGGCGTGGAGGGTCTGTTCTATGGACCGCACTTGTTCGACGCGAAGTGGGTGCGCGGGGGGCTGGAGTTCGACGATGGACGCAAGCTCGTGGTCCACGACCCCCGACGCTTGGCGCGATTCGAGATCGATCCCGACCTCGAGGAGTTGGGTCCCGACGCCTTGACGCTCACGAGAGGCCAGTTCAACGAGATGATCGCGGTGACGCGTGGAGAAGGTCCCGCCATCAAAGCCAGGTTGTTAGATCAGTCCAAGGTCGCGGGCGTGGGCAATCTCCTGGGAGATGAGATTCTCTACCGCGCGGGAATCGACCCGAGGACGCCGTGTGGGACGCTCAGTGTCGACGAGCGGAGTCGCCTCTATCGCGCGTTTCGACAGACGATGAAATCCCTCACGGGTCGTGGCGGGTCGCACATGGGTGACCACATGGACGCACGTTTTCCCGGTGGCCTGTGCGCCAAAGACGGCGGCACCATGCTGATCGACACCATCGGCGGACGCACGACCTACTGGTGCTCGGTGCACCAGCGCTAGATCCCACGATCCTCAGGCCGACAGGGCCGTGAGAACCTTGAGCGCGTGTCCGTCAGCGTGCACCCCATAGAAGGCGCGTTCGATCTTGCCCGTCGGTGCGATGACGAAGGTCGAACGGATCACGCCCACGACCTTCTTCCCGTACATCATCTTTTCGCCGAACGCTCCGTACTTTTCCATGACCTTCTTGTCGGGATCGCTGAGCAAGGTGAAGTTCAGCCCGTACTTCGCGCGAAAGGCCTGATGCTTTTCCGCGCCGTCGGGCGAAACTCCGATCACCTTGACCTTGAGTGAGCGAAACGCGGCGAGCTCGTCGTTAAACTGGCAGGCTTCCTTCGTGCAGCCGGGCGTGTCGTCGGCGGGATAGAAGTAGAGGACGACCCGCTGTCCGGCGAAGTCCTTGAGGGCTACTTTCTCGCCAATGTGGTCCTTCAGGGTGAAGGCGGGGGCGCGATCGCCTTGCGAGAGACGGGCCATGAACACTCCTTGCGTGAACTTGGTGGACTTCACGTAGGATAGAAGGAAGCTCGAAGATATGAGCTGGGGCCCACTTCGCACGCATGACGGTTACGGGTCCAACCGAGAAACGACATACGTGAGTAGTGAAACAGCTGAGTCGCTGGCCCTTGCCGGTGACTCCTACATAACCAATCAGACCTTCGAAGGTCTTGGCGTCTCGCCAGAGTTGGTCGCGGTCTTGAACGCTCAAGGCATCACGACCGCCTTTCCCATCCAAGCCATGACGATCGCCGACGCGCTCGCGGGCCGCGACGTCTGCGGGAAGGCCAAGACCGGATCGGGCAAGACCCTCGGCTTCGGGCTCCCGATGCTCCAACGCATCGCCTCGGACGGCGCACCCGCTTCGTCACCCTCTCGACCCGCTCGTCCGCGCGGACTGGTGCTTCTTCCCACCCGTGAGCTCGCGGTCCAGGTCTACGAAGTCCTCAAGCCACTCGGTGAGGCGCTCGGTCTTCGAGTGTCCGCGGTCTACGGCGGCGCCGACATTGAGCGACAGATCAAGACGTTGGCCAAGGGCAGCGACGTTGTCATCGCCACGCCCGGCCGGCTCATCGACCTGGGCGACCGTGGCGAAGTCAGTGTGGAGAACCTCGATGTGCTGGTCCTCGACGAAGCCGACCGCATGGCCGACATGGGCTTCATGCCCCAAGTCGAGTGGGTGCTGCGTCGCATTGCCGACAAGCCCCACCAGACGCTGCTCTTCTCGGCGACTCTCGATGGCGCCATCGATCGCTTGGTCTCGCGCTATCTCAGCGATCCGGTCTTCCACGAGGTCGCCAGCGGCACCCAGACCGTCTCTCTCATGGTGCACCACTTCCTGCAGGTGCACCAAATGGACCGCATCAAGGTCGTGGCGACGATCTGTCGCTCGTTCGACAAGACGATCATCTTCTGTCGCACCAAGCGCGGAGCCGATCGACTCGTCGAGCAACTGCACAAAGAAGGCGTGAACGCCGCCGCCATCCACGGCGATCTTCGCCAGGCTCAGCGCGAGCGCGCGCTGGCCGACTTTCAGGGCGGGAAACTGCGCGTCCTGGTGGCCACCGACGTGGCGGCGCGCGGGTTGCACATCGACAGCGTCGACTGCGTCATGCACTTCGATCCCCCCGAAGACCAGAAGGCCTACCTGCACCGCTCGGGACGCACTGCCCGAGCCGGCTCAACGGGCGTGGTGGTCTCGCTTTTGCTCTGGAATCAGGTCATCGAAGCCGAAGTGATTATGCGCCGACTGAACCTGCGGCGCCCGATCATTGAGGTGTTTTCGAACGACCCCCGACTGAGCGATCTCGCAAACTGGGACCCGACGATGCAAGACTCTGTATCGTGAGCGAGAAGCTGCCTATCTTCAAGTTCGAGCCGTGGCTGACGCGCGCCCTGGTGGTCGTGGCCCATCCCGATGACGTGGACTTCGGCACGGCGGGGACTATTGCGTACCTGACGAATCGCGACGTGGACGTCGCCTACTGCCTGGTCACCTCGGGCGACGCGGGCGGCGACGACTCGACCGACACGCGCGAGGAGCGTATGGCGGTGCGAGAGGCCGAGCAGACCTCGGCGGCCAAAGAGGTGGGCGTGACGAACCTGACGTTTTTGCACTGGCCCGATGGTCGCGTCGAGACGACCATGGCGCTGCGTCGCGAGATCGCTCGCGTGATCCGCTTGCATCGCCCCCAGCTCGTGATTACCCAGAACCCCGAGCGAAACTACGAGCGCATCTTCTCGAGTCACCCCGACCACATGGCCACCGGTGAAGCGACGCTGCGCGCGGTCTACCCCGACGCTCGCAACCCGCACGCCTTTCCCGAACTCATTCGCGAGGGCTTCGAGCCCCACACCGTCTCACAAGTGTGGATCGGCGGGGCGTCGCCCACCATGGTCGTTGACATCACCAAGACCTTCGATCAGAAGTTCGACGCGCTCGCCAAGCACGTCAGTCAGATCGGTGGCCGCAAGGGTCTTAAGAAGATGTTGCGCAGTTGGTCCGCGGCGACCGCCGAGAGTGCGGGCATGAAAGAGGGCCGTCTCGCCGAGGGCTTTCGCGTCGTCATCACCGGCTAGAACAGCTCGCCCTGCCGTCGTAGGGTGAAGAAATGGCGAACGTTGCGGGACCGGATTCGTCACGCACGCCAATCGGTCTTCGCCGTCCCTGGGGCGGCGCGCGCGACGTCTTTCGTGGCGTTACGCGCGCGAACTACGCGGGCCAGATTCTCGCCGGGGTCACCTTGGTCGCGATCGCGATCCCCGAGCAGCTCGCGACATCCCAGTTGGCCGGGGTGCCGGCCTTCCTGGCACTCATTGCTTTCATCACGGCCACCCTCGTCTTTGTCCTGGTGGGCTCTAATCCCATCGTCTCGGTGGGCGCGGACTCGACCATCGCCCCGCTCTTTGCCGTAGTGCTCATCCGCGTGGCACCGGTCTCGTCCACCCTCTATCTCGAACTCGTCGCCGTGACCGCGGTGGTGACGGGACTCGCCGTCATGGCGGTCGGCCTGCTCAAGTTGGGCTGGATCGCTGACTTTCTCTCACTGCCCATCGTGACGGGCTTTCTCTTTGGCATCGGCGTGATCATCTTCGTGCACCAACTGCCCAGTGCCCTCGGCATTGCTCACGGTGGCACCACGATCGTCCAACGACTGGACTGGATCATTCACCACCTCTCCTCGGCCAGTGGCTGGTCGATCGCCCTGGCCGCCGGCACGCTGGCCGTGATGCTGGTGGGTGACAAGATCAACGCCCGCTTGCCGTGGGCCCTCGGCGGGATTGTGCTGGCGACCATCCTGTGCGCGACGCTCTCGTTGGAGAGTCACGGGGTCAGCGAACTGGGCACGGTCGTCGTGGGTCTTCCCTCGTGGCGTCTGCGCTGGCTCACCTCAGGTCAGTGGGGACTGGTGCTGACGACGTCGGTGACCCTGGTGATCGTCATCCTCTCTCAGACCGCGGCGACGACCAGAACCGCGGCCGACGACCTCGGTATTGAAGCGGACATCAGTCGTGACTTCGTGGGCGTAGGGCTGGCCAACGTGGCCGCCGGGTTGGTCGGCGCGTTCCCGGTGGATGCGTCACCCGCGCGCACGACGGTCTCGCGCTTGGCGGGAGGATCGACCAAGGTCGTCGGCTTGACCGCGGCGGCGATCGCCATCGCGCTCTCGCCACTGGCTAGTTACGCCCACCTGATTCCCTTGGCCGCCCTGGCGGGGGTGCTGTTCTTTGTCGCCTCACGCCTGATCAAGGTCGCCCTCTTAAAGGAGATCTGGCGCGCGAATCGCATCGAGTTCCTCTTTGCCGCGGTCTCGGCGCTGGGGGTGATCTTCATCGGCGTCGAACAGGGGATCGCCATCGCGGTGGGCCTGGCCGTGCTCGACCAGACGTGGCGCTCCGCGCGGCCCCACATGGTGGTGCTCGGGCGACACGAGGGCACGACCAGCTGGGAACCGTTGGGCAGCCCCGACGTATCGATGGTTGACCACACTCTCGTCGTCATCTTCGACAATGACCTCTTCTTTGCCAACGCCGGTGTGTTTCGCCGGGACGTCCATCAGTTGCTCGAGAAGTATCCCCAGTCGCGTCACCTCGTGCTCGACACCGTGGCGATGGCCGAGATCGACTTCACCGGCATGACCATTCTCTCCCAGGTCGTTCACGACCTCGACGAAGACAAGATGACGATCTCCTTCGCGAGAGTGAACCAGGGAGTGAAGAAGTCCCTGTCGACGTCGTTCGATCCGCTCATCCGAGCGATTCCCATGTACGACAGCGTGGACGCGGCCGTCGTCGCGGCGGGCACCTAGTTCGCGCGTCGCACGAGCGTCTGGCTGACTAACCAGGCGAAGGCGTCAGTTCGCCGCGAGTTGGCGCAGCACGTAGTTCAAGACGCCGCCGTGACGGAAGTACTCGGCCTCGGTGGGCGTGTCAATGCGCAGGCGCGCCTCGAAACTGAATACCTCACCGTTGTCGCGCGTCACCTGAACGGTGACATGGGGAACGGTCTCTCCGCGATTGAGCGGCTCGAGGCCGGTGATCGAGATCACCTCAGTCCCGACGAGGTCATAGGTCTCGGCGCTGTCGCCCGGAAGGAACTGCAGGGGTGCGACGCCCATGCCCACGAGGTTGGAGCGGTGAATGCGCTCGTAGCTCTCGACGAGCACCGCGCGCACGCCCAGCAACTTGGTGCCCTTGGCGGCCCAGTCGCGGCTTGAGCCCGTGCCGTACTCCTTGCCCGCGATGATCACCAGCGGCGTGCCTTCTTCGGCGTAGGCCATCGCGGCGTCGAAGATCGACATCGGAGTGTTCTCGGGCAGTTTCAGCGTGACCCCGCCTTCGGTACCCGGCGCCATCAGATTGCGGATGCGGATGTTGGCGAACGTACCGCGCACCATTACCTGATAGTTGCCTCGTCGCGTCCCGTAGCTGTTGAAGTCCGAGGGGTCGACCCCGGCGTCGACGAGGTACTTGCCCGCGGGGCTGCTCGCGCGGATGTTGCCGGCCGGTGAGATGTGGTCGGTCGTGACCGAGTCGCCCAGGCGGGCCAGCACACGCGCGCCCGTCACGTCACTCACGACGCCCGGCTCCATGGTGAGGGCGTCAAAGAACGGCGGGAGTTTCACGTAGGTCGACTTGTGCTCCCAGTTGTAGGTGAGTTCCTGGGTCGTGGGCACCGCGCGCCAGCGCTCGTCGCCGTTGAAGATGCTCGCGTAGCGCTCGGCGAACATCTCGGGCGTGATCGAGGCGCGTACCGCGCCCGCCACGTCGGCGTCGCTCGGCCACAGGTCGGCGAGGTATACGGCGTCGCCGGCCGCGTCGGTGCCGAGCGGCTCACTCGACAGATCGATGTCGATGGTGCCCGCCAAGGCGTAGGCCACTACCAACGGGGGGCTGGCGAGGAAGTTTTGCTTGACGTCGGGGTGAATGCGGCCCTCGAAGTTGCGATTTCCCGAGAGCACCGAGACAACCGAGAGGTCGTGCTCGTTCACGGCGTCCGTGACGCCGTCCAGCAGGGGTCCCGTGTTGCCGATGCACGTCGTGCATCCGTAGCCGGCCAAGTAGAAACCCAGGTCGTCGAGCGACTCGAGCAGGTGAGCGCGCTCTAGGTAGTCGGTCACCACGCGGCTGCCCGGGGCGAGCGAGGTCTTTACCCAGGGCTTGGTCGTCAGGCCCCGGGCCACGGCGGCCTTAGCGACGAGTCCCGCGGCGACGAGCACCGAGGGATTCGAGGTGTTGGTGCACGAGGTGATGGCCGCGACCACGACGTCGCCGTCGCGTAGGCGCTCTGCCGCATCGACGCCGCGGACCTCTAAGGGCTCTCGATCAAGGGCCTCGCGAAAGGCGCCCCGCGCGCCCGAAAGAGAGACGCGGTCCTGGGGGCGCTTGGGCCCCGCCAGGCTCGGCTCGACGGTGGCGAGGTCGAGCTCGACGTACTCGGAGTACACCGGCTCGGGGGCGTGCTCGTGGTGAAAGACGCCCTGGGCCTTGGCGTACGCTTCGACCAGCGCGAGATGCTCCGCGCTACGACCGGTAAAGGCGAGGTAGTCGAGGGTGACCTGGTCGATCGGAAAGATCGTGCAGGTGGCCCCGTACTCGGGCGACATGTTGCCAATGGTGGCCCGCGTCTCGAGCGAGAGGGCCTTCACGCCCGGTCCGTAGGCTTCAACGAACTTGCCCACCACGCCTTGGCGGCGCAGGAGCTGGGTGATCGTGAGCACCACGTCAGTGGCCGTGACGCCCTCGCGCGGGGCACCCACGATGCGCAGTCCCACCACCGGCGGGATGAGCATGGAGGATGGCTGGCCCAGCATGTTGGCCTCGGCCTCGATGCCACCCACACCCCAACCCAGCACGCCGAGTCCGTTCACCATGGTGGTGTGTGAGTCGGTGCCCACGAGCGTGTCGAAGTAGGCCACGCCCTCGAGGTCAAAGACGACCTTGGCCAAGTTTTCGAGGTTGACTTGGTGGCAGATTCCCATCCCCGGGGGGACCACTCGGAACTGCTCAAAGGAGTTCTGCGCCCACTTGAGGAACGTGTAGCGCTCGGCGTTGCGTTGATACTCGATCTGGACGTTCTCGTCGTAACTCGTGGCGGTGCCGTTTCGCTCCACGATGACCGAGTGGTCGATCACCAGCTCGACGGGTACGAGGGGGTTGATCCTCTTCGCGTCGCTCCCCAGGGCCACGATGGCGTCTCTCATCGCGGCGAGGTCCACGACGGCGGGTACGCCGGTGAGATCCTGCATCAATACGCGCGCGGGGGTAAAGGCGATCTCCCGGGCCTCGTCGCCCGCCGCTTCGCCGTGGGCAGAAGGCGTGTCGGCCCAGCGTGCGAGCGCTTCGATGTCGCTCGCACTCACCTTGACGCCGTCTTCGTTGCGCAAGAGATTCTCCAACAGGACCCTGATTGAAAACGGGAGTCGCTCGATGCCGAAGGGGGCCAAGTTTTCGCTCTGCAGTGAGTAGAACGTGAGCGAGCGACCCGCGACATTGAGAGCGCTCTTGGAGTCAAACGAGTTCAGCGAGGAGGTCATAGTCCCATTCTGCCGTGTTTTCGACAAAGACGGTCCTGGGCTCGTTGGTGGCGGCAACGCGTCGAGTGCGAGACTGTCCAGGTGCCGTCCACCTACAAAACACTGCTCTCTCACCTTCAGGGTGCCTTCGACGTCCTAGAGGCGGGGGCCGATCCAGCGCTACGGATCTCGGATCGCTCGGACTATCAGGCCAACGGCGTGATGGCGCTCGCCAAGCGCCTCGGCCGTCCCCCGCGTGAGGTCGCCGAAGAGGTGGTGGCGGCTCTTCACCTCGAGCGCGTCGGGAGCGTCGAAATCGCGGGGCCGGGATTCTTGAACATCACCCTAGCGACGGGATTCCTGGACGACCAACTACGTGGGCTCGGCCCCGACGAGCGTCTGGGCGTGGCGAACGTGCTCGAGGGTCGGGTCGTGATCGACTACTCCGCGCCGAACGTCGCCAAGGAGATGCACGTGGGACACCTGCGTTCGACCGTGATCGGTGACGCCCTCGCGCGGATGTACCGCTTCGCGGGTCACCACGTGCTAGCGCGAAACCACGTGGGGGACTGGGGCACCCCTTTTGGCATGCTGATCGAGCACCTGCTCGATATCGGTGAGGACCAGGCGGTGGCCAGTCTGTCCATCGGCGACCTCGATGGCTTCTACAAGGAGGCCCGTGCCAAGTTCAACGAGGACGACGCCTTCAAGGGCCGCAGCCGCAGTCGGGTGGTCGCCCTGCAGGCCGGAGACCCCGAGACCCTGCGGCTGTGGCACGTGCTCGTGAATGAGTCGATCGCCTACTTCAGCGAGGTGTACTCGAAGCTTGACGTGACCCTCACGCCCGACGACGTAGTGGGCGAGTCGTACTACAACGAGCGCCTCGAAGGGGTCGTGCGGGATCTGGACACCTTGGGGCTGCTCGTCGAGAGCGAGGGAGCGCTCTGCGTCTTCCCGCCGGGCTTTCAAAATCGCGAGGGCCAACCGCTGCCGCTGATCGTGCAAAAAAGTGACGACGGATTCGGGTACGCGGCGACTGATCTGGCGGCGGTGCGCGATCGAGTCGATCACCTGCACGTCGACGAGATGATCTATGTCGTGGGCGGTCCTCAGGTGCAGCACCTCGAGATGGTCTGGGCGGTCGCGCGCATGGCGGGGTGGCTGCCCGATCGTGTGCGCTGCGAGCAAGCGGTCTTTGGCAACGTGCTCGGTCCCGACCACAAGATGTTCAAGTCACGCGCAGGCCAGAGCGTAAAATTGGTCTCCCTGATCGACGAGGCGGTCGAGCGCGCCTTCGTGATCCTCGACGAGCGCGGCACCGACCTGGAGGGAGACGAGAAGTATCTCTTGGCTCAGCAGATTGCCAGAGCCGCGATCAAATACGCCGACCTCTCGACGGAACGTCAACACGATTACGTCTTTGACCTTGATCGGATGGTCGCGTTCGAAGGCGATACCGGTCCGTACCTGCAGTACGCCCACGCGAGAATCCGTTCGATCTTTCGCCGCGCGGGCAACGACGTCGCACCAGGAGCGCACTTCGCACTCACCCAAGCGGCTGAGCGCGACCTCGCCCTCGGCCTGCTCGCCTTTCCCGAGGCGTTCGAAAGTTCGCTCGCCACCTTGCAGCCGCATCGGCTGTGCACCTATCTCTTCGACCTCGCCCAGCGTTTTACCGCCTTCTACGACCGCTGTCCCGTGCTCTCGTCAGAAGGCGCCCTGCGCAGCGAGCGTCTGGCGCTCTGTGATCTAACCGGGCGGACGCTGCGCCTCGGCTTGGGCGTGCTCGGCATCGACGCGCCCGAACAGATGTAGGAACGGGGCTCTCACTAGAGTCAGTTCTGCGGCGCGACGCCGCACTGTTCGTGGGGGGAACTATGGAAGTACGAGCGGCCATCGTGAGCGAGTTGCACGGACCGTGGCACGTCGAGACCATCGACATCGACGAGCCGCACGCCTTCGAAGTGAAGGTCAAGATGAGCTTCGCCGGTATGTGCCACTCCGATGAGCATCTGCGCACCGGCGACATGGTGCCGGGCGAGGATCTCGTGCGACTGCTGACGGGTCACGACTCTATGTTTCCGGTCATCGGGGGCCACGAAGGCTCCGGCGTGGTGGAGTCGGTGGGCGAGAACGTCACCACTCTGCGTCCCGGCGACCATGTCGCGGTCTCCTTCGTTCCGAGCTGTGGACGCTGTGAGTACTGCGCGTCGGGACGTCAGTATCTCTGTGACCTCGGTGCTTCCACCTTGATGGGTCCGATGATCTCGGATGGGACCTGGCGCCATCACTGGGGCGACCTGGACCTGAATCGCATGTGTCAGCTCGGGACATTCGCCGAGTACATCGTCGTGAACGAGGCGTCGCTCATTCGCATCGAGCCCTGGTACGACCTGCGCGCGGCGGCGCTCATCTCGTGCGGACTCTCGACGGGTTTCGGCTCGGCCGTCAACCGGGGCGGCGTGAAACCCGGTGACACCGTGGCCGTGATCGGTTGTGGAGGCGTAGGTTCGGGCGCCATTCAAGGGGCGGTACACGCGGGCGCGAGGGCCGTGATCGCGATCGACACCAATCAGTCCAAAATCGATCGGGCCCTCAAGATTGGCGCGACGCACGGCTGCGCCACCACGTTGGACGCAGCGTTTAACATCCTGCCGGAACTGACGATGGGCAAGAACTGCGATGTCGTGGTCATCACGGTCGGGGTGCTCACGGGTGACTTGATCGAGCAGGCTCGATCCATCACGGCCAAGGGCGGCGTGGTCGTCGCCACGTCCGTCGCGCCGATGAACCAGGCATCAGTTGACCTCAACCTCTTCATGTTCGCCATGCAGAACCAGGAGCTGCGGGGAACGATCTTTGGCTCGGAGAGTCCTCGAGTTCAGATCCCTCGACTGCTGCGTCTGCACCACGAGGGCAAACTTCACGTCGACGACCTCATCACCAAGGAGTACACCCTCGATGAGGTGCAAGAAGGATACGACGATCTCGAGGCGGGCAAGAACATCCGAGGCGTCGTTCGCTTCTAGATCGCGTTGCTCTGAGAGGATGAAGTGGTGAACCCTCTTGTCGTCCCTTCCCTCAGCGGACGGTACGTACGCCTGGAGCCATTGACAATGGAGCACCTTGACGCTCTCGTGGAGGCGGCGAGCGAGGATCGTCACAGTTACGGATATACGGCCGTACTTGAGAGCCGCGACGACGCCGTCTCCTACGTCGAGTGGATGACCTCGAAGTGGGAGTCGGGCGAGGTGGTTCCCTTCGCGCAGATCGACGTTGCGAGCAATCGTGTCGTCGGTGCCACCAGGTATCTCACCATTCGTCGCGTTGATGAGTCGTCGTTGCCCTACGGCGTTGAGATCGGCGGGACGTGGCTCAGCGCCTCCGCGCAGCGCACCGCCATCAACACCAACGCGAAGTTTCTCCTGCTCGATCACGCATTTTCAACCTGGGGCGTCAGTCGGGTGGATCTAAAGACGGACGCGAGGCACGAGCGTTCGCGCGCCGCCATCGAACGAATCGGCGCCGCGCTCGATGGAGTGTTGCGACACTGGCAGCCTTCTCAAGTGCCAGGCGAAGAGGGGCTGTTCCGCGACTCGGCGATGTATTCGATCACCGACGACGAGTGGCCCGTTGTTTGCCAACGCCTGATGGTGATGATCGACGAAGGGCCCAACTAGGTCTCGGACACGCCGGGCAGGCCTAAGATCTCGCGAAGGCCGAGCGTCGACTTCGTGATATTGGGCGTGAGTGAGCGCAGGGATCTCTCGCGCAGTGCGCCGAGCAGCACGCCACTGCCGTAGGCGAGATCGTCGGCAATCGCGAAGGGCACGTCGGTGGGGTGAAATCGGTCGCGTCGCCAACGCCACGCCGAGCCGAGCACAAACAACCCGAGCGCCCGAACTCGCCAGCGAGGGTGCAACGCAAACAGCAACACCGCGACGCCGAAGGTGCGCACGACGGCCCGCGCCAGTGGTCCACCCGCGCGCACCATGTTGCGAGTCACGACCTCATCGGCCGTCGCCGCGGGATTCTCCTCGTCTTGAAAGATTGTGCCTATTGCGTGACGGCGCGCTCCGGCCACGATCCGTGCACCCACCGCGGGCTTGCCGAGCAAAACGGAGGTCCAGGTGACGAACGTCCACGCGTCCGCTCGTAGGGGGGCCAGTCGCTTGCCGTGTCGTTCGGCGAGCACGGCACTTGACGATCCATACCGCTGTCGTTGCTGCCACCAGTCGCGAAGGGCGAGCCGGGTGGGGTGAGCGACTTCGATCGTGGCGTCGTAGCGCACGAGCCAACCCCGATCGGCCAGCCGCCATACGAAGTCGACGTCTTCGCCCACCCGGAGCGATTCGTCGAAACCCTCACCGTAGGCGTCGCGGCGAATCATGATGCACGCACTGGGCACATAGGCCACCGCACCACCGGGAACCACCAAGCTGCTGCGCGGACCAAGGTCGAGGGGCCCAAAGTGGTGCTCGAAGTGCTCGCGCCACGACGTGCCATCCAGGCCCCGAACACGCGGTGCCACCGCGGCGACGCGAGAGTCCTCAAACGCGCTACGTAAGTGTCGCGCTACTCGGTCGGCGTCGACGACCGAGACGTCGACATCGACGAACCAGAGAAACTCGCGTTTCGTGGCGGACGCACCGACATTGCGGGCGTGAGCGGGTCCCTCATTACCTCCTACACGCTGCAGCGTGGCGCCGAACTGTTGCGCGCAGAGAGCGACGGCGTCGCCGTCGTGTGATCCGTCGTCAACCACGGTGACGTGGTAACCCTCCAACTGTCGCAGTAATGAGGACAGGTTGGCGACGTTGCCGTAGACGGGAACGACCACGTCGATGGCACTGCGCGAGAGGGGAGCATCGAAGGCTGGGGTCACGAAACCCTGTTCAATGAGCGTGCGGGCTAGCCGTTCTTCTCCACCGAGCACGGGTCCGCCGTGGCGCCATCGTTCCAGGGTTTCGCGTGACGATCCGCGGAGGCGCAAGAGCCGCCACGGACTGCCGCCACTGAGCAGGTCCCGATCGACGAACGCGGCTCCCTCGTCTACTCGCACGTTCGTTCCGGTGGGCAGCGCGTCGTGAGGGGGTGCGGGGACGAGGGGCTCATATTCACTCACGCTCGGAGTCTTCCATGAGCGTCGCGGGCACATTGAGCGGACAGGGCAGAATGGAATGATAAGGAGGCAGCGTGACCCCAGAAACCCTGACCCACGACGTAACGACGGACCCCGAGGCCGAGGTGGAGGAGCTTCTCGTTGAGGAGGTCTCCATCGACGGACTCTGCGGGGTCTATTAAATCGTGGCCTCCGACAACGTCGTGGTGTTCGATGAGTCAAGACGTTGGCGCCTAAGCGATCACGTGTCCCTGCGGGACGAATCATTCGGGGCACTGGCGTATCACCACGACACGCGTCGCCTGGTGTTTCTCAAGTCCCCAGACTTGGTTGAGTTGGTGCGACGCCTGGGCGACTTTGAGAGTGCGCGTCGTGCGGTGGATGAACTGGTCGCAGTTGGTGAGCGCGATCGGTACGTCGCAGCCCTAGCCAGCCTGAGCTCCTCGGGACTGATTAGTGCCTGAGTCATCGCTACGCGATCGATTCGAGCGGGGTCTCGCCGCTCCCATCTGTTTGACCTGGGAGTTGACTTACGCGTGCAACCTGGCCTGTACGCACTGCCTGTCGTCATCGGGTCGACGCGACCCGCGTGAACTGACGACTGATGAAGCGCTGAGTCTCATCGACGAGATCGCCGCGATGAAGATCTTCTACGTCAATATCGGCGGCGGCGAACCCATGGTGCGCCGCGACTTTTTCGAGCTGATCGAGCACGCGGTTGATCGGCGAGTGGGCGTGAAGTTCTCGACCAATGGCACGCGGATCGATCGGCACGCGGCTCAGAGACTCGCGAGCATCGACTACCTCGACATTCAGGTCTCCATCGACGGCGCGGACGAAGCGACCAACGATCGCGTTCGTGGACGGGGCAGCTACGCCGCGGCCCGACGGGCGATGGATCACTTGAAGGACTCGGAGTTCGGCGAGTTCAAGATCTCCGTGGTGATGACGCGTGAAAATGTTGAGCAGCTGGACTTATTTGAGGCGCTCGCCGCTGAGTACGGTGCGCAACTTCGTCTCACGCGACTTCGCCCCTCGGGTCGAGGGGTCGATGTGTGGAACGACCTGCACCCCACTCTCGCCCAGGGTCGCGCCCTCTACGCGTGGTTACGTGATCGCCCCCGCGTTCTCACGGGAGACTCGTTCTTCCATCTCTCCGCGCTGGGCAGCCCTCTTGAGGGACTGAATCTTTGTGGGGCCGGGCGAGTCGTTTGTCTCATCGATCCCATCGGTGACGTGTACGCGTGCCCTTTCGTCATTCACGACGAGTTCCTCGCGGGCAACGTACGCGAGGGCGGCTTCGCTCGCGTGTGGCGAGAGAGCGAGTTGTTTCGCTCACTGCGCGAAGCGGCGAGTCCCGGAGCGTGTGTGTCGTGTGGTTCCTATGACGTCTGCCGGGGTGGGTGCATGGCGGCCAAGTTTTTTACGGGACTGGAGATGACTGATCCCGACCCGGAGTGCGTCTTTGGACACGGCGAACAGGCTCTGGCCACCAAGACGATCTCTTCGTTACCGCACTCGTCGCCCGATCACTCTCGTCGCGTACCGGTCTTGCTCTCGGCGCGACCCTAAAGCTCATCCAACACCTCCGGTAGTCTCAAAGAGGCTCGAAGGAGAGTTATGGCGAATTCGTGGTTCGAGACGGTGGCCGTCGCCCAGCGCCGGGCCGAAAAGCGCCTCCCGAAGTCGGTCTACGACGCGCTTCTCGCGGGATCGGAAAAGGGCCTGAGCTATCAGGACAACCTGGCGAGCTTTGACCAACTCGGCTTTGCGCCACACATCGCGGGCAACGCGAACGAGCGCTTGCTGGCGACCACGATTATGGGCCAGAACGTCTCGATGCCCGTTCTCCTCTCACCCACCGGCGTGCAGGCGGTGAACCCCGAGGGGGAGTTGGCCGTCGCTCGGGCCGCCGCCTCGCGCGGCGTCGCGATGGGGCTCAGTTCATTTGCCAGTCAGTCCATTGAAGACGTGTGTGGCGTCTGTGATCAAGTCTTCTTTCAGATGTACTGGTCCGGTGATCGCGACACGATGATTCAGCGTCTCGAACGTGCCAGGAACGCGGGAGCGAAGGGAGTCATCCTCACCTTGGACTGGTCGTTTTCGAATGGACGCGACTGGGGGAGTCCTTGGATCCCCGAGAAGATCGACCTCGCGGCCGCCGTGAAGTTCGCGCCCGACGTCCTCACCCATCCGCGTTGGCTCTGGTCGTACGTGCGCACCGGACATCTCCCCGATCTCACCACCCCCAATATGGCCAGGCCGGGCGAAAAGGCGCCGACGTTCTTTGGCGCGTACTACGAGTGGATGCAGAGCCCACTACCCACTTGGGACGACGTGGCGTGGTTGCGCAACCAGTGGGGTGGTCCCTTCATGGTCAAGGGCGTGAGTCGGGTCGACGACGCCAAACGCGTCGTCGATTTGGGCGCGAGTGCCTTGTCGGTGTCGAACCATGGCGGGAACAACCTTGACGGCACACCGGCGCCCTTGCGGTCTCTGCCCGCGGTGGTCGACGGCGTGGGTGACCAGATCGAGATTCTTCTCGATGGCGGCGTGCGTCGTGGCAGCGACGTCGTCAAGGCGCTGGCCCTGGGAGCCAAGGCGGTCATGATCGGTCGCGCGTATCTCTGGGGGCTCGCGGTCAATGGCCAGGCTGGGGTCGAGAACGTCCTGGACGTACTGCGCGGCGGAATTGATTCGACGCTGCTCGCCCTGGGTAAAGCCGACGTCGGTGGGCTGGACCGCTCCGACGTGCTCGCCCCCGACGACTTCTTTCGCAGGCTCGGCTAGTGAGTCGGGTCGCGATCGTGACGGGCGCCGCGCGGGGGATCGGCGCGGCCACCGTTGACGCGTTGGTGAATGAGAACTACCACGTGGTGGCGGTGGACCGTTGCCGCGACATCGCCGATATTCCCTACGCGCTGGGCACCAAGGCGGAGCTGGACGCCGTGGTCGCTCGCCATGGTGAGGCGGTACTCGGTCTGGTGGGTGACGTTCGCAGTGCCACCGATATGCAGCTCGCGGTCGAGACTGCGACGCGTCACTTCGGACGTCTCGACGCGGTCGTCGCGTGCGCCGGCGTGCTGGGCGTGGGTGCACCGCTGTGGGAAGTTGATGACGCGGTGTGGGACGCCGTGTGGTCGGTGAACGTGCTGGGCACACGCCGTCTAATCGAGGCGGCCGCTCCGGTGCTGATCGCCAACGGCAAGGACGCTCACTCGCGCATCGTCGCGGTCGCCTCGTCGGCGGGCCACACCGGCCTCTATCACTTGGCTGCGTACAGTGCGGCCAAGCACGCGGTCGTGGGACTCATTCGAGGTGTAGCGATGGACCTCGCGCCCTACGGGGTCACCGCGAACGCCGTGAGCCCTGGCTCCACTCGCACCGCGATCCTTGACGCGTCGGCCGCGATTTACAACCTTTCGAGCGTCGAGGAGTTCGCGGCCCGTCAGCCGATCGGTCGCCTCCTCGAGCCGAGCGAGATCGCGGCCGCGATCACGTGGCTGTGCTCGGTCGCCTCCTCGGCCGTCACCGGGGCCGATGTCGCAGTCGATGGTGGCATGACCGTCTCCTAAATATCGTGAGCTCCGAGCTCTTTGGGCGAATGAGTTCGCAAAGGCCTGGGACGTAGGGTGAACGAGGAAGTGATCGAAGGGGGACCGAATGGCGGCTAACTATCGCCCCGGAGCAACGGTGCTTGAGGCAATTGGTTCGACTCCTCTCATTCAGGTCAACGGCATCTTCGCCAAACTCGAGTACCTGAATCCCTCGGGGTCGGTCAAGGCGCGCATGGCGCGCTACATCATCGAACGCGCGGAGCGTGAGGGGCTCCTGCATCCGGGCGACACCATCGTCGAAGCGTCCAGCGGCAATACCGGAAACGCCATGAGCATGGTGGCCGCGGTCCTGGGCTACAAGATGCTCGTCGTCATGCCCGAGGGCCTCAGCCCCGAACGCGCCGCGATCTCACTCGCCTTCGGGGCCGAGATCCACGCCGTGGGCACCTTTCACGTGAACGAGGCGCTCGACGAAGCGAGCCGACTCGGTGACCTCCCGGGGTACTTCGCCCCTCACCAGTTCGAGTCCGAGTGGAACGTCGAAGAGAACCGCACGTGGCTCGGCCCCGAGATCCTCGGTCAGCTGCCGGCCGACCTCTCGCCCGATGCCTTCGTGATGGGCGTGGGCACGGGAGGCACCCTCATCGGTGTGGGTCAGGCCTTCCGCGAGGCGAACCCTGATGTGTTGATCATCGCGTTAGAGCCCAGCGAGTCGTGCACCATTCAGTGCGGCGACACCGGACTCCACCAGATCGAGGGAATCGCCGACGGTTTTATTCCCATTATCTACCGGCGCCATTCGGCCATGGTCGATCGAGTGGTGGGGGTGCACAGCGACGACGCGGTCGCCGAGATGCGCCGCCTTGCTCGCGAGCACGGCCTCTTGGTGGGTCCGAGTTCGGGCGCCAATATGGTTCTCGCCCGCCAGATCCGCGAGGAGTTGGGCGACGCGGCCACGGTCGTGACGGTGCTGTGCGATGAGGGAGAGAAGTACCTGAGCGAGTACTTTATTCCCGAATCGCTGAAGACGTCCTAGCTCAGGGGCGTGACGTAGGCCCCGGCGATGCCACCGTCAACGAGGAACGTCGAGGCGTTGACGAAGGTGGAGTCGTCGCTCGCCAGAAACAGCACCGCGCTCGCGATCTCCTCGGGTTCGGCGAAGCGCCCGGCCGGGATGTGCACGAGGCGGCGCGCGGCGCGCTCGGGGTCCTTGGCGAAGAGCTCTTGGAGCAGGGGCGTGTTGACCGGTCCTGGGCACAGTGCGTTCACGCGAATGCGCTCGCGCGCGAACTGCACGCCGAGCTCGCGAGACATCGAGAGCACCCCGCCCTTGGAGGCGGTGTAGGAGACCTGGCTGGTGGCCGAGCCCATCACGGCGACGAAGGAAGCGGTGTTGATGATCGACCCGCCGCCGCGTGCCAAAAGGTGGGGGATGCCGTACTTGCAGCACAGGTAGACCGAGGTGAGGTTGACGTCCTGGACGCGCTTCCAGGCGTCGAGTTCGGTGGTGAGGATCGAGTCGTCATCGGCCGGTGAGATGCCCGCGTTATTGAAGAGGACGTCGATGCCGCCGTAGGTCTCGATCACCTGGTCGTACATCGACTTCACACTCGCCTCGTCGGCCACATTCACCTGAACGAATGTCCCGCCGATCTCGTTGGCCAGGGCAACGCCGGTCTCCTCGTTGAGATCGGCCACCACCACCTTGGCGCCTTCCTGGGCGAAGCGCAGCGCTGTCGCTCGTCCGATGCCGCTCGCGGCCCCGGTGATGACGGCCACTTTGTTGTCCAGGCGTCCCATTTAGTTGTCCTCCGTTGAGATAAACACATTCTTTTCTTCACTGAAACCGAGCAGCGCGTCGGGTCCCAGTTCGCGACCCAAGCCGGAGTGTTTAAAGCCGCCAAAGGGCGTCGAGTACCGAACCGACGAGTTCGAGTTCACCGAGAGCGCGCCGGTCTCCACCCCGCGCGCCACGCGTAGGGCCTTGGCGATATCGCGGCTCCAGATCGAGCCCGACAATCCATAGACGCTGTCGTTCGCGATGCCGATCGCCTCCGCCTCGTCGGCGAAGCGCACGACCGAGACGACGGGACCGAAGATCTCTTCTTGGAAGGAACGCGCAGAGCGATCGCTGGTTTCGAGCACCGTGGGGGCCATCCAGTAGCCGGGGCCCGCGGGGGCCGAACCCGTGAAGGCGACCTTCGACTCCTCGACGTAGGCTCGCACGCTCTCGCGCTGGGCCGAGGTGATGAGCGGGCCCATTTCGCTGTCGTCGCTGGTGGGATCTTGCACCTTGACCCCTTTGACCGCGGGCTCGAAGTACTCCATGAACCGGTCGTAGGCTGACGCTTCGACCAGCAGCCGCGAGCGCGCGCAGCAGTCCTGGCCCGCGTTGTCAAAGACCGCGTAGGGGGCCTGGGCCGCGGCCTTCTCGAGATCCGCGTCGCCGAAGACGATGTTGGCGCTCTTGCCGCCCAGCTCCAAGGTGACGCGCTTGACCTGCGCGGCACAGCCCTCCATGATGATTCGCCCGACGGCGTTGGATCCGGTGAAGCAGACCTTGCGCACCGCGGGGTGCGTCACGAAGCGGTTTCCCACCATCGAGCCGTCACCCGTGACGACCTGGAAGACCCCTTCGGGGATGCCAGCTTCCAACGCGAGATCGCCAAGACGCATCGCGGTGAGTGGCGTGAGAACGGCGGGCTTCAAGACCACGGTGTTGCCCGCGGCGAGCGCCGGCCCGAAACCCCAACCCGCGATCGGCATCGGAAAGTTCCAGGGCACGATGATGCCCACGACGCCTAGTGGCTCGTAGAGGGTGAGGTCGATGCCGCCGGCGACGGGGATCTGCTTACCCGAGTGCCGCTCGGGCGCGCCCGAGTAGTAGTTGAGGACGTCGCGAACGTTGCCCGCCTCCCACCTCGCGTTGGAGATCGTGTGGCCTGAGTTCGCGACTTCGAGCTGGGCGAGCTCTTCGTTGTGGGTGTCGACGACCTCGGCAAAGCGGCGCAGCAGGCGCGCGCGGTCCGCCGGGGTGACTTTCTTCCAACTGGTCGCAACCTTGGCCGCACGGTCGATCGCGGCATCGGTCTCTTCGATGCTCGCGAGATTGACGCTCGCGATTTCCTCTTCGGTGGAGGGGTTGATGATGCCCAGCGTGCTCATAGACGTTCGAATCCTCGGAAGCGTTCCCAGTCCGTGACCGCCGCGTCGAACGCGGCGACCTCAATGCGAGCCGCGTGAGTGTAGTGGTCGACGACCTCGTCCCCGAAGGCGTCGCGCGCCGCGGCACTCGCGTCGAAGAGATCGGCCGCCTGGCGTAGCGACGTGGGCACGCGCGGCGCGTCCGAGAGGTAGGCGTTGCCCTCGAAGGCGGGCGCGAGGGGCAGTGACTCGTCCACTCCGCGCAGTCCGGCCGCGACCAGTGAAGCGATCGCCAAGTAGGGGTTGACGTCGCCGCCCGGAATGCGACACTCGACGCGAAGGGACGGTCCGTGTCCCACCACGCGAAACGCACACGTGCGATTGTCGAGTCCCCAGAGCAGCGCGGTGGGCGCGAAGGAGCCTTCGACGAATCGCTTGTAGCTGTTGATGTTGGGCGCAAGAAAGAGAGAGAACTCGCGCGCGTAGGCGATCTGTCCGGCGAGGAAGTGTTCGAAGACCGGTGAGAAGCCGTGTTCGCCGTCACCGGCGAAGACCGACTCGTTGTTCTCGTCGCGCAGCGACAGGTGAATGTGACAGGAGTTGCCTTCACGCTCGTTGTACTTGGCCATGAAGGTAATGCTGCAGCCTTCTTGGGCGGCGATCTCCTTCGCGCCCAACTTAAAGAGCGAGTGCTCATCGCACTTATCCACCAACTCGGCGTACTTAAAGGCGAGCTCGTGCTGACCGTAGTTGCACTCGCCCTTGAGAGACTCGACGACCATGCCGGCACTTTTCATCGAGCGCCGCACGCGTCCGAGCACGCCTTCGACGCGAGACGTACCGAGGAGTGAGTAGTCCACGTTGTACTGATTGGAGGGCGTCAGTCCTCGGTAGCCGGCGTCCCAGGCATCCTCGTAGGAGTCCTCGAACATAATGAACTCGAGCTCGGTACCCGTGAGACCACTCCAACCGCGCGCGGCGAGTTGACCGACCTGATTCTGCAGGATCTGACGCGGCGAGACGGTGACGGGGTCGCCGTGGACCGTCTCAACGTCGGCGAAGATGATCACCGTCTTGTTGTGCCAGGGGACGAGACGAATCGTCGTGTAGTCGGGGGCAAAGGCCAGGTCGCCATATCCTCGCTCCCACGACGTCAGGGCAAAGCCGTCGACTGTATTCATGTCGACGTCCGAGGCAAGCAGGTAGCTGCATCCCTCCACGACGCCGTCTAAGAGGTCGTTTACGAAAAAATCGGCGTCGATTCGCTTGCCCTGAAGGCGGCCCTGCATGTCGGTGATCGCCATGATGACGGTGTCAATCTCGCCACTTTCGATGTGAGCCACCAGTTCTTTTTGGGTCAGCCGACCCCTGGTTGAAGTACTCATACGCCCCCTCGAACACTGATTCGGCCATGGTAGCCGCGCACCTTGTGACCGCATTTGTGTGCGAGCGTTTCTCGACGTCGCGTTCAGTGTCATTGCGTCCGCTGGCGTCGCGGCGGAACCGAACAGTTATTCAATTTCTCGTGGCGCCCAAGAATGAGTTCAGTAATGGGGCGAACATCATTTGCGAAGGCGTGTCGCGAACTCTAGGCTCGCGCCAAATGTTGTAACGCCATGAGGGGGACAGTTACATGGATGATCAGCTGAGCGCTGCATCGCATAGCACCGACGCCGATGAGCAGCGTCTTCACCAGATGGGCTACGCGCAGGAGTTGCATCGAGGACTGAGCCGGTTTTCCAACTTCGCAATTTCCTTCACCATCATCTCAATCCTCTCGGGCTGTCTAACGCTTTACAGTTACGGCCTGACTCACGGTGGCCCGCCGGTCATGATCTGGGGCTGGGTCATCGTCGGCGGACTGGTGCTCTTTGCCGGACTCTCCATGGCTGAGATTTGTTCGGCCTTTCCGACGGCCGGTGGCCTCTACTACTGGTCAGCGAAGCTCGCACCCGGTAAGAGCGGTCCCATCTGGTCGTGGTTCACGGGTTGGTTCAACCTCCTCGGCCAAGTCGCCGTCACGGCCGGCATCACCTTTGGCTGTGGCTACTCCATCGGCGAGTTCATCTTCCTCGTCTCGGGTAACTCGCTGTGGACTGACAACCGTCGCGTCGTACTCTTGACCGCCATTCTCTTGTTGATCCAAGGTCTGATCAACACCTTCGGCGTCAACATCGTGTCGCTCTTCAATCGGGTCTCGGTCTGGTGGCACTTGACGGGTGTGGCGGTCATCGTGATCCTGCTGTTCATTGCGCCTCACTCGCACAGTCACCAGAGCGGGAGTTTTCTCTTTGGCTCGGGGGGCTTTGACGCGTTCAAAGGTCTCTCGGGCTTCGCGGTTCCCTTCTACGTCTTCTTGCTCGGGCTACTGGTAGCCCAGTACACCTTCACGGGCTATGACGCGTCGGCCCACGTAACTGAAGAAACCTTGGATGCCGCGGTCTCGGGTCCGAGAGGAATCGTGACCTCGATCTGGGTGTCCTGGATCGCTGGCTTCATTCTCCTCATCGGGGTGAGCGTGGCCATCCCCCACTTCGTTCACGGGTTTTCGGTGGACATCGCGGGAACGAAGTACACGAGTTACGCCCAGTTCTCGGGTGGCGTGCCGTGGGGCAACGTCTTCGTGTACGCCACGGGCAAGGTGCTTGGTGAACTGCTGGTACTGGTCGTGATCGGGGCGCAGTTCTTCTGCGGCATCGCCTCGGTTACCGCCAACTCGCGGATGATTTACGCTTTTTCGCGTGACGGAGCGGTACCCGCCTCGAACTACTGGCACCACGTCAGCAAGCGCACTCGCGTTCCCGTGCACTCAGCATGGTTCGGGGCGGTGGGTGCGTTCATCTTGGTGACCCCCGCGCTGCTGCCCGGTTCCAGTGGATCGACCGCGTACGCCGCGGTGACCTCAATCGCCGTGATTGGACTCTACGTGGCCTATCTCATCCCCGTCTTCCTGCGACGAATCAACGGGTCCGCCTTTACTCCGGGACCGTGGAAGTTGGGCAAGTGGGGACCCGTATTCGGTTGGATTGCCATCGTGTGGGTCGTCTTTATCTGCATACTGTTTATGCTCCCGACGGTCAGTCCCATCAACGCCGACTCGTTTAACTACACGCCGGTCGCGGTCGTGGTCGTCATTGGCTTCGCGGGGATCTGGTACGCCGTCTCGGCGCGCAAGTGGTTCAAGGGACCCAAGGTTCAGGGCACGCCGGAAGAGCTCGCTGAGATCGAACGAGAACTCAGCATCTAGTTGGATCAACCATCCTCGCTGCCGCGGAGTCTCCCCACGTCGGCGAAGCGCTCCTCTTGTCGATTACTTTGCAGTAGCGCCGAACACCAAGAGCGCACATCGCATCTCACTAGACTCTCGCAAAGAGCGAAGGGAATGCGGTGCGGCGCACGCGAATCGTAGCGACAATTGGTCCGGCCTCAGAATCGGACGAAAGGCTAAAGGAACTCGCGACAGCCGGCGTCGACGTCTTTCGGTTGTCTTTTGCCCACGGCGACATTCCTTCTGGCATTGAGCGCCTGCGCCGAGTCCGTGAGGTCGTGCCCGACGTCGCCATCATGGTCGATATTCCCGGTCCGAAGATTCGCGCCGGATCCTTCGGCACGTCACCAGTGCCCCTCAGCGTGGGCGGAGAAACGAAACTGGTGGAAGCCTTCGGCGAGGTCTCGACCGCCGAGCGCATCACGGTCGAGCGCGACCACGTTCTGAGTCAGTTGAAAGTCGGTGATCGTGTCCATATTGGAGACGGCGGAGTATCGCTGATCGTCACCAACGTCGGTGCCAATGTTGAAGCGCGAGTCACCTCGGGCGGTGCGGTCATGGGCAAGCCCGGGCTCTCGCTTCCGTCCTCGGTGATGGATGACCGACTGCCCACTGAGGACGATCGTCACCGTCTTGAAGCCCTGCGCAGCGAGGAGTTTGAGATACTCGCCGTCTCCTTCGTGCGATCCGGCTTTGACGTCGAAAGCGTGCGAGCGGTGCTCTCGCGACCCGACGTGATGATCATGTCCAAGATCGAGACCGGCGAGGGGATCGAGAACCTAAACGAGATCATGGAGCACTCGGACTCGCTCATGGTCGCGCGAGGCGACTTGGGAGTTCGCCTTCCGATCGAGGAAGTTCCGCATCTTCAAAAGGAGATCGTGCGTTTGGGCATTCGTTACGCGCGGCCGGTGGTGGTCGCCACCCAGATGCTGGAATCGATGACGCACGCTCAGGTACCCACGCGCGCCGAGGTGACTGATGTGGCCAACGCCGTCCTGGATGGGGCGAGCGCGGTGATGCTGAGCGGTGAAACGGCGATCGGCGAGGATCCCGTGGGCACAGTTGTCACGATGGACCGCATCGTGCGACGCGCCGAAATGTCCTTCCCCTACGACGAGTGGGGAGCGGGACTGGGCATTCAAGATCTCGTCATCACGAGCACTCAAGCTCAGCGCGTCACCGCCGCGATTACCGGTGCGGCGTGGCGGGCCGCGATGGATGAGAACGCGGTCGCGATCGTTGCCTGTACGCGCTCGGGTCTCACCGCACGAGCGATCTCGCGCTTTCGCCCGCCGATGCCCATCGTCGTGCTCACCCCTAACGTTTCGACCGCGCTGCAGTTACGTAGTTCCTGGGGTATTCAAGAGACGTTTGTCACCCCCCTCCAGGACATCGACGGACTCTGCGACTATGCAGTGACCAAGCTCAAGGAGTCCGGCTTCGCCAAGCCCGGCGATCCCGTTGTCGTGATGGCCGGATCGTCGTCCAATCAGGCCGCGGTGACTGATACCGTGCGCATGATCATCGTCCCGTAGCACAACGTTTCGACGTACGCACCTTCGTCGAGGCGTCGTCCTAGGCAGCGCTCTTTCTACGGGAGAGCGGTCACGCCCTTCAGTTCACTGAGCGATTCGCGCAAGACGGTGGCGAGGTCTCGGGCGTTCTTCGGGCGGACCCACTCTTCGAAGGACGTTTTGAACACCGCGACACTCACCTCCGCCACGAGTCCCGCCACAGAGTCCGCCACCCCCCGAGCGCGAAGGGTCGCCGCGAGCTTGTTTGCGAGCGACTGAAGTTTGATGAGTTCACGCTCTTGAAGTTCAGCGGTAGCCGAAATGATTCGCTGGCGCTTCTGAGCGAAAGAGCGGCGCTCCTTAAGAAACGAACCCACCGCCTCGAGACCTACAAACGCGGCATCTAAGGGTCCGAGCTCTTTGGGCGCGGCGGCGGCGGCCTCGGTAATCAGATTCTCGAACGTCTCACCACCGGGGAAGAGCACCTCGCGTTTGTCACTGAAGTAGCGAAAGAAGGTCCGCTCGGTCAGCCCCGCTCGCTCGGCAATCTCGGCGACCGTCGTGTTCTCAAACCCCTGTTCGAGATAGAGCTCCAGGGCCGCAACTTCGAGTCGCCCGCGACTATCGGGCTGCCAGCGCATACGTAAAGAGTAACTAACGTCAGGCACTGACATGTGGCACCGACCACCGAGTCATGCCGGTTGGAGAAGTGGCTCATCGGATTCTGGCGGGGTGAGCTTCATCGAACCACGATCGATCCAAGAACCCGCCAGTTTGGTTTTCCCGCGTAAAGCAGGGCCCGTATTCGGTAGTTCTGGAAGTTGCGGAACCCGAAACCAACTCGCTTGATGCGTTTGATCAAGTTGTTGATCGCCTCGGTCGGTCCGTTGCTCACGCGGGCGATGTGGAAGTTGCAGATCTTCTCGAACCAGGTCTTGATGGTGCGTCCCAGCCTCTGGATCTCGGGCGGCATCGAGGGCTTCAGGCAGTGCCCCTGCAGCTCTTCGAGCATGGACCTGGCCTCGGTCACGTCGAACGTCCGGTAGAAGTCGCGCAGGCGTTCCTTTACCCGATAGGCAATAGCCACTTCGGCGTTGGGATCACCGAGCTGGAGCAGCGACGACAGACGCAGTGCCGCCTTCTCGTCGAGCTTCTCTTCACCGGTGAGGAGCGCTCGGCGCACCCGATAGAGAGGATCGTCTCTGCGACCGCGGTGTCCGGTCTGTTCGCTCTGGACCCGTCGGCGCACTTGGTCGAGGGCGCGATTGGCGAGGGAGATCACGTGAAAGGGATCGACCACCTGGGACGCCTTGGGCAAGATCACCGAGTAGACGGCCGCGTAGGTAGCCGACATGTCAAGGGCTCCGTAAGTGATGCGGGACTTCCAGGCTTCGGGTTGGCGGTCGAGAAAACCGGCCACGTCAACGTAATTGCGGGTCGGCAGGATGTCGATGATCCGGTGGTGCTCGACGTCGGTGACCGTGGTGGCGTAAGCCGTGTGGTGCCCGCCGAGCTTGACGAAGCTCGTCTCATCGAGGCCGATCGCACTGGTGCGATTCAGACGTCGGCGATCGGCCTCGAGCAGCGCCTCGCCGTAGGTGGTGACGGCGTCGTTCACGGTGTGCCAGTCACAACTCAGCTCATTCGCCACTTCTTTCACGGTGCGACCGGTCCCCACTTGGACCGTCGCCCACTTGGCGGCCCTCGTGGTGAGCAGGCAGTTCTTGGCGGCGATCCGGTGGTCGCTGAGCACCCAGCTCTGGCGGGGGCACTCCTCGTTCACGCACGCCATGCGGTGCTTCTTCCAGAGGAGCTTCATCGGCGTGCCGTAGACGGGGAGATCGACGTAGGTGACGATCGGGCGCTCCTTCACTCGGGCGCGGTGGCGACAGCGCGGACATCGAACGTCCTCCACTACCCGCTCGATATGGAGCTGCACGTCGCTCGCGCGACGCTCGTAGGCGAGGACCCGCACGTTCTTCAGCCCGACGAGGGCCTCCACGATTTCGGTAGGGTCGTTAAGGACGAAGGTGTTTCTATTTTTTTGGATCACACCTAAAGACTGAAGCACCTTCGTCTTCTAAACAGTGACCCTCAGGCGTGGTCGCACCCCGCTAACTTCCGATGAGCCGGAGAAGTGCCCTCGACAGGAGTCGAACCTGCGCACATGGCTTCGGAGGCCAATGCTCTATCCGCTGAGCTACGAGGGCGCGTCGTGAGTCTACTTGGCACCTTTTGGTGACCGGAGCGGCGAGGACGCTCGTACACGTTCGCCGCGAGTGAACTCGTAGTGTTGATCCATGTTGCGTCTTGCAAGTTGCATCGGACCAGTGGGTGAAAGTCCCACCTGGGTAATCGCCGGAGAGCCCAGTAGCAGACCCCGGTTCGACGTCGAGAGGCGTCGGGCTGAGCGGGGTGTCAAAAGCCTCTTTGGAGGGAGCAAACGTACGGGCCGTAGTGTCACTCGACACGAGTCCTGCAGCCTCGTCAAACGTACAGTGAAGGAGCCGAGCCGCTCATGTCACGGCGAAGGCAACATTCGACCTACTCGCGTTCCGGAGATGCTCTTGGTCGAATTCTTCCGGGGTACGGGGAGCGGCACGTACGTAGGGCTCGATGCGAAACAGGAGAGACCCGTCTGTGCTGCCTCGTCAGCAAAGACCGAACGTATAAGCCAATGGTGAAATCGATCGGAGCACAGCGGGAGTCCGACGGGGTCGTAGTACTGCAGAGAGCCGTGAGCAACGCGGCAGGAGGGAAGGACCCCGACTTCGGTCACGCTGGGAACAGAGGAACGAGTGAGGGCATGGCGGGGACCGCTCCGCCCATCTACCCCTTGGGATCACCATCCCCGGAGAAAGTTCGACGCCTCCAGAACCGGCTATGGGCTGCTGCCAAGCAGTCTTCGGATCGGCGATTCCACGCCCTATATGACCGCATCTACAGGAGTGACGTCCTATGGGAGGCGTGGAGTCGAGTGCGAGCCAATCGTGGCGCCGCAGGGGTTGATGCGCTGACCCTTGAGGCGGTGGAGGACTATGGAGTGGAGCTGCTACTCGCTCAACTCCAGAGCGACCTCCGTGCAGGCATCTATCACCCGTCGCCGGTGCGCCGGGTGGAGATTCCCAAGCCCGACGGTCGTCTTCGACCGCTGGGCATCCCGACTATTCGTGACCGCGTGGCCCAGCAGGCGGCGAAACTCGTTCTTGAACCACTGTTCGAGGCCGACTTCCTGCCCTGTTCGTTTGGGTTTCGACCCAAGCGGTCGGCCACCGACGCCATGGAAGCGATTCGGGTTGGTTTCAGCAAAGGCCAGCAGTTCGTCTTTGAAGCCGACATCACGAACTTCTTCGGCGAGATCGACCATGAGAGGTTGCTCTCTCTGGTGGGAGAGCGTGTCTCGGATCGACGGGTGCTCAAGTTGTTGCGTCAGTGGTTGCGTGCGGGGGTGGTGAGTGAGGGGGTTCTCGCCGAGTCGGTCTCGGGCACACCCCAGGGCGGAGTCATCTCTCCGTTGCTCGCCAATGTCTATCTGCACGCGTTCGATCGGGAGTGGAAAGAGCACGGCATCGGCGAACTGGTCCGCTACGCGGACGACTTCGTGGTGCTGTGCTCGTCACGCGCTCGAGGCGGATGAAGCCCAACGACGCGCGATGGCAATACTGGGTGGGCTCGGTCTCTCGCTTCATGCTGGAAAGACCCGCGTGGTCGATCTGCGCGGAGGACGCGAGGGTTTTGACTTTCTCGGGTGTCACTTCCGAGCGCGGATGTCCGGCAAGATCTGGGAGGAGCGACACGTTGTTCGTTACTACCTGCATCGCTGGCCGTCGCAGCGTTCGATGAAGCGTGCCCGGGCACGCGTCAAGGCGCTCACCGCTCGCAGTCAAGTCGGACAGCAGTTAGAAGACGTCATTGCGCGTCTCAACTCATTCCTTCGCGGATGGGGCAACTACTTTCGATCTGGCAACGCGGGCGCTAAGTTCATTGCCATGGACCGTTACGTGACGTGGCGGCTGACACGCTTCTCATTAAGAAGCGCGGACGCAACTTACGTGCCGGTCAAGCCAACATTTGGACTCGCAACTGGTTCCACGACCAGGGCCTGCATCAACTCATGGGCACTATCCGTTATCCGAAGGCCGCATAACTATGTCCAGACGACCGTCGTTAAGCCGTGTGCGGGAAAACCGCACGCACGGATTGAAAGGGGAATGGGGAAACAGGTCTGCTTGTCGGACACTGCGCCCCTGACTACCAATGGGCGTCGAGCCGGTACCGGCTTCTCTCTTTCCCGTCACCACCCAACTCCGCGAAGACGGAGTGAGCGTGGGTGGCGCCGATCTGGCCGCCCTGGCGACGACGTTTGGCACGCCGCTGTTCGTGTACGACGAAGTGACCCTTCGCGAACGGTGCCGCGAAGCCGCGCGGGTCTTTGACGATGGTGTGGCCTTCGCGTCAAAGTCGTTTCTCTGTGGCGCTATGGCCCAACTCGCGGCCGAAGAGGGACTGTGCGTGGACGTGGCCACGGGCGGTGAGCTCGACATCGTCCTGCGCGCGGGGGTTCCCGCGAATCGGATCATCGTGCACGGCAACAACAAGTCAGCCGACGAGATTGAACGCGCCGTGGCGGTCGGGGTGCACCGGATCGTCGTCGACAATTTTCCAGAGATCGAGCACCTGAGGAACGTCGTGTCGCCCGAGTCACCCGTCAACGCCCTGGTGCGCGTGACCCCCGGTGTCGAAGCGCACACCCATGAGTACGTCCGCACCGGTCAGGAAGACACGAAGTTTGGATTTTCGGTGGCGACCGGCGAGGCGCGTCGAGCGATTGAGGAATTACAAAAGATCGACGGACTCACACTGCATGGGGTACACGCCCACATCGGCTCGCAGATCTTCGAAGTTGAGGGGTTCAAGGAGTCGATCGCGGTCCTGGTCGATTTCACGAAGGACGACAACTTTGATGAGCTCTGTGTGGGCGGTGGCCTGGGCGTGGCCTACGTGACGGGCGAAGTAGCGCCATCCATCACGGAGTGGGGTCGCGCCATTCGCGGTGCCGCCAAGGAGAGCGGCCTTCGACCTGATGTGCGCATCCTGGCCGAACCCGGACGGGCGATCGTCGCCCAGGCTGCGCTCACGATCTATCGCGTTGGCGTTGTCAAGCCCGTGACGCATCGCACCTACATCGCCGTCGACGGAGGGATGAGCGACAACCCACGACCCGTGCTCTACGGCTCGGGCTATGAGGCCTTCGACGTGGATCATCCGCTCGCCGAACGACCTCAGGTGGTGCGCTTGGTGGGTAAGCACTGCGAGAGCGGCGACGTGCTGGTCGATGAGGCCTATCTGCCCGCATCCACGGGAGTCGACAGCCTCGTGGCCACGCCGGTGACGGGAGCCTACGGATACTCGATGGCGTCGAACTACAACCGCGTCCCTCGACCGGCAGTGGTGTTCGTGCACAACGGCGCCGCCCGCGAGGTGCTTCGCCGCGAGACCTTCGAGGATCTCGCGCGACTCGAAGTCGGCCTCTCGCCGACCCTGAGTTAGCCTTATTTCGATGAAGGATGGTGTCGTACGGGTCGGCGTGATCGGCGGTGGCTTTGTAGGGACCTCGCTGGCCCAACTTCTGAGCGACCCGTCGCGCCGTGAAGCCTTGACCGACGCGGCGACCGCTGACGTGGAATTGGCGGGCGTGGCGGTGCGCGACCTTTCGAAGGCCCGCCCCGGTATTCCGAAGGTACTGCTCACCGACGACGTGGAGTCCCTGATCGACAGCGACTTGGACATCCTGGTCGAAGTGGCGGGTGGCATCGAGCCGATGAAGACCTACATCGAGAGCGCCCTCAAGCGCGGGGTATCGGTGGTCACAGGGAATAAGGCTCTCATCGCGCAGTCGGGACCTCAGCTGGCCCAACTCGCTCACGAGAACCACGCGGATCTCTTTTATGAAGCGGCGGTGGGAGGAGCGATCCCGATTCTTCGCGCGCTGCGCACGTCGTTGGCCGGCGAGCGCATCACCCGCGTGATGGGAATTGTGAACGGGACGACCAACTTCATTCTCACCAAGATGATGAATGAGGGAAGCGACTACGCCGACGCCCTCCGCGAGGCGCAGGTTCTGGGATACGCCGAGGCCAATCCCTCGGCCGACGTCGAGGGCTTCGACGCCGCCGCCAAAGTGCAGATCCTCTCGACGTTGGCCTTCGGCACGCGACTCGGCGGCGACGAGATCTCGCGCGAGGGGATCACGGGTGTGCGCAGTGTGGACGTCGAGGTGGCCAAACGCATGGGATACGTCATCAAACTGATCGGCGTCGCCGAGCGAGTAGGGGATTCAGGGATCTCGCGGCGCGTTCACCCCGCCATGGTTCCGGTCGCGCACCCGCTGGCTTCAGTGAACGGCGCGATGAACGCCGTCTTTGTCAACGGCGTGAAAAGTGGTCCATTGATGTGGCTCGGCCAGGGTGCGGGCGGTGAACCGACGGCCACGGCGGTGCTCGGCGATCTGCTCGACGCCGCGCGCAACCGCGTAAGCGACCGACACGACGTGCCCTTCAGTGGCGATCACTCCTTGTACTACGTACCCGCCGGCGAGCTGTCCAGCCGTTTCTATCTGAGCGTAGACGTGTGGGATCGTCCGGGTGTGCTGGCCGAAGTCGCGAGCGTCTTTGGTCGTCACCTAGTCTCCATCCAGTCGATGGATCAATCCGGCTTCAACAACGAGGCCCGGCTGGCCTTCTTAACCCACGAGGCCCTCAGCGCTGACGTCGAAGCGACCCTGGCCGAGTTGAGTGCGCTGAGCTCGGTGGAGTCGGTGGGCGCGTGCATTCGCGTTATCGACGAAGAGGTCGCATGAACGCATGGGGTGGGCTGCTCGTTGAGTACGCCGAGTGGCTCGACCTCGAGGGCGTCTCCGACATCGTGACCTTGCGGGAGGGCCATACGCCCCTTTTGCACGCCAACAAACTTTCAGAGCGCCTCCAAGCGGACGTGTGGCTCAAGTACGAAGGGCTGAATCCGTCCGGCTCCTTCAAGGATCGCGGCATGACGATGGCGATTACCAAGGCGAAGGCCAACGGGGCGACGAAGGTGATCTGCGGTTCCACGGGCAACACGTCGGCCGCCGCCGCCGCTTACGCGGCCAAGGCTGACATGGAGTGTGTTGTGCTCGTGCCCGAGGGCAAAATCGCGATTGGCAAGTTGGCCCAAGCCATGGTCTACGGCGCCAAGGTGATCCAGATTCGCGGCAACTTTGACCAGGCCCTCAACTTGGCCCGCGAGCTCACCCAGTACCTGCCCATGACGATCGTGAATTCGATCAATCCTGACCGCATCGAAGGACAAAAGACCGGCGCGTTCGAGATCGTCGACGTCCTCGGCGACGCGCCCGACATCCTGTCGATTCCCGTGGGCAACGCCGGCAACATCACGGCCTACTGGCGCGGATTTACGCAGTACCACTTCGCCCAGCGCTGCGCGACACTGCCCAAGATGTGGGGCTTTCAGGCGGCCGGCGCGGCACCGATCGTGCTCGGCCATCCGGTGGCCAACCCCGAGACCATCGCCACGGCCATTCGCATCGGCAACCCGGCCAGTTGGGTACCCGCGCTCGAGGTCATCCACGAGTCCCTGGGGGACATTCGCGCGGTGAGCGACGAACAGATCCTTGAGGCGTACCACTACGTGGCGCGACACGAATCGGTGTTCTGTGAGCCCGCCTCTGCGGCCTCGGTGGCGGGACTCTTAAAGTACGGCGTACCCGAAGGTTCGACGGTGGTGTGTGTTCTCACCGGCAACGGCTTAAAGGATCCTGATACTGCCGTGGGCTCGAGCGAGTCGCCCGACGTGGTGGACGCCACGCTGAAAGCCCTTCTCAGCGAACTCGAATAGTCAAGTCGCGGGTCGATGCGTGTCCCAAGGGATCGGCGCTGATTCGCTGGGATGCAAATGAGGCTCCTTCTAATCGGGACCATTGGCGTCACGGCTCGTCAAAGCGAGCAAAAACCCTGTCGAGTGAGGATTTTTTCGTAATCCGATTACAGATTTCTCGGTGGTACTGTGCGTTGTTCACTGCCGAACCTGGCTACGCCGAGGGGGAGTCTTGCGCGGTCTTCGTCATCATCTCGCCGTCGCGGTTGGCGCCACCCTCGTCCTTGGAACGACGCTGCTCGCTACTTCGGTCGGCGCGGTTGGCACTGGCGTGTCCCGGCCTCAAGAGACTGTCGTTCCGCACACCGGGGATACGGGCAGTATCTCGGGCACCGTAGCTGGCGATGCCTCGCAGTACGGCATCTGCATTGACGCCTATACGTCGATCGGCGGTTCGCTCGTGTCGGGCACCGTAAGTTATCCTGCGCCGGGCACGGGCACGTACACTATCTCGGGCTTGGCCGCGGGGAACTATTACGTCATCTTCTCGAACTGCGATGCCGTCAACAATCAAGGGGATGAGGACTACCAGATTCCCTACGCCAACTACGCCTACCAGTATTACAACGACACGTCCACCGGAACGACCGTCGCAGCAGACGCGACGACCGTGGCGGTGTCCACCGGCAACACGCCCGATATCAACGCGACCATGGTCGCGGGCGGCGCGATCACGGCCGAGGCGCTGTACCCGACACAAGACTTAAGCCAAATCTGCGTCAACCTCTACCTCAACGGTGTCCCCATCCCCTGGCAGTTCAGCACCTTGAGCGAAGGCGCCTATATCACTGGTCTGCCCGTGGGGAACTACGTCGTCTCATTCTCCAGCGGATGCGGAAACACCACCGATTGGCCGACCATTTATTACGTGAGCAACACGGCCAGCACGCCTAACGAAGACGATGCGACGCCCGTCTCGGTGGCAGCGGGCACCACGACCCAAGTCGACGGCATCTATCCGCTCGACTCGTCTATCTCAGGCACGGTCACAAGCAGCGCGGGCACTGCTCTGTCGGGTATCTGTGTGCAGGCCCTCGGTGCCGGAGACGAAGAGGCTTCGACGATCACGGCGTCCGACGGCTCATATTCCTTGACGGGGCTGTATGCCGATCGATACACGGTCGAGTTCTATCCCGGCCCATCCTGCGGAAATACCACCAACTACGTCGACGAGTACTACAACGGGACGTCGACGGGAACCCCGGTACTTGGTGACGCCTCAGACGTGTCGGTAGGTGAAGTAGGTAACACGGTCGTCAACGCCACCATGGTTCTCGGTGGGACGATTGCAGGAGTGGTGACGTCGGGCGGAAGTGATCTCGGCGGCATCTGCGTGAACGCCATCTCCGAGGATTACGGGACCTACTCGGCGACGACCGCTGGCAACGGCAGCTATTCGATCGGCAACCTTCCCGTGGACGACTACAACGTCGTCTTCACTTACGGGTGCAACGAGAGTGAGGATTACGCCACCAACTATTTCGACGGCACGTCGGCGGGCACCACGAACGCCAATAACGCATTGTTGCTGGCCGTCTTCTCGGGCGTCACCGACAACAACGTCGATGCGTCAATGATCGAGGGCGGCCAGATGTCCGGGACCATCAGTGGCCCGCTACTCAGTGCTGGCCAATCGTGCGTCGTGGCCCAAAGCATCGCCGGCAGCGTGGAGATAAGTCCCGCAAGTGACGGCACGTATACGCTGACCGGTCTCGCGCCCGCCACCTATACGGTGAGTTTCTGGGACACCTGCGACGAAGCCAACTCGGGCTCCCTGTACAGCTACGCGTACTACCTACAAGGTTCTTCGGGCACCAGCAACATTCTTGACGCGACGCCCATCGTCGTTACTGGTGGTTCCAGCGCCACTGGCGTCAGTGCCACGGTTCCCGTGGGCGGCACGATTTCGGGAGAACTCACCGAAAATGAGGGTGGCCAGGAGGATCCCATCTCGGGCTGCGTCGTGATTTCGGGTGACGATGGTTCCATTGAGGCCCAAGCTGGCGGCTCCTACTCTGTCAGCGGCATCCCTGCTGGTAGTTACTCCGTTGAGTTCCTGGCTTCGTCGTACTGCTCGTCCCCCGGTGATAGCGCCTTTGCGTACTACAACGGGACCACGGCTGGCACAACGAACCCCGCTGACGCGTTTCCGGTGGTCGTCACCGATGGTGAGACGGACACCAACGTCAACGTGTCGGTTCCCGAGGGTGACACTATTTCTGGGACGGTCACCGGCGCAGGCGATAGTCCACTTGCTGGCATCTGCGTCGACGCCATCGACAGTTACGGAAACGACCTCGAGACAGCCACGGCGAGCGATGGAACATACTCGTTGACCGGCCTCGCGGACGGAACGTACGTGGTCCTCTTCTCGGCGGACTGTGGCGGACCAACCACGTACGCGAGTGAGTACTACACCCCGAGCGGTGGAACACCCGATTACGTCAACGCAACGCGGGTGGTGGTGAGCGGCGGATCCGCGGCGATGAGTATCAACGTCACGATGTCCAATGGCGGCGAGATCTCCGGTGTTGTCTCCGACCCGGGAGGCAACGCCCTCGCGGGAATCTGCGTCGATGCCGTTGGCAATGGCGTCGACAACTCCACCAGTACGGCCAGCGACGGTTCGTATAGCTTTTCGGGGCTCTCCAATGGAACGTATCTCGTGGAGTTCTCCAACGGATGTGGTAACGCGGGTGACTACGTTGAGACTTACTACAACGGTTCTCCAGGGGGGACCGAGAATCCAACCGATGAGCTGACGGTGACGATCTCAGATGGAGGCTCGGCGAACAATGTCGATGCTGAGATGAGTCTCGGCGGTCTGATTGCCGGCACTGTGACGAATGCAGACGGTGTGCCGCTCTCGGGTCTCTGCGTACGCGCCACTCCCGTGTCTGGTCCGATCACCGCCGCGACGCAGACCAGTACATTCATCGATGGGACGTACGAAATCAGTGGCCTCGCCCCCGCCCAATACTCAGTTGCCTTCTACGGCGGATGTGGCGACGATTACGGTACCTTTAGCGAGGAGTTCTACGACGGTCAAACGGGTGGGACGCCCAGTTCGTCGGGCGCGACGGATATCACGGTGGGCAGCGAGACCAGTGCCAGCAACGTCAACATGGAGTTCGCCGGGGTTGCGGCCAGCCAGGGCATCGAGATCACAAACGTCGCTCGGGGCTACTCCTATATTCCCGGCCAGACCATCACGCCAATCGCCATAGCGTCCTCGGGACTCTCGACCGTCTTATCGATAGATCCCTCGAGCGGGCCAGGAGTTTGCACCCTGAGCAGTGGTGTTCTCTCCTTCGTCAATGACGGCACGTGTGTACTCGACGCGTCACAAAGTGGCGGCGGCAGCACTGGCTACTTGCCAACCGAAGCCCAAGTGACACTTACCGTTGGTGTTTCTGGAGGCGGTGGCGGTGGCGGCGGTGGCGGGGGCGGCGGTAGTGGATCCTCTGGTGGTGGCGGGACCGGCACGACAGCCCCCCCTCCGAGCAGCGGTGGTTCGACGGGATCGGGGAGCGGCTCGCCGAGTGGCGCCGCGACGGTTCCAGTACCGAGAAATCTGACATTCACGGCGACGAGTTTTTCGCTTACGGCGAGTATGAAGAGCGAAATCGAGGCGCTGGCAAAGAAGCTCAAGAGCGGCGCATCGGTCACCATCACTGGCTACTCGCACGGCAATCCGGCCTTGGCGAAAAGGCGAGCGGAGATCGTTGAGCGACTTCTTGAAAGTTTGGTGCACGTTCACGTGACCGTGAAGATCGTGACCTCCAAGCCAATCAATCGGGTGGGCATTGTTACTACGAAACTCTAATTGGGCCGGAATTCGCGGCCAGTACGCTTTGATGCGGATTGAGGTCGTTTTGGGGCGGACTGCGAATTGACCCAACGCCAATAGTTGTGTTTGGCGTTGGCGCTGCTATACTTGTTGTTGTCGTCCGTTCGGTTATGCCGGCGTAAGGAATCTCTTCCGAGACGACTTTTCCCCTGTATTTCTTCTCCGCTCCGTCATATCTTCACGAGCGGCGAGAAAGGATTCATATTCATGGCTATCAAGCCTTCCCCAGAGCGTTCGGATCTTGAGACCAAATCTCGCGAAGACCTCCAAACGATCGCCAAAGTGATGGGCGTTGACACGCCGACCCGGGCCACCAAAGCCGCCCTCATCGAGGCCATCATGTCCGAGCCGGCGAGCCCCAACGGTGCCTCGTCCAACGGAGCGTCCGCGGACAGTGCGGCTCCTGAGAGCTCTCGCGCGGTGCGCTCACGCCGTACCGTCGCCACCCCCGTCGATGACTTCGACGACCTACTGGGCGAGTTCGTAGCCGACGCCCCCGTCGTCTCGGAGGCGTCCAGCGCACCCGCTGCTGCGGCGGCCAACCCCGAGTCGAACGCTGAGAACGCGGCGTCCGAGCGTCCCGCCGCGCGTCCGTTCACGCAGGCTCGTCCCGAGCGCCAGCCGCGCGAGTTCAGCGGTGGCGACACCAACAGCCGCTCGCGTCGCAACCGTCGCAATCGCAACGGGCGCGAGCGCTTTAACGGCGAGTCGATGCCCAATGCCGACCAGCCCTACGCCGGTGAACTCGTCGACGTCGAAGGCCTTTTGGACCTGCGCGACGACGGATATGGCTTCCTGCGCGCTAAGGGATATCACTCCTCACCCAACGACGTGTACGTCTCGATTAATCAAGTGCGTCGCTACCATCTTCGCAAGGGCGACACCATCGTCGGCGGGTACCGTCCCGCCGCCTCGAACGAGAAGTACCCCGCCCTGCTGCGCGTCGACACCGTCGCCGGCGTCGACCCCGAAGTGGCGCGACTGCGCCCCAAGTTCGAAGACCTCACCCCGCTCTTTCCCGACGAGAAGTTGAACCTCGAGATCAACGAGGGCGGCAAGCTCGACCTCACTCCGCGCATCGTGGACCTGCTGTCGCCGATCGGTAAGGGCCAGCGCGGCCTCATCGTCTCGCCGCCCAAGGCCGGTAAGACCACGATCATGAAGCAGATTGCCCAGTCCATCGAGGTCAACAATCCCGAGGTTCACCTCATGGTGTTGCTCGTCGACGAGCGACCCGAAGAGGTCACCGACATCCGACGCAGCGTGAAGGGCGAAGTGATCTCATCGACCTTCGACCGGCCAGCCGAAGAGCACACCCACGTGGCCGAACTCTGCATCGAGCGCGCCAAGCGACTCGTCGAGCAGGGTCGTGACGTGGTGATCATCCTCGACGGCATCACGCGTCTGGCGCGCGCCTACAACCTCGCCGCCCCGGCGACCGGGCGCATCATGTCGGGTGGCGTGGACTCCGGTGCGCTGTATCCGCCCAAGAAGTTCTTCGGTGCCGCGCGCAACATTGAAGAAGGTGGTTCACTGACCATCCTCGCCAGTGCCCTCGTCGAAACGGGTTCGAAGATGGACGAAGTGATCTTCGAAGAGTTCAAAGGGACTGGCAACATGGAGCTGCGCCTCGACCGCCGTCTGGCCGAGCGTCGCCTCTACCCGGCGATCGACGTCAACGCGTCCTCGACTCGTCACGAAGAGCTGCTCTTCAGCCGCGACGCGTTGCCCCAGGTCTGGAAGCTGCGTCGCGTTCTCAACGGCCTCGCGGCCGAAGGTCGCGACGCCGCCGGACTGGAGCTGCTGATCGACAAGCTCAAGACGACCAAATCGAACGAGGAGTTCCTGGCTGAGATCGGTCGGGGACCGGCACCCACCAGTTGATTTCCCGCTACACTTTTTCTTCGCACTTAAGGAGCGACATGAAGCAAGATATTCACCCCACCTACGGCGATGCCACCGTCACCTGCTCGTGCGGCAACACCTTTACGACGTCCTCGACCAAGTCGACCCTGCGCGTCGAGCTCTGCAACGAGTGCCACCCCTTCTTTACCGGCAAGCAGAAGTTGGTTGACACCGGTGGCCGCGTCGAGCGATTCCAGCGCCGCTACGCGCAAAAGACCAAGGCGCGCGCTCCCAAGGCTTAGAACCTCGGGCGCTCCGCGAATTTCGTGCGCTCCCTCGACCAGACACTCTCCTTACTCCAAGACGAGCTTCGTACCGTCGAAGTCCAGTTGGCGGAGCCCGACGTCGCCAGCGACCTCACACGTCTACGGGACCTCTCACGTCGCCACAAGGAACTCAACGACATCAACATCGCCTGGCTGGCTCTGCAGGGCGCCCGCGAGGACCTGAACACCGCCAGAGAGATGTTCAACGAGACCGAGGGCCATGACCGCGAACTCTGGCGCGACGAAGTGAACGCGGCCGAGTCGCGGATTGCCGAGTTCGAAGAGAACCTCGAGACCCTGCTGCTGCCCCACGATCCCAACGAGGGGCGCAACGTGATCCTGGAGATTCGCGGGGCCGAAGGCGGCGAGGAGGCCAATCTCTTTGCGGCCGACTTAGCCGAGATGTACAAGCGCTACGCCGCTCTGCGGGGCTGGAAGTTCGAAGTCATTGAAGAGCGCGAGTCGGATAAGGGGGGTCTCGACGAGGCCACCTATCTGGTCAAGGGCGACGACGCCTGGGCGCGCCTGGCCTTCGAAGCGGGCGTGCACCGCGTCCAGCGCGTTCCCGTCACCGAGGCCAAGGGGCGAGTCCACACCTCCTCGGCCACCGTCTCGGTGCTGCCCGAAGCCGAAGACGTCGACGTGACCATCGACCCCACCGAACTCAAGATTGACGTGTACCGCTCCTCGGGTCCCGGCGGCCAAAGCGTCAACACCACCGACTCCGCGGTGCGTATTACGCACCTGCCCACCGGCATCGTGGTCTCGATGCAGGACGAGAAGAGCCAGATACAAAATCGCGCCAAGGCCCTCATCGTGTTGCGTTCGCGCCTCCTCAAGGCCGCCCAGGACGCCCAGGCCAGCGAGCTCGGCGATCTCAAGCGCTCCCAACTCGGTGGTGGCGGTCGCAGCGAGAAGATTCGCACGTACAACTTCAAGGAGAACCGGGTGACCGATCACCGGATCAACTTGACGAACTACTCATTGGACGCGGTTTTGAACGGTGATCTGGATCCGTACGTGGACGCGCTTCTCGCCGACCAGCGGGCTCGTCAGTTGGCCGAGAGTGACGGACGTTAACGCTCGTTTCGTCGACGAACTCGTCGAGAGCGGTATCGAGCGGCGCGAGGCGCGCTGGCTCGTTGAAGAGTTCGTGCCTTTAGGAGATGAGAGCGCACACGAGGCGCTGTTGAGGGCGGCCGCCCGACGGCGCAATGGGGAACCTCTGCAGTACATACTCGGCCACTGGCCCTTTCGCTCTCTTGACCTCGACGTGGACGTGCGGGCTCTCATTCCGCGTCCGGAGACCGAAGAGTTGGTGGGCGTGGCCCTGAGTGAGCTCGCCGCTGGATCCTCGCTCGCCCCGCTCATCGTCGACCTCGGCGCGGGTACAGGTGCCATCGGACTCTCCCTGCTGGGCGAACTGATGTCCCGCGGCGTTCTGGCCAGTCTCATCGCGGTCGACGAGTCGTCCGAGGCCCTCGCGCTGGCTCGCCAGAACGCGCGAAAGCATCACCTCAGCGCCGTCTCGTTCGTGCACTCGTCCTGGTTCGGGTCCTTGGACCCCTCCCTCAAGGGACGAGTCGATCTGGTCGTGGCGAATCCGCCCTACGTAGACGCGGCCGAGTTCTCTACTCTTGATCCCGTGCTGCGCTACGAACCGCGAGGAGCCCTGGTTGCCGACTCGGTGGGGGGAGTGAGAGGATTCGCCGACCTCGAGGTCATCATTTGCGAGTCGTACCAATGGCTCGCTCCTACGGGGGTGCTCGTGTGCGAGCACGGTGACACCCAGCGTGACGCTGTTCTCAACGCGGCTCGCGCCGCGGGATACCTCGAGATGAATGACCTCGACGATATGGCTGGGCTCCCTCGCGTGCTGGTGGCCCGACGATGACTGAGATCGTCGATCGCTCCGAAGCTATCCACCTTCTTCTCGACGGCCACGTCGTGGCCGTGCCGACCGACACCGTCTACGGGCTCGCCGCCTCACTGTGGCGAGACGACGCCGTCGCCACGCTGTTTCGACTGAAGGATCGGCCCCCGCACGTCGCGCTCCCGGTTCTCGTCCACACGCTCAACCCGATCCAAGAGATCGACGTCGAGTGGGGTGAGTCGGCCCAGCAGCTGGCCGAAGAGTTCTGGCCCGGGCCCCTCACCATCGTGGTGCCCGCGTCGGCCGAACTCGCCCGACGCGTGGGCGGAACCAAGGACAGCGTCGGAGTACGGGTGCCCAACGACGAGTTGCTGCTTTCGGTTTTGCGCGAGTGCGGCCCCCTGACCGTCTCGAGTGCGAACTCTCACGGCGAGTCGCCGTGTCACAGCGCATCGCAAATAGTCGCGGCTCTGGGTGGCGACGACTTGGCCGGAGTGCTGGACGGCGGTGAGCGGCGCGGCGAGGTCTCGACAGTCGTGGAGGTGGGAGACGGCCTGTGGCGCGTACTTCGTGAAGGGTCGATCAGCGAGTCGCTCATCGCCGGCATTCTGGGCTAGGTCAGTCGGAGGCAGGCAGCCGTCGGACCCACGACGCACTTCGCTTCTCTAAGAACGCCGACATTCCTTCGCGGGCCTCCTCGCTCGCGAACAACGCGCTGGACAGTGTCGTCGCCCAGGCGAAGGCATCCTCCGGGGAGAGGCCGGGCACGGTGCGTAAAAGCTCCTTCGTCGCTGCGAGAGCGCGAGGTTCGCCGGCGAGCAGGTCGTTCACGATCTCGCGCACGGCCACGTCCAGAGTCTCAGGTGGCACCGACAAGGTGATGAGCCCGATACGGGCCGCTTCGTCGGCGCCAAAGCGATTTCCCCGCAGAAACGCGCTTTGGGCTGACGTGAATCGGATCTTGGGCAGGCAGACCACCGAGATAATGGCGGGAGCCACGCCGACGCGCACTTCACTGAAGCCAAAGGTCGCCCAGTCGGTCGCGACCGAAATGTCCATCACGGCGGCGAGCCCGACACCCCCGGCCACGCAGTGGCCCGCGATGCGACCCACGAACACCTTGGGCGAGTGGCGAATCTTCTGAAACAGGTCGCTGAGCGCGAGGGGCGGAACGTGCTCGGACGATCGCTCCCGCAAGTCCGCTCCGGCAGAGAAGACGGGACCGCGGTTGGTCACGATGACGACGCGAATGTTCTCCAGACCGTTGGCTTCGTCGATGCCCTCAACTAGTTCGACCATCAACTCGTCACTGAGAGAATTTCGGTGAACTTCGTCGCTCAGTGTGATCGTCATCACGTGGTCGTCGATTGTGCGTTCGACGAGACTCACGGGCGTCCCTTCGGTGCCGGCCCGGCGCTCGGCGCACCCGCAAAGGCCTGGGCGCGCAGGAGCCAGTGGCGGCCGAGAATTCCGGTGACCAACGTGGTGTCGTCGAGGTGACGTCGCTGGGTGACAACGAGGCAGAACTCCTCGGCAGGTCCCTGAACGGTCTCATCAGCGTCGTCGGGACCCTGACGCCAGACGTCGCCACGCGGACCGCTCAACTCCACGCGTACTGAACCGTGCGGCGGTTCTTCGCCCCGCACGCGATACGACCAGGGGCGGGTCACGACTCCCAAGCGAACGATGTGGATTAAGCGCTCGGTTGGCTCGCGAGACACGCCGAGCGCCTCGACGACGTCGACCCCGTGGGCCCACGTCTCCATGAGGCGCGCAGTCAGGAACGATTTGGCGCTCATGGTTGGTCCGTACCAGTCCACCCGGGAGCTCTCACCCAAGGTGCGCGCGGCGTCATCGAGCGACGACCTCGCATCGCGCCAGCGCAGCAACAACTCACTGGGCGAGAGCGACCGGAACTCTTTGAGCGTGATGACGTCGAGGCTCTCGTGTCCCGCGCGAGAGAACATCTCGTCGCGACCGCGGCGAAATCCCTCGGGGTCATTCAGGGCGAGCGCGGCACGTTCGTCGAAGTAGGCGAGGTGCGCAACCTGGTCGAACACGTTCCACCCAGGACTCGCAGTGGGCAGATACCACTGGTCATCGGAGAGGTCACCAACGACGACCTCGAGCGAGTCCTGCTCATCGACCAGGTCACCGCGCAACTGCGTGACGCTAGTCATGGACGATCAAGGAGGTGGGTAGTTCGACGTATCGGCTGCGCAGCCATTCCCCGAGTCCTTTGGCCTGGGCGTCTTGTCGTGTCGACGCGGCGACGCCTTCATCTAAGAGATCGTGTATGACGAAGTTGAGCGAGCGCAGTGCCGGCAGGCGAAACCGCTCAACGCGCAAGGCAGCGGTCTCGGGCAACAGCCGCTTCAGCTCGTCGATCGTCAAGAAATCGTCGAGCCACGCAAAGCCCTCGTTGGTTCGCGCAAAGACGCCGAGGTTCGCGCGACCTCCCTTGTCGCCGGATCTCGTGCCGACGACCTGGCCGAGCGGCGCGAGGGTCGTTGATCCTCCGGGGGCGTCGGCGTGTGCGCCGTGGTTGGTCACGATGTGGGCGTCGGCGCTGGGGGCGACGGAGTCGATCACCGTGCGTTCCCCCCCGAGGATGCTCACGTACTGGGGGACGAGATTGCTCGGCACGACAGCCGGGCGGTAGACGCCGTAGGGCGAGCCGGGCGAGGGGCTCGCTCCGGGAATAAAGAATCCTGGAATGGTCGTCAGCGCCAGTTCGACGACCGCGTCGGCGAGCGCTCGACCCACCTTGTGCTCGTCGCGGTCCTTGAGGGTCATCCGCCAGGTCGCGACAGCTTCTTCATTTGTGGGCGAGTCGGCCTTATCGGTGCGAACGACGCGCGTTGTCACGCTCTCAAAGTCCCCTGGCGCAAAGGGGCACGCCATCCAAAATGCGCGTTCCACCAGATCGGCTTTCTCGTCGATGTCAAGGCCGGTTAAGGCGACACTGAGGTCCTTGCGATATCCGCCCAACTCGTTCATTGCGACCTTGAGGGTGCTGGGCGGAGCCTCTCCGCGGGCCCCGCTGATGCGCACGCGATCAACGTCCACCTGTTCGAGCTCGATCGTGTCGAATCGAGCCGTGACGTCCGGACCGACATAGGACGGCGAGCCGATCTCGTAGAGCAACTGCGACGTGACCGTACCGATGGACACTTCGCCGCCGGTGCCCTCGTGCTTTCCCACGACGCAACTGCCGTCCTCCTCGACCTCGACCCAGGGAAAGCCGACGCGCTCCATGTGCGGGACCTCGGTGAAGAAGGAGTAGTTTCCGCCCGTGACCTGGGCGCCGCACTCGATGACGTGGCCCGCCACCACGCCGCCGGCCAGCGCGTCAAAGTTGTCGCGTCGCCAGTGATGGCGCCAGGCGGCCGGGCCACACACCAAGGCGGCGTCGGTCACTCGGCCCGTCACCACGATGTCCGCCCCTCCGCTCAGCGCCTCGACGATGCCGAAACACCCGAGATACGCATTCGCCGTGATGAAGCGCGAAAGGTCGCCGAGCGACTCTCCGGTTTCGAAGTGCGCGAGGGCACCGGCGCGATCCAGATCGTCCAGGCGCCCCATGAGGTCATCGCCGTTGACGTACGCGATGGTGGGCGAGAGGCCGAGGCGGTCGCCGATCTCTACCAGTGCGCTCGCGCACGACTCGGGATCCAGCCCGCCCGCATTCGATACCACCTTGATGCCGCGGTCGAGGCAGGTTCCCATGACCTGCTCCATCTGCGTGAGGAAGGTTTTCGCGTAACCCTGTCCGGGCTGCTTGGCCCGGGTGCGCGCCAAGATCAACATGGTGAGCTCGGCGAGCCAGTCTCCCGTGAGGACGTCGATGGGACCGTCCTCGACCATCTCGCGCGCGGCCGAGACGCGGTCGCCGTAGAAGCCCGAGCAGTTGGCGATGCGAATCATGAGGCGTCGTGCATCGTGAGAAGTGTCGCGTCGCGCTCCACTTGCTGATCCTTGTGGACCAGGACTTCATCCACCACGCCGTCACTGCGGGCGGCGATGACGTGTTCCATCTTCATCGCCTCCATGACGACGAGCGATTCGCCCGCGCGAACGACTTGTCCCGGTGAGACGCGAACGTCGAGGATCCGACCCGGCATGGGGGCACTCAGACCGCCAAACACGGCGTCGCGGTGGTGGACCTCGAAGCGCTCGACCACGGAAAAGTCGATGGTTCCGCGCAACGTCTGGACCAAGAGGTGGCCCGCGGCGAATGTCACGAGTACCCAACGCCGTCTCGCGTTGACCTCCACGTCAATGTGCCGAGGTCCCCAATCGTGAATTCGTGCGACGCCGAACTCGCCAAGGTCGAATGACCCGTCGCGACGGCGAAGGTAGGCGACGTTGAAGGACCGCTCGTCGTAGTTCAACTCCACGCGCTGGTGAGGAAGTCGAGCGTTTCGCCAGCCGCTCGGCGCATCGGCGAGAACCTGGGCGACCGCTCGGTGTCGGCCCTGCAGCCAGAGCGCCCCGGTGCAGGCCGCCATCGCGAGATCGTCGTCGCTCGCCTCCAGGCCTCGCGGGATGGACGAGTTGTCGACGAAATCGGTTGTGGCTTCCCCGCGCAGGAACACGTCACTGCGCAACGCGTTGACAAGGAAGTCGCGATTGGTCGTGACACCGCCCAGGTGCACGCGCTCAAGGCCGAGCGCCAGTGTGGCGGCCGCGAGTTCACGAGTGGGCGCGTATGAAATCACCTTGGCGAGGAGGGGATCGAAGTTCACGCTAACCACCGAGCCTTCTTCCACTCCACTCTCCCATCGCAGCGGGGGTTCCTCGGCGGCCTGGAAGGCGTGCAGCGTGCCGGTGGCGGGCAAGAACCCGGCCTGGGGATCTTCGGCGCAGAGTCGCACTTCGATTGCGTGTCCGACGAGATCGACGTCCTCTTGGGTGTAGTCCAGCTCTTCGCCCTGGGCGATTCGCAACTGCTCGAGCACTATGTCGATGCCGCTCACCTCTTCGCTTACCGGATGTTCGACTTGAAGGCGGGCGTTCACTTCCAGGAAGTAGAAATCCTGGGTCGCGTCGTCGACGATGAACTCCACCGTGCCAGCCGACTCATATCCGATGGCGCGCGCCAGCGACAGCGCCGCCTCGCCCATGGCCTGGCGGGTGGCATCGCTGAGCGCGGGGGACGGCGACTCTTCAATCAGTTTCTGATGGCGGCGCTGAACGGAGCAGTCGCGTTCGCCCAGGTGCACAAGGTGTCCGTACTCATCGCCGAGGATCTGCAGTTCGACGTGGCGCGACCGGGCGATGTACCGCTCGAGGAACACGCGATCATCGGAAAAGCCGCTCTGGGCTTCGCGCTTCGCGGCCTGGAGCGAGTCCGCGAGTTCGTGGGGTTCGTGCACGACGCGCATCCCCTTGCCGCCGCCTCCGGCGGCCGCCTTAATCATGAGGGGATAGCCGATGCTCTCGGCGTCCCCGGGCCGTTCGCTCGACTCGAGGACGTTCACGCCCGCCGATCGGGCCAAATCTTTGGCCGCCAGCTTGTCGCCGACTGCCGCGATGACTCGTGCGGGCGGACCGATCCACACGAGGCCGGCGTCGACCACCGCGGCGGCGAAGTCTGCGTTCTCTGAGAGGAAGCCGTAGCCGGGGTGGATTGACTGAGTGCCGCTGTCCTTCGCGGCCGCAATGATGGCGGCCGCGTCGAGGTAGCTCGACGCCAGCAGGATCGCCTCGTCGGCCTCGTGCACGAAGGGCGCATTCGCATCCTCTGCGACGTAGACCGCGACGGTGCGCAGACCTGACGCCCTCGCGGCGCGCAGGATGCGCCGCGCGATCTCGCCGCGATTGGCCACGAGGAGCGAGGCGAACCTCACAGTCGAAAGACTCCGTAGCTGGTCGCGCCCTCAATATCCCGCCGCCGTACGACCGACAGACAGATGCCGAGCACGGTGCGCGTGTCGCGCGGGTCGATGACGCCGTCGTCGCTCACCACGCTGGTCGCGGCGAGAGCCAAGGATCCTTTCTCCTGCGCTTCTTCGACGGCAGCCACGATCTTGGCGTCCTCGTCTTCGTCGAACTCCTCGCCGTGGCGCTCTGCTTGGGCGCGCCGAACCTGAGACATCACGCCGGCGATCTGTTTGGGTCCCATGACCGCGATCTTGGCGGTGGGCCACAGGAAGGTGAAGCGGTTGTTAAAGGCCCGTCCCGACATGCCGTAGGTTCCCGCGCCGTAGGACGAACCGATGATGAGAGTGATGTGGGGGACCGTCGAGTTGGTCACCGCGTTGAGCATCTGGGAGCCCTTTTTGATGATGCCTTCGGCTTCGGCGTCCTTGCCGACCATATAGCCCGTGATGTTCTGGATGAAGACGAGCGGCACGTCGATCTGATTGCAGAGTTGGATGAACTGACCGGCCTTCTCCGCCGCCTGAGGGTGGATGACCCCGTTGTTGGCCAGGACGCCAATGGGATACCCGTGCACGCTGGCCCAACCGCACACCAGGGTCGTGCCGTAGCGCGCCTTGAACTCCTCGAAACGCGAACCGTCCACGACGCGAGCCAGAACGTCGCGTGTGTCGACGCTCTGACGTAGGTCGCGACTCACGATGCCAAGAAGCTCCTCGGGGTCGTAGGCGGGTTCGTCGTTCGGCAGGGAAGGGGGTGGTCCGAACTTTCTCCAGTTCAGGTGCGAGACGACCTCGCGACACATCCGGATGGCGTCCATTTCATCTTCGGCGAGGTAGTCACCCAGGCCCGAAACCTCAGCGTGCAGCTCGGCGCCGCCGAGGGTCTCGTCGTCGGACTCTTCACCGGTCGCCATCTTCACGAGCGGCGGTCCGGCGAGGAAAATCTTGGACTGATCCTTGACGAGAATGTTGTAGTCGCTCAAGCCTGGTTGATAGGCGCCGCCCGCGGTCGATGAACCGAACACGACGCTGACCGTGGGCACACGCATCTTGGACAGTTCGATGAGGTCGTAGAAGAATCGTCCGCTCTCGGCGAAGTGAGCTGTCTGCATCCGGCCCCCGCCGCCCCGGCCTACGCGCAGATCGGCCCCCGCTGACTCGACGAAGCTCACGTAGGGCATCTGGTTGTCGCGCGCGATCTCGAGGGCGCGCATCCACTTCTTGGCGGAGTACAGCGTAAGAGCGCCGCCCAGCACCGACGGGTCATTGGCCATCAGCACGCATTCGGTGCCCGCGATGACGCCGATGCCGACCACCATCCCGCCCCCGATGGTGTAATCCGAGCCATACCCCGCGAGGGCCGAGATCTCGAGGAACGGCGAGTCCGGGTCAAGCACGGCCGCGATGCGTTCGCGCACCGGCATCTTGCCTCGTGAGCGCATGCGTGCCATCGCCGCGTCGCCGCCACCGGCCTCGGCCTGGTCCAACAGATGGTCGATGACCTCGAGTTGCTCGAGCATGTCGTTGCGATTCTTCGCAAACTCATCGGAGGCGACATTGACCGAGGAAACGAGCGGGGGCGCGAGAGCGACGTGCTTCACTGGGCTGATCCTAGTGACGCCTCGACCTGGGAATATGAGCGAACACGCGACCTCGATCTGACTCACTCGGGTCTGAGCGCGAGGAAGGGTGAACGGTAGGGTAGTTGTCAATGCGCATCGCCATCGGCTCCGACCACGCCGGGTACGACCTGAAGACGGTACTGGCGTCGTCGTTGGATGCTTGGGGTTACGACGTCCTCGACCTCGGGACCGTCAGCGCGAGTGAGCCGGTCGACTACCCCGACTTCGGCGCCGCGGTCGGTCGCGCCGTCGTGAGCGGCGATGCGGACCTGGGCGTCGCGGTGTGCGGCTCGGGTATCGGTATCGCGATGGCGGCGAATAAGGTGCCCGGCGTGCGCGCCGCGGTCGTGCACGACGTGACGTCAGCGCACCTCGCGCGCGAGCACAATCACGCTAACGTGCTGTGCTTGGGCGGTCGTCTTACGGGTTCGATCGTCGCGGTGGAGTCGCTGCGGGCGTGGCTGGACGCCAAGCCGGAGAGTCGACACGACGCCCGAATCGAGAAGTTACGAGAGCTCGACCACGTGCTGAGCGAGAAAGGGTAAGGACAATGGCCCCGTCCCCGTTGGATGCCTGGATCACGAACGACGAGGAGATCGTCGACCTGTTGGCGCGCGACTATGGGCGCCAGACCTCGACCATCCAACTGATCGCGAGTGAGAACTTCGCCTCGCCCTCGGTGTTGGCGGCGACCGGATCGGTCCTCACCAACAAGTACGCCGAAGGGTACCCGGGTCGGCGCTACTACGGCGGTAACTACATCGTGGACGAGGTCGAGAGTCTGGCTCGGGACCGGCTGGCCGCCCTCTTTGGCGCCGAGCACGCCAACGTTCAGCCCCACAGCGGAGCGAACGCGAACCTGGCCGTGTACGAAGCACTGTTAGAGCCGGGCGACACCATTCTTGCGATGCGCCTCGACCAGGGCGGTCACCTCACCCACGGATCACCGGTGTCGATTACCTCAAAGTTCTGGAAGTTCGTCTCCTACGGTGTCACCCCGCGTACGGATGACCCCGACGAAATCGGCGAGGTCATTGACTTCGAGAACGTGCGCGATCTCGCCCTGGCGCATCGTCCCCAGCTGATCGTGGCAGGTGCCACCGCGTATTCGCGCACGATCGATCCCGAGCCGTTCCGCGCGATCGCGGACGAAGTGGGGGCTCTGTTGATGTTCGACTCGGCCCACGTGGCCGGTCTGATTGCGGGACACGCTCACCCCAGCCCCGTACCTTTCGCCGACGTCGTCACCTTTACCACGCACAAGACTCTGCGCGGCCCGCGCGGCGGGGCGATCGTCTGTCGCGAGGAGCACGCGAAGAAGATCGACTCAGCGGTCTTTCCTGGACAACAGGGCGGGCCCCTTGAACACGTGATCGCCGCTAAAGCCGTGGCCTTCAAGGAGGCGAGCCAGCCAAGTTTCTCGGATTATGCCGCACAGGTTGTGGCCAACGCTCAGGCGTTCGGGTCGGCTCTCGCCAAGGAGGGCTTCCGTTTGGTCTCGGGCGGCACGGACAACCACATGCTGTTGTTGGATCTGCGCGACTACGACGCCGACCTGACCGGCAAAATTGCCCAAGAGACGCTCGACCGCGCTGGCATCACGACGAATCGCAACGCCATTCCTGACGATCCACGCAGCGCGTTCATCACCTCTGGTCTGCGCGTCGGGTCGGCTGCCGAGACGACCGCGGGGATGCGCGAGGGCGACTTCGAGCTGATTGCCTCTTTGATGGCTACCGCCCTGCGCAGTCGTGACGATGAGGCCGCGCTACGCGACGTTCGCCGCGACGTCGGTGAACTGTGCGCGACGTTTAATCCCTACGCGAACTTCTCACAGTAGTTAGATGGGCAACATCGCCGCCTACGGAGTGGTCGCTCTCGTAGGTGCGATAGTGACGCTGCTCGCCAATCCGGTGGCGCGCGTGATCTCGCTCAAGGTTGGCTACGTCGCCGAACCGGGAGAGCGCAAAGTGCACGAGCGCGTGACCCCCTACGGGGGAGGCGCGGCGATGCTGGTGGGCTTTTGCGTGGCGCTGATGGTCGCCTTGCTGGACCCCACCTTGCGCGCGGTCATCACATCATCGCACGAGATGCTGGGCGTCCTTCTCGCGGCGGGCGTCATCTTCGTGGTGGGTGTGCTGGACGACTTTCGAGAAATGAGCGCCCCGGCCAAGGTCGCGGGCCAGTTCCTGGCGGCGTCAATCCTGTACTTTTCGGGTGCGACGATGTATCAGTTGAAGTTGCCCTTCGCTGGCTTTGTCGTGTTGGGACCGTCGATCTTGCCGATCGTCACGGCCGTGTGGGTCTTCGCCCTTACGAACGCGGTGAACCTCATCGACGGCCTGGATGGTCTGGCCGCGGGCATCGTCGCGATCGCCTCGGGCACGTTGTGCGTCTACGGACTGCGCTTGGAGCATCTGGGACTGTTGCCCTCGACCAACGTCGGGCCATTGATTGCCGCGCTCACCTGCGGGATCTGCATCGGATTCCTGCGCGACAATTTCCATCCCGCCAAGCTCTTCATGGGCGACGCGGGAGCGATGATGCTCGGACTCTTGATGAGCGCGTCCACCATGGTGATCGGGGGGCGAACACCACCCGCCAGCGGCGTGACCTTCTTCTTCTTTGCGCCCCTGCTGATCCCCGTGTTCATCCTGGGTGTGCCGCTCCTTGACGCGGCCTGGGCGTTCGTGCGTCGCACCCTCTCCGGGCAGGGGTTCCAGACGGCCGACAAGATGCACGTTCACCACCGCCTCATGAGGTTGGGACACGGTCATCGGCGCACCGTGATCATTCTGTGGTCCTGGACGGCTCTACTCTGCGGATTCGTCCTGCTGCCTCTCTTTGATACGGAGGCCAACGTGTTCATCCCTCTCGGAGTCGCGGTCCTGGTGATCGCCCTGTTCACCTGGTTCAGCCCGTTGCGGGGGCGCCTCCAGCGACGTCGAGAGGAGACCTTTTCACTGCGTGACGAGGTTCGCCGGTGAGCGACTTACCCGGATCCTCTCACGGCTCTGATCAGGAGAAACCAGCCTTAAAGGACCTACCCGGATTCGCCGCCTTCACGGCGATGGGACTCACGATCGCGATCTTCATCACGCTCGGGGTCCTGCTCGGTCTCTATCTCGATCACCTCTGGCACGTCGCGCCGTGGGGTCTATTGATCGGGATAGTGTTGGGAACGGTCGTGGCCGCGACGAGCGTTATCCAGCTCGTTCGTCGTTACCTCTAGACTTGATCGGCCGTGTTAGAAAACCTACCCACAGATACCCTTCCACGGCTCCTGCGCCGAACCACCCTGACTGCCGTCGTGGTGGGAGCGGTGGGCTTCCTCGTCGCCATCTTCGTGGCTCCTCCTCTCGGAGCGCTCGGGCTCGTGCTCGGCATGGGTCTAGCCATCGGGAACTTTCGACAGCTCGCCCGGCGGTCCGCTCGCGTTGAGGTCCGCGGCGAGCAGAACACCAAGGCCGTGCGCCGACAGCTCGGCAGCAACACGATCGCCCGATTGGGCGCGCTGACCGCCATCGTGCTAGTCCTTCTTTGGCTGAACGCTCCACTTGGAGTAGGTATTGTGTCGGGGCTCGTGCTTTATCAGATTGTCTTTGTTCTCAACGTTTTGCGAGTGGTGGCCAACCAGGGAGGAGTGCAGTGAGGATGCAGTTTGCGGTGAAGACGATTTCCGTCGGCGTGCATCCCGCCTGGCACATCTTCGGGCTGACCGTCGACTACGACATCGTGCTGTCGACGGTCGTGGCCGCCATCATCTTTCTCTGGCTGGGCTTTGCCATGACGAGGAAAGCGACCTCGGGTGTGCCGAGCAAACTGCAGCTCATCTGGGAGATCCTGGTCGAGCAAGTGAGCGATTTGGCGGACTCAGCGATCGGTCCCCAGGGTCAGCGCTTCGTTCCCCTCGGCGCGACGCTGTTCTTGTTCCTCCTGATCTGCAACTGGCTCGACTTTCTCCCCACGTCGATGCATCCGGGCTCCTCGGGTGCGATTCTGCCCGCGCCTACGGGTGACGTGAACCTACCCCTCGCGCTCGTGGCCTTCGTCATCATCTGGGTCCACATCGAGTCGTTTCGCGCTCGCGGGTTCAAGGGGTACTTCAGCCACTACTTCAAGCCGTTCGCCGCACTCGCGCCGATCAACGTCATCGAAGAGATCACCAAGCCCATCACGTTGACCTTCCGTCTCTTCGGCAACATCTTCTCAGGCGGGCTGTTCGTCGTCGTGCTGCTCACCTTGTTGCCGGTCTACGTGACCTGGCCCTTCGAGATCGCGTGGAAGTTCTTCGACACGGGACTGCTCGGCACAATCCAGGCGTTCATCTTCATGCTGCTCACGATCCTGTACTTCGGGTTTGCGATGAGCCACGACGAAGACGAACACCGCACTTCTCAATTAGAGACGTCCCACTAGGAAAACCCAGGAGGAAGCAACAATGGCAACAGATTCATCGAGCATCAGCGATGCGGTACGCAACGCGGGCGCGCTCGTCGGCGGCGGTCTCGCCCTTGGCGGCGGTGCAATCGGCGCTGCGATAGGTGACGGATTGGCCGGGAGCCAGACGATTGCCGCGATCGCGCGCCAGCCCGAGATCGAGAACAAGGCCCGCACCTACTTCTTCTTGACCGTCGGTCTCGTCGAAGCCATGTACTTCATCAATTTGCTGTTCATGGTGGTCTTCGTCTACGTGTTCAAGAAGCAATAGGACCGACGGAACGACGCGGAGCACGCGCTCTATGAAAGAAGGACTTTCGAGATGATTGGCACGTCAATCTTTCTCCTCCCCAACGGCACGTTCTTCGTGGAACTGGCCGTCTTCGTAGTGATATTCCTCATCGCGAAGCGCTACATCTTCCCCGTGATCAACAAGATGCTCGTCGATCGACAGGAGAAGATCCGCACCTCGCTCGAGGCGGCGGACGCCGCGCGCGCCGAGGCGGCCGCGGCCGACGACGCGCGCGACAAGGTGCTCGCCGAGGCGCGCGAGCACGCTCGGGTCATCGTGGCTGGCGCCCAGGAGACCTCCGATCAACTCAAGGCCGAGGCGGTGGGTCGCGCCCAGGCCGAGTACGACCGCATTGTGGCCACCGCGACGAGCGAAGTGGCGTCCGCGCGCCAGCACGCGGTCGATGAGGCGTCGGCTCGCATCGGTGAGATTGTCTTTGACCTTGTGTCCAAGATCGTGGGACGTGAAGTGGATCAGAGCACCCACGACGACCTCGTGCGAGAGGCTGTGGCCGCTATCCACGCCGAGGCCGCGAAGGGGACGAGCAACTAATCATGCTGCCCAAGCTCGAAGGTTTCGCCACCGCCGTCCTCGGCCGTCTCGACGCGGCCGCACTCGCGCGCGTAACCGGTGACCTGGAGGCCTTCGAGGCAACAGTCCGATCGCGCGACGACCTGAGTGGGGTACTCACCGACACCTCCATCACCCACGTGGCTCGCGGTCTGGTGGTCCACGACCTGCTGGAGAATAAGGTCTCGCCCGAGGCTCTGCGGATCTTGGTGTACGCGGCGACCTCCGTGCCCGCCCAAGAGGTGCCTCCGGCCGCGAGCGAACTCGCCTACTCCGCGCGGGCCCTGCGCGACAATGGCGACTTCCCTCTCCCCGGCCTCTCGCTGCTCGACGCACGCCAGCGAGTGTCGGGATTCGCCGATGCGCTCTTAGAGCACGTCAACACCGACAATTTCTCCTCCATCGAGGACGACCTCTTTCGCTGGGCTCGCACCGTCGAAGGCAATGAAGGTCTCCGTCAACTTCTCCTGGACCGCGAGGCACCCTTAGGGGCCCGACTCGGTCTCACGGACCAACTCCTCGCGGGCAAGGTCAATCCGATCGCCCTGGAGTTGGCTCGCTTCACGATTGTGGGCGGACGCCCACGCGACGTCGTGGGGACCCTCGACTACCTCGTGAACTACGTCGCCCAGTCGCGCGACTGGCGCATCGCCAGGGTGCACACCGCTCGCAACCTCTCGCCGGACTCCCAGCACGAACTCGTTGATTCGCTCCACGCCCTCACCGGCAAAGACGTCGAACTGCAGATCGCCGATGAGCCGTCCTTGCTGGGCGGCGTCCTCATCGAGATCGGCGACCTGCGACTCGATGCGTCAACCAGGGGGCGCCTGGGCGCCCTGCACGACGTGGTGGCCGCCTCCGGTCGCGACCTCGAATCAGCCCTCCATCGAAACAACTAAGTAAAGGAATACGTGATGACTGAGCTCACCATCAGCGCCAGCGAGATCACCGACGCACTTCGTAAGCACGTCACCGACTTCAACCCGGTCATCGCGGCCGAGCAGGTCGGTCGCGTGGTCGAAGTCGGTGACGGTATCGCGCGCGTGTCGGGCTTGCCCTCGGCCAAGGTCAACGAGCTCCTGGAGTTCGAAGACGGCACGGTGGGCCTCGCGCTGAACCTCGACGAAGAGACCATCGGTGCGGTCGTCCTGGGCTCAGTCGACAGCATTGAAGAAGAGCAGGTCGTGCGCTCGACGGGTCGAATTCTCTCCATGCCGGTGGGCGACGCCCTACTCGGGCGGGTGGTGAACGCGCTCGGCGAACCGATCGACGGCAAGGGTCCACTGGTCGGCGCCACGACGCGTCGCATGGAGATTCAAGCTCCCGGCATTACCGGTCGTCAGCCCGTGAGCGAACCGCTTCAGACTGGCATCAAGGCGATCGACGCGATGACACCGATTGGACGTGGTCAGCGCGAGCTCATCATTGGCGACCGCAAGACGGGTAAGACGACCGTCACCGTCGACACGATCTTGAACCAAAAGGGTCAGGGCGTGAAGTGCATCTACGTCGCGGTCGGACAGAAGAACTCTTCGGTGGCCCAAACGGTGAAGACGCTGGAGGACTTCGGGGCGCTCGAGTACACCGTCGTCGTGGTGGCCGGTGCGGGTGACCCCGCGCCCTTTAAGTATCTCGCCCCCTACGCCGGGTGCGCCATCGGCCAGGAGTGGATGGAAAAGGGCGATCACGCGCTCGTCGTGTACGACGACCTCTCCAAGCAGGCCGAGGCCTATCGTCAGATCTCGCTGCTGCTGCGCCGTCCACCGGGCCGCGAAGCGTACCCCGGCGACGTCTTCTATTTGCACAGCCGACTGCTGGAGCGTGCGGCGAAGTTGAGCGACGAGCTCGGTGGCGGATCGCTCACCGCCCTGCCGATCATCGAGACCAAGGCCGGCGACATCTCGGCGTACATTCCGACCAACGTCATCTCGATCACCGACGGCCAGGTCTTCTTGCAGTCGGACCTGTTCTACTCGGGTGTTCGTCCCGCGATCGACGTGGGAAACTCGGTCTCTCGTGTGGGCGGGGCCGCCCAGATCAAAGCGATGCGCGCGGTTGCCGGTACCCTCAAGATCGACCTGGCCCAGTTCCGTGACCTCGAGGCCTTCGCCACGTTTGGTTCCGAGCTCGACAAAGGATCCCAGCAGCAGTTGGACCGGGGCTACCGCCTGACGGAGCTGTTGAAGCAGGGACTGAACGCGCCGGTGCCCGTCGAAGAGCAGGTCGTCGCCATCTACGCCGGCACCAAGGGATGGCTCGACACGATTCCGGTGGAGGACGTCACGCGCTTTGAGGCCGAGTTCCTCACCGACATGCGCGCCAAGCACGCCGACATCCTGGCCAACATTCGCGACACCAAGCAGCTCAACGACACCGATGCCCTGGACGGCGCGCTGACGTCGTTCCTCGCGAGTTTCGCGACCAGTAACTAAGAGACCACGAGCGAGGGAAAGGAGCAGTCATGGCCGGTGGACAGGAACGGGTACTGCGTCAGCGCATTCGTTCGGTGCGTTCCACGCGCAAGATCACCAAGGCCATGGAGTTGATCGCCGCCTCCCAGATTCCTCGCAGTATCGCTCGCATCGTGGCGAACCGGCCGTACCGACTCGGTATGCAGCGCGTCGTGGTGGAAGCCGCCCTCGGCGATCCGGCGGGGGCGAGGAAACTCCTCACTCTGCCCGACAAGGTGGAGCGCGCCACGGTGGTGGTCCTGACGGGCGACCGGGGTCTCTCGGGTCCCTACAACAACGCCTCGCTGCGCGCCGGCGAGCGTCTGTTCACCAAGCTGGTGAGCGACGGCACCGAGACCCAACTCATCTCCGTGGGCAAGAAGGCCGGTTCGTACTTTCGCTACCGCGGCATCGGGGTCGAGGCCAGCTTTTCGGGCTTCGTCGATCGACCGACGTACTCGAACGCCCAGGAGATCGCGAGCCACCTCGTCGGCCCGTTTCTCGCGGGCGAGACCCAACAGGTTCTCCTCGTCTCGATGCGCTACTTCTCGGCGGGAACCCAAGCCGTGGAGGTCCAACAGTTGCTGCCCCTAGTGGTGCCCGAACTACCCGCCAGCGACGAGCCGCGCACCCTGCAGGGCTACACCGAGTTTGAGCCCGAGGTTGAGAAACTCCTGACCACCCTGATTCCGCGCGCGCTCGAGAGTGAGATCTTCACCGCGTTGCTCGAGGGTGCGGCCTCGTTCCACACCTCCCAGCAGCGCGCAATGGCGGCCGCGACCGACAACGCCGACGAGCTCGGCCAGACCTTGACCCGCGTGATGAACCGAGCTCGCCAGGACTCGATCACCACCGAAATTATGGAAATCGTGGGCGGCGCCGAAGCGCTCCGCTCGGGAAAGTGAGAATCACATGACCATCGCACCAGAGAAGACCGAGTTGGAGCCGGGGCGCGTCGTCGCCATTGCTGGACCGGTCGTCGACGTGGAGTTCCCTCCGCACTCACTGCCTGAGATCAACCACGCCGTCGAGATGGACATCGAGCTCGAAGGCAAGACCATCAACGTCGTCGCTGAAGTTGCCCAGCAGATCGGCGAGGGTCGGGTGCGCTGCATCTGCATGCGCCCGACCGACGGCTTGGTGCGCGGCACCATCGTGCGCCAGAGCGGTCACGGCATCAGTGTGCCCGTAGGTGACGCGGTGCTCGGACACGTGTTCAACGTGGTGGGCGAGCCGCTCGACACCGATGACATCGGCAAAGTCGAAGACCATTGGGAGATTCACCGCTCGGCGCCGGCCTTCGACCAACTCGAGCCCAAGTCCACGATGTTCGAAACCGGTATCAAGGTCGTCGACCTCCTCGCGCCCTACGTCCAGGGTGGCAAGATCGGGCTCTTCGGTGGGGCGGGCGTGGGCAAGACCGTGCTCATAATGGAGATGATCCGCCGCGTCGCCGAGCAACACCACGGCGTGTCGGTCTTTGCCGGGGTGGGTGAACGCACCCGCGAGGGGACCGACCTGCTGCTCGAGATGCGCGAGTCGGGCGTCATCGAAAAGACTGCCTTGGTCTACGGCCAGATGGACGAGCCGCCGGGGGTGCGTCTGCGCGTCGCCTTGGCCGCCCTCACCATGGCCGAGTACTTCCGCGACGTGAAGAACCAGGACGTGCTGCTCTTCATCGACAACATCTTCCGCTTCGTGCAGGCCGGTTCTGAAGTGTCCACACTGCTGGGTCGTATGCCCTCGGCCGTGGGGTACCAGCCCACACTGGCCGACGAGATGGGTGAACTCCAAGAGCGCATCACCTCGACGAGAGGCCACTCGATCACGTCGCTGCAGGCCGTGTACGTGCCCGCGGACGACTACACCGACCCCGCGCCCTTTACGACCTTCACCCACCTCGACGCGACCACCGAGCTCAGCCGCCAGATTGCGGCCCTGGGTATCTACCCGGCCGTGGACCCGCTGACCTCCACGTCCAACATCCTGGCGCCCGAGATCGTGGGCGATCGCCACTACGCGGTGGCGCGACAGGTCCAACAGATCCTTCAGCGCAACAAGGAGCTCCAGGACATCATCGCCATCCTCGGACTCGACGAGCTCTCCGAAGAGGACCGCATCACCGTGACGCGCGCGCGCAAGATCCAGCGCTTCTTGTCCCAGCCGATGTTCGTCTCCAAGGTCTTTACCGGCATCGACGGCATCAACGTGCCCGTTCAGGAGACCATCGAGTCCTTTGAGAGCCTCGTCAAGGGCGACCTTGACCACTACCCCGAGCAGGCGTTCCTTAACGTCGGTGGCGCGGCGGACGTGGAGAAGAAGGCCGCGGAGCTGGCGAAGAACTAATGACCACACTCAAGGTGGAGATCCTCTCGCCTGAAGCGGCGCTGTGGTCGGGGACGGCGACGGCGCTCATCGCGCGATCGTCCGAGGGTGACTTCACGGTGTTAGCCGGACACACCGCCACGGTGGGTGACGTCGTCTCGAGCGTCGTACGCGTGCAGACGGCTGACGAGGGCGAGATCGCCTTCGCGGTGCACACGGGATTCTTTCAGGTCGGTAAGGGACTCGAACCTGACACGACCCTCGCCACGGTTCTGGCCAGTGTGGCGGAGCGAACGACCGAGATCGACGTGGCCCGTGCGCAACGCGCCAAGGAAGCGGGCGAGGCCCAACTCGCTGCCGCCACCAAGACCGAGGACGGCCGTGAAGAGATTCTCGCCCAGGCGGCGATCGATCGCGCCGAGCTTCGCCTCAGTGCCGCCGCAAAGTAACTAGCGGCCCGACACGTAGTCCAGCAGGTCCCGCTTCTCCTTCTCCAGTTCATCGAGGCGCGACTTCACGGCGTCACCGATGGAGACCATCCCCACCAGGCGATCGTCCTCGACGACCGGCACGTGTCGAATGCGATGGTCGGTCATCATGGTCATGACGTCGGTCACCTCGGTGCTCTCCTTGCAGGTCACCACGTCGTGGCTCATCAGCTCGGACACCTTGAGCGTGAGCGCCTTCTCACCGCTCGATGCGAGGGCACGGACCACGTCGCGCTCCGAGAAGATGCCCACCAGCGGCGGCGTCTTTCCCGTCACCACCAGCGCTCCGATTCCTCGTTCCTTGAGCAGTGCAATGGCGTCCTTTACCGACCTCTCCTGAGAGATCGTGGTCACCTCGTGACCCTTGTTTGCCAGTAGTTGCGATACCTTCATCGTCCCCTCCTTCTTGGCTCGTGCCAGCGTGATGCGGGTAGATAGCGCGAAGACTAGATCGCCGGGCTTACCAGCGACAACGGTCGATCTTGTGAACAATGGCACTTCGTTCGTTTGCGCGTCTCGCACCCCGTTTTTAGAAGCCGGAGGTTGAGAACTCCTGGAGTTTGTCGTGACGGTGGAAGGTCTCGATAGTGCGGATGGTGCCGGTGCGCGAGCGCACCACGAGCGACTGGGTCGTCGCGCCGAAGTCGTAGAAGCGAACGCCGCGCAAGAAGTCGCCATCGGTAATCGCGGTCGCCGAGAAGAAGCAGTTGTCGCCCGCCACCAGATCGTCGGTGGTGAGAACGCGCGTAAAGCTATACCCGAGGGCTTCCGCTTCGCGACGGGTCTCCTCGTCGTTGGCGTGCAGGACTCCTTGGATCTCACCGCCGAGACCCTTGAGCGCGGCCGCAGCGATCACTCCTTCGGGCGTGCCGCCGATACCGAGCAGCAGGTCGACACCCGAGTCAGGCCAGCCGGTGGCGATCGCGCCCGCCACGTCGCCGTCGGTGATCGAGATCACCCGTGCGCCCGCTTCGCGCACTTCGGCCACGAGGTTGTCGTGTCGGGGCCGATCGAGAATGACGACGCCCATCTCTTGAACCGGCTTGTTGAGCCGCTTAGAAAGCTCCGTGAGGTTGTCGGTCGCCGATGCGTGGACGTCGATGGCGCCGCGTCCGCGCGGACCAACCGCGATCTTTTTCATGTAGTAGCAGGGCCCGGGGTTGAACATCGAGCCTCGTTCGCTCAAGGCAATCACCGCGAGCGCGCCGTTGCGTCCGAGCGCGGTGAGTCGCGTGCCGTCGACCGGATCGACCGCCACGTCCACGAGCGGTGGACGACCATCGCCGATCTTCTCGCCGTTGTAGAGCATCGGCGCTTCGTCCTTTTCGCCTTCTCCAATGACGACCACGCCGTCCATGGCGACCGCGCCCAGGACGAAGCGCATCGCATCCACCGCGGCCCCGTCGGCGGCGTTCTTGTCACCTCGCCCCGCCCAGCGGGCCGCCGCAATGGCCGCGGCCTCGGTCACCCGAATGAGCTCCAGCGCGAGGTTGCGGTCGGGCAATAGCTGTCGCTGCACACGCTCAGGCTAGCCGGGGCTTTTTTGGGATCTCGTGGGAAAAATGGCTCATCCGACGAAGCGGCAATACTGAAAGGGTGAGTTCTCTGGTGGTGAAGCCCGCTGGCCCCCTCGTGGGCGAAGTGACGGCGTACGGGGCTAAAAACGCGGTGCTCAAGCAGATGGCGGCGTGCCTACTGGCGTCGGGAACCCACCACCTGAGCAACGTTCCCCACATCAGTGACGTGGCGGTGATGAGTGAGTTGCTCGAAGCGCTGGGCTGCTCGGTGAACTCGCCGAGCGGGCACGAACTGGTCATTAGCGTGCCGGCGGCCGACCAGCTGCACCCCGTGGCACCGGCTCACCTCTTCGAAGCGATGAGGGCGTCGATCGTGGTGCTCGGACCCCTGCTCGCTCGTTGCGGCGAAGCCAACATGGCGCTACCCGGTGGCGACGACTTCGGCCAGCGCCCGATCAACTTTCATACCGAGGGCCTGAGCGCGATGGGGGCGACGTTTCGCAACGACCGAACATCTATTCACGCCACGTCAACGTCGCCGCGACTGAAAGCGACCCGGATCACACTGGAGTACCCGAGTCACACCGCCACGGACAATCTCCTCATGGCCGCCGTGCTCGCCGAGGGCCGCACGATCATCGACAACGCGGCGCGCGAACCCGAAGTGGAGGACTTGGGCCGTCAGCTCATCGCCATGGGCGCCTCGATCGAAGGCCTCGGTACGTCGCTGCTGACGATCGACGGCGTCGGCGAACTGCACGCGGCCGCGCACCGCGTGGTGACCGACCGCGTCGTGTCGGGTACCTATCTCGCCTCGGGGCTGATCACGAGGGGTTCGGTGCGGGTGGTGGACGCACGAGCCGACCACATGGTGATGTTTCTGCGCAAACTCGAAGCGATAGGCGCCGAGATCGATGTCGCGGGCGAAGGAGTCGCCGTGCGTTCGACGAGACCTCTTCGCGCCGTGGACATCTCGACGCTGCCCTATCCGGGGGTCGCGACGGACTACAAGCCGATCCTCACCACCACGCTGAGCGTGGCTGAGGGTGTCTCGGTCGTGACCGAAAACCTCTTCGCGGGACGGTTCCGCTACGTGGACGAACTGGTGCGACTAGGGGCCAACATCACGACCGAAGGACACCACGCCCTCCTCCGCGGGGTGGACCACCTGACGGGAACGAGGGTACGCGCGAGCGACATTCGCGCCGCGGCCGCGCTGGTACTCGCGGGCCTGGTGGCTGAGGGAGAGACCACGGTCGACGGACTCGAACACGTGGATCGCGGCTACGACGACTTCGCGGGTCGACTGAGTGCGTTGGGCGCGAGCGTTGACCGATTTGCGTGAGCGCGCGACCAGCTAGGGGACAACGGGGGAGATCGTGATCGCCACGTCGGTTGCCTACGACATCGTCTTCTTGGCCCACATCCTGGCGGCCGTGGCCACCATCGTCGTGTTCATCACCATGCGCCTCGCCGCGCTCAGCGTGGTTCGCGGCGCTGATGCCACGACCCAAGCGCTGCGGTTTCCCGCGCATCGGAACTGGGCGGCGCGCCTCATGCACCTCTTGCCCATCACCGGCCTCATCATGGTGGCCAGCGGGGGGTCGTCGGTGTCCGTCACGCGCGCCTGGGTGATTGTGGGTCTGGTCTGCTACCTGGCCGCGGCCGGCCACCTCGAGGCGAGGACGTTGCCCGAAGAGCGCCTCGTCGCGTCCGCCGTTGCGCGCGACGGCGTGGCACCTCGTGAAGTGGGACTGAAGCTGCTGCGCTCGATCGACACACTGCTCGCGATTATCGCCGTCGCATTCGTCACGATGCTGATTCAATACTGATCTGCGTGGCGCCTCTCACCTGTTGACTATCGCGCGGGCGCAATGTCCGTCGACAACCCGGCGAAGGGTCGAAAGCGTAGGGCGCTCAAGAAGATCGACAGATCGACGGCAGCGAAGACCGCCAAGACCACGGGCACCACATGGATATGAAAGTGCGCGACCATCAAACTCTCGAGTCCCGGGCCAGTGACGCCGCCCACCATCGTGAAGAGGAAGAGCCACGAAAGTCCGTCGCTATCGCTTGGACAGAGCAACGTGTACCACAACAAGCCCATCGGAAAGACCGAAGCGATGATGAGTCCGAGTGCCGGATACGCGAAGGGCGCCAGTGGGTCGGCCAGGGCGAGCAGACATATCGCGATCGCCAGGCAGAGTCCGCCGAGAACGAGTTTCTGTTCGGCCAGCCGGCGATGCAGCGGACCACCGAGGGATCGTCCGATCGCCATCCCCGTCCAAAACCCCGCGGTCACGATACTCCCCAAGGACTCGGAGTACCCGACACCGTGTATCTGCGTTGCCATCCAGCCAGAGGCCCCGGTTTCGAGAGCCGTGTAGAAAATGTAGGCGAACACGAAGGTAATCAAGATCGGACGTCGGTGCGCCTTGACACCAGGAAGGTCAATGCCCGGCGCCGGGCGCTGGGGTGGTGCCACGATTCCGCGATTCGACATAGACAACAAGAGCGCGATGACGCACAGCCCCGCGAAAAGAGTGGGAAAGTTTCGGGGTCCGAGACCGATGATCACGAGAGGACAGATCACCGCTCCGACGCCGTACCCGGCGTTCGCCACACTCAATCGATGAGCTCGACCCTTGCTGTTGGTGCGCGTGAGCAGGGTGTTAAGCGCCAGGTCCAAAGCACCGAAGCCCAGTCCGATCAGGAGAACACTGACGAGAAACAAAATCCAGGAGTGCGAAAGGGCGGCACCCGCCGCGCCCAGCGCGATAGCGGTGAGGGTGACGGTGAGGACTATGCGACCTTCCACGCGCTTGAGGCCGAGCCAGCCCGGCAGTACACCCAACGAGGCACCCACAAAGTAGACCGAGAGTGCGGCGCCCGCACTCGGCAGCGACAAGTGGAAACGATGTGTGAAGCTCTCTAGCAGTGGTCCGAAGAGTGAAGTCACTGCGCCCATCAGAATGAACACGCCCGTGGTGCTTGCGAAGGCGAAGGGCGGGAACGTGACTTCCGTTGAGTGAGTGCGGGGTGGTGGTGAGGGGTCGGCGTCCACGGGCGAGGTTCATCCTAGGTTGTGACCTCTCACGCGAGAGCGGCGAGTCTCTCTCACTACACTTCGCACATGGTTTCTCGACTCAGTGACGGTGCCACCGTTTTAGCGGTGGACATTGGAGCATCCTCGATCAAGTTCTGTCTCGTCGATCGTCAAGGACAGCTTCTGGGCGACGTGGTGAGAGTGCCGACGCCGTATCCTTGCTCGCCATCGGCGCTGGTGCGATTCGTCTCTGACTACGTTTCTGAAAGTGGGTGCGCTCGCGTCGGCGTCGGGTTTCCCGGGGCCATGATTGACGGTCATGTGCTGGAACCCGGGAATCTCTCGCGCGCCAACGGTTTTGCGTCGCCAATTGACCCTGAACTCCATGATGCGTGGATCGCCGTCAATCTTGAAGAGGCTTTCCGCGACGCGACTGAGGTGGATGTTCGGGTGGTGAACGACGCCGCATTGGCCGCGCTGGGCTGCTGTGGGGGCGTCGGGCGAGAACTGGTCATTACCCTCGGAACCGGTTTTGGGATTGCACTTGTCGTGGACGGCAAGATTGTGCCGATCCGTGACGTCGGCGCAGAAATATTTGAGGGCGCTGAAACCTACGACGAATCTCTCGGAGACCATGCGCGCGCGAACGACGAGATGCGTTGGCGGGAGCGTCTGGCCCGGGCCGTGTCGCGGTTCATAGACGAGTTTTCTGTCTCAGTGGTTCACCTGGGAGGCGGCAACTCTCGCCGGGTCGATCTCGACTCGATGTCGGGCTTAGACGTGACGTTCGTTGTGAACAACAACGACACAACCTTGTCGGGCGCTGCCAAACTCTTTGACAGGTAACGCGTTACCGTCGAGTTCTGGAGGAATTGATGACGACGATGTTTGAAGAGGAAATTCGCTCGCAGGCTGACATCCTGCGGCGTCGCGAGAAGGACGGTGCCCGCGAGGCGCTCGCGGTGGCGTCGGAGTTTCAAGGAGTGGACTATTTGCTGGTCGCGGCCCGGGCTCGTCTGACAACGCGGCAGTCTTCTTTCAGTACTTCGCTGGACAGACGCTGGGGCTCCTCGTGGCTCTCGCCACGCCGTCACTGTACGAATCAGGTCGAACGATCAGATTGAACGGAGCCGGAGTGCTCGCGATTTCGCAGTCGGGAAGAACGCCCGGACTCCTCGACGTTGTTGAGTCCGCAACTTCCCAGGGTCGTCCATGCGCGGTCATCACCAACGACCTCGCATCTCCGCTGGGACAGTCATCCTCGACGGTGATTGCACTGCGAGCCGGCGCGGAGCGAGCAGTGGCCTCGACCAAGACCTTCACCGCGACGTGGCATACTTTGGCCCAGATCGTCGAGGCGATGGGAGGTTCGCCGCTCGATGGTCTGGCCACGCTGCCCGACGCGGTGGAGCGAACCGCCAACTGGGCTCTGTCACACTCTCTTCCCGTGGAGCTGCTCAACGCCGAGCGGGGTCTGACCGTCGTGGGACGAGGACTCGGTCAAGCCGTGGCCGCCGAAGTTGCCATCAAGATTCGCGAAGTGTCGGGTGTTCGCGCCGAGTCGTACTCAGCGGCCGACTATCTGCATGGGCCCGTCGGGGCAGACGGAGAGAACTCGACGTTGATGCTGGTGATGACCGACGAGTTGGCGACCGACGTGGCTCAATCAATGCTGGAAGAGTGTCGGCGCTTCTCGATGCGCACCGTCGTGCTGCGTTCGAGTGCTCGCGAGGGTTTCTCGTGCGACGCGGAGATCGTGGTCGACGAAGCTGGGCCGAATTGGTGCGTGGCGCTCTCCGAAGTCATCGTGGGCCAAGTGCTCGCACTTCGCGTCGGTGAGTTGCGGGGTCGACCCGTGGACACGCCGCCCGGTCTTCACAAGGTCACTCTGACGGCCTGATGAGGACTCGTGTGGCCTGATGAACAGATGAGCGTGCGGCGGCGGGCATTCAACGGGCGAACAACGTAACGCAACGCGAACATCGCCGCAGAGTCACGGACTCGAAAGCGAAATTCTCGGTGGCGGACGATGAGGGCGAGGGTTCAGCGCAGCGGTGCGACGCGAACTGAGGAGTCCCTGGCGTAGTGGCATGTCTGGAGTTGGGGAGAGTAGAACTGCGTGATGCACTACGACGACAAGTCATCGAGCACGCCACAAGTGCTTGCAGCTCGTCCCAGTTTGATGCGGGCGCTGAACGAGCAGATGCTCCTTGAGCAGATTCGACGATTTGACAGTGTCTCTCGAAGTGAGTTGACAGCGGTGTCGGGGCTGTCAAAGCCGACGGTGGCGGTGGCACTAGCCACCCTCGAAAAGGAGGGCTTGATCCGCGTGGCCGGGAGAGTCTCGGGCCGACGCGGCCGAGCAACCGTGCTCTACCAGCTTCGTCCTGAGGCCGGTTTCGTTCTCGGACTCGACATTGGGCGAGAGAATGTTCGTGGAGCAATTGCCGACCTTTCGGGGGTCGTCAGGGCGCGCGGTCAACGCAAGGTGCATCCCACAAGTAGCGCCGGTCGCTTGTCAGAACTCGTGGCGCTCGCTGACGAACTCGTCGCCACGGTCAAAATCAAGAGGTCCGCAGTTACTCAGACCGTGATCGGGAGCCCCGGCATCTATGACCGGCGTCGCGACGCGTTCTTCATGGCGCGCGGCCTTCCGGGATGGCAGCGTCCTCAGGTACTAGCGGAACTACGCCGAGCGTTCGGCGAAGACATGGTGGTCGAGAATGACGTCAATCTGGCCGCGCTCGCCGAACGAGACGTGGGAACGGCGCAAGGCGTTCGAATTTTGGTTTTGTCACGGTGGGAACTGGAATCGGACTCGGTCTCATTATTGACGGGAAACTCCATCGCGGGTCGCACGGCGGTGCCGGAGAGATTGGGTTCATGACGCTCGGAAGTGACGTCAATGTGGACCCGAAAGACGCGCGTCGTCGTGGTTGGCTCGAGTCCGCAGCGTCAGCCGCTGGTGTGGTGCGCGCGGCGAAGGACGCCAAAATGAGCGGCGTGGTCACCGCCCGACTGATCTTCGAAGCCGCGGAACGCGGAGACGGGCTCTGCAGTCGAATTGTCGCCGATGAGGCCAATCTCATTGCCCTCGCGATCGCTTCCATCACGGCCGTCGTTGATCTCGACCTCGTTGTTCTTGGTGGAGGGATTGGACAGAACAATTACTTCGTGGGGCTTGTCAAGCGCGAACTCCGCCCACTCGTACGATTGCCGATCGCGGTGCGCGCGAGCGCGCTGGGCGAGGACGCCATCGTCCAGGGCAGTCTCGCCGTCGGCGCCGAGCACGCGTGGCAGCGGGTGATGAAGCGCTGAGTGTTGGCGCTCGAACCAACTATCCGTGGTGCGGTCCCTCCAGGGGTCGAAAGTTGACACCCAGTGCGCTGAGTCGTCCCAGGTGTCGGCGAAGTCTGTCCTCGAACTCCGCGTAGTTCTTCGGACGCTCGGGACTCTCGAGCGTCCAGGCGACTTCGGCGAATGCGCAGAGTCGGGGGAAGTAGCGATACTCCGCTTCACGTGGTGTTCGTCACGAGCTCCGTCCACAACTGACACTGCGCTCCCAGCACGCGATGACGGTCTCTCGCCGGAATCGTCGCTCGGCACCGGATCGTATAAGTACACATCCTCGGTGGTCGTAGGCCCGGAGAAGCCGATGGGCTCGTCGGGGTCGTCTGACTCGGGCCGGTCAAAATACAACCACTCCTGGGGGACCATCACCACGTCATGCCCCGCCGCAACCGCCGCGACGCCCCTCATCTCGCTTTGCCACGCCATCACGATGGCGTCGGGGGGTGCGACGCTTTCCAGTACGTCATCCCAGGCGACGACTCGCCGGGTGCGACGACTGAGATGATCCGCCATGCGGCTGGTGAACCATCCCTGCAGTTGAACTTCGTCGGCGTAGCCCTCGTCACGCATGATCTCTCGTGCTCGCGGGTTGGTCCTCCACTCCGTCGTGGGACACTCGTCGCCACCGACGTGCACGTACGGTCCCGGAAAGACGCGGACGACCTCATCGAGGACATCCGTGCAGAAGCGAACGGTGGTCTCCTCGAGATTGAGCACATGACTCGAGACTCCCCACGCGGGGCGCACCGTGAGGTGCTCGTCGGTATTGCCCAGCGTCGGGTACGCGGCGATCGCCGCCACCATGTGTCCGGGCATATCGATCTCGGGCAGCACCAGGATGTGCCGCTCGGCGGCGTACGCCACGATTTCTTCGAGATCGTGGCGCGTATAGAAGCCGCCTTCAAAGGGCCCCCTGGCGACTTCGTCGGTGGCACCCGACTCGCGGCGCCACGCCCCCACCTCGGTGAGGCGCGGATAACCCTCTATCTCGATTCGCCAGCCCTGATCGTCGGTGAGGTGGAGGTGAAGAACATTGCACTTATGAAAGGCGAGGAGATCAAGTAACTCGAGGATGAAGCTTTTCGGCATGAAGTGACGGGCGACGTCGAGGAGGACACCGCGCCAGGTAAATCTCGGTGCATCGAAGATCTCCAATTCGGGAATGAAGACCGGTTCGGACCGGCCTGCTTTTCGAAGTGTCGAGTCGGGCAGTAGCTGGCGCAGTGTTTGCAACGCATAAAAGGCGCCTTCAGCACCGGGGGACGTGATGATAAGTCGCCCTCCGAAGGACCTGAGGTGGTAGGCCCCATCGCGAAGCTCACGTGCGGTGCTCCCCAAATCGTGGGGGAATCGCATCTCTGGGTCGAGGTTGATCTCGATAACGCCATCGGACGCGGAATCGCTCCGGATGAGTTCGACGAGCCATCCTGTGCCCGATTCAAGCACCCCTCGAAACCATCGGGCTTCTCGAACGAGTTCGGGCGCATACGAGACGACGAGTCCGTCGCTCAGCGAACAGCCGATCGAATTGGGCGCGCCGAGCGCGACGTCGAGTGGACGAGGAACGACATTGAGGCTCTCGCTCACGTCGGACTCGGTCATGTTGGTGACGGCCATCTCCTGCGAGGTGCTGAGCGCATCACGGACTCATCGTACGGCGAGCGCGACAGGGTGGCGTCGGGGGGCAGTCATCGATCACCGTTGGAGACGATTCTTGCTTGTCATGGCGCCGTCCTTGACGGGTTCGTTGTCTTGGTGTAACGTGCCATTCAATTAAGACAATGATGTTTCTTTAATAGCTCGGCGCGACAGAACTAAGGTGATCGCACGCATTCGCATCGAGCCGTGGGTGCACGGCGCGACGTAAGGGGGACTTATGAATACCAAGTCATGGGGACGGCGTTTATCGGTGGTCGGTGGGGTGGTGGTTCTTACCGCCGGCTTATCGACAGCCGCCTATGGCTCGCCGACCGCGAAGGATTCGACACCCAAGTCGTCCAACACCAGTTCGATCTCGATCTCGGACGAGTACGGAGTCGCCTGGAACTGCCAGTTCAACCCCTACAGCGGCGCCGACCAGTTTGATTCTTTCGGTCCGATTTACGAAGAGCTCGTGTACATGGATTCGCTGAAGAATGGCGCGACGACCCCGTGGCTGGCGAGTGCCTGGGCCTGGTCCAACGGCAACAAAACGCTCACCTTCACGATCAGAAGCGGCGTGAAGTGGTCCGACGGGGTCGCCTTCAGCGCCAAGGACGTGGTCTACTCCTTCAACCTGTTGAAGAAGAACCCCGCACTCGACCTGAACGGTGACTGGTCGGTGCTGAGCAGCGTGTCGGCCAAGGGATCGAACCAGGTCGTCTTCCAGTTCACCAAGCCTTCGGTCACGTACTTCTACTACATCGCTGACGAAACGCCCATTGTGCCAGAGCACATTTGGTCAAAGATCAAGGACCCCGTCACGTACCTCGACTCCGACCCGATCGGCACCGGCCCGTACACCCTGCACACCTGCAGCGGCGCCAATATCCAGTACACCAAGAACGCCAACTACTGGCAGGCCGGTCTCCCCAAGATCGAAACGGTGAACTTCCCCTCGTATCTGTCGAACAACGCGGCGAACGCGGATCTCGCGAGTGGCGCCGACCAGTGGGGATCGCAGTACGTCCCGAACATTCAGGCGTACTACCTATCGAAGAACCCGAACTACCACATCTGGTTCGAGCCCGTCTACAACGTCAACATGTACATCAACTTGAAGAACCCGATTCTTTCGAACTTGGCGGTACGCCAAGCCATGGCGTACGCCATTGACCGCTCGGCCGTGTCCAAGATCGGTGAGTCGGGCTACGAGCCGGCGTCGAACCAGTCGAGCATCGTGACACCCACGTACTCAAGTTGGTACGACAAGACCCAGGCAGCTCAGTACGGCAATGCCTACGCCTACAACCCCAAGAAGGCGATCTCCATACTGGAGGCGGCTGGGTACAAGAAGGGCAGCAACGGCATCTTCGCCAAAGACGGCAAGCAGCTCGCCTTCACCATCATCAACAACGGTGGCTACTCCGACTGGGTGGCGTCGGTGAACGTGATCGAGTCCGACCTCAAGGCCGTCGGTATCTCGCTGACTCCGGACAACCTCTCGGCGACGACCTGGGAGTCGGACCTCGACACCGGGAACTACCAGCTGGCCTACAGCTGGGACTCGGGCGGGCCGACGCCGTACTACGAACTGCGCGCCATTCTCGACTCCGTGAACACCGCGCCGATCGGCAAGTCGGCCTCGGATGACTGGGAGCGCTACAGCAGCCCGGCGACCGACGCCCTCTTCGCCCAGTACGCCTCGACTACCAGCGCGGCCGTTCAGCACACGGTGATCGACGAGCTGCAAAAAGTCATGCTCAGCGACGTGCCGGTCATTCCGGTGACCGAAGCCGTCGACTGGTACCAGTACGACACGCAGTCCATCGCGGGCTGGGTGACGCCGAGTGACCCCTACGCGCAGCCCAATCAGTACGCCGTTCCCGACTGGGGCGTTGTGCTCTTGCACTTGCACGAAAAATAAAGTGACGGCTCTAGCCCGAGCCGCAAGGAAGCCCGAGTGAGAGCTATCGGACGGAGACTAGCCTTCTTCGTCGTCACGGTATGGGCCGCGGTGACCCTGAACTTCCTGTTGCCGCGTCTCATGCCGGGAAACCCGGCCGAAGCCCTCCTCGCTCAGTACCCGCATATCACGCCCCAGGCGTTTCGGGCGCTGACGACCCTCCTCGGTGGCGGACAACACCAGAGCCTGATCGTGCAGTACGGCGAGTACTGGAAGAGGGTGGTGACGCTCAACTTCGGCATCTCGATCACCACGAGCTTCGGAACGCCCGTGAAGACCATGGTGATGAACGCGCTGCCCTGGACCCTCGGTCTGGTCGGGCGTGACGACGATCCTCGCCTTCGTGCTCGGCACCTTCATCGGGCTCGTGAGCGCGTGGCGTCGCGGCACGTGGCTCGACAATGTGCTGCCGCCGATGGCCGTCATCGGCTTCGCTCTCCCGTACTTCTGGGTCGGTCTGCTGCTGGTCTACATCTTTAGCGTCACGCTCGGGTGGCTGCCCTATGAGGACGCGTACAACATCATCACCGACGTCCCGGGCTGGAACTTGGGGTACATCGGCGACGTGCTTGCGTCACGCGATCTTGCCGGGCATGACGATCATCATCACGCAAATCGGCTTGTGGATCCTCTTCATGAGGAACAACACCATCACGGTGCTCGCCGAAGACTACGTTCGCATGGCCCGCGCGAAAGGGCTGAAGCCCTGGCGAGTCATGTGGGCCTACGCCGGGCGAAACGCCATCCTCCCCAACCTGACCGGCTTTGCCATGGCACTCGGCTTCGTGGTGTCCGGGGCAATCCTCGTCGAGTACGTCTTTAACTACCCCGGACTCGGAGGCCTCTTGCTGCGAGCGGTAGAGGGTCTCGACTACCCGCTTGATGCAAGCCCTCTTCCTTCTGATCACGCTCGCGGTGCTGTTCAGTCTGCTCATCTGTGACGTGCTCACGGCCATCCTTGACCCCCGAACCAGAGAGTCCTCCTGACGGCCATGGCGAACTCTGAACAGACGCACATCGCTGGATATGGTACTCGTCATTGCGAAGAAAGGAGACGGTGCCAGGCGATCGGGCCCGCGCGCCGAGCGTTCGCGCGGTGACAACATGTGGCTCGGGCTACTGCGCAACCGCAAGGCGCAAATCGGTCTCTTGTTTCTGTTGTTCTTCCTCGTGCTGGCGGTCTTTCCCGGTCTGATCGCGCCGTATAGTCCGAGCGCCGAGAGCTTTCTGCCGAACCTCTCGCCATCGGCGGCCCACTGGCTGGGCACGACGTCCTTCGGCCAGGACATCTTCTCCCAGCTCGTCTGGGGCGCGCGCCAGTCCCTGATCATTGCGTTCGCGGCCGGGTTCATCGCCACGCTTCGTTGCGGTCATCGTCGGAGTGGCGTCCGCCTACCTCGGTGGCGTGACCGACGGCATCCTCTCGACGCTAACGGACATCCTGCTCGTCATTCCCATCTTTCCCGCTCTTCATCGTCATCGCCGCCTACCTGCGTAGCGCCGGTCTGCTCGACATCATCATCATCCTCGGCGCACTGAACTGGTCCTACAGCGCTCGCCAATTGCGCGTGCAAGCGCTCTCGATGCGCAATCGAGATTTTCTCAAGGCCGCGAGCGTTCGCGGCGAGCGATCCAGTTACATCATCGCGGCCGAGATGCTGCCATCGATGAGCTCGCTCATCGTGGCGGCCTTCTGTTTGAACGCCGTCTTCGCGGTGTTGACCGCAGCCGGACTGCAGTTCATCGGACTCGGTGACCCCAACGCTCAGAGTTGGGGCACGATGCTCTACTGGTCCTATCAAGAGGCGGCGCTGCAATCGGGCCTCGCGCTGTGGGCGATCATGCCCGGAGTCTGCCTCGCACTCTTCGGGGGATCGCTCGCGCTGATCAACTTCGCCTTCGACGAGATCTCCAACCCCGCTCTGCGACCAGTGCGTCGCTCGTCGCGCCCGCGACACGTGAATTCGAACGTCGGCCATGTCGCCGACCCAGAGCCGATTACGTCAGATGGCGTGGCGATGTCTTCGTCCACTGACGGGGCCGCCATCGCGCTCAACGGCGACGTGGACGGATCGTCAAGCCTGCTGCTGTCGGTTCGCAATCTCTCGGTTGCCTACCTCACCGACGCCGGGCCTGTCGTGGCTGTTGACAACGTTGACCTCGATCTTCATCGCGGAGAGTTTCTTGCGGTCGTGGGAGAGTCGGGGTGCGGTAAGTCGACACTCATGTTCGCGATCAGCCGCCTTCTCTCCCCGCCCGCCGAAATCACTCGGGGGGAGTGTCACGTTTCGCGGTCAAGAGATGGCCCAGATGAGCGACAAGGAGCTGCGCCATCTGCGCTGGCGGGACTTCTCGGTCGTCATGCAGAACGCCATGAACGCCCTCAACCCCGTGATGACCGTCGGCCAGCAGATGCGCGACGCCTGCAAGGCGCACTCGACGATGTCCAGTGACGAGATCACGAGTCGGTCGGCCGAAGTTCTGCGTCTCGTGTCCATCGATCCGATCCATCTGAACAGTTATCCCCACCAACTCTCCGGGCGGCATGCGTCAGCGCGCCATGATCGCCATGTCGCTTCTCTTTACGCCCGATCTCATCGTGATGGACGAACCCACGTCGGCCCTCGACGTCGTAGGTCAGCGGTCCCTCATGCGCCAGATCAAGGAGTTACAGAATCGACTGGGTTTCGCCGTTATCTTCGTCACGCACGACATCTCTCTGGTGCGTCACTTCTCGGACCGACTCATGGTCATGTACGCCGGACAGGTTGCCGAACTCGGCGTCACGTCGACGATTATCGACACGCCACGTCACCCGTACGCTCGCGCCCTGCTCGAGGCGTACCCCTCGATCCGCGGCGAGAAAATTCCTCTCACCGGGATCGCGGGGTCCCCACCGAATCTTGCTCAGCCCGCCACCCGGATGTCGTTTCCAACCTCGCTGCGCGGACGCGATGCCCGAGTGCTCTGTCGTCGAGCCTCCGATCTACCTGGTGGAAGGATCCGAGGTGCGCTGCCTGCTCTACGCGAACGCGACGGCGGGGGTGGGCAGTCTGGCCGGGCGAAGCAACCGAGTGGTGATTGACAATGTGGGTCTTGTGGTCGCGCAACCGTCGGCCTTGCCCGAAGTGCCTTTTGGGGCGCCCGACGCGCACGCGTTGTTGACGACGGGCCCGAGTTCCGGCGACGGCGTGGCGCCTCTGCTGGAAGTGTCGGGCCTTACTCGGACGTTTCGAATGCGCGGCTTTTGGACCGAGAAACTACTGCACGCGGTCGACGACGTGAGTTTCACGATTGGTCAGCACGAGATCGTCGCACTTGTCGGCGAGAGCGGGAGTGGCAAGAGCACGATTGCGCGTCTCCTCGCGTCGCTCTACCGTCCGAGTTCAGGGACTATTCGCTTCGAGGGCCGGTCGGTGAATGAGATCAAGGGGCGCCAGGCGAAACTCGCCTATCGCGGCGAGGTTCCGATGGTCTTTCAGGACCCGTACAGCGCGATCAACGCCTCGTATCGTGTCTCGCACGGGATCATGCGGGCGATCAAGCTCCATCGCCCCGACCTCGCTGGCTCGGCCCGGCAATCCGAGGCCGTGCGCGTCATGGAGGCTGTGGGCCTCGAGCCCGCAGAGGCGACGCTCCAGAAGTACCCCTACGAGTTGAGCGGCGGACAGCGTCAGCGCATCGGTTTCGCCCAGGCGCTTGTGCTGCGACCCAAGCTCATCCTGGCGGATGAGCCGGTCTCCATGCTCGACGTCTCCATTCGCGTAGGAGTCCTCAATCTCATGGCCGACTTGCGCCGACGCGAGGACGTCTCCATCCTCTACATAACCCACGACCTGGCCTCCGCTCGATACATTGCTGACCGGATCATCGTGATGTACGCCGGCCACGTCGTCGAAGTTGGTCCGACCGAGCAGATCTTGAGCGACCCTCGCCATCCCTACACCAAACTCCTGCTCTCGGCGGTCCCCGATCCGCGCAGCCCGCTCGGCGACTCCGTTGCCATCGACGTTGGCGAGCCACCCAAGGTCGTCGACCCGAAGCCCGGATGTCGTTTCCAGCCTCGCTGTCCGTACGCCATCGAGGAGTGCAAAACTGTCACACCTCAGCTGGGTGAGGTGGCGCCGAATCAATTTGCCGCGTGTCACGTCGCTCTCGCGGATGCCCGATTGGTACTTCGCCGGGACTCCACAGGCTCACCCTGACCGCCCCAGTGACGGTTCGTCGACTGTCAATCCTGGTCAGAGCTGGTTTATTCGCGCAGTCTCTCGAAGAGATCGTCTAGGTGGTCGAAGTTGGCTTGGTGACCATCAAACTTCGTCATGTGATCTCGTCCAGCCTTGTCGCTGAACGCCAGTTCGTACGTGAGCGTGGTCACGCCTTTGGCTTCGTGAAAGCTCATTGTCTCGATCGCTTCGACGTCGGGCCAGCCGTCGAAGTGCCACGTCTGTGCGATTCGCCGCGGAGGCTCAATCTCCAAGAAGGTGCCGGGGAACGAGCACTCGAATCCGTCGTGAGTCACCATGATGTAGTGGTAATTCCCTCCCACGCGCAGGTCGATTTCGCACTTGGTCATTTGCTCTCCAAAGGGGGCGAAAGTCTGTCGCACGAGATCGGGCTTGGTGAAGGCGTCAAAGACGAGTTGCATCGGAGCGTCGAAGTCTCGAGTGAGGCGGACTTCAAGTTCGCTGGGGTACTCGATGACTGCTGATTGGTGTCGATTTCGGGCCATATCGTCCTCCTCGCGGGTCTGCACCTCGAGTTTTCCAGAAACGCGGGTTTCCGCGCAGGCCCCTCAAAAATGGCCCCACGTTCGCAGGTAGGGGGAGGCGGAGTGCGCCAGGACTTGGGACTCACGTCGGCGAGTTTCTCGAGGCTCCGATGGACCTTTCGCGAAGCGAGGTTCCCGAACGAACACGACGGTCGCTCGTCTAATCTCAGAATCATCCCAAACGAGAGGAGTAGGTATGGCGTTGTCTAGTGGGACACCGGCACCGGATTTCACGCTGCTGGCAACCCCCGATCAGGCGCTCAGCCTGTCCGAAATCGACGGACCTGCCGTGCTGATCTTTTACCCCGCTGATTGGAGTCCCGTGTGCGGTGACGAACTCTCGATGTTCGAAGCGGCCAGCAAACTCTTTCAGCAGCGCAACGCCCAGTTGATCGGTATCTCGGTCGACGGCGCCTGGAGCCACACAGCCTTTCGTGAACAGCACAAGATTGAGTTTCCCCTGCTCGCGGACTTTCACCCCAAGGGGGCGACCGCCCGGGCCTACGGCGTCTACGACGAGAAGACCGGCACCTGCGAACGCGCGTTGTTCGTGATTGATCGCGACAAGACGATCGCCTGGAGCTACGTCTCCCCGGTCGGAGTAAGTCCCGGCGCCGACGGCGCCCTGAGTGCAGTGGAGGCCCTGAAGTGAGTGGAAATCTGGTCAATCCAGTTGGTCCCAACGATCACGCGCGCGGCACGCCCGACGCCAAACTCACGGTCGTGGAGTACGGCGACTACGAGTGCCCCTACTGCGGACAGGCCTTTCCGATCGTGGAGAAGTTGCTCAAAACATTCGAGTCCTCCATGCGACTGATCTTTCGCAACCTGCCCCTCGCTGAAGTACACCCCCACGCCCAGGCCGCCGCCGAAGTGGCCGAGGCCGTCGGAGAGCAAGGAGAGGACAAGTTCTGGGCCATGCACGACACGCTCTATCAGAACCAGCGTTCGCTCGGCACCGACGCGCTGCGCGGGTACGTGAAGGACGTCGGGGCGGACCTCGATCACGTGGAGCAGGCCCTGGCTAGCGGCGCGCCGAACGTCCGCGTCGAGGCCGATCTAGAAGGAGCGATTCGTTCGGGTGCGAATGGGACGCCGACCTTCTTTGTGAACGGCGAGCGCTACGACGAGTCCTGGTACTACGAGCCCTTCGAGGAGTATTTGCGCGCGGTGTTGGCCTCGCTCTGAGGCCATGAGCCGTAGCGTCTCCGCCTCGCGTCGCCAGCCCAACCAGTTCGCCCAGCGCCTCTTTGCGCCGTTGCCGCAGCGCTACGACCTGCTCGCCGCGATTTTGTCCTTCGGCCAGGACGCGCGCTGGCGAGCGACCATGGTCGACACGTTGATCTCAAGTCATCCGCATCTGGTCGCGGACGTCGCGTGTGGACCCTGCGCGGTATCGAAGAGGCTCGCGAAGAAGACCCAGGCGCGAATCGTCGGGCTGGACCTGAGCGCCGACATGCTGCGCCAAGGCGAGATCAACGTCCGGCGAGCAGATCTCACTGATCGCATCACCCTCGTACAAGGTCGCGGCGAACAACTGCCCCTTGCGGACGCGAGTTTCGACGCCTTGACCTTTACGTACCTGCTTCGCTACGTCGCTGATCCGCAGGCGGCGTTGATCGAACTCGCACGCGTCGTCAAGCCCGGTGGGCGCATCGCGAGTCTCGAGTTCGCGGTACCAGAGAATCGCGGGTGGCGATGGTGTTGGTGGCTCTACACACGACTCGTCCTGCCACTGGCCGGATATCTCCTCGGCGGTCGGGCGTGGTGGGACGTCGGCCGATTCCTTGGACCGAGCATCTCGGCGCACTACAAGAACTATCCGCTGGACTGGACGCTGACCGCGTGGCGTGACGCCGGCATCGAACACGTCGAGTATCGAACGATGAGCCTGGGTGGGGGCGTCGTCATCTGGGGCTACCGGGCGGCGTAGTCGTGTCGAGCGGGACGTCCCCATTGGATTCTGGGACCGGTCCATCTTTCTACGCCCAGCCGCGCTTCCTTCGTTCGACGCGACTGCGCGAGTGGTGGACGCTGCTGCATCCTCCCTACACCATGCTGCATTTGGCATTGGTCACGATCGGCGCCTGCCTGGTTGGTCCAGTCAACGTCACGCGCTACGCCGAGACCCTCACCGCTTTCTTCCTCGCGCTCGGGATCGGCGCGCACGCCCTCGACGAACTCCAGGGGCGACCGCTGCGCACGACGATTCCTTCTTGGCAACTCATCGCGGCGGCAGTGGTCGGCCTGGGCGGAGCGGTGGGACTGGGGATCTTGGGGATGTTCCTCGTGAGTTACTACATGGCGGTCTTCATCGCGGTCGGCGCATTTATCGCCCTGAGCTACAACCTCGAGTTCTTTGGGGGTCGCTTGCACAACGGACTGGTGCTCGTGCTCGCCTGGGGTGCGTTCCCCATCCTGACCGCTTACTACGCCCAACACGGCACGCTCGGCGTCGCCGCGGTGTCCGCCGCCGCTTTTGGAGCCCTCGTTGTCGAACTTCAGCGTACGCTCTCGACGCCGGCTCGCGAGCTGCGCCGTCGCACGGCATCGGTGGCGGGAACCGTCACGCGCAGCGATGGAACGATGTCGCCGCTGACGACGGCGACAATCCTTCGTCCCCTCGAACGAGGCCTCAAGGTGTTGTGCTGGCTCGGCGTCGCGATGGCGGTCGCGTTAGCGTATCTGCGACTTAGCTGACGAGAGAGTCTCATGAACGCGCGAAGGACGGGATCGTGACGCAATGAGAGGACCGATCTCCAAAATCGCTCGCGCTGTTCGAGAACGCCGGGTCAGCGCGACGGCCGTCGTGAGCGCGTCGATCGATCGACTCGAGCGAGCCACTGAGTTAAACGTCCTCGCTGAAGAGACCTTCGACGAGGCCCTCGACCACGCCCGTCGCATCGACCGAGGCGGGCAGCGCGGGGGAGCGCTTGTCGGCGTCCCCAGCCTGATCAAGGACCTCGAGGACCTCAAGGGTCACCAGACTCGCAAGGGGTCGCTCGCCTTGCGCGACGTGCCGGTCGCTACCACCAACGGTGTCGTACCGAGCCGGCTGTTGCGCGCCGGGGCCGTCGTGGTGGGCAAGTCAACGTTGCCCGAGTTCGCCATCGAGGGATATACCGCCAGCCTCCTGACGGGAGTGACGCGCAACCCGTGGAACCTCGCCTTTTCGACCGGTGGTTCGAGTGGTGGCTCAGCGGCCGCTGTCGCGGCAGGGTTAGTCGGCGTCGCCACCGCCACCGACGGCGGGGGATCGGTTCGCATCCCCGCGTCACTGTGCGGCTTGGTCGGACTCAAACCGACCAATGGCGTGGTCGGTCGATGGCCGGCGCCGGACTGGATCGACTACTCGACAGATGGTCCGTTCGCCACCGCCAGTGACGACCTGCGACTGCTCTTTGGCGTGATGCGCGGTCCGGTCCCGGGCGATCCGACGGCGCCGTCACAGTTGAGCGCGCGCAGTATTCCCCTTCGCCATCTGTGTGCGGCTGATCGGACGTCACCCTTTGGCCCACTCGACTCGCGCGTCGATTCGCTCTTTCACGATGCGGTCGAGGCGTTCGCCATACTGACACGACTGCCGGTGACCTGGATCGATCAGGCGACGTTCTTCGCTGACGGCGACCCGGATCTGGACTGGTTAACCGTCAGCGCCCCTGAACATATATCGGCCCTGGGCCGTAACTGGGTGACCCAACACATGGACGAGTTCCACGTCGCGACCCAAGAGTTCTTCCGTTCGGGGCTCGACGTTGACATCGACGACTACCTCGATGCGCGCCGTCGGCGCTACCTCTACGTCCGACGAATGGATCAGCTCCTGGAGGGTGGGGGTGCACTTCTCACCCCCACCGTGGCCGCCCCGGGATGGCTCGCCGACGGACGTATGAACGAGGAGTCAGAGATACATGGTCTCGCTCCCGAGACCCTATCGACGGTCGTACAGAACATCACCGGTCACCCTGCGCTGAGCCTTCCCTTCGGTCACCTTTCTTCGGGTCTGCCCTTTGGATTGCAGATCACGGTGGAGCACTATCGCGATGAAGCTCTGCTTGATGTCGCCGACGTCTTCGAGCGCGAGTATCCCTGGCGCCGGACCGCTCCCGGCTACGAATCCCTCGACGTCGCATTGGGTCTCGACTAGCCACCCCCGACGAGGGAACATTCGTGGAACACTGGAGACGTGTACGTGCCTTCTCTGTTTGCGGTCGACGACGACGAGGCCTGGCGTATCGTGAACGACGCCGGTGCGGGTTTTTTGGTCATCCAAACCGAAAGTGGACTAGCCAGTGTCTATGTGCCGGTCATCGTGAGCGACGATCGACGAACGATCCGCACGCACGTCGCGAAGGCGAACCCGTGGTGGAAGTCGGTGGAGGATGGAAGCGACGTCCTGGCCCTGTTCCTCACGGCCAGTGCCTACGTGACTCCCTCGTACTACCCCAGTCGACTTGAGAATCCTGGCGTCGTGCCGACGTGGAACTACGTCGCCGCCGAGGTGAGTGGACGCGCGACGATCCGCAACGACGAAGAGTGGAAGATGGCCCAGACGACCGCGGTCACCTCGCATTTCGAGCAAGGACGCGAGCCCGAGTGGCGTGCTGATGACCTGGACGCGCACTACCGCGAGGCGCAACTGAGGGCCATCGTGGGGATAGAGATTGAAGTGATCTCCATCGAGGGCAAGGCGAAACTGTCGCAAAACCGTCCCGACGTGGATCGACGCAATGTGCGCGAGCACTTCGTGGAAGGTACGCTCGCCGAGCGCAACGTCGGACAACGAATGCGCGCTGACTAGTCACGCGGCGCGGCCTCGGTCGGCTGAGGCGTTTCTAATGAAACGACGCGATTCGCCGAACTCGTCAACTATCTTTCATGGCAGTGCACCTCGGGTGCCGATGAAGCAGTGAGCCTTCATCAAAGGGGGGAATATGAGCGAAGCGTTTACGCCGGAGTCTCTGGGCGCCAAGGTGCCCGTCGTGCCAGGCGAGCACGAGCGCCTGCGCCAAGGAGCGCTAGGACTCTTCGATATTTCGACGGCCACGATGGCCAATATCGGACCGGCCATGAGCTTCTACTTCGGCTTTGGCTTTCTTGCCTACACCGCCGGACTGGCCTCTCCTCTCACCATCATCGCTGCGGGTGTCGCCGTACTCTTCCTTGGCAATACGCTCTCGGAGTTCACCAAAGTCTTGCCGTCGACGGGTGGATTCATCTCTTTTATTGGTAGGACCTTTGGCGGTCGCACGGCCGTCACGACCGCGATTCTGACCGGCACGGGCTACATCGCTGCGATGGCGTCGGTGATTGCGATCGTGGGCGGTTTCTTTCAGATCATCTTGAAGAACTACAACGTGTCGGGCCTCGAGAACGTGCCGTGGGGATTCTGGACTTTGATCTTCTTGGCTTTTGCGGCGTTCATGATGTACCGCGGCATCGCGATTTCCACGAAGTTGGCCGGAGCCTTCTTCGCCTTTGAGATCATCATCATGATCATCGTCAGCATCATCTCGCTAGCGAAGTTCCACTCGCACATCAACTTCCAACCCTTTGAATGGCACAACGTAAAGAACGGCTTCTCGGGTCTCGCCGCTGGGTTTCCGCTGGCGATCTATCTGTTCATCGGTTGGGAGAACTCCGCAGCCCTGGCTGAGGAGACCAACAATCCGCGCAAGAACGTGCCCAAGGCCGTTTTCTTCTCCATCTGCGTCATGATCGTCACCTACACGTTCTTCGCGTTCTCCACCGTGGTGGGATTCAAGGGGAGCGAGGCGAACCTCACCTCCGCCGCCATACCCTTCCTCTCGGTGGCCAAGGAAGGATTCGCGGTCGTTCTTTTCTTCGCCTTCCTCGCGGGTATGACCTCGACTCTGGGGGCGCTCATCGCGGGCACGAACTCTCAGGCCCGTCTGGTCTTTAATGCGGGGCGCGAGGGCCTTCTGCCATCATTCATCGGACACGTGCACTCTGTGCGCCGCACGCCGATCTTCGCGCTGGTTACGTTCCTTGGGCTCGGTGTCGGGATCATCGGGATCTGGGGGCTCGGCCACATCATCGGCGGTTCCAGCTCGGGCGCCATGAGCCCACTCACCATGTTCGACGAGTCCTCGACGTTCGGAACGATTCTGATCCTCATCGTCTATGGGCTCAGCAACGTTGCGCTGCCCTTCTACTACAAGAGGAACTTCCCCGAGCGATTCAACGTGGTGCGCCACGGTGTTCTGCCGGTCATCGGTGCACTGTGGATACTCGTTCCCCTCTACTATCTTGCCAAGCCCGGCCAGCCCACTCCCTACAACTGGTATCCGTACATGGCGCTCGCCGCAATCGTTCTCGCGATCGCGTACGCCACGTACGTCGTCGCCAGAGATCCGGGCGTGGGCGAAAGGGTCGGTTCGATCGTCGCGGACGAGTAACCGTTCCTCGACGAACCGCGCTGAGAGATGGTGAGCTGCTCAGGCGCTCACGACGGTGGGCGCAAAGCCGAAGAACAGACCCGAGGCGGCGACGCCCGGAAGACAGTTGACGCCCACGTCAGTCTTGGCGGTCACGTCGGCGAAATGCACTTCGAGAATCACGTTCCCGTGCTCGGTCACCACCGGACCGTCCTTCGCGATGGCCATGCGAAGCTCCACGTCTCGGACGTCGAAACTCTCGACTAACTGCGATTGAACGAACTGCAGAGCTTCAGGAATGACTTCGATGGGTACCCGGGCCTTCTCACCGAGCTTCGCGACTCTCTTGGACTCATCGATCAGTATGTAGCGCTCGGGTGAACTCGCGAGCAGCAGCTTCTCTCGCAGCATGGCGCCGCCTCGACCCTTGATCATGTTCGCCTCGCCGTCCACTTCGTCGGCGCCGTCGAAGGACCAGTCGGGCCGCGCGTTGAGAAGGCTGGTGGTGGGCACGCCCAGTTCGGTGCACGCAATCGACATCTCGAGTGACGTGGTGATGGCGCGAAAGCGCAGGGACTCGTCGTGCGAACGCTCGACCAAAGCCCGCAGGGTCAGCAGACTCGTCGATCCGCTGCCGACGCCCACCACGTCCCCGTCACGTAGCCGCCGGGCCGCCTCGCAGGCGACCTTCAGTTTGGCGTCGTAGTTGGTGATGGTGGTGGGCCACTCCGGGTGGTCGCTGGCGGCGGCGTTCCACTGCATGGCTCTCTCACCTTCTTGATCGGTGGTTCAGTTCGTTGTCGTCACTTTACGTGGAGAGCGCCGAAGACTAACGAGGACTAGAGAAACGACGCGTGCCCGACCATTCCGGCCGCGACCGTCGCGTTGGTGACCTCGTCGATGAGCACGAAGCTGCCCGTGACGCGGTCTTCGCGGTAATCGTCAACCACCAGTGCATCGGAGGTCAGCAGCGTCGCGAGACCGATGTCGTTGGTCTCGAGCGAAGTCGCCTCGTCGAAGGAGAGCGACTCGATGTTGATGACCCCGGTGATCGACTGCACCTTGACGGGCGTGGACTTCGTGGTGTGCTTAAGACGCAGGCGCTGACCGTTCGTCGTAAAGGGCTTCTCTCCAAACCAGCAGATAGTTGCCTCGAACTCTCTGGTCACCAGGGGGAGCGGATGCGTGGCGATGAGATCACCGCGACCGGCGTCGGTCTCATCGGCGAGGTCGAGGTCCGCCGCGACGCCTACGGTCGCCTCGACTCTGGCTTCTCCACCGAAGTTGATGGCGCGAATCGTCGTCTCGACGCCCTGGGGGAGGAGGGTCACCGTGTCGCCGACGTGGAACGCCTCCCCGCTCACCATGCCCGCGTACGTGCGGCCCCCGCCCACTTGGCGAAGCACCCACTGGATGGGCAGTCGTCCGCCCTGGGCGCTTTCCCACGAGCCGGACTCCGACAATTCGAGCGCCTCCAACACCGACGGGCCGCCGTACCAGGTCGTGTTGGGGGACCTCTCGGCGACGTTGTCGCCCAGCAATGCCGATACCGGTATCGCCCGAGTCGAGGTGAATCCCAACTCGCGGGATAAGGTCTCGATCTCATCCACGACGCTCTGGAAGGCCAGCTGCGACCAGGCGACCGTGTCCATCTTGTTGATCGCCACGATCATGGAGCGCACGCCCAGCAGAGCCGCAATAAACAGGTGACGACGAGTCTGTTCCTTGAGTCCCGAGGCGACGTCGACCACCACCAGCGCGAGGTCGGCTGTTGAGGCGCCCGTCGCCATGTTGCGCGTGTAGCGCACGTGACCGGGGCAGTCGGCGATGATGAACTTGCGCGTGGGCGTCGAGGCGTAGCGATAGGCAACGTCGATGGTGATGCCCTGTTCGCGTTCCGCGCGTAGTCCGTCAGTGACGAAACTGAGATCGAGGTCGCCGATTCCACGCTTCTCCGACGCGGCGGCCACCGCGTCGAGTTGATCGTCAAAGAGTTGGCGAGTGTCAACGAGCAGTCGTCCGATAAGGGTCGATTTTCCGTCGTCGACCGAGCCGATGGTGGCGAGACGCAGTACGTCTTTTGTGGTGAGTTGCACTTAGAAGTAGCCCTCGCGCTTGCGATCTTCCATCGCGGTCTCGGAGAATTTGTCGTCGCCGCGCGTGGCCCCTCGTTCCGAGACGTTCGCGACCGCGACTTCGTCAATGATCGCGTCGAGCGTCGCCGCGCGGGAGAGTACCGCGCCGGTGCAGTTGGCGTCTCCCACGGTGCGAAAGCGCACCATCTGGGTCACGACGTCTTCGCCCGCCAGGGGCTCCACGAAGTCACCCACCGCGAGCCACATGCCGTCGCGGGAGACCACTGGACGTTCGTGGGCGAAGTAGATCGAGGGTAGGTCCATTTTTTCTCGACCGATGTACTGCCAGACGTCAAGTTCCGTCCAGTCCGAGAGCGGGAAGGCTCGCACGTGTTCGCCGGGGTTCACCTTGCCCTGATAGAGCTGCCAGAGCTCGGGGCGCTGTTGGCGTGGGTCCCACTGTCCAAACGCGTCACGGAAACTCAAGATCCGCTCTTTGGCCCGGGCCTTGTCCTCGTCGCGCCGCGCGCCACCGAACGCGGCGTCAAAGGAGTTGTCGGTGATGGCGTCCAACAGTGTGACCGTCTGGAGTCGGTTGCGCGACCCCAGCGGTCCGGGATCGACGACCTTGCCTTGGTCGATCGAGTCCTGAACGCGCGCGACGATCAGACGCGCCCCGACGGCCTCCACGGCACGGTCGCGAAACTCCAGCACTTCCGGGAAGTTTTGGCCAGTGTCGATGTGCAGCACGGGGAAGGGAAGTTGCTGGGGCGCGAAGGCCTTCGCGGCCAGGTGCAGGAGCACGGCCGAATCCTTGCCCCCCGAAAAAAGAAGGACGGGCCGCTCGCACTCGGCGACAACCTCACGCAGGATAAATAGGGCGTGAGACTCGAGGATGTCGAGGTGGTCGGTGGCGTGGGGAGTGGTCAAGGTGGTGGTCATATTCCTGGGATGCCACAGTATTCTAGTTATCCACTAGAGAAACCGGGAGTGGCCTGAGAATGACGGCAATTGACCCCACGCCGACGCTGGGCGAGTTGGATGAGATCAACGAGCGTTTCGAGCGTTCGACTCCGATCGAGATTCTGCGCTGGACGTTCGAACGTTTCGGCGCTGACGCAGCGATGGCTTGTTCGTTTGAGGACGTGGCCCTTTTGCACATGGTGCACGAACTTCGACCGGACACCGAAGTCATCTTCCTGGACACCGGCGGCCACTTCCAAGAGACGCTCGATTTCGCCAGCGAACTCGAAGTCGCCTGGTCCCTCAACGTGACGCGTACTTCGCCTGGTCCCGCGGCCGATGCGTGGCCCTGTGGCACCGCTCAGTGCTGCAACCTGCGCAAGGTGGAGCCGCTGGGTCGTGCCCTGATGGGGAAGAGCGCGTGGATCACCTCGGTGAAACGCGTGGACGCACCGACGCGCGCCGCGATGAAAACCCTGATGTGGGACGAGAAATTCAATCTGGTGAAGGTGAATCCACTCGCCACGTGGAGCGATGACGACGTCGCCTACTACCTCACGAGTCACGATCTGCCCGAGCATCCGCTGTGGGCGCAGGGCTATGCGTCGATCGGTTGCGCCGCGATGACAATGAAACCCCAGGTCGACGGCGATCGGCGCTCAGGTCGTTGGGTGGGCCTGGACAAGGACGAGTGCGGGCTTCACGGGGCCTGACATCCACCAAAAAACCATGGTACGACTGTAAATTTGTCGCAATGCCACAGCGACGTTTCAGCCCGTACGTCGGATGCTTCTCCTAGTTCTCGCGCTGTTTTGGGTCGCTCTCCTGGCCCCGGTGGCGATACGACACTTCCGTGACGGCGGAGCCGAACGCTCAATTGACTCCTTCCACGCCGAGCACGAGGTGTTGAGCCGGCCCGGATACGTCGTCGCCCCCGCCCATCGGCTCGATGAGGCCGACGAGGAGTCGTACTTCGAACCGCCCGCCGGGCGGCGGCCTCACCTACGAGTTGTTCGCAGCGATGACACGCCCACCACACTCGAGGCTCGCAGCACCTGGGACGAGTGGACCGAGAACTACGAGTTCGACGAGCCCAGCGAGAACGTGGGAGTGACGACCAATCACTACGCGGCCGCGTACTCGTCGCGTCCGCGCGAACCCGAGGTGACGGTGATGGAGCGCTATGAGGCGCCTCTTCGTCGCCGCACGATGAGACAGCAGCGCCGCATGGTGTTTTTGAGCTTGGTCGGTGCCGCCACGCTGATGACGGTGATCGCGGTCGCGTCGGGTGCATCCCTCGTTCTTGATCTCGCGGCACTCGCGTGGTTCGCCGTCGTGCTCTACGTCGCACTCGGCCTCTACTCGGTGAGCCAGGGGTATCTGAATGAGCCCTCGCTCAACCTTCGCTTGCCCCAGCGCCGCTCGGTGCGGATGGACGAGCCGGTCTACGGCGACTACGACTTCGACTCGCGCCAGTACCTCTACTACGACGACGAGCCGCAGTTCGAGTACGACGAGGCCGAGGCCTACGAGGGCTGGCAGCGTGAACCGAGTCGGCGCGCCTTAGGGTAAAGTAGTCACCTCCACGGGGGTGTAGCTCAATTGGTAGAGCGCTACGTTCGCAATGTAGAGGCAGTGGGTTCGAATCCCATCACCTCCACCCGATAGTTCGCGTTACCAAGTCGTGCGGAGCGTGGCTGAGAATACTCTTGGGCCAATGTCCGGAGAGGGGCGAAGTGAGTGGCGACAACGCGGAGGTAAACCAACCCGAAGGTGACGAAGTCGACGTAGGCCACAGCGTTTCGACCCCTCACGACGGCCAGGGCGTACGACACACTCGCACGTCCGCCACGTGGGTCGCGACAGCGATCGTGGTGTTGTTTTTGGTCGCTCTGATCGACTTCATCGCCCAAAACACCCGTCACGTGCGCGTTGAGTTTTTCGGCCTCCACGGCACCATCCCGGTGGCCGTCTCGTTGCTCGCGGCTGCGGTGGCCGGAGCCATCGTGGTGCTGGCGATCGGCGTCGCGCGCGTCGCGCAGTTGCGCCTCTCGATGCGTCGAACACGTCGAGGGCGCCAGGACGCTGGGCGCCCTTCTCACTGATTGCACGTTGGCATGGCGAAAGAGAGCGTCATCGGCGAGCCTGATATCGACGACGCGCGTCGGCGGTACCACCACGCGATGGCTCCGGAGGACTACGAGCGATTGCCGTTTTACAGCGCGCTGTTGGGCGAGTTGGAAAACGACCACCTCGCGCTCGAGCTTCTAGCCAGCGTGCGGGCCTCCCAGCGCAACCCCATGCTGGTGCTCGCCGCTCTTCAACTCGCCGCGCTTCGGGGACACCCCGTGCTCGCACCGATGTACGACGACGCTCGCCGCGGCGAACTTCGCCACCCGAGGAACGCCGCGTACCGCGTGATCGCGGCGCTGGGCGAGGAGCCTTCTCTCGTGCGAGACGAACTGTGGCGCTCGACGCAGACCAACGAGCCGGGACGCAGCGCGGTCCTTCAAGCCGTCGTTGCGGACCTGGCGCGAAGTGACGAGACTGTGAACATTCTGGAAGTTGGTGCGTCGGCCGGCATCAATCTGCGCTTCGATCAATTTCCGGTGCGAGCTCACGACGACGCGAATCCCTTGACGCTGGTCTGTGAGGACCGCTCGGAGATTGATCGAACTCGGCTTCTGCCTCGGGTGAACGAACGAGTGGGAATCGATCTCAATCCGCTGTCCTTGGGGAATGAGGAAGATCGACTGTGGCTCAAGGCGTGTCTGTGGGCCGAGGAGCGCCGCCGACACGAGCGATTCGACGCCATCGTCGCCGCTCAGGCACGCTGGCCGAGCGCGACGATCTTGCGCGGAAGTGTGAGAGAACGTCTCGACGAGGCGCTTGTTCGGTGCACCACCAGCGCCACCACGATCATCGTGAATACCTGGACGGCCGCGTATTTCAGTCACGACGAACGTGAGTGGTACTTCGACGAGGTGTCGCGTCGGTGTGCACTCGGCGCTGTCGCGTGGATCTCTGTCGAATCGCCGATGGTGACGTGGCCCGGCATCGACGCGACCACGGAGGACGCGCACCGAGCCGCGTCCCAGATCGTGGTGACACGTCCAGGGGCCACTCCGGTACGATGGGGGTGGTGCCACGCCCACGGGCGTTGGCTGGAAAGAACTACGGTCGCGTAACTAGCGATTTCGAGTCTCTCGGCAGGTCAATCTGAGACCTAAAAATTGGCTCTCTCTGTGGAAAAGATGCGTCTAAGTAGTTGGTATGTGACGCCTTGGCGACTTCTTTGGTGGATAACTGACACAATCCTGGGCAAAAGTTTTTGATTTCCCCCTTTGCCCTTGGTCGGGGGATGAATCTCTGGCACAGTATCACTCGTAGTTCACGTAGTACCTGCCAACGATCTGACGAACCGCAAGGTGAGAAAGAAGTGGGGGGAAAAGGGACCTCGCAAGAGGAACGGATTCCTTTCAACGGGTAGCGGAGTTCGGTCCGCTACACGGAACGGGCGAATGACGTGAAGTGCCTGCCGTCAAAGGTGTTCTGTCCGACACGGAGCGCCGATGATGTGCCTCGGAAACCCCGAGGGGCGGGTGAGTTTCGGCTCACTGGTCACTCGGGGTTTTCGGCCGTCTGGGACCGAACTCACGATCCAGTAGCTAGAAGAGCGACTGCGGTTCGAGGGGCTCGATGAGTTCGGGTCCGTCGTTCTTCACGGAGCCCACGGCCTTGCCCACCTCATAGTGACGAAGGGTCCCAGCAGGAGCAGGACGCAGCAATAAGAGTCGCTCTTCGGCAGAGTGATCGGCCACATCGAGCCAGACCTCGACGTCATCGTGCGATAAGACGACCGGCATGCGGTCGTGAATCCCATCGATATCCGCACCGGGCGTTGTGGTGATGACGGTGCACGTCACGAGGGGTTCGGGGTTCTCAATCGCCGGGTCCCGCCAGAACTCGTAGAGGCCCGCGAGGAGAGTGGGGTCATCGTCGACGCGCGTAAAGAAGTTCGGTTGGCGGTTGGCTCCGGGTCGATGGTCCCACTCGTAGAAGCCGTCGACGGGAATCACGCAGGCTCGGCGTTCAAAGGCGCGGCGAAAGGCAGGCTTCGCTTCTAGGCCTTCGGCGCGAGCGTTGAACATCCGATTCCCGATCGAAGGATCCTTGGCCCAACTGGGTACCAGCCCCCAGCGGTATTCATCCATTATCCGAGCTTCGTGGTGATAGCTGACGCCAAAGAGCGCTCGTTGGGGACCGACGTTCCAGCTCGGTAGCCCTTTGAGATCTAGGTCGGCGGCGAGGGCGGCGTCAAGGAACCGGGCGAGATGAGCGGGGGGAGTGAAGAGAGCGATGCGGCCGCACACGGCTTCCAGTATTGCGTGCGGCGACGAACACTGTACGCCCGCACTGTTGGTGATTTGACGAGGAATAGGATTTCGCCGATGCGAGAATCCGACCTCGGTCACAAGCCAGCGCAGAAGAGTCGCAGGATCGCCAGCGCCACTGGAAAGACATGCATCGTGTCGGCCCTGGCACTTTCACTGGTACTGGTGCCTGAGGCGGTCACCGGAGCGAACACACCACGCCCGGTGGCGATTACGCCCGAAGTCGGCACTCCATCGAAGCAACTTACGTACCACGTATCTTCGAGTGGCGAAATTCAACGATCGGCCGCGGATGGTCTGAACGATAGGGATACCGCCACCGAGCCACCCTCGCCTGCTCATCTCATCGTCGGGGCTGCCATCAAACTCCCGTCGGCTCTGTACCTGTCGCAAACTCACGGCCGTGGCGGTCTTATCACGGCCGTGCAAGCGATGGACGTGACGCGAGCATTGTGGAGCGCCTGGCAGACAGCAATAAATGACAACGACACGCGTGCTTTGACCCAGCTCACCTCACAGGGTCCGGTACTGAACGGTACGATCTACAACTGCGCGAACACGGGCGAATGTGAGAACCCGAACTTGCATCCCCAGATGGGGAATTTTCAGGTCGTGGTTCCCTTGCAGCATTCATATCCCTTGTACTTTTTGGCTTCAATTGAAACCACCAACGAAGTTGGGAACAATGGAAGTCCGGGAACTATCCAACCGTGGATGTACATGAACATCCTGACCAAATCATCTCCCTCGAAGCCGTGGCAACTTAGTTTTCAAACGGGCTATGCCGGGAACAAAAAACATCCGCTGCAATTCCTAAGTTTTGCAACCGCCGCTATCGATTTGAAAGGCGGAGCCGTTGATTCCTACAATCCCGTTCCCAGCACGCCACCTCCGGTTCCGCCGACGGACTTTCTGTCCTTGCTGGCTCAGGACTGGCAGAGTTACAAAGACGTCGGTCACGCTCCGGCGAACTCGAAGTTCGCAGCGGGAGCGAGCGAAAACGCGGCGAAATACGCTCAAGGCCGCAACGGATCGATGTATGTCGGACACCGAGAGACGTACCGATTCTCAGCCGACCCGGCCGCTGGCACGTGGACCTTCGCAATGCTGGGGGGCGATGCCATGGTTTGCGGCACCGTTGAAGATGATGCTCTCGATACGGCGGTGTCGGGACCAATGAATCAAAATGAGGGCGAGACGAATTATGGGCCACCACTTGCGCCGGGCGAATATCTGACGATCACGACTATCGCCGATCATGACGCGTGTGTCTCTTTTGCGAGCAGCGGGTTGTACGACGTGGGAGACGATGAGTTCGACTTTAAAATAACTGGCAAGCTCGCCCCAACTTCATTGGTCGAACTCGAAACGGCCTACGGCGTGTTGGGAGAAGAAGTGACTCAATACGCTCAGCAGTACGACTCGTGCACTCCGCAGGGCGAAGGGTGCGTGAAAACCCTGGCGCGCAAGACCGCCGAACAGTTTGGAAATTTTGCTAACTCGGTTTCAGAATGGAACTATCCCATCAGAGATAAGCATGACGCTCACGCGTTGGAACAGACGACGCGAGAAATCTACGAGGCGTATGAGTCCATTGCCGACAAGAGCGAACCGCCAACTGCAACGACGGTGTCGTCAATTCAAAAAATGGAACGAACTATGTCGAGACAGTATTCGGCTCTCACGAAGGGACTAATGAAGTAAGCGTTGGAGGATCAGGCGAGGACATGATGCCGGTAGAACACCATCTCGGGATCCCCTTCATCGATTCCGCTGAGCACACCGCTCAGGGTCCAACCGTCGTGCTCGAACATCGCGCGCATGGCGACGTTGGATTCGTTGGTGGAAGAGAAGATCGTTGCAGTGCTCGCCCCAGACACCGCCGCCTCCAGCAACGAACGACCGATGCCGGTGTGTCGGCGGGTCGGAGCGATGATGAGGAGCTTGATGAAGTCTCGACCGAAGAACGCTCGGGCGTTGGTGATGACAAAGCCGGTGACCTCGTCGCTCACATCAACGTGAACAAGACACTCGCTCGCTGCGATCGCACTGTCGAGAATCTCACGCGCCCGATCGGGGCTGAGGCCCGTGACCTCGCCCTGGAGAGCGAGCGCTTCGAGGGCGTCGGAGGAGGTGGCGAGGCGGATGATGCCGTGATTCTTGCACGAGAAGGGCAAGATTTTGGCCTTTTATCGTCCACTGGCGCGTGTCGCGAGGGATGGCTACTCTTACGAACACATGTTCGCTTTTTTGGCTCCTCGACCCTCGCTGCCTCCTGACCTGCTCGCCCGGGTGCGCCCGGTATCGCTCGCCAAGACCCGCACGATTCCCCTGGGCGAGCCCTGGCGTGCGTTCGTGCCCGACGGGACCCTGCGTCGCGGATCGACAGTGGTGGTGGAGGCACCGGTCGGCCTGGGTGGACTCAGTCTCGCTCTGAGCCTCGTGAGCGAGGCCAGCACGAGTGGACACTGGTCGGGTGTCGTGGGCGTGGACGATCCCGGGGTCGTCGCGATGGCTGAACTCGGGGTGGACCTGCGCCGCGTGCTCTTCGTCCCACGTCCTCGAGGCGCGTGGGCGGAGTCGGCGGCCGATCTTCTCGACGGGGTTGACCTCGTCATCGTGCGACCGCCGTCGCGTCCGGGCCACCAGGCGTCACGACGCTTGATGGACCGCGTACGAGAGCGTGGCTCGGTCCTCGTTGCTCTGAGTGAGCCGCGCTCGTCGTGGCCCCTTCCGGCGGACATTCTCTTTCGGGTGACTCAGGCCGAGTGGGTCGCCTCCTCGCGCCTGGACGCGAGATATCTCACGGTGCACGTGAGCGGGCGCGGAGAACTCGCGCGGGGCAGTGACCACGTGGTGATCGTGCCCAACCGTCGCGGTGCGGCCGAGGCTCGCTGATGGAGCAACTGCTAGCGGTCTGGGTCGAGTCCCTCGCCCTCGAACAGCCCGACGGCTCGACGATGCGACACACCATCGCCCTGGCCGACGCGCTCGAGGCGATGTGTCCTTTTACGGAGGTGATACGACTCGGGCTCTTCGTCATGCCCTTGCGTGGGCCGAGTCGATTCTTCGGTGGTGACGAGGTGGTACTGGGCATGGTGCGCCAGTGCGTCCTCGATGTCGTGGGCGCCCCCGCCAAGCTCGGCGTCGCCGAAGGACTGTTCTGCGCGGAGCTCGCGGCGCACCGAGAGGTTCTCGTACCCCGCGGAGAAAGCGACGCGTTTCGTCGCGCCCAGCCCCTCGAGGTACTGGGTCGCAAAGATCTCGCGACCACGTGTCGGCGCTTGGGACTGCACACGCTCGGTGCCTTCGCGGATTTGGACAGCGCGCGCGTGGGAGAGCGCTTCAACAAACACGCACTGATCTTGCACCGGGTGGCCCGCGGCGAACTCACCGAACTGGACTCTCAGCGCGACCCCAAACTGGCGCGTCGTCTGGCGCAACTGCGCGGGGAGGATGACCTCTTCGACGAGCAGCAGGGATTCTTTGGTCAACGCGGTGCCGAAGACGATCGCGCCGACGCGGCCGCGCGGCGGGTGCGGGAGCGACTGGGGGCCGAGGCGGTGGTCGTCGCGAGTCTTCAGGGAGGTCGCGGACCCGAGGATCGCGCGACCCTTGTGCCCTGGGGGTCACCCTCGACGGTCGTGCGCGATCGTGCCCCCTGGCCCGGACGGCTGGCGGCGCCCTCACCGGCCACGACCCTCGCCCAACCCGTGCCGTTGCAGCTGCGCGACGAGACGGATCGACCTGTGGTGCTCAACTCGCGCGGCGTTCTTAGTGCGGCCCCGTCGGCCGTGATCTTCTCGTCGCCGCTGCGTCGGGAGATCATCTGGTTCGCGGGACCGTGGCCTTTGGTGGAGCGGTGGTGGTCGCGCCACCGCCGGCGTGCGCACGTCCAGATGGTGCTCGCCTCGGGTGAGGCGTTGTTGGTTGCTGCGGAGTCGAATCGTTGGTGGCTCGTCGGAATCTATGACTGATGGCCGTCTATGGAGAACTGCACGCTCATTCGGGCTTTAGCTTCTTAGACGGCGCGAGCGATCCCGAAGAGCTCGTCGTTGAGGCGACGCGCCTAGGCCTCTCGGGCCTCGCGCTGTGCGACCACCATGGTCTCTACGGCGTAGTGCGGTTTTCCGAAGCGGCGCGTGCGCTGGGTCTCGCCAGCGTATTTGGCAGCGAGATCACCCTGGACGCCCACGACGACCGGGTGGGAGTCCCCGACCCCTCGGGCGATCACCTCGTGGTACTGGCGCGTTCGCCCGAGGGGTACGCGTCGCTCTCGCGGATGCTCGCCCTCGCTCTGCTCGAACGCGGCGAAAAGGGCGCGCCTCGTCTCGGCTTAGAGACGGTGGCGAGCACGGCCCACGAGTGGCTGGTGCTGACGGGTTGTCGCAAGGGATCGCTCACGCGCGCGCTGATGAACGAAGGACCCCGGGCCGCGTCGCGCTCGCTCGCCCAACTCGTCGAGCGCTTCGGACGCGACAACGTGGCCGTGGAGATCTGGGATCACGGCGAGCCCGACGACGTGGCGCGCAACGACGCGCTGGTGGAGATGGCGCGACGCGCGAAGGTGTCGGCGGTGGCGACCAACAACGTGCACTACGCCACCCCGCATGACTTTCCTCGCGCCAGCGTGCTGGCCGCGATTCGCGCGCGACAGAGTCTGGACGACATGGAGGGATGGCAGAGCGCCTCGCCGCTCGCGCACCTGCGCAGCGACGACGAGCAGCGCCGGCGCTTTGCACGCTGGCCCGGGGTCGTTGACACGGCCGGTGAGTTGGTGGGGGAGCTCGCCTTCGACCTTCGCCTCGTCGCGCCGAATCTCCCGGCGTTCCAGACACCCGAGGGCCACGACGAGCAGTCGTACTTAGAAGAGATCGTGGCGCAGGGTGCCACTCAGCGCTACGGCACGCGCGACAACGAGCGGGTACCGGGTGCGTGGCGTCAGATCGATCACGAACTTTCGGTGATCAGGACGCTCGGCTTTGCGGGCTACTTCCTGACCGTCTGGGACATCACGGAGTTCTGTCGCAAGAGCGATATCTACTGCCAGGGTCGGGGCTCGGCCGCCAACTCGGCGGTGTGTTACTCGCTCGGCATCACCAACGCCGACGCCGTGTCCCTCAACTTGTTCTTCGAGCGGTTTCTCTCACCGGCGCGCGACGGTCCTCCCGACATTGACGTGGACATCGAGTCGGGTCGGCGCGAAGAGGTGATCCAGTACGTGTTCGATCGCTACGACCGACACCACGCGGCTCAGGTCGCGGCCGTGATCACCTATCGCTCGAAGTCGGCGCTGCGCGACGTCGCACGGGCCTTCGGGCATAGCGAGGAGGAGGCCAACTACATCCGCGATCACGTGGACCGCGCGACGATGACCCCGGGCGACTCGGGCGTGGATCCGATCATCACCACCATGGCCGCCCAGCTGCAAGACCGACCGCGTCACCTCGGCATCCACTCAGCCGGCATGGTGCTGTGCGATCGACCCATGCTCGAGGTCTGTCCCATCGAGTGGGGGCGCATGCCTGGACGCAGCGTCCTGCAGTGGGACAAGGACGACTGCGCGGCGATCGGCCTCGTGAAGTTCGACCTCTTGGGGCTGGGCATGCTCGAGGCGCTGCATCGCGCAGTGGACGTTGTGAGAGAGTTCCACGACGTCTCGTTGGACCTGGCGATGCTGCCCCAAGAAGACGCGGTCTACGACCTGTTGTGCGAGGCCGATACCGTGGGGGTCTTTCAGGTGGAGTCGCGCGCGCAGATGGCGACCCTGCCGCGTGTCCAGCCGCGCTGCTTCTACGACATCGTTGTCGAGGTGGCTCTCATTCGACCCGGACCCATTCAGGGCCGCGCGGTGAACCCCTATATTCGCCGACGTCGCGGGGATGATCCCATCACCTACCTGCACCCTCGCCTCCAGCCAATCCTCGAGCGCACGCTCGGGGTGCCGCTCTTCCAAGAGCAGCTCATGGAGATGGCCGTGGCGGTGGCGGGTTTCTCGCCGAGTGAGTCCGACGAACTGCGCCAAGCCATGGCGTCGAAGCGCTCGGAACTTCGCATGATGAAACTCAAGGGCCGTTTCTACTCGGGCATGGCGCAGAACGGCATTGTGGGTGAGGCGGCCGATCAGCTCTTTGAGGCGTTGGCGGCCTTTGCGAACTTCGGCTTCCCCGAGTCGCACGCGGTCTCCTTCGCGCACCTCGTCTACTGCTCGGCCTGGATCAAGGTGCACTACCCGGCGGCCTTTCTCGTCTCGCTCCTCAACGCTCAGCCCATGGGTTTCTGGTCGACCCAGAGTCTGGTCGCGGACGCCCAGCACCACGGGGTGAGCGTGCTGCGCCCCGACGTGAACTATTCAGACGTGGGGGCCTCGCTCGAGGGTACCTGCGACGAGGCCCTCGTGCGTCTGGGTCTCTGTGACGTGCGCTCGATCGGTACCGAGGTGGCGGAGCGCATTGTGGCGGGTGCCCCGTGGCGCGACAGCGCGGACCTCGCGCGCCGCGCGGGTCTCCAACAGCAACACCTTGAGGCGCTTGCCGCGGCCGGGGCACTGGATAGTTTTGGCGCGTCGCGGCGCGCGCTCACCTGGTCCGCCGGTGCCGCGGCCCAAGCCCTCGCGGATCGCCTCCCCGGTGTGGTGACCGGTCAGGTGGCGCCGGAGCTTCCCGCGGCGACCGAGCTCGAGCGTGTCGCCGATGACCTGTGGTCGATGGGGCTCACGACCGAGGCGACGGCGATGGAACTGGTGCGCCCCGCCCTCACGGCCCGCGGGGTGACGCGGGCGAACGCCCTCATCGGCGTAGAGGCGAAGCGCGTGAGCGTCGCCGGGGTCGTCACGCATCGTCAACATCCCGAGACGGCCAATGGAGCGGTCTTTGTCAACCTCGAAGACGAGACCGGTCACGTGAACGTGATCTTTTCGAAGGGAGCCTGGGCTCGGTGGTCAAAGGTGGCGGGCCTCGCCTCCGCCCTGATCGTTCGTGGGTCACTCGAACGCGCTCAGGGGATCGTCACGCTGGTGGCCGAACACGTCGAGGCGCTCGCCCTAGGAGCGACGGTGCCCTCCTCGCGCGACTGGCACTAGTTCGCGAAGGCGAACTCGGGGCGATCTCCCACTTCGATCTCCTGGCGCACGAGCACCTGAGCGAGGGGAAGATCTTCGGCGTGGGTGACGCCGATGCAGCGCGAGGTCGTGCGCATGACGTCAAAGCGCAGCGGGGTGCGAAGAAGGATGTTTCCAACGAACGTGGAGAGTTGGATCTCCTTCTCCTCATCGAAGTCGTGCCCCTCGATGGCCTCGTGCATGAGTGAGAAGATCGAGGGTTGAAATCCCCACAGGTTCATGGAGACAATCGTTGACGGGTGCAACGTTCGCGGCTCGAGGCCGTCGTCGGCGATGAAACCTTCCAGGGTCGCCTGCACGTTGCGGCGCTCGACGATCTCGGTGAGATGACCGTTCACCACCATGCACGTTCCGCGCGAAACGGGCAGTTCGCCGACGAGCGCGCGTTCCAGTTCAAAGCCCACCAGGCAGTTGTTAGTGCTCGAGGCCAGGTGCTGGCCGAGCTGACGAAACGACTCGCGGCCATACAAGTCGTCGGCGTTGGAGACGGCGAAGGGTTTGCTGATGTCGAGCACGGACTCGGCCGCCAACACCGCACTCACGGTGCCGCGCAGCTCGGTCTGGTGCGTGAAGGTGACCTTGCGATCCTCGGGCCAGAACTCCGCCACGTGTTCTTGGATCTCGGGACCGGTGTCGGGGTTGATCACGATCACGACGTCGCCGAAACCGGCAGCGAATGCGTCCGAAGCGATCAGGTCAATGACGCCCTCGCCGTGCATACCCACGGGCGCCAACTGCTTGACTCCGCCATAGCGGCGAGCCCGGCCGGCAGCCAGGATGACGAGAGAAGGACTGGTCATCGAGACCACCTTACGACCGAGGAGGCCCAGGTCATCCCGGCGCCAAATCCCGTCAAGAGCGCGTAGTCGCCCTTGTGCACGCGGTCGTTCTTGCGCGCGTCGTCAAAGGCCAACGGAATCGAGGCGCTCGAGGTATTTCCGTAGCGGTCGAGGCACACGACGGCCCGATCCATCTCAATGTCGAGACGCTGGCACGCGGCTTGAATGATGCGAATATTCGCCTGGTGGGGGATCACGAGGCTGAGGTCATCGGACGTGATGCCCGCCATGTTCATGGCCTTCTCGGCCGAGTCGACGACGACGCGCACGGCGTTACGAAACACCTCGGGCCCATTCATCCAGAAGTAGCCGCCGTGCTCACACGTGAGCAGCTCGGAGTTCGCGCCGTCGGTGCCCAGCGAGAACGACAGGATGTCGTTTTCGGTGGGGTCGTACTCGAGCACCGTGGCGCCGGCGCCGTCGGCGAGCAGAACGGCCATGGTGCGGTCGTTCCAATCCACGAATCGAGAGAGCACTTCGGCCCCCACGACGAGCACGCGCTTATTACCCGTCTCGAGCAGCCCCTGAGCAGTTCGCACGGCGTACATGAAGCCACTGCAGGCGGCGTTCACGTCCATGGCGGGACAGTTCAGTCCGATCTCGTGAGCGATCATCGACGAGGTCGCGGGCGAGATGCGATCGGCCGCACTCGTGGCGAGGATAAGAAAGTCGATGTCCATCGCGTCGACGCCGGCGTCGTCGAGGGCGGCTCGGCCTGCGGCGGCGCCCAGGTCGGTGACGGTGCCGCCGATGCGGCGCTCACGGATACCGGTGCGCTCGCGAATCCACTCATCCGAGGTAGGCAGGGTCTGTGAGAGTTCCTCGTTGGTGACAATCCGCTCGGGAAGTGCAATACCCCAGCCCATAAAGCGTGCGCCCATGTCAGCCCCTTGTTTGGCGAGTAGTGGGCAAAAGTCTAGAGGGTGCCCTTAGGACGACGCCGGTGACGAGGCGGGGAGCACCTGAAGTGTGCAGCGCGCCACGCAGATCAGACGCTCGTTACCGTCGCGTAACTCAATGCCCCACACGTGAACGCGCCGACCCTTGCGAATCGGTGTAGCGACCGCGGTGAGGGTGCCGTCGGTCATGGAGCGAAGGTGCGAGCAGTTGAGTTCGGTGCCCACGACGATCTCTGCGGGTCCCACACTCACCGCGCCGCCGACGGACGCCGCGCCTTCGGCGAGCAACGCGGACACGCCGCCGTGCAAGATGCCAAAGGGTTGATGAACCTTCGGTCCCACCTCCACGCGCATGACCACCTCGTCGGGCGTGGCGGACACGAGTTCGATGCCGAGCACGTCGTTGACGTTGGGACGACCGGAGAGGATGCCTTCGATGTTGTCGCTCATGGCGGCAGTTTAGGTTTCGCTAGCCTCGCATCATGAGCCGACGAGTTGATCTGCGTAGCGACACCATTACTCAGCCCACCCCGGCCATGCGTGAGGCGATGGCGGCGGCCCGCGTGGGCGACGATGGCTACGGCGAGGACCCGAGCGTCAACGAGCTCGAAGCGCGATACGCGTCACTCGTGGGCAAAGAGGCCGCCCTCTTCGTGCCGTCGGGCGTCATGGCCAACCAGATCGCCTTGCGCGTGCTCGCCCAGCCCGGCGACCTCGTGGTCGCGGGGCGATCCCAGCACGTCGTGGCCTTCGAGATGGCCGCGGCCTCGCGCAACGCCGCCATCCAGTTCGCCACGCTCGACGACGCGGTGGGGACGTTGAGCGTGGCTGACGTGCTCGAGCTGATCGACTCCGAGGCGGATCACCAGCCGCACGTCTCGCTCGTCTGTGTGGAGAACACCCACATGGCGAGCGGCGGCGTTCCGTGGGACGTGGAGGAACTGCGAGCACTCGCAAGCGCGTTGGGCGATCGGCCGCTGTACCAAGACGGCGCGCGCCTCTTTAACGCCGTGGTCGCGACGGGCACGAGCGCGGCCGACTACAGCGCACCCAGCATCATGGTGACGTCGTGCCTCTCGAAGGGACTCTGCGCACCCGTTGGTTCGCTTCTGGCGGGGCCGTCGGTCCTCATCGAGCGCGCGCGCGTCGAGCGCAAGCGCTTAGGTGGCGCCATGCGCCAGGCCGGTTTCTTAGCCGCCGCCGGACTGGTGGCCCTCGACACAATGGTGGAGCGACTAAAAGACGACCACCTTCGGGCCCGGTCACTGGCGGATCTGTTCGCGGCCGCCTTCCCCGAGTCGAACTATGACCCGACGTCGTGCCGGACCAACATCGTCTCTTTTGATCACCCTCGTGCTCGTCAGTTGGTCGACGAACTCGCCGAGCGAGGCGTCGAGGGCGGGACGGTTTCACCGCGCCGGGCGCGCTTCGTGACCCACGCCGGTATCAGCGACGACGACGTCGAGTTCGTGGCGTCGGTCCTGGGACACTTCACGCTCTCTTGACGCTGAACCAAGGCCAGATAAGTGGCGCTGATGGGGCGGTAGCCTGTACCAGCAGGCTTGACCATGACCGATATTTATCACCTCTCCACCTTCTTGCGCCGTTCGATCTATGACTCAAACGGCGACCGGATTGGACGCGTCCAGGACCTGGTCGCGCGGCTCGGCAACGACCCGCACCCGCCGATCGTGGGTGCGGTGATTCGTATCGAGAGCCGTGACGTCTTCGTGCCGATCAAGAAGATTGGCGGCCTGGATCAGGGTCGCATGACCTTCGAAGGTCGCCGCGTGGACCTGCGCAAGTTCGAGCGACGACCCGGTGAGATCCTGCTCGCCGAGGACCTTCTGGCGCGACATCTCATCAACCTCGTGCGCGGGCGCATCATGGTCGCCAACGAGATCGAGATCGCCAACATCGACGGACACTGGGAGGTCGTCGGGGTCGATCCCGGGCGTCGGTCCTTCCTTCGCCGTCTGCTCGGACGTCGGATCGGCTCGCACGTGCAGACCGACTCCATCGTGGACTTCGCGTCCATCGAACCCTTCGTCTCGCACGTGCCCACGGCGCGACTGCGCATTCCCTATCGCAAACTCGCTCGCTTGCACCCCGCCCAGATCGCTGACTTGGTGGAGCAGGCCAGCCACGAGGAGGGCGAAGAGATCATCGAGGCCGTGGGCTTGAACCGCGAACTCGAGGCCGACGTCTTCGAGGAGCTCGACACGACCCACCGGCTCGAGTTCTTGGAGTCCCGCTCGGACGATGAGGCGGCGCGCCTGCTCTCGCGCATGGAGCCGGACAACGCAGCCGACCTCATCACCGAGATCGACCAGGAGCGCCGATTGCCCATCTTGAATCTCTTGCCCGGTGAGCAGCAGTCCAAGGTTCGCCAACTTCTCTCGTACAACGCCGACACCGCGGGCGGGCTCATGAACACGGACTTCGTGTCGGTGGGAGCGAGTGCGACGGTGCTCGACGCGCTCGACGCCATTCGGTCATCGCGCGTGCCGGCCGAGTCCCTGCAGGCGGTGTTCATCGTGAACGAAGAGGGTCAGCCCATCGGGGCGGCCTCGATTGCGCCACTGGTGCGCGCGCGACCGGATGAGCTGGCGCTGGCGGCAGCACGCACGCAACTCGAACATGTCCACCCGCAGTGGGATGTCTTGCGTGTAGCGCGCAAGATGAGCGACTTTAATCTGACCGTCTTGCCGGTGCTGGACGAAGGGCACAACAAGATGGTCGGGGTGGTGACGGTAGACGACTTGCTCGAAGAGCTCCTGCCCCAGGGCTGGCGCGCCGAGTTTGGCGTTGGTGCGGCGGAGGAGTAGTGCGCGCCCGCGTTCGTCTCGTTCTAAGGGGGTCTGTCTGAAACCCCCCAGTACCGGGCCATTGGCCTTCGACGTACCGATACAACTTCGCTCGCTGAACCAGGAGCACGACTAGCCCTCGGGGTCTCGCGTGGTTGTTTCGGTCGACAACCACGATGAGAACGAAAGGAGCGGGCGTGCAGCGCGAGAAGTCTAAGGACGTAGAGATCACCGGGGCCTTTGGCTCGATCAGCGCACACGACGGCGATCGCCGTCGGGGTCTTCGCGCGCGGTTTCTCACGTTGATTGCCATCATTGGACCCGGGCTCATCGTCATGGTCGGTGACAACGACGCGGGCGGCGTGTCCACCTACGCCCAGGCCGGCCAGAACTTCGGTTACACCCTGCTGTGGACCCTGCCGCTGCTCATCCCGGTGCTCATCATTATCCAAGAGATGGTCGCGCGACTGGGTGCGGTGACTGGCGTCGGGCACGGTCGACTCATTCGCGAGCGATTCGGCCGTTACTGGGGCAACCTGTCGATCTTTTCGATTCTCTTCTTGAACTTTCTCATCATCATCACCGAGTTCATCGGCATCTCGCTCTCGATGCGCTATTTCGGGGTGAGCCCGTACTACTCGGTGCCCATCGCAGTAGTCCTGTTGTTTGGCGTCACCGCCTCGGGGTCGTTTCGGCGCTGGGAGCGCTTCATGATGCTCTTCATCGCAATCAACTTCATCATCATTCCCTTGGTCGTCGTGAGTCATCCGTCGCTGGGCGCCATGACCAGTCACGCCTTCGTGCTCCGGATCCGCGGCGGCGCGTCATCCTCGGCCGTGCTGTTGATCATCTCGATCATTGGCACCACGGTCGCCCCGTGGCAACTGTTCTTCCAAGAGTCCAACATCGTGGACAAGCGCATCACCCCGCGATGGCTCAACTACGAGCGCATCGACACCATCATCGGCTCGTTCGTGGTCGTCATTGTGGCGGGCGTCTTGGTGGGCGCCACCGCGATCGGCCTATCCGGTCACGGCAACACCCACTCCTACACCAACGCCCTCGGGGTCGCGCGCGGGCTGGGTCGCTACGTCGGTCACGGGGCCGGCGGGATCTTTGCGGTTCTGCTGCTCAACGCCTCGGTGATCGGCGCGGCCGTAGTGACCCTCGCGAGCTCCTACGCCATCGGCGATCTCTCGTCCACCCATCAAGGACTCAACGCGCGACTTCGCGAGGCCAAGGGCTTCTACGGGGGCTTCGCCATTCTCCTGGTACTCGCCGGCACCGTCGCGGTCGTGCCGGGCGCGCCCCTGGGCACCATCACCCTGGCGGTCCAGGCGCTGTGCGGACTGATGCTGCCCAGCACCACGATCATCGTGTTGATGCTCGCCAACGACTCAGAACTGATGGGCCCCTGGAAGAACGGACGAGTCTTGAACGTGGTATCGGTGATCATCATCAGTGTCCTGGTGGTGCTCTCGCTCACGCTCATGATCTCCACCTTGTTCACCCGTGCTCCGGTGCTGACGCTGCTCGAGGTGCTCGCCGTCGTCGCGGGCGTGGGCCTCATCGTGGGACTGCCAGTGGCGTGGCGGCGATGGTTGCCGCCCCAGAAATTCATCGGCGACAAGCGCGACTGGCGTACGCCTCGTCTGGCCCTGCTCGCGCCGATCCCCAAGTCGAAGGCTCGCACGATACTCATGCGCTCGCAAAGCTGTTATCTCTTTGCGGCGGGGATCTTGCTCGTCGTACGTTTCATTCAGATCCTGACCTCGTAGTCTTCCGTCATGGCGTTTCTCCCCACGATCGTCTGCGTCCACGCGCACCCCGACGACGAGGCCTTCTTCGGCGGGGGAGCGAGCGCTCACTACGCGGCCCTTGGGAGTCGTCTCGTGCTGATCACGTGCACGAGCGGTCAACTCGGGTACGACTCTTTGGGCCGCGCGGGGAACGTGGCGGGCCACGACAGCCTCGCTACCAGGGCAACTCGCGCGAGTGAGCTGCAGCGTTCGGCGGCGATGTTGGGCTTCTCGCGCGTCGTCACGCTCGGCTACGACGACTCGGGCATGAAGGGCTGGCCCGAGAACGACGACCCCCACGCCTTCATGAACGCGTCAGTTGAGGCGGCGGCGCGCACGGTCGCCTCGATCCTGGACGAAGAAAACGCCCAGGTCGTGATCACCTATGACGAGAGCGGTTTCTACGGACACCCCGATCACATCCAGGCGAACGCCGTCGCGCGTCGGTCGGTCGAACTCGCCTCGAACGTGCAGCGCCTCTACTACTCGGTCGTGCCCGACGGGATCATGACCTCGCTAGTCGAACAGGCAACGGCCCAAGGTCTTTCGATGCCCGCCTGGGTGCTGGACGCGGACGTGCACGTGAAGGCCGATCTGGTGTCGACCACGTTGGACGTAGGGCCCTACGTGCGCCGCAAGCACGACGCCATGGCCGCGCACGCCACGCAGATCGACAACCAAGATCTCATTGACATGGACGACGAACTGTTCGCCCTGCTCTTTCGCACCGAGTACTACCAGCGCGCCTGGGCTCGGAGTGAGACAGCGGCGGACCAGACTGATCTTCTAGGAGGACTCTGATGACTCTCACTTTTTTGGCGGTTCACGCCCACCCCGACGACGAAGCCACCTCCACGGGCGGGCTCTATCGCCTGCTCGCGAACCAAGGCGATCGTACGGTGCTCGTCACGTGCACCAACGGCGAGTTTGGCGACGCCCCTGGGGGAGTCAAGCCGGGCGAAGTGGGACACGACCCCGACGTCGTGGCCGAGATTCGTCACGACGAACTCGACCGAGCGGTCGAAGCTCTGGGCATCACTCGCCTCGTGCGCCTCGGGTACCGGGACTCCGGGATGATGGGCTGGCCCCAGAACAATGACCCCCACGCCTTCTGGGCCACGCCGGTGGACGAGGCGGCCGAGCGCCTCGCGGTCGTGTTGCGCGAAGAGCGTCCCCAGGTGATCGTCACCTACAACGAGCACGGCTTCTACGGGCACCCCGACCACATTCAGGCGAACCGCATCACGATGGCCGCGCTCAAGTTGATCGACTACGAGCCCACGCTGTACTTCAACGCGATTCCGAGCTCGGTCATGGCCATCATGCGCGCGCGCTGGGAGGAGGAGGACCGCCTGGAGCGCGAGGCCGAACTGGCCCGGGGCGTGGTGCGTGAGCCCGATCCCGACCCCGAAGAGGAGTTCGAAATGGGTACGCCCGACGACGAGATCTCAGCGACGATTGATGTGAGGACGGCCACCGACGCGAAGTACGACGCGCTGGCCGCGCACTCCTCGCAGCTCGACGACTCCTTCTGGCTCAAGATGGGCCGCGACGAGTTTCGTCGGGTGATGGGCACCGAGTGGTACCTGCGCGTGACGAACCCTGCGGGTCTTTCGGGACACGTCACCGACATCTTCGCCGGATACCGCTAGTCAGTTAGTAGCGGTACGTGTCGGGCTTGTAGGGTCCCTCGACCGCCACGCCGATGTAGTCGGCCTGCTCCTTGGTGAGAGTCGTCAACTTGACGCCGAGGGCGTCCAAGTGCAGCCGTGCGACCTTTTCGTCGAGGTGCTTGGGCAGCACGTAGACCTTCTTCTCGTAGCTCTCGGGGTGAGTAAAGAGCTCGATCTGGGCCATGGTCTGGTTGGTGAAGGAGTTGCTCATGACGAAACTGGGGTGTCCGGTTGCGTTGCCGAGGTTGAGCAGTCGTCCCTCGGAGAGCACGATGATCGAGGTCCCGGAAGCGAAGGTCCACTTATCGACCTGGGGCTTGATGGTCTCGCGCGTGACGCCGGGGAGAGTGGCGAGGCCCGCCATGTCGATCTCATTGTCGAAGTGCCCGATGTTGCCGAGTACGGCGAGATCCTTCATGTTCTGCATGTGCTCGACCGTCACGATGTCGCGATTTCCCGTGGCGGTGATGACGAAGTCGGCGAAGGGTAGCGCCTCTTCCAATGTCGTCACCTGGAAGCCGTCCATCGCAGCCTGCAGCGCGCAGATCGGATCGACTTCGGTCACGATGACCCGGGCGCCCTGGCCGCGGAACGACTCAGCCGAACCCTTGCCGACGTCGCCATACCCGCACACCACCGCGACCTTGCCGCCGATGAGGATGTCCGTCGCGCGATTGATGCCGTCGATGAGGGAGTGCCGCACTCCGTACTTGTTGTCGAACTTCGACTTGGTCACCGCGTCGTTTACGTTGATGGCGGGGAACAGCAACGTGCCGTCGCTCTCCATCTCGTAGAGCCGGTGCACGCCAGTGGTGGTCTCCTCGGAGACCCCGACGATGCCCGCGGCCATAGGCGCGAAGACCTTCTCGCCCTTGTCGATGATTGACGTGAGTAGGTTCAAGATGACGCGGTACTCCTCGGAGTCGGCCGTCTCGGGGGAGGGCACGAAGCCCGCGCGCTCGAACTCGAGTCCCTTGTGCACGAAGAGCGTGGCGTCGCCGCCGTCGTCCAGGATCATGGTCGGGCCGTCGTACCCGGGCCAGCGCAGGAGTTGCTCGGTGCACCACCAGTAGTCCTCGAGCGTCTCGCCCTTCCACGCGAAGACTGGCACCCCCTGGGGACTCTCGGGAGTCCCGTGTAGGCCCACCACGATGGCCGCCGCGGCGTGGTCCTGAGTGGAGAAGATGTTGCAGCTCACCCAGCGCACGTCTGCCCCTAGGGCCACGAGCGTCTCAATGAGCACCGCGGTCTGGATCGTCATGTGCAGGGAACCGGCGATTCGCGCACCCGCTAGGGGCTTGGACTCGCCGAACTCGGCCCGCATCGCCATCAGGCCGGGCATCTCGTGCTCGGCCAGCGTGATCTCGGCGCGACCGAAATCGGCCAACGACAGGTCGGCCACTTTGAATGAAAAGGTGTCAGAGGTCATGGTTTTCTCCTAGAAACGTGAGAACATCCGGGCGCCGACCTCTGTCGTTAGCATTCGCCCGCGTCAAGTGTATCGCTAGACACCGACGCGGAACTCGACGACGTCGCCGTCGCGCATGACGTAGTCCTTGCCCTCTACCCGTGCCTTGCCGGCCGCGCGCACGGCCGCCATCGAACCGGCCGTGATCAGGTCGTCGTACGAGACGACCTCGGCCTTGATGAAGTGCTTTTGAAAGTCGCTGTGGATCTCACCCGCCGCTTGGGGCGCCGTCTCGCCGCGGTGGATCGTCCAGGCGCGGGCCTCTTTCGGGCCAGCCGTGAGGAAGGTCTGCAGGCCAAGCGTCTCAAAGCCGACCCGGGACAGCTGGGCCAGGCCCGACGCGCTCTGACCGTAGGACTCCAGGAGTTCCAGGGCCTCGGCGTCATCGAGTTCGGAGAGTTCGGCCTCCACCTTGGCGCACAGCACGACACTCGCAGCCGGAGCGACCGACGCGCGCAACTCGTTCTGACGCGCCTCGTCACCGAGCGTCGACTCGTCCACGTTGAATACGTAGATGAAGGGCTTGTCGCTCAAGAGATGCAGGTCGTTCAACTGCGTGCGGTCGATGTCCCTGGCAGTGAGCTGGGAGATCACTCGCCCCTCGTTGAGGGCCGTGCGGGCCTTTCGAACTTCCACCAACTTGATCGCCGCCTCACCACCGCGCTTTGAGTCGCGTTCGAGGCGAGCGATGACCTTGTCCACCGTTTGTAGGTCCGCGAGGATCAGTTCGGTCTCAATCGTGGCCATGTCGCTTGCGGGGTCGATGCGACCGTCGACGTGGATGACGTCGTCGTCTTCGAATACCCGTACCACCTCACAGATCGCGTCCGACTCGCGGATGGCCGCCAGGAACTGGTTTCCCAGGCCCTCGCCCGTCGACGCCCCGCGCACGATGCCCGCGATGTCGACGAAGGTCACCGTCGCGCCAATGATCTTTTCCGAGTGGAACATCTCGGCCAGTACGCCGAGACGCGCGTCGGGCACCGCGACCACGCCCACGTTGGGCTCGATGGTGGCAAAGGGGTAGTTCGCCGCCAGCACGTTGTTCTTCGTCAGCGCGTTGAACAGCGTCGATTTTCCGACGTTCGGCAGTCCGACGATGCCAATGGAGAGCCCCATAGAAGGACCCAGGCTAGTGGAGGCGAGTTGGACGATGACTAGGAGACTTCGGCCATCACTCCGTCGTCGATCTCGAAGCGCCGGTCGGCCTGACGCGCAACCTTGTCGTCGTGGGTGACCACGAGAACGGTCGCGCGCTGGGTGGACGCCGCACTGCGCAAGAGTTCGACGATTTTCTGCCCGGTGGACTTATCGAGACTGCCCGTCGGTTCGTCGGCCAGGATCAGCTGGGGCTGTGCCGCGAAGGCCCGGGCGATCGCAACGCGCTGTTGCTCGCCGCCCGAGAGCCGTGCTGGTCGACGTTGCGCTTTTTCGTCATTCAGACCTACCAGGGCGAGCATCTCATCGGCCCTGCGCGCGCGGTCCACCTTGGGCCAGTGCGAATACTCGAGAGCCAACAGCACATTCTCCTTGGCGCTGAGGTTGGGGATCAGGTTGAACTGTTGAAAGACAAAGCCCACCTGGTGCGAGCGGTACTTGGTTCGTCCACTCCCGTCCAGCGTGGCGAGTTCCACGCCGTCGAGGTCGATGCTGCCCTGGTCGGGTGCGTCGAGGAGTCCGAGCAGGGCGAGCAAGGTCGACTTGCCACTCCCGCTGGCCCCCACGATGGCGAGCATCTCGCCGTTGTCGGCGCTAAAGCTCACGTCGCGCACCGCATGGACGTCGCCGGCGGGGGTGCGGAACGTCTTATTGAGATTTTGAACCTTCAGCATTACTCACTCCTCAATACTTCGGCGGGACGGATACGAACGATGGTGGCGGCCGCGACGGTGGATCCGAGCGCCGCGATGACAATGGCGATGACGAAGGCGTAGGTCAACGTGGACCAGCCCACCGACGTGTGGAGAGTGTCCAGCGTGTTGCTCACGCCGCCGAAGCGCAATGCGCCCGCGGCTCGGAACCCGCCCGACGGGGGCGTGAATCCGCTGCTTGCTCCGGCGAACGCACCGCCACCGCCTCGTACAAAGCCAGTCGACGTGGTGTTGTTCGATGTCGAGCTCACCAGGGCCGAGGCGATCGGGCTGCTCAAGAGAGCCCCGACGACAAATCCCACAATGGCGCCCAACACGGTGAACGTCGTCGACTCAGCGATGAACTGGCCAATGATGGAGCGGTTGGGTGCGCCGAGGGCCTTAAGGACGCCGACCTCGCGGCGGCGTTCGCGAACGATCATCAGCATCGAGAGCAACAAGATGATGGCCGCCCCGATGATGGCGCCGATCAGGGTGTAGGTCGAGATCGTCTTGACCGAGTTAAGCGGCGCGAGTTCCGCTTCGGTGGTGGCCTGGGTCGAGGTGACGTCCGCCTTGGAGCCGATTTTTGCGGTGATGGCCTTGGTGACGCTGGCCACATTGTTGACGTTGTTGACGGTCACGGTGGCGTTGGTGATGTCACCGGTCGCCTTGGCCAGAGTCTGGAGCGTGGCGAGCGGCATGAGGACGTCGGAGTCAGTAAAGGTCGACCCCGCGTTATAGATGCCCACCACGGTGATGGTCTTGCCGTACGCCGTGAAGGTGGAACCCACTGTCAGCTTGTTCTTCGAGGCCAGGGTGGCACCCACGACGGCGACGTCCGCGTGCGAGGTGGAGCTGAACGATTTGCCCGACGTCAGTTTCTCAGTCCCCCCACCGTTGGCTCCCCCCACCAATGCGGTGCCCGGAGAGTTCGTGCCGATGACGCGCACGGGAATCGTGAAGGTCCCGGTGCCACCGCCAACGTTCGAGTTACCCGACGTTGACGAACTGCCGCCGAACTGGCGACCGAGGGATCCCGCAGGAGTCGGCGACTTGAGAGAGGTGTTCGAGGACTGCAGCTCCTCGCTTAGCGACTCCTGCACCGAGACGACGTTCTTGAGATTGAGCAGCGCGTCGATTGACGTGGCCTTGAGCGGGGTGCCGCCGCCATTGAAACCGAAGAAGCCCTTAGGCGAGACAGTAACCGTGGTGCCCGTCGAGGATTTCACGCTGTTGATCTTGCTCGTGACGGCGTCGCGGGCGATCAACATCGAGATGGAGAGAGCGATCGCTACGGCCAGAATCACCACGACGCCGATCGAGCGCATGGAGTTTCTGAACGCGTTGCGAATGCCTCGGCGTAATGAATTCACAGATGTCCTTTCCGACTGGGTGCGTTCATCCTTCTGTACGCGCGTCAAGGCGAGCGCAAAAGTCTCTAATGGGGAAATAAGAATCACTCGCCGTTGATTTAGAGTCGGTATTCATGGGCGAGAACACGACCACCGAGGGACTGGCGCCCTTTGGCGAGTACGAGACGTGGTACCGGATTACCGGCGACGTGCACTCGGGCGTGACGCCGCTCGTTGTGGTTCACGGCGGTCCGGGATGCTCGCACGACTACCTGGACTCACTCGTGGCACTGGCCCGGCACGGCCGCGCGGTCATCCACTATGACCAGTTGGGCGGCGGGCGCTCCACTCTGTTGCCAAGTCGCGGCGCCGATTTTTGGACCGTCGATCTCTTCCTGAGCGAACTCGACAACTTGCTGAACGCGCTAGGCATACAGAACCATTACGACCTGCTCGGCCAGTCCCTGGGGAGGCATGCTGGGCGCCGAGCACGCGATTCGCCAGCCCGTGGGACTGCGCGGACTCGTCCTCTCCAACTCGCCCGCGTCGATGGAACTGTGGGCGAGCGAAGCCAAGATCCTGCGCGGTCAACTCCCATCCGAGGTCGAATCCGCACTCGATCGACACGAAGCCGCTGGCACCGTGAACGATCCGGAGTATCTCGAAGCGACCAAGGCGTACTACGACGAACACGTCTGTCGCGTCGTGCCCAACCCGCCCGAGGTTCAGCGCACCTTTGAGTACATGGCCAAGGACTCGACCGTGTACAACACCATGAACGGACCGAACGAGTTCTTCTGCGTCGGTACCCTTCGCGGCTGGAGCGTCGTGGATCGGGTGAGTTGCATCACGGCGCCCACTCTGCTGCTCTCCGGGCGCCACGATGAGGCGACCCCCGCCACGATTCAGCCTTTCTTTGAGAACATACCCGACGTTCGCTGGGAGATCTTCGAAGACTCGAGCCACATGCCTTTCGTCGAGGAAACCGACCGCTACATGGACGTGGTCGACGGTTTTCTCACCTCGCTGGGCTAGCGATGGGCGCGCGAGTGTTCGGGCCCAGCGAGGGCGCGAAGGAGTACTCCGCGCGGGGCAGTCACATGTTCTTCAAGGCGATCGGCGAGCTCGACGATGGTGACTTTTCTCTGATGGAGCGGACCCTGCCGCCTGGCGGCCGACGTCCGCCGGTGCATCGACACACCAACTGCTCGGAGGCCTACTTCGTCCTCGACGGCACGGTGAGCGTGGTCGTGGAAGACGAGGAGATGAGTCTTGGCTCCGACGAGTTCGTTCTTGTGCCACGCGGCACCGCGCACACCTTTGCCAACGCGGGTGACGTGGAGGCGCGGGTCCTGGTGATTCACGCGCCGGCGATGGATGGCTACTTTGCCGGACTTCACGAGTTATGGCACCGCGACGCCCCACCGACTCCGGACGAAGAGCGCTCCCTCATGGCGCGTTTCGGGATGGAGCATCCCTAAGAGCCGCAAGTTATCCGAAAGTGAAGTCGTAGGCCTGCACTCCAGGAGTGAACGTCATCACCAGAGTTCCCGCGGAGGTCGAATTCGAGTGGAAGAGCGTGTAGAGCCTGGGCACTCCTTTGACGTGAATCGTCGCGGGGGCCAGTCCGTTGCCGTCCGAGACGGTGACGGTGCCCGTGCCACCCATCACCAGGTAGACGTCCTGGTCTTGAAAGCTCAGCTCTAGTTTGGCGTGCTCGTCGGCGGTGGCCTCTTCGGCGTGATCCGTCCATAGTCCCGAGAAGGAGAAATAGTCGGGTGCCAGAGTCGCCGGGAAACGAAACGTCGTGGGGAGGTTCGGCGCCGGGGCCTTTGAGTCATCCAGGTACTGGAGGCGGTCGTAACCCACGTAGGTTTCGGGGTTGGTGGGCAGAGTCGGCGTGAGATTCGGAACGTCGGTTCGCGGAGGGAGCTTGAGGCCGGGGTGGGCCGCCACCAGAAGCCCGCGGATCAAATTCTCGGTGAGTCCGTAGTTGCCCTCGCCAAACTCTTCGTGTCGGATGACGCCATTGGCGTCCACAAGATAGTCCGCGGGCCAGTACTCGTTTGCGTAGGCGTTCCACGTGCCGTAGTTGTCGTCAACCGCGACGGGGTAGTCGACGCCGAGCACTTTGGACATGGCGCGCACGTTGCTCACCACGTGTTCGAAGCCGAACTCGGGGGTGTGGACGCCGACGACCACTAAGCCGTCGTTCTTGTAGCGGTTGTACCAGGCCTCGACGTGGGGCAGCGTGCGCTCGCAGTTGATGCACGAGTAGGTCCAAAAGTCGATCAGGACCACCTTGCCCCGGAGTTCTTGCATGGTGAGCGGCTTGCCGTCGGGCGTGTTGAGCCAGGAGGTGACGTCAGTGAAGTTCGGTGCGAGGCCACACATTTCGAGGGCCGGGTCGCTCGGCACGCACTGCGTCAGTGATCCGTCGGCGCTCTTGGTGCCGGAGAGATTTTCGAGTTGCTGGCGCACCGACGCGGAGCCCTCGACGTGCTGTTGAAGGGCGTTGGTGTATCCCGGCACGTCGGTCTGTAGGGAGTTGAACGCGTTGAACCAGATGGCGAGCGCCATGACGATCAGGACCGCACCGCCGATTTTTCGCAGCAGTGGTCCCTTCGCTCGAAGTGCGCGGGCTCGTTCGACCAGCGCGCTACCGGCGAGGGCGATCACGATGAGCGGGACCGAGGCCCCGATGGAAAAGGCCAATGTCACGAGGACGGTCTCGAGGTTGACGTGCTCCTTGGCACCCAGCACGATGATGGTCGAGAGCACAGGTCCCGCGCACGGTACAAAGACGAGGCCGAGGGCGAGACCGATAACGAAGCCGCCGCCCGCGAGGCTGGGTTGGCGACCGAGGACGAAACGAGAGAAGGGGCGCTCGACGATCTCTCCCACCTTGGGTACCAGCAGGCCCACTCCGACCGCGATCAGAAGTCCGACGCCCAAGTAGTGCAAGAACGACTGAGGGAGGTGCAAGACAGAGACGATCTCGGCGCCGGCGAGGATGAGGATGGAAAAGCTGATGATGAGCCCGAGAACGATGGAGAAGGCGCGCCGCCACGCCGACGAGGAGTTCGTCGTCGCGCCGGCCACGAAGACGACCGGCAGCACGGGTAGCACGCACGGCGAGATTCCCGCGATCAGGCCCGCGACGACTGCGATCAGAATTAACGTCACTTCACGACTCTCTCGATCACGATCAGAAGCACGGCGTGAAACGGCCGGTGCGGCCCTCCCGTAATAGTCATCCACGGTTGGAACGCGTTACATCGCTGGTGACGATAGTTTCGCGCCGTTCTCATATCCGATCGAGAACGTCAATATGAGACTGCACAACGTAAGACTTCGTTAAGAAAGTCACGCTCAGACGCTGACGGGTCGAGGCTAGCCCTCGGTCATCCCACCACCGCGCAGCGCGGGTAGTGCAGTCGCACGCATCCTCTTGAGGACTCGGTGCGACACGGAGCGCGCGTCAGGATGCACTCCACCGTTGGCATCCGCGCGCGCCTTCCACGCCTTGGTGCGTACGGCGAGTGTCTCGGGATCGTTCAACTCTGAGCAGTCAATTCGATCGGTGGCCACATTGATGACAATGGTGTCACCGTCCTCGACCAAACCAATCGGGCCGCCGAGGAAGGCCTCGGGGCCGACATGGCCGATTACCAGGCCCACCGATCCACCCGAGAATCGAGCGTCGGTCATGAGGCCAATGGTGATACCTCGTTGCCGACAGATGGTGGTGATCTTGGATGTGGGCTCCAGCATTTCGGGCATCCCCGGAGAGCCACGCGGGCCCTCGTAGCGGATGACGACCATGTCGGCGTTCTGAAAGATTTCGGAGTGGCGATCGAGCGCCTCGGTCAGAGAGTGTTCACTGTTAAAGACGCGAGCCCGACCGACAAACGCGTTGTCCGATATCCCGCCCTCGAGGCCAGCGAGTTTGAGTACGGCTCCGCCATCGGGTGCGAGATTTCCCGACAGAAGGCGGAGCCCGCCAGTGTCTTTGAAGGGACGAGCCACCGAGAAGATCACTTCGTGGTCGGGCGATGGCGGCGCGAGGCGGGCGATCTGCTCGGCCAACGTTTCTCCGGTGCACGTCAACGCCGTGCCATCAAGGAAGCCGTCAGCCAAGAGTTCATTGACAATGACCGGTAGGCCGCCCTTGTCCTCGATGTCGGGCATTGAGTAGTACCCAAAGGGCCTCATGTTCACGAGCACCGGAAGTCGACGAGACAGCGCGTTGAACTCGTCCTGACTGATGACGTCGTTCCAGAGATCGAGTCCCGCGGCGCGCGCGATCTCGACGCTGTGCAACATGACATTGGTCGACCCGCCCATGGCGGCCGCAACGGTCAGCGCATTTCGAATCGACGCGGGAGTCACGATGTCGCGCGGGCGAATGTGTGACGCAGTCATCGCCTCCAAGCAGTCGACAATCTGATCCGGAAACTCTGAGAGTCGTCGGGGATCGTCGGACGCCGGCGAGACCATGTGAAGCGGCTCAAGTCCTAGCACGCCAATGAAGGTCTGCATCGTGTTGTAGGTGAACATCCCGCCACAACTTCCCTGACCCGGGCACGCATGCAGCGCCAAGTTCGCCCGGATCTCGGGGTCGGGGTTAGAGGCGGCCTGGAACGCGGTGACAAGATCGATGCGCTCGCCGGTATGAGGGTCTACGCCCGGCCTAATGGAACCGTCTGACAGTATGACCGAAGGCATGTTGTGCTCGAGGAGAGCAGCGACGGTGCCCACCGGTGGCTTGTCGCAGGCAACGACGGCGACAAAGCCAGCGACGCTGTTGGCTGCAAGGTGCGTGGCGGTGGCGTCATTAACGAGTTCTCGCCCCACCAACGAATAGCGCATCTCCGAGGTCCCATTCAACTGACCGTCCGACACGCCAAGCGTGAAGGCGGGGGCAATGAGGCGCACCGGGAGGTTGTGTGCCGTCGCGCGCTTGGAGAGGGCAGCTTGAACCGCCGCCACTTTTCCCTGGACGCCCAAGTAGCACTGGCTGTCGCCGAGGTTGCCCAACACGGCCCACACGGGATCGTGGATCTTGGCTGCGTCTTCGCCCAGGAAGACGGCAGTTCCCACCCGTTGTACGTCACGTCCGGGGTTGTCTGAATCAAGTTCTGTCATATGGCTTTGACGGAGAACACTAGTGGCGACACAATTCTGGCTCGACCAGGTCTCTTCGCGCGGGTGACTCACGTGGCGCGTCTTGTGGCTCCATTATTTCTCGGGGCTACATCGGTGTCGGAGAATCGCCACCAGGGATAATCCCCGAATCAGAAACGGCCCTCAATCAGTTCGTTTCGATGCGCACCAGTGTCGTGCGCCTTGGATGAGACTCGTGGGTTGGCACCTCTGTGACGATCCACCGCTAAAGCCTCATAGGGCCTTGGAGAAGTTGTTGACTTGTGCACCTACCAGGCGAAGTTCTGACAAAAATCTGTCCAACGCGCTATTGACCGAGAGTATACCATCAGCGTATTCTCTCAGTTATGAGTGTACCTATGGCCCTTCTTGGGCTTCTCGATCGTGAACCAAGCCACGGATATGACCTAAAGCGCGACTACGACACCTATTTTGGCCGAGGCCGTCCGCTTCCCTTCAGCCAGGTGTACGCGACGCTCGGTCGCCTCGCCCGCGACGGCAAGGCCGTGGTGGGTGAGGCCGAACCAGGCGCTGGGCCAGACCGCAAGCGATACACAATCACCGAGGAGGGAAGCAGCGAGGTTGACCTATGGCTCGCCACGCCGATCTCTCCCGAACCTCACTTTCAAACCGAGCTCTTCGTCAAAGTGGTGCTCTCTCTGATGCTCGGCCGCCCGGCGGAGCAATATCTCGACGTGCAGCGCACCGCACACCTGGCACGGATGCGTGAACTCACCGACGTGAAGCAAAAGGGCGGGGTGGTTGACATGCTCCTCGCCGACCACGGGCTCTTTCACTTGGAGGCCGACCTGCGCTGGATCGACCTCACAGAGGCTCGCCTGGCGGCGCTTGCGCAAGAGGTTGCCGTATGAACGTCATGGAACATTCGTCTCCGGTTCTTGTGGGAGGAACGATTCTCGAAGGCCGGGATCTCGTGCTGGCTTTTGGCGAGACCCCGGCGCTGCGTGGCGCAAGCCTCTCGCTCGTCAAGGGTGAGATTCTCGCCGTGATGGGCCCCAGTGGCTCGGGCAAGTCAACGTTGCTCCACTGTCTTGCCGGCATCCTCACCCCGGATTCCGGCGAAGTCGTCTTCGACGGCCAACGTATTGACACGCTGCGCGAAAGTGACCGCAGTCGACTGCGGCGTGAGCGATTCGGCTTCGTCTTCCAGTTCGGTCAGCTCGTGCCCGAGCTCACGGCCGAAGAAAACGTCGCACTACCGCTCTTGCTCGGCGGAGTTCGACGCGGGGAGGCCTTGATTGCTGCCCGGTCGTGGTTCACACGCCTTGAGCTTGATGGCTTAGAACGTCACCGCACGGGTGAGATGTCGGGTGGTCAGGCCCAACGTGTTGCTCTGGCCCGTGGTCTCGTCGCCCACCCCGACGTGCTCTTTGCGGATGAACCGACCGGCTCGCTCGACTCGCTGACCGGAGAGCTGGTGATGGGACTCCTAACGCGTACTGCGCGCGAGGAAGGCTCGACCGTGATTCTCGTGACGCACGAGCCGCGGGTAGCGGCGTTCGCCGATCGCGAGGTGATTGTTCGCGACGGCAAAGTCGCCTCGGCCGATCGAGCCACGCGGTGATACGCCTCGGACTCCGCTTGACTGTAGGTAGCGGCCGTGAGGCGATGATGCGCGTTCTCGTCACCGCGGCAGCCGTCGCGCTCGGCGTCGCTCTTTTGCTCGCGGCTCTCGCGGGGGTCAACGGACTGCACGCCCAGACCGACCGTGGTGCTTGGCTCGACACGTCGGCGCAGGCGTCGCCGTCCACGTCGAGCACCCATGACCTGTGGTGGCTGTCGAGCGTCGACCAGTTCGACAACCAGGGGATCGACCGGATCGACGTGGCCGCGGCCGGGCCGGACGCCCCGATCCCGCCCGGGATGTCGCACCTGCCTGGACCGGGGGAGTATTACGCCTCGCCGGCCCTTACCGCGCTCTTTCACTCCGAGCCGGTGAACGAGCTTCGTGATCGGTATCCCGGGCACCAAATCGGGATCCTCGGCGCCGCCGCGTTGCCGTCACCGAACTCGCTGATCATTGTCATCGGCCACTCCGCGCGCCAGCTTTCGCAGGTACCACATGCCCTCGAGGTGGGAGCGATCCAGCGCACGCCGGCCAGTTGCTACAACTGCCAAAACACCAATGGGAGCGGTTCCATCCTGGAGTGGATATTGGCCGTCGGTGCTATCGCGCTCTTATTGCCAATGCTGATCTTGATCGCCACGGCGAGCAGGCTGTCCTCCGCGCGGCGTGAAGAGCGCTTCGCCGCCATGCGGCTCATCGGCGCCACGCCGCATCAGATTTCGGTGGTCTCCGCCGTCGAGGCGGCTCTCGCCGCATTCGTGGGTGTCGCGGTGGGCTTCGGGCTCTTTTTCGCGTTCCGACCGCTGCTCTATGACGTGCCCTTTACCGGAGCGCCATTCGCGCACGGCGATCTCTCGCTTGCGTGGACCGACATCGCGGTCGCCGTGATCGGTGTTCCGCTCGCGGCGATCGTGTCGGCGCGACTCGCGCTTCACCAAGTACAGATTTCGCCGCTAGGGGTGAACCGCCGAGTCTCGCCTCAACCTCCCAGAATTTCACGAGTTATTCCGCTCGCCGCGGGCATTGCTCTGCTGGCGTACTTCGACGCCGCTGGCAAGCCGGGCGCCGTCGGTAGCCAACTGCTCGAGTTGCTCGTCGGTTTCGCGCTTCTGGTCACGGGTCTCGTGCTCGCGGGGCCCTGGTTCACGACCGCCGGTTCACGACTCATGGTGAGTCGCGCCGGACGCCCCGCCACGCTCATTGCCGGTCGCCGACTCCTCGATAATCCAAAGACCGCCTTTCGGTTCATCAGTGGACTCGTGATCGCCCTCTTCATAGCGAGTGCCGTGGTCGGAGCGCTCAGCTCCATCGCCGCCGCCAGCAACTCCGGCGCGAGAAGTACCGCGGGCAGTGACACCCTCGCCGACCCGTTTTGCAGTTTCTCGACGTCGAACTGTCCGGCGTCGGCCGAGTTACGTCGGTGTCAGGTCAAGTACTCGCGCAACTCCGCTCGACGCTCGGCGTGCGCAGCGTGACGTTGGTTCACCAGAACCCCCGAGGTGCACTCAGATTCTCCTTCGGCTCTTCGCGCGCTCCGCTGAGGAACTCCTTCGGGATCGTTGCGTGCGACCAGCTCGCGAAGACTCCGGCGATCGGGAGGTGTGCGCCGGGGGCGTCGGTCGCGAACGTCGGCTATTTCCTGTCGAACGTCTTCGGGCACAACTCGCACGCGTCGACGACGGTCTGGCCGTCGTCGGACCTTTCGGTTGCGCGCGTCTCGCGCCTTCCCGTGGATGCGGTCGTCGTCGCCACGGACGGCTCGCCGGGTTCGATCGAGCGGGCGCGGACGGCCCTCGAGGTCGCGTTTCCGTTCCAGGGAACTCCAGTGGCCGTCGACGCCTTCGATCCCTCGACGGCGCGCCTGCTCACCACGATCCAAGATATGACCGATGTGATGATCGTGGCGAGCCTCATCATCGCCGCTTGCAGTCTCGCCGTGAATATCGCGGCCGGTCTGGGCGAGCGCAAGCGCCCCTTCAGTCTGCTCCGGCTCACCGGTGTCCCCCTCGGTGTCCTACGTCGGATCGTCGCGCTGGAGAGTGCGCTGCCACTTCTCATCGTCGCCGCAGTGTCGATCACCGTCGGCTTGGTGTCAGCGGCCCTCTACCTTCACTCACAGGTCGCCATTGCCTTTCGCGTACCCGGCCTCGCGTACTGGGGAACCGTGCTCGGGGGACTCGTGGCATCGCTCGCGATCATCGCTTCAACATTCCCGCTTCTCAACCGAATGACCGGACCCGAGGTTGCTCGAAACGAATGAACTTGCCCTCGTTACCTGGAGAAAGGCACGTTCGCCCGGTCTTCGAGTGACGTCAACCTAGTCTCGTTTCAGTGAGAGTTGGGTCGAATAGTGACGAGAATCCTCTTCTTCTGCTCAGGCGAGGTCGCCAGCTCGAAGTGATGACTCTCCTCTGGAATGTCATTGGTGTCGTAGTTCTCGCGATCGCAGCAGTGGGGGCACGCTCGATTGCGCTCGCCGGATTTGGCCTGGACAGTGTCATCGAAATTGGTGCCTCGACGGTTGTTCTTTGGGAACTTGCCGAAGTGGCACAGTCTCGACAACACGCCGCGATGAGAATGATCGGGATCGCCTTCATCGCTCTGTCCCTCTATCTAGCGGTGCAGAGTACGATCATTCTTGCCATTGGGTTTCGCCCGCACCACAGTCTTCTCGGAATCGGCTGGACAGGCGTCACCGCGCTCGCAATGTTCGCGCTCGCGGCAGGCAAAGCGAGGGTTGGAACAGCTCTCAACAATCCGGTTTTGAAGGCGGAGGGCCGGGTCACGATGATCGACGGAATCCTTGCCTCCGCGGTATTGGTCGGCCTCGTCCTGAATGCACTTTTCAACTGGTGGTGGGCCGATCCTTTGGCGGGTTACGTAATCCTCTACTACGCGATTCGGGAGGCCCGAGGTTCATTGCGCCACTAATCGATGCGCGAACTCGGTGACGTAATGAACTTGGCGGACCTCTCTTCGAGTTCTTGACTCTCACCCGAAATTGGCGGTACTGGGGTGTCAGCGAGCGCGATCGCCCTCGCATGTTTGAATGGGAGGTCCGACAAGTGCTTGCTAAGAGATATGCCGGTAAGAAGACCAGGGCTGTGGGTCTTATGGGGAACGAATGTTCTCGAACCGGCAGACGTGCTGACTACCAGCCACCGATGCGCTCATAAATGTCTTCGGCGAAACTGGTGGGGAGCGGCCTACCCGTCAGAAGTTTGAACGTTCGTCCGACTTCAGACTCTCGGCCCGCCTGAAGAAAGAGCGTTGTATCGGGTGCCTTGAGATAGAAGTAGTCGGCCAGGTCGAAGAGGTGTGTCACAACAACCGCTCGAATGTCCGAGTCCAAAAGGGCTTGAAGAACTTGGCGCGCAATCTCCGATCCCTCGCGTTCATTCGTGGCCGAGAATGACTCGTTGAACAGCACTAAGCAGCGAGGCGAGACTTCGTCGGCGATCGCGCTCATCCGAGCTAACTCCTCGTCGAGCTTTCCGCTATTCATCGAGGCGTCCTCTTCTCGAATGAAGTGGGTAAAGACTCCCTCGCAGGTGCTCGCCTCAAAAGTCTCTGCTGCCACGAACATCCCCGAGCGCATCATCAAAGTTGCAATTCCGACGCTACGCAAGAAAGTTGACTTGCCCCCTGAGTTGGCACCGGTGATCACTACGAGGCTTCGGCCATCAGCGTTTGCGTCGTTGCCAACGACGCGTTCAGTATTGCGCAGCGAAAGGCACACGTCATAGAGCCCACTGAAGTTGAGGCTCGAAGGCATCCATTCGCGTGGCTGCGGAACACACGTGGGCTCTTCAATTTGGCTGAGTCGTTCGCTGAGATTGAGGCAACCGACATAGAAGGCCAATTCAGTTCGCAGCATGATGAAGAAGTCCGCAAGGTGATCCGCGGCTTGAGCGAGTGAATTGGCGGCAGTGTTCACTCCGCGATTCAACAGATCGCCGAGAGCCTTCGAACCAGCCTCGTCGCGGGGCGGAATGTCGAATGAGTAGGACTTTCGACCACCCACCCTGAGCCGCTCCACAAGGGTTTGCCTCGCTCCGCCCGAATCTCGCAACGTGTAGTCGAGTCCCGTGTTGCCAAAACTCAACCTCGCGCTGATGAGCATTCCGTCTCGAAATTTGAGTTGACGAAGATGATCGTCGATAAGTCGAAAGTAGTCGTCGCTGAGATCACGCTTGAGCACTTCGAAGAGAGTCGTCCAACCTTCGGAGTCAAATTTGGCGGCGTGCTCGTCAACGAGCGCCCGCAGACGTTTCAAATACTGCATGTACATGCCAATCACCTGAGGCGATTGGCTCATCAATCCGGTCGGGGATCCGTGCGACGCGAACCAGAACATTCTCTTCTGGTCTTGAACGGCGCTGACGGCCATGCCATAAATCTCTCGGACCAGATCAGGGTTCTTGAAGCAGTCAGCAAGGACGTGTTGTCGATAGATGATGTTGTCCGGTGCATCGAGGCCATTGAGCAGCGCAACTCTGGAGGCTCTCCCGATTAGCTCGTCACCCGACGCCATTGCCACGAATAGCGTCCCAAGATCAAGATCGTGGGTGAGTTGATCGGCGCTGGCGGGAAGTGTCTGATCCGCAGCGAAGTCTGCATCGCGAAACATGAGGTGTGCTTTCAGGAGAGTATCCTCCTCCTCAATCGGTCATAGGTGAGGTCATACTTTTCGGCAATCGATATTGCGTATGCCAGCCCGTCGGCGGGGTGGCGTACGATTTTGAATGTTCGTTCTGCAGGGTTCTCGGGATTGACGGAGCTGGTCATGCTAACGACCGATGGTCCAAGATGAGTCAGCTCGTCGATAAAGGTGACCACTAGGCACAGCGCATTTAATTCGATGATCTTGTTAAGAACTTTCGTGCCCAGCAAGAGTGCGTCTTGGCTTGTCGTCGAGGAGAATATCTCGTTCATGATGATGATGCTTTGCGCTGTAGCGCGCTTCAACGCATACTGAATACGCAGCAGGTCATCTTCGAGTTTGCCGCTTTGAAAGGTCGAATCTTCCTCCTTCCCGAAGTGAGTAAACAGTTCGTCGAAGAGAAAGAGACTGGCCTGCTCGCCGGGAACGGGGCAGCCGAGATTAGCCAAGTAGTGAACCTGCCGACGTTCGAGCGAATGTCGTCTTGCCCCCTTGATTCGGTCCCGAAATCACGAGGACTCGCTCGGGGCCCTCGAGGCTGAAATCGTTACAGACGACGCTTTTGGTGTTGGCGACGAGCTTGTTTGCCAGGGCGATGTCGAAAGTTTGCTTTGCGGAGATCGCCTTGGACGCATGAACCTCTGGCAAGCAAAACGACAGGTGGTTTCCGCTCTTGAGCGGGCCGATGAAGTCGAGATACGCAAAGTAGAACTGAAGTTCTCGATCAAAGCGACTGACCTCAGCCGTGAAGAACGTAGCGGTGCACTCGCAAAAGGACTGAAGTTCTGAGAATAGGTCTCGAAAAAGCAGAGCGACGCGGTCGGCAATCTGCGCGTCCACGTGGTTCATGTCGGGCCAGTCAGAGAATTTGATTCGATAGTCCTTGACGGAGCCTTGCTGGAACCGCGCGAACGCTTCCTCGATTTCGCTGCCGTAGTCCGCCTCTCCGTCAAACTTGAGCACACGGACTCGCGGACCCCGCACATTGATGCTGTATCGGATCTCGGAGAGCTTTGCCTTGAGAAGCTGTGACTCTCGCACCAGTGTTTCAAAGGTGGGTGAGCGCGCATACTCGGCAAACACGCCTCGCACGTCGAGCAATGCTCGCGAGGCAAGGTCCTTGGTGTTGAGAGTTTCCACGAGCTGGCTCACCGCGTCGCAATAGATCGAAATGGCGTTGAGCTGAATTCCGCGTCGGTGTTGGATGTATCGGGTCTTGTTCGCCCAGTTGATTCGCTGACGAACGTCTCGAATCTGGCTCGTGAAGAGTCGCAGACCCGAGGCGATGTTGGGAACTTCTAGGTCACGCCAAACTTCGTGTCGAAAGGTAATTTCTTCGATTGACCTGTGGTGGTCGTAATAGAAGGGAAGCAAATCGTAGTCCTCGCGACCTTTCGTGATCGTCGCCATCACCTGGTTCAACAGGAGATCGGGAAAACAACGAGGCTCGGAGGTCAGACTTAGGAACTCTTCGTCGAACCCGTGAGGGTAAAGGATGCTATGAACAGTGTCGCTCGCCGCTTGAACTGAAAGTGTCGTGTCGGCAGTCATCGGCAGCGCTACCAATCGAGCGGCACAAAGCCGCCTTAGTGAATTGTTACTGCCCAACGGACGGTCACGACGAGATTCGGTCCTAAGCGCCGCTCGCTTTGTGGAATACATGGTCCTCGCATTTCACGTACAAACAAACACGTAGAGGCCATTAGCCGCGAAGGCGGTTCGGACCGGAGGTCCGCCGGAGCATCATCCGACGCTTCGATCATAAGCGAATAGGCTGCCGACCCGCGCTCGCGTCGACTGTCCTGGCTGGAGCGGCCTGGATGCGATTCAACTTCTAGAGGTGACTGGCGCCCGGGTTAGGCATTACTGCCTGCTACCAGGCGTACACGACGAAGACGGTGACGAGCACGATGAGAATGTAGAGCAGGTAGACGTTGGTGTCGCCGGACTGGATCCACTGCAGGCGTCGGGCGAGCGCTTGGACGAACCGGTAGACCGGCCGATAGAGCCACCGCTCGAAGAGCGGGAACACTCGGAAGTGGTAGTGGACGGGGCCGGATCTGCCAGCCGGGTCATCGGACGCCCTGTCGACATGGACGTCGGGACTATAGAAGCGATCGAAGGTCACTCGAACCGGATTCGCGTACGTCGTGGCGGTGTACTGCTTGTCGGCGGAGAACCTCACGATGCCGCCATCCCACACTCGAACTCGTCGAGTTACGCCCCGAGGGCGACTGATGGCGAAGATGATCGCCGGGACGAGGCAGCCCGCGACGAGGGCCACGGCCAAGTACGTCGGCGAGAATCCGGCGAAGTTCGTGTGCGCCGGTATCACCGTGAGGCTGCTCGCCAGCAGGACGGGTCGCAGTTGCACGCCGGTCACGCCACAGGACGAGCCGGTCGAGTCCGACGAGCACGGCCGGTGCACCGAGCGCCAGTCCCACGCACGCGACGGCCAGGAAGGCGGGCCCGAGGAGGGGCTGGCCGGACTCGCTGGCGTTCGCCGCACCAGAACTACGTGGCATTCCGAGGAACGCCGTGCCGAACGCTCGCGCGAAAGCGAACACCGCCAGGCCCGCGGTGAGCCCAAGAACCGCCGCCGCGAGAAGGATCAGGATCGCGATGCCGTGGCTGTGCACGCGAAAGCCTTGGAACAGACCTTGAAAGACGAGCCACTCACTGACAAAGCCATTGAGCGGCGGCAATGCGGCGATGCCTAACGTTCCAACGAGGCTCATAGCAGTGGTCGAGCGCATTCGATGCGAAAGACCTCCGAGGCGATCCAGGTCACGGGTCCCGGTGGCGTGCTCGATGACCCCGGCCTCGAGGAAGAGCAGTGTCTTGTACGCACCGTGATTGAGTGTGTGGTAGAGGGCGACCAACAGCAAGAACGCACCCAGCACCGGCTGATGGTACGCCGTGAAAGTCATCGATGCCCCGACAGCCGTCACGATGATGCCCACGTTCTCCACGCTGGAGAACGCGAGGAAGCGCTTGAGGTCGCGCTCGACGATGGCGTAGAGGATGCCAACGATGGCCGAGATCGCCCCGAGCGCCATGGTGACGAGTCCCCACCAGACTGGCCCTGGCCCGAGCAGGACGAAGGCGAAAAGCATGATGCCGTACACGCCCAGCTTGATGACGAGGCCCGATAGGAAGGCCGACCCGTCCGCGGGAGCGACCGGGTGCGCCGCGGGCAGCCAGATGTGCAAGGGAACGAGACCTGCCTTGAAGCCGAAGCCCACGAGCGCCAGCACGAATGCCGTACTTCGCCACGAGAGCGGTATCGAGTTCGCTCGGGCGGCGATGACCGCCAGATCGAGGCTGTGGGCGTGGCTCGCCAGAATGAGAAACGCAGCGATCACGAGGAGAAAGCCGATCTCACCGAGTGCCAGGAAAAGGAAGGCTCCTTCGCGCACTCCGGCTCTTCGATGGTGTCGCAGGATCAAGAGCGCGCACGTCAGCGTCATGGCTTCCCAGGCCACGAGGAACGTCGTAACGTCGGCGGCCACCAAGACGCCCAGCGACGCGATGACCGCGACGTTGTACACCACGAGGTAGACCGAGGTGCCGCGAGAGGGTTCGTGGTAGCGAGGCGCGAAGCAGCCAATCGCCAGGGCGACCAGCCCGAGCAGGACGATGAAGGCTCCCGCGAGCGGATCGGCGCGCAAGTCCAAGCGGCCGACCGGGCTCGCCCCCCCGAGCAGTTCGGCGGAGGCTCGGCCCCGCAGCGCCAATGAAATGCCCGCGGCCATGGCGGCCGCCCCGCCCATGGCCGACATCAGTCCGCTCGCCCAGAGCAGTGGCCGACGGGTTGCGCCAGCGCCGAAAGCCGCCGCCAGGGACCAGGCCCCTGCCGCGCACCAGAGCAGGACGCCGATCACGCGGGTCCGCCCGGCTCGGCGACGAAGGTGGCCTCGCCCACCCGTTCAGACAGTCGCCCGACCGCTACCAGGAGTCCCTGGATCAGTGCGAGCGGGCTGGGCGGGCACCCGGGGATGTACACGTCCACGGGCAGGACTCGGTCCAGTCGTCCGCGAACGAACTCGTCTTCGGCGTAGACGCCCCCGAGCGGGCACGCGCCGACGGCCACCACGAGTTTGGGATCTGGCATGGCTTCGTAAGCCTTCGCCAAGGCCGTCTCCATCGCGCGCACTACAGGTCCAGTGACCATGAGCAGGTCGGCGTGGCGCGGAGTGGGCGTAAAGAACAGACCGAGCCGATGCACGTCGTAGTGCGGGCTGAGGAGCAGGCGGATCTCCGACTCGCACGCGGCGCACGATCCGGTGTCAATCGTGCGCACGTGAAGGCTACGACCGAACATCGTGTGGACGTCGTGTTCGAGCTGAGCGGCTAGCCGCGCTACTTCGGACCTGAAGTTGACGGATACAGCACTCACGAGTCGCCCTCTCGTAGGTCGAAGCGCTTGATCAGCTGCGCCGACGAGCGTGCCGCCAACTCGAAGTGCCCGCTCGGCCGTATCACTCCCGGAACGGCGCGCTCGCAGTTCCCACAAGACGTGCAGGCCCCCACGTCGTAGATCAGTGTTGCGCCATCAACGCGCAAGGCCCCACTTGGACAGGCCGACACCAATCGCTCGGCGACCTCGACGTTCAGGCGATCGACGACGAACGCGGGCGGCGTCGGCAGCCTGGCCGCCCACGGCTCGATGGCCTTCGGGTAGCGGGTCGTCACGATTCCCCGAGCGAGACCACGAAGGAACCACTGTGCCATTAGCGGGCCAATCCAGCCACGGTGAGCCAGAAACTGGCCTCGATGATAGGTACGTCGGTGAAGACGTTACGCGACCGGGCGGCATCGTCAAAGGCGCGCCAGTTTCGCGCCGAAGCCGGTCGCAGCCTCGCTCGAGCGATGTGTCCAGACGAATCTAGAGAAACCCACGCGAGGGTCTCGCCCCGAGAGGACTCGCTCCAACCCAGCGCTGCACCTCCGCCCCCAGGCAGAGCGGAGCTACTCGCCCCGAGACCGGCTTCGCACAGTTCCCCGATTCGTCGTACCGACTCTTCAACCTCGAAAAGCATGACCTGCATCCGAGAAAGTGCGTCGCCGTTGAACCGGGTCGGTACGCTGAGTGCCAAAGCGTCCAGCCCGGGCGCGGGGTGGTCTCGTCGACAGTCCAGATCCTGGCCCGACGCGCGGGCAACGGGGCCGACTAATCCCAGTCGTTGGGCTGTGTCGTTACCCACGATCCCACACGCCTCGAGCCGGTCGAGGAACGAGTTTGTTGTCATGAGTGCGTCGGTTACGCGGCGCAGTTCGTCGTAAGCACCCGCAAGCTCGGTCGCGAGGGCAGATTGGTCGAGCGGCCGGTTCACTCCGCCGACGCTGAGGAGTCCGAACAGGTATCGATGATCCGCAGCGCTCAAGTTCACGCGAAGGATCTGCTCTAGGGCAATCTCTGCCTGCGCTTGGCCGACGGCCAGCCCCGTTGATTGGGCGAGGGCCGCGACGGCGGAGGCGTGGTTGTAAAGCCGCTCGAGCTCCAGGGCCACTGCGCGGGTGCGCTGGACGTCGGCGGCGACGGTGATGCCGAGGCTCGCCTCAACCGCTTGGCAGAAGGCCCACCCGTTAGCGACCGCGGAGAGCCCCTCGGCACGTTCGACGAAGAAGAGTCCCCGGTCCGGGGCGAGACCGGAGAGCCGTCGTTCGATCCCACGGTGCTTGTGCCAGAAAAGCAAGTAGAGGTCGATCACCTCTTCGCCGCTCGTGACGAGTCCGGCGTAGAGCGACTCCAGGCCCACTCCGCGCACCGGTCCGTAGGGAAACTCGATGGCCTCGCCTTCGACAAAGTGACGCGCGTGCATCTCGCGGGCGTCGTGACGAGGGGCTGAGCCGAGGCGCGGGAAGTGATGGTGCGCGCCGGGCGAGACGACGACGCGGTTGAGCAGCTTTCCGCCGTCAGGGTGGATCCCAAACTGTTCGTAGATTTCGCACTCTTCAAGAAATGCGGCGGGGGCGACATCCGAGAGTTGAGGATACGTTGAACCTTCGACCGGGAACTCGACCACCACGTGCCCGTCGAGATGGTCAAGCGAGTACACGGCCCGCACGACCAGTGTTCCGTCCTCTATCGCCCCGAAGACATCGGCGAGGCGTGCTTGACCAGTCTCGGCCAGGCCATGGATGACGCTAGGGAGTTCGGTGGCGCTTACTCGCACCACACGAACTCCCGATCCCGGGTCCTCAACCAGAGCACCCCAGTTGTTGAGAATCTGCTGCACGGTGGGAGTCGTACCGGTGTTGCCGGGCTCAGGGGTCAGGGTGGTCATGAGATCGCCTTCACGGCGTGAGTGATGAGTCCGTTGAGCCCTCCGGGGATCCACACGCCCAGGAGTAGCAGCGCGATGAGACCGCCGACCAGTGGCGCGGCCGCCAGCACGCGGCCGGAGCGGCGCGGGTACGGATTGACTGCCAAGTCGGGTGCGTTGCCTGTAGCCATGGCCAAGGTATTTCCAATGAGTGCGACGAAACCGATGGCCAGCAAAAGCAGGAGTAAGCCCGCGAGAAACGGCGTGGAGTCTGAGAAGCCCGCACGCAGCACGGTGAGCTCGGAGAGGAACACGCCGAAGGGGGGCGCGCCGGCGACTGCAAGTGACGCGAGCACGAGCGCTCCGCCGGCGAGCGGCAAAGTCGAAAGCGCGCCGCGGACTTCGGAGGTCTCGCGAGTTCCGTAGCCGAGGGTCAGGTGCCCGCTCGACAGAAAAAGGACCGCCTTGCCGATGGCGTGATTCAGTATTTGGAGCAAGGCGGCATAGAGGCCTATGACGCCGCCAAAGCCCAGTGCAATCGCCACGATTCCCATGTGCTCGATAGACGAGTAGGCGAACGTTCGTTTGAAGTTGCCTTGGCGCACCATGAAGATGACGCCAATGAACACGGTGACGAATCCGAAGACGAGCAGGACATGGTCAGGGTAGGCGACACCGAGTCCGACCCGAGCGATGGCGAGGAACCGGATGATCGCGTAGATGCCGGTGGTGAGTAGCGCGGCGGACAGCATTGCGCTGGCCGGACTGGGCGCTTCCGAGTGAGCGTCGGGCAGCCAGGTGTGCATGGGAGCCAAGCCCACTTTCGTCCCGTATCCGATGACCGCGAGGAGGAACGCAAGACGGAGACTGCCGGTCTGCAAGGCGCTGGCGTGGAGGTAGAGGAAAGACCACGTCAGGCGCTGGTTGCTCGTCAGGTGCAGCGCCGAACCGGCGTAGAAAAGCCAGAGCGTTGCGAGCAGCGCGATGGTGACACCGAAAGAGCTGATAATCACGTACTTCCACGCTGCTTCCAGGGCCCGGGCGTGGGCCTCGAGCCCGACGAGGGCCGCACTCGCAAGGGTGCTCGCCTCGATGAGCACCCATAGCAGGCCAAGGTTCCCCGCAAAGACGCAGCCGAGCATGCCCGAGGCGAAGATAGAAAAGAAGATGAAGTAGAGGCGGACTTGCAGAGAGCTGAAGTGGCGGCGATCTTCCTCGACGCGAAGGTACGCAGCCGATCCGAGCGACGCCATCACGATGACGGCGGAGATCGTGATGGCGAAGAAGACAGATAAAGAATCGGCGTACAAGAATCCATCGAGTCCCTGGACGTGACGATGTCCCACTTCCACTGCCAAAGCGAGCGCGGTGCCGAGTGACGCAACGGCGCCCACGATCTGCGCCCCGCCTGCGCCGCGAGCTCGAAGACCGCTCGCGACGCCGATGGCTCCGCCCAGGGGAAACAGGACAACGAGGAAGATCAGAGCTGTCATCCGCGAAGCTCCCGCAGCTCGACCGACGTCGCTTCGGCGAGGCGACGCGCAATACCCGAGACGAAGACCACCATGATGAGAACGGCCGCCACGAGGTCAAGGAAGATGCCGGCCTCGACGATGAAGGGAAAAGTCGAGACCAGGGTGATGGCGCCGAGGAAGACCCCGTTTTCAGTAATCAACCATCCGATCAATTGAGCGACCGTGTGGCGACGAGCCACCATGACCAGGGCGCCGAGAAAGACGATCGCGGTGGATAGCGGCACCACCGACGAAGCGATGGGCCCGTGAGGAAATCTTGCGTACGCACGGACAAGTAGGCGAATGCGGTCAGCAGCGCTCCGATGATGAGCGAGGTTGAAAGACCGGTCGACAAGGCGACGTCACGTTTGAGGTCAAGGCGCTCCAGGAGGAGTTTGCGGGTGGCAATGGGAATGGCCAAGCCCTTAACGAAGAAAGTGATGGTGGCCAGAGCCCAGAGCGGTGCGCTATGAGCGTGGTACGCCACGATGCCACAGGCGACGGACAGCGCGATCGACTGCAGCCCGTAGTAGGTGACGTAGCGGCTGAACAGTTTTGAGCCGAGGCAAGCGAAAGCGAGAAGCAGCATGGCAACTGCGCTGAGAGACACCAGTACTCCTTCGAGCGAACTGGTCGAAAGGTTCTGCACTTCTACGCTCCGATCACGTAGGACGTGACCACTCCAACCAGTGCCAGCAGAAACGCAGCGCCGATGAACTCGGCGATTCGAAAGAAGCGGAGCTTGGCGAAGGAGGTGTCGATGACGACGATTGCTGCGCCGCACAGCACGAGCTTGGCGAGCAGCACCGGGATGGCAATCAATCCGCCAACGATGCTGGTGGCGTTACCCAGGCCCCATGGCAGGACAAACACATTCATGAAAATGGTTGACATCAAGAACAACTTCATCGAAGAAGCCCATCGCATGAGGCCGAATCGTCGGCCGGAGTATTCGAGGGTTCGGCCCTCCTCGGTCATCGAGATCTCGACGCTGACGTTCGGACTTTCAATGGGGATTCGTCCGTTTTCTACCAAGATGATCATGAAGAACGCGACGGTGCCCAACACGTGAGTGGGTAGAACGCGGGCCGAAGCGGACGAGGCGAGTACGTGATTCATGAGGTACGGGTTGTCCGACGCGGACAGCACACCGACGGTGAAGAACACGACAATCAACGCAGGCTCGACGAGGCTCCCGATCCATGTGGCCCTGCTTGCGCCGAGCCCACCGTGAGGGCTCGCCGTGTCCAGCGCGGCCAGAGCGGTGACGAATCCGGCGAGGGTGAGAACGAAAGCGCCGCCGATTAGGTCGGCCAGAAATGCCAGGGGCAGGGGATTGCTAGTGATGACCGGGACGATGGCTGAAACGGTGAGATAGCAGGAAAAGACGATGAATGGCGCGGCCATAAACACGAACGACGATTGGTCGCTCACGGTTTCGCCCTTGCGCAGAAGCTTGGCGATATCTCGATATGGCTGAAAGATGCTGGGACCGCGACGAGACGCGATCCGCGCTTCGGCTTTGGCCAGTACACCCGCGTATAAGGGTGCCAAAATCAGCACTGTCAGGCTTTGCAGTATCTGCAGCCCGACCGCTGTCGCCACGACTGCCCCTCCCTTCAAATCTCAGATAAGTGAGTAATCAGGTAGAAGCCATTATCGACTGACCTTCGTCAATGCGAGTTACGCGAGCCTCTTCGCGCGAAGCAGCAACATCGTGACATGCCCGACATGCAGGAGTCAAGTATCCGGACGAGATTCTTGAAAGACGTGAAGCCGCCACTTGAAAGTCAATTCATGAGTGTCTCGCCCTTGAAGTGGTATCATGACACTATGACGAAAAACCTCACAATTCGGATTCCTGACGAAGTTGCGGCCAACGCCGAGGCGATTGCTCGCGTGGACGGTGTGAGTTTGAACGAAACGGTCAAGCGGTCCCTCGTTGAGGCCGTCGAGCGACGTCGTAAGAACCCAGAGTTTAAGGCTCGATTGAAGAAAATTATCGAAGAGGATCGCGAGTTGCTTGAACGCCTCGCAAAGTGAGCGTTGAGTATCCGGACCTGACCGACTATCTGGTCGTCGCTGGTGCCCTAACGGGTCTCGACGATCAAACCCTCTTAACCGCTACCAAGTTGGATTTGGCCGACTCCACTCTGCACGCTCCATCGGCCGGCTTCGGTGAACAGGACCTCTACCCGGACTTCGTCGCTCGTGCGACTCGCGAAAAACCATCCGCTGATCGACGGCAACAAACGAGCTGCTTGGGTGACGCTCCGACTCTTCATTGAAATGAATGGGTGGTTGTGGAATCCCTATCCTTCAATAGACGAAGCCGAGCAAGCTGTGCTTTCTGTCGCCTCGGGGGAATGGAACGAAGAGCGAACCGCTGTGTGGCTACGGACTTATCTCATACGACCCGCCGCTGACGATACGTGAGCGGCCACGAAACACCGCGACTCACTGTGGGAAACGTGCCGCTTTCGTCGGATGCCTCCCAAGGGCGAGATTTATCATCGAAGTGTCTCTCGATGCCCTATCCCGACCACTCGAAAGTTTGGGGCAAGATTGGAGGAGAGGGATAACGCTCCCGTAGCTCAGGGGATAGAGCATCGGTTTCCTAATCTGAAGAATGGCGTGGCGCTATCTCGGAATCGTTGGAAATACAAGGCTTCGATGAGTCACGCTGGCTGACAATCGATTGAAGTTGGAGAAAATTGGATCAAGATTGGATCAAACGAAATCGAGCTGAGTGATCTTCGAGCACGACGTGAGAGCTCCGAGTCAGCGAACCGACTCATCAGATCTGTAAGTTCGCACTTGCAGGTACCACCCGAGTGATCCAACTTTTCTGGTGCAACAATGATGGCAATCAAGATAGGCGTATCAGTCGTGTGTTTCGGATTCGGGAGCCAGCTAGTCTGACTCCGCGCTAAGGGCCGCAGATACTCACATTTAATGGCACCGCAAGCCGTGAAGTTTTGCCCGGTCTTGTTCGCGAGTTCCCGGCGTCGACCTGCCCCATTTTTTGCACACAGCGCACTTGGCGGGTGCGATCGCGCAACTTCACTGGCGCTCTTCACAACTCAACATTTGATTGTGATTTGTGCGCGCAGAGATTGATTGAACACTCTCGCGAACTTATCTTCGCCTCGTTACCTAATGACTCTCGAGGTCGGCGTTGGTCCCAATCGAAGGAGGATCATGCCGCTGACCGTTGAGAGATACGCGCAGGGCACGCGAGTCATAGGACGCCACCAATGATGGTGCTCGAAAGTCCGTTTTCGCGGGGGTTACTTCACCATCGTTGCGCTGGTCGAACGGTGTTTATCCTTGCTCTCAGTGTTGCAATGATTCTCGCGACAACATTCGTCGAGTCTGAGGTACGCACACTTGGGGACATTTCAACTCGATCACAAGGATCGTCGAAATCGATGACGTTGTCAGAAGCCCCAAAGTCACTTCAGGCTGCGGTAGAAAGGCAAATCGGACGAGTGCAAACTGACGCGAGTCGGCTCGCCGCCTCGTACTCGCATGCAGGCGCAACTCTATTTGGATCGGGATTTCACTTTTCGGTGCAGCGAAGCTCAATTGCGCGTGGCGGGCACGCTCGCCCGTTTAGTTCCACACTGGATCGATCCGGAGATGGAGTCAAGATAGGTACGTCAGTTTTGTCAGAGTCGTTCAAGTCTACGGCGACCGGTGTCGAACAGACGTTTGACATCGGTCGGAAGCCCGCTGGTTCGGGGTTACTAGTGATCACCGTTCCAATCACCGGTCTGCGCGCGTATTCAAGCGGAGCGGCGATCGATCTTCGCGACGGTTCGGGGAGAACGAGAGCGACCTACTCGAGCCTTCGGGTGACCGACGCGAGTGGAAGGGATCTTCGAGCCACGATGCGACCTAGCTCGAACGGGAAAGACATTGCCATCACCGTTCACGATCGAGGTGCCGACTATCCCCTGACGATCGATCCCACGTTTACACAGGTGGCAGAATTGACCGGGTCGGACGGAGCTGCCGATGACTACTTCGGAGCTGCCGTGGCGATCTCTGGGTCGACCGCGTTCGTGGGAGCGCCCTACCACGAGGTTGACGGTCACACCACCGAAGGCGCGGTCTACGTCTATACCCTGAGCGACGGTACCTGGTCTCAAAGCGCCGAGCTCACGGCCTCGGATGGCGCTGCGTATGACGAATTTGGGTTTTCACTGACTCTTTCGGGAGATACCGCCATCATCGGTTCGCCCGTTCACGGAGTCGGAGGGAGTGTGTACGTATTCACACTGAGTGACGGTACGTGGTCTCAAAGCGCTGAGATCACGGCCTCGGATGCCGCCGCCGACGATGCCTTTGGCTCATCGGTCGCGCTTTCGGGGACGACCCTAATTGTCGGGGCTGCCGGCGTCTCGTCGGACAAAGGGGCCGCGTACATCTTCACGCTGAGTGACGGTACGTGGACTCAAAGCGCCGAGCTCACAGCCTCCGATGGCGAGGCCGACGATACGTTCGGCGGTTCGGTGGCACTGACCGCTTCGACAGCGTTCGTAGGAGCGCCGTTCCACGAGGTAGGTGGACACACTTGGCAAGGTGCCGTTTACGTCTACACGCTGAGCGGCGGCACCTGGTCCCAAAGCGCCGAACTCACGGCCTCGGATGGTACAACAAACAACTGGTTTGGAGCGTCGATCGCAGTCTCGGGATCTGCCCTCCTCGTTGGCGCGGATATTGCCACCGTAGAAGGAGACGAGACCGAGGGGGCGGCCTACGTATTCTCCCTGAGTGACGGCACCTGGTCCCAAAGCGCCGAATTGGCCGCTCCAAGCGGCGCCACCTATTTTGGCTCTTCGGTGGCGATCGCAGGAACAACTGCGGTGATCGGCGCAACTGGTCAGTCCTCAAGCGAGGGAGGTGCCTACGTTTTCAGCGATAGCGACGACGCGTGGAGCCAAAGTGCTGAGTTGACCCCCTCTGACGGCGAGTCTGGCGATGAGTTCGGAAGGTCCGTGGCGATTTCTGGGTCAACTGCCATAGTTGGTGCCCTCTATCACGAAGTGAGCGGGCATGAAGATCAGGGCGCCGCGTACGTCTATTCCGTTGCGATTCCTATTGGCGCTCTGCTCGCCGTGGGCGTAGCGAGTAACGACGCGACCAAGCATTCGACAACATGTACGAGTGGCAGTGACCCTGTCAATTGTGCAAGTGGAGACTTCTGGCACACCTTCACCGACGCGTCGGTGGCAGGTTACGGACCGGGACTTGATCTCACGAGGACCTACAACTCCCTCGAGGCCTCCACCAAGGGAATCTTCGGCTACGGCTGGACTTCGTCCTACGAATCAAGTCTCACATTCAATGGCGACGGATCGATCACGATCAATGAAGCCGATGGCAGCCAAGTAACGGCAATGTCCAATGGAGATGGTAGCTTCTCAATCCCTGCCTGGGCCGACTCGACGTTGACCGCTAACGAGGACGGTTCATACACCTTCGTGTATCAGGGGACAACGAGTTTCAGCTATGACTCATCGGGTCGACTTATCGCAATCACCGATTCCAGCGGATACTCGACAACGCTCACGTATACGTCGGGCAAACTGACGACTGTCACTGACTCGTCCGGTCGCACGATCACACTGGCCTATGGGGAGAATGGTCTCGTGTCGTCGGTGACAGATCCGATGGACCGTGAGACGACGTACGCCTACGACGACGCGGGAAACCTCACCAGCGTCACCGTTCCCGATAGCAACGTCACCTCATTCACCTACGACGACAATCATCTTCTTCTTACGATGAAGTTCCCCAATGATCAGTCGGGCGGCCCGGACGCAGGCGACGACGTTGTCAACACCTACAACGACGCCGGCCAGGTGCTCTCCCAGACCGATCCGATGGGCAACGAGGCAACGTACTCCTACAGTGGCGACAACTTTTCCGCCGATGGCGGATCTACAACGATCACCGATCCCGACGGCAACGTGGAAGTTCAGGACTACACCAACGGAGTCCTCCAGTCACTCACCAAGGGATACGGCACCGACTCGGCCGCTACCTGGAGCTACTCCTACGACCCCGACACGCTGGGACTCACCCAGACGACCGATCCCAACAGCAACGTGACCTCGGCGACCTACGACGCGGACGGAAACCTGCTTTCCTCAACGAACGGTCTCGGAAATACCACCACCTACTCCTACAACTCGTTCAATGAGCTCACCTGTGAGGCTCTGCCCCTGGCGAGTTCGCCCTGTTCCGAACTCTCGCCGCCCTCGGCAATCACGGCGGGAACATCCACCATTACCCCGCCCGGCTCTGCACCACCGCCCTACGTCACCTACTACGAGTACGACACCGACGGCAACCTCATCTATACGGCGACCGGGGACTACCCCGCGGGATCTGACACTCTGACGCAGACGCGCACGACCTACAACCTCTATAACGGTCAGAGCGTCACCCTTGGCACCACGACCGACTCCTGCACGACGTCAGCTCCCGCCACCAACCTTCCGTGTGCGACGATCGACGCCGACGGTGTCGTGACTCAACTCGCCTACGACAGCTACGGCGATTTGACCTCAAGGTCAACACCCGACGAGAATCAGGGGCAAAATCCGGGTGTTATCAACACCATCGCCGGCGCGCCGATGGGCACTCTGACGGCGACCCAGACCTACCAGATCGACTCACAGATCGCGACTGCGGCGATTGGTGGAACGAGTTATGCCTACGTGGCCGACGAGGGCGACGACGTCATTCGGAGAATTGACCTGGCGAATGACGACGAGACGATGGTCGCGGGCATTTACAACACCGGTGACGCGGGCACTGGCGTTGTTGCGACCACCGCCCTGATGGACGATACTGAAGGCGTAGTTGTCGACAGTTCCGGCGACGTGGCCATCGCCGATTCCGCCAACAACGTGGTGCGATTCGTTCCCGCGGCATCTGGAACCTACTTCGGCCAGTCCATGACCGCGGGATACATCTACATCATCGCGGGCAATGGCACGTCGGGAGACTCGGGTAACGGAGGAGTGGCGACGAGTGCCAAGCTCGACAACCCGGTATCCGTCGCCTTCGACGGAACAGCCGTGGTGATCGACGATGAGGGCAACAGTGAGATTCGTGTCGTGCCCGACACGTCCGGCTCGTACTTCGGCTCCTCTGACACCGCGGGAGATATCTATGCGGTCGCGGGCGACGCGACGGCTGGGTACTCGGGAGATGGCGGCGCGGCAACATCGGCCGAAGTGCACTCTCCGGCTGGCATTTCCGTCGACAGTTCCGGCGACCTCTACATCGCGGACACAACGAACAACGTCATCCGCTTCGTTCCGGCGTCCTCGGGGTCGTACTTCGGCGAGTCCATGACCGCCGACGACATTTATACGGTCGCGGGTAACGGCACCGCGGGGTACAGCGGTGATAGTGGTTCCGCAACCAGCGCCGAACTCGATGCACCGGAGGGAGTGGCGATCGACGGTTCCAGCGGCGTTGCGATCGCCGACAGTGACAACAAGGTGGTGCGATTCATCGCGATGTCGACCGGCTCCTACTTCGGTGAGTCCATGACCGCAGACGACATTTACACGATCGGTGGTGACGGTCTGTCGGGGTCGTCGGGGAATGGCGGTTCAGCCACCAGTGCGCACATCGATGACGTCAGTGGCGTTGCCTTCGATTCGAGCGGAGACCTTCTCCTCTCGATACCGTCCGACGGACTGGTGCGAGTCGTCGCAGCAACCAGTGGCTCGCTGGCTGATCAGTCGGTCACGGCCGACGATATCTACGCCGTGGCCGGTTCAGGACTCTCTGTCTCATCCTTCACCGGGCCAGCGAGTGAGAGCCAATTGGGCGCACCTATGGGCGTGGCGCTCGACGCAGCGGGGGACGTATACATCGTCGAGTACGGATCCTTCGATGTGCGATTCATTCCCAGGAGTTCGGGCACGTACTTCGGCCAGTCCATGACGGCCAATGACATCTACACGATCGTGGGCGGGGGATCCGATTCGGGCTGTACCGGCGAACTGGCAACGGACGCCGAGCTGAGTTGGCCGGAGAAGATGGCAGTCGATGCTTCGGGGGACATCGCCATTCCGACCGGTTCGGACATCTGCTTCGTTCCCAAGTCATCGGGCACGTACTTCGGCCAGTCGATGACGGCGAACCACATCTACAAGATCGCGGGCGGAGCCTGGAATGCGTACAGCGGAGACGGGGGTCCCGCCAACTCGTCGTTCCTGAGCCTTCCCTTGAGCGTGCGCTTCGACGCCGCAGGCGACGTGCTGATCACCGACTCGTACAACAACGCGGTGAGATTTGTCCCGGTCGCGTCGGGTACGTACTTCGGCCAGTCGATGACTGCCGACTACATCTACACGATCGCTGGAGATGGCACGGCGGGCTACAGCGGCGATGGCGGAGCGGCCACGTCGGCCGAGTTGGATATTCCCGAGAGCGCGACCTTCGACGCCTATGGGGACGTGGTCATCGCGGACAGCAACAACAACGTGATTCGATTCGTCCCGATTGCATCGGGCACCTACTTCGGCCAGTCCATGACCGCCGATCACATCTACACCATTGCCGGGACCGGCACGTCGGGATATAGCGGTAATGGTGTAGTGGCATCGAGCGCGGAGTTAGACGATCCGCGCGACGTGGTCGTCGATTCGTCGGGAAATGTCCTGATCGACGACTCGAATAACGACGTGATCCGATTTATTCCCGTCACCACCGGAGAGTTCTACGGAATTGCGATGACTGGCGGTGATATCTACACCATTGCGGGAAGCGGATGGCAGGCGGATTCGTCGGCCGGCGATGGAGGGCCACCACTCGGCGCGACCTTTAGTTGGACGACGTCAATCGCCTCCGACGGGAATGACGGTTTCTATATTGTCGACGAGTTCGGCACTCGGATTCGTTACGTGTCCGATGCCGCGCCCACGGCCACGTCAACCACGACCTATACCTACAACGAGGACGGCCAAGAAACGAGCGTCACGGCGCCAAACGGGAACCTGGCAGGCGCCAACGCGGCCAACTTCACGACTGCCTTCACCTACAACGACGACGGCGAGGTCACCGCGGCCACCCAAGGAGGGGGCGAAGGAGCAACCGTGACTGCTCGCACCACCGACTACGGCTACGACGGGGACGGCAACGAGACCTCGATGACTGACCCGCGGGGCTACGTGACGGACTATGCGTACAACGCGGACGACGAGCAGACGCTCGTGACTAATCCCGACAGCGACGCCACCCTTACCTGTTACGACGGAGATGGCAACGTGGCCGAGACCGTTCCGGCCGTCGGAGTTGCCGCAGACTCACTGACCGCCGCGAGCTGTCCGACGAGTTATCCGACCGACTACGGCGATCGCCTGGCCACCGATGCCACGACCTACGCATATAACGCACTGAACGAAGAGACGACCGTGACGACTCCCGCGCCTCCCGGTTTGTCGGGCCACGAGACCACAACCTACGCCTACGACCTGGGTGGTCGACTGACCTCAGTCACCGCACCTCCCACGAGTACGTCCGAAGGCGCGGCCAATGACGTGACCGACCTACGCCTACGACGACGCGAATGAGCTTCTCACCACGACGACTGGATACGGCACGGACACCGCCTCAACCACGAGTAGTTGTTACGACCCTGACGGCAAGGTCACGGCTACGGTACCGGGAGACGGCAACACCGATGGGGTCGCGACCTGCTCGGACACGTCTCCCTACACCGACCTCCTCCGACTACCAGACCACCTACGTCTACGACAGCCTGGGTGAACTGGTGACTCAGACCGCGCCGGAGACTTCGGCCGCGCCCGATGGTCAGGTGACCACCTTCACTTACGATCCCGTCGGCAACGAGACCAGCGTCGAGAACCCTGACGGGGTGACGGCGACTAAGACGTATACACCTACTGATCTCCTCGCGAGTGTGAGCTACTCCGACAGCACCACCGGCGCCACGTACGACTACGACGCCGAAGGCAACCTGACCCAGATGACCGACGCCAGCGGCACCACTTCCAACGTCTACGACCCCTTTGACGAAGAGACCAGTACCACCAATGGCGCGAACCAGACCACGTCGTACGCCTACGACTTGGACGGCGACGTGACGGGGATCACCTATCCCTTGACCTCACACGGTTGGGCCGATACCGAAACCGTGTCGTACACCTACGACCACGCCGACGAGATGGCCACGATCGAAGACTTCAAGGACGGCACCTCGGACGTCACCCCGAGCGCCGATGGACTCACCTCGGAGTTGACTCTGGGTTCGAGTGGCGCCTCGATCTCGACCGCCTACGCAGCCAACGACGAGCCGTCGTCGATCACGCTCACCAAGAGTTCCACATTGCAAGAGTTCGCCTACTCTGACGCCCCCGACGGGGGCATCGTCGCCGAGACTGACACTCCGTCGAGCTCACTCTCACCGGCCGACTACACCTATGACAATCAGGGGCGCGTGACCAGTGACACCCCCGGCACGGGCAGCGAGAACTCCTACAGCGAAGACGCCAGTGACAACCTCACGACTCTGCCCACGGGAGCCAGCGGCACGTATGACGACGCTTCGGAGTTGACGTCCTCGGTGCTGTCAGGCACGACCACGAACTACACCTACGACGCGTCGGGCAACCGCACCGCCGAAAGCACGGGCGCGACGGTGTCGGCCACCTACAACGGGGTCGGTGAACTCACCAGCTACGACAACGCCTCGGCCGATCTGTCGAGCGCTACCTACAATGCGCTGGGCCTCCGCACCTCCGAGACCTCAACGCCCAGCGGCGGGAGCGCGTCGACCCAGAACTTCGTCTGGGACACCGACACCTCAGTCCCGGTGCTGCTTGAAGACTCGACCTACGCCTACATCTACGGACCGTCCGGAACCCCCTTCGAGCAGGTGAAGATGTCGAGCGGCACGGTCAAGTACCTCGTGAGCGATGCCCTCGGGTCCGTGCGCGGCGTCGTCAGCTCGACCGGTTCTCTGAGTTCCTCGACGTCGTACACTGCCTGGGGCGCCCCCGAGACGACCGGCGGGTTGACCTCCTCGACGCCCTTTGGCTTCGCTGGCGCTTACACCGACTCGACCAAGCTTCTGTACCTCGAAAACCGCTACTACGACCCGACGACGGGGAGCTTCTTCACCGTTGACCCCGAAGTCAACCAGACCGGGCAGGCGTACGCGTACGCGGGAGACGATCCGGTTAATGACGTCGATCCGTCGGGTTTATATGAATATAGCTACTACTGGGATCTTGGAACAACGACGCAGCTCGGTTCTGCCCAGGATGTGTTCTCCTATTTCGTAAATAATGCGAGTTCTATCTTCCCATTCTCGCTCGGAGGTTGTCAGACGCTTTATAAGCAAGAGTCTTGTACTTTCCATCCGCCTGTTTTAGGAGTATCGACCAATGACAATCTTTACGTCTCGAAGGTAACCTCAACTTCCGTTACGTTGACAGTTAGAAATTGGTGCCAGCTTGGCATCACGTCACTCTGTGCGGCTGGCGATCCTTCCGGTTCGACTATTACTTTCTCCGTGGGATATTTCCAGTGTGGAAATCAGGAATGCGTCTATTTGGAACAACATGCAAATGCGCCTGGAGCTGGACCGGCCACCGATGTGGCGGTTGACTACTATCATCAGGCGCTATTCACGTGGCAAGCCCAAGCGGACAATCTGGCTCATGCTTTGTGCGGCAGTAGCAATCCAGCACTAATTGAAGGTGCAGGTTGGAGCACTGCGTAGATACAAGATCCGTCCTAATCTTGTATCTGGAGGTTGCGCGCGGCGATCATGACGGACCTAATGGAAAATTCATCTAAAGCCCGAGGCATAGCATTCGGAATGAAGTGGGTCCTCTCATGGACATTTCTTATCGCTGCGTTTCTTGTCAGTGCAATAGATTTCGTATTATCAGTCAGAATTCTTCCCGATCTGTGGCTGCTGTTTGTACTCCAGGTGCTTTTGCTTGCCTCCGAAATTTCGGCACCCTTATATATTCGTCATCTCATTGCAAAAGATGCTCGTAACGTCGTCGGAGGTACTGACAGAAATGACGGTCCCGGCCTGAGAGCGGTTTTCGGCGTCGTCTTGTTCGTGGCGGCATTGTCGATGCTGTTGGTAGGCGCGCTACTGCACTCGACAATTTATTAGTAATGGACTGGCGGCGAGATTCTCCACCGAGCACTTGAATACGTAAAGAAAGTTCTCACACGCTCCTCCTCTAGGACCTCTGGGATGGCACGCGAACGACGACGTAGTCGTCGTTCGCGTTGTCTAAATCACGCCTTAGTTGGAAAAAAAATAACTAGCCCGTTCAAAGTCAGTGGTTTTGGATCAAACGTGGTGGCGGTATCAATTCGTTGAGTTCACAGACCCAATCCGCGAAGGAATATCACGAAGTGCGGAATCGTGACGGGCACGGCTCTTAGGCTGGACTCAATGACCGATCGATCGTGGGCGCACGGGCATATGACGACGCTGTTGGCTGAAGATCAAGGACGAATGGCGCACTCGTTGGCCGTCGCGAGCCGGGCTTCTTCTCTCGCGACCGATTTGTTAAGTGATCCCGAAGAGCGATCAGTTCTCGTCGCGGCGGCATTGTTGCATGACATTGGTTACGCGCCCAGCCTCGTCGTAACCGGGTGTCATCATCTCGACGGCGCATGTCACTTGGAGGGACTTGGCGAACATCGACTCGCGTGTCTCGTCGCTCATCACGGCTCGGGTGCCGCTGAAGCAGCCCTGCGTGGACTTTCCGATCAATTTGAGGACTTTCCCCACGAGTTCAGTCCGATCGCTGACATCCTTACGTACTGCGACCTCACGAGCGCTCCCAACGGCGGACGGGTATCCGTCGACGAGCGACTTCGAGAGATTCGTGCGCGCTATGGCGACGGCGACGTGGTCGTGCGCGGTCTCGCGGCTTCGGACTCGTTGATTCGTAATGCGTGCACTCGGGTCGAGGGACTCATCGCCTCGTCGAGCGAGACCGCGCTTAGGCGATAACCGGCTCCGTTCCGGACTCGTGGTAGTCCGTAATGCGAAGACGGATTGACGGATGGACGTCCATTGTCGCGATGTCAGTGAGGCTGAAGTAACCAACTTCGCTGGACTCATCGCTCGTAGCGAGTTCGCCCCCGCTGGGTCGGCACGCGAAGCAGATCGAGAACTGCTGGCGCACTTCGCCGTCGGCGTATTCAATAACGTGTCGTGGATTGCTGTAGATACCAACGAGGCGCGTGATCTCCACCTCAATGCCAGACTCTTCGAGCACCTCGCGACAACAGCATTCGGCGATACTCTCTCCGGGCTCCATCGCGCCGCCGGGAATGGTCCAAAGACCGTTGTCGCTGCGTCGAATTAAGAGGATATTCCCCGCGTCGTTGGCGACCACCGCGGAGGCGGCGGGTACCAGGTTGTTCGCTGCGGGCGCGTCGTCTTCGTTGTAGTGCTCGATACGGCTCACGGATGCTCCTTAATGGTTAATTGGTTCTCGGGGGTTTCTTGAGGCGTCAGCGATCTCTTCACTACCGAGAGAGCGTTCGGCAAGTGTGGTGTCGCACTCGCACATACTCCTTCAAAGTGCGTGACGTACTGGTCAAAGATGCCGCCGGTCCCGAGTCGTCGAAAGTGAAAGAGTGGCGCTTCCTTGCCCGGTATCCCAAAGAGGTGAGGGGTCACCATCATGTCGTCATCAAAACGAAACACGGAGCTGTACATCGGAGCGTTTTGAAAGTGGAGCGACGCACCAACGTGAACACTCGGACCGAGGTACTTGAGTGACGACTGAATTCTCGCGAGCAACAGACCATCGAGTCCTTCCTCGCCGTCACGGTAGAGTGCCGCGTCACCCTCTGGATCGGCGATGACGAAGCGGACATCGCCGCCGTTGCGTATGAAGTCAGCTAACACCTTGGTCAGATCGGGGTGGTTCTCGGTCAAGAAGAGTACCGCGTAGCCGAGCACGTCGATCTGACGCTCCGCCTTCGTGATGAGGTTCCACCAGTAGTCACTCGGACAGTCCGAGCGCCGCGCCCACATCCGGACGAGTTCCTCGCGGGCCGCTTCGCTCCCGACGTTGCCTTCAGGAAAGAGCCAGAGTACGTCTTCGTCAAGTTCGCTCGCGATCTCCGCCTGATTTCGAGGGTAGGGAACGGTACCGGCCAGCCACTTAGCGACCGCATTCTTCGACACATTGATGGCCGTCGCGAGGTCTTCCTGACTCATGCCTTTCTTCGCCATGGCTCGGCGCAGTCGTTCGTTCCCCACGAACCCACTCTTTCATACACACATTCGTGACGATCTCGGTGGGGCGTATCGCCAATCTCAAAGTGAACTCTCACCCACTCTCAGGAATTCTCCAGAGTGGGTGCAGACGTGGCGTCAGTGTGTAGCCCGTTACACCTGACGCGGACTTAATGGATACGTCACCGCACATCGCGACGACAACGTCAAAAGGAGTCCCACATGAAACTACCCATTGAGTCGAGCAGCCTTGACTTTCTCGCCGTGTCCGCGGCCGAGCCGGTCATCGACTTCGACTCCAAGCAACCCCGCGTGGACGCTGACGGCAAGGCGGTCTTTGCCCTCAGCGTCGTGGCCGTGGGCGGTGAGGGTGCCGACATCCTCGTCGTGAAAGTGGCGGGAGAGCCCAAGGGAATATCGCTAGGTGCTCAGGTCAAGTTGACCGGACTCGTCGCCACCACCTGGCAGATGGGTGATCGTCACGGAATGAGCTTCCGGGCCGAAAGAGTTGAGGTCCTCCCCACGGCCAAAGCGACCGTCGGAGCCTGAGTCATTGCCCCGGGGGCAAACCCCCGGGGCCGACCCGGCCCACGGAAAGGACCTCATATGAACAACATCCCTACCAATCACTCCAAATTGCTGATCGACGACCTGCTTGCTGCACTGGCCCATTGGATCGGCTTTTGGCGCGTCGAGCTAGCGGTGCTGGTCGTGCCCACCGCGCTCGGCATCTGGCTCTACTCCCGCACGCCCCACGCTGTTGCGGTCGGTGCACCGACCGTTCTGATCGCTCTGGTGCTGGCGGTGCCGACGTTGCGCGCCGCATTGGCGCGACTGCTGCATCGAGCCCGCGTGCGACGTCACCTGGACGTGGCGATCCTCTCGTTGCCGGGCATCCTCGCCGAACGGCGACCGCGCGTCCGTAAGGTGACGCGCACCACATTCGGTGATCGGATCGAACTCGCCCTCTGGCGCGGCACGTCGGTTGACGATCTCGCGAAGGTCGAGGGCGTCCTCGCCGCGTCGCTGGGCGTTCGCGAGGTGCGGGTCGTGGCCGACGCCAGTCACAGGAACCTCGTGACGCTTTCGATCATTCGTCGCGACCCCTTCGGGTCAGCTTCCTTGGCGTCGCCGCTCCTCGACGTAAACCGGTTCAGTATCTGGCAACCTATTCCTATTGGCATTGACGAAGATGGCGAGGTCGTCACCTTGTCACTTCCGGAACGCAACGTTCTCATTGGCGGAGAGCCGGGTGCGGGCAAGTCGGTCGCACTCTCGGGACTGGTCACCGCCTGCGCACTCGACTCCGACGTTGACCTCTGGCTCTTCGACGGGAAACTCGTTGAACTGACCCAGTGGTCAGCGTGTGCCCAGTCTTTCGTTGGTCCCGATGTCGAGCGAGCCATTGAGGTCCTGGAAGATCTGCGTACGAATATGGATCGCCGCTATCAACGACTGCTCGGGCTGGGCACGAGGAAGGTTTCCCGCGACGGCGAACTTCGCCTCAACGTGGTAGTCATCGACGAGTTGGCGCTCTTCGTCGCGGGCGTCGATAAGAAGCTCGCAGCCCGTTTCTCTGATCTCCTTCGCGACCTCGTGGCCCGGGGACGCGCGGCGGGCGTGATTGTGCTCGCCGCCACTCAGAAGCCCTCTGTCGATATCGTGCCATCGGCGCTGCGCGATCTCTTCGGCTTTCGCTGGGCGTTGCGATGTGCGACACGCGACGCCAGTGACACCGTGCTCGGCAGCGGCTGGGCGAGTCAAGGATTCTCATCGTCTGACGTCGCGGGATCGAGCCGTGGCGCTGGGCTCCTGCTCCACGAAGGAGAGGTGCCCGTACGACTCAGGAGCTTTCACCTCAATGACGCCGAGATACGGGTACTCGCGGCTCGAGCCGCGCACCTTCGTCAAGACCGCGCGGGGACGAGAGGTGACCGGTGAGAACGCTGTCGGTCACGTCACTCACTGACGAGCGGTTGTTGGCTGGTGTCGTTGCTCGGGCGCGTAGCTCGGCGACGCTGGAGCGTTTCAAGGATCAGGGCGAGCGCTGCGGCTGGTGCGCGCACCCTATTCGTCTCATTGGCTCGTCAGCGTCGGTTGATATCGCGACCGGCGAGATCGTTCGTACCTACTCCACCAACGACGAACCGGATGGCGTGCTCTTGAAGGCCTGTGGCACACGGCGAGCAGCCCGGTGTCCGGCGTGTGCTGCCACCTACGCCGCCGACGCGCGAGTGCTGGTGCGTGCGGGTATGGCCGGTGGGAAGGGCGTACCCACGACGGTATCGGAGCACCCGATGGTCTTTGCGACCTTCACGGCACCGAGTTTCGGCGTCGTGCACGGCACGCGCTCGAACGCGTGTCAGGTCTGTCGTCCGGGCAACCGACAGTTGCTATGTCCACATGGGCGATCGCTGACGTGTTGGGCTCGACACGAGAACGGTGATGCCGCCGTCGGCGAGCCGTTCTGCTTCGACTGTTACGACTACGAGCGCTCGATCCTCTGGAACGCGACGTGCCCGGAACTGTGGCGTCGTACCACCACCTACGTACGCAGAGAGTTGGCTCGCCAGCTCGGTGTCAGTGCGAAACAGCTCGATCGCGAGCTGCGAGTCTCCTTCGCCAAGGTCGCCGAATTTCAGCGCCGAGGGGTAGTGCACCTACACGCCGTGATTCGTCTTGACGATCGTGACGACGACGTGGTTCCGCCAAACTACAAGGTCACGACATCCATGTTCACCGCGGCCATTCACGCGGCCGCTGCCAAGGTGTCGGCACCGTTACCGCACGGCCTCGCCGACGAACCACTCGGGCTGGCGCGATGGGGCGAGCAGATCGACGTGAGGGTCATCGCGGCTGGAGACGACGCGAGCGTCGACGGGTCCCCCGATACTCCAGCGTCACCGTCAAGAAGCTCTCGAGCGGTGGCGAATGACGTCGTTAAATATACAACGAATTCGATGGATCACGCGGGTCTGCTTACCGACCATTCACAGGTCTCGGCGATCTCGAGGCGCGAAGGGTGACGGACATCTTCGTCGATTGGTCGAGACGGCGTGGTCCCTCGGCGCGTCGCCCTACCTTCCTCGGCTACGAGCGTGGCGCATTCCACTCGGTTTCGGTGGTCATCGGCCCACGAAGTCGCGGCGCTATTCGGTCACGTTTCGCTGTCTTCGCGTTGAACGTCAAGTGTGGTGGGTGCAGTGCCTACGAGCGCAACAAGGAGAGTCGGCCAACACTGACGAGGTCGCGACCATCAGCACCTGGATCTGGGTCGGCGCGGGCTGGGCCAGTCAAGGGGACCAGTGGCTTGCGGCCACGTTCCAGCGCGAGCGTGCGAGCGCTAGACAGGAGTCCCGCGAAGCGCGTTGCCTTGGGTTACTGGGTGGCGATGACGAGTTCACTGGGGAGCGTTGGACGGACTGGCGAGTGGAGGCGGTGTCGTGATGGCCGCGATCATCGATGCGCGAGACCCGCTACTTCACGGAGTTTTTTTTCGCCCGGGGTCCCTCGCCGTGTCCGCTTCGTTGCCGGTGCGCCAAGAGCAGCGCGTCCAGCACCATGCGCACGGTGGCCTGCTCGTCAGGATCGAGCAACTTCGTCGCCTCGAAGATCAGTTGGAGTGGCGGATCATCGGCCAGTCGATTAGCGCCAAACACCAGCTCGTCACAGCTCACCGACAGCGCGACCGCCAATTGGCGCAAGACGCCGAGCGAGGGCTCCACCTTGCCCGATTCGTAGAGGCTGATCTGGTCGGCGCGCACGTCCAGGTGTTCGGCCAGGGCCGCCTGGGTCAGTCCTCGCGCCCGGCGAATCTCAGCCAGATTGTCGCAGAACGCCATTGTCGGATTCTACCGTTGACCGCCGAGGATGCCTTGGTATATGGTAATAAAATCCTCATGAACATACGGAATAGGAATCATGATTGATAGGCCTTTCGACGACCTGGCGGCGCGGTCGCTCGCGGGCGATGACGTTGACGCGGCGTTGCTCGACGCGGTGGTCGGTCACTGGTGCGACACCTTGGTCGCCGACGAGCGTGCCGTGACCATCGCGAGCGGTTTTGGTCTCTCGCTCCCGCTCGCGACCTCGCTGGACGTTGGACTCCGGACCGTTCGCTCGGACTCCGATCCCTAGTCGCGAGTTGAAGGCGGGTCGGCAACTGCGCTAGCGTCTCCAGACTTTCGGGGTACTGCGCGTGAGTGGTCACGAAGCCTTTCGCGGCTGTGCCGTCGTCGCGATTCGCCAGGAGCATCGCGTCATCGCCCTCTTTGCGCGTCGTCTCGACGACCCGTTGCGTGTCCTGTGGGCAAGTGGATTACCCGGTGGAGTCTTCGCGAAGGTCCTTACGCCTCCACGAGATGAGACGAGTGCTCCACGGTATCCCGTCACGACGTCGATCCCCGACGCGTTGGCGATCATCGGCGCTATGTCATCCAACGAGACGGTTGTTGCTTCACTCGGTGCGATGACGCTGCTCGCGCCCGCTCGCCCGAAGGGATACGCCGCGAGGGACCTGAAGGAGATCGCTGCGCGCGAGGATGAAGTCGTCGTGTTGGGCCGAGGGAGCGACAATCTCTTCGATCGTCTTGGCGCACTCGGTGTGAGTGTGACGCACGTCGCCAGCGATCTCGACGTCGCACGCACGCTGAACGCCGCGTCCGACGCTGCGCGCGTCCTGCTCAACTGGCTCGGTGGGTCACGAACGGAACGAACCTCGTCACCACCTCCACCGGGGTACAGTTCGTCGACGTCCACCGCGTCGGACGTGCGGCCCGAGACGCCGCCCGCGAACGACATGGTGGAACCGAGCGACAGCGCGTCGGTAACCGTCACGTCTAGTACCGCATCGCGACGAAACCTATCTCCAGATCGGTACTCGTCGGTGGCGACTGCGCGGGGCGCGGGCTCGCGGCAACGTCGAAGGTGACCGTCTCAACGTGGCACTCTCGATACACGATCAAGCGAGTGGTCGATTTCATCTCGACACCCTCGACCTCTACGGAGCACGGCAGCGCGCGAACTTCCTCAACACCGCGGCGAGTGAACTCCACGTGGAGCGCGACGCGCTCGTGGCCGACATGGTGCACGTGATTCACGAAGCGGAAAGAGCGCGTGATGAACCGCGAAGCGACGAAGCGCAGCTCTACGAGACGAGCGCCGACGAACGAGACGAAGCGTTGACCTGGCCGACGAGCCCTGACTTACTGGAACGTCTCGTTGAAGACCTCACTCATCTCGGGGTTGTCGGGGAACGAACCAATCTGATGGTTTGCTACCTGGCCGCACTGTCGCGCAAGTGCGAACGTCCCTTCGGGGTTCTGGTGCAGTCGTCGTCCGCGGGAGGTAAATCCACCCTTGTCGAAGCGGTGACCGCCCTCGTGCCACCTGAGGACCTGGTGTCGTTGTCGTCGATCACGTCCCAGGCGCTCTACTACCTAGGAGCCACGGGGCTGCGTCACAAGGTGCTCTTTGTGGCCGAAGAGCACGGCTCATCGCGCGCCGCGTACGCACTCAAACTGCTCGTGAGCGAAGGCCGTCTCTCGATCGCGTCGACGGGCAACGACGAAGGGGGACTGCCGCGCACGAAGAACTACGAGACCGCCGGTCCGCTGTCGCTCATGATGACCACCACCTCGACCACGCTCGATCCCGAGCTGGAAAACCGTCTCGTGGTGCTCGGCGTTGATGAGGACGCTTCTCAGACGAGCGCCATCATCCGTGCACAGCGGACAGCGGCGTCGCTCGCGGGACTTCACTCGTCGAGCGAGCGGGCCGCCATACGTCGTCGTCATCACAACGTTCAACGACTGCTCGAACCGGTGGTCGTCATCATCCCCGACGGTCCGATCTCGTTTCCGAGTTCAGCGGCGCGCCACCGTCGCGACCACGTGAAGTTCCTCTCGATGATCACGGCTCTCGCGACGCTCCACCAGTACCAGCGGGAGCGTCGCACGGTGGTCCTCGACGGTGCTGCGATGTCCTATATAGAAGCGACACCCGAGGACGTGGCCTACGCGAGCGAACTCTGCGGCGAGGTCCTGGTGCGTGATCTGGAAGGTCTGGTGCCCCAGGCACGCCGTCTACTCGCTGAGGTGCGGGCCTTCGCCGCGGAACGAGCACTTTCGTTCGAGGAAGACATCTATGAGGCGGAGGTCACGAGACGTCAGTTACGCGAACGACTGGGCTGGTCGATCAGCCAAGTTCGTGACGCCACCAATCGTCTGGTGGAGTTGGAATACCTTGTCGTGAGCGGCGGTGGGCGCGGTCGTTGTCGCAGCTACCGGTTAGTCGCCGACCTCGCGTCAACTCTCCACGTTCCCGTATCGGAAGTTGGTGGGGTTGGGGAAGTTGGCGAACCGGTTTCGCCAACTTGTGATGCCTCGCCATCTGGTCAAACGGACAAGTTGGCGGGGTTGGTCCCCTTTTCGTATGCGGAGGGGGTCACTGATTCGTGCCCTGAGGCGTCGTACACCCAGATATCCGATCGTACGCCCATCTCGGAGAGTGAATCATGAAGACGACCGACGCGGTCGCGGACTACCTGACGTGGTTCGAGGTCCACGGTTACTCCAAAGGGACGCTTCGCGCCCGGCGTTACTACCTCGCCTCATTCCTTTCGTTCCTCGACGAACGCGAAGTGTTCGACGTCGAGAGCATCAGTCCGAGCGTGCTCGACGCCTACCAGCGCCACCTTTATCACCAGAAGAAGGCCAACGGTCTGCCGCTCTCGTTTCGCACCCAGGCCCAGCGATTGATCCCGGTGAAGGGACTTTTCGCCTGGTTGGCCCGCACCGGCGAACTCTCTTACGACCTCTCGATCTCAGTGGCGCTACCCAAGGTCGAGCACCGGGTGCCCGAAGCGGTCCTCAGCATTGAAGAGGTTGAAGCGATCCTCGCCGGACCCGACACGACGACGCTGCTGGGTCTTCGTGATCGCGCGATACTGGAAGTCTTCTATTCGACGGCGATTCGTCGCGCGGAGTTGTTGCACTTGCGAGTCGCCGACATCGACCAGGGCCGTCGCACGGTGTTCGTGCGCCAGGGCAAGGGCGCGCGTGATCGCTTTGTGCCGATCGGTGAACGGGCGTGTCACTGGGTGCAGCGCTACCTCGACGAGGTACGACCCGAACTCGAACGCGGGAGGGCGCATCCCGCACTCTTTCTGAGTGTCACGGGCGGGGGCATCGCGCCAGACGTAATGTCACGTCTAGTGAGTGCCTACATCCAGGCGGCGGTGCCGGCGAAGAAGGGGAGCTGTCATCTCTTTCGCCACACCGCTGCGACCCTGATGCTCGATGCGGGGGCCGACGTGCGCTTCATCGCCGAGATGCTCGGGCACCAGAAGCTGGAGACCACCATGACCTACACCCGCGTCTCCATGGTGAAACTCCAAGAGGTGCACGCGCGCTGTCACCCCGCGGAGCAACCCCGGGGCTCTCGACTCGGCTAATTGGTCAATAGGGACCATTCAGACCCCAACTGGGGGACTTGACATACCCGATTCACACGGCGGTGACGTGAAATCAGCGGATCATTTCTTAGCCGGGGGCACACAAAGGAATGGAAAGAGAGGAGTGAAGACGTAGTTGCGCACGTAGTTGACGAGATTGTCAAAGTAGAGGGGAACTTCTACTTCCCAGTCCGGCCCCGAAGCGCGAATGGCTAACTTCGGAGTGCCTGTGACCTTCACATTCATTGCACCGTCGGGAACGCCAATCTCGGCGTTGTCATTTACCATTCCCCAGGTCCGTCGCTCGAAACCGCCGTACCACTGGTCACTTCCCGGCAACTGCCACATCGCTCCAAAATCGGCCAACCCCACGGGCATAAGCGGGAGTTCCGTGTGGCGGTCCTTATTAGAGAGTCGGTTGAGAAGTACGAGGAGATGAAGGTTTCCAGCATCATCCCGCGCGCTCTCCGGAGGTTGCATTTCCTTGAGGATTGCGACCGCGCCCGGTTGCATTTCACGGGTACTGGTGTTCCACCGCTCGCGAGCCTTCATTTGCTCCTTATTCTCTCCGGTCCGACCCTCGTCCCAGACGCCCTCTGAGAAAATCGGGAACATGACGTTTCCGCGCATTTTCCGTGGGTTGAGAGCTGCCGCGAAGTGATCGAGTCCGGATCGAACGTTGTAGATGAGGTCTGCCGCGATCATTTTCGCTCGCGGGTCAATCTGGCTAGTGAATTGCAGTCGTGAAACTCTTTCTTGCCCTCTCGTCCGCTGACGACCGTGTACGGCTCGCTTTTGACGTACTCGGCGTAGATTCGTTTGAACTCTTTCAAGTGCTCCACGGCCCTGTCAATCTTGAGCAGGTAAGAGGGAACTAGATCGTACATGCCACACCGTAACCCTCTAAACCTAGGAAACTCGAGGTCTACTTCAATGAGTCGACGTAAGCCTTCGCGCCTAGGGCCGCTCAATGAATCACGCGTCTGGGGTGCGGGAGGTATGTCAGCCCCCTAATTGGGGTTTCTCTCGTCGCAATTCGACGTGAAATCTAACAACGCCGAGCGTGACTTGTCAGGATTGATGGATGGCTTGCGACGCCGCGACCACGGACCGGGTCACTAACCCTCTCTCGATCGACGCCGTGCGCACCGTGTCGCACTCGGTGCGATACTGCACGAACATCGGGCCCGAAGAAATTTCTGCTTTCAAAATTTTCAGCCGATCGTACACCGATCTCCCTGGTCATCGCCTCCGACTACGAGGTGTTCGCGACCCGCGCGGTGACATCCGTAATCAACCGCTACTACGACCCCACCACCGGCTCCTTTGTCAGCGTGGACCCAAACGTCAACGAGACTGGGCAGCCGTTTTCCTACGCCGATGATGACCCGATAAATGTCACCGATCGGTTGGGACTTGGATGGGGATGGAATCCGATTTCGGACATCTCGCAGGCAGCAGGCGATGTTGGGCATGCAGTCGCTACGACGGTTAGCCATCATTGGCGCGGTATCGCTCAAGTCGCAATCGCTGCCACGGCTGTCACGGTTGCCGTGGTGAGCGTAGGGTCCCTTTCTGGAGTTAGTGCGGTGCTCGCTGGTGCTGCTATTGGTGCGGTCAGTTCGGGAGTGAGCTATGACGTGGGTTGTGTTGGCACGAGCAAAGGATGTACCGTGACTGGTTCCATAACTGCAATTCTCGTCGGAGGACTCTCCGGTGGCGCGTCGGCGGGCGTCGGGGGCCTGTTTTGCGGAGACTCTTCTCTATGCCTCAGTGCTGTCGGCGTGAGCATTGGAGCTGGGACCGCAACCGGAGGTTATTACGTCGCCAGTGAGTTGGAAGGTTCGTGCCCTTCTGGGACCGGCGCTTTGTCAGCAGCCGAGAGTGGTCTGGGTGGCGTTTCCGCGAGTCAATCAGAGTGGAGCTCAGCCTGGAGTGAGTTAAAAAAGGCCATCACTGGGGGTTCTGGCGCAGATGAATAAGTAAGATGCAGGGTGCTCAAGTGATGACGCACAAAGATCTTCGAAGGTTGGTCCAAGTGGACAGAGTTGAAGAGGTGAAGGCGCTTGCTAAAGACAACAGCGTCTGGAGAGTTACGACCTCGACCGCCAAGATTATCGTTTCTCAGCTTGACGAAGATGATCACCCCATCGTGGTACTTCCAATGCGCGACGTCTGGATGTCAGGTGTGCGGTTTCGCGGCATGAAGCCAACAGTATGCGTCTCTCGCAAACGACTAGTGGTGGTTAGTCATCCAGGGCTATTGAGCCGAGCGGTATGGGAAACGATCGACAAGTCATTGATCGCTAGCGTGTCTGCTTATAGTGATCGAACCTTCGATATTGGGTTGTCAGACGGTCGAGAAATCAAAGTGAGAGGAATGATCGGGCAGCAACGCGTCGATGTGATGACCGAGCGTCTTTACTCCGAGATCAGTTCCTACTTGAATCATTGAACCTCTTGATGATGTAAAGAAAAGTTAGACGGATTTATTCTTCGATCCCTATGGATCCTTGTCTCGGCGCCCGGGTCGACGGGCGCGCAGCGCCAGGTCGACCGAACGGGCGGACTCGGTGATCATCAAAGTCGTTGGAATCTATGAATCTCAAAAACAACTTTTGGACTCTTGCGAAAGTTCTTGCTCGGTATTGCCGATTTTGAGTGGCCTCTGTAAGTAGAGGGCGAAAATCTCGTTCCTCTGCGAAAGAGGATCTTAAGTATGACGATCGACACGAGCGATGGGTTAACGAAAACGGAACCCCTTGAGTCAGATCTCGACTGCGTGAAGCAAGCAACGAGTCTCGACGACGAGGCTGGGCGAGTACCGGCGCGAAACGCTACTTCGAAGGTTGCTTCTTCGCTCGAGGTCCTTCGCCGCGACCGTGGCGCTGGCGATGTGCTGCGAGGAATGCATCGAGCAGAGCACGTACCGTTGCTTGCTCGTCTGGATTGAGCAGCAGTGTGGCCTCAAAGGCCATCTCCAACGACGGGTCGTCGTCCAAACGATCGCCCCCGAACACTAAGTCGTCACAGCTGACCGACAGGGCTACGGCGAGTTGACGCAGCACGCCGAGGGACGGTTCAGTCTTCCCCGATTCGTAGAGGCTGATCTGGTTTGCGAGCACGTCAAGGGACTCAGCGAGCGCCGCCTGGGTAAGTCCACGCTCACGCCGCAGTCGAGCCAAATTCTCGGGAAATCCCATCTGGCAACTCTACCGTTGACACATATTGCATTGGCATACTATAATGATAATACACGCATGAACATAGGAATATACTCATGACGGAATCCTGTCTCTTCGACGCTCCAGCGTCGTCACTCGTCGGGGTCGACGTTGACGCCGGACTTCTTGACGCGGTGGCGGCACATTGGCACGAGACCTTTGTTCACGATCATCGCCGCGACGACGTGGCCCGCACTTTGGGTCTGACCGTTGACCACGCAACGGCACTCGGGGTCGGAATCTCGGACCGCTCGTTGGGACTGCGAATCCCGAGCAGGGAAGTGAAGGCGGGGCGACTACTACGAGAGCGCCTCGAAGCGTTGGGTGTGCTGCGCGCGAGTGGCCACGAAGCCTTTCGCGGGTGCGTTGTGGTACCGGTGAGACAAGCAGATCGGATTGTGGCGCTCTTCGCACGTCGTCTCGATGACCCGTCGCGTGTCCTGTGGGCGAGCGGCCTCGAGGGTGGAGTGTTTGAACAGCGAGTGGAGTCACTTCCGCCGGGTGAGCCGTCAAGGACAAACTGTCTCATTACGACGTCGATACCCGACGCCCTCGCGGTCATCGGGGCACTACGTGGCTCGAGTGGTCAAGTGGGGAGCGCCTTCAAAAACGAACCGATTGTCGTGCTCGGCCCCGCACGGCCCAAGGGTTACGGCGTGAAGGACCTGAGGGCCATAGTGCAGCGAGACGAGCAGCTCTTCGTGTTGGGACGGGGGAGCGACGAACTGGTGGAGCGTCTCCGTGCGCTCGAGGCATCGGTCACGCTGGTCGGAAGCGACCTCAACGTTGCGCGCACGCTCATTGCGTCGAAGGAACCTTGCGCGGTCGTCGCTCAGTTGCTCGACGCCGCGTCTCGTCGCGACGATGGAAGTTTGGTGGTTGCTCTCGCGGAGCCGACCAATATTGATGAAGACAAGGCGGCGAACTTCGACGCCGACTCGATGGCCGAGTCAGTGGTGAAACATGAGACGGCGGCACCCGTTGCGCCGGCGTCGGTGACGACGACTCCGGGTCGGGACGAGACCTTCGTGCGGGTGAGTACGCGAACGTGGCGTCTACGTGGGGCACGCGCTCGCGCCAACGTCGAGGGAGACCGGCTCGCCGTCGCGCTTTCAGTGAACGCCGAGGAGAGCGGGCGTTTCCACCTCGACAGCCTCGATCTCTACAGCGCACGGCAACGTTCTGCGTTCCTCGACGCGGCCGAGCGCGAGTTGCACATCGAGCGAGCGACGTTGTCGGCGGACATGGTCGACGTCCTGCACGCCGGCGAAGTCGCACGGGACGAACCGAACGAGGACAACGCCGCAGTGGTGTCCATGACCGACGACGAACGACGTGAGGCACTCGCGTGGTTGGCGGGTCCCGATCTACTCGCGCGCCTCCGCGCGGATCTTTCGCAGTTGGGTGTAGTCGGAGAAGCAACAAATCTCTTGGTCTGTTATCTGGCCGCGCTGTCGCGGAAGACGGAGCGTCCCCTCGGCGTCCTCGTGCAGTCGTCTTCGGCCGGCGGGAAGTCGACGCTCGTCGAGGCGGTCAACTCGCTCGTGCCTCCGGAGGATCTCGTATCGCTTTCGGCGATCACCTCGCAGGCTCTCCATTACCTCGGCGGAACCGGTCTGCGCCACAAGGTGCTGTTCGTCGCCGAAGAGCACGGGTCGAGTCGCGCCGCCTACGCCCTCAAGCTGCTGGTGAGTGAGGGTCGGCTCTCGATCGCCTCGACCGGCAAGGACGCGGCGAGCGGACAACTTCGCACAAAGAACTATGAGACGGTCGGTCCCTTGTCGTTGATGATGACGACGACGTCAACCACCCTCGATCCAGAACTGGAGAACCGTCTCGTCGTCCTCGGCGTCGACGAAGACGCGGCGCAGACCCAGGCAATCATCGCCGCTCAACGAGCGAGTGCGACCTTGGAGGGCTTTAGCGCCCGCGCCCAGCGCGAACGCCAGCGCCAACGTCACCACCACATCCAGCGTCTGCTCGATCCCGTAGCGGTGGTCGTCCCCGAAGTCTCCCTTGTGTTTCCGAGCTGAGCAACGCGTCACCGCCGCGACCACGCGAAGCTGTTGTCATTCATTACGGCGCTCGCCCTCTTGCATCAACACCAACGCGAACGGCGCACCGAGATGATCGATGGCGTGCCGTTTACCTACGTCGAAGCGACACCGGAAGATATAGAGGTCGCGAGTGAGTTATGTGGACGAGTGCTCGTGCGCGACGCTGAAGCCCTCGCGCCCCAGGCCCGACGTCTGCTCGCTGCAGTGCGCACGTACGCAGGCGAAGAGGCGAGTCGAGGTGCCTGCGAAGCCGCCGAGATTGACGTCACCCGGCGTCAACTGCGCGAGCTGCTCGGTTGGTCCGACACCCAGGTGCGTGCTGCCACCGAGAGACTCGTGGCGCTGGAGTACCTCGTCGTCAGTGGTGGAGGTCGCGGACGTTGCCGCACCTACCGACTGGTGCCCGACTTCGCGCCGCTCCCTCGGTGGGACTCTGATGATGGTGGTGAAGTTCGCGGTGATAACGCACGAACAAGTCAACCGCTTTCACCAGGGAAAGAAGGTGGGTTCGTGGGGTTCGTCCCCTTCGTTCACCCGCACGAGCGCGGCGATTCGTACACCGAGGGATCGTACAACGAGGTCCTAGATGTCGAGTTGGAGATGCCGTCAGCGGCAGATGGGGGAGAGCGATGAAGGTTACCGACGCGGTGACGGACTACCTGACCTGGTGTGGCGTCCACGGATACGCCGAGGGCACGCTGCGCGCACGTCGCTACTACTTGGCGTCGTTCGTCAGCTTTCTCGACGAACGTGACGTGCTCGACGTGACTGACGTCACCGCAACCGTCCTCGACTCCTACCAGCGCCATCTGTACCACCAGAAGAAGGCCGATGGCCGTCCTCTATCGTTTCGCACACAGTCACAGCGACTGATACCGGTAAAGGGACTCTTCGCGTGGCTCACGCGGTCTGAGGTGCTGAGCTTCGACCCCTCACTCTCGCTCGTCTTACCCAAGACCGAGCACCGAGTCCCCGAGGCGGTCCTCAGCGTCGATGAGGTGGAAGCCGTGCTCGCGGGCCCCGATACCACGACACCACTCGGGCTGCGCGATCGCGCGATGTTGGAAGTGTTCTACTCAACAGCTATTCGGCGTTCAGAACTGTTGCACCTGCGCATGACCGACATCGACTTCGCACGGCGCACGCTCTTCGTGCGCCAGGGCAAGGGCTCGCGGGATCGTTTCGTCCCGATCGGTGAGCGCGCCTGTCGGTGGGTGCTGCGCTATCTTGACGAGGTTCGACCCGCGCTCGACCGGAGTCGGTCGAACTCCACGCTCTTTCTCAGTGTCGCCGGCGGACCGATTGCCGCCGACGTGATCTCTCGCGTAGTCAGTGCGTACGTGAGCGCGGGCGCGCCAGCGAAGAAGGGGAGTTGTCACCTTTTCCGCCATACCGCCGCAACACTGATGCTTGATGCCGGCGCAGACGTGCGTTTCATCGCCGAGATGCTCGGTCACCAGAAGCTGGAGACCACCATGAACTACACCCGGGTTTCCATGGCGAAGCTTCAAGAGGTGCACGCGCGCTGCCATCCAGCCGAGCAACCACGCGGTTCACGTGCGTTGCTATGACCGTACCAAGGCGTTACGCGACCGCCCTCTGCTCGGGTTCGTCGACCAGGACCCCTCTATACTGACAACGGAGAATCTGATGAAAAGCGTGCCCGACAAGAAGACGAAAAAGCCTGTCGCGACTCCCTTTTCGGACGCCCGCAAGACGCTCATCGACGACATGGTCGCGAGGACGCCGGTCGTGAAGGTTCCTTCGCGTCTGCGACTCACCAAATAGTTGGACTGGTCCTCCCTCGGCGGGATCGTCACCATTCGCGCGTACCAGTCGCGCGACTACGACCAGGTTCGAGCGTTCACGTGCACGACGCCCGGTCAGAAGTACACCCGAGACCCGCAGCGCGTTATTCGCCACGCACCCGACGAGATTGCCGAGGATCCAACCGCTGAGACATGGATCGCGGTGGCCGATCATCCCGAGGGTGGAATCGTCGGGGTCATTGTCTATCAGGCTCAACTCGTTGGTTCAGAGGATCCAACTATCCGCCCATTCATCGCCGCCCTTGGGGTGCGACGTGACTACCGCCGTCAAGGAATTGCCACCATGCTGAAAACGGCGGCGATGCTCGACATGGCCGACCGCGGCATTGAAGGACCGACGATTTCGCTCGTCAATCGTCGTAATGTCGCGATGCTCCAACTAAATGAGACTCGCTTTAACGCCGTCGTGGAACGCGACTCGGACGATCCAAACGACGACGTTATTACGGCGGCCATCGAACCAGTCGATTAAGCCCGTTGTTGCCGTCGACTGAGTGACGGTCCGAACGACTGTTTAACTTGACGAGGCGGCGCATTCTGTTCGGTCCGCACGCCAATTGCACGACACCCGTTCCGCTGGGCAGTCATCGCTGTGACACAACGTCGTGAACTCTGCACAATCGCTTCGTTCTACCCTTGACGAGCTTCGTAGAACGAAATACCTGATCGCCGGCTCCGACTACGACCGGTGCGAGGGATCACGCGGTGACTTCTGCAATCAACCGCTACTACGACACTTCGACGGGCAACTTCTTTACCGTCGACCCGGACGTGAATGAGACCGGTCAGGTGTATGCGTATGCGGGAGACGATCCAGTGGACGCCACAGACCCGCGAGGGCTGTGGAGTCTCAATCCGCTTTCGGACTTATCGGAAGCCGCTAGTGACGTTGGGGGGGCGGTAGATTCCACGGTGTCACACCATTGGCGCGGAATTGTGACCGGTGTTGGAATAGTTGCCGGTATTGCCGCGGCCGCGACGGGAGTGGGGGCAGTTATCGAGGCTGCTGGCATCGCTTCGGCCGTAGCTGCTGGCGCGACCGTGGCGGAGGCCTCCGCCAGCGCGATCATAGCTGGCGCGACCGCAACTGCGGCTGGATCAATTGCGACGGATCTGGACTCAGGGGCCTGCGCCGGTGGAAGCAGCGCTGCGTGCGTGGGAAGAGATTTTGGCATTGTCGGGGCTTTCACAGGTTTGGTGTCAACTCTCGGAACGAGTGGTCTTGCCCTTGGGTTTTGGGAGATCGGGTCGATTGCAGATGGGGTCTTCCAGGGGCTCGGGGCAATTTCAGCGATGTTCGGAATCACCGCATCAATTGTTGATCTTACGACTACGGCCGCTGGTGCAGCCATTGTCTGTGGTTCGTAGTGTGCAATCGTTTGGCATGGTCATTGATCGTGGAAGATTTAAATGGATGATCCCCGGGGAACGCGCTGTAGCCATCTGGTGCGCCCACCGGGTTCTGAGAGTGCAAGGTAACTCGAAGGAACTGGTCGCAGGGGTCTACATTGCCCTCGCGGCCCTGTGGGGGTCGCTGGGTGGCGCGGTGGTGATGATCGGAGTGGTTCTCGACATCATCAGCAGAGGGGGCGTTGCCGGATCTGGATTCCTCTTGTCGGGTTTGGTTCCACTGGCTATTGCCGCAATTCGCATAGCTCAGAGTCGAAATTCGCGCAAACGTGGTGAAGCGTGAGTATCCGCCCGTATCGGCGATCGACCGCGACTGATGGACGCTCGGAGTAGCTGCCACCTTGAAAGACGTAAAGAGAAGTTACGCATAGAAACATCCCGGTTCACCTTTCTGTCATCCGCCGTACCAGCGCCATTGGGCCCTGGCGCGTAGCGCCACGGGCCAGCTCCGGCGGCATGAGAAGCAAAGAAGCACTATGTGCATTTGGTGTTAGCTACGAGCAGTTTCCGTCGAAATCCCCTTCCAGGATGGTCACCTGAGCTCGGGTGTCCGGTCGCGTTGGGTATCCACGATTCGTCTAGTTGTTCGCGGAAAAGTTACGCGCGGAGACTTCGTCGAGGCGTGTGCATTTGTCCACGGTTGTCCATGAGAGTCCGCCACGTACAAACTTCTGCATCGTTACAAAGTTCTTGTTCGATTTAGGCCGATTTCGGTGGCCTTTATAAGTAGAGGGACTTTTCTTGGCCCTCGATGAGAGGGGTGCCGTGTCAGAAGAAAAATCAACGTTTGCGCTAGTTCGAGAGATCCGCCACGTCGGCGGCTGTAGTCAGCCCATAAGACTGCGAGGCGAGTTCGTTAACGTCGCGACCGGCGAAGTCGCCGAGCGGCCCGTTCTCGTCGCCTGCAAAGACCGGCGGGCTACGGTGTGCTCGGCGTGTTCGTATCTGTATAAGGCAGACGCCTGGATTCTGGTCTCGGCGGGCCTTATCGGCGGTAAGGGGGTGCCGGAGTCGGTGAACGGCCACCCCCGACTGTTCATCACTTTGACCGCACCTTCCTTTGGCGTGGTGCACACTCGCAGAAAGGACGGTTCGTGCCAACCAAGGCCGCAGCGACCATGCCGCCACGGTTATGTGACGATGTGCAAACGGAGCCACGTTGAAAGCGATCCGTTGGTAGGCACTCCGCTCTGTCCAAAGTGCTACGACTACCGTGGCGCAGTTCTCTGGAACGCTGAGTCGTCGCGACTCTGGAATCGAACGTTCGAGCAAACTCGACGTCGCCTCGCCATCGAGCGCGGAGTTACGACTGGACAGTTATCCAAACAAGTCCGACTGAGTTATCTCAAGGTGGCCGAATTCCAACGGCGCGGACTAGTGCATTTCCATATCGTGCTGCGCGCGGACGGAGCTGGTGAGCCGTTCAGTCCACCACCCTCATTCCTCACTACCTCACTCTTAACCCAGGTGATCACGACAGTCGTAAGACACTTCTCGCTCTCCGTAGCGCACGGAGATGTGCGATGGGGCCGCCAGTTGCACGTGGCTGATGCGTCGGCCTTGAATCGCGATGACATGCGCATCGCCGCGTACGTGGCCAAGTACGCCACCAAGACGACGGATGGCTCGCTGGACTTCGCGCGACGCTTTCGATCTCGAGCCGAGATCCAGAAACTCGACGTCGCTCCTCATCTCAAGCGGCTCGCGTTAACCACCTGGGATATGGCCCTCGAACCAAACTTTGCTCCGATGAATCTTCGATCCCACGCACACGCGTTCGGCGTTCGTAGCCAGTTGATAACGAAGTCGCGTCATTATTCCACCCGGTTTCAGGATCTTCGGGAAGTTCGGGCCAGGTACATGAAGCAACCTGAGTCCGATGATCCCATTGCCGGCACTTTTCGATACGACGGTCGTGGGTACGACGATCCGAGGGCCGAAGCCATTGCTGTATTCCTTCACCAACTTTCCCTCGAGGCGCGCAAATCTTCGAACTCAAACGCCGCCGCTACCGGAGATGAATGAGGTGACGCATCCGATGACCGACATGCCCCTGCCTCAATTGATGTCGCCTGACGACGCCGCCGGATATCTCGGAGTGAGCGCCTACACCGTGCGCGAAAGGCTCAAGAACGGCGAAATCCCCGGTAGGAAGCACGGGGCGCGCTGGTTAATTCGCGTCGTTGATTTGGTTCAATACGTCGAGCCCAACAATCTCAGGTGACGCCGAATGGGTACAACTTCGCCCGTATGTCCTTGACGGCTATATCGTTTAGCGGTATAGTCAGACCATGACCGATCCAATTGAAGGCTTGGGGCGAAATGCTGGTGCGGCGGTCCTCGTACTTTCCAGCCTCGCTGGTGGAGATAGGCACGGCTATGCCCTTGTAAAGGACGTCGAGGAGTTCGCTGGCGTGCACCTGGCGCCTGGCACGCTCTATCAGGTCCTCGCTCGACTTGAGGCTCGGGGACTGATTACAGCCCTCGAGGCCGACGACCGCAGGCGTCCGTACCGACTAACCGCACAAGGAGCGACGGTGCTTGGCGAATACTTCACCGCGCAGCAGCGAATACTCAAGACCGGGCAAGCTCGACTCAAGCGCACGTGGAGCCTCGCGTGAGCACTAGCACTCACGACGCGCGCCGGATCGCCCGCCTTCTTCGCTGGTACCCGCCGTCCTGGCGCGAGCGCTACGGCGAAGAGTTCGCCGACCACCTAGAGCAAGAGTTCGCTGATCGACGAGTTGATCTCAGACGAAGTCTCAATGTCGCCTACAAGGGCATCGTTGCCCGAGTTGACGACCTCGGCCTGTCCAACGCCTCGATGACTCCAGGTGGTCAAACCCGAGCTGCGCTCGGCACAAGCGTTATCTTGATCACGATCACAGCCGTACTTGCGATCAATTTCTGGTCGTGGGCCATGCTCCAATGGAGCGCTCGTCACTACCATCCCGTACCGGTTGATACGACAACGGGCGTCCTTACGGTCGCAACTGGACTCCTTGTCCTGGCGCTCGTGACGATGGTGCTGATCGTCCTGGCGTCTGCGGTACGTCAAATCGCCCGCGGGCGTGGACGACCGGTTATAACTCCTGCGGTTCTCGCCGTTGGGTCTCTTGCATTCCTCTACTACTCGGTTCCGTGGCTACCCCGGATGTTCGTTGAGTACAGCCATATGGCCCAGGGCGGCTATCGATGGACTCATCCTGGTCCCGCCGCCTACGGGTTGGCCGCTATATCGCACTCCGTGACGCAACGTTGGGTGTCAATGTGGGATCCAGGAATTGTGGGTGCACCCACCTCGACAACCGTGATGGACGATCTAGCCCCGCTGGCCGTATTGGTGTTTGCAGTGTCGATGGCTTTCCTGGTGCGGCGTGTCGAAATTCGAAGCGTGAGCGCACGACTCGGCTCGGCGACCGTCGTTCTCTTTGGCGCTCTGTCCGGCGTGCTTCTCGTTACCTTCGTCTTATGGTTTACGGGTGGTGGGCCGATATTCGCCACTTTCGGCGAAACAGGAGACATCGCCGGAGTGTCCTATCTCGTATTTATGGCAATCGTCACGGTGTTAGTCGGGCGAATGGGTTTGCTGGCAAGGCGAATCGAACCGCCCCAGAAGCGAAATCACATACGGATCATTGGCTAGTTGCAAGACCGGCTTCGCTGAGACTTGCGCTACTTGCGCCGAACATGTTGCTTGGAAAAAAGTGGTTCCAAAATGAGCGGACCGTCTATTAGTTCGCCCAACACTCGAGCCGCGGCCTTCTGTCGTTCTGCTGTCGCGTGAGCATAGACGCGCAGCGTGAGAGCAGGGTCGGCGTGGCCGAGCATTTCAGCCGCGTCGTTCGCAGATACGCCAGCCGCGAGAAGTTCCGTGGCGGCGAAGTGACGGAGAGAATGAAGATGCACGTCGCTCAGTCCGAGTTGACGGGCCGCCTTCTTGACGCCACGAGAAATCGCATCGAGGTTCACAAATTGAGATCCGTCGGGCCTGGACGACAGGATGAAGCCATTGTCAGGGAGACTTACCCCCCAGTCCAATGCTTGACTTTCGCAACGCTCTCGCCACTTGGTGAGCCAAGTAGCCACAATGGGATCGAGATGGACTACTCGTTCACGACCGGACTTCGTTGACTTGATGCCGGTCCCGCCTTTGATGCTGTAGGCACTCTCTCTGATCACGAGCATCCCGTTCTGAATCGAGTTCCAACGAAGTGCAGCCACTTCGCCCCGCCGACATCCCGTCACTGCCGAGAGAAAAGCGAAGGCCCCAAGGACATCGCTTTCTTGCTGGCAAGTGGTAATCAAGTTTCGAACGATGTCGACCGACGGTACCGTGAATCTCTGGACCGGCGCCGCCGGGAGGGTCGCGCGGAGAGCCGGACTCTTCTCAAGCCATCCCCACCTCACCGCTTGATTGCAGGCTGCTCCAATGACGTTGTGAATGTTCCGAATTGTGCGGGGACTTCTGCCCTCCTTAGAACACTTCGCGTAGAGGGAATCAAGTTGGTGGGGCGAAAGCTCGCTGATCTTGATCGCCCCAAGTGCGGGTGTGATGTGAAGGTCGATGAGGCTCCGGTATCCCCGGAGGGTTACGGGGGAGCGGTCGCGCGAATGTTGGAACCGCATCCACTCCTCGAGCAGTTCGCTGACCAACATCGATGATCCAACTGGAGCCGTGTCGATGCCGGCCACGATCGCACGCGCCTGAGATTGAGCGGCCGACTTCGTTTTCGCGCGAAACGTGACCGCCTGACGACGTGGCTTTCCGGTTACGGGGTCGGGACCGATGCTGTACCTGAAATACCACTGGCCACTTCCGGCCGGCCTCTCGACCAGTGAGCCACTACCATGGGGACGCCTAGAGACCATTCCCAGACCCTATTTCAAATTGGATCAAAATTGGATCAATAGGCCCAAGCTCCCGTAGCTCAGGGGATAGAGCATCGGTTTCCTAAACCGTGTGCGCAGGTTCGAATCCTGCCGGGGGCACTGGTGAGGTTGACGTCAGATCGCGTAAAGCGGACTGCGTTAATGACCATCGCGAGTTGATGAATGCGCACTGCTTCTCCCTAAGGCTTGACGATCTGCCGTCACGTTGTGGGGCTCAGCTCTGCGGCCAGGGTGGTTAGCGCTACAGAGAATTGAACCGTTGCGCGCGGGTGCGGCCTCTGACTATTCGTGCAAGTTACGATCAGAGGCCATGATGGCGGTCGACATCTTTCGGTCTGGTCAGTGGAGCGATTTTTTTCTGCTCGTCGGAACAGGTGCGGTTACCCTCACTGGCTTGGTGTTCGTGGCGATGTCACTCAATGTCAAAGCCATCACTGTTGACGCCACATATCGAAATCGAGCCATCAACACTCTGACGGGCTTGGCGCTGGTGTTCATGCGCTGTGCGCTGGTACTGATGGGTGCTCAAAACTACCGTGCCATCGGCGCGGAGCTGTTTGTTGTCGCGGGCATCTCGGCAACCGTCTTTGCCAGGGGCTACGCCAAAGCCATGAGGAGCGGCAACGGTCTGCGACCCACCCGCGTGGTTGGCGGGAGTTCGATACATCTCATTGAGATGGTTGGGGCTGCACTTTTCTTCTTTGGCCACGAGTATGGTCTTTATGTTGTGGCGGTAGCGATCGTGAGCAACACGTGCTACATGGTGACGGCAGCGTGGCTACTGGTCATCGGCGCGTTCAATCCTCAGACCGCCTAACCAGAGGCCAGTTCGCGACTGGTGGCTCCTGTCTAGCGGTGTATCGCTGTGGAAGAATCACGCCATGTCTACGTCCGAAGCCGAATACGATCAAGCCCTGACGCGAGCCAGCGAATACGCGCGAGCGTGGTTGGACTCGGTCGGTACCCGTCATGTATCACCCACCGCGAGTGCCGATGACCTCTTGTTGATCTTCGGCGGACCGCTGCCCGAGCAAGGTTCGGAGGCTGGTGACGTCGTCGATCTGCTCGCATCGCAGGCCGAGCCAGGATTGATGGCGATCGGTTCCGGGCGCTTCTACGGGTGGGTGATGGGGGGAACCTTGCCGGCCGCACTCGGCGCCGATTGGCTCGTAAGCGCCTGGGATCAAAACGCCGGTCTGCGCTACGCCACGCCTGCGGTGGCCGCGCTCGAGGAATCGGCCGGGGCCTGGCTACTGGATCTTCTCGGACTTCCCCCGGGGGCGGACCTTGGTTTCGTCACGGGCGGCACGATGGCCAACTTCACCTGTCTCGCCGCGGGGCGATTCCAGGTACTCGATCACGTCGGATGGGACGTCAATAGTCGTGGACTTACAAGTGCTCCCCGGGTTCACGTGCTGGTGGGGGCCGAGCGCCACGACACAATCGACCTTTCGCTTCGCTACCTCGGCCTCGGTCATCCCATGGAGGTGGCTGCCGACGAACAAGGGCGTATCAAGATCGATGCTCTTGCCGCAGTGTTGAACGAGATTCCCGAGGGCGAACCGATCATCGTCTGTCTCCAGGCCGGCAACGTTCACTCAGGCGCCTTCGATCCCTTTGCCGAAGCGATCGAGCTCGCGCATCGTCGCGGAGCCTGGGTCCACGTGGATGGAGCGTTCGGGCTGTGGGCCGCGGCGTCGCCGGCCCTCGCACATCTGATTGCGGGAATGTCGGGCGCCGACTCGTGGGCTACCGACGCCCACAAGACGCTGAACGTTCCCTATGACTGTGGCATTGCGATTGTCGAGGATCCTCGCGCCATGCGCTCAACCTTTGGCGTGCACGCCGATTACTTGATCAGCGACGAGACGGGAGTGGGGGATCCCTCGGAAAGGGTGCCGGAGCTGTCGCGGCGAGCTCGTGGCGTACCCGTGTGGGCGGCGTTGCGATCACTCGGTCGCAGCGGCGTGGTGGACCTTGTCGATCGCCTCGTGCATAACGCCAAATCGATCGCCGAAGGGCTGGCCGACGTGGACGGGGCGACAGTTCTCAACGATGTCGTCTACACCCAGGTATGCGTGGCCTTCCAAAGTGACGAGCGCACGCGCGAGGTCGCGCAACGCATCATCGCCGACGGTGCAACGTGGATGTCGGGATCGCGCTGGAAGGGTCGAGACGTCGTGCGCGTGTCGGTGAGCAACTGGAGCACCGATGACGACGACGTTCGTCTCTCGATTGACGCTGTTCGCCGAGCCGCCGCAGGCTAGTCGCTAATTGCCCGCGTAGTACTTGTCAGCGACACTGAGCGCACGATCGAGTCGTGCGAGGCCGTCGAGAGCCTCCTCGTCGCTGACGGTGCACGGTGGGACGACGTGAATGCGGTTGAAGTTATTGAAGACCAGCAACCTTTCGTTGCGACAGGCCGCCAGGATGTCATTCATCGCGGGCGAGGATGCGCCATAGGGGGCGAGGGGCTCCTTGGTTGCGCGGTCGCTCACCAGATCGAGGGCGAAGAGGACGCCGAGTCCGCGCACCTCGCCAATGATCGGGTGCTTGGCCGCGAGATCGGCAAGACCGGGCCGCAGGATCTCGTCGCCGATTCGCCGGGCGTTTTCGACGATCCCCTCGCTCTGCATCGCTTCAATGCTCGCTACGGCCGCCGCACAGGCGAGAGGGTGGCCCGAGTAGGTCAGGCCGCCGGGATACACCCGGTCGTTGAAGGTGGCGGCGATGGCTTCATTGATCACGACGCCGCCCAGGGGGACGTAACCCGAGTTCACGCCCTTGGCGAAGGCGACGAGGTCGGGCTTGACGTCGTGATCCAGGTACCCGAACCAGGAACCGGTTCGTCCAAATCCGCACATCACCTCATCGGCGACGTAGACGATGCCGTAGCGGTCGCAGATCTCGCGTACGCCGGCGAGGAAACCTTGTGGTGGCACCATGATGCCCGCGGTGCCAGGTATCGACTCGAGGATGAGGGCGGCGAAAGAACTCGGACCTTCGAACTGGATGACACTCTCGAGACTCGCCAGAGCCCGGTCGCGCTCTTCTTCCTCGGTCGTGGCGCCGTAGGCCGAGCGATAGAGGAAGGGACCGAAGAAGTGTACGGCGCCCTCGGTGCCGTAGTCGTTGGGCCAGCGCCGTGGGTCGCCCGTCAAGTTGATCGACGTCGAGGTGGCGCCGTGGTAGCTGCGGTATGCCGACATCACCTTGTAGCGACCGGTGTGCAGACGCGCCATGCGGATGGCGTGCTCGACGGCTTCGGTGCCGCCGTTGGTGAAGAAGACCTTGGTCGCGCCGTCGAAGGAGTGGTCGAGAATCAACTCGGCCGCGCGATAGCGAGACTCGTATCCGTGTTGGGGCGCAATCGTGCTCAGCACGCCCGCCTGCTCCTGGATGGCGCGCACCACCGACGGGTGCTGGTGCCCGATGTTGGTGTTCACCAACTGCGAGGAGAAGTCGAGGTAGGTCGTGCCATCGATATCGGTCACGTAGACGCCTTGGGCGTCTTTGATCATGAGTGGATTGATGGAGCCCTGCGCGGACCAGGAGTGAAAGACAGAAGCCTTCTCTCGTTCCTGGGGACTCAACGTAGATCGATCAGTTGACATGACACCTTTCTAGTTCGTCGCGCAAGCCACTCTCGCCGATGGCGAGTTCGGTGGCGTCACGTCGACTTCACGCGATAGTGCAGATGAAGGGCCCCGGAGGTAAATCGTCTTTCATTGATGAGTTCGAGACGAAGCGGGGCAACGACGGGCAAGGTTCGCAGTCCGGCGCCCACGACGACGGGCTGCAAGAACAGGTGGCACTCGTCGACAAGTCGGGCTTTAAACGCGGCGGACGCGAGGGTCGGGCCGTTGACCGAAAGATTCCGGGTGGCGGACGACTTCATCTCGGCGATCGCCTCAGGATCAAAGGTTCTCAGGAGCTTTGTGCGGGCCGTCGTGACGTCGCTCAAGGTCGTAGAGAACACGATCTTGTCCGCGCTGAGCCAGTTGCGAGCGAACTCCGCCCCGAGCGGCTCTTCAGCTTCGTCGGGGTCCGCGGTTTCCCAATAGCGCATCGTCTCGTACATTCGTCGCCCGTACAGGAAGGTGCCGATCTCGCTCTCGAGGTCATTCACGGCGGCCATCAATTCGTCGTCGGGTGCCGCCCAGTCGAACGAGCCCGACGGGTCCGACACGAATCCGTCCAAGGACGAAAGTGCACCGTAGATGAGCGCCGACATCACGGCCAAGATACTGGTCGACGGGCCCCGTGATCACCGGGTCGGTCTAGTATCCACAATTGTTCAGGTGATCGCATACGAACGATGCCAATGAAAGTGGGGGTTCCATGAGTCCGAGCGATTCGACCGGCGATATCGTGCGAGCCGCACTCGTTCAGACGAAGTGGACCGGCGACAAGGACTCCATGATCGAGGCCAACGTTGCTCTGGCGCGACGGGCCGCCGCGCAGGGCGCCCAGGTGCTGTGTTTCCAGGAGTTGTTCTACGGTCCCTACTTCTGCCAGGTGCAAGATCCCGCGTACTTCGCCTACACCGAGACGATTCCTGGCGCCACGACCGAGCGGATGCAGGAGGTGGCGCGTGAGACCCACATGGTGTTGGTCGTACCAATCTATGAGGTCGAACAAGAAGGCGTGTTCTACAACACGGCCTTCGTCATCGACGCCGACGGCACGTACTTGGGCAAGTACCGCAAGCACCACATTCCTCAGGTCAAGGGGTTTTGGGAGAAGTACTACTTTCGCCCCGGCAACCTCGGCTATCCCGTCTTTCACACGGCCGTGGGGCCCGTTGGGGTCTACATCTGTTACGACCGCCACTTTCCCGAAGGCTGGCGCGCCCTGGGGCTCGCGGGAGCGAAGATCGTCTTTAATCCTTCGGCCACGAGTCGCGGACTGTCGGCGTATTTGTGGAACCTCGAACAGCCCGCTGCGGCGGTGGCCAACGAGTACTTCGTGGGCGCGATCAACCGTGTCGGTGTGGAGGAACTGGGTGACAACGACTTCTACGGCGGGTCGTACTTCGTTGACCCGCGCGGTCAGATCATCGGAGAGGCAGCGTCCGACAGCGACGACGACATGATCGTGCGCGACCTCGACATGGGACTGCTCACTGAGGTGCGACACACCTGGGCCTTCTACCGGGACCGTCGCCCCGACAGCTACGGCAGTCTCGTCGCTCCCTAACGTTCGAGGAAAGGCGCTCATGAAGATTCTCATCAGTGGTGGAACAGTGGTGAACTCGACGGGTCCCTTCGTCGCCGACGTGCTCATCGACGGCGAGCGCATTGTGGCCCTGGTGGACCCCAACTCCGGTGCGAGTGCGTCGTGGCGCGAAGCGGTCGACCGGGTACTCGACGCCACGGGCCTCTACGTCGTGCCCGGGGCCATCGACGCACACACCCACATGGAGATGCCCTTTGGCGGGACGCACTCGGTGGATACGTTCGAAACGGGCACCCGTGCCGCGTCGTTCGGCGGAACGACGACCATCATCGACTTCGCGATCCAGTCCAAGGGACAGAGCCTTCGCGAGGGGCTCGACAAGTGGCACGTCAAGGCCGATGGCAACTGCGCGATCGACTACGGCTTTCACATGATCGTTTCGGACGTGAACGAGTCGTCCCTGAAGGAGATGGACCTGGTCGTGGATGAGGGCGTCTCCAGCTTCAAGCTGTTTATGGCGTACCCCGGTGTGTTCTACTCCGACGACGGCCAGATCCTCCAGGCCATGCAACAGGCCTCGGGCAACGGGGCGACGATCATGATGCACGCGGAGAACGGGATCGCCATCGACGTGCTGGTCGCTCAATCGCTGGCTCGCGGCGAGGGCGATCCGCGATTCCACGCCTCGACGCGGCCAGCCCTGTTCGAAGGCGAGGCCACGAATCGAGCGATCCAACTCGCGCGCGTGGCCGGTGCCCCGCTCTACATCGTCCATCTCTCGGCCGCCGAGGCGCTCGAGCAAGTCGTGGCAGCGCGCGACCGCGGGCAGAACGTGTTCGCCGAAACCTGTCCGCAGTACCTATTTTTGTCCGAGGACGACCTGGCCCGGGAGGGCTTTGAGGGCGCCAAGTTCGTCTGCTCGCCGCCCTTGCGAGCCGCGCACCACCACGCCGACCTGTGGCGCGGACTACGTACCGATGACCTCAGCGTTGTTTCCACGGACCACTGTCCGTTCTGCTTTAAGGAGCAAAAGGAAATGGGCGTCGGTGACTTCTCCAAGATCCCCAATGGGATGCCGGGCGTGGAGCACCGCTTTGACCTCATCTTTCAGGGCGTGGACCAGGGCAACCTATCTCTCGCGCGATGGGTGGAGGTGTGCTCGACCACCCCCGCGAGGCTCTTTGGCCTCTTTCCCAAGAAAGGCGTTATCGCGCCGGGTTCGGACGCCGACGTCGTGCTCTATGACCCCACGGCCACCCAGACCTTGTCGGCCGCGACCCACCACATGAGCGTGGACTACTCGGCCTACGAAGGCCTGACCCTCACGGGACAGGCGGTGTGCGTGCTCTCACGCGGTGAGGTCGTCGTGGAGAACCACGAGTATGTGGGAACGCCGGGGCGAGGCCAGTTTCTTCGGCGTGGCCTTAACGGCTACCTGCGATAGTCCCCATCCGAGAGGAGAGTTATGGAGTTCGGACTGGTGGCCCAGACGAACGCGCCGGCTCGCGACGTCATCGAGTTGGCCCAGCGCGCCGAGGACGCGGGCTTCACACACTTTTGGACCTTTGACTCCTGCGTCCTGTGGCAGGAGCCCTTCGTCATCTACTCCCAGATCCTCGCCCACACCTCGTCGATCATCGTCGGACCGATGGTGACGAATCCCGTGACCCGCGACTGGTCCGTGACGGCGTCGCTCTTTGCCACCTTGAACGAGATGTACGGAGACCGCACGATCTGTGGGATAGGTCGCGGCGATTCGGCGCTGCGCGTCACGGGCGGCAGTCCCGCGTCGCTCGACACGCTTAGTGAGTCCATTGGCGTAATCAAGGGTCTGGCCGAGGGCCACGAGGTTACCTTCAACGGTCGTTCGGTCAAGATTCCGTGGGTCGAGGACGGGAAGTTGGACGTCTTGATGGCCGCCTACGGACCCAAGGCGTTGGCGGTGGCGGGGGCCAAAGCGGATGGGCTCATCATGCAACTGGCCGACCCCTTCATTGTGAACTGGGCGAGCGAACAGGTCCGCGTCGCCCGGGCGAATGCGGGACTCATGACGAGCGACTATCGCGTAGTCGTGGCCGCGCCGGCCTACGTGGGCACCGATCTCGCGCACCAACGTGATCAGGTGCGGTGGTTTGGCGGCATGGTGGGCAACCACGTCGCCGACATCGTCGAGCGCTATGGCGCGGAGTCTTCGTTCGTGCCCCCGGCGCTCACCGACTACATCACCGGACGCAAAGGGTACGACTACTCCCACCACGGACGCGCGGACAACCCCGACGTCGACTTCGTGCCGGACGAGATCATCGATCGATTCTGTGTGCTGGGTGACGTCCAAGCGCACCGCGACAAGTTGAGCGAACTCCAGGAGCTAGGCGTCGACCAGTTCGCGCTGTACCTGATGCACGACGATCCCGAGGGAACGATCGCCGCGTATCGCGACGAGATGATCGGCAAAGTCTGAGCTACGGAGCGGGAAGTGCCTTGTCGTAGCGATACTTCACCACGATCGCGGTCGCGCGCGCGATCGACTCCACCACGGCCAGGGCGATGCCACCGGTGAGCACGTACGTCACAAATTCGTTGTGCAGATGCGTGATCGATGACTCGGCGATGCGCAAAATCAGCAGGAGCCCGAGGAGCCCGTACTCCATGGCGCTGCGACGAAAGACCACACTTCGGGACTCTTTGACCGCGCGTACGTACATCACCTTCGCTCGGGCCATCCCAATGGGGACGCCGATCGCGGCGCCGATGAACGCGGCAACGACGTGACCGTCGCTACGCTCCATAAGGCCCCAGAGGACGGACCCGATGAGCACGATGCTCACCAAGGGGTCGAGCATTGTGATGACAAGCGGGCGGAGTCGCTCACCCTTGTTGAGGACCACGTCGCGGTTCTGGCGAATACTGCGACTGCGCAAAATGGCGATGACGACGAGAACCGCTAATACAAAGTAGCTGCCCGCGCTCGCGCCACTCGATGAACTGCCTACTGACAAGGTCGGTCTTACCAGCGCCGGTCAGCGTGCAGTTCTCTCACGGCCTTCCAGTATTGGCGCCAGCGCACGGCGCGCTTGTCAGCTCGCTGACGCTCCTGAGCGGCCAGCTTCTTTGCGATCTTCTTAAGCTGTGGCTGCTCGGTGGAGATATCGCGGAACCAGTTCGAGGCGATAACCAGGTCGTGCTGCTTACCGAGGTACTTCTGCATGACGTCTAGGCGCCGAGCGAACTCCTCCACGGGCGAGCCCACGACGTCCGAGAGTGCCTGGGCGGCGTAGAGCATGCGTTTGGCGGCCACGCGCGTCGAGTGCAGGTTTCGATCGCTGGGTTTGCGCCGAGCCTGCTTGATCTCGCGGCGAAGGTCGCTCCAGGCGACCCGCAGCGCCCGGCGAGCCATGGGGGTGAGGGTCTCGGACGAGGTAAAGCGCGTGGGTAGCGACGTGCGGAACTCACTGACCTCGCGCAACGTGTCGTGATACTTATCGGACTTAAGAAGATCGTCGGTTTTGAGTTGGAGGTTGCGTCGCGTCCGGGCGGCGATGTCCATGAGTTGGCGGCCCTGAGAGGACGTGACGCGATTTCCCAGGGCGCGAATGACACTGGCCTCGAGCACCTCGGCGTCGCGCAGTCGTCCGAAGAGTTTGCTCACGTCGCCCAGGCGCGCGATGAGGTCGTCGGCACCTAGGGTTGGATCGATACTGGCCATCGTCGCGAGGCGGTACTGCACCCGGCGAAAGGACAGGCGAAGCTTGCGCGTCGACTCCGGGTCGTCGGGAGCCCCGTCTCCGCGATTGTTGCGCACGATGAAGTCCGCCAGCTTGATGTCACTTTCGGCCACGTTCAGCAGTTCACGGGTGAAGGCCTTGACGACGTCGTGGTCGTGGCGGCGCTGTTGTTTCTTGGTCATCTTGACCGGCCCCTTCCCGTCCATTAGCGCGTCGACCTCGTAGCGTAGGCAACTCATCGCGGTTTGCCGATACTAAGCGAAAAATGGGGAAAACTACGGGCCTGGTGCGTTGTGTGGGGCGCAGGGACGCCGACTGCGCAGTGTGCGTCACCACAGCGGCGCTCGCGCGTGCACGGCGCATTTCTGTGGTCCTCGTCTTGCACCTTGACTCCCACCGTTCAACGGTATCTTGGGGGCTTTCACAATTAGGCCATGCTTCGTGACGAGTGCGTGACGGCAGTACTCTAGATGCCTCGGCTCGTCGCCGATCCGAGTTCCCCTGGAGGATCATGCGTCGTTTCGTTCTCGCGGCACCCGCCATCGCCCTCCTTCTCGCCACGTCCTCGCTCAGCGCGGGCGCCGCGACGAAGACCGCCGCGCAGATCCTGCAGATCAGCGTCAGTTCGATGCAGACCGAGGGCAGCTTTCACTACGACTCCACGTCGTCGATCGCGGGCAAGGTCGCCCTCAGCCTGTCCACGGACAGTTCGCTCCACTACGGCACCCAGACCCAGATGTTGGACGGCGGCACGGAGACCACCCGCCTCATCGGCAAGACCTTGTATCTGTACGCGAACGCGAAGGCGTACGCCGAAGACTTCGATGTCGCCAAGACCTCCCTGGCGAACAAGTGGGTTCTGGTGCCCTCGACCAACAAGAACTACGGCAACATCGCCGACGCCATCTTGGTGAAGTCAGTGATGCAGCAGCTCGTTGACATCGGAACGGTGAAGGACGTGGGCGCGGCCTCCTTTGACGGCCAGACCGCCCTGGAGCTTCGTGGCAACGCGGGTGCCAGTGGCACTGAGACGATCTACGTGTCGGCGACGGCGCCGTACCTACCGATTGGCCTCTCGGCCGAGTCGATCGAAGAGGGCCACAAGATCATCAACGAGTTGATCTTTTCCAAGTGGGGCGAGAAGTTCAGCGTGAAGGCTCCTTCCTCCTACGTGGTGGCGACCAAGAAGACCTTCCCCTAAGGAAAAGATCGAAGGTTTAGAATTTTGCCGATGGCCGAGGACTACAACGACGGAATCGTCTCGTGCGACGCCGAGGGCGTGGTTATCCGGGGCTACTACTTTCCCTGGGGCGCCAAGCGCGTGTCGTACGGCGAGATCCGAGGCCTTGAGCGCGTGAGCATGGGAGCACTCACCGGTCGGTGGCGCATCTGGGGAACGGCGAATCTCAGCCTGTGGGCCAATCTCGACACGAAGCGACCGAGGAAGAAGATCGGCTTCATTCTCGACGCGGGCAAGAGGGTCAGGCCCTTCGTGACCCCCGATGATCCCGACGCGTTTGACTCAGTCGTTCGCGAACTCGCTCACCTGGGTCCAGGTAGCGGCGAGTCCCGCCCAGCGCCCTTCCTGTAGGGCGATACCGTCTGCCGGAATCCGTCTTGACGCCGCCACCGCGCTCGGGGCATAGTCGTCTAGGCGAGGTCTCACACCGCGCAGCCCTCTCGAAAGGGGTCGAATGCGCCCAGTGATCGTCCAAGAGTTCGTGACATTGGACGGCGTCATGCAGTCGCCCGGCGACGATCACGACCACCCCATCGCGGGATGGCAACGCCAATTCATCGGTGAAGACCACGTTCGACTGATTGTGGAACAGATGCGCGAGGCCGATGCGTTGCTCCTCGGGCGCACCACCTACGAAGAGTTTGCGGCCGTCTGGCCGACGCAACACGACACGAGCGGACTCGCCGCGCGCATGAACGAGATGCCCAAGTACGTCGCCTCCACCACGCTCTCGAAGGTGTCGTGGAACGCGACTCTTCTGATCGGCGACGTAGCAGGCGCGGTGGCCCAGCTCAAGGAGATGCCGGGCCACGGTCTGGTGGTCGTCGGCAGTCGGACGCTCGCCACGTACCTTCACCAACACGATCTCGTCGACGAATACCGTCTGTGGCTGCATCCGGTCATCGTGGGTTCGGGTGATCGGCTCTTCGAGGAGGGTCTTAATCCGGCCACGTGGCATCTCTTCGACGTCGAATCGACCGGCGAGGGAGTTCTCGTGGCGACGTTTCGTCGCAAGCCGCACCGCTAGGGTCGGCCGTAACGCGAGCGCGCGTTCCAGGACTGTTGGTGAGCGCGACTAAAGGAGTGCGATGGATCTGGACGCGAACACCATCACGGTGATCGGGGCGAGTTGGTGCCCCGACTGCCGTCGAGCGAAGGCTTTCCTCGCCGAGCAGCGGGTGGCTTTTGACTGGATCGACCTGGAGCAACACCCCGAGGCGACTGAGGTCGTCGAGCGCTACAACGACGGACGTCGCTCGATTCCGACCATCATCTTTCCTGACGGCTCTCATCTCACCGAGCCCGGGAACGACGAACTGGCCGACAAGCTCGGTCTATCGCGTTTGGCCGAGTGCGACATGTACGACGTGATCATCGTGGGTGGGGGACCCACGGGACTGACCGCGGCCATTTACGCGGCACGCGAGAACCAGAGTGTGCTCATCATCGAAAAGTCCGCGCCCGGCGGCCAGGCCGGTGTCACCGAGCGCCTCGACAACTACCCCGGGTTTCCCGATGGCGTGGCGGGTCATGAGCTCGCCGACCGCATGAGCCGTCAAGCCGAGCGCTACGGCGTCGAGATTCTCCAGGCCGTGGCCGTGACCGATATCGCGCGCGATGGCGAGTGGATCGCGGTCACCACCGCCACCAAGGAGACGTACCGCGCGAGCGCGGTACTCGTGGCGACGGGCTCGGTCTACCGGCGCACCGGCGCGGAGGGCGAAGCCGATCTCATCGGCGCGGGCATTCACTTCTGTGCGACCTGCGACGGCCCCTTCTACCGGGGGGCCGAAGAAGTGCTGGTAATAGGCGGCGGCAACAGCGGGCTGGAGGAGGGGATCTTTCTCACGCAGTTCCCCGATCACGTGACCATCGTCGAGTTCAACGAGACCCTGGGCGGCAGCCGGTTGCTCCAAGACGAGGTCGCCGAGAACCCCAAGATGTCCGTACTCACCAACACCAAGCTCGTGAGATTTTTCGGGAACGAGAAGGGCAAGCTGGATCACGTCGACCTGGAAGATCGCGCGACGGGCGAGGTTCACTCGCACCCCGCCGCGGGCGCCTTCGTCTTTATTGGTCTGGATCCCAACACTGAGTTCCTCCACGGCGCCCTCGATCTTGATGAACGGGGATTCATTCTGAGCGACGAGCAGTTCCGCACGAACATGCCCGGCGTATTCGTGGCCGGCGATGTGCGTCACGGCTCGACCAAGCAGCTCGCGTCAGCCGTGGGCGAAGGGGCCGCCGCGTCCATTCAGATTCGCTATCTGCTCGACAAGATGGCCAAGGCCGAGCACGTGGGGGCCTAGAGCGGCGTTGTCACTCGCTCGCCGACTCGAAACTCGTGACGGCCCTTGGACGTGAGGTGCCAGACGCTGGCGTGACCTTCGACAATCCATTCGCTCGGACCGCCCACCAGGGCAGTGAGTTCGTCGATGCCGTAGATCGAGGTGGCGGACTCGTCGGGCAAGACGAAGCGCGCCACGACGTCGGGCACGCGGGCGGCGAAGGCGTCGAAGTGGGGGAGTATCCCTACGTGGGCGAGCAGTCCCAGCCCAGCGGTCGCCGCGCTGCGCGGGTGGCGAATCGACGGTATCCACGACCCGATCGCCATCGCCCCGGCGCTGCACCCCGCGAGGGCCGTGCCGGCCCGCCAGGACCGTTCGATCGCCGCCCACACCAGGGTGTCGCGAAGGGTGTTGGCGAGATAGTGGGGGTCGCCGCCCGACAGGTAGATCAGACCGGCACCGTCGATGAGCGAGGCCAGGTCGGGATTGTTCGCGTCCTCGCGCGTGCCCACCGGCACCGCGACCGCTTCGACGCCGATTCGTTGTGCTTGGGCCGCACCCAACTGATGCCAGTGTTCGACGACACTGGGGCCATCGTTGAAGGCCGCGGTGGCGAGTTGCACGTAGCGCGGGGCGCGGCCTTTTATGAGTGACGCCTCGACCTCGAGCATCTCGGGCAGATACTCACCTGAACCCACGAGGGCGAGAGGACCCGGACCTGTCTCGGCGCTCACGATCTCCCCCTAACGACGACGAGCCCCGATGGCGGCGCCGAGTTCCATCAATTTAACGGCGCGACGCACTGAGTGAGCACGAACCGTTAGTAAGTTGAGTCGATGTCGTCGACCTCAAGAGCCGCCTTTGCCTGGTTCGCCTTTGACGTTGTGGTCGTTCTGGTCTTCGTGGTGATCGGTCGGCACACCCATCACCACCGCGAGACTCTTAGGGGAGCGATCTCCACCACTTGGCCCTTTGGCGTGGGTCTCCTAGTCGGCTGGGCAGTGGTGCTGTGGTCACACCGACGCCCGTCGCGGCCGAGGAGCGGAGTCATCATCTGGCTGTTGACGGTGGCGTTGGGGATGGTGCTGCGCGTGATATCGGGACAGGGCACCGCCGTTGCTTTTGTTTGCGTGGCGCTCGGATTCCTCGGTCTCTTCATGTTGGGGGCACGAGGATTCGCGGCTAGAAGCCGCGTGAAGGTGTCGCCTCGCTAAAAGAAGACGGCGCAGAGATCGTAGATCTCGCGGGGGACTTGGCGCCTCCCCGTGGTCACGGTGGAGAGTTCCGTGAGCACGACCGTGCCGTCGCGCACGACCGGGATCATCCCGAACTTTCCGGCCACGACCGCTTCGTAGGCGGCGGCGGCGACGCGGGTGGCGTAGATGCGGTCATGGGCCGTGGGGCTGCCACCCCGCTGGAGATGGCCGAGCACCGTGGTGCGCACTTCGAAGCCGTGCTGTTCGATCTTGGCCGCCACGAAGTGGCCGACGCCGCGCGTCGCGTGACGCACGCCGCTGACGCCGTCGGAGTCCACGTGGCCGGCGGCGCCGAGTTCCAGGGAGTCGAGGTCGATTCCCTCGGCCACCACGACGATCGAAAACACGAGTCCGGCCCGACGGCGAAACTCAAGGTGGGCGACGATCTCGTCGATTGTGATGGGAAACTCGGGGATCACGATCATGTCGGCGCCTCCGGCCAGCCCACCCAGTGCGGCGACCCAACCCGTGGAGCGACCCATCGTTTCGACCACGATCACGCGGTGGTGGGAGGCGGCGGTCGTATTGAGACGGTCAAGCGACTCGGCCACAATGCTGATGGCCGTGTCAAAGCCGATGCAGTAGTCCGTGCCGGGTAGGTCGTTGTCGAGAGTCTTGGGAACGCCCACGATTGGGGCGTTGCGATCGGCTAGCCAGTGCGAGATGTGATGGGTGCCGTCGCCGCCGATGGCGATAAGAGCATCGACGTGCTCGTCGATCGCCGCGAGCACGCTCTCGCGACCGCCCGCCGGATCGTCCAAGTTGTAGCGCTGGGTGCCCAGCAGGGTGCCGCCTTGGCCGATGATGCCGCGCAAGTCCTTGGCGGTGAGGGTTTCTCCCTCGAAATTCGCCCACCAGACCCGCCCAGCCGTTGGCGATGCCGATGACTTCGTGGCCGTCGCGCATCGCCATGTCACCGATCGCGCGAATTGCTGCATTCAGCCCCGGGGCGTCGCCACCCGCGGTGAGCACACCGATGCGCATGACGACAACCTCCTAACCCAACCCGACCCAGTCTACGAGCGACCAAGGTGTTGTGGAAGGAAGCCCCTAGACGAGAGCCTCTTCGCGCGCCACTTCGCGCCGCCCAAGGAGGATGGTGGCAATGAAACTGAATGCCAGGGCGACGATCACGCCCAAGTTCGCGTACGCCCACGCGCCGCCTTTGCCCCCGAGTCCGAAGGGTGAGAGGAGATATCCCTGCCACGTGAGCCACGACGCCGCCGTGTTGGTCACCAGTCCCCACCCCAGCACACTCGCGATAACCGTGATCACGATGGGTGCCAGACGCACGTCGCCGTACCTCCCGCGCGTCTCATAGAGTTCTTTTTCGGCGTAGTTCTTGCGTCGTAGCGCCAGGTCACCGAGGAAGACGCCGCACCAGGCAGCGATCAGCACGCCGACCGTTATGAGAAAGCCCTCAAACTGAGAGAGAAAGTTCTTCTCGAAAAAGACGATGTAGATGGTTCCGATCAGCATGATCACGCCGTCCACTCCGGCCGCGGCGTAACGCGGAATGCGCAGACCGGCCGACAGGAGCGACAGGCCCGAAGAGTAGATGTCCAGCACCGCGCCGCCCACGAGACCGGCCAGGGCCACGATGACGAAGGGCACCAGGAACCAGGTAGGCAGGAGTTTGGCTAACGCGCCCACGGGGTCATCGCCGACCGCTGTGCTCAGCTGGCTCGACGAGCCCGCGAGAAGAAGGCCAAAGAAGAGAAGGATGAGCGGAGCGATTGACCCGCCAAACGTCGTCCACCACACGACACCTCGATTCGAGGCGCTGCGTGGCAGGTAGCGCGAATAGTCGGCCGCCACGTTGACCCACCCGAGGCCGAAGCCCGTCATCACGAACACGAGCGCGCCGACGGTCGACTGGAACGACCCGGAGTGCACGTGGCTGACGACGTGCCACTGGACGTGTTTGAACGTGAGCGCGATGAAGACGACGGTGAGCACACCGGTCAAGACAGTGATGACTGCCTGCATGCGCATGATCAGGTCGAAGCCCATCACGCCGCCGCCCGTAATGAGGGCGGCCACGACCAGCATGGCGACGACCTTGGTCCCGTCGCCGCCGTTCCAGCCCAGTCGCGTAAAGACCGTGGATGTCGCGAGGACGGCAATGACGGTGAGAGCCGTCTCCCAGCCCACGCAGAGCAGCCACGAGATGCCCGAGGGCAGCCGATTACCGCGAACGCCATAGGCCGCGCGCGAGAGCACCATGGTCGGCGCCGAACCCTTCTTTCCTGCGGTGGCGATTACCCCACACAGCCAAAAGCTAAAGATGACCCCGATCACGCCAACGATGACGGCCTGGGTGAACGAGATGCCGAAGCCCAGCACAAATGAGCCGTAACTAAGGCCCAGCACCGAGACATTGGCTCCGAACCAGGGCCAAAAGAGTTCAACCGGTCGACCTTTGCGCTCCTGCTCGGTTATGACGTTGATGCCATTGGCCTCAACGTGCAGCGCGCCAGAGGTCGCGGCGGCGAATCCAGAACTGTCATCAACGACCTGGGTCACGACTTCTTTATGCCTCCCCGCGAGCGACGGCGCAACGCTTGGTGACGATTGTACGAGGTCAGAGCGACTGTGAGAGCATGGAGGGCGAATACGCCGTCTCACGTCGTCCTAGGGTGACTCCATGGTCGCGTCACGACTCTTTTGCGCGGACACCGTACTCATCGACGTGGTCCTGACCGTGTCGTCACTTCCGCATCGCGCCGGCGACGTGCGCGCCACATCTCAACTCATCACGACTGGCGGTGGATTCAACGCGATGAGCGCGGCGGCGCGTCACGAGGTCGACGTCGTTTACGCGGGTCGCTTAGGAAGTGGACCGTTCGCCACACTGGCCTCGGCGGATCTGGCGCGCGAGCGCATCGGCGCGCCGGTCGAGACCAATAGCGAGGTGGATTGTGGGATCTGCGTCGTGCTGGTCGAGCCTGACGCCGAGCGCACCTTCATTACGACCGCCGGAGCGGAGAGTACTTTGCGCGGGAGTGACCTCTCGGCACTCGATATCGAAGCAGGTGATTACGTCTTGGTGTCGGGCTACAACGTGATGTACGACGACATGGCCGAAGTCGTCTTGAGTTGGTTGGAGTCACTCGATTCCGAAGTCATCGTGGCTTTCGATCCGGCAACGCGCGTGGACGACATACCCCCCAAGTACCTCGCACGCGTCCTACCTCGGGCTAACTGGATACTGTCCAATCTTGCCGAAGCGGCCGCACTCGGTGGGACGGATGACGCGAAAGCCGCGGCCACCGCACTAACTCAGCGCGGCGAGTCTCTCAGTGCGCTAGTGCGATGCGGTGCCGCGGGGTGCGTGGTGGTTGAGCACGGCGCTCCCGCGGTTGTCGTAGAGGGCTTTTCGACGGCGGTCGTCGACACCAACGGTGCGGGCGATGTCCACAACGGCGTATTCCTTGCCGAGTTGGCTCACCAGATCGCACCGATCGCGGCTGCGCGATGGGCGAACGCCGCCGCCGCGATGGCCGTCGCCCTCAGAGGTCCCGCGACCGGACCGCATCGCGGTGAGGTCGCAGAGTTTTTGGCGACGCGCGCTGCAGCGGAGACGACCTAAAAGTACTCTCGCCCGAGCTCGTCGCTCCAGGGAGCGACGCGTAGCCCTCCGCGCGGTCCATTCCACGAGAACACGGGCTTGATGTCGAGCACGGGAGTGTCATTGATGGCGTCGAGCCCTCGCACCACGAGGAAGCGACTCTCGATCTTCTCGAGGGCGGCGATCGAGACCAACAGGCGGTTCGGGCGATCTTTGTTGCGCTGGGCGAACACGCCGACGTCGGGCCAGTCCGGGTTGCCGCGAGGGCGGCGGTGCCAAGGACCCGGCGGAACGTCCTGGGCCAACTCGGCGAGGAAAATGACCTCGATGTGCGAGAACTCCTCCAGGCCGTGCAGTGCCTCGTCGGGAACATCGTCAGCCAGTGCAATGACCGAGGCGTCGTGATCCCAGTTGTCGTCCGTTAACTCCCGTCGCTCGTTGTGCACGCGAGCCACCACGCGAAGGATCGGTTCCACGGGCTCAATCTATCGAGCACGACTTTTCGGCGACTCGAAGAGCCAGTACGCGCGGGTATCGTGGGTCGTTCGAAAGAAGAGAATGGCGGAACTGACCTTTACATACGGGACGATGGCGTCCGGCAAGTCGACGTTGGCCCTTCAGCTGTGTTGGCAACTACGAGAGGGCCGCAGTGACGTCGCTCTATGGACCTTCGGCGATCGCAGCGAAGACGGCATGGTGACAAGTCGCATCGGTATCGAGGCCGCCGCCGAAGCGATCGAACCTGGCAGTTCACTCGAACCCCACGTGGAGTTGCTGTTGGTGCGCGGCGTTCACATTCTGGTGATCGATGAGGCCCAGTTCGCGAGCGTGGACCAGGTCGATGCGCTCGCGCGCGTGGTCGACGACCACGGGGTCGACGTGCACGCCTTCGGCCTGTCGTCCGACTTTCTGCTCAATGTCTTTCCCGCATCGGCCCGATTGATCGCGATCGCCGACTGGGCTCACCAGCTTCCCCTCGACCTCGTCGTGCTGGTGCGGGAAGAAAGGGCGCTGCAACGCTCGTGTCGTCGATGGCGTAGTCGCTCGCGAAGGATCCCAGATCGTGACCGGTGACGTGAGCGACGGAGTGGTCCACTATCAGGTCCTGTGTCGGACCCACTATCGCCTCGGCCAACTCGGCCAACTCGGCCAACTCGGCGCCGATGCGTTGTAGCGAACTTCGCCCGATTCAAATACAAATTTTCTTCGCTATCAAAATGGGCATAAAGGCGGCCAACGAGCTCGCCGTTGTCGTGAATGACGTTTGTCTTCGTCAAATTCTTTTTCATTTCACTTCCCGAGTGACTTCAATTCACCTTCCGTTTACCTTCAATTCCTAGTTTGCAGGGGGCAATACGTTCGACGTTCGAATCGTGGCGTCTACACCTTTCTTTAGGAGGAAAGTTCAGGATGAAGAAATCACTCAGATTGATCATGGCGATGGCATTCGCTGCGACCGGTCTCCTCACGGTGGCGACGCTGCCGGCGAGTGGCGCGACCCACAAGGTCACGTGCTACCGGCTGGTCAACAACAAGGTGAAGTCCGCCAAGTTCAATACCCGTTGCCCCAAGCCGTGGACGAAGACGAAGCCTAAGCCCAAGACGGCCGTGACCAGTTTGCAAGGTTCGAACAAGCCCGGCGACCCGGACCTCGTTGTGCCGAGCAATGTAACGCTGGCGATCAACGGATCGTCGTTCGACGCGCCACTCGTTGGCGTGACGACCTCGGGATCCTCGGCATACACCGCGGGTGGCAAGGTCTCCTTCAGCTCCTACCCGGCCGCGGGTTCCGGCTCGGGTCGCACCGGCATCACCAACGGATCGCTGAACATCGGCTTTACGGACGTGCCGATGACGGCGTCAGCCGGCACTCTGCCCAGTGGTGTGACCGAGTCGAACTACGTGCAGGTTCCCTACCTGCTGGGTGGTGCCGTGGTGGCCTACAACCTCGGTGCCGGCTTTGACAACGTGAAGTTGACTGCGGCCGAAGTGGCTGGCATCTACAACGGCACGATCACCCAGTGGTCCGACCCGACGATTGTGGCCACAAACGGTGGCGCTAGCAGCGCGCTGGGCAAGGCGCTCGCGACGCTCGGCACCGCGAATGAGCCCAAGGACACCATCAAGGTCTTCTACCGTGCCGCCAGTTCGGGCACGACCGAAGCCTTCACCTACTTCCTCTATCAAGCCGGCAACTCGGGCATCACGCCTAGTGGTGGTTCAGTGATGGAAGGGAGCGGTGGAGCGTGGAAGGCCAAGAACATCGACGGTGTCGCGAACAACGCCGCCATGGCTCAGGGTATTGACCAGACGCTCGGTGGCATTGGCTACGTGGAGTACAGCTACCTCTTGATCCCGGGCAACAGTGCCATCCAAGCGGCTCTGCTGCAGGACAAGAATGGTCAGTGGCTCTCGGCCAACCTCACGGACATCAGCAACGCGGCTGCGGCCGCGGGTACCGCGGTCACCCCCGACAACTTTGCCATCACTGATGAGCCGGGTAGCAACGTGTGGCCCTTCGCGACCTACAGTTGGGCCGTGGTTCCGTTGACGATCTCGTCAGACGCAACGTGCGAGGCGAGTGTGAAGTACCTCGACTGGGAGTCGCACTACGGTCAGAGCGCCTTGGCGAAGGAAGAGGGCTATGTCCCGCTACCGACCGCGATCCAAGCGTACGCGCGCGCTCAGTTGGCCAAAGTGACTTCGGGTGGCACGGAGTGTCTCACCGAAGCTAGTTAGAACATAGACAAGCAAGGGAGCGATCAGTCATGTCTGACGACCAGGTCGTGGGCTTGCTTGAGTACGAGGACATGGTGGCGGAACCGGAATCGGGTTCCGCCACCCGTCCTCGTCGGACGTGGTACAACTATCTGCTCATTGGGGCCGCCCTGGTTTTTACTGCGGTCAGTGTGGGATTCGTCGGCACGATCTTTTGGAGTTCGTGGCCCGATTGGATCCACCACGGCTTCACCCTGTTGACGGGAAGGGGTTGGTCGTCGCCTGACGGCCCCTTCGGCGGTCTCGCCATGATCACGGGAACGTTGGAGACCTCGTTGATCGCGCTCGTCATTGCCGTCCTAATCGGACTGGGCACGGCGATCTCAATCGTATTTTTCATTCCCCGACGATTTCGCACCGTGGTGGCGACGTTGGTGGAGCTCTTGGCGGCCATTCCGAGCGTGGTTTACGGCCTCTGGGGCTTACTCGTTCTCGCACCATGGATGCAGAACACGGTGAATCCCTGGCTGAACAGCTGGCCATTCGCGAAGGAGATCTTTGGTAGCTCGGGTCAGGAGTTCGGCCCGTCGCTGCTCCTCGCTTCGATCGTGCTGGGCATCATGATTCTGCCCACGTTCGTCGCCATTAGTCGTGAGGTGATTGCGGTCGTCCCCCAGGACCTCATGGAAGCCAGTCTGTCGCTGGGAGCGACACGCTGGCAGATGATTCGCGAAGTGGTTCTCCCTACCGCCAAGATTGGACTTTTCGGGGCGACCTTTCTCGCGCTGGCTCGAGCAACGGGTGAGACGGTGGCGGTCGCTCTGGTGGCGGGCAGTGTGGCGAACGTCCAGTTCCACCTTCTCTATCCGGGTACGTCCATTGCGGCATGGATCGCCACGGAGTTCGGCGAGTCTCAGGGCAACGAGGTCGCCGCGCTCATGGCGCTGGGCGTGTTGTTGATGCTCCTGAACGTGTGTCTCGCCATCATTAGCCGCTCCCTGGTCAACCGTCAGCGCAAGATTTTGGCCGTCGTATGAGCGACCTAATCGAGCTTGACCCCCACGACCAAGACTCGCGCAACGCAATGCGCGACGAGATCCGAAAGACGTCCGACCGCAACCGGGCTCGTCGCCTGGCTATCTCGCGCGCCATGGTTGCACTATGCACCCTCGCGATCATTCTCGCCGCCGTGCCACTCGTCCTGCTGATTTACCAGTTGATCAAGCAAGGTGCGAGTCAGATCGACTGGAAGTTCTTCACAACGCTGCCCTCGACGCCGACTTTGATCGATCCCACGGCGACCGGCGGCATCTCGAACGCGATTGTGGGCACCCTGGCCCTCACGCTGTATGCCTCGATCATGGCGATTCCTCTCGGCGTCATCGTCGGCGTCTACCTCGCCGAGACGCAGTCCAAGCTCGCCACCACTTTGCGCGTGATCGCCCAGACCATGGCTGGCGCCCCCTCGATTCTGATGGGTCTGTTCGCGTTTTCCTTTATCGTGCACGACTTGGACGTGGGCTTCTCGGCGATCGCCGGAGCCTTCGCCCTCGCCGTGTTGATGATGCCGGTCATCATCATCTCCACCGAGATCGCGGTGCGCAACGTCCCCAACACGTTGCGCGAAGCGGGTCTCGCCCTCGGCGCAAAGTCTCACACGGTCTCGCTCAAGGTCGTTCTCCCCTCGGCCTTGACCGGCATTGTCACCGGCGTGATCCTGGCGATCTCGCGCGCGATCGGTGAGACCGCGCCGGTACTCCTCGTGATCGGCGGGGGATTTATTGACGCGTGGAAGCCCACCTCAGCGGTCTCAGCGATGCCGCTCGCGATCTACGAGAACGCGAAGTCCGAGTGGCCGAGCCAAAGGGCCCAAGTGTGGGGAATCGCATTGGTCCTGGTCGCCTTCGTTTTCATCCTTAGTCTGAGCGCCCGCATTTGGGCTTCGAGAAAGCAGCAGGTTAGAAATTAATTATGGAACAGGAGATTGAAGCCGTGGTTGAGGTACAGACGAAGGCGGAGCCCGAGACGCCCAAGGAGCGTGGGCTGGTTGCGATGCAGCTTAAGGACGTGGCGGTGGCGTTCCACGGTCGTGTGGCGGTGCGCGACTGCACCTTCGACGTGACCAAGAACAAGGTCACGAGTCTGATCGGACCCTCGGGTTCGGGCAAGACCACGCTGCTACGCGCACTCAACCGACTGCACGACCTGACGCCGGGCGCGAAGGTGAGTGGGTCGATCTCGCTCGAGGGCATCGACATCTATCGTGGCAACATCACGGTGACCGAACTGCGTACGCGCGTGGGCATGGTCTTTCAGCGCCCCAACCCGTTTCCGACGATGTCGATCTACGACAATGTCGTCTCGGGTCTGCGCTTTAACGGCATCAAGAAGAAGGCGCTGCTCGACGAGGCCGCGGAGACCTCGCTACGTTCAGCCGCCTTGTGGGACTCGGTGTCGACGCGACTCAAGGTCGCGGCCTCCAACCTTTCGGGCGGTGAGCAGCAGCGTCTGTGCATCGCGCGCGCCCTCGCGCTCGATCCCGAAGTGCTGTTGATGGACGAGCCCACGTCGGCACTCGACCCGATCGCCACCCTGCACATCGAAGAGCTGATGAAGACGCTCAAGAGCCGCGTGACGGTCGTGATCGTGACTCACAACATGCAGCAGGCCGCTCGCATCTCGGACGACTGCGCATTCTTGCTCATGGGCGACGACCGTGCGGGAGAGCTCATCGAGTTCGACACCACCGAGAAGATCTTCAATAACCCCGACGACACGCGCACCCTCGACTACACACTGGGCCGATTCGGCTGATCACGCTGGCGTGACAGACTGACCAGAGTTCAATCTGGGAGTGGTCATGGATCTGTGGCGAGAGTCCGCGCTGTCGCTCGCGCAACTCATTCGAAACGGCGACGTGACGTCGCGCGAGGTCGTCGAGTCGCACTTAGGTCGCATCGAAGCGGTAAACGCCGACGTCAACGCCATCGTGGAAGTACGTCCCGATGAGGTGCTCGCGGAAGCCGACCGCGCGGACGCCGCGTTGCGCGTCGGCGAAGCGGTGGGCGCCCTGCACGGCGTGCCCTTTACCACCAAGACCAACATCGACGTCGCGGGCTACGCGACCACTCAGGGGTCCTTTGCCCTGGCTGACCTGATGGCGAGTGTGGATGCGCCGCTCGTAGAAAAGATGCGAGGCGCGGGAGCCGTGATGCTCGCACGCACCAATATGCCCGATCTGGGGTTGCGGCTCAATACCGAATCCTCGCTGTACGGTTCCACGCACAATCCCTGGCGCCACGGCTACACCGTCGGTGGATCCTCGGGCGGCGAGGCGGCCGCGCTCGCTTCGGGTCTGAGCCCCATGGGCTTTGGCAACGACATCGGCGGCTCGTTGCGCAATCCCGCGTTCTGTTGCGGCGTCGCCTCGATCAAGCCCTCGCGAGGTCGCGTCGCGGCCCAGGACGCGAGTGCAATTTACGAGCGCGGTCTGAGCGAGCAGGTCATGCTCGTCGACGGCGTACTGGCCCGTTGCGTGGGGGACGTTCGGCGTGGCTTAGAGATCGTGATGGGCGCTCACCGCGCCGACCCCCAGTCGGTTGATGTGCCCTTACACGGCCCTCCGGTCTCCAAGCGGGTGGCTCTGGTACCCGAGCCGGCGGGCGGTGATACCGATCCGGAGATCGCTGACGGCGTGCGCCGTGCCGGGCGAGCGTTGGAAGAGGCGGGTTACGACGTTGAGGAAGTCGATCCACCCCGGGTTCTCGACACCTACCTAGCGTGGACCGAACTCATGACGACAAGCCTGGCGGACATTCCTGTGCCCCTCGACACGGTGCTAGGACCTGACGCTCTTCGCTTCCTGGAACTGAGTACCCAAGACTTCGCTCCCGCGGCCAGTGACGCCATCATGCACCGGACTCGTTTCGGCATCGCGCGTGCGTGGCGCGAGTTTTTCACGACCTACCCGCTCATCGTGGGGCCGACGTGGACGCTGCCGCCCTTCCCCCTGGGATTCGACATCCAGGACAAAGAGTCGGCGATGAGGGTTCTTGAGACGGTGCGCTTTGTGCTCCCCGCGAACCTGTTGGGACTACCCGCGGCGTGCGTGCCCGTCGGCTTGGCCAAGGGCCTGCCGATCGGCGTGCAGGTGATCGGTGACCTCTTTCGCGAAGACCTGTGCCTGAACGCGGCCGACGCCATCGAGCACAGTCTGGGAGTCCTCACGCCGATTGATCCTCGCTAGTTCGTGGACGTCATCGTTCGACCCATTGCGAGAGACGACGTACGAGCGGCGTCGCTGGTCGTTCAGGGCGGTTCGCTCTCGCCCGGGTTCGAGGATGAAAATAGCGTCGAGCGGTATTGGGACGCAGTCGAAGAAACGCGTCGGCGCCGCGGGGACGTCCTGGTCGCGACGAAAGGAGACGAAGTAGTGGGCGTCTGTCAGGTCATGGTCTTTCCCCACTTTCAGCACACCGGTGGATGGTGCTGTGAACTTGAGAGCGTGCACGTGCGCGCCGACTACAGGAGCCAAGGAGTAGGCACTCAACTTCTTGCGGCGGCCGATGCGCTCGCTCGACGCGAGGGCTGCTATCGGATGCAACTCACGAGCCGCAATGTGCGACTCGACGCGCATCGTTTCTACGAGGGCCAGGGGTTCGAGGCGACCTCTCAGGGCTTCAAGAAATTGCTATAGGCGACCGGTATCTCGCGTAGAGCCCCATCGTCCACGTCGTAGACGAAGCCGCGGATCTCGGCGTCACCGAGAAACGGGCTCTCGCGTAGCACGCGCACCGTTGCGCGTACGTCCTCATCCACGTCGCTGTAGGCGCCGAGGCGAAAGTGCGGGCGCACGCGCAACTCATCGGTGATCTCGTCGAGCAGAGTGGACTCATCGAAGGTCTCGAGTCCACAGCGGGTGTGGTGGATCACCATGATCGACCTCGTGCCGAGCAACCACTGGCTGAGGAGCAACGAACGGATGGCGTCGTCACTCGCGATGCCGCCCGCGTTGCGCACCAGATGGGCTTGACCAAGCGTGAGGCCGAGGGCGTTGAACAGGTCGATGCGAGAGTCCATGCACGTGAGGACTGCCAAGTGCAGCGCGGGTTCGGTGGGCATCACGCGGTGCCCATGAGACTGAACGTACCCAACGTTGTGCTCAACCAAATCGTCGATGGCGCTCACGGCATCATCATAAAACTGAGCGACGCTCCAATGGGAAGCGAATCGCTACGCTCGTAAAAAAGAGTGGAGGTTCGCGTGGAGAGTATGGAGCGTATTCGCGAGGAGCTACGTCAACCGGCTCGTGACCTTTACGAGTTGATCCCCGAGGTCATGCGCGCGCACGCGCAACTGTCGAGCGCAGCGATGGCCGAGGGTGAACTCACGACGGCGACCAAGGAGTTACTTGCACTCGCTATCGCGGTGACCAGAGAGTGCGACGGGTGCATCGTCGCCCATGCGCGCGGCGCCCTGCGCGCGGGCGTGACGCGCCAGCAACTAGCCGAGGCGATGGGCGTGGCGATCTCGATGAACGGGGGACCGGGCACCGTGTGGGGACCCAGGGCGCTGCGCGTGTACGACGAGGCGGTCGCGGCCCGGTAGGGCACGAACCGATCGTTTTCCGGCAGACTGGTGCCGTGGAACTCACCGACCAAGAACGTTCAGCCCGCCTGGCGGCGCTTAACTCATTGATGGAGTTGATGCGGCCCTCCGTCCAGGCGGACGGGGGAGACCTCCTGCTCGTGCGCTGTGACGTGGAGACGGGTGTCGTCGAGGTTCAGTTGTCGGGCGCCTGCTCGAGTTGTGCGATCTCGACCGACACCATTCAGGGCGGGGTGACCCGGATCCTAAAGGACCGTCTGGACTGGGTGACCGAGGTCGTGGGTGACGTGGACGACACGATTGACCCCGAGGAGTCTTCGTTCTTGGGTACCGGGAGCTACGTGCCCCGGTATCGCTCGCTCTAGCCCTAGCGACGCGCTAGGCGCGCGCGACTTTGGGTTCCTTGGGCAGTCCAAGGGCCCGCTCGCCCACGATGTTGCGCTGGATCTCGGCCGTGCCACCCCAGATGGTCTCAGAGCGCGAGAAGAAGAACGACGCCTGCAGCTCCGACACCGGGTAGTCCTCACGCCCGCGGCGCATCGCTCCCGAGGGGCCGGCGACGGTACCCGTGCCGGTGAGGATCTGCGCCTGCATGCCCAGGATGTTCATGGCGAGGTCCATGTAGTCACGATGCGTCTCGGACCAGAACATCTTGTTGCACGCACCGAGCAGCGCGGCGTTGTGCGTGTTGTTGAGGGCGTCGCTCAGTGACCGGTAGCCGTTGATCTCCATGATCTTGATCTTGGACCAGGCCTTGACGAGGTCGTCGCGAACCAACTCGTCATCGCTCTTGCCCACCCGACGAGCCTCGCGCACGATCGTCTCGTACTCCTTGAGAAAGCGGCGGTAGCCGGTGGTGGACGACGAGCCGCGCTCAAATCCGAGGGTGGTCATCGCGACTTTCCATCCGTTGTTCACTCCGCCCACCACGTTGTCCTTGGGGCAGCGCGCGTTGGTAAAGAACACTTCGTTGAACTCGGCCGAGCCGTCCACCTGGGTGATGGGCCGCACGTCAATACCGTCTTGATGCATGGGCACGAGCAAGTAGCTGATGCCGGCGTGCTGCTCGGCGTCGGGGTCGGTGCGCGTGAGCAGGAAGACATAGTCGGCGTACTGCGCCTGAGTCGTCCAGACCTTCTGTCCGTGGATGACCCACTCGTCGCCGTCCAGGACGGCCGAGGTCTTCAGGCTGGCCAGGTCCGAGCCGGAGTTGGGCTCAGAGAACCCCTGGCACCACGTGATCGTGCCGTTCAAGATGCCGGGGATGAACTCCTTCTTCTGTTCATCCGTGCCCCACTGGAGGATCGTGGGGCCGACCAGCGTGTCACCGAAGAAGTCGGCGCGCATGGGCGCGTTGGCCTTGGCGAACTCTTCGTTGAGCACGACCTGTTCGATCAGGCTGAGGCCCCTGCCGCCGTATTCGACGGGCCATCCGGCGCAGATCCAACCGCCCTCAAAGAGTTTCGTGGGCCAGGTCGTGTTGAACTCGCGGCGCTCGTCGGGCGAGAGGGAAAAGCCGGGATCGAACCAGCCCGCCGGTAGGTTCTCTTCGAGCCACGAGCGAATCTCCTTGCGAAACGACTCGGCTTCAGGAGGGTAGCTCAGATCCATATCCGAAGCGTAGCCAGGATTATGGGTTGGTTTGTGTGGCGAGTCGAAGTGCGCGAGAATGGACGACCGCCCTGACTAGGAAAGTTGACTCGTGGCTCGCTCTCTCGCTGACACCATCGCCGCCACCAAGGCGTCGTGGGCTCTCAGTCGCACCATCGTCGCGCCCGAGCGCATTCCCGCGCGCCCGGCCGAGCCCGGCAAGTTGCGCGTCGCCTTCTTGATCTACCGGGGCAATCCGCGATGCGGTGGACAAGGTGTCTACACCCGACACCTGACCCGCGAACTGGTCGCCCTCGGACACAGCGTGGAGGTTTTCTCGGGTCCGCCGTGGCCCGAACTCGATCCGGGCGTCGGATTTACACCCGTGCCCGGTCTCGACCTCTATCGGGACCCCGACCCGTTCCGTACGCCCGCGCTCTCGGAGTTCACGTCGCTCGCCGACGTCGCGGAGTTTGCGGTCATGATGAGTGCCGGTTTTGGCGAGCCCCTGGCGTACTCCATGCGCTTGGCCGCCTACCTCGACGATCGGCGCGACGAGTTCGATATCGTCCACGACGATCAGTGCATGGGGCCGGGTGTACTGCGACTGCACCGGCGCGGCTGGCCCCTGCTCGAAACGCTGCATCACCCGATCACGGTGGACCAATCGATCGCCCTGGACCACGCGACCACGTGGTGGAAGCGATTCACCACGCGCCGCTGGTTCGGCTTTTTGCGAATGCAGATTCGCGTCGTCAAGCAGCTGCCCGCCGTGCTCACCGTCTCGCACAACTCCAAGATCGACATCCACGACCAGATGGGAGTCGCCCTCGAGCGGCTCACCGTCGTGCCGGTGGGGGTCGATCACGAGGTCTTTCGCCCCTACGAGGACGTGGTGAAGAAAAAGGGTCGCCTCATGGTCACCTCCAGCAGCGACGTGCCCATGAAGGGCTTGGTGCCCCTGCTCGAGGCGATCGCCAAGTTGCGCGTCGAGCGAGGGATCGACCTCATCGTCATCGGCAAGCCCCAGCCGAAGGGACGCGTCGCGCGCGCCCTGGACCGACTGGGTCTGAGCGACATCGTGACCACGATCTCGGGCGTGAGCGACGAGGAGCTGGCACGCCTGTACGGCGAGGCGGAAGTCGCTATTGTCCCCAGCCTCTATGAGGGTTTTTCACTACCGGCCATCGAGGCGATGAGCTGTGGCGTGCCGGTCGTGGCCACGACCGGCGGAGCGCTGCCCGAGGTGGTGGGGGTGAGCGGTGAGACGGGCCTGCTCGTCGAACCCAACAACCCCGAGGCACTCGTGGAGGCCATCGGACGCCTGCTCGATGACGCCGAGCTTCGTGAACGCCTGGGCACCGCGGGTCGTGCGCGTGTGATCGAGCGCTTCACCTGGCAGGTCACCGCCCGAGGGACCGCGGCGTGTTACGAGGCGATCCTGAATCACTCTGCGCTGCCCGAGTCGATGAACTTCGACTGATGCTCACCGCCCAGTACGAGCGTCTCGGACTGCGCGCCGAGGACACGCTGCTGGACCTGGGGTGCGGCTTTGGCCGTCACGCTTTCGAAGCGGCGCGCCGCGGCGCCTACGTCGTCGCTGTGGACGCGGGCGAAGACGAGGTCAAGGGCGTGGCCGGGATGTTCAACGCCATGGTCGCCGCCGGCGAGCTCGACGAGAGCTCCCAGCACGCCACCGTGGTCCAGGGCGACGCGCTGGCCCTACCCTTCGCCGATTCCAGCTTCGATCGGGTGATCTGTTCAGAAGTCCTCGAACATATTCCCGATGACCTCGGCGCGATGCGCGAGCTCACGCGCGTGTTGCGCCCGGGTGGCACCATGGCGATCACCGTGCCGCGCTTCGGGCCGGAACTCGTGAATTGGGCACTGTCGGACGAATACCACAGCGTGCCCGGAGGTCACATTCGCATCTATCGCAAGGGCGTGCTCAGAGATCGCCTGACTTCCACCGGCCTGGTGTTCACGGGCCACCACTACGCCCACGGGCTACATAGCCCCTACTGGTGGCTCAAGTGTCTGGTGGGCACCACGAACGACGAACATCGACTCGTGAAGGCCTATCACCGTTTGCTGGTGTGGGACATCATGAAGAAGCCGCGCACGACGAGCTACGCCGAGCGGATTCTCTCGCCCATAATGGGCAAGTCGATCGTGCTCTATCTGAGGAAACCATAGTGAGTTCGACCCTCACGCTGCATGGCGTGCCCGACGTTCTCACCCATGAACAGATCGCCGCGACGGGCGAGTACCTGGCGAGCTTGCAACGAACGAGCGGCCAGATTCCGTGGTTCGAGGGGGGGCACTGCGATCCCTGGAATCACGTCGAAGTGGCCATGGCGCTGACGATCAGCGGCCACCTGGAGCACGCGCGTGCCGCCTACGGCTGGTTGGCGCGCGAGCAGCTCGGCGACGGGAGTTGGTTCAACTACTACATCGGTGACCGGGTCAAGGACGCGCGTCTCGACACCAACGTCTGTGCGTACGTGGCCACCGGTCTGTACCACTACGTGCTGGCCACCGGCGACGTCGACTTCGCGGCGTCGATGTGGCCGATGGTGGAGCGAGCCATCACCTTCGTGCTGCGCTGGCAACTCGAGGACGGCACGATTCGCTGGTCCCTCGACGCCCAGGGCCGTCCCGAGCACTACGCGCTGCTGACGGGCTCGTCGTCGATCTTTCACTCACTGCGCTGTGCCGTGGCCCTCGCCGAGCGACTGGACCGTGCGCGACCCGAGTGGGAGCTGGCCAGTGGACGATTGGGTCACGCCGTCTCGCACCACCCGGGAGCCTTCGCTCCCAAGAACGAGTTCGCGATGGACTGGTACTACCCGATCTTCTCGGGGGCCTTGCGCGAGGCGAGGGGTGGGCGCCGCGTCGACGACGGCTTCGAACGCCACGTCATGGAAGGCCTGGGCGTGCGCTGCGTGTCCACCAACGACTGGGTGACCGCCGCCGAGACGGCCGAGTGCGTGCTCGCCCTCGACGCGCTCGGTCTCACTAGCCAGGCGCTGGAGCTGTTTCGCTGTACGAACCTGCACCGCCGCGAGGACGGCGCGTACTGGACGGGAATTGCGTACCCGGATCGCGTGACCTTCCCGCATCGTGAGGTCACCTCGTATACCGCGGCCGCCGTCTTGCTCGCCGCTGACGCCCTCACGTCGTCCTCGCGCGCGGCCGGCCTCTTTCGCCATAGTGAACTACCCGAGCCCTTAGATCTGGCCGAGCCGGGCTGTCCGTTGCTCTAACGACGAGCGAGCGCGCGGAGTGACCCCTGCGCACCCACGTCGGAGAAGTCACGCTCGCGCGCGGCGAGGTAGATCTCGTAGGGTGGTTGTCCACCGTCGCGGGGGTCCTCAAAGACGTCGTGGATCAAGAGCAGCCCGCCCGAGACGATCTTGGGTGCCCAGAGCTCGAAGTCGGCCCAGGCGACGTCGTGGGCGTGTCCACCGTCGATGAAGAGCAGGTCCAGGGGCTGGGCAAAGTGTGTCGCCACGACCACCGAGGGCCCCACCAGTCCGATCACCGTGGACTCCAAAGTCGCGTCCGCAATGGCGCGTTGCCAGACGGGCAGGGTATTGAGCCGTCCGTCGGCGGGATCGACGAGTGTCTCGTCGAAGTACTCCCAGCCCGCTTGGCTCTCTTCGCTGCCGTGATGGTGATCGAGCGAGTAGAGCACGCAGTTGGTCTCTTCGGCCGCCGCGCCGAGATAGAGCGCCGACTTGCCACACCACGCGCCCACTTCGAGCCAGGTCCCCCCGCTGGTGAGCTCACCAGCCGACTGCGCGAAGCCAAAGAGCGCCAGTCCCTCGGCGCGCGGCATAAAGCCCTTCGCGGCGTCGGCTCTCGCGAGGAGCTCGTGGCGACGACTTACGTCCACGAGGTCGCCAAGTTGACGAGCGTGTAGATGCCCAGGCCCAGAAAGATCAGCCCGCCGCCACGCCGGATCCAGCGCAGCGGCACCACGCGCTGGAGGAGTTGGCCGCCGTAGGCGCCGATGAACGACACGCACACCAAGGCGATCGACGACGCGAGAAAGACTTCGAGGGGCGCGTGGGTTTTGATCGTAAAGTTCGCCGCTTGGATCTGGGTCAGATCGCCAAACTCCGCGAGAAAGATCACCGTGTAGGCGGTGACGATCTCCTTCACCCGCGTCGAGGACTGTTCGCGCTGCGCTTCAAACTCGCCGCTTTCGGCGGCCCGCTCCTCGTTGGAGAGGAACAGGTAGGCCGCGCCGCCCAGGAAGAGAACCGCCACGATGATGTCCTTCACGTGGACGGGCAACAGGGTCAACAGACCACCGGCGCCTACCGCGATACCCATCTGGGTAACGAAAGCCAGTGAAGCGCCCGTCACGATCGAGGACGAGCGCGAGCGCGTGCTCATCACGATGGTGGCGATCATGGTCTTGTCCGGCAACTCCAGCAAGAACATCACGGCGAAGATGCCGAAAAACGCCCCGACGTTCATGGGGAGGTTAGAACTGCTGACGAATCACTTCGGCGAAGGCCAGTCCGACTCGCATCCGCTCCAAGTGTTGGGGGGCGGTCGCCGGGTAGCCACCCATGACCGGGTGCGCGTCGTGGAAGGCCTCGACCTCGTCAGCGAAGGCGGGGTCGTTCACGTACGTCGGTGCGCCCGACGCCATGCGCGACATGTGCTGGGCGGGCACCTTCTCGAGCGTCTCACTCCAGTGCTCGCTGACGTAGCGCCAGACGGCGGGTCCGTTTTCAGCATTCATCAGCAACAAGGGGAGTGTGAGCGGCACGTCTTGGCTGCGAAACTCGCTCAGGTTGCGCCTGACGGCGTCGATCGAGACCTCGGGGTCGCGGAACCCGGCCAAGGCACTCATGTAGCGCATCTCCTCCTGAGGTGTGGGCGCGGAGCGGTAGCGCTCAAGGAACGTCTCGTAATCGCCGGGCCGGTCCTGGACGGCCACGACGCGCAGGATCGCCCGCGCGAGGTCGCCGTCCATCTCGTCGGCCCCGAAGCGCTTGACTGCTTCGGCGCGCACGTCCTCATCCTCGCCCACCACGCCGAGCGTCGAGATCACGACGGCACGTAGCTGCGGGGTGAGCTCGCCCTCGTCGTCGGCCGCGTCCCACCCGAGGCGGGCGAGCTGCGGGGTGAAGAGCGCGCGGACCTGGTCGCGCAAGACGACGCGTTGCTCAGCGTTGAGCGCGCGGTACACCATGTCGACCCCCGCCGCCACGGTCTCCCAGGGGGTGGGCTCATTCTGGTCACCCAGACCCTCGGCCAATGTGAGAAAGTCACTCCACGTGATCGCGTTGGCGAGCAGCGCGGCCAGGGCGTCGCAGAAGACGGTGGCGCGCTCGATCTCGGTGAGGTCGTCGAGGCGCGCGGCGATCGCGGCCGTTTCGTTGCTCGCGTAGCGCGAACGAAAGACTCCCGAACCGCCCGCATTGAGCAGCACGGGCGCTGCGTCGGTGACCGTGAGGGGCGCGGCATCGAGCAGATGGCGAGAGGGCTCGCCGCCGTTGAGAGAGCGCGTCATGAGCGGCACCAACCAGTGATCACCGATCGCGCTGTCTTTACTCTTCGCGTGGTACCGAAAGGGCTGTTGGGTCACTGTGGTGCCCTCCAGGGTTACCAGGGGTACGCCGCCTTGCAGGATCCACGTGTCCATGACGTTGCGTACGGGCTGGCCGGAGTTCTCTTCGAGCGCGTCCCACAGGTCGGTCGTCTTGGCGTTGGCGTAGCTGTGCTTGCGCAGGTAGAGACGGATACCGTCGCGAAAGACCTCCTCGCCCAGGTACTGCTCGAGCATGCGCAGCACTGATCCGCCCTTTTCGTACGTCAGGACGTCGAACATGCCTTGGGTGTCGTCGGGCGAGATGACCTCGTACTCGATGGGACGAGTGCGGTTCAGCCCATCGACCTGAAGTGCGAGGTCGCGGAAGGGGACTTGGCTCACCCACGTGCGCCACTCGGGGCGAAACGCGTTCGTGCAGATGAGTTGCATGAAAGTGGCGAAGGCCTCGTTGAGCCATATCCCCTCCCACCACTCCATCGTCACCAGGTCACCGAACCACATGTGGGCGAGCTCGTGGTGCACGACCTCGGCGACGCGCGAGATCTCGACGTGCGCGGCCGTGGCGGGATCAACCAACAGCGCATTCTCGCGGTACGTGACAAGACCGAGGTTCTCCATCGCCCCCTGGAGGAAGTCGGGAACCGCGATCATGTCCAACTTCTCACCCGGGTAGCGGATGTCGAAGTAGTGGCCGAAGAAGCGCAGCGCGAAGGCCCCCGCCTCGAGGGCGAGCTCGGTGAGGTGCCCTTTGCCGATGGGGGTGATGACACGGAGGGGAATCCCGTCGACGTCGATCGTCTCGCTCTCCTCGAAGGCGCCCACCACGAAGGCGACGAGGTAACTCGACATGATCATGGTCGGTCGAAAGCTCACCGTGCGCTGGCCGTTGCCGAGGTCGACGTCGGACTGGACGGGCGAGTTGGAGTAGGTCTTGAGTTCGCTCGGGACGGTCAAGTTGACCTGGAACGTGGCCTTGAAGGCCGGATCATCCCAACAGGGAAAGGCGCGACGTGCGTCGGTGTTCTCGAACTGGGTGGTGGCGATGACGTGATCGACGCCGTTTACGTCGGTGTAGGTGGAGCGGTAGAAACCGACCAACTTGTCGTTGAGGAAGCCGTCAAAGGCGATCTCGAGGATGGCGGGGCCGGCCGGGAGCTCGCGGTCGAAGACGAAGGTGGCCGTCTGGTAGGTCTCGTCCATGGTGTGCTCCAAGGAGCGATAACTCGTGCCGTCGCTGCTCACCGTGGCGGCCCCCAGTTCGAGATCGAGCGCGTTCAGGGTAAAGCGCTCGACGCTCTCTTTGATGTCGATGTCGATCTCGACGCGCCCGGCGAAGGTGAACTTCTCGAGGTCGGGGGTGAGGAAGATCCGGTACGCCGACGGAACGACAGTTCGGGCGAGACGATAGGGGTTTGCTGAAGGGCTCATAACGCACCACCCTAGAACGATTTCGCCTATCCTCGACGGGTGAGTTCTACCCCGACACCCGTCTCGTTGCGCCAAAAGCCCGGCCCCAATCGGCTCGCCGTCACGGGCATCGGTAACGCGATGCTCGACATCATCACCGAGGACGTGGCCGAGGTGTACGCCTCGCTCGGCCTCGTCAAAGCGTCCATGGAACTGATCGACGTGGATCAACTCGAGCGCTTTCTCGGGGCTATGGGAGCGACGGTACAGATGTCGGGCGGATCGGTCGCCAACTCGATCGCCGGGATCGCCGCCCTCGGCGGAACGTGTGGGTACATCGGCAAGGTTGCCGATGACGAGTTCGGCGAACGCTTTCGCTACGACCTCGAATCCCTCGGCGTGGAGCTCGACCTCGCCGTGGCTCGGCCCGACGAGGGAGCGACGGGGCGCTGTCACGTCTTCATTACTCCCGACGCCCAGCGCACGATGGCGACGTACCTGGGTGCGTCAAATCGCCTGACCACCGACGATATTCACGGGGATCTCATTACGCGCTCGGAGATCACCTACGTCGAGGGGTACCTCTTTGACCTGCCGCCGGCCAAGGAGTCGATCCGCAAGGTCGTGAACTTCGCCCACGAGGCCGACTCCATGGTCGCGCTCTCGCTGTCGGACATGTTCTGTGTGAATCGCCACCGCCGCGACTTCCTCGACCTCGTGACCGGTGACGTTGATGTGCTGCTCGCCAACGAGGCCGAGATCCTCTCGCTCTTTCAGTACGAGCGAATCGAGCAGGCCTTCGAGGCCCTCGACGAGATCGGCGTACTCGCGGTGGTAACGCGCGGACCCCTCGGCGCCGAGGTGGCGACCGTCTCGGGTGTGGTTCACGTCCCCGCGGCCGAGGTAGCGGACGTGATCGACCAGAACGGCGCGGGCGACATGTTCGCCTCGGGGTTCCTCTACGGCCTAGCCCTCGGCGCGGATCCCGTCGAGGCGGCTGAACTCGGATCGTTGTGCGCGGGAGAGATCATCACGCACCTGGGCGCACGCCCCGAGAACGACCTGGAGCTACTTGGCATCGAGGCCGGGCTGCTCTAATCAGCGCACCGACACACCTAGTACCCGGCAACTCGCGGCGAAGTAGTCAGAAAAATGGAGTCAGAGTCGAGATATCGTTAGCCCGTGAGCGCCGAAGAAGGATCCGACATCGGCCTTGAGAACGATGGTCAAAAACCAGCGTCCCGGAGGAGACGCTCGATTCGCTCGCACGAGCAGTTGATTGGGTTGATCATCCTCGCAGCGGCGTTCATCATCGGATCGTTCTCAATAGCCTCAGGGGTCCGAAACCGAAATCAATCGCAGACCAACCAGATCTCGATTACCGGATCCGCTGAGCAGGCAGTCACGTCCAACACGTTCCAATGGATGGCAAGCGTCGCCAGCACGCAGCCGACAACCTCGGCGGCACTGGCGCAATTGAACGGATGGGCCGCCCAGATCCGTAACGCGCTCATCGTCGCCGGAGCCCACAACGACGAAATCTCATTTGGCACGGTAAACGTGCAACCCAACACCCAGGCCACCGGACAAGTGACCAGTTTCACCATGAGCCAAACGGTCACCGTACGGTCCTCTCGCCTGACCGCCATGCAGAGCGTTCTAGGCGTCAGTAATCTCCTGCTCGCCAAGAACGTTCCGTTCATCGCGCAACAACCGCAGTACACCTATAACGGACTGAAGAAACTTCGGCCCGCTCTCACGGCGGAGGCGGCCGCCAACGCTCGACAGCGTGCTCAAGCCGCGTTGGGCAAACAAGTCAAGTTGGGCAAGCCGATCTCGATCACCGTAGGACAGGTGTCCGTGGATGCGCCCGGGTCCGTCAACTACGGCAGCGGAGACTTCAACACCAGCTCGATTCCCAAGGTCGTCTCGGTGGTGGTGTACGCCACGTACTCAACGTAGTAAGTGGTCCTCGCGCTCGCATCATGAACCGACGGTTGGGTGCGGTGCTGCGAATCAGATCCCCTGGGCGTCGAGAATGGCGTCGAGTTCCTTGGTGCGGACCGTCTCCCAGTGCACCCACGCGATAGCCATAGGAATCAGAGCCAGCAGCATGAGCGCGTCGCCGCCGATCCACATGATGCCTCCGCCCAACTTGATGTTGGAGAGCTGCCACGCGGCACTCGTTCCCGTCGGTGCCATCATCGCGTAGTTGGAGTAGGGGACGTGTGAGGACATGGACAACACCAGGCCGGTGAAGGTGTCCACCGGAACGGCGGCCATCACGTAGACGAGGCGTAGCCCCGGGTGCAGCTTGTCGCCGCGCTCGAGTCCGAAAGCCGGGCGAAAGAAGAGATAGCCGACCACGAGGAACCCGATCTGCTCGAGGTGGTGGATCCACATGTGCGCCATCATGACGTTCATGAACCCCGTGAGGTGCGTGATCGGGATGAAGGCGAAGTACAGCGCGAAGCCCACGAGGGGATGGGTGAGCGTCGTCATGAATCGCCCATCCAGGAACCGACGAATCGCGTCGGTACCGCTCTGATAGGCGAGGTCGAGCGGGGCGCTCAGAGCGAAGAGCGGGGCGGCCACCATGATCAACATCAGGTGCTGGACCATGTGGTCGCTGAAGTACTCCATGTCGTAGTAGCCGACGAAGGTCTGGGTGGCGAGGAACGTGACCACCAGGCCCGCCGCGAAGCAGATACTGCGCGATCGGGCCCAGGGGGTGGGGCTACGTTTGACGCCCCAGTAGTAGAGGGCCTCCGCACCCACCAGCAGGATCAGCGGGAGTGCTCCAATGTCCCAGTGGTTGAGGTGGTGCCAGGAGAACGGCGGGTTCATCATCATGGAGGGCACCTGTCCATATTACGGGCCGTTTCCGCGGCTGAAAAAACTCTCAGTAGGATGACGAGGTGCGTCGAAAGTATTTTTCACTTCGAGCAATCGGACTTCATGTGGCCCTGATCCTGTGGATCACCATGTGCGCTCTGGCTGCGTGGTGGCAGGTGGGTCGGGCCATCCAAGGCAACGCGCTCAGCTACCTGTATTCGATCGAGTGGCCCCTCATTGGCGTGCTGGGGTTCGTCGGCTGGTACTCGATGTTGAACATGGAGAAGGTCTCGGAGCACAAGGAGAAGGCTCGTCGCGAGTACGAAGAGCGCATGCGCGCTGAGGCGCAGGCCGCGCGCGAGCGGGCTGCCGAGGTTGACGGTGAGGACCCCTCGCTGGCCGCCTACAACGACCACCTGGCGCAACTCGCTCAGACACCCAAGAAGCGCCTCTGGGGTCATTAGTGGAGGCCACGTTTCGTCGGTATCGGGCCATGTCCTACATCACCGGTACGACCCTATTAGTCCTGTTCGTCACACTCTTCCTGCACACGGTCGACCTAACGTTCTGGAACCGCATTCACCTCTTCGTCGACGTGGTCGGCATTGGACACGGCATCATCCTGTATCCGATCTACATGATCATGTGTTTTAACTTGACGTTGAAGTTTCGCCTTCCCATTTACTACATCGCGATCATGCTCTTCGCCGGATTCGTTCCGGGACTGGCCTTCTACCTCGAGCATCGAATGCGCGTCAAGCTCTACCCCTACGGACTGCCCGAGAAGGTCCCCGCGACCCAGTGAGTGAGTGGCTCGCGCGCAGGGTCATCGCCTACGCGCACCAGGGGGGATCGTTCGAAGGACCCTCCTCGACGCTGGCCACGATTGAGCACGCGCTCGATGTCGGGGCCAGCGGCATCGAACTCGACGTTCACGCGACCAAGGACCGCCAACTGGTGGTCTGTCACGACGCCACGATCGATCGCACCACCAACCACCGCGGCGCGATCGCTGACATGACGCTGGCCGAACTGCGCCAGGTCGATAACGCCTACTGGTGGATCGACGGCGACGTGGTTTCGCCCGGGCGGCCCGACGAGGAGTATCAGTGCAGGGGCCGCGCGCCGTTGGACCCCCGCTACGGGGTCGCCACCCTCGCCGACGTGGCGTGTGCCTTTCCTGGAGTGCTGTTGAACTTCGACATCAAGGACTCTGCGCCCCAGGTCGAACCCTACGAAGAGCTACTGGCCGAGGAGATCGTTCGTCTTGATCTACACGATCGCGTGATCGTCGCCTCCTTTCACGATGTGGCGATTCAGAGATTTCGGCGCTACGCACCGGGCGTGCCCACGTCGGCCGCCACGGACGAAACCGCTGGCTTCTTCTTTTCGCTGGAGAGTATCCCGGTCGTGCCACCGGTCGTGGCCTTTCAGGTGCCCGCGCGCTACGGGGCGATCGACGTCGTCACCGAGCCGTTCGTGGCGGCCGCTCACGCCGCGGGCGTTGCGGTGCACGTCTGGACCATCAACGACACCGACGAGATGCAGCGTTTGGTCGACCTCGGCGTCGATGGACTCATCAGTGACCGCCCACGTGTCCTCGCCGAGGTTCTGCGCGAGCGCAACTGCCTCTGGGATGGACGTCTCAGCTAAGCAGGCACGAGGGATTAACTCTTCATGCGACGCCGCGCGCGCACCACTGAGAGCGTCAGTCCAACAACCACCAGTACGGGTAGAGCCACGTCGGCGAGCCCGTTGAGATGGGCGGAGTCGCGTGCGAGAGCCACGATGCCGATGACCAGAAGGACCGCGACGGTGATCTCGGGCGTGTCGCCGACAAGGAAGTCCCACCAGAAGCGGCCAAATGCGACGAGTCCCGTGGTGACCCAGTTCAGGATCTTTCTCACGCGCGCCTCGCTTCGAGGGCCTGGGCGTTGGGTGACCAGTGACTGAGAACTGTGACCACGACCGCGTAGATCGCCACCAGAACGAGCAGCATCGTGTCGCCGCCGGGCCAGCGAACGTGGAGTCCTTCGCCCGTCCAGAATGTTCCGAAGCTGATCAGCATGACGCCCACGGACATCTTCATGAGGTTCTCGGGGACCTTGGTGAGTTGTCGCGCGACAATCACTCCCACGAGGGCCACGAAGACCACGGCGATGGCCGCGACAATGATGGCGAGACCGAGTCGGTGCGCGGAGGTGCCCAGCGTCAACACGGCGACGACGATCTCCGTGCCCTCGAGGAAGACGCCCTTAAAGGCAACCACGAAGGCGACGTTGTCGCGTCCCACCGCTTTGCCCTCGACGCGCAGTGAGGCCACCGTCTTTTCATAGATCGCGTCCTCGTCGTGCAGACCGATGTAGCCCGTCGATCGCAGGATGGCTTTGCGCAGCCACTGCAGCCCGAACACCAAGAGAATCGAGCCCACCACGAGCCGTAGTGGAGTGAGGGGAATTCGAACGAGGGCTGGGCCAAAGATGGCGACGAGCGCGGCAAGGGCAGTTAGTGCGGTGGCGGTGCCTTCGAAGGACGAACGCCACCCCCGCGTGTGTCCGACAGCGACCACAATGGTGAGTGCTTCCACCATCTCGACTGCGGCCGCGAGGAAGACCGCGCAGACCAGCACCGCGGTGGAGGTGGACCCGCTGACACTTGCGATCATCTGATGTCAACCCTACGTCGACCCTCACTCGGCGAGGTCGAGAACGCTGAACTCAGCGGATGAGGGCGAAAAGTGTGTTTTAGCCTCGGCCGCAGTTCGGGCGCTTGCCGTGGTTGGCCTTCTTTTTCGCGCGTAACTTGCGCTTCACGGTCCGCTTTGACATAGGTGACAATGTTAGTGGGAGTTGCCATCCATTCGCCAAACGAGGACCACAGTGCAAGAGAACGTGATCGGCGGTGAGTTAGTGCTCGTGGCGACTCCGATCGGCAATCTCGGGGACATCTCTGGACGGGCTCTTGATCTTTTTCGCCGTGCCGACGTCATCTACTGCGAAGACACTCGCCACTCGAGGACGATACTCAGCGCGAATGGTATTCCTGCGGGCGGACGACTCCGGGCGTTGCACGAGCACAACGAGGTGTCTGAGAGCGCGCACGTGGTCTCTCGCGTCGCGGCCGGTGAACTAGTCCTCTTGGTGAGTGACGCGGGCACGCCGGGCATCTCGGACCCGGGGAGTCGTGTCGTGGCGGCGGTCGCGGGTGCCGGCCTTCGGGTCACGACGGCTCCGGGGCCCTCGGCCGTGATCGCGGCGCTCAGCGTGAGTGGACTTAGGACCGAGCGCTTCGCCATGGAGGGTTTCCTACCGCGCAAGGCAGGGGAGCGATCACTGCGGTACGCCCAGTGGGCCCAGGAGGAACGCACGATTGTCTTTTTCGAGTCGCCCCAGCGCGTGAGTTCGGTCATGGGCGAACTAGCGACCATCTTTCCCGAGCGCCGCGTCGCGGTCGCTCGAGAGCTCACCAAATTGCACGAAGAGGTCCTGCGCGGCACGGTGGACGAGATCGCTCGCGCATTGGCCGAGCGCGAGATTCAGGGCGAAGTGGTCGTTGTCCTGGAAGGAGCACCCAGCCGGCAGCGCGTCGGTGACGAGGTGATACTGGCCGCACTCGATGAGCAGTGGGGCGAGGGGGCCAGCACGCGCGACGCCGTCGACTACGTCTCCCGCATTCTGGGGGTCGCGCATCGCGATGTCTACGAACTCGCGCTGGCCAGCCGAAAGGGCGCTCAAGGCGGGTAAGTAACCTCTATCCATGGGCCGCTTCTACATCACGACGCCTATCTACTACGCCAACGACGCCCCCCACGTGGGTTCGGCCTACACGACGGTGAACGCCGACGCGCTCGCGCGATGGCACCGCCTCGCGGGCGACGAGGTGAAGTTCCTCACCGGCACCGACGAGCACGGACAGAAAATGGCTGATGCGGCGGCCAAACACGGCGCGACGCCCCAGGAGTGGACCGACGAAGTGTCCGAGAGATTTCGCGCCGCCTGGTCCGCATTGGACATCTCCTACGACGATTTCATCCGAACCTCAGAGCCCCGTCACTACGAGTCGGTCCAGAAGTTCCTCTCGGTGATCTACGAGAACGGCTTCATCTACAAGGACGTCTATGAGGGCCTGTACTGCGTGAGTTGTGAGGACTACTACACCCTTGACGCGAGTGACGAGGGCAAATGTCCGATTCACCACTCGGTGCTCACCGAGATGCAAGAGGAGAACTGGTTCTTCCAACTCAGCGCCTTTGAGCATCGGCTCATCGAGTTCTACGAGAAGAACCCGGGCTTCGTCACCCCCGAGACCAAGCGCAACGAAGCCTTCTCCTTCGTCAAGGGCGGACTGCGCGACATTTCAATCACGCGCACCTCGATCAGTTGGGGCGTGCCCGTTCCCTGGGACCCGGGCCACGTCTTTTACGTCTGGTACGACGCGCTCATCAACTACCTCACGGCGGTCGGCTACGGACGTGACGACGATGAGGTCGCGTACTGGTGGCCGTACTCGAATCACCTCATCGGCAAGGAGATCATTCGCTTCCACTGCGTCTGGTGGCCGGCGATGTGCATGGCCGCGGGACTCGATCCGGTCCATCACGTTCACGTGCACGGCTGGTTGCTGATCGGCGGGGAGAAATTGGGCAAGACCATGGCCGCCGAGGGTGCCGTGAAGATCACGGACATCGAGCCTGTCGGCCTGGCCCAGGAGTTCGGCGTCGACGCGCTGCGGTACTACCTGTTGCGCGAGACGGCGCTCGGCAACGACGGTGAGTTCTCCCTCGAAGGCATCACCGCGCGCTACAACACCGACCTGGCCAACAACCTGGGCAACCTCGTCGCGCGCGTCGCGGCCGTAGTGGGCTCAAAGTGCGCCAGCGTGGGCCCGAAGCCCCAACCCGACTCGCCGCTGCGTGGCGTCGCCGAGAGCAGCCTCGCCAAGGCGGCCGACGCGTGGGACGCGTTTGCTCCCCATCGCGCCCTCGAAGCCACCTTCGAACTGGTGAGTGCGACCAACGCCTACCTCGAGGCCCACGCGCCCTGGAAGATGGAACCGGGCGGCGATGTCGACGCAGTCATGGGCGACTCGCTCGACGTAATTCGCCTAGTCACGATCCTTATTACACCGGCGATGCCGAGCATCGCCAAGGAGATCTGGCGACGCATCGGACTGGACGGCGAACCGGGTGGCGCAGTCTTTGGCGCCACGGCCCACTGGGGCCTGTATCCGGGCGGGACCGTCGAAAAGGGAGAGCCGCTCTTTCCGCGCATCACGGGCGAGCAGTGAGCTTCTGGACCGACGCGCACTGTCATCTTCAGGACGAGTTCTTCGATCACGCGCCCGACGCGCCGACGCTGGTGCGTGCCGCACTCGAACGCGCGCGTGACGCGGGCGTACGACGTGTCGTGGTGGTGGGAACCGGGGCCGAGAGTTCTTCCGAAGCGCTCGCCCTGACCGATCTGAGCGCTGAGGTAGAGATCTACGCCACGGTGGGTCTTCATCCACACGACGCCACCGAGGATCTCGCGCCCGTGGTCGCGCTGGCTCGATTGGGACACCCACGATTGGTGGGCATCGGCGAGTGTGGTCTGGACTACTACTACCTACATTCCCCGAAAGCCCAGCAACGACAGGCCTTTGCCGCCCAGATTGCCCTCGCAACGGAGCTTGATCTCGCCCTGGTGGTCCACGCGCGCGACGCCTTCGGCGACCTCTTTGAGGTCTTTGCCAGTGAGGGGGTACCGCCTCGCACGGTGATCCACTGTTTCACGGGCGGACCCGAGGACGCGATCGCCTGCTTGGAGCGAGGGTGCGACATCTCCATCTCGGGCATCGTGACCTTCAAGAACGCCGACGCCTTGCGAGAGGCGGCCCGATTGGTCCCACTCGATCGTCTGCACGTCGAGACCGATAGCCCCTTTTTGGCTCCCGTGCCGTATCGCGGAAAGAAGAACGAGCCGAGCTACGTGTCGATAGTTGGCGGCTACGTCGCTGCGCTACGCGGCGAGGACGCTGAAGCGCTACGAGTAGCCACGTCCGCGAACTCCGCGCGACTCTTCAACTTTCGGACGGCCTGACCCGAAAACCCAATGTTTTCAAGGCGTCTAGTGGCTGGTTGCCCCACGAGTCGGGCTCTCGTAGCGTATAGGGCGGGTTGTACCAACCAGTAGGCCTGGCGGAGGGCATCGACTGAGTACTACACGACGTGGGGCGTTACGGCGTCCGCGGTTACTGCGTACGGCGGTGGTCGGGTTCGTGACGTGCGGCGTGCTTGTTGCTCCCGGCCTCGCGGGAGCGGCCGGTCATCCCGCCTTTCACATGCCCGACCTCGTGGGGAGATCGCGACTCGCCGTCTATCGCACCATGCGTCACGACGGTCTGTACTTCGTCACCCGCGGACCCGGCAGTTCGAACGACCACTGGAACGACGTCGTGAGTCAGAGTCCGGCGCCGGGGGACATGGTGCGTTGGCACAGCGAGGCCTCATTGACGGTGCGCCCCGGCGCGCCCACGGCCCACGCCGAGCGGGTGGTGCCTCGGGTCACCGGTCGCTCCCGGGCAGCGGTTTACGCCGCCATGAGGTCAGCCGCACTGTTCTTTTCGACAACTGGACCAGGAAGTTCAAACGGGACGTGGAAGATGGCGGTGGCTCAGTCGCCGCGGGCCGGCACCAAGGTGCCCTGGCACTCGACTGTCGTCGTTCATGTCACCACCCGCGCCCCGGTCGTTGTGACGGCGGCGAAAAAGACGGCCTCGCCCGAGGGTGGGACGTCGACGGCGACCAATGAAGTCGTAAGTGGGGCCAACTTCAAACTTGGGGTTGCCACGTGGTACAGGTACCTCCCGGGTCAGTGCGCGACGTGGTACTTGCCCAAAGGAACGGTCGTCACCGTGCTCGACCTCGCTACCGGTCGCTCGATCACGTGTACTATTACCGACCGCGACAGCGACGTCGACAATCACATCGTGGATCTGGACGCGACCCAGTTCGCCGAGCTGGAACCACTCGCCAAGGGACTGATTAGTGTCAAAGTTTCTTGGTGATACTTTCGCGCACTGAACTCGTAACCCTGATGCAGGCCCACGGGCTTCGACCGTCGCGCGCCCTGGGCCAGAACTTCGTTGTCGACGCCAATACGGTGCGGCGCATCGCGCGATTGGCCCAGATAGGCCCCGGTGATCAGGTCTTAGAGATTGGAGCCGGGCTCGGATCTCTTTCGCTGGCCCTGGCCGAGACCGGGGCGAACGTCCAGGCGCTCGAGATCGACCGGCACCTGATCGAGCCGCTGCGAGAGATCGTCGAGCCTCAGGGAGTCACCGTGTACCACGCCGACGCCCTCGTGGCCAACTACGACGAGATCCTGGGTTCGCGTGAGACTGTGGTAGTGGCGAATTTGCCCTACAACGTGGCGACGCCCGTGGTGCTGCACCTGCTCGAGACCCGACCCGAAGTGACGCGCATGCTGGTCATGGTCCAAAAAGAGGCGGGCGAGCGGCTGGCGGCGCACGCGGGTGACGAGACCTACGGCGCGGTCTCGTTGCGCGTCCAGTACTTCGCCGACGCGACGGTAGTGGGCAAGGTGCCCCCTAACGTCTTTGTGCCCCGGCCCCACGTCGACTCCGCCCTGGTGTCGATCGTGCGGCGCGCGACGGTGCGCGTCGACCCGACTCTCGTGAGCGAAGACGCGTTGTTTTCGGTTATCCGCATGGCCTTTGGGCAGCGGCGCAAGATGCTGCGTCGTTCGCTCGGCGAGTGGACCACTGAGGGTGTCTTTGAGCGCGCGGGCGTGGCGGAGACGCGACGTCCTGAGGAACTCACGATCGAAGAGTTCGCAGCCCTGGCGGCGTCACGGTGATCGAACTGTTCGCTCCGGCCAAGCTGACGTGGTTTCTTGAAATCACCGGGTCTCGGGCCGACGGAATGCACGAACTGCGAGCCGAGATGCTCAGTCTCGATTTCGCCGATCGGCTCGAAGTTGACGAAGACGGCGACTATCTCAACCTCGAGGGTCCCTACTCAAACGTGATTGCCAACGAGGACAACCTGGTCGTACGCGCCCTTCAGCTGGTGAATCGGCGCGCGGGAGTGACCCTGCACAAGTTCGTCCCACCGGGTGGGGGCCTGGGCGGCGGGAGTTCCGACGCCGGGGCGATCCTGCGCTGGGCCGGGGGAGTGAGCAACGAGGTGGCCGTGACGTTGGGCGGCGATGTGCCCTTTTGCCAGTTGGGTGGACGCGCTCTCGTGGAAGGCGTGGGTGAGAAGGTCTACGAGCGCCCCTATGAGAAGCGTGATGTCACTCTCATCCTGCTCAGCTTTGGGGTGAACACGGCCCAGTGCTACCGCGCCTACGACGAACTCGTGGCTAGTGGAGATCGCCCCTCGGGTCGAAACCACCTCGAAGGCGCCGCTCGAGTCGTTGAGCCTCGCCTGGCCGAGACAATGGACTGGCTCTCGGCCACGCTGGGCGACCGGGTGCACCTGGCCGGATCAGGTTCCACGCTGTTTGTCGAGGGTCACCTTGAACACGGCGTCAACGCCTGGGACGTGATGGGCCCCGAGGGTGTCGTTCAGTTTTGCCAGACCACCACCACGCCAAAACCGGTGTAGAGAGAGTTATTTACCGGCGGCTCGACGCTGGAAGCGCGTGCGCTTCAGCATCTTCTTGTGCTTCTTCTTGCGCATACGCTTGCGCCGCTTCTTGATGAGTGATCCCATGGCCCGAAGAACACTACTACGTTCTTCTGAGGCCCTATTTTGTGGAGGTTCTGGTGACGTGGTTGCTTGATCACGTGCAACTCGCAATTCCCGCAGGTTCCGAGGATGTCTGTGATGAGTTCTACGTCGGCCTGCTCGGATTCACGGCCCAAGAGAAACCGCCCCTATTGGCCGCGCGTGGAGGTCGTTGGTATCAGCGCGACGGAGCCGTCCTTCACCTCGGCGTGGATCCGACGTTCTCACCCGCGACCAAGGCCCACCCCGCACTTACGGTGGACAACTACGACGAGATTCTCGCGCGACTCGAGGATTCAGACGTTGAAGTTCGCCCTGACGAATCGATCCCGGTTCGTCGGCGCTGCCACGTCAACGATCCCGTGGGCAACCGCATCGAGCTGATCGACGCGATTAGTTCTCGCTAACGCGCTCAATTGCGAGCGCTTGTCGGGGGCAGCCACGTACCGCGAAACGGGCCGAGCGTAGAGCCGAACGGTCGTGCAGCGGGGTGATGACCTGACGAATGACCGGATAACCCCACTCGTCGATGTCCACGAGATCCGGCGCAAGTTCGTGGCAGTGTCCGAATCCGTCGCACAGGACGGGATCGACGCGCAGTAAGAACCCCAGGTCTTTCTTCACCGCGCCCCCACCGTTAGAGCACCGGGAATGCGCGCGTAGCGCCGATCGAGTTGCGAAGCAGGACACGCGTGGCCACGCGCGTGCGCGAGAGCGTCTTCGCGAAAGGTGCTGAGCGCCGAACGCACAAGGCGCACGACACCGTCGGGGTGGCGACAGGCCCCACGACCGTCAATGACCCCGCAGCGCTCGAGCAGTCGATTCAACGCCGTCGTCGCTTCGCGCTGCCCACTGACCAGTGTCGCGAGGTCATGTGCCAGAGCCGGAAGCCCAAAGGCGCAGGGCCCGCACTGGCGAGCGCTCTCGCCGGCCATCCACGTGACGACCCGAGCCGTCTCCTGTAGACCGCACCCGCCCTCACCCAGTGCCACGATGACGCCCGCTCCCACGGACGCTCCCACGATGCGCAGAGACTCATTGGCCAAGGGTGAATCGAGGAGCGAGGCGTCGAGCCACGTCCCGCCGTAACCACCGAGGAGAATCGCCTGAATCTCCTCGGTGGGTCGTGCCGTTGCAATCAGTTCGCGCAGTGGAGTTCCCAGGGCGGTCTCGAGAACCACCGGTCCTTCGAACGCCCCGCTCAGGGTGACGAGCGTGCTACCAGGACTCTCGCTCGTGCCCACGGCCCGAAACCAGTGGGCGCCGTAGCGCGCGATCAGACCCACGTGCGCGCACGTCTCGACGTTGTCGACGAGCGCCGGTCGATTCCGTACCCGCGGGATGAAGGGGCGATGTGGACGGTAGAGCGGTTCGGCCACCCGCTCGCTTAGCCAGTGCGTGAGGGCCGACTCTTCGCCCGTGATGTAGCGAGCAGGCGGCGAGACGATATCGATGGGCGGGCCGCCGCGGTGATGGCGCGTGCGCTCTTCGAGCGCGTATCGAATCAACTGGAGCGCGCGGCGATTGGTGGCGGGAATGCACACGATGATCTCGTGGGCACCGATTGTCGACGCGAGGGCGACGGCCCCGTCGAGAACGAGGTGAGGATTGGCACTCAACAGGCTGGTGTCCTTGCGTGACGCGGGCTCGCCCTCCATCGCGTTGACGACGACGGCCTTGTGGTGGCTGCGTTGGCGCAAGAGAAGTCGTACCTTGGCGGAGGTTGGAAAGGCGGCGCCGCCGCGCCCCGTGAGCCCCGAGGCCTCGAGCACCTCGAGCAGGTTCGCGGTCGCGCTGGCGCGTCCGAAGGTCGCATCGTGTTCGTCCAGACCAAGTGGGGTCCCGCGCGAGCCGTGCAACAAGCGAGGAAGCGACACATTATTCATCGCGCATTCCGCGAGGCACTGGACTTCGGTGTCGATGAAGGCGCGAGGGGCGAGAGGGCCGTGCGGCGATGCGCCCGCTGAGGTCGAGTGAGCGCGCGCCAGAGGGCGGCGGCCATGACCGCGGCGCTGCACGCGGCAGTGAGGGCGAGGCCCACGTCACTGTGCGTATCGGCGCCGATCAGAAATGCGTGCGCGACCGCGCCCACATAGGCCAGCCAGCTGAGCCAGTGGAGGTAGCGCCAGGTCTCTGGTCGAACGCGCGATTTGAACAGGCTCGAGGCCCACACCGCCAGCATTAGGTCGATGGCCACCGCGCCCACCGCCACGCCGACTCGGTCGTAGCGGGAAACGAACGGCACGATGGCCGAGAGCCAACCCGTAGGCGCGTAGGTGTCGATGACGGTCGTCACGATGTGAATGAGCAAAAAGGTCAGCGCCACCAGCGAAAGGGAGCGATGAAGTTCGTTGAACTCGAACCGGCCGATTTTTTTGCCGCCGACCCGGTTCGAGACCAGAGTGCCGAGCACCACGACGCCCGTGATGAGCACTAGTGCGACCAGCCCAGTCGCCCGCGAGGCGTACCACAGGTAGGGAGAGGTCAGGGCGATCACGCCGCCGCCTGATCCACCGGCCATCCGCCGACGTAGTCAACGGTGCCATCGTCGCGAACGAGGCGCGCCGCGCAGTGCGCCTGAGCCAGATGGTAGGGAGCCTCGTCGCCCCAGATGAGAGCCGCGGTGGCAAAGGCGTTAGCTCGCCGACAACTCTCCGCGGCGACGGTCGCCGTCAGGTACGGTCCCGCTGTTGGAGCCCCGGATCGCGGATCGATGATGTGATGCACGCGCTGTCCACCGGCGCGCCAGGCGCGTGTTCGAGTCGACGAGGTGGCGACACCCGCGTTGGTCAGGCTCACTCGGGGCTCGTGGCCCGTAATGATGAGGTCGTCGCTGACGCCGATCGACCACGCTCCTTCGGGTCCGGGTCCGGGCCCGCGAAGAGCGACGTCCCCGCCGATCTCTACGAGCACCCCACCGCGAGGGGCAACGTCATCAGCGATGAGATCGACCGCCAGGGCCTTCGCGCTTGCGCCCAGGTCAACCTGGCAGCCGGGCGCGAGTGACACGCGGTGGGACGTTTCATCCAGGCTCACCGCACTCGCACCGGGACTTGGCGTGTTCGGGCCTCGCGCGAGGTCGCGTCGGCGTACCACGTCGGCAAAGTCGGCGTCGTATCCCAATGCCTGGAGCGCAGGCAGGACCGTGGGATCGCAGAGCCCCTGCGTAGCGCGCCACGCCTCCACTGCCGTCACGAGCGCCAGTTCGAACGTGGCACTCATGACGGACTCACCGCGAGCGTTGAGTCGGGAGAGCTCTGAGTCGTCTCGGAATCGATTGCACGCTGCGTCGATCGCGTTGAGCCAGTGAGTTAGCCGCTCCGACGCAAAGTCGTGCAGCTGTGCACTCTCGGTGACGAGCGTGCCGCTCATACCCCAGACGTTGAAGTTCATCTCAACTGCACTCCTGCACACCTGAGGGCGACGTGTAGCAGGTGGGCGCGGTCGTCGTTGTCGTGACGGGCACCGTGGTGGTGGTGGTCGGCGTTGTCGTTGTTGTCGTCGGCGTAGAACTCGTCGTGGTCCGCCCGGACGTGGTCGCGGTCGTCGTTGTCGTGACGGGCGTCGTGGTCGTGGTGCTCGTGGTGCTGGACGACGTGGTGGTGGTGGGCGGCGTCACCACGCGAACGAACGGTTTTGCAGTCGTCGCGAAGAATCCCACGAGGGCCGCCGACGAGAGACTTGAGACGAGAAAGACACCACGCGTCGCGCGTCGAACTCTGGCGAATCGCCGGTCGCGTTGCTGAGGGGTGCGCGGGGAGGTCGTCATAAGAAGTGAACCAACTCAGTCTGACGGTCAATGATGAAGCCAGAATGAACAAACCCAGTTTGACGGTGAATTGTTAAAGCTCGATCGTCTCCCGGTTAAGAAGATTCGAAAATTATTCGCTTGTGACCTATTCGGTTATTTCCGGGAAGTGCAACGCAAAGCGTGCTCCGCCGAGGATCGGATCTCGATCCACCGACACGGTCCCGCCAAACTCGCTCGCCACCTGGGCCACGATGGAAAGTCCGAGACCCGAACCAGGCAGCGAGCGGGCAGCGGGAGAGCGCCAGAATCGGTCAAAGACGTACTCGCGATCCTCGTCGGCGATGCCGGGACCGCTGTCTGAGACGCTCACGGAGCCCGACGCCGTCGTGATCAGTATTCGACCTTGTGGCGGCGTGAACTTCACGGCATTGGTGAGCAAGTTCGATATGGCGCGATTGATCCGATCGTGGCGAGCGTGCACGCGAGAGGCTTCGGCGTGGACGTCGATGGTGATGTGTTTGGTGCGCGCGTAGGTCCGCGCGGTGTCGACGCACTCGTCGACGCAGTCGTCCAAGCGCAGAACTTCGAGAGCGCCATCAGATCTCTCTCCACGCGCGAGTTCGCCCAGGTCGGTCACGAGGGCGGCCAACTCGTCCACTTGAGCGATCATGTCGCCGCTGATCTGACGCAACTCCTCGTGGCTGAGTTCGCCAATGCGCGACAGCACTTGGGCGTTGGTGCGCAGCGACGTGAGGGGAGTGCGCAGTTCGTGACTGGCGTCCAGGACCAGCTGCTGCTGAAGTTTCTGACTGCTCTGGACCGAGTGAAGAAGTCGATTGAAGACCCGCCGCAGGCGACCAAGTTCGTCCTCGTCTCCCTCGACGAGTCGACGTTCCAGGTCATTGGTCGTGGCGATCGTTTCGATTTCGTCGGTCACTTCTTCGAGGGGGTGCAGGGCTCGTCGCGCGAGGAAGAGACCCAATGCGAAGGCGAGCAGCAGTCCACCGGCCGCCACGAGCATCAGAGTCGTCGTGAGTTGGTTGAGCTGGTCTACCTGGCCGGTGATCTCGACGACGTACAGCTCGGCCGATGTAGTAGTGATGGGCTGACAGTCGCCCGGTGCGGAGCAACCCGCAATTGTGTTGGCAGCCACGGGGACGATGAGTTCGCGAAAGTCCTGTCCGTTGAAGGACACGGTGCGGATGATCTGTTTGCTCTTCCCGTCGGCCACGCTCATGATGGTCGAGTCAAGGGGGACGCGGGACGCTGGCAAGGTCTCGCGGTTGGGCAAGACGAGTTCGAAGCTGGCGCCAATCACGCGGTTGTAGTCGCGTTCACTCAACGGTTGCTGGGACGCTTCGACGAGCGAGGCGTCAACCGAGTGATAGAGCGCGTTTCGAGTAGTGAAGTACGACGCGAAGCAGGCGAGAATCACCGCGATGGCCGCCGCCGCCACGGTCGCCGCGATCACGCGGATGCGAAACGTCACGAGATGCGAAGAGCGTAACCAACCCCGCGAACGGTCTGAATGAGTCGCGGCTTGTTGTCTTCTTCGAGCTTGCGTCGCAGGTAGCCGATATAGACGGCCAGAGAGTTAGTGCCCGAGTCGAAGTTGTACCCCCACACGAGATCGAGGATCTGGTCCCGGGTGAGTACCTGACGTGGATGACGCAAGAACAGTTCAAGCAGATCGAACTCGATCTTGGTTAGTTCAACCAGGCGTGTGCCACGATGCACCTCGCGAGTCGCCGGGTTGAGGGTGAGATCCTCGAAGCGCAGCACCGTGCCGTCAACGTCGCTGACGTTGTGACGTCGCAAGAGGGCTCGCAGCCGCGCCAAGAGTTCGGCCAGATCGAAAGGTTTGACGAGGTAGTCATCAGCGCCGACGTCAAGGCCCTCGACGCGATCGTTCACGGCGTTGCGCGCGGTCAGCATCAAGATTGGTGTCGTATCGCCGGAGCGCCGGATTCGCCGACAGACTTCGAGCCCGTCAATGTCCGGCAGTTGCAGGTCAAGCACCAACGCGTCGGGAGCTCGGAGTTGGATCGACTTGAGGGCCGTCGCCCCGTCTTCAAAGAGCTCCACGTCGTAGTTCTCCATGCGAAGAGCACGCCCGAGGGCCGAACGAATCGCTGAGTCGTCGTCGACGATGGCGACGTAGGAGTTGGGCAAGGAGGTGGTCGACACGGTGTCTTTCGGTTTACTAGTTCTGAGCCTCTAGTGTTGTGGCTTGGCATTAATCGTCTTCAGGGATACTTTAAGAATCTTGGAAGATTGTCGCAATTAACGGCGCAAATGACAGTGGCGGGTAATTCAATTGGCAGAATGCCGGACTTTGAATCCGGTCGTTGGAGGTTCGAGCCCTCCCCCGCCAGCCACTGAGTCGACGCACGGTGCCGAGTCCGCTCCAGTCCTTCGGCACTGCTGTGTCTCCGTCAGCGCAGTGCGGGCCTGTGGTGGTGTGCTGCACGCACTGCCGAGCGATCTGCGCTTGGCCCTGGCCGCGAATGTCGTGGCCCTTGCGACGCGAAACGAGTTCATCTGTTGGGTTTTAGCGTCGAAGAAGCCGTCAACTCGAGAACGCAGAGCCTTTCGAGCGCAGATGAACTAGCAGCCGGACAACGTCGGCCGTGTTGCTGACCGGGGTGTACGCACCAGAAAAAGAACGGCGGTCAGGTTTCTGGACACTTCGGGACGTCCTCAACCCTGAGGTGAGCCCATCAAGTAGGGGGACTTTCGGGGATATCCCTAATGGTTCTCGCGCGACCCGTCGTCTACCTTGATGAAGCAACACTCAAAGCGGCTTCGCCGGCCACTGGACACGAGGCTACGGCTTAAGTATGTTAAGTATGATACTGAGTATACAACTGGGTAGCTAGGAGTGGCAATGAGTGTGAGACATGCGTTGTTGGCGCTGCTGAGCGAGGGTCCGAAATATGGGCTTCAACTTCGACAGGAGTTCGAAGAGCGTACGGGCGAGGTGTGGCCCCTCAACGTGGGTCAGGTCTATACGACCCTCCAGCGCTTGGAGCGCGACGGCCTAGTGGAGTCCGATCACTCGGATGACGAGGGACCACAGAAGAGTTTTCGTATCACGCCACCAGGGAAGGTCGAGTTGGAGGAGTGGTTGCGAACGCCGCCCGATCTCAGCTCTCCTCCGCGTGACGAGCTGGTCATGAAGGTATTGATCGCGGCGAGATTGCCGGGTGCGAACGTGACCGAGGTCATTCAGAGCCATCGGCGCTATCTCGTTCAACTGATGCAGCAGTGGACGCACTTGAAAGAAGACGAGGCCCGATTCGATCTGTCGTTTGCGCTGGTGGTGGACGCTGAACTCTACCGGCTCGATTCAGTCGTGCGGTGGCTCGACACCGCCGAAGGGCGCTTGAAGCGAGCGTCCATTGAACCGGTCGCATCCGGGGGGCTACCGATGCCTCTCACGAGAAGGAAGGCGGACTTACGACCATGAGCTATCTGGAACTACGAGGAGTGTCGAAGATCTACGGGCAGGCGCCTAATGAGGTGCACGCTCTTAGCGACATCAATCTGTCGGTAGACGCGGGATCGTTGGTGGCGGTGATGGGGGCGAGCGGATCGGGCAAGAGCACGTTGCTCACTATCGCGGGCAGCCTGGAAGAGCCGACCACGGGAGATGTTTTGGTTGACGGAGCCGTTCTGTCCAAGATGTCGCGCGACGACCAGGCGCGCATGAGACGGCGCTGCATCGGCTACGTCTTTCAGGACTACAACCTGTTGGCGGGCCTCAGTGCGGTCGAGAACGTGTCGTTACCCTTGGAGTTGGACGGTCTGTCCGCAAAGAAAGCGCGAGTCGCCGGCATGGAAGCGCTGGAGGAGCTGGGTCTGGCCGATCGGGCCGCGAGCTATCCCGACGAGCTCTCGGGCGGAGAACGCCAGCGTGTCTCGATCGCCCGGGCAGTCGTGGGGCAACGCCACCTACTGCTCGCCGACGAGCCCTCTGGAGCCCTGGATTCGACCAACGCCGAATCGGTCATGCGACTCATTCTCACGGCGTGTCGTCGCGGGGTCGCGGCGGTCGTGGTGACCCACGACGCGCAACTCGCGTCGTGGGCCGATCGCGTGGTGTTCCTGCGTGACGGTCGCGTGGTCGATCAGACGCTGCCGGCGAGCGGTCCCGAATCAATTCTCGAGCCCACGCCACGGCCATGACGATCGACGTCGAAGCGCGGATCGGCGCGGACTCGACGCGGACGAGTCACGGTGGCGTACCCGCGCGACGGGCGATGGCGCGCTGGGCGTGGCGGCTTTTTCGCCGAGAGTGGCGTCAGCAACTGCTGATTCTTGCTCTGGTGATTGTCGCGAGCGCGGGCACGATTCTTGGTGCTGCGGTGTCCACCAACTCATCACAGGTGGCCGACTTCGGCGTTGGCACCGCCCAGCATCTCGCGTTCTTTCAGTCCCCCAACCCAAGTTCCAAGGCCGGCGACGCGACGGTGAACGACGCCACGATCAACAAGTACGTCGCGGACCTCCGGCGTTTGGATCCCCATAGCGAAGTCATCGAAAACCGGACGCTCAGCATTCCCGGCTCGATCAATTCATTCGATCTGCGCGCAGAGAACCCTTCCGGCGCCTATTTGCGCCCGATGCTGTCGCTGGTGAGCGGGCACTTTCCCACTCGCGCGCACGAGGTGGCACTCACCTCGGGAGTCGCGTCTGCGTTCAACGTGCGAGTTGGTGACAATGTCACCATCGACGGGGTCACCCGGCGCGTCGTGGGTCTCGTCGTGAATCCTCAGAGTCTGTTGGACGAGTTCGCGCTCGTGTTGCCGGGCCAGGTGACTTCTCCGAGCAACATCACGGTTCTCTTTGACGGCAGGCTGCCGAGCTCTAAGTCTCCGCTGAGTGCCTACGTTCAATCCTCAGTCGGCACGAACGGTTTCAATCCTGAGACAATCACGATCGCGGCCCTGGTGCTCGGCATGACATTGCTCGCACTGGTATCGATTGGGGGCTTCACCGTGCTTGCCCAACGGCGCCTTCGTTCCATTGGCATGATCGAGTCCTTGGGCGCGACGGATCGTCACGTGCGATTCGTCGTTCGCGCCAACGGCTTGGTCGTGGGTGTGGTGGGCTCGATCCTCGGCGTCGTGCTGGGGTTCCTCGTGTGGTTCGCGTATCGACCTCACCTCGAACAGAGTTCGCACCACGACATCGGTCTCTTTGCCGTGCCGTGGCTGGTGGTCGTGCTCGCGGTCGTTCTCGGTGTCGCAGCCACGTTCTTTGCCGCCTCGCGGCCGGCTCGCCTGATCACCAAGGTCCCGATCGTCTCGGCCCTCTCGGGACGCCCCGCACCCCCTCGTCAGATTCACCGCAGCGCGATTCCCGGTGTGGCCTTTTTCGTCGGCGCTTTCCTCCTGCTGGGCTACGCCGGGGCGGGAAGTGACGCCCAGCCACACACACCCGAACTCGTGCTCGGCCTCGTGGCGCTCATCCCGGGCATCATCCTGCTGTCGCCGTTCTTTCTCACGCTGTGCGCACGCGTAGGTCGAAGTGCACCCGTCGCCGTGCGCCTGGCGCTGAGGGATCTTTCGCGCTACCGGGCGCGTTCAGGTTCCGCCCTCTCGGCGATCAGCGTAGGAATTCTGATCGCCGTGGTGATTTCGCTGGTGTCAGCAGCTCGATTTGCCAATGTGCTGGACTACGCCGGGCCCAACATGACGTCCAGCCAACTCAACGTCTACACCCCTAATGGCCCGTACGGCCCATCGGGCCCCGGGGTCAATACGCCGAGCGCCGTTAGTACCCAGAGCATCGCCTCGATGCAACGAGCGGCCGACTCGATCGCCGCGTCGCTCTCTAGTCATAAAGTACTGGAGTTAGAGACGACGAGCGCCAGTCTGAACCACAACGCCCCGGGGCGAAGCTGGTCGGGACCGGTGTTCGTGGCGACCCCCGCACTGTTGCGATTCTTCGGCATCTCGCCGTCCTCCATCTCTCCCCACGCCGAGATCCTCACGATGCGCCCGGGTCTATCGGGGCTCTCGCAGATGCAACTGACCACTCAGAACAAACCGGGACCCTCGAACAGCACGTGTAGCTCGCGCAATGGTTGTCAGCCGAATCCCCTGATCCAAGAGGTGAGCGCTTTACCGTCAGGAACCTCAGTTCCCAATACTGTGATCACCGAGTACGCCGTGCACAAGTTCCACCTGCATCCGATCGTCGCGGGTTGGATGATCCAGGTGCCGGCGCCTCTGAGCGCGTCACAGATCACCAGCGCGCGTCTCGGCGCGTCCGCGGCGGGATTGAGCGTCGAGAGCAAGAGCAGCCTGCCGTCATCAAACGAGGTCATCGACTGGGCTACGTTCTTCGGGGTCGTCCTCGCGCTGGGCGTGCTCGCCATGTCGGTCGGACTCATTCGAAGTGAGACCGCCAGCGAACTTCGCATTCTCTCGGCGACGGGAGCTAGCTCGCGAACTCGTCGCGCGCTCAGCGCCACGACGGCCGGGGCCCTCGGTCTTCTGGGAGCGGTCCTGGGAATCTTGGCCGCCTACGTCGGCGTGGCGGGGTGGATCCGAACAAGCTCTCTCAACGGTGGCCTGGGCGCGCTGAGCGCCGTGCCCGCGAAGAACCTCCTCATCATTCTCGTGGGCATGCCCCTCGTGGCGGCGATCGGAGGATGGATATTTTCGGGACGCCAGCCACCCTCGCTGTCGCGCCAGCCCATCGAGTGAGGAGATCATCGCACGAGTGAAGTGGCCTAGTCGAGAGCCGGTTGGATGTCGACCCGCGAGATCGCAAGGTACGCCACCAACACGAAGACGGCGCCAAAGAACACCAGAGCGGTCTGGCCGTCGCCGAAGTTGATGCCGCTGAGGGCCTGGGACTTAGAGATGTAGTCCGCGTAGGACGCCCCCAGGGGACGGGTGAGGACGTAGGCCGCCCAGAATCCAGCGATGCGATTGAACCCGAGGTACCCGGTGGCAACCGCGGGGACCAAGATGAGTGCGCTGAAGAGGATGCCCGAGGCGAGATAGCCCAGGTGCAGTGACGTGGCCGTGAAGTCACCCAGCGCGGTGCCCAGGGCGAAGGTCGCAAAGACGGTCGCCCAGTAGAAGGCCTCGCGCCGCTGGGTCACGATGCTGTGAATCGAGAGCGTGCCTTCGCTTCGTTGCCAGAACACAAAGACGAGGGCCAGGATCACCGACCAGAGCAGCGTGGTGCCGATATACGGGATACCGACGTCGAGGTGCAAGAAGTCCGAGACCCCGGTGCCAAAGATGGCGACAGCAAAGGCGAGGAACCAGTAACTGAACGCCTGGTAGCGCCGGGACGAGAACTGCCAAAAGAGACCGATCACAAAAACGAGAACTTCGGTGGCGCCGCCTTTGATGTTTCCCCAGGTTTTGAGATAGTCCGAGGTCGCTTCGCCGCCCGCGGTGGTGAGGATCTTGGCGACCCAGAACCAGATGATGACTTCGGGCACCTTGGCCGCCACGGGCGCGGGAAAGAACCGACCGAGGACGGGCACGTCATCGCGCGGGCTCCTCGGGCCGCGAGAGGGGGATGACGAGGTGCGTCGATGCCTGGCGGGCTCCATCTAGGCCCCTGTTGCGACGATGAGATTCACGACCTCCCAGGCTAGGGGCCGGCCCTGACGAATAGATGAACGACTGCTACCTTCGACGCCATGCGAGTCCTAGTGGCTGAAGATGATGCCAGTTTGCGGCGGGTCCTTCACAGCGGCCTCGTTGAAGCTGGCTACGTCGTAGACACGGCCGGCGACGGCGACGAAGCATTGCGCTACCTCAGGGCGCACGAGTATGGCGCCGTCATCCTCGATTGGCGAATGCCCAAGACCTCGGGCCGCGATGTCCTCTCCCTGGCGCGCACTCGCGATCCGCACACTCCGATCGTGATGCTGACCGCCCGCGACACGCCCGAGGATCGAATCGATGCGCTCGACGCCGGCGCTGACGACTACGTGGTGAAGCCCTTCGACTTCGGAGAATTACTCGCTCGTCTGCGCGCCCTGCAGCGGCGCTCGGGCGAGAGCCGCAGTCCGATTCTGTCGTGCGGGTCTCTTCGGATCGATCCTTCGACACACCAAGCGTTCGTGAATGATCGAGAGCTACGCGTTACCCCGCGCGAGTTCGCGATTGTGGAACTGCTGGTGCGCAAGAGTCCGAGTGTGGTGACGCGTCGCTCGATCGCGCTGCAGGCCTGGGCCGAAGAGTCCGACGCCGTGGGCTCCAACACGATCGAAGTGCACATTGCCCGCCTGCGCTCGAAGTTGTCCGGCTCAGGCGTGCGCGTGGAGACCGTTCGTGGCGTGGGGTATCGCGTGACCGCATCGTGAGTCGCGTGTGCGCACCGCCGAGCGCCGGCGCGACCACGAACGAACTGCGCGCCAACGCCCGGCGGGTCGCGCTGCGCGCGACTCTGGTCGCGCTCGTCGGCGGGGTACTCATCTGTGCGGTGGCGGACATCGTCGCGGTTCAGCGGGTGTCGCGCTCGGAGGACGCGGCTTTGTCGAGGCGCATCACCGCTCTCGAGACCCAGTCCTCGCCGTCGCTGGCCGCCTTCGCGAGCGAGTACCGAGACGCGTCGCCGACTGACAAGCCAGATTTTGACGCCTCGACCTTCATCGAATGGTTCGTCCCGTCGGGTTCATCGATGGCAATACGTCTGAACGACGGCACGCCGAACTTACCGAGCGGTGCCGACGCGCTGACGCAATTGCAGAGTATGTCGATCGAGGGTCGACGGTACCTTCTCGAGGGGTCCGAGGTGAGTGGCGGACGCCTCATCGTGGGCGAGAGCACGGCGGATGACGGCGACGTTCTCACCACGCTGCTCGTGGTCCAATCGATCTTGGCGCCCCTCGCCCTACTCGCTCTCTACCTGGTCGCGACCACGATCGGGCGACGAGCGGCCGCCCCGATCGATCGCGCTCGGCGTCGGCAGCTCGACTTTGCGGCTGACGCATCGCACGAACTGAGAACGCCGCTCAGCGTGATCCAAGCGGAGGTGAGTCTCGCGCTCAGCGCGACGCGCTCAGCCGATCAGTATCGCGATGCGCTGGAGCGGGTGAGTGCGGAAACCAGGCGCCTGCGAAAGATCGTGGACGACCTCTTGTGGCTCGCGCGCCTTGACTCCATACCTGAGGGCTCCAAGCACGAACTGGTTGATGTCGCGATCATTGCGGCGAACTGCGTAGACCGCTTCGGCGCCGTCGCAACGAGTCGGGACATCACCCTGGGAATCGAGCGGGGCGGCTCCTTTGAGCCCCTCGTGATGGCCCCCGCGGAGTGGCTGGATGAACTGGTGTCGGTACTGCTCGATAACGCCTCGCGCTACGCACGAGACGGCGGACGAGTGGACGTGCGCGTCGACACCACCGACCAGCGCGTGAGTGTGAGCGTGGACGACGACGGGCCCGGATTCGGTGACGGTGATCACGAGCGATTGCTGGAGCGCTTCCACCGGGCGAGTACCGAACCCGGTGGAGCGGGACTCGGGTTGGCCATCGCCGGGGCCGTGGTGACCGCGACGAAGGGCCAGATCGATCTCGGAACGTCGGAGTTAGGCGGTGCGAGGGTGGTGATGTCCTGGCCGCGCCGGCCGATCGAGACCGCGCTGCCCGAGGTGGAGCACGTGACCCGCTAGGAACGCTCGAGTCGAAGCTGTCGAAGTCGGTGCACCACGAAGACCGCGATCACCACGACGACGACGGCGGCTGCGAGATAGCCCACGTAGCTGAAGTCGGTGATCACGCGGTGCCAACTCCCGCCAACTCCGTACCCGATACCGGCGAGGGCCCCGCACCAGATGACGCTGGCCGCCGCGGAGAACGCGACGAACTTGGTCAGGGACATCTCGCCGATGCCCGCGGCGATCGAGACGAAGGACCGAACGAGCGGAATGAATCGACCAAAGAAGACCATCGGGTCGCCGCGGCGCTGAAACCACTCCTCGGCTCGATCCAAGTCCTTGTGGGTGAGCAGTACGTACTTGCCCACGCGGTCAACGAGGGAGCGACCGCCGTAGCGACCGATGGCGTATCCGATGAGAGAGCCCACGACCTCGCCGAGGGCGGCGAAGACAATCACGAGGGCGAGCGTGAGGTGGTCGTGGTGTCCCGAGACGAACTGCCCACTGGCGAGCACCCCGGCGTAGCCGATGGCGATCTCGGAGCCCACCGGGATGCCCAGGGCCGCGAGGGCGGTGATCCCGACGAGCGCGAGATAGCCCCACGACGCAAGAAAGTGTTCCATGACCTCACCTCAATTTGACCCGCGCGCTGTGGGTACCCCCTATAAGGATGCCCGATCAGCCTGACGTTCAGGTGAACACGGATCGAAACCGATCTGAGGGACTAGAAGCAGATCTCTTCGAGCACGCGGGCCAGCACCACGGGCTGATCACCCTGGATCGAGTGCCCCGCGCCCTCGACGTGCACGACGGTCGCCCCGGGCTGGAGTCGCAGAAGTTCCGACTCGTCCTCGTCATCCACCACCGACCCGGGCGCCATGCCGCGCACCAGAGCGACGGGCACGCGCAACGATCCGACTCGTTCCCACATGTCGCTCACCGGGGGTGCTTCGAGCGGCGCGGGACCATGCTGCTGGTGTCGCCACACCCAGGTGCCGTCGGGTCGTTGGATCGCGTTGTGCAAAATGCCCCGTCGCAGCGAGGAGACCGAGCGAGTCGGATTGTGCGCAATGGTGCGCTCAAGGAGATCGTCGAAGCTCTCAAAGGTGGCGGGTCCGTTCACGAAATTGGTAATGTGACGCGCTTTGTCGGCATTGACCCCCGGCGTGATGTCGATGAGGACCAACTGGGTCACCAGGTCGGGCCGCTCGCTCGCCACGAGTAGGGACGTGAGGCCCCCGAGCGACATTCCCACTAGCGGCAGCGCGTGGTCGCTCAACTGCTCCATGGCGCGCGCCACGTCGCGCGCGTGACTAGCAGTCGCCGAGTTCCCGTAGGGGGAGGGGTCGGAATGACCGTGTCCGGGTAGATCGAGCGCGACGAGGGGTCGCTGCAGTGCGAGGGCCACGGTGTCGAAGGTGTGCGCGTTCTGGGCACCACCGTGGACGAAAACGAGTTCGGGGGCCGTCTCGCCCCAGCGCAAGCCACTGATCTGTCGCAGTCCGTCGACCGCCACGAAGAACCGTTGCACGTGGGGAATCGCCACGTCGAGGTCCCATTCGGCGAGGTTCTCGCTAAAGAGAGAAAACTCGCCATAAGAATTGTCACTCACGCACCGAAGCGTATTCGTTTCGCTGCTAGAGATAGAGAGGTGAAGCGCCCTACCTGCGTCGTGGTGCTCGCCGCGGGCGAGGGAACGAGGATGCGTTCCTCGCGCCCCAAGCCTCTCCATCAACTCTGCGGTCGCGCGATGGTGCGTTACGTGCTCGACGCGGCGGCACACGATGACGTGCGGGCCACGATCGTCGTGGTGGGGCATCACGGCACGTGGGTGGAAAAGGAACTGAGCGAAGGCGCCTCGGCGCGTCGGCCCCTCACCTTCGTTGAGCAGCGTGAGCAGCTCGGCACCGGACACGCGGTGTCGGTTGCCCTGGGCGCCATTGACGAGGCGATCGGCCACACTGACGGTGACGTGCTTATCGTGCCGGGCGACGCGCCGCTGCTTAAGGCCGCGAGTGTTGCCCAACTGCTCGACGTTCACCGCGAGCGTCAGAGCGCGCTCACCGTCCTGAGCGCTCATCTGGATGACCCCACGGGATACGGGCGGGTGCTCCACGCTAAGGACGGTTCGCTTGAGCGCATCGTCGAAGAGCGCGACGCGCGAGACAGCGAGCGCACCATCAACGAAGTGAACACCTCGATCATGGTGGTTCGCCAGAGCCTGCTCGGTCCCGCTCTGCGACGCATCGGTCGCCACAACGCCCAACAGGAGTACTACTTGACCGACCTCGTCCAAGAGCTCCACGACATGGGACACGTGGTGGCGTCCTGGCATCTCGACGACGCGAATGAGGCCCTCGGCATCAACGACCGCCGTCAGTTGGCCCAGGCTGAGAGGGTTTTGCGCGCGCGCATCAACGAACTGTGGATGTCGCGCGGCGTCACCATGTGGGACCCGAACCAGACCTACGTCGACGCCGACGTGGAGCTGGCCCCCGAGGTGACGCTGCTTCCGGGCACGATCCTCAAGGGCCACTGCGTCATCTCGCACGGCGCGACGATCGGACCGAACGCCTATTTGAGCGACACCGAAGTCGGTGAGGGCGCCACGCTCGCCACTGTCGAAGCAACCCACGCGCGCGTGGGTGCGGATGCGAACGTCGGTTCCTTCGTCGTGCTGGCACCGGGGGCGGAGGTTTCGACCGGCGAGATCGTCGCGCCCTTCAGTCATCGCTCTCACTGAGCCTTGCTTTCACCTGTACAGTCGCTACGTGGAATCCCTGGCCAAGCGTCGCCTCGTGATCGTGTCGGGGCGTTGCCATCCAGCCCTCGCCCAGGACGTCGCCGATCTCTTGGGCGTGGACCTCACCGAAGCCAACCTGCGCGAATTCGCTGATGGCGAGATCCACTGTCGGATAGATGAATCAATACGTGGCGCGCACGTGTTCATTATGCAAACGCACGCGTCACCGGTCAACGACTCGGTGATGGAGCAGCTCATCATGATCGACGCCGCGAAGCGCGCGTCGGCCAAGAGCATTACGGCTGTCGTGCCCAACTACGGCTACGCGCGCCAGGACCGCAAGACGGCCGGGCGCGAGCCCATCACGGCCAAGTTGGTGGCCGACATGCTCCAAACGGCCGGCGCTACCCGCGTGCTCTCGGTGGACTTTCACTCGGGTCAGATCCAGGGCTTTTTCGACGTGCCGGTGGACCACCTTGTCGCCGCGCCCGTCCTGGAGGGGTACCTCAAGGCGAATGCCAATCCCCACGAACTGGTCGTGGTCGCCCCCGACGCGGGGCGCGTGAAGGTGGCGGAACGCTACGCCCAGCACCTGGGCTGCGACCTCGCCCTCGTGCACAAGACGCGCCCGAGGGGGGCACTCAACGTGGCCGAAGCTCGCCACATCGTCGGTGACGTCGACGGGCGCCATTGCGTGCTGATCGACGACATGATCGATACCGCCGGGACGATCGTGGCCGCGTGCGATCTCCTCAAGGCGCACGGAGCCGAAGAGATATGGGTCATGGCCACCCACGCCGTATTTTCGCCGCCGGCGGTGGAGCGACTCTTTAACGCTCCGATCAGCCGCGTCATCGTGACCGACACGCTGCCGTTACCGCCCGAGAAGCGCTTCGAGAAGCTAGAGGTGCTTTCGATCGCGCCGATTCTCGCCAACGCGATCTCGGCGATCTTTGAGGACACGTCGGTCTCGGACATATTCGGCGGCGAGAACCTTCTCTAGAGTGGTGGCTTGCGTTGCGCGTAGCCGAGACCTAGACATAGTGGCGAAGGGAGAACCATGGGTTTCTTTTTTGGACGTTCTGGAGTTGCGGTCCACGGCCCCGGTCCGGGTGGAGTAATTCGATTCGGCCCCTTTGGCCCCGGACAGTTCGGGCCGCGTGGGCCGCTGGGCGCATTTATCGCCCTCGTGGTGTTCCTCATCGTGATCGCTGCTGTGGCATTCCTGGTGACGCTGGTGGTGCGCAAGAGTCGCTTCGCCCACCGCTTTGCCACCGGAACTGGCCCTCACACCCACGCGTCGCCGACGTCAGACGCGTTGCGGATTCTCGATGAGAGATTCGCTCGAAGTGAAATCGACCCCGCGGACTATCAAGAGCGCCGCGATCTCCTCCAGGGAACCCCCTAGCTTTACTCGCCTGGGGTTACCAACCCCGATTCGTAGGCGAACACCACGGCTTGGGCGCGATCGCGCAGGCCCAACTTCAGCAGAACTCGTCCAACGTGCGTCTTGGTGGTCTGCTCGGCGATAAAGAGAGTGTCGCTGATCTCAGCGTTGGAGAGCCCCTGAGCAATGAGCCGAAGGATCTCGTTCTCGCGCGGGGTGAGTTCTTCTACCGAGGTCGACGCGGGAACGCTCGGTCGTTGGCGAGAGAAGTCCGCAATCAAGCGTCGGGTGACCGACGGCGCGAGGAGCGCGTCACCGGCGGCCACGACGCGCACGGCGTGCACGAGTTCAGCCGCGGGAGCGTCCTTGAGCAGGAATCCGCTAGCCCCCGAGCGCAGGGCCTCGTAGACGTACTCGTCCAGGTCAAAGGTCGTAAGGATGAGGACGCGGACGGGTGCGTCGCCTTGGTGCTCGGCGAGGATTCGACGAGTGGCTTCGAGTCCGTCCATGACGGGCATGCGCACGTCCATCAAGATCACGTCGGGAAGATGTTCTTCGTAGAGCGCGACCGCCATTGCGCCATTCGCCGCTTGGCCCACCACGCTCATATCGTCTTGGGCGTTCAGAATCGCGCCGAACCCCTCACGGACCATGGCCTGATCGTCAACGATGAGGCACGTGATTGTCACGGAGCCGACGATAACTGCGGCGCACGCAACGGTAGAACCGCGGCCACCACGAAGCCCCCATCGGGATCCTCCTCGGCGACGAGGTCGCCGCCGAGCATCGCGACGCGCTCGCTCATTCCCACCAGCCCGTGTCCCGTTCGCGGCTCGCTCGAGCGCGCAGTCTGATTGAGTCCGGGGCCGTTTCGCACGCGAAGTCGAAGGGCGTCGCTGTGGCCTTCAAGGACGACTGAGATCTCCGAGCCCAGCGCGTGACGGTTGGCGTTGGAGAGAGCCTCTTGGACGATGCGATACGCGCAGAGCTCTACCCCCGGAGAGGTCACCGCGGTCGTGTCGGGCATCGTGAGGCTGATGTCGACTCCCGCACGCTGGCTGGCCGCGACCAGTTCGGGTACGTCGTCGAGACGAGGTTGGGGGGCGCGCTCCGCGGGGCCTTCATTACGTAGTGCCCCGAGAAGCCGACGCATGTCGCTGAGCGCTTCTCGGGCGTGCGCGCTGAGCGACGAGAACTCATCGAGGGCCGCGTCGGGCAGCTCTCGCAGTCGGTACGGGGCCGTTTCGGCTTGCACCGCGATCAGCGACATGTGGTGGGCGACCACGTCGTGCATCTCGCGCGCAATGCGGGTGCGTTCCTCGAGGACGGCGCGCCGGGCTTCTTCAATTTCATTGCGCTCGAACTGGGCAGCGAGTTCGAAATGCGCTCGCCGCGAGGCACCTTGCGCGTCGAGTGCGATGACGATGACCATGAGCGCCATCTCGGCGCACAAGGGCTTGAGTAGACCAGATCCAAGCCAGATCCAGGCCGGGATCGTCATGAGCGCCCACAACCACCAGAGGGCGGCGCGACTGTGTCGAAAGCCCGCGATGCAGAGTACGACGACCAACAGCGCCAGCTGTGCGGGCGGGAGTTGATAGCGCGGCGGCAGCTCGGCGAACGGGCGCATGGAGATCGCCGGGATGATGAGCGCCGCGAGGAAGCCCACTCGCCACGCGAAGAGCGGGTAGCGCCACGCCAAGAAGAATGGGCCGAGGCCAATCAGGCCGAAGCTCGACCACTCGAACAGTGCGAGGGATCCCAAAGAACCGATCGCCGTGCTCTTCTCGGCGAAGCCTGCACCGCGAAGACCTTGTTGAAGCACGTTGAGGCCGTCGTGGGGTATGACCTTGGGAGAGAGCGCGCCATTGACGACCGGTCCGATGGAAACGCGCAACGCAACGACGATGCCCGCTATCGCCGCGAGGATGAGCGCCACGCCGACGAAGGTGGCGACGGTGCCGAGGCGCCGTGCGCGGGGGGAGCGCCAGGTGACGGCGGGGTCGGCACCGATGGCGACCTCGGCGGCGCCGGACTCGAGGGCGCGCAGTCGCGCGGGTAGGCGGGCAGGGGACACTAGGTCACGTTTCATGTCCTTACGGTACGTCACCATCGAGCCCGCGTCATCGCGCCTGAGGCGTCATACCTGGGTATGACGTGCCCACCGTGTTGAGCGCCTCGTCGTACCGGGATATCACGGGGCGAATGGCCCTTTCGAGTGATGACGCCACTCTCTATCTCTTCGTAGGTTCTTGGTGAGCCGAGTAGTTGGTGGCGCACAAGAGCGGAGGGAATCGCGTGTTCGACTCTGAATCTGGTGGGGTGTCCGTGAAGCGAGTGTCGCGATGATGCGCCGGTCGTGGCGTCCGCGGTCGAAGATCAAGATTGCCGTTGCCCTCGCGGTCATCGTCGCCGTCGTGGTGGGCGGCACCCTCGGCGGTCTGGCCTTGAGCTCCTCCACGAGTGACCAGTACATAACTGCGCCGGCCGAGATCGGATCCGTGGTACAGACGACGTCGCTCACTGGCACGATCGAGCCGGTCACGCAAGCGGAACTCAATTTTGCGACGTCGGGGACGGTCGATGCCGTGAGCGTGAAGGTGGGTCAGGAAGTGAAAGCGGGTCAGGTACTGGCGACGCTGCAAACTCCTGACCTGGAATCCCAGGTAGACCAGAGCGAGGGCTCGCTGGATGACGCCGAGTCCACTCTCGCGATGGCGCAGTCGCCCGCGAGCTCTCTGATCGCGACCGACCGCGCGACGGTGAGCTCGGATCGCACCACGCTCTCGAACGACGAAGTTACCCTGAACGATGACGCTACGACGGACGAGCTCAGTTTGACGGGAGCCCAGCAGGCGCTCGCCTTCGCTCAGAGCGCCGACGCGAGCGCGGCCGCACAAGCGAGCGACGATCAGTCCTCCCTAGAGGCGGCGCGCGCCAAGGAGGCCATCGACTGCGCCGGCGACGGGGTGGCGAGTGTCGCGTGTGCCAGCGATCAAACCGCCGAGTCGAGCGACGATAACCAGGTCACCCAGGACGAGATGGCCGTGTCGAACACGCAAACCTCGGTGCAGTCGGCCGAGACATCACTCACTCAGACGGAGCTGAAGAACACCCAAACGAGTCGCCTTGATTCACAAAAGGTGGCCGCCGACAAGACGCAGCTCGCCAAGGACCTCAGTGCCCTGAGCGGCGCCGAGGACGGTCAGTACGCCGATCAAGTCGGCTCCGATGAGATGGCGGTCGATTCGGCCAAAGTGGCGCTCGACGACGCGAAACAGAACTTGGCCGATGCATCTCTGGTGTCGCTGATCAGTGGCATCGTGACAGCAGTCAACATCACGCCCGGTGCGAGTGCGCAGGCGGGTCCTTCGACTGTGGACGCCGCACCGAGTTCGACATCGACCTCGGCGATCGAAGTGGAGAGTCCCTCGACCTTCGATGTCGACACGACGGCGAGCAGCCGTCAGGTGTCAGAGCTCAAAGTGGGCGACCAAGTGCAGATCGTGCCCACCGGTGCCACCACGCCCTCGATGGGCGCAGTCGCCTCGATCAGCACGATCGCTACTGTCAGCAACGGGGTCGCCAGCTTTCCCGTCGTGATCGGCGTGACCGGTAAGCCCACGGATATGTACGTGGGCGCGACGGCCGATCTCACGGCGGCGATCCTGGACGTGAAGAACGTGCTCACCGTTCCCACGAGCGCGGTGCACACTCAAGGCACGCGAAGCTTCGTGTACTTCCTCTCGCACGGCAAAGAGGTTCGCCACGCGGTCGTCACCGGTGCCGTCGGTGGTGTGCTGACTCAGATCAAGTCCGGACTGACCAGGGGTCAAAAGGTGGTGATCGCCGATCTCTCGGCCTCGCTTCCCGGGGTCAACACCTCGAATCAGGGCCCCGGCAAGAACATCAATATCATTGGCGGGCCCGGCGGAGGCGCGGTCTTCGTGCAGAAAGGCGCGCCGTGACCTCCAGCACGTCGACGCGACCCATTGTCGAGTTGACTGACGTGCACAAGACGTATCGACTCGGTTCGATGACGGTCGAGGCGTTGCGCGGCGTGAACCTGCGCATCGAGGAGGGGGAGTACGTCGCCATCATCGGCCCATCGGGTTCGGGCAAGTCCACGTTGATGCACATCTTGGGCTGTCTGGACCTCGCCACGTCGGGGGTGTACGAACTGGACGGCGTCGACGTCAGCCAGATGAACGAGACCGGACTCGCGCAGGTGAGGAACCGGCGGGTTGGCTTTGTCTTTCAGCAGTTCAACCTTCTGGCGAGACTGCCGGCGTGGCGCAACGTCGAGTTGCCGCTTATCTATGGCGGCGTCGCGCGGGCCGAGCGCAGGGAGCGGGCTATTTCATCGCTGGCGCGCGTCAACCTCGGCGACCGCGTGGACCACCGGCCGAACGAACTCTCCGGAGGCCAGCAGCAGCGCGTTGCCGTCGCTCGAGCTCTCGTGAACGAACCGTCCTTGGTGCTCGCGGATGAACCGACGGGCAACCTCGACTCGGCCTCGGCCGCCGACGTGCTGGGTCTGCTCGGTGAGCTCAACGCGGCGGGACGCACGGTCGTGCTCATCACCCACGACGTTGAAACCGCGCACCGCGCCCAGCGAATTGTGCGTATCCGGGACGGAGAGATCCAGTCCGACGCGAAGACGCCGTCGTGAGCATCCTCGAAACCATTCGCTCGGCGCTCGAGGCGATCTGGAGTCACGGATTGCGCTCGGCGCTCACCGTGCTGGGTATTCTGATCGGCATTGCCGCTGTCATCCTCACCGTGGGACTCGGTGAGGGAGCGAGCGCCACCGTGAACTCAGCCATCTCATCGTTGGGCACCAACCTGCTCATTGTGACTCCTGGCAGTTTGTCCTCGGGGGGCATCCAGGGTGGGTTTGGTTCGGCGAGCACTCTCACCTACGCCGACGCCCAAGATCTCGCCTCTCGCACCGTCTGTCCGAACATTGCGGCGGTGGCCCCCACGGCAATGACCTTCGACAATGTGGTCGCCGGTTCAAAGAACTGGACGACCCAGATCGTCGGCACGACAGCTTCGTGGCTCAAGGTACGAGATCGCTCGGTGGCCCAAGGGAACTTCTTCACCTCGAGCCAGGTCAACGACGCCGCGGCCGTCGCGGTCATCGGCTCGACTACCGCCCAGGAACTTGGCCTTGGCGGGTTTGCGCTGGGTCAGGTGATTACGGTGAACAGCGTCTCGCTCACCGTGATTGGCGTACTGAACACGGCCGGAGACTCCAGCGGCATCGACGAGGACGACATGGTCCTGGTCCCGATCACCCTCGCCCAGAGCCTCATCACCGGTTCGCAGTCGGTCCAGTCGATCTACGTCGAAGCCCAGTCCCAAGGCACGCTTGGTGCGGCGTACGGCGAAACCGATGACGAACTGTTGGCGTTGCACCAGATCACCAACCCCTCCAAGGCCGATTTTACGATCACGTCCCAGTCGACCCTCGAGTCGACCGCGAGTTCCGTCAACGACGCGCTGACCTTCCTGCTCGCGGGCATCGCGGCTATCTCGCTGCTGGTAGGCGGCATCGGGGTGATGAACATCATGCTCGTCTCGGTCACCGAACGGGTTCGCGAGATCGGACTGCGAAAAGCGCTGGGCGCGACGCCCGCGGCGATTCGACGCCAGTTCCTCTTTGAAGCGACGGCCCTCGGACTCACCGGAGGATTCCTCGGAGCCGGCTTGGGCGTGCTCGGGGCCGTCGTCATTCCCCAATTCGTCTCGAACCACATCACCCTCGAGTGGTGGGCGCTCGCCGGTTCAATTGGCGTGGCGATGGCGATCGGACTGGGGTTTGGTGTCTATCCGGCTGCGCGAGCGGCCCGACTGGCACCCATCGACGCGTTGCGAAGCGAATAGGCGCTACATGCCCCTCGTCTCTCCCACACTCAAAGGAGTTTTCTCATGATCTCTCGTTGTCGACAACGAACCTCTCGCCTCGTAGGGACGGGCGCGCGCTTGCTCGCCCGCGTCGCTATCAGCGCGGCGCTCGCATGTACCGGGACACTCGGTCTCCTCGCGCTCGGCGCGCACGCGTCTTCGGCCGTGTCGCCCGGCGACTATCTCTGTGCGGTGGGTGTGACGGTCCAGAGTGCCCTCGAGGGAAGCGCCTTTACGAACCTGCTGGAGGTTGAGGTCAGTTCGACGTCGTGCAGCAGTCCGACGCCGGACACGACGTCGACCACCGTGAGTTTCGCGCTCGTCGGCACGCCGAGTGCGTCGGCGACCTTTTCGACCGCGCCGATCACCACCGCGTCGGGATTCGCCTCGGTCAGTGCGGTCGCCAACGACAACGCGGGCACCTACAGCGTGAGCGCGACGTCTCCGTCGAGCGCCAGTTCGTCCAGTCCCAGCGTGACGTTCTCACTGACGAACGTCGCTCCGCTGTCCGACACGATGACAGCCGATGTCCCGTCGTACCAATCGGCGGTGGTGGGCGCGGACTTCACGTTACCGCTGGCGGTCAGCGTCCAGGCCGCCAACGGCAACCCGGCGTCGGACGTGCCGGTTCTGTTCGTCGCACCGACCACGGGAGCGAGTGGCACATTCGTCGGCGGTGCCAGCTCGTTCTACGGCGAGACGGACGCTCAGGGTGTGGCCTCGGCGCCGGCCTTCTACGCCAACGACACCTCGGGTGGCTATGCGATCGAGGTCTACGCGAGTGGATACGCAGTGCCCATCGCCTTTGCCATGACCAACGAGGCGCTGGCGGTGATGAGTGTCTCGTCGGTCACACCGACCGTGCTGAGCCGGGGAAGCACGCGGGTCGTCACGATCTCGGGTAGTGGTTTTGAGAGCGGGGGTACCGTCGACTTCTCGAGTCCAGGAGTGAAGGTGACCTCGACCACGCTGGTCTCTCCGAGTGAGATCAGCGCCGACATCACGGTGTCAAAGACGGCGCGCCTGGGCGCGAGCAGCGTGACGGTGACCAACCCCTCGGGCACGAGCGTCACGGGTACGTACGCTTTCACCGTGGCGCCGCTCGTCACTTCCGCCCCCGAACCGCTACAACTCGGCTTCGCTCGCGACGCAACGGGGTTGAGCGGCGCTCAGGAGAGGGCGCTGCGCGCCTTCGTGCGAGAAGTGGCGCCGGACTCGTCGCTCGACTGTACCGGTTACGGGGCGAACGCGGCGTTGGCGAACCAGAGAGCGCTACGGGTGGCGCGTTACGTGCAGTCGCTGGACCCGAACGCCCACATCGCCCGGCGTGTGGTGATATCTGCGTCAGAGAGTAAGGCGGTCTTGGACGTGCGATAGGCCGGCCAAGAGCTCGCCGATTCATGCTTTACGCCGGGACCAGCGGGTGTTATAGTTCACTAGTCTCCTAGTGAACTAGAGGTATCGTGATTGAGTTTTATATTGACACCCATTCGGGCGTGCCGCCGTATCTGCAGATCGGCCAGCAAGTTCGACGGGCGCTGAAGTTGGGCCTCCTCAGCGAGGGCGATCAGCTGCCCACCGTAAAAGAGGTTGTCGCCCGACTGGCGATTAACCCCAACACGGTCTCCAAGGCCTACCGCGAGCTCGAGCACGAAGGTCTCGTGGCCGCGCGCGTGGGCGTGGGGACCTTCGTGGCGACGTCAACGGTCAGCGAGTCGCTGACGGCCCTCGCGCCACTGCGTCACGACTTGCAGAAGTGGATGGAGTCGGCGCGTCAAGCAGGACTTGACGACGAGAGCATCGAAGCGCTCGTGCGCGAGTGCTTTCGGTCCACCTCGGGGGCGGTAGTGGCGTGAGCGCCGTCCTAGAAACCGAGGAGTTAACTAAGCGCTATCGCCGCAAGACCGCCCTCAGCGACTGCTCGATAACGGTGCCCGAAGGACACGTGGTGGGTCTCGTGGGACCCAACGGATCGGGAAAATCCACCTTGCTCAACATTGCCTCGGGTGTGCTCTCACCTTCCTCCGGGAACGTTCGCGTCTTCGATGCGCCGCCAGCCTCGTCGTCCGCGCAGCTGGCGCGCGTGGGGTTCGTCGCCCAGGACACCCCGGTGTACTCGGGATTCAGCGTTAGTGATCATCTGCGCTATGCCCAGCACGTAAATCCCCAGTGGGACGACGAACTTGCGCGACGCCGCATCGAGCAGCTCGGACTCGATCTCACTCAGCGCGCGGGCAAACTCTCCGGAGGTCAACGAGCGCAGTTGGCACTCACGCTCGCTATCGCCAAGCGCCCTGACTTCCTTGTGCTGGATGAGCCCGTTGCGAGCCTTGACCCCCTGGCGAGACGCGAGTTTCTCCAGATATTGATGGAGACAGTGGCCGAGCACGACGTGAGCATTTTGCTCTCGTCGCACCTCGTCGCTGATATCGAGCGAGTGTGTGACTATCTCGTCGTGCTCGTGTCATCGCGGGTCCAAGTTGCCGGGGAAGTCGAAGAACTCCTGGCTACCCACCACCGACTCATCGGGCCGCGCGATACCGCGACGCCCGATGGCCAGGTGGTGATCGAGTCGAGTTACACCGATCGTCAGAGCACGTTGTTCGTGCGCTCTGACGGTCCCATCACCGACTCTCACTGGACCGTCGAGGCGGTCAACCTGGAGGACCTCGTCCTCGCCTACATGGGTCAGGGCCCTACGGAACGCGCAGCGAACGTGAGCGAGGAGTCCGCATGATCTGGTTCGCGTGGCGTCAATTCCGTATTCAGGCGTTGATTGCCTTTGCGTTGCTGTTGGCGGTGGGCATCGCCTTTCTCGTGACGGGTCCACACGTGCTGCACACGTACCACACGACGATTGTGGGCTGCGCGGCCCGTCACAACTGCAACGCCGCCCAAAATAGCTTCCTGTCGACGTACCCTTTCCTGCAGAATCTGCTTACGGAGAGCGAACTCCTCGCGGTCCTCATCGGAATCTTTTGGGGGGCGCCGGTTGTGGCGCGAGAGTTCGACACCGGCACCTACCGCTTGGCGTGGACCCAGAGCGCGTCGCGCACACGTTGGCTGGCGGCGAAAGTCTTGGTCGGCGGACTCGCGAGCGTCGTCACGGCGGGACTCTTCACATTGATGGCCACGTGGTGGTCGAGTCCAATCGACCGCGTTCGGGAGCAACCGTTCAGCCTCTTTGACACTCGTGACATTGTTCCCATTGGCTACGCGCTGTTCGCCTTCGCCCTCGGAGTCGCCGTGGGGGCAATGGTGCGTCGGGTGATTCCTGCCATGGTGCTCACGATCGCGGGGTTCGCGGCGGTTCGCGGCCTGTTCAATTTTGTGGTCCGTCAACATTTCGCGACGGCCCTGCACGCGACGTTTTCGTTCACCAGTCCGAGCGGAGGTGGCCTTCGACTCGGCGGCAGCCTCAATCCGGGCGACTGGATTCTCTCGAGCGTGGTCAAGAATTCGGCGGGCAAGGTCTTTCCCCGACTCAACGGCGGCATTAATTTTCAACCGGATGGCAATGGAGCAGTGACCTTTGTCGGCGCGGGACGCTGTCCCAACAAGATTCCCGGGACCTTGGGCGGAGGCGGAAACTCGGGGCCACCCAAGGCGGTACGCGAGGCGTTGGCGAAGTGCGTGAACTCATTTCACTTGCACGAGATCGTTTCCTACCAACCCGTCTCTCGGTACTGGAACTTTCAGTGGTACGAACTGTCGTCCTACGTCGTGCTTTCCTTGATCCTCGCGGCGTTCAGCGTGTGGTGGATCCGGCGCCCGTAGGCGTTCGCAGGTCGACAACTGGAGGGCTCGAGGCCCGGCGCAGTAGACTATTGACCCTGTGCGTTGCCCCCGGGCCGTCAGCCATTTCCTAGAGGAGTTTCCATGTCACAGGCCACGTTGAAGGCGTCGACGAGTCGCGCTGAGGGCTCGGCGAGTTCGCGCCGATTGCGCCGCGACGGATCGATTCCCGGAGTCGTCTACGGACACGGCGTTGGTCCCTTTGCGGTGGCCGTCAACGCCAAGGACTTTCGCACTGCGGTCTCGGGGGATCAGGGCCTTAACTCGCTGATCACCCTGGATGCCGACGGCGCGACCTACACGGTACTTGCGCGCGAACTCCAGCGCCACCCGGTGCGCGGCACGGTCTCGCACATCGACTTCCAAGTCGTCGACCCCAATCAGGTCGTGCTCGCGGAGGTGCCGCTGCACCTCATCGGCGACGCCGTCGAAGTGCGTCACGCCGACTGGGAAGTGGACCAGCAGATGTTCAGCCTTGAAGTCAGCGCTCGTCCGAACGAGATTCCGACCTTCCTCGAAGTCGAGATCTCGAACCTCACGCCGGGCGCGACCATCCGAGTGGCGGACCTTGCTCTGCCCAAGGGAGTTACGGCCCCCGGCGACCCGGCTGCGGCGGTCGTCGCGACCCACGCCGGTCGTGCGGCGAAGACGCCTGGGCCCGCCGCCGCCGCTCTCGCGGAGTAGTTCGCCGTGGCGCTTCGGCGCGCTCGCCAGAACGATCGTCGGGGACGGTCCAGCCGGTTGCTGATACTTGGTTTGGCCAATCCCGGAGAGGAGTTCGAGGGATCTCGGCACAACGTCGGTGGCGACGCGGTGCGGCTCGTGGTGCAACGCCGGGGCGCTCACCTCGCGCTGGAACGCCACCAACGCGCCTTGACTGCGACGCTGCCCACCTCGGAGGGTCCGGTAACCCTGGCCGTGCCCACCGTGTTCATGAACGACTCGGGCTCTGTGCTTCCACCCTTGATGCGCCGGACGTCTCTCGAGGGTCTTTCGCACTTGGTGGTCGTCCACGACGAGTTGGACCTCGAGCCGGGTCGAGTACAGATCAAGTTTGGGGGCGGATTGGCGGGTCACAATGGGCTTCGCTCCATCGCTCACACACTCGGCTCCCAAGAGTTCGCGAGAGTTCGCATTGGCATCGGCAAGCCGCCGAGCAAAGAACAGGGGGCTAACCACGTCCTCAAGCGCCCGACCGGCAAACTCAAGGAATCCCTCCAGGTTGACGTTGCGTTAGCGGCGGACGCCATCGAGGCGCTGCTGGACTACAGCTTTGACGTTGCCCAGCAGCGCGTGAACGCTCCGTGAGCGAGTCCGCCCTTCGCGCCGTTCTTGATCGTGTCGCGCCGAGCGTGCGCGAGTCAATCGCCTCTGGTTCGTTCGTGCCGTCCAGTTATGCCACGCCGCTGGCCCTCGCGTCCCTCGCTCTCGACGAAGAGCATCTGGTGGCGGTGGTGGCGACCTCGAGTGACGCAGAGCTCTTCTACGACGCGTTGGTGGCCTGGTTGGGACAGCGCGAGGTGGCGCTCTGGCCGGGCTGGGACACTCACCCCCTTGAGCGAGTCAGTCCCGACAGCCTCGTCATGGCCCAGCGCTCGCTTCTTCGTTGGCGAATCCGAAATGGCACAGGTCCGCGGATGATCGTGGCGTCGGCCCGATCGATCGCCCAGATCCTTTCTCCCGAGAGCGTGCACGAGCCCTTCGTGTTGGCGCGCGGGGCGCAGATCGATCGCGACAATTTCCTTCAAGGACTCGTGTCGAGGGGGTACCGGCGCGAACAACTCGTCGAACACCGCGCCGAGATCGCGGTGCGCGGTGGCATCGTCGACGTCTGGCCCGCCCACGCGGACGAGCCGATCCGCCTGGACTTTTTCGGCGACGATATTGAACGCTTGACGGTCTTTGACATCGCTACCCAGCGCTCGACGCACGACGTCGACGAGATTGTCATTGGACCCGCCCGTGAGTGGCTGCCCGGGGAACGCACGCGAGAACGAGCTGAGGAGTTGGCCCTGAGCGCACCGTGGGCCCAGCCAACCTTTGACCGTCTTGCCTCGGGCCAGCTCTTCGACGGGATGGAGGGTTGGATGGAGCTCTTCGTGCGCGAACCCGCAACCCTGCTGGACGAGATGGCTGGCGCGCGCGTCGTCGTCGTCGAAACGCCGCGTGTTCGTGCTCGTCTCGATGAGCTGTTGGTGGAAGAACGCGAACTCACCGACGTCGTGGCCGCCACGTGGCGAACGAGCGACGAGGTGCCGCTCCTGCACCTCGACTACGACCAGGTTCTCGAAGGGCGCGTGAGTCTGGCCCTGGACGCTCGAGCGAGCGCCCTCGACTCCCCGCTCACTTCTCCGCCCGTCGTTCAGGGTGACGCCAGTCGCGTCGCCGCCCACGTGCGCGGTTGGTCGAAGGCCCGTCGCGGCGTGATCCTGACGTCCAGCGTCGGGGCGATTGAGAGGATGGCCGATCAGCTGCGCGGCGAAGGCCTGGAGGTGACGACTGATCCCGCTCGCGTGCTCGAAGTCAGGCTTAGCGTCCTGGAAAGCCCGCTGCCCCTGGGATTCTCGCTTGAGGAGCCCGAGGTCGTGGTGTGGAGTGAGAGTGACCTCACCGGTCGCCGTCCCCAGCGTCGCGTGGCGCGTACTCGCACGCGCAACGTGGACGGTTTCTTCGACGACCTGGCGGTGGGCAGTTACGTGGTGCACCGTCAGCACGGCGTGGCGCGCTTTTCGGGTACGACGACGCGCGCGATCAACGGGGTGACGCGTGACTACCTGATCCTGGAGTTCAAGGACGGTCGCAGTTACTGGCCCACCGAACAGATCGACGCCCTCACGCCCTACACGGGCGGTGACTCGCCGGCGCTCTCGCGCATGGGCGGCGTCGAGTGGCAAAAAACGCGCGCCAAGGCGCGCGCCGCAGCGTTCCTCGTCGCCCAAGAACTGGTGGACCTCTATCGTCTGCGCACCGTGGCCGAAGGGCACGCCTTCAGTCCCGACACCGCGTGGCAGCGCGAGATGGAAGAACTCTTTCCCTACACGCTCACCGCCGACCAGGCTCAGTCCATCCTCGACGTGAAGGCCGACATGGAGTCTCCGCGCCCCATGGACCGGTTGGTGTGCGCGGACGTCGGCTTCGGCAAGACCGAAGTGGCCTTGCGCGCGGTGTTCAAGGCCGTTCAGGACAACTACCAAGCCGCCGTGCTCGTGCCCACGACGCTGCTAGCGAGCCAGCACTTTGCGACCTTCACCGAGCGATTCGCGGGCTTTCCCATCAAGGTCGCCCTGCTCAGTCGATTCGTCGACGACGCGGAGAGCAAGACGGTACTGGCCGGGTTGCGCGATGGCTCGGTCGACGTGGTCATTGGCACGCATCGGCTGTTGAGCGATGCGGTGGCCTTTAAGAGGCTTGGTCTGCTCGTGGTGGACGAAGAGCAGCGCTTTGGCGTGACCCACAAGGAAGAGATCAAGTCGCGCTCGGTGGGCGTCGACGTGTTGACCTTGAGTGCGAGCCCCATCCCGCGCACCCTCGAGATGGCCTTCACCGGCATTCGCGATCTCTCGATGATCACGACGCCGCCGGCGGAGCGCCGTCCGATCCTCACCCACGTGGGTGAATACAACGAGCCGGCCGTGGTGGAGGCGATTCGGCGCGAACTCCTGCGCGAGGGCCAGGTCTTTTTCGTGCATAATCGCGTGACCGACATCGAACAAGTGGCGCGACGTCTCGGTCAGCTCGTGCCCGACGCGCGCATCGCCGTCGCCCACGGGCAGATGGACGAAGGCACCCTCGAGCGGGTCATGATCGACTTTTGGGATCGTCGCTACGACGTGTTGGTGTGCACGACCATCGTGGAGTCGGGCATCGACCTGCCGTCGGTCAACACACTCATCGTGGACCGGGCCGAACGTCTCGGACTGGGGCAACTGCACCAGTTGCGGGGCCGCGTCGGGCGCAGCGGCCAGCGGGCCTACGCCTATCTCTTTCACCCCGCTGATCAGGTTCTCTCGGAGACCGCCTACGAGCGCTTGCGCACCATCGGCGACAATACCGCTCTTGGCAGCGGCTTCAAGATCGCGATGCGCGACCTCGAGATCAGGGGGGCGGGGAACCTACTCGGCCACGACCAGTCCGGCCCGGTCGCGGCCGTGGGTTACGACCTCTACGTGCAACTAGTCGCCGAGGCCGTGGCCGACGCCAAGGGCTTCCGCGTTCCCGATGTCACGCCGATCAATCTCGACGTACCGGGTGACGCGCACCTGCCCAAGAGTTACGTCGAGGCGGACGACGCGCGGCTCGAGGCGTACCGCCACCTCGCCAGCGTGACGACCCACGAGGAACTCGACGACCTGCGCGCCGAGTGGGTGGACCGCTATGGCGCACTCCCACCGCCCGCGATCGGTCTGCTCGAGCTCGCGAGGCTGCGCCTTACGTGCCTGGAGTACGGAGTCACTTCCGTGGTGGTGATGCCCGCACGGGCCGGAGTGAGGTCTCGTCCGGTCGTGCGCCTAGGCCCCATCTCGCTCGCGCTGAGTCAACAGATCCGCGTGCGGCGCACCTACGGGTCGTCGGCGTTCAATGAATCGACCCATGAATTTCGCGTGGAGCGCAACCCGCGCGAAGTGACGCCCGGCGCTCTCACCGCGCTCATTGTCGACCTTCACGCCGCGACGGAGGTCTCGGCCTGAATCGGTAGCATGGCTAGGTGCGCCGCCTCGTAGCTCTGTTTGTGCTCGCGCTGATCGGCGCCAGCATCTACGGGGTAAGTGGCCTGTCGTCAGGTGTGAGCGTCAATCATCAGTCGGTCTCGGGCTCGAATCTGAGCGCCGAACTCTCGGCGATCGCCCACAACAAGACCCTCGAGTGCTACATCGACTCCCTCGATCCAACCACGTACTCGGCCGGGGCCGGCGGTGACTCCCTCAAGTCGAGTTCCGCGAGGGCGTGGGTGAATCTGCGCGTCGAAGGTCTCGCCATCAACCAGTACGTGACAACGAAGTGGAGCTACCACCCCGACGCGGCTCAACTGGCCGCCGCCAAGACCTCGCTCATCAGTGAGTTCACTGAAGAGGCGAGCGCGAACTCCCTGAGCTGTCCCGGATCCGCCACGACGGCGCTGGCCGAGATGCCCGCCGAGATGCGCACCGCCGAGATTCAGTCACAGGCCACGTCGTTGTACCTCGTCAAGAAGTTGAACGACACCATTCCTCTAACCGCCGCGTCAATGGAGACGTACTTCAAGTCCCACCAGAGCGACTACGACACGCTGTGCATCTCGATCGCCCTCGTGCCCCCGGCCAAGGTCGCCGCGTTCGAGAGCGCCGAGGCACAGGGCGACAGCGTCGCCACGCTGGCGAAGGACTTCTCTCAGGACGCCTCAGCGTCTAAGGGCGGAACGTACGGGTGCTACGCGCCCTCGAGTGACTCGTACGCCAGCGTGCGCCAAGACGCCAGCGGTGGGACGTTGAATGAGTTTCCAACCACGCCCGCCTACATCGACTACAACGACAGCGAGTACGCGCTCTTCGTGGCGGTCACCAAGAGGACGCCCGCGGCCTTCGCGACGGCCGAGCCGGCCGTGCTGAACGACCTCAAGGCGATCAACGCCCAGGCCGCGGACTCGGTGAAGAACACGTTGCTCGAAGAGGCCGCAATCTATGTCGACCCCGCCTTTGGCCTGTGGGGAGTGTCCAGCACTGAAGGGCCGGAAGTCTTTGCGCCGAGCGTGCCCCCGTCGTCCAGCGTGACCGGAGCCGACAAGCTCTCCGCAGGGGCCGCGAACTATCAGTGACCCCCGTCGTACGAGTCGTCGGTCTGGGACCAAGTGGCAGCGAGCACATCACACAAGGCAGCGCGCGACTCATTCGCGAGTCTCCCGTCGTGCGCTTTCGCACCCTGCGCCACCCGGCGGCATCGGATTTCGGGGGCGTCGAGAGCTACGACGAACTCTACGAGCGCGCGGACTCCTACGACGAGCTCTACGCCGCGATCGCCGATGACTTGGTGCGACTGGCGCGCGACGCCGCAGGGGGAGAGGTCATCTACGTGGTACCGGGATCGCCGGCGGTGGCCGAGCGCACCGTAGAACTGCTGCGCGAACGCAGCGACGTCACGCTGATCACCGAGCCTGCGGTCTCGGTGATCGACCTCGCGTGCGCGGCGCTGGGCGCTGATCCCATGACCGTGAGCCTGCGCATCGCCGACGCGCTCGGTTCCGAGACGGCGCTGCAGGGACCCGGGCCGCTGCTGATTCTCCAGACCTACTCTCCCGAGGTTCTCGCCGTGGTGGCTGATCGACTTCACCAATCGGGCGAAGTGACAGTCCTTCATCACCTCGGCCTGGAGGACGAAGAGATCCTGACGGTGCCGACCACCGAGCTCACGGCGTTCCTGCGGGCCGATCATCTGACTTCGCTGTGGGTGCGGGACGTACGCGACGCGGGCGACGCGGTGAACGAGTTGTGGCGGCTCATTCACCGCCTGCGCCTCGAGTGCCCGTGGGATCAGGAGCAGACGCACGCGTCCCTCACGAATCACCTCCTCGAAGAGGCCTACGAGGCGATCGATGCACTCGAAGCCCTAGTGCGCACCTCCGAGCGGGGCGCGCGCGACGAGTCCGTCATCTCTCACGTCGAAGAAGAGCTCGGCGATTTGCTTGTCCAGGTTCTTCTCCATGCGGTGATCGGTGAAGAAGAGGACGAGTTCGACCTTTCGTCCATCGCCGAGCATCTGCGCGACAAGCTCATCTACCGTCACCCCCACGTCTTTGGTGACGTCGCCGCGGACAGTGCCGACGAGGTTGCTCAGCGCTGGGAAGTCCTCAAGCGGTCTGAAAAGGGTCGCGCCAGCGTGACCGATGGCATTGAGTGGCAACTGCCGGCCCTCACGCTGTACACCAAACTGCTGCGCAAGGCGGCGGCCGTGAACCTGGCGACGCAGAGCGGTGACGATGCGCGAGGGCGTGCGCTCGCCGCTCTCGAGAGTCTGCAGTTCGACGACGACGCGGCCAGTGACACGAGCTCCACCTCCCACACGCTCTTCGCGTGGGGCGACGCGATCGTCGCCCTCGTGAGCGCGGCGCGGTACGCCGGAGTTGATCTCGAGGGGGTACTGCGCGAACGGGCCCTCGCCCTGGGCGACGCGATTCGTGAGAGCGAAGCGGAAAAACTCGCCGACTAACGTTTTGACCGAACTGAGGAGACCGACATGAGCGCGATTGAAGTTGTCCTGGGCCGCCAGATACTCGACTCGAGAGGAAACCCGACCGTCGAAGCGGAGGTGCGCCTCGAGTCGGGCGCCATCGGACGCGCGGTGTCGCCCTCGGGCGCCTCGACCGGAACGCGTGAAGCCGTCGAGCTGCGCGACGGAGGGAGCGAGTGGAGCGGCAAGGGCGTCACGACCGCGGTGAGCTACGTGAACGGCGAGATCAATGACGCCCTCGAGGGGTACGACGCCGAAGACCAGCGTTCCGTGGACTACGCGATGATCGACCTCGACGGCACCGCCAACAAGGCCCGACTCGGGGCCAACGCCATCCTGGCGGTCTCGCTCGCCACGGCCAAGGCCGCCGCCCTCGAGAGTGACCTGCCCTTGTTTCAGTACCTCGGCGGTGTCAACGCGCACGTTCTGCCGGTGCCGATGATGAACGTCATCAATGGCGGCGTCCACGCGAAGAACACCATCGACTTTCAAGAGTTCATGGTCATGCCCATCGGCGCGGCGTCCTTTGGCGAAGCGCTGCGCTGGGGTACCGAGACCTACCACGCGCTCAAGGGCATCTTCGACAAGCGCGGACTGTCCACCGCGGTCGGCGACGAGGGTGGCTTCGCGCCGGACCTGCCCAACGCCGAAGCGGCGATTCAGGCGCTGCTGGACGCGATCGAGGCGGCCGGGCGCGTGCCGGGTACCGAGATCGCCATCGCCATGGACCCGGCGACGAGTGAGTTGTATCGCGACGGCGCCTACCACCTCGACGGCGAAGGCCGGGTGCTCTCGAGCGGCGAACTGGTCGACTACTGGGCGGATCTCTGTGGTCGCTATCCCATCATCTCGCTCGAAGACGGCATGGCCGAAGAGGACTGGGAGGGTTGGGCCGCTCTTACCTCGCGCCTCGGCGACGCGATTCAGATCGTGGGCGACGACATCTTCGTGACCAATCCGGAAATCCTAGAAAAGGGAATCGAACGGGGTGTCGCGAACTCGATTCTGGTCAAGCTGAACCAGATCGGCACACTCACAGAGACCCTGGACACTGTGCGCTTGGCGAACCTCAATCGTTACAGTTGCGTGATCTCGCACCGTTCGGGCGAGACGGAGGACACCACGATCAGCGATGTCGCGGTCGCGACGAACGCGGGCCAGATAAAAACCGGTGCGCCGGCCCGTAGCGATCGCGTGGCGAAGTACAATCAACTCTTGAGAATTGAAGAGCAGCTCGGAGACTCCGCCCGTTTTCTCGGTGCGAGGTCCCTGTCGGGAGCCTTAGGTGTCAGCAACCCATAGCGTCAATCCATCGCATCGCAATCACTGGATGTTGCCTCTCGCGATCGTGGTGGCGGCCGTCATGCTGGTGGGCTGGTTCCCCGCCAAGGCCCTCTGGCACCAGCAGGCTCAACTGAACGCCACCCTGAGCGAGATCCACGTCGTCCAACGACAGGAGACGCTGCTTAAGAACGAGTCCAAGACCGTGGACACCAAGTCAGCCGCGACGCAGCTGGCCCGGGCGCAGTATCAACTGGTCAACCCCGGCCAAAGCCTGATCCAGGTACTACCGGGCGACTCATCCGGCCAAGTGTCAGCCAACTCCGCTGACCCGGGCTTTCAGCCCCTCGTCTCGCCCACCTCGGCGACCGAGCCCGGCACGACGACCACTCCGACGTCCTCCTCGTCGAAGACGCATCACCGCTCGAATGGGTTCCTCTCGCGCTTGGTGCACACGCTCGAGTTCTGGCGTTGACCTTTCACGACGCGACGTCGGACGATCAGCAACTCGTTGAAGCCCTGATCGGTCGCCCGCTCGGTGGTCGATTCGCCGTGGTGGTGCGAACTCGAGATGGCCGGCCGGTCGTGATCGAGAACGAACCGCACTTGCGAGACGGCACGCCGATGCCCACCCTGTACTGGCTGGTCGATCCGGAGATTCACTCCGCGGTGAGTCGACTCGAGAGCGACGGGGGGGTGCACCGTTTCGAGGCGCTCGTTGACGCCAGCGAACTCCAGCGGGTTCACGACGAGTACGCGCGACGCCGTGATGCGGCGACACTACGCCGTGACCTCGTCGCACCCCGCGGGGGAGTGGGCGGCACGCGAAAAGGGGTGAAGTGCCTGCACGCGCATCTGGCCAACTATTTGGTGAGTGCGAACGATCCCGTCGGTCAGTTGGTGGCGACGTCCGTGGATATCGGCGTTGTTCAGCTGGAGGTCGTCCGTGAGTGAGGTGGTGGCCGCGTTTGACTGCGGGAGCAATTCGACGCGTCTATTGATCGCGAACGACGAGGGGACCGCGCTCGTTCGCGCGATGAACATCACGCGCCTGAGCGAGGGCGTCGACGCAACCGGCACTCTGTTGCCCGAGGCGATGGAACGAACCTATTCGGTCTTGCACGACTATCGCGCCGCGTGCGATCTCGATGGCGTCACCAAGGGTCGTCTCGTGGCGACGTCGGCGGTGCGCGACGCGAGCAACGGCGCAGAGTTTCTTCGGCGAGCCCACGAGATCGTCCGGGTTCCCACGGGCGTACTGGCGGGCAGCGAAGAAGCGGCGCTGTCCTACGCCGGGGCGACCAAGGATCTCGCGCCACTGGAGGTTCCCACGATGATCGTTGATGTCGGGGGCGGTTCGACCGAGCTCGCGGTTGAACTGGATGGACGACTGGTGAGTTATTCGATGCAGCTCGGCTGTGTTCGGATCACCGAACGAGCTCTCGGTCGCGGTGTGGTGACCCCCGCGAGCGACGACGCGGCGCGAACGATGATCGACGAAGAGATGGGCCGAGCGTTCGCCGCGCGGCCTGAGTTCGAGACTTTGGTGGGGCACGTGCGCCTGGTCGGACTGGCGGGCACGGTCGCGACGCTCGCCCAGATGGATGCCGGTTTGGTGCACTACGACCGCGACGTCGTACACCACCGCGTGCTGTCCCGCGAGACGCTCGAGTGGTGGCAGGACCTGCTCTCGAGTGAGACGCCCACCGAACGCCTGGGTCATCCGGGCATGGTGGTAGGCCGCGAAGACGTTCTGCCGGCCGGCCTCTACGTACTGGACGCTGTGATGCGTCGTTTGGGGGTGAGCGAACTATTAAGTTCCGAAAACGACATCCTTGATGGCATCGTGGGGTCGCTACTCGCCGCGTGAGATTGCGCCTGCACTGGTGACCTGTAACGATGGGAAAGTGAGAGGCCGCTCATGGTGACGACGCGTAGCGCGATCTTCTCGCCCATTACGTTGCACGGGCGGCGGATCGTGCTGCGCACGATGAACGAGCAGGACTACGAAGCCTGGCATGAGGTTCGGATCCGTAATCACGACTGGCTGCTCAAGTGGGAGCCACGCTCGGCGCACGCCTCGCACTTGGCTGAGGACCGGCGCAGTTTTGTCAGTCGCTGTGCGATACGCGAGCGCGAGCGTCAGATCGGTACCGGATTCGGCTTCGGAATCTTTGTTGATGGTCGCTTCGTGGGCGAGATCACCCTCTCGTCGATCCAACGCGGTCCGCTGCAGTCGGCCTTCATCGGCTACTGGATCGACCAAGCCGCCGCAGGTCAGGGTCTGATGCCCGAAGCGGTGGTAGCGATGCTCCAGTACGCCTTTGAGTCGTTGCGACTCCATCGCGTCGAGATCAACATCATTCCGCGCAATCACGCCTCGCGGCGCGTCGTGGAGAAACTGGGACTGCGCTGCGAGGGCGTCTCCGAACGGTACCTCGAGATTGACGGCGCCTGGGAGGATCACGCGCGCTACGCCATCACGTCCGAGGAGTGGGGCGACCGCGCACCCGAGCTCGTGACGGGCTGGTTACTGCCCGACCACCGCTAAATCGCCTCATAGGTGCGTCCGCGCAGCTCGGCCAGGTTGGTCGTGCGCATCTGCCCACCGAGCACCTGGGCCACGCCCAGGCCACCGGGACCACCGTTACGGCCCACGACCAGTAGCGCATTCTCGCTACCTCGCGCCAGGACCAGTCCTTGGAGACGCGCCTCGCGCGCGACGGGCGCGATCTCATCCACGCGGACCTCAGACGAGAGCTCGACGACGATGTTCTCGTAGTGGGTCGTGCGAATGCCGCGGATGTCGCGCAACATGACCAGCGAGTCGTGGATCGGGCGCACCGAGGAACCAGGCACGTCGCGCCAGGTGACGAGCAGGGGTGTGACGCTCAAACCGAGCACGTCAGCGAGGTAGAACAGCTCCACGTCGAAGGCGAAGCGGTCCACCATGGCCAGTGACGCCAGCAACCGCGCCGCACCCAGGTCGAAGCCCTTGCATCCACACTGGGTGTCGCGTTGGGCGGTGCGGGTGTAGTGGTGCACGAAGTGATGGAATACGGCACCTGCCACGGTGCGCACCGGCGAACCGTACGCGATGCGACCCTTGATCGCTCGCGTTCCCGGGACGAACGCGCTCGTGCGCAGCGCGGTCGTAAAGAGCGAGAACTGCAGGGGGTCGACCGCCATATCGGCGTCGGCCGTGATGACGTGGGTGCCGCGGGCGAGTCCCATGCCGAGGCGCAGGGCCGCACCTTTGCCGAGGTTCGTCGGTTGCTGGAAGAAGAGCGCGTGTTCGAGGTGCCCATAGACCTCGTGCGCGCGATGCAATGTGTTGTCGCTCGAGCCGTCGTCAACGACGATGACCTCGACGTTGGACTCACCGAGTTCGCCAAGGGCCGGGGCCAGGCGGTCGAAACCGTCTCGGAGTCGCGCGCTCTCGTTGAAAGCCGGAATGACGATAGTGAGATCGATCATGCTTAGGGCCGCGCGGCTCCAATAAAACCGGCGGAAAAGAAGGGTGCGAATCCGACGTCAGTGCCCGTATAGGGGGCGGCGATGATGGTGTCGACGCCATACGGGCCCGAACCGACGTACATCACGACGTGGTCAACCTCGTTGTCGCCGTCGAGGTTGAAATAGAACAGCAGGTCGCCGGGTTGTAAGTCAGTCGGCACGACGTGGAGCAGGGCGGGGTACTGCGTCTCGGTCGTGCGGGGGATCTTGATGCCCGCCTGGGCCCAGGCCCACTGGACCAGTCCCGAGCAGTCGAATCCGACCCCGGGGGTCTCGCCGCCCCAGACGTAGGGCACCCCGATCTCTTTTTCGGCGGCCTTGACGGCCGCCAGTCCCTGGGCGGTGCCAGCGACTTCGGCGATGGTGACTGAGGACTCGGCTTGCTGCTCGGCTTGGATCACCTGGTTGGCGGCGTTCTGGCCGCCGACGGCTGAGGCGGCGGTGACCGCCTGCTCTTCACCCGCCGTATTTTTGTCCTTGGCGGCTTCAACCCCGACTTGGATCTCGTAGTTGATGATCTGGACGCGGTACTGGGCAGTCACGTTGGCGAGTTCGACCTGGGTCTGATTCTCGAGCGCTACGTTGGCGGCGAGCAGTTCCTGCATTGCGTCGGTTTGCTGCTGAGCCTTGGCGCGCTGGCTGGCGACGCGGGCCCGCTGTGCGGCAACCTTCGCGACGGTGCGCTCCAACGAGTTCTTTTCACGCTGGAGCTTTGCTTCGAGAGAGTCGAGGTTGCCGATGACCTGGTCCTGGTAGATCTTCTCGGCGTCGCTGCGGTTGACGTTCTGGTTGAAGAGCGAGTTGATCTGAGTCTCCGATGCCCCCAACACGAAGGCGCGCACCACCGCAACGACGACTTTCTTCTTGGTGACCGCCACCTGGGCGCGTTTCTTAGCCTCTTTTACCTTGAGGTTCGCGATGTTGGCGTCCAGCGTCGTGATGTTGCCGTTGATCGACGCGAGGTTGGCTTCGTCGGCGTCATACTCGTTGGCCGAGATCTCGCTGCGCTGTTCCTGGCGCGCCAGGGCGGCGGAGAGGTCGGCCATCGCCTTCTGCGTTTGGCTGATGCTGCGGGCGTCTGCGGGGCTCGGAACGACAACCCACAAGCCACTCAGCGCGGCTACCAGGAGGAGCGAAAGACTACGAGTCGTGCTCCGACGACGCACGCGCAACATACCAAACAAGCCTAGTTAGCGCTTCCAAAAAAACCGGACGTTTCGGGGAAATCGTAACAATGCATTAGCGTTGGCGCACCACATCGTCGCGCGGGGGCGTAGCCCAATTGGCAGAGGCAGGGCGCTTAAACCGCCTCCAGTGAGGGTTCGAGTCCCTCCGCCCCCACGCAGTGTGAGCAGTCTTCAATATTTAGTAGCGTTGAAGGGTGGCGAAAAGCAATTCTGGCAAGTGGGTGAGCCGTGTCGGCTCGGCCGGCGGCGGCAAGACGTACCGAAAATCCCGGCCGGGGAACTACTACGGGGCGCTTTTCGTGATCGTGGTTCTAGGTCTCGCGTTGACGGCATTTTCGAAATACGAGTACGAGCACCCCACCAAGAAGGCCGTGGCTCCGGTGATCGCGCCAGCGATTGGTTCGGTGCAGTACGCGGCCCTCGCCATCGACGACTGCGGCACAGATTTGCCCTATCTGCAGACCGACACGAGCTACAAGGGTGGCGGTTTCCTCGTCGGCGGCGACAATGTCGTTCGACTGACCCCACTCTCGGCGGCGGACGCGGGCCACAACGCGAATCTCAAGACTTTCGCGAGCGAGTACCCCGGTCTGAAGCTGACCTCGACCGAGTTGGCGGTGCCCAAGACCAACGGCGTGGCCAATCCCAAGACGACCTTTAAGAACGGCGAGGACTGTGCGCCTGGCACCAAGTACGCCGGCAAGCCCGGCAAGGTCGTCTACGCGTACTGGACGACACTCGCGCAGAAGGCGCCCACGCTCACGACCAACCCGGCCAAGATTCACTTCTACAAGGACCTGCGTGTGACGATGGCCTTCCTGCCCGCGGGCGTCACGCCGACTGCGCCGGCGCAGAAGTCGGTGGACGAAATGGTTCTCGACGCGACGACGCCCACGACCACCACCACCACGACGCTTCCCGCAACGACCACCACGGCGCCCTTAACGACCACGACCACCACCCCCACGACGACCACCACCAAGGGCTGAGATTGCAGGCGGTCATTCTCGTCGGGGGCCAGGGAACGCGACTGCGACCGCTCACGTACGAGACGCCCAAGCAGATGTTGCCCCTGGTGGGCGTTCCAATGATCGAGTGCGTGTTGGAAGCCTTGGGGCGTCATGGGGTCACCGACGCGGTCCTGTCGTTGGGCTACCTGCCCGATCGCTTCACCGAGGCATACCCGACGAATCTCATCTCGGGTGTGCGGGTGACCTACGCCGTCGAACCCGAGCCCCTCGACACCGCCGGCGCGATCCGCTTCGCCGCGGATTTCGCCGGGGTCGACGACACGTTCGTGGTGGTGAACGGAGACGTCCTCACCGATCTGGACGTGACGGCCCTGCTGGTGTTTCACCGGGCTCACAACGCGGAAGCCACGATCGCCCTGCATCCGGTCGACGACCCCTCGCACTTTGGCGTCGTGCCCACAACCGACGACGGTCAGGTGATCGCCTTCGTCGAAAAGCCGCCGCGGGATGAAGCACCCACGAACCTGATCAACGCCGGAACCTACGTCTTTGAGCTACGCGCCCTCGATCGTATTGCGCCGGACCGTCGCGTGAGCGTGGAGCGCGAGACGTTTCCCGCGCTGGCTGGCGCCGGCACGCTCTTCGCCATGGCCGATCACGCGTATTGGCTCGACACCGGAACGCCCCGTCTCTACCTGCAGGCGAACGTCGACGTCCTAAAGGGTCGTAACTCCCAACACGATTTCACCGGCGTGGTGGACGGATCCTGGCGCGCGTTGTCCGCGACCATTGACCCGTCGGCCAAACTCACCAACTCGGTCGTCGACCGGGGCTGCGTGGTGGCGGCCGACGTCGTGCTGGAAGAGTGCGTGCTGCTGCCGGGGGCAGTTGTCCAGAGCGGGAGTGAGATTCGCTCCTCGATCATCGGACCGGAAGCAATTATCGGATCGGGCTCGCAGTTGGGGCCTACGTGCGTGGTGGGGGCCAAGGAGCACGTGGCGCCCGACTCGCATCTCTTCGGCGATGTTCGCCTCGGCGGCGTGTAACGCTCAGTCTGTCTTAGCGAAAGAGGTCGTCGTTCTTCGAGCGCACGATGTTCTCGCTCACCGAACCCGGACCGAAGAACGACGCGTCAAGTCCCCGCACGAGCGCAAAGGGCGTGGCGGCGGACTTGTGCAGGACGAGGTTGGCGGCCCCGGCAATCTCGTCGGCGATGGCCACCTCCGTCGCTTCGAGCAGTCGTCCGGTCGCGTCGCGGGTGCCGCGCAGATCAAGCACTGGGCGTAGGCCGGCCGAGCCGAGCGCGACGTCGGTGACGCCCTGACGCCAGACCCGTCCAAAAGTGTCGGTGATCAGGACCGCCGAGTCGACGCCGAGGCGGCGGTGGAGTCCGGCGCGGATGCGTCGCGCCGAGCGATCAGGGTCCTTGGGCAACAAGATGGCGGTGCCGTCCTCGGCGTTCGAGAGATCCACGCCGGCGTTCGCGTTGATGAAGCCGTGCCGCGTCTCGGTGATGCGTAGGGTCCCACGGCGGCGCAGGATACGACGTGACTCGCCCTCGACGATGGCGACCTTGTGCTCGTCCGTGCCGTCGAAGTCCACGACCTGCCCTTCCGACTTTGAGACCACCTTGCTGGTCACGACGATCAGATCGTTCTCGCGCGGCATCTCGCCGGCGGTCTCGAGCGACTCGATAATGAGCGCCACCAGGTCATCGCCATGGTGGACCATGACCGGGCACGCGAGCGCGATGAGTCGAAGTTCGCTCACGACACCAACACCGTGGCGAGGCGGCGCGCGCTCTCGGGTTCGGCCATGATCGTCGTCGTGACCTCGACGCGCATCCCAAGGTGACGAATGGGATCGCCCAGGAGCGCGTCTACGTCGTCGATGACCCATGTGCCCACTAGGTCGCCGTAATAGTCGGCCACGCCCAGAGCGCTGGACTCATGCCCCAACTCGCGCATGAGTCGGTCGGCGGGGCCCTTGAGGGCCGCGCCGCCGACCAGAGGCGACACGGCGACGATGTCGTCGCGTCGAGCGGCGAGAATCTCGCGAACCCCGGGCACCTGGAGTATTGGATCGATGGAGATGACGGGATTGGAGGGTGCGATCACGATCCGGCGCGCTTCTCGCAGAGCGTGTGCGACCTCGGGGGTCATGACCGCATCCTTCACGCCGATGACTTCAACGCCGCGCACCACGACGTCGTGGTGGTGCTTCACGAAGTACTCCTGAAAGCTGAGTCGTCCTGTTTCGGTGACGAACTCCGTCGCGATGGGGTCATCGGTGACGGGCAGTAGCGTGACACCCACACCGAGTCGCTGGGTGAGCTCGCGGGTAACTTGCGTCTTGGTTGCGCCCTGGGCCAGCCGTTGGCTGCGATACAGGTGAGTCGCGAGATCGCGGTCACCTAGTCGGAACCAGTCCTCGCCACCGAGGGCTCCTAACTCGTCCATCACGCGCCAGGACTCCCCGCGCAGTCCCCAGCCCAGTTCGTCGTTGTTGAGGCCGGCCAGCGTGTAGGTGATGGTGTCGAGGTCCGGACAGATGGTGAGCCCATGAAGCACGAGGTCGTCGCCGACGTTCACCACCGCGCACAGTTCGCTCGGATCGACCACGTCGCTCAGTGCGCGCAGGAGCCGAGCCGCGCCAACCCCGCCCGAGAGAACCGTGATCACCCCCGAAACCTTAGAGGCGCATCGATAACATCGAATGATGAGCGAGCTCGAGGAGGGGTGGCCCGGATCTCCCGCCTACGTAGTGTTGCGGATGAATGCTGGTTCGGTCGAGCGCGTCGCGGAACACGGTGACCTCGACGACGCGCGTGACTGGGCGTCAGTGTCCAAGCTCGTGGTGTCGTTGGCCTTTGGCGTGGAGATGGATTGGGATCTACATAGCTACACCGAGATCGTGGGTCCCCAGGGCGCCAACTACGCCAATCTTCTCTCCCACTCGAGTGGACTCGGACTCGAAGAGGGCGACCCGGTGATCCCCATCGCCACGAAGCGCGTGTATTCGAACTACGGGGTGGAACTCGCCGTGTCCAAGATCGTGGGCGAGAATAGTGCCGCACAGTGGCTGGACGATCGCGTCTTTTCGCCCTTGGGTCTTTCGACCGCATCACTCGTGGGCCGCCCGGCCGCGGGGGTAAGAGGATCGACCAACGATCTCGCCACCTTCGCCCTGGCGTGGATGCGCTCGGACCTTCTCGCTCCCGCCACCCGAGACCGATTGATCCGTCCGTATCTGCCCGATCTTGACGGAATCGTGCCCGGCTTTGGCCGCTTTTCGCCGTGTCCGTGGGGGATGGGTCCAGAGATTCGCGGCGACAAGGAGCACTGGATGGGAAACTGGCCCCCCCGTAGCTTCGGTCACTTCGGCAAGAGCGGCTCGCTGCTGCTGGTCAACGCCGACGAGGAGATCGCCGTGGTGGCCACGAGCACCGAAGCCTTCGGCGCGTGGGCTGTTGACTTGTGGCCTCGCTGGACCAGCGCGGCGCGCTCTCTCGCCCTGGCTCCGTGAGCGACGCGCTGCGGGTGGGGCTGGACCTCGACGGCTCGCTCGAGTCGTTGGGCGACTCAATGATCGATTTGGCGAACGCCCTGGACGCCACGCGGGCCTGTGAGCTGGTGAGATTTCGCACGCTCAGCGAGCGGCGTTCGCCCGACGAAGCGCGCCTGGTGGGCAAAGCGGTGTGGGCGCCGCTGTGGCGACGCGGCGTCGGACCGGCGATCGATCGATTCCTCGAGCCCCTCGACGTGATTCACCTCGCTGGTCGCGCCACGCCACCGACCAAGTCGACGCCGCTGGTGATTTCCGTCGACGATCTGCGGCCACTTCGCGGAGAGTCACGTGAGTATCAACGCATCAACCAGTTGCGTCGCGCGGTCGACCACGGTGCCACACTCGTGGCGTCGACGCGCAGCGCGAGCCACGAGGTGCAACGCGTTCTGCTCGTGGCGCGTACCCAAGTGGTCGTGGTGCCTCCGGCCGTGCCTCTCGTGGAGGCGACGAGTTACGGCACTCGACTGGTCGTCAATCTGACCGGCGTCGTCGAACCGTTCTTTACGCTGTCGCGTGATCTCATCGACTTTGCTCAGCGTCACGGTACGCACGTAGAAGCGGTGACGAGCGCCAAGGTCGCCCAGCGCATTCGAACCCGAGGCATCGACGTGCACCTGCGTGCGCGCAGCGAGGCGCGCCTCGCGTTGAGCGATGCGCGCGTGGTGCTGCACATCTCCGACGGCGCGAGGTTTCCCTCCTTCGCCATCGCCGCATTGGCGGCGGGCGTGCCCACCATCGCGCGCGCCACCGCGATCAACCGCGAGCTCCTGAGTGGCGCGGCCGCGCTGACCGACAGCGACGATGAGGTGCCAGCCTTACTCGATGACCTCTGGGACAACTCCTCGCGCCGCGCGATTGCCATCGCGGCGGGCAGGTCGCGCGCGCATGACTTTGCCCCGGCGACCGCCGCACGCGCTTACATGGCCCTGTATCGCGAAGCCGTGCGAGGCTAGGGTCGTGCCTCGCGCGGTCAGCGTTTCACTCGACCAGTTCTACCGTCCCCAGCCCGGCGGTATTGCGACGTACGTCCGAGGACTCATTAAGGGCCTCGCGTCGCTCGGGGACGAATCGCTCCATCTCACGGGCATCACTCCCACGGGAACGCCTCGTCAGCCCCTCGATGACTTGGGAGTGCGCACGGTGAGCGCGATGCTGCCCGTCGGACTCCTCACTCGGGCGTGGACGTACTGGACGCCCGGCGTCCCGGGGACGAGCGACGTGGTCCACGCGACGTCGCTGGCCGGTCCCTATCGCGGGGGCAGGTCCCACGCCGTGCACTCGCTGGCCCTGCACGACCTCCTGTGGCGTGACGAACCAGACGCCAGCACGCCGCGCGGCATCCGTTTTCACGAAAAGCGATTGGCGATGCTGCAGCGTCGCGAGGACATTCGCGTCATCGTGACGGCCCCGGGCCTGCGCGAACGTCTCCTCGCGGAGGGCTTCGCGCCAGGTCGCCTGTACGAGTCGCGATTCGGGGTGGACGACGACGACCTGGCCCCCGAAAGCGCCGAGGGCGTGGCCGCGCTCCTTCGCGGGCGCGGAGTTGAAGGTCCCTACACCCTGTACGCCGGGACGAGAGAGCCGCGCAAGAACCTGGACCGCTTGGTCGTCGCGCACGCGAGAGCGCGCGCCACGCACGACGAGCTCGGTCCGCTGGTGGTGGTGGGGCCACAGGGGTGGGGGAGCGTCGATCTCGGTGAGTCGGTCGTGCTCGGTGAAGTGAGTCGCGCCATGCTCAAAGCGCTGCTACGAGAGTCGGCCGTCGTCGCCTACGTGCCGCGGGCCGAAGGCTTCGGACTGCCGCCGGTTGAGGCGCTCCATCAGGGCGCGCGCGTCGTGGCAAGCGCCACGACGCCCAGCGTGGCCCACAACCCCGAAGTGGTAGTAGTGGACGCCATGGATGTGGCCGCTATTGAAGCCGGGCTTGCGAGCGCCTTGACGCTGTCGACCGCCGAGTCGGCGCGCGAGCAGCGACGTGCGAGCGTGGCGGACCTTACGTGGCGCAACGTGGCCCTTGATCACCTGGCGAGCTGGCAGTGAGGGTTGCCCTGGACGTGTCGGCGGTTCCTCCTCAGGTGGCCGGGGCCGGTCGCTACATCGTGGAGGTCGCTCGGCGACTGCCCCTGCGCGACGTGACTACGACGCTGGTGACGCGTCGCGACGACACTGAGCGGTGGGCCGCTATCGCGCCTGGCGCGAGCCTCGCTCCGCTCGTTCCGAGTTCGCGCGCCACTCGCCTGGCCGTGGAGGCCTATCTGCTCGGCGCGTCGGCGACCGCGAAAGAGAATGATCTGTGGCACGCGCCGCACTACACCATGCCGCGGCGTCACTCGACGCCGTGTGCCGTGACGATCCACGACCTCACCTTCTTCACCAACCCCGAGTGGCACGAGCGCTCCAAGGTTGCCTTTTTTCGCCGGGCGATCACGTTCTCCGCCCAGCACGCGAGCGTGTTGATCTCGGTCAGCGACTTCACCGCGCGCCTGATGGAGGAGATCTTTCCCCAGCACGCGCCGATCGTGGTCGCACCCCTCGGCGTGGAACTCGATGTCTTCGACCCGGACAGCTCCTTTGACGGTGACCTCTTTGAGCGTCACGGCCTGCCTCTGGGTTCGTCGTACATCCTCTTCGTGGGAACAGTCGAGCCCCGCAAGGGACTCGACCTCCTGCTAGAGGCCTTCAGCGAGGTGGCGCGTGAGGACGACGCGGTGGAGCTATGGCTGTGCGGTCAGGTCGGTTGGGGCGAGGGACCGGTTGAAGAGAGTCTGAGCACGCACCCGTTTGGTGCGCGCATTCGCCGTCTCGGTTTCGTGCACGATGACTTGCTGCCCGGATTGTATCGCGGTGCGCGCGCGGTCGCGTATCCGTCGCGTGGCGAGGGCTTCGGCCTGCCGGTGCTAGAGGCCATGGCGTGTGGGGCGACGGTGGTAACGAGTGCCGACACGGTGATGGCCGAAGTGGCGGGTGGCGAGGCGTATCTGGTTCCGGTCGGCGACGCGGGTGCGCTGGCCGAAGTTCTCCTGCTGGCGCTGAGCGAGACGAGCGAGGATCGCGGCGAGCGTGCGCTGCGCGCCCGGCGGCGAGCCGCCAACTTCACGTGGGACCGTTGCCTCGATCAACATCAAAGCGCGTACGACTTGGCCTTGTCCTGATGCGCGCCCTGGTCAGCGGATCGAAGGGATTCGTCGGCCAGCACCTCATTCGTCACCTGCGCGAAAGCGGTGACGAAGTCTTGGGCATCGACCGCGAGTACGACGTAACCGACGAAGCAGCGGTGCGTGACGTCTTTGCGCGCTACGTCCCCGACACGACGTATCACCTGGCGGCCTTGACGCACGTGGGCGAGTCGTGGGAGCGAGCCAATGAGTTCACGCGCGTCAACGTGGTGGGCACCCATCGAGTGCTCGACGCGGCCTACGATGTCGCGCCGTCATCGACCACGATCGTGGTGTCCACCTCAGAGGTCTACGGCATCGTCGGCGAAGAGGACCAGCCGCTGCGCGAGACCTTTCGGATTGCGCCCGCGAACCCGTATTCGGCGAGCAAGGTCGAGGCCGAGAACGTGGCCCACGACGTGGTGCGCCGACGAGGTCAACGGGTTGTTGTTGCGCGGCCCTTCAATCATCTCGGCCCGGGTCAGTCGCTCAACTTCGTCGTGCCCGCTCTCGTCACGCGCCTGTTGGATGCGAAGGAACGCGGCGATCGAGAGATTCTCGTCGGTGATCTGTCCACGCGTCGTGATTTCTCCGACGTGCGCGATGTGGTGCGGGCCTATCGTCTGCTCGCCCAGTACGGTCTCACCGGCGAGGCGTACAACGTAGCCTCGGGCCGCGACGTGCTCCTCAGTGATCTGTGCGCGATGTTGGTCCAACGTATTGCTCCCGAGATCACCACCGTGGTCGATCCCGCCTTGTTGCGACCCGTTGAGACGCCCGTATTTCGTGGCAGCTACGACAAGCTGCACCATGCGACTGGTTGGTCACCGCAGATTTCGCTCGATCAGACATTGAACGATGTCGTCAACGACCTCGAGAGCCGACGTCGCGCGAGTTAAGTCGCCAATTGCTCTTCGAGCGTCGCTCGATTCTGTTGCAAAGGGCCGAGCCCAGTAGCCTTGAAGAACTGATGGAATCTCGTGCTCCGGCCGTCGTTGCCGTCATCGTCACCACCGGCTCCGGACCGGGTCTCGAAGCCGCGGCGGCGTCGCTGGCGGCACAAAACTACGAACAACTGAGCCTGCTGGTCGTCGCCAACGGTGACGCGTTCAGCGTCGCCGAGCGCGTCGCGTCGGTTGCGCCCAGCGCCTTCGTGCGCGTCCTGGACGAGAACCGAGGCTTTGGTGCCGCCTGCAACGAGGCGGCACTGATGGTCGAAGGGACGGCCTTTTTCCTCTTCTGTCACGACGACGTGCGTCTTGAGCCCGACGCGCTTCAACTCATGGTCGAGGCGGCCTATCGCACGAATGCGGGCATCGTCACGCCCAAGTTCGTCGAGTACGAAGATCCGATCACGCTGTTGCACGTCGGACAATCCTGCGATCGCTTCGGGGTCGTACGCGAGCGAATCGAAACAGGGGAGATCGATCACGGCCAGCAGGACCTAGAGCGCGATGTCTTCGTCGCGCCCGGCGGTGTCACCTTGGTGCGCGCTGACCTGTTCTCCTCGCTGCACGGATTTGATCCCTTGATCACGCTGCTCGGCGACGATGTGGACCTGTGCTGGCGAGCGCAGGTGGCGGGCGCGCGCATCGTGGTGGCGCCGCTCGCCAAGGTGGCGCATCGCGAAACCATCGCGACGGGCGAGCGGCCGACCACCGCGCTCGGCACCCGGCGCGCCAGCCGTCAGGACCTCTTGCGCCGACACCAGTTGCTCATCGTCGCCTCGGGCTGGCACCGTCGCACGGCGTGGTGGACTCTGCTCGCACTCTTTGCGCTGGACTGCGTGGAGTTGGTCGTGGCCCTCGTGGGTGGTGACACCGATCGGGCGGGTGCCATCGCCGGATCATGGCGCTGGCTACTCAAGCATCGTCGCCGCGTGCGACAGCGCCGCCGCCAGATGGACGCCTCGCGTGTCCTCTCGGACCCTGAACTGCACCGTTTGCAGGTAGGCGGAGCGCTTCGGCTTCGCCGATTCGTGGTGACCCTTGTTCGCGAGGGTTACGACCGGGCTCGAGGCATCCTGCCGCCGGAGGCCGGCCTGGAACGAGGGGAGATCAGCGAGAGTGAGGAAAGCGGCGTCGGTTTCGCCGCCGCCTTCTCCGAAGACGAGGAGTTCGACGAGATCGCCGAGAGCGAAGCGTTTGAGGTCCGCACACGGCCCTCGCACATCATGACGTCGTTTCGGGCCCAAGCCATGTTCATCGTTGTATTCGCTTTCTCGTGGTTCATCGGCTCGCGAAATCTCTTCTCGATGCACTTGCCGATAGTGGGAAACCTCGCGCCCCTCGACTCGTGGTGGTCGACGTGGCGACACTTCTTTGCCTCGTGGTCCGCGAGCGGCGTAGGCACCGGTACTCCGGGGATGCCCGGCTACGGGGTCCTGGCCTTTGCCGGCACATTTGTGGTGGGGCGAATGGGGATACTGCCGCGGCTCGCGCTCATCCTCTGCGTGCCCCTGGGCGCGGTGGGCGTGGGGCGATTCCTCAAGGGTCGAGCGTCGAATCGGGCGCGGCTGGTGGGAGCGATCGCCTACGCGGCTATGCCGCTCGGACTGAACGCGATCGGTCAGGGTCGCCTCGACGTGCTGGTCGCCGTGGCCAGTCTGCCCTTCATCGTGCGACGCGTGTTCGAGGTGATGGACGTGCCGGGCTTTCGACGTCGCCCCTACGGCGAAGCGGTTCCCTTCGGACAGCGCGGCTGGCGGGTGAGCGAAGCGGGTCAGCGCATGACGCTCATCATGATCGTCGCTCTCTCCACCGCCCTCGCGCCGGCAATCCTGGTCGTGAGTGCCCTCGTGATCGTGGCCGTCGCGCTCTCGCGCGCCTTTGAACCGGATCCCGATAGCAGTTTTCGTGCCTCGGGGCGCCTCTTGGGCGCGCTCGTCTTTAACGTTGCCATCTTCCTGTTGCCGATGACCGTGGACGTTCTTGCGGCGGGGCGGCGATCAGTGGAGATCTTCGGACTGCCCCGGGGACCGTGGTCGGTGCCGTCGTTTCTCTCGATGCTGCGCGATGTCGATGGCGGCTTTGGCGCGACGTGGTGGGGTTGGCTACTGCCCGTGGCCGCGCTCCTCGCCCTCGTGCTGTGTCGCGGAGACCGTCGACGGGTCGCCACCAAACTCGCGACCATCGCCGCCCTTACGCTGATTCTCGCGGCCCTGGTCTCGCGGCACTGGCTGGGTTCGTTCGCGCCGGACCTTGACGTGGTGCTGGCGCTCTACGCCTTTACGCTCGCCGCGATGATCGGCCTGGGCGTGGGAGCGCTCGAGTTGGACCTGCGCGGAGATCGATTCGGTTGGCGCCAGATCGCCGCGGTCGCTTCGGTGCTCACCCTGGCGGTGGCGAGTCTGCCCTTCCTCCAGAGTCTGGGGAGTGGGCGCTTCGATTTGCCGACGACGAGTGTCGCTCAGTCGTTGAGCGCTCTGGCGCCCAGCGACGCGGGTGGCTATCGCGTCCTGTGGTTAGGTGACCCGTCGGTGCTGCCACTGGCGGGATGGACGGTCGAACCCGGACTGGAGGCGGCCACGTCGATGGACGGGCTCCCGGGCGGGGCGACCCAGTTCGTCTCGCCCGACTCGGGAGCGAGCGATCTGATCATGAAGTCCGTCTCTGAGGTCATTAGCGGTCGCACCGTGCGGCTCGGTTCGCTGCTCGCTCCCGCGGGGATCTCCACGATCGTCGTGATGAACTCACCGGCCCCGGCACTCGCGGGGGTCCAAAGCGCGCCGGTGCGCGACGCGCCCGATGTCTTAGAGACCGCCCTCAACGATCAGAGCGATCTCTCGCTCGTCTTGCAGACGCCCTCGGTCGAGGTCTTTTCGAACTCCCTCTTTCACGGCATCGTGGCCCAGAGCGAACCCGGCACCTCAAAGGTCGTCCCGTTACTCTCCACGAACTCGAACACGGGAGCTCTCTTTTCGGGGTCGACCGTCGAGGCGGGTTTCGCCCCCGCGAGCGCCTTTGCGCTCCTCGTCAACGGCCAAAGCGCGCCTCACTCCACGGACAACTCGTGGCTGTCGTACTTTCAGGTGCCGACCAGCGCGTCGACGTTGACGGGCACGCTCACCCTGCAGCGCTTCCCCTTCAACGCGATTCTGGCCGGCCTCACGCTGGCCGTGTGGATACTCGTGTGGCTGGGCTTTGGCTGGATCCAGCGGGTGGAGTGGCTCTTTACCGGACGACGTCGCCGGGAACGTGCGCGGGGCGAGCGATGAAGACCTCACGACGCTTCCCGTGGCTCGCCGTCCTCGCCCTTATCGTGGCCCTGGTGGGATTCGCCACCACTCGCTCGACCCCACACAATCCCTCCGCGCTACCCAGTGGTCTGGCCACGTCCATCAACGCGGAGTCGACGGCGCTCTACTGCACCGGTCTGACCAGCGACGCGCCCGGGCGCGTCTCGTTCTTCAACACGGCAAGCCTGGCGCGCAGCGTCAGCGTCTCGGTCGTCTCCAGTAGTGGCAGGACCTGGAGCGGCACGTTGGAGCTCGCAGCTCACGGCGGCCAGATCGTCGAGCCTCGGGTAGTCGATCCACCGACCGCGAGTCGCGCCAAGTCGGGCAAGGTGACGACAGCGAGTGTGACGTACGCGACCGCCGCGCAGATCAGTGGCGGGGGAGTCGTGGCCGATGAGATTGAGGGCAACGCGAACGTACCCTGTGACTCACAAGGCGTCACTCGGTGGTTCGCTGCGGGCTTCAACACTCTGGTGGGTTCGGACGCCTACGTCAGTCTCTACAACCCCACGGCGACCCAAGCCGTCGCGAATATCTCGGTGCTCGAGGCGAATGGTTTCTACGCGCCCGAGAACCTGCAGGGGATCTCAGTGCCCGCCCACGCCCAGGCGCTGATCGACGTCGGCAAGAGCGTGGTCAACACCGCGAACGTCGGCCTGAACGTCAAGGTCGTGCGTGGCTCGTTGGCGGTGGTGGGCGAGCAGGACTCGGTCGGCACCCTCTCCTTTGACGCCGGCGTGTCCTCGGCGTCCACCGAGTCGTGGTTTCCGGCGGTCACCACGGCGAACGACGCCACGGCAGAGATTCGTGTCGACAATCCCAACGACGTGCGGGCCCAAGTGAGCGCGAGCGTTTCGTTGGCGAAGTTCACGATCTCGCCCCAGACCACGTCGCTCGCGCCGTACTCGAGCGGCGTGATCACCATCACGCCGAACTCGGCGATTCCCGCCGCCGGCTACGCGAGCGTTACCGTGCGATCGTCGGTGCCCGTCGTGTCGGGACTGGCGACGGGCACGGGGCAGTGGATTGTCTTGTCGTCGCCCCAGGCTCCCGCGGCCGCAGACGTTCTGAGGGACTACAGCGGCGAGGGCTTCGACGTGGCCGATGTCACGAACACGTCGGCTCGTGCCATGTCGGTTCGCGTCACCACGTACGCGACGACACCCAGTACGAAGGACGTGACAACCAAGGGCACCCGGGTCGGCGCGGGAACCACGCTCTCTCTGGCCTCACTGCTGGGAGCGGCGATCCCTAAACCCGCGGGCACCTACCTCGTCACGGCGTCCACGCCGAGTGCGATCGTCACGGTGACGCTGCCGAGCCGACCGGCCGGACTCTTCGTGCAAGTGCCCTTAGACGGCGGGTAGCGTCGGCGGTTGCCAGCCCGGCGTCGGTGTCGCCGGCGTGCTAGGCGCCGGAGTCGTCGCCGCGGGAGCGTTGGCCAGTTCCTTGGCTTGCTCCTTGGCCGCGGCGCGGCTCTTGGCCGACAAGGCACTCACCGTCCTAGTGCCCACCGGGTGTACCGGCTCTCCATTCGCCTCATCGATCAGTCGGGCGGCCTCGGCGCCGTCGATCGTCTCGTGTTCGAGCAGCGCGCGGGTGAGCGCTTCGAGTCCCCGGCGGTGCAGGGTGACGACCTCGATGGCGCGCGACTCCTGTTCACGCAGGATGCGCTCGACTTCATCGTCGATGACCTTCGAGGTGTGGTCGGAGTAGTCACGGGTGTGCATCAGGTCTTCGCCCAGGAACACCTGATTGTTCGAGCCCCAGGCCATCGGCCCGATCTCCTTGGACATGCCCCACTCGCGCACCATGCGACGGGCGAGTTCCGTGTTGCGCTGAAGATCGTCAGCCGCGCCGGTCGACAGATCACCGTAGACGAGCAGCTCGGCCACGCGTCCGCCCATGCGCATGCACAACGAGTCCTCGAGCGCCTGGCGGTCCATGATGTGGCGGTCCTCTTCGGGCAGGGTCATCGTCACGCCCAACGCCATGCCGCGAGGAATAATCGTGATCTTGTGCAACGGATCAGTCTTTTCGAGCACGTAGGCGAGCAAGGCGTGACCGCTCTCGTGAAAGGCAATGCGCTCTCGTTCGTCGTCCTGGAGGACCATCGTGTCGCGTTCTTGCCCCATCAGGACGCGGTCGCGCGCCGTCTCGAAGTCCTCCATCGAGATGGTGGCCGAGTTGCGTCGCACGGCGTGCAGCGCGGCTTCGTTGACGAGGTTGGCCAGATCGGCGCCACTCATGCCGGGCGTGCCACGCGCAACCATCATCAGATCCACCGACGGATCGAGCGGTTTGCCCTTGGAGTGCACTTCGAGAATCGGGAGGCGCTCTTCGAGGTCGGGGAGGGGAACCACGATCTGGCGGTCGAAGCGGCCCGGGCGCAGGAGCGCGGGGTCGAGCACGTCGGGTCGGTTGGTCGCCGCGATGACGACCACGCCCTCAGTGGGCTCAAAGCCGTCCATCTCGCTCAGCATCTGGTTGAGGGTCTGTTCACGTTCGTCGTGGCCACCACCCAGGCCCGCGCCGCGCTTTCGACCGATCGAGTCGATCTCGTCGACGAAGACGATCGCCGGAGCTTGCTTGCGCGCCGTCGCGAAGAGGTCACGCACACGACTGGCACCCACACCCACGAACATCTCCATGAAGTCTGAGCCTGAGACCGAGAAGAAGGGAACGCCGGCTTCGCCCGCGACGGCGCGCGCCAGCATCGTCTTACCCGTACCGGGCGGGCCGACCAGGAGCACACCCTTGGGAATCGTCGCACCGATGGTCTTGTAGCGCAGCGGACTCTTGAGGAACTCGACGACTTCGCTGATCTCCTGCTTCACGCCGAGGTATCCCGCGACGTCGGCGAACGTGGTCTTGGGGCGATCTTCGCTGAACTGCTTGGCGCGTGAGCGGCCCACCGACATCATCCCGTTCATCTGGCCGCGCGCCTGTCGGCTCGCGTAGTACAGGAATCCACCGAAGATCAGAATCCAGATGAGGTACGGCAGAAACTCCGAGGCCAGGCTGGAAGGGTTCGCGAAGGTGACGGCCACGTTCTCGGTGCGCAGCTCATTCACTTCCTGTGAAAGTGCCGGCACGGGACCGTTGGCGCTGTAGTTCGTCCCGTTGGTCAACTGGCCGGTAATGACACCACTGGAGTTGTTGATGGTGGCCGTGTCAACCTGGTTGGACTTCGCGTCGCGCAAGAGGTGCGAGTAGGTCAACGTTTTCACGTTCTGATGCGAGAACGCTGAGTTAATAATCAGAATTCCGATGACGAAGGCGATGAGGCCAATGATGATGATGCGGCGCCGGACCTGGGGCGCCATGGGCTTCTCGCCATTCGGGAGAAACTTTTTGTATCCGTTTTGATCATTCGGTGCATCAGCCACGTATCTAATCTAGAGGTCTACCGCGACAAGTCGTTTGGGCCTGTGCAAAACCTCCGAGTCGAAAGCGCCACCTCTTGAGTTCTCCTTCCGTACCTGCGCTGGAAAATCGACCGCGCGTCGTCGCGATCGTGGTGGCGGGATTTATCGGATTCTTAGTCGGTCAAGTCATCGCCACCCTGCTCGAGGCCCTGGGCGCCGCCCTCACCAACTACCCCGGGGGGTTGAGCGCCCTGGCGAAGGTGGCCAATCCGCCGTGGTGGGCGAACGCACTGGGCCTCCTTGGCGTGTGGACGGGCTTTGGCGCGGCGATCGTCTTCGCCTACCGGGAGGGCCAGCTTCGCCCGTGGCCCGATCAGTGGCGCCCTCGGGCGAGCGACGCGGCGTACGTCGTGCTGGGCGTCGGGTGCCAGTACGCCATCGACGCCGCGTACTACCCCTTTCACTTCAAGAGTCTGAACCAGCCGGTCAACCACCTCTTTGCGGCCTCCCACGGTGGGGGATTCATCCTGGTGGGTCTCATGACGGTCTTTCTCGCGCCCCTGTTCGAAGAGTGGTTCTTTCGTGGCGTCCTGTTTCGCGCCCTGGCCGAGGGAACCCACGGCGTGACACGACGCAGTGCGGTCGTGATCGCGGTGGTGGTGAGTGCGGCCCTCTTCGGTCTCGCGCACGGCGAACCACTGGAGTTCGCGGGTCTCTTCGCGCTGGGCATCGTGCTCGCGATCGTCGCCTACCGCACCAAGCGGCTCGTACCGAGCTACCTCACCCACGCCGCCTTCAACGCCACGGCCTTTGTGATGGTCATGCATCTGCGCTCGGGACATTGATGGAGCGATTCAGGGCCTGGTGGACCACCGAGCGAGTCTTTGACGCCGTCCTTGTCCTGGCGGTGATCTTCATCACCGTCTGGGAGCTGCACCCCAACCTCATCTTCTCGAACACGCTGATCACGGGCGGGGACACTGGTTCGCACCTGGCCGCGCCCGCGTACCTGCGCACGACGGGCAATCCCTTTGACTTCACGCCCTGGGACCCGGGTTGGTTCGACGGCTTTCCCTTGTACACCTACTACTTCGTGCTGCCCGACGTCCTCGCCACCTTCGCCAGCTACATCATCGGCTTTTCGGTGGCGATCAAACTCGCCACGATTCTGGGCTCAGTCCTCCTCCCCATTTGCGCTTATGCGATGGGCCGACTCTTTCGCGCCCCGCGCCCGATCCCCGCGGCCCTGGCGTTGGCGACGCTGCCGTTTCTTTTCGACGCGTCATTCACGATTGATGGCGGCAACCTCTTCTCGACGATGGCGGGCGAGTACGCCTTTTCGCTCTCTCTCGCCCTTGGACTACTCACCATCGGACTCTTTGCCAGGGGGATGCGCACCGGTAAAGGATTCTGGCTGGCCGCAATCTCCCTCAGCTTGACCCTGGCCGCGCACGTCCTGCCGTGGATGTTCACTATCGGCGCGGTGGTCCTGGTACTGCTCTATGAACTGGCATATCGCTACGGACTCTTCGAGCGCGACGCGCGCAACGCCGAGCTCGACGGCGTAACCAACCGTCTGGCAGTCTTGGTCGCTTCGCTCTGTGTCTGTTTCATTCCCTTCTTTTTTGACACTTCGTTTACCACCGACCACACCGGCTTTCTTTCGGCCCGCGAATCGCCCTACTCCCTGATTTTCACGTTATTGCTGGTCCTCTTCGCGGTCGGCCGCACTGTTCAAGTGATCTATTCGCGGCGCGGGTACTTCTTCACTGCACTCGCCGCAGTCTTCGTCGTTGTCTCCTTTTTCGTCGCGCTGCGATTCGCGCTCGCCATGATCCTCGTCATGACCGCCGCCGAGCTCGTGCAGCGCCGCGACGTCGGCGACGACGATCGTCGCTCCCTCTGGCGCGGAGACCAGTCACGCCCGATGCGCTTCGCCCTAGGAGCCGGATTGTTGTCCGTGGGACTCTCGGCCTGGTGGCTCTTTCCCTTCGCCACCTCCCAGTCACTTACCGACTCGCTCGGTTACTCCAACGTGTACGTCAACAACTTCCACGAGATCTTCTCGACGCTGGGTTGGTTCAATACCCCGCTTTGGGCGAACTTCAGTGCCGGAGATCGCTGGATCGTGTCGTTGGCGGGTGTCTCGGTCATCGTGGCCTTCATCGTGCGTGACCGTCTCGGTCTCGTACTGGCGTGGACCACGGTCGCGTCGTTCTGGGCCTTCGCTCTCGACCCTCAGAGTGCGATCTGGAACCAGCGACTCATCCCGTTCTGGTATATCTCGATCTACCTGGTCTCGGGCTGGTTCGTGGGCTACGTCGCGGCTCGGTGGTCGAACTACGTTCCGCGACGCCGTCGATGGCAACCCGCCTACGTCGAGGGCGACAACATCACTCATGAGTCCGACGAGACAGTGAGTTTTGATCGCGTGGGCACGGTGGTTCCGACTCGGGTGTACGTCGACGAGTCCGAGGACAGCGACTGGCGGAGCGGGCGACTCTTTTGGGCTACTTGCGTCGTGGCGATACTCGGACTCGGCTCGACGGTGCCGGGACTTATCACGCCGGTGGCGAACTTTCTGAACCTCAACCTCACCGGCAACCAAGTTTCGGCGTGGGCGGCCGATAACTACGCGGGCTATCAAGCCCAGGCTTCGTGGCCCGAGTATCACGACATCATCACCACGATGGAGAAGGTCTCGTCGAAATACGGTTGCGGTCGCGCGATGTGGGAGTACAGCGCAACCGAGAACCGATTCGGCACCCCCGAAGCGCTGATGCTCTTGCCGTACTGGACCGACAACTGCGTGGACTCGATGGAGGGTCTGCTCATGGAGTCGTCGCCGACGACGCCCTATCACTACCTCGACCAGTCCGAGCTCAGCGTGTCGCCCAGCGATCCCCAAGTGGGACTGAACTACGGGCCGCTCGACGTCGCCGAAGGCGTGCGGCACCTGCAGATACTTGGCGTCAAGTACTTCCTGGCCTTTTCGCCGGCCGTCTTCAAGCAGGCGGCGGCCGTTCCTGATCTCAAACTCATTGCGACCACCAAGACCTGGCCCGCGCCGGGCGCGCAGTGGCGCGTCTACCTGATCACCCACAGCCCGATGGTGCAGTCGCTCGCCGAAGATCCCAACGTGGTCGCCAACATCTCTTCTCAGCACAACTGGCTGAGTGAGAACGAGGAGTGGTGGCTGACCAACGACATCCAGAACGTCTACGCCGCCGAGAGCGGACCCTCGAACTGGCCGCGCGCGACGAGTATCAACTCGATGACCGCGAGCGGTGCGTTACCCAAGGTCACCGTTACTCACGTCAAGGTCGGGCTGCAGTCCATCTCGTTCCACGTGAGTCGAATCGGCGTGCCGATGCTCGTGAAGATCTCCTACTACCCGCGCTGGCGGGCCTCCGGCGCCACGGGCCCCTTTCGCGTGAGTCCCAACCTGATGGCGGTGGTGCCGACATCCAAGACGGTCTCGCTGGTCTACGGGAGCACTCCGTCGTACACGATCGGACACGTGGTGAGCGACGTGACCGTGGTGGGCGGACTCGTCGTGCTCGTTCTGGCCTTTCGGCGTCGAAGAAGGCGCTCGGTAGACTGAGCCCCCGTGGAGACGTCCCAGATTTTTAAGGCCTACGACGTCCGCGGTACTTATCCCGATCAGTTAGACGAGCGCCTCGCTCAGGCGGTGGGTTCGGCCTTCGGCTCCTTCGCCAAGTCGCCGCGCGTTGTCCTCGCGCGCGACATGCGCGCCTCGAGCGAGCCGTTGTCGGCCGCCTTTGCGCTGGGCGCGCGTGCCGTCGGGGTGGAGGTCACTGACCTCGGGCTCGCCTCGACCGACTTTCTGTACTTCGCCTCGGGCTATCTCGGTGTGCCCGGTGCGATGTTCACTGCCTCGCACAACCCCGCAACGTACAACGGCATCAAACTGTGCTTGGCCGGGGCCAAACCCATCGGCGCGGAGTCGGGCCTCCACGAGGTCGAAGCACTGACCAACGAGTTTTACGAGCATCCGGCCGAGGGCGAGTTGGCGGAGTATTCCACGCTCGATCTCACCAATGAATGGGTCACCCACGTGCACTCCTTCGCCGACGTGGCCTCGTTTCGTCCCCTGCGAATCGTGGCCGACGCGGCGAACGGCATGGGCGGCTTCGTCGCACCGCTGGTCTTCGAAGGCCTGCCCTTTGACCTCGACATTCTCTATGGCGAGTTGGATGGGACGTTTCCCCACCACCCCGCCGACCCCCTGAACCCGGCCAACCTCGTCGACGCACAGACGCGCATCCGCGAGACCGGGGCCGACGTCGGACTCGCCTTTGACGGCGACGCGGACCGCGTATTTTTGATCGACGAGCTGGGCAACCCGGTGAGTGGATCGACCACCACGGCCATGGTGGCGTCCGTCATGTTGGGACGTCACCCCGGCGCGACGGTGCTCTACAACCTGATCTGCTCGAAAGCCGTGCCCGAAGTGATCGAAGAGTCCGGCGGTGTGGCGCTGCGCACCCGCGTCGGTCACAGCTACATCAAACAGACGATGGCCGAGACCGGGGCTATCTTCGGCGGCGAGCACTCGGGTCACTACTACTACCGCGACAACTATCGCGCCGACTCCGGCATCATCACCGCCTTCGTGGTTCTCGAGCTGCTCAGCCAGTCGGACCTGCCGCTGTCTGAACTCGCCGCGCCCTTTATCCGCTACGCCAGTTCGGGCGAGATCAACACTGAAGTCTCGAGTCCGTTGGACGTGGTGGCCAAGGTTCGCCGTCGCTTGGAGCAAGAGGGTGTAGCGAGCGACGAGCTCGACGGGCTCAGTGCCGACTTCGGCACGTGGTGGTTCAACCTGCGCGCCTCGAACACCGAGCCGCTCCTGCGACTGAACGTGGAGGACCGCGACGAGGCATCCTTGCGCGAGCACGTGGCGCAGGTCGTGACAATGATTAAGGAGCTCAACTGATGGCCGTGGATGACTTTCTGCTCTCGTTGCTCGAGGACCCGGTCGATCACGGCAAGTTGTTGTACGTGCCCGCCCACGACGTGCTCTTTAATCCGCGCGCGCGCCTCGCCTATGAGATTCGCGACTCGATTCCGGTCATGTTGCCCGACGAGGCCCGTGCCGTCACTGATGAGGACGCTGCTATCTACGAGGCGGACCCCGAGGCCCGCTGGACGGGCGACAGCGAGTAGCTAGCTCAGGCGCTCGACGATCATGGCCATGCCTTGGCCGCCGCCGACGCACATCGTCTCGAGTCCGAAGCGCTTATCCGCGTCCTCGAGTGAGTTGATCAACGTCGTCATGATGCGCGCGCCGGTCATGCCAAAGGGGTGACCCAGAGCGATCGCCCCGCCTCGAATGTTCAGCTTCGCGAGGGGAATCTCGAGGTGCTTCGCGGAGGGAAGTACCTGGGCGGCGAAGGCCTCGTTGATCTCGACGAGGTCCAGGTCGGCGACGCTCATACGAGCGCGCGCGAGCGCCTGGCGCGACGCCTCGATCGGGCCGAGTCCCATGATCTCGGGGTTCAGAGCGCTGACGCCGCTGGCGACAATTCGTGCGAGCGGGGTAATGCCCAACTCTCTGGCGCGGGTGTCGCTCATCACGATGACCGCCGCCGCGCCGTCGTTGAGTGGACAGGCGTTGCCCGCTGTGACCGTGCCGCCCTCGCGAAACACCGGCGCCAGGCTCTGAAGCTTTTCGAGCGTTGTTCCGTCACGTGGCCCGTCGTCCTTGGCGATGATGGTGCCGTCGGGGGACGTCACCGGAGTGATCTCTCGTTCGAAGAAGCCATTCTTCTGGTGCGCGACGGCGAGTTCCTGGCTGCGCAACGCGAACTCGTCCTGTTCAAGTCGCGAGACCTTTTCGAACTCGGCCACGTTCTCAGCGGTCTGGCCCATGGCGATGTAGACGTCGGGCAGGCCCGTCGAGGGAGTCCACGGCGCACCCACTTTGGGCGTGCGCTCCTTGGTGCGCGCGATCGCCTCGGCAAAGCGCGGGTTGATGGCCGCTCCGCTGTCGGCCGCGCCGCTCGCGAATCGCGAGACGGTTTCGACCCCGGCGGCGACGAAGACGTCGCCTTCGCCGGCGCGAATCGCGTGGGCCGCCATGCGAATCGTCTGAAGCGATGAGGAGCAGTAGCGATTGACGGTGACGCCCGGAACGTCGTCAAGTCCCGCGAGGACCGCGGCGACGCGCGCGACGTTGAAACCGGCCTCGCCGGCCGGCTGACCGCAACCCACGATGAGGTCCTCCACGCTGTGGGGGTCGAGTTCGGGGACCTTCTCTAGGGCTGCTCGCACGATGAAGGCGGTGAGGTCGTCGGGCCGCAGATCGACCAGAGACCCCTTGAAGGCTCGGCCAATCGGAGTGCGCGCAGTGGCGACGATGACGGCTTCGGGCATGACGGTCTCCTCGTGAGTGACGGCTCAGGTGAGCATATCGATTGAGCGGAGCGTGTGATTACGCGTGGGGCAGCGTGCCGGCGTTCGCGAAACCCTGGCGAATGCCCTGGCCCGCTCGCTTGGCGAGCTCCTCGGGTGCGAAGAGCATCCAGTACGCGTTGCGCGCGTGGTCGCGCGAGCGGTTCTCGAAGACCTTGGCGAGAACCTGGGGGTCGTCGGACTCGTCTTCGTGCACGAACACTTCGAGGATCGGCGTGGACGTGAGGAGTTGGGCGGTCATGATGCCCGTCGAGGCTTCGTGCGCGCACTGCTTGTCGATCTCCGCCGATCCCGGCATGCCGAGGGCGACCACGATGGACGCGCCGTCACGCTCGATGAGGTTCTTCGCCGCGACGGCGAGGTCCTTGAAGCCCGGCACCGTCTGGCTCACGACCTCGAAGGTCTCGCCGTACCCCGGGCACTTCGCGAGCTCGCGTCGGGCGGCTGCCCCCATGTCGAAGCGCGCAAACATCGTGTCCACGACGCCGATCACTTTCTTGTTGTGGGCGTCGCCCTGCGTCGGTTCGGTCTTGTTCGACTTGGTCTTGCGCTTCTTGGCCACGGCTCTCCGATCTGGGTTTCATTGTAGAGAGTCGCGCCGCGCGCCACACCGAGTGGAAAATGTCGAGCCCTAGAGTGGGTCACGACGAAGGGGAACGGCACCATGGCCTGGGATTTTTCGACCGACGCGCAGTACGAAGGGCAACTCGAGTGGATGCGCGGCTTCGTGCGCGAGGAGGTCTTTCCCCTCGAGACCCTCACGCTGTCGCGTGACCAACTGCTCGGCGTCATTAAGCCCCTCCAGGACGAGGTGAAAAAACGCGGTCTGTGGGCCGCGCACCTGGCCAGCGAGCTGGGCGGCATGGGCTTTGGCCAGGTGAAGCTCGGCCTCATGCACGAGGTCCTCGGCCAGTCGATGTACGCGCCGGTTGTCTTTGGCAACAACGCCCCCGACAGCGGCAACGCCGAGCTGTTGGCGGCGGGCATCGAAATGACCGGTCGCGAGGACATTCGCGAGCGTTGGCTCACGCCGCTGCTGAGCGGTTCGATTCGCTCGGGATTCTCGATGACCGAGCCGAACACTGCCGGCAGCGACCCGCGCCTGCTCGCCACGCGCGCGGTGCGCGACGGCGAGGAGTGGGTGATCAGTGGTCGCAAGTGGTACACGACGAACGGCTCGGTCGCCGACATCTTGATCGTGATGGCGGTGACCAACCCCGAGGTGCACCCGTATCAGGGCTCGTCGATGTTCGTTGTACCGGTCGACACGCTGGGGGTCACCATTCTGCGCGACGTGGGAGCGATGGACCACCCCGACGTCGTCTACGGGCAGTTCGGAAATCACGCCGAGATCCTCTATCAAGACGTGCGCGTGCCGGCCGATCATCTGATCGGACCCGAGGGCTCGGGCTTCCTCCTGGCCCAGACGCGGCTCGGGCCGGGACGTATCCATCACTGCATGCGCTGGCTCGGGCAGTCTCAGCGCGCCTTTGACATGATGTGCGAGCGGGCCCTCAGTCGCTTCACGCACGGATCGCTCCTCGCCGACAAGCAGACAATTCAAAACTGGATCGCCGACTCCAAGGCCGAGATGCATGCCGCGCGCCTCATGACCCTGCACGCCGCCTGGAAGATGGACCAGGTCGGCGCGGCGGCCGCGCGCGACGAGATCGCCATGATCAAGTTCTACGGCGCGAACGTCTTGCACAACGTCGTGGATCGGGCCATTCAGACCTACGGGTCGCTCGGGTACTCCACGGACATGCCGCTCGAGTCCATGTACCGCCAAGCCCGTGCCGCGCGCATCTACGACGGTCCCGATGAGGTGCACCGCCAGACCGTCGCGCGTCACGCGCTCAAGAACTATCAAGCGCGTGAGGTGCCGAGCGACCACGTGCCCACTCGCGCCCAGGCGGCGCGCGTGAAGTACGCCGAGATCCTCGAGTTTCTCGAGGCCGACAAGGTCTAGCGCGGGGCGAGACCTTCGACGGCCGCCACGAGGTCAACGCCCACCGGGACGATCGCGATCGTGGGCACCTCGACCCCAGCCTCCACGTAGCGAGTGATGTGCTCGCGGCACGCCGCGAAACTCCCGTGAATGACGAGTTCATCCACCACGGAGTCGGGGATGACCTCGTTGGCCAACTTGCGATCGCCGTCGCGCCACGCGTCCCACATCGGGGTGAGGTCCTCGCCGCGGCCGAGCCATCGGTGGAACTCGGCGTAGGCGTTCACCGTCAGGTACGACGAGATCATGCGCCGGGCGATGAACCGCGCGGTATCGGCGTCCTCGAGGGGGATCACGAAGAGCCGAGCGGCGATCGTCTTGTTCGCTCCCACTTCGGCTCGACACTGGGCGACGTCGCTTGCCGCGAGCCAGTTCAGGATCGCGCCGTCGGCTTCGCGACCCGCGAGTCGCAGCATGCCCGGACGAAGTGCGCCGAGCAGGATGTCGGGACGCTCCATGACGGGACGAGAGAGCTTGAAGCCGTGGATGGCAAAGGTCTCGAACTCCTCATTGATCTTTTCGCCGTCGAGGGCGCGTGTGAGAAATCGCAGCACGTCGCGCGTGCGCTGGTAGGGCTTCTCGTAGGCGATGCCGTTCCAACGTTCGACGACCGGCTGGCTGGAGGCGCCCAGTCCCATGGTGAATCGCCCGCCGGCGACTTCGGCCATGGCCGCGACGCTCATGGCGAGCAGGCCCGGGCCGCGCGTGAAGGCGGGCGTGACCGCCACGCCGAGGTTGAGGCGGGGCTCGCTCAGAGCGGCCACACTGAGGGGAGTGAAGCCGTCCGCGCCGTCGACCTCGGCCGACCACACGTCGGTATAGCCCAGGTCGACCAGACGGTGGAACCAGTCACGGTGCTCGAGCAGGGTGACGCCCTCGAAGGGAATCGTGATGCCGTAGCGTTGCGACATACCTAGTTGCCCTTGAGGTAACTGCCCTTGACGGGCGCGGGGACGTCGTAGCCGCGGCGTTCGAGGTCGTGCACCCAGCGATGAATGAGAGTCTCGAGGATGGTCGCGCGGGCGTAGTTCTTGTCCTCCGCCGGGATCAGATCCCACGGCGCGTGCTTGGTGTCGGTCGTTTCGACCATGTAGCGCAGCGCTTTTTCGTAGCCTTTTCGTTTTTCGCGGTTGCGCCAGTCGTCGGGGGTTAACTTCCACCGCTTGAGAGGATCATTCTCGCGGTCGTTGAAGCGCTTGAGCTCTTCGGCGCTGGAGATCTGGAGCCAGAACTTCACGATGGTCGTGCTGGCGTGGGTGAGCATGCGCTCGAAGTTGACGATCTCCTCGGCTGAGAGCGCGGCCAGCTCGTCATCGATGAGTCCCTCGACGCGCTCGACGAGGAGTCGGCCGTACCAGGAACGGTCGAAGACCGTCATCTCGCCCGTGCCGGGAATGTAGGGCTGGAAGCGCCAGAGGAAGTGGTGGCGCAGCTCTTCATCGGTCGGCGGCCCCACCGGGTGCACGGTCACGTGGCGCGGGTCGAGGCTGGCCGTCAGTCGGCGGATCGCGCCACCCTTGCCGGCGGCGTCGAAGCCCTCGAAGAGCACGATGAGCCCGGGTCCGGCGGGGTGGGGCTCGAGGAGACCAGCGCTGAAGAGTCGCAGCTGGGTGAGGCGATTCTGCGCCTTGCGCACTCGTTTGTCCGACTCGTCCTTGGACATGGACTTGGTGAGGTCGATTGCGTCGACGGGGTTCTTCGCGTCAGTGGCCATAGGCGAAAACGTAGCCGACCGTTATTGGCTTAGGAGTGCTGGGGACGCTTGCGGGTCGGCACGAAGCGGCGTCGCTCGTTCACCACCGAGCCGAGGAGGAAGAGGAAGCCTAAGAATCCGATCAGCAACGCGTACCGCTCGTCGGGCGGGAAGAAGGTGTAGGTGACCGTCGATGTTCCCGCCGGTACCGAGACCTTCTGGTACACGCCGTGCACTGTGGTGATCGGCACCTCGGTGCCATTCACGTAGGCCTTCCAGCCCTTCATCGAGAGCTCGGTGCGCAACAGTGTGGTCGCGCTCGGGCACTGTAGGGTGGCCGAGTTGTCGTTGGTGCTCGTCACGGTGCAGGCCGAGTTGGCTGCGGTGAACAGAGGACGAGGGTTCGGCATCTGGTAGATGGTGGCGATGGAGTCCTGGAACACTTGCTTCACGCCACGCTGGGCGAGACCGGGCATCAGAGACACCGAGGTCGGTATCAAGAGATACTTCACTCCGGCCTTTTCGTACTGGTGGAAGTGGTTGATCACCGAGTGCTCGAGCTTGCGCACGCCGATCCCGCCGTTCTTCACGACGTACTGATTGCCGGGCGTGAGACCGGGCTCGAGGTTGGTCTCGATGAAGTCCTTGAAGTTCTTCGGAAAGGGCAGATCGATGTCGCTGAGCTCGTTGACGCCGTAATACGTGCCCCAGTTGGGGTAGAGCACGGCGAAGTCCAAGAAGCGCTCTTGGCCCAGGTGATCTTGGAGGTACGTGATAGGAGCGGTGTCCACGGTGAGCTGCTTGGGCGACTCGGCCGTGGGCACGAGGAACATGATCAGCGCTTCGCCCACGATGACGAGCGCGACTAGGGTCGGGGCAATGCGCCACCGTCCGAGTCGACTGAAGATCAGCACGAACGCCAGGGCCACGAAGGGCAGGAACTGCAGGGCGATGTAGACGGCGTGGATCTTGGCCGACGAGAACGTCTGGCCGGCGTTGGTCGCCCGCGCGCCCAACACACACAAGACCACGACGAGAATCATGAACGCGCTCGTGGTGGTGAGGAGACGCTTGGCCCGCACGCTCTGGGCGAAGTCCCACAGGCCAAAGGCCGCGAGCACGATGATGGCCAGTTCGCAGCCCGGGGTGTTGTAGCGCTCGAAGGACGAGCGACTCACGAGCGGAATGAGGTCCCAGAGCTTATGGATGTCGAGAAAGCCAAAGGCGCCCGCCATGGCCACGACGACGTAGGCCCCGAGATAGATGCGCAGCGCTCGGTGTTTCGCGCCAAACAGACCGACGAGCGCGAGCGCGCAGACACTCGCGCCGAAGAAGCCGCCAATACCGCCCCACATCTGATCGGCTTTGGTGTTGGCGAAGATCGGACCGTAGACGTAGGGGTCGAAGAATCCGGCCAAGGCGAAGTGGGGCAAGATGAGCGAACCGTCAACGGCCGTGGTGTGGCTGCCGATGAAGCCAACCTTGAGGTAGTCCTTGAAGGGCACGATGATCGGCAGGGCCAAGACCATACCCATGACGCCGCCGAGCACCAGGCGACGCCCGGCGCGCGCGCGATTGAGGCGGGGAATGACGAAGAATCGCACGACGGCCCACCCGAAAGCGAAGAGGCCGTCGATGTAGGCGACCTCGGGGAACCCGGCGTACAGCGACAGCGCCAACGCGATCGCCATGATGTACCAACCACGATTTTTCGGGCTGGACGCGCTGTCGTAAACCATCTCGACGCCCAGGATGAGCATCGGCAGAAAGCACACGGGGTTCATGACCGAGTTGCCGAGCCACGCGTAGGTTCCGTTGATCGCGAACAGGATGCCGGCGAACGTGGCAAAGAAGACGGGTAGAGAGAGTCGCCGCGCGAGGAAGTAGGTCGAGACGCCGGCGATGATTTCGAGACTGATGTGGAACCAGACCAGGCCCGAGGAGAGGGCGAACCACAGGGTCAAAGGAAACAGAGCGCCGGACTGCATCTCGCCGGCCAGCGGTTGGCCCAGGCCCTGGGTGTACGTCCACCAGGGGAAGTGCAAGTGCAACAGGTCCATGGCGGCTTCGTGGCCGAGGGACACGGTGACGAAGCCGACGTTGGGGTCGATCGCGGGTCGCCCACACGTGATGCGACAGAGGTGGTGCGAGATACCCGCGGTCCACGAGATGGGGTCATTATTGGCCAGTCCCAAGACGTAAAAGCCGTTGGCCGCGAGGACCACCAACACAATGAGAGCGATGGCCTTCGTCGTGGGGGAGAGCCGGCGATAGGCGCCGAACAGCCTCGCCCCGAACGAATTCACCTCCTTAGGCTACAAGGGCTGTTCAGGCCATCCGTGATGGACTCATCGCACGAAGAAGTACATCTTCTCGCCGAGGAGAAGAAGCGATTCGGGAAAATACGGATCGCGGAACGAGCCAAAGATGTCCCAGCGCGAGATGAAGCGATTGCGATCCTCTAGGGGATCGAGGTCGCCGCGGGACGAGCCGACGTGGTGATAAAGGCGCACGTGGGGGGTATAGACCACGTAGCGACCCTCGATTTGCGAGCGCAGGCAGATGTCCACGTCATTCATCACCACCGCCAATTGTTCGTCCATGCCGCCCAAGTGCTGCCAGAACGCGCGTTCAACCATCTGCACCGCGCCCGTCACCGCGGCGACGTCGCGCACGGCGAGGGAGAAGTTGTCGACGTGGGGGTAGTTGGAGTCGGTACGTAGGTGCTGAGGATAGGGGGAAATGACGATGCTTTCGTGCTCACGGCGACCGTCGCGATCGAGCAAGCACGCGCCTACGATCCCGACGTCGTCGAGCGAGCCGAGAGAGATCAGTTGCTCGAGCCAGTCGGACGTGACGACCACGGTGTCGTTGTTGAGCGTGACGACGTAGTCCGCATTCGAGTGATCGACGCCGCGATTCACGATCTTGGCGTAGTTAAAGGGACCCGGGCACGGGACGACCGTGTACTTCGTGTCGCGGAAGTAGGCGAGCGAAGCCTCTTCGACCGAGTCGTTGTCGAGCAGGATGATGCTGTAGTTCGGGTAGGTCGTCTTTTCTTCGATGGCGTCGATGCATTGGCGCACCAGGTCGATGCGATCTCGGGTGGGAATGATGATGTCGATCGATGGCGGCGGGGTCGGCGCCGCCAAACTCCAGCGCACCAGTCCCGCTCGCTCGCCGGGTGCCGCGGTGCCCGTCCAGCCTCGGCGCTCGAGGGCGGCCTGGACGACGCGCACCGTGTCGTCGTCGATGCGCGCCGCCTCGAAGTCCGAAGCACCCCGACCGGCGGGCAGCACGCGAGCCAAGTGGTGGAACGTCGCACCAAGTTCCGAAAGGCGAAGATACGCGTCGTGCTCAAAGGCCCATCCCGCGTCAGGTGTGAATCCGCCCGCCGCGAACAGCGTCTCAACGCGCAACAGGGCCGGGCGCCCGACCAGGTTGTAACTCAGCAGAGTGTGCGGGCCTACACCCGGGCTCTTGAGGATCGGGGCGAACTGATTGGGACCAGCCTCATCGGCGAACACGACGTCATCGTCGCGGGTCGCGTGAGCGAGCAATCGCCCGGCACTATAGTTGCGCGCGTCATCGGAAGTCGAGGAGTCGCACAGGAAGATCCACTCGGCCGTTGTCTCGTTCAGGGCGACGGTGAGGGACTCGATGACTGAGCGCGCGTCCCCGGCATCGGCGGGGACCTCGACGGTCACCACGTCGCCGAGATCGGCGTTCAGGGCGGCATATTCGAGCGAATAGTCGGTGACACGCGGACGGTAGTTCACGGGGTAGATTTCCGTCGCCTGAGCGGCGGACACCAGGGTTGGCCGTGTCTTTTCCTTCTTGCGCCAGGTTCGCCAGGCCCGTAGTGGAGGGCGAAAGATTGTGCGAGCGGCCTTGTAGCGCCAGGTATCTTCGCCGAGCATTCGACCCGCTATTCGTTGGAGGCGCGTTCCGGACAGACGGCGAATTTCCTGATGGAAGTGGACCCAGCGAGACTTGAGTTCCTCGGGCGTAAGGGGAGTGACGGTGTCTTCGTCGAATCGCTGGAGGAGTGGCACGGGTCTTGGATCTCTCTGTTGGTCGAGCGCCGCACATGCGAAAGGCTCGACGACGAATTTAGTCGTGACGGTCTCGTAGGTTCGACTTCCGATCAATTCTGAAAAACCTGGCGGTTTCGACTTCGGCGTTCACGTAAGTTCGTGTTACATTTCGGCGCCCCCGTCAACGTAATGAAGGTGATACACAAAGGAGTTTGCGGTCATGACCGAGACGATCGAGGTGCCCGAAGTGACGCCGGAACATGCTCTTCGCGCGGGGGTCCTCGGACTCTTCGACTCGGTGATCATGGGTATCGCGGGCGTGGCGCCCGCGTACTCCATCGCGTCCTCGACGGCGGTGCTCTTTGGCGCGGTTCTGTTGGGCGGTGCTGCGGCCCTGTTGTACTGCGGCATCGCGATGTTCGGTATCGTTTTTGCCTTCAGCTATCTGGGACGGGTCGAGTCCAACGCGGGGGCCAGCTACTCCTGGGTGCGCCGCGCACTTCACCCAGTCCTGGGATACCTCTCGGGCTGGGCACTCGTCGTGTCGGCCCTCATCTTTATGGTCGCGGCCACGGTGCCGGCCGGCTCGTACATCCTGGGGCTCTTTTCGCACAGCGCGGCGAACAACACGGTGGACGTGACCATCGTGGGGGCGGTCTTCTTCCTCGCCATGGTGACCGCCGTTGCGGCCGGCGTGACCATCACGGTGACCGTGCAGATCGTGATGTCCTGCATTGAACTGGCGCTCCTTCTCATCTTTGCTTTCCTCGCGATCTTCCACGGGCATCACGTGCACGCGTTCACGTGGCACTGGTTCTCGCCGACGATCTTTCACGGTCAGTCCGGTTTCGCCGCGGGCGCTTTGGTTGCGGCCTTCTATTACTGGGGTTGGGACGTCACGGCCAACCTGAACGAGGAGACCAAGAACGCGAAGAAGACCCCCGGTCTGGGCGCGATGCTGGGCATCATTGTGGTCTTCTTGCTGTTCGAAGTCTTCACGATTTCGACCAATATGGTGTTGACCTCGAACCAGATCAACAACAATTCCGCCGACGTCCTGAACGTGCTCGGACAAGAGGTCTGGCACGGCGACTGGGGCAAGATCATCGTCCTCGCGGTCGTCCTCTCGACGGTGGCCACTTTGGAGACGACGTTGATCCAAGTCACCCGTACCCTCTTTGCTATGGGCCGCGACAATACGTTGCCCAAGATTCTGGGACGAATTAACAAGAAGCGCCAGACGCCCATCGTGGCCACGGTGGTCGTCACGGTCATTTCGCTCGCCCTCTTTATCGGATCGCAGAAGATCGGTTCGATCTCCAGCATCCTCTCCGACGCGATCGACGCCATTGGACTGCAGATCTGTATCTACTACTCGCTCGCGGGACTCTCGGTGGTGGTCCTATATCGCAAGCAACTGACCAAATCGCCCTCTAACTTCATCCTGATGGGTCTCTGGCCGCTGGTCGGAGCGATCTTCATGGCCTATCTGTTCGTCAAAGCGATTCCCGGCTTGAACGCCGCCACGCTGTGGGTGGGTCTGGGCGCGATGGGCCTCGGATTGATTCCGATGTTCTATTACTGGGCTAAGGGCAACCCCTACTTCGAGATGCCCGCCAAGGAGGATCGCGTCGCGGTGCTCGAGGAGTTCGAGAAGAACCTGTAGCTCTCCGGGCCGTTGTCTAACTGGTAGCGGCGCCGCGCCACAGGTCAATACCGCCGTCCACGGCGAACTGATCGATGGCGGCCAGTTCCTCGGCGCTAAAGGCGAGATTGTTCAGCGCGTCCAGGTTGTCGTCGAGTTGGCTGACACTGCTCGCCCCGACGAGGGCCGACGTCACGCGAGAATCGCGCAGCACCCAGGCGATGGCCATCTGGGCGAGCGACTGCCCACGACTATGCGCGAGGTCGTTGAGGGCGCGCACGTGCTGGAGGTTCTCTTCGCTCAGCATGGACGGATCCAGCGAGTCGTGGCGCGACGCCCGAGATCCTTCGGGCACTCCGTTTAAGTATCGATCGGTCAGGAGGCCTTGGGCCAGCGGGGAAAAGGCGATGCAGCCCACGCCTTCTTCTTCGAGCACCTCGAGCAACTTGTCTTCGATCCACCGATTGAAGAGCGAGTAGGAGGGTTGGTGAATCAGCAGTGGTGTGCCCAGGGATCTCAGGATCGTCACAGCTTCCTTTGTGCGTTCGTCGGAGTAGGACGAGATGCCCACGTACAACGCTTTGCCCTGACGCACGGCGCGATCCAGCGCGCCCATCGACTCTTCCAATGGAGTGGTGGCGTCAAAGTGATGGTGATAAAAGATGTCGACGTACTCGAGACCCATTCGCCTCAGGCTCTGATCGAGGCTGGCGAGCAGATACTTGCGCGAACCGAGGTCCCCGTAGGGACCCGGCCACATGTCCCAGCCGGCCTTGGTGGAGATGATGAGCTCGTCGCGCAGCGCTGAGAAATCCTCGTGCAGTAAGCGACCGAAGTTGATCTCGGCGCTGCCGTACGGCGGACCGTAGTTGTTGGCGAGGTCAAAGTGCGTGACCCCTCGGTCGAAGGCGCGTCGCAATATGGCGCGCTGCGCGTCGATCGCCCGATCATCCCCGAAGTTGTGCCACAGTCCGAGCGACACCTCGGGGAGGCGGATGCCACTGCGACCGCTGCGTCGATAGGTCATGCGGTCATAGCGATCAGATGCGGGAATGTAGGGGCTCATCTCCGAAATCGTAGCGAAGGAAGTGCCGGTCTTGACGACTCGCCCCGGTCGCTGACGGGTCCACAATTGGGCTCACGGACCGCGTGGAGCCTTAGGCGATCGGTTGTTTGAGCGAGCGAGAGCGAACGACCGCCCACCACAACGAGGGAATCACGACGACTTCGACCGCGAGCGCGATCCAACTGACCACCGCGACGCGAGTGAGGGCGGCGATAAAGACCACAACGAGTTCGACGGCCACGATCGCGAGAGATGCCACGGCGTAGGGCCCGTACTGGGCCGCCGCTTCGTGGATACGGCCCGTCGACTCGACGTGCGAACTCCAAAACGCCTCGAGCACCTGGCGCTTTTCGCGCCAGGTGCAACTGCGATACACATCGAGTCTCATACCCTGACGCTACCCAACACCCGACGTCGTTGTGGCGAGTGCTGGGCCGCGTTGGGAATTAGAACTCGGCGACGATTTCGAAGCGGGACATCTCCTCTTCGATGCTTTCGCGCTCTTCAAGAGCCTCCTTCGCGGGTGCACGCAGTACCGCGACGATAACGAGCAGCGCGAGCGAACCCAAGATGGCTCCGATAAAGAACGCCTCGTGATATCCGGCCAGAAGAGACTGGTCGGGCGAGTAGCCCCCGTTGAGGAGTCCTCGTGTGGTGCTCGCGGCGAGCGTGCCAAAGACGGCCAGACCCGCGGATGACGCCAACCACATCGATACGTTCACGATGCCCGACGCGAGACCCGCGTCTTCACGGGGCACATCAGCCATGGCGATGGTGAGCAGGGGGACCGCCACCAGGCTCATCCCGACACCGAGCAGCAAGAACGCGGGCAGAATCGAGACGAGGTAGTTCGCGTGGACTCCTGAGCGCGAAAGCCAGAGCAGTCCGAGGACGGCCATGGTCATGCCTGGGATCAACAGCTTCATCGGCCCGAAGCGCGCGAGCAGCCGACTGGTAGCACCGAGTGACATGGAGGCCATGGCGAGGGTCAACGGCAAGAAGGCGACGCCGGTGCGCACCGGGTCGTAGCCAAGGACGCGCTCGAGGTAGAGGGCGCCGAAGAAGAACACGGCGAACATTGCGGCAAAGGAGAGACCGCGCACGACACTCGAGCTAGTCAAGCTGCGCAACTTCATGATGCGCAGAGGCATGATCGGCTTATCGATCCGCGACTCTAGAAGGAAAAAGGAACCCATCAAGATCACGGACATAGCCCCAAAGCCCAACGTGTGGGCACTGAGCCAGCCGTACGTGGAGGCCGTGACGATGGCGTAGATGCCGATGACCAGTGAGATCGTCATAAGGAGCGAGCCCCTCACGTCCAGTCCTTCGCGCACGCCCAGACCCTGGTTCTCTTTGATCAAGATTGATCCCAGGATGAACGTGGTGATGCCGATCGGTACGTTGATGACAAAGATCCAGTGCCAGTTCACGGCCTGAGTCAGGATGCCACCGACGAGCAGACCAATCGAACCGCCTCCGACCGCGACGAACATGTACGCGCTCATGGCCTTGGCGCGTTCGTTGGCGCCGGAGAATTCAGTGACGATGATCGCCACGATGACCGAAGTCGAAATGGCACCGCCCATACCTTGAAAGAATCGCGCGATGATGAGCATCGCTTGACTCGTGGCGAGCGAGCAGACGAGCGACGACGTCGTGAAAAGTGCGACGCCGCTGAGAAAGACTTTCTTTCGACCGATTAGGTCACCGAGTCGACCGGCGAGCAACAGAAAGCTGCCAAACGCGATCAAGTACGCGTCGACGACCCAGGTGAGATTCGCCGATGAGAAGTGCAGATCGCGCTGAATGGATGGCAGCGCGACGTTAACAATGGAGGAGTCGAGGGCGTTCATGAGCATGGCGAGGCACACAACAATGAGGGCGATCCAGCGGCGTCGATCTGTTTGTCCTGATAAAATGGTAGGGGAGTGCGTCATAAGGGCCTTCCTTCGGGATAGAATGTGAAACACGAGGAACGATGAAGCAATATCATCGTGAAACTGATATAATCACTATAGCATGAATATAAGTCCCTCGCTACCATTAACTTCCGTGGAGGAAAATTCGTCGACTGGACCGATCCTTTTGATCACCCAGTTGTCACGACTGATCAGCCGACGGAGCACGCCTGAGCTACTTGGTCAGACGCTGAAAGAGGTGGCCGTGCTTGCGTACTTGCGCGAGTATCACGAGCCCACTCAGCAGCAGTTGACCGAGGGTCTGTGCATTGACACGAACTATTGCGTGATGTTGCTCAATGATCTTGAAGCGTCAGGTCTCGTAGAGCGCCGACGCGATCCCGCGGACCGTCGCCGACACATCGTGACGATGACCGAGCAGGGCGGTAAGGCATTACATCAGGCTGAGGCGGCGCAGCAGACTCTTGAAGACGAGATCCTGGGCGCACTGGACTCCGGCGAGCGCTCGGAACTCTCGCACCTGATGCGCAAGGCCATTAAGGGCCAAAGCACAAACTCCTGAATTGATTCACCGCGCGTCAGTGGTGGCGACGGCCCTTCGGGGCCCGTGCCAGTATTCCGATAAGCCCGATGGCGGCAACTAGTACCGCAGTCCCGTTGACGGCGGGTACCCAACGCACGCGGTCATCCTTCACGACGTAGACGCCCAGGGGCATCACGACACCGCCGAAGCCACCTCCGGACCCGCCGATGCCAGTGTGCTGCGAATTTGAGCCGCGCGCTTTGGTCTCATCGTCATCGTCGTCGTCATCATCGTCATCATCATCGTCGTCCTCGACATCACTCACGAAGCGAACCGGGGCGTCATTCGTGGGTTCGTTCTTTCCGCCACCTCCACCTCCGCCCGCGACGAACGCAACCGGAATGATGAGTGCGCCTTCTCTCTCGTAGGCGTGACCGAATGCTCGCCCGACCGACAACTGATCGCTCGCTCGACTTAAGAGGTCCTTTAGATCTATTTCGCCGACCTCCTACTGGAACTGACCTAGCGGCTGCCAGGTGCGTCTGAGGCCGAGCGTAGTGCCCGCCAAAGTCGCGTTGCCCAACGGATTTGTACTCGTGCCTTACGCTACGAGGAGCGAGGAGGCGACCATGGCCGGTTTTCCGTACGAAGACGAGTTTGAGATACATCGGACACTGCCCGAAGTCGGAATGGATAAGGACGCGGTGCTCTCGATCCTGTCGACCATGTCGGATGCGGAGAATTCCACGTGGGAAACAGGCCAGTGTTCAGGCACAATGTACTGCGGTGATCACGATCACTACGACTTTCTTAACGAGGCCTTTTCGTATTTCTCGTACGTGAACTCGTTACAGCGCGACATGTGTCCATCCAGCACAAAGTTTGAGGCCGAGATCATTGCGATGACCCTGGACCTGCTGGGAGCTTCACACCTCACCGAGACGACACCAGCCGGACTCGTCACCTCGGGCGGCTCGGGATCCATCGCGCATGCAGTACTCGCGTACCGTGAGCACCACCCCACATCCGGGCGCCCCAACATGATCAAGCCCGAGACCGCGCACCCCGCTTTCAGCAAGGCGGGACACCTCTTTGGCGTGGACGTGAGAGTCGCGCCCATCGACCCGATCACGACGCAGGTTGATCTCGACTGGGTGAGTGAGCACATTGATGAGAACACCGTCGCTCTGATCGGATCGGCGTGCAACTACGGCTACGGAACGATTGACCCCATCACCGAGCTCGGCGCACTTGCGCAGGAGAGGAACGTTGGTCTGCACGTCGACGGCTGCCTCGGCGGTTGGATACTGCCCTTCGGTCGAGATCTCGGATATGACATTCCACCCTTCGACTTTTCGGTTCCGGGGGTGACCACGATCTCGGCCGATACGCACAAGTACGGCTATGCGCTCAAGGGCACGAGTGTCCTGTGCTTCGCCGACAAGGCGTTGCGCAACGACCAGTACTTCTATTTAACTGACTGGTCTGGCGGAAAATACTGTTCTCCCGGCATGGACGGATCTCGCTCGGGCGGACTGCTCGCGGCCACGTGGGCCGCCATGGTGCACCTCGGACGAGAGGGGTATCGGCGCTACGCCGAAGCGATCTTTGCGACGTCCATGATGATGCAGGAGGCGGTGCGAGCACACCCGTCGCTACGCATCGTGGGCCAGCCGACGTTTCTCTTCTCGTTCACCTCCGACGAGTTCGATATCTACTTGGTCAATGACTTTCTGCGTCGGCGCGGCTGGCGTCTCAATGGCCAGCAGTATCCCAACGCGGTGCACATGGCGGTCACACGTCCCCAAACTCAGCCAGGCGTCAGCGGTCGGTGGCGCAGCGACCTGGCCGAGGCGGTCGCCTACGCGCTCGAGCACAAGGACGAGGCTCCCCAGTCCGGGGCCATCTACGGCGGGGTCGCCGGAGGGATGACGGACGAGGCCGACGCCGTCATCAAGTTCTTCATGGCCGACATGATGGATAAGCAGGGGTCCGTTCCGGCACCGTGACCACTGAACTGTGTCTGAGCATTGACCTGGGGACCGGCGGCCCCAAGGTTGGTTTGGTCACCTTGGAGGGCGAGATTCTCGCGACCGAGGTGCACGCGGTCACGACTCACTTCGGCTCCGACGGCGCGGCCACCCAAGACGCCGAGGAGTGGTGGACGCTCATCCTCGCTGCGTCGAAGCGACTGCTCAATGGCGTCGCCAACGCGCGAACCAACCTGAGGGCCGTTGCCGTGACGGGTCAATACGCCTCGACCGTTCCCGTTGATGCCAACGGGGTTCCCACTGGACCGTGCATCACCTGGCTGGACGTCCGGGGGGGTCGCCACACGCGAGACGCGCTCGGTGGCTGGTTCCTCGGCTACAACCCGCGCAAGGTCCTCCCCTTCGTGCGAAAGACGGGCGGAGCGCCCTCCACGGCTGGCGCCGATCCGATCGGCCAGATTCATCTCATTACGCGCGAGATGCCCGATGTCGCGCGGGCCACGCGTTGGTACATGGAGCCCATCGACTACTTGACCATGCGTTTCACGGGTGTGGCGAGTGCCACCCACGCGTCGCGCCTGGCAATGTGGATGACCGACAATCGCCGACTCGATGAGTACCGCTACGACCCTCACCTCCTGTCGATGGTGGGTCTGGATGAGAAGTACTTTCCGCCGTTGCAACCGTTTGGCTCGATCGTCGGAGCGCTGAGCGACAACGTCGTCGACGATCTGGGACTCTCCAACGACGTCGTGGTGGTGTCGGCGATCCCTGACCTGCACGCGGCCGCCATCGGCTCGGCTGCCACCTCGCTCTATGAGACGCACCTCGCCTTGTCAACCACGTCATGGATCAGTTGCCCGGTGCCGTCAAAGAGAACCGACATCACCCACAACATCGCGGCCGTTCCGGGCCTGTCGAATGATTCCTACGTGCTGATCGACAACCAAGAGACGGGCGCCAAGGCGCTCGAATGGCTGCGTGGCGTGATGGCCGGTCCCGGTCCCTCGCCGTCGTACCGCGAACTGGATGCCCTCGCCGCGTCCTCGCCCCCGGGATCGAATGGCGTGCGCTTTAGCCCGTGGCTGGCGGGGGAGCGTTCGCCGATCAGCAACAAACACATACGCGCGGGCTTCTCGAATCTCTCGCTCACCACCACGAGCGCCGATGTGGTGCGTGCCGTGATGGAAGGCGTGGCCGCCAACAGCGCGTGGCTCTTCGGTTACGTCCAGAAGTTGGCGGGCCGGACGCTCGCACCGGTGCGAGTGGTGGGCGGGGGCGCGCAGTCCGCGCTCTGGTGCCAAATCTTTGCTGACGGACTGAATCGTGAGGTGCGGCAGATCGATCAGCCCCTCGTCGCACAACTCCGCGGAGCGGCCCTGCTCGCCGGATGCGCGCTGGGACACTATTCACTTCACGATGTCCCCGTGCCGAAGTCGACGACGTACGGTCCCTCGGGAGACGACGGTTATCGAGAGCGGGTCAACCAACTCAAGGCACTCTACGAACGCGACAAGAAATGGTCGCGTCGTGCGTCGGCTCAGCGCTCGAGTTAGGTGAGGCGACCCGCCAGCGTCGCGATTGCCCCGACGCTGATGAGCACGCCGAAGGTCTGGACCCACTCGCCCCATCCACCGGGTCTCAGGTAGGCGATGACCCCACCGAGGACTACTCCGATCACGCAGGATCCCAACACCGCGCCCGCTCCGCCGGCGAAGGTCCACGGGAGGGCGGGCAGGATGATCGCCAGTGACGTGGCGATGCCCATGATGACGGCGAGTCGAAGGTCGCGCTTCTCATCCGAAAGATATTGACTGGCCGCCATGCCGAAACCTTCGGCGATGAGGAGCCCGATCGAGGCCGCGAGAACCACCTTGCGACCGTGCGACTCGGTGGCGAGAATGAGGGCCATTGTCGCGACAAGGCCGTCGGAGGCTCCGAAGATGGCAGTGGTGACGGTGGGAGTGACTTTGCTCACGGAGTGTCGATCATAACGGTGCGGACAGTGCGAAATGAGGGTGAGGCGGCGTCTGCCATCATGGACACGGAGGTGTGGATGAGCGACCGCGATGTTCGCATCGCCGCGGTGCAACTTGCGGCGGGCGCCCACCCCGACGTCAACGTCGAGCGCGCCATCGCTCTGGTCGAACGGTCAGCCGATCAGGGTGCCACGTACGTCCAACTGCCCGAGTACTTCAACTATCGAGGTAAGACGTCTCGCTATAGCGAGGTCGCCGAGACGATTCCGGGTCCCACCACGTTGCGCCTCGCCGACCTCGCCAAGGAGCTTGGCATCGTCCTTCACGTCGGCAGTACGTTCGAGCGATCGACGGACCCCGCCAAGACCTACAACACCAGCGTGGTGCTCGGACCATCGGGCGAGATACTCGCGACTTACCAAAAGGGTCATCTCTTCGACATTCACGTGCCCGGTGAGCTCGACTACGAAGAGTCTCGAGCGATCGCACGGGGCAGCCAGCTCGTCGTCGTTGACCTGCCCGGATTTCACCTCGGCCTCTCGGTCTGCTTCGACCTGCGATTTTCGGAGCTGTACCGTCAGCTGGCTCTGCACGGGGCGACCGTCTTTGCCATACCATCATCATTTTCGGTGCCGACGGGTCGCGTTCATTGGGAGGTGTTGCTGCGCGCCCGAGCTATCGAGAGTCACGCCTATGTCGTGGCGGCCGCCCAGGCCGGAACCACGCACGAAGGCGTGTCGTCGTACGGGCATTCGATGATCGTGGGCCCCTGGGGAGAGATCTTGGCTGAATCGACCAGTGACGCCGAGGACATCATCTACGCGACCATCAGTGAGGATGAGGTGGCCCGGCGTCGAGCCCAAATCGACGTCTGGCACCTGCAACGTCCCGACCTCTACGACTCACTCGATCGCGGTGAGTGACGTCGCCCGCGGATCAGCGAACGTCCCCCTAGCTCCCGATACATTTGGCCGCGCCGTCTGGGACTGGGCGCACGGTGGGAGAGTGCCCGAGATCATCGAGCGTGATGACGGATACTTCGAAGAAGGTGCGGGACCCGAGGTGTACCTCTCGTCCTTTTCCCAGTGGCCGCGCGGTGAGCGCCGAGCGATGCGTGAGGTGCGCGGTCGAGTGCTGGACGTGGGGTGCGGCGCGGGTCGGGTTGCCTTGGAGCTCCAAGCCAGGGGCCTCGACGTGGTGGGCCTCGACTCGTCGAGTTACGCCGCGCGCGCGGCTCGTCTGCGCGGCGTAAAAACCGTCTGGCGAAAGTCGCTGGATGAGGTGGGCGCACGCGTCGGTGGGTTCGACTCGATCGTGATGTTCGGAAACAACTTTGGACTCTTCGCCACCCCCGAGCGCGCCAGGGAGCGTCTCAGCGAGTGGGCTCGCCAAGCCCAGCCCGGTACCAGGCTCTTCGCAGAGAGCACGAACGCCTATGGCGGGGGAGCGCCGGGAATGGATCGGACGTACTACCGACGAAACCGCGAACAGGGGCGTTCACCGGGCGAGCTGCGAGCACGGTATCGCTACAACGGCTCGGTGGGCGGCTGGTTCACCTGGCTGTTCGTCAGTCGCGCTGAGCTGTCCTCGATGGTTCGCGGGACGGGCTGGCGCGTCGAAGACGTCTTTGGCTCGCAACTCAGCGAACCCTACGTGGCGATGCTCGAACTGGACTGACTCGACGCCGCCGACCCGGATGAAGAGGAACTCGGGTCGACGAGGCGTCGAATCGTGGCGAAGGTGCTCGAGAGCGTGGCGCCGCCCAAGGTCGGAAGAACGGCCGAACCGTTCTGGAAAACCTCCGCGCTTGGACAGCCACCCAATTGAAAAACGACCCGGGTAAAGGGGACGGCGGCCCTGCTCGACGCAAAGGAGAGGGTAATCGGGATCATCATGTCGTCGGGGCACACACGATGTTGGTTGTCGCTGAGGGGAAGTGCGTTAATGAGCGCACGCACCCGGGCTATCACGGCGAGATTCGTCACCGCGATCTGGCGTGGCGTTGAGCCGTTGACCGCGATGTCGGGATCGCTCCAGACCAAGACGTGCGCCCCTGCGGGCACGTACTCGCGGGGCGACTTTGTGGTCGCAGACGCCGGGGTTGCCGCGCTGGTCGCGACCGCCACGACCAGCAGCGCGGCCACCAGCCGCGTCGCCAGGTGTCGTGGCCAAGGGCCTACGAACTGTCCCATGAACCTGAACGTACCAGCAGCGTCGCCGAGCGAGACATCACGCGGTTTCTGCCTCGTGATTAGGCGTGTTGGACCGCGGGCATCACATCGGACGCGAGGAGGCGCACGTGATCGAGATCGTGGAAGTCGAGGACTTGCAGGTATACGCGAGAGACGCCGATCTCTCGATACCTCGCGATCTTGTCGATCAATTGGGCCGGAGTTCCGACGAGGCCGTCAACGGACATCTCACCGACGTCGCGGCCGATGTTGGCGGCGCGACGAGCAACCTCGACGTCATCCTTTCCACAGCACACGACCACCGCGACCGAGCGACCCAGCGTCGAAGGGTCTCGGTCGATCGCCCGACAGGCGAGGTCGATCCGTCCGAACTGAAGGGCCGCTGCGTCGAAGGAGGCGAAGGGCACGTTGAACTCATCGGCGTACGTCGCCGCGAGTCGGGGCGTGCGAGTGGCACCGTGGCCGCCCACGATCAGCGGCGGTCGGGGAGATTGGAAGGGCTTGGGCAGAGCCGGACTGTTCGTCAACCTATAGTGCGCGCCCGAAAAGTCAAAGGCTTCGCCGATGGGCGTTGCCCACAGGCCCGTGATGATGGCCAACTGTTCCTCCAGGTGATCGAACCGCGTGCCGAGGGGCGGGAAGGGAACCCCGTAGGCGGTGTGCTCGTCGTCGAACCACCCCGCACCCAGCCCCAGCTCGATTCGACCCTCGCTCATCGCATCGACTTCGGCCACGGTGATAGCGAGTGGCCCGGGTAGTCGAAACGTCGCCGAGGTCAACAGTGTGCCCAGGCGAATGCGCGTGGTGTCACGCGCGAGGCCGGCGAGCGTGATCCACGCGTCGGTCGGACCCGGCAGTCCGCTCACCGCTCCCATCTTCAGGTAGTGATCGGAGCGAAAGAACGCCCCGAAACCGCCCGCTTCGCTGACGCGGGCCAACTGGAGGATGTCGTCGTACGAAGCGCCCTGTTGGGGCTCACAAAAGATTCGCAGTTCCATGATTCTCCTTACGTTGCAACGGTTATCGGGGTCATTATTGCCCGTGGCGCTCGGGCTTAAATCGAACTCCTAGGCCGAGATGCGATCGAGTTCGGCGAGGTCGTCGCCCGAGAGCACGAGTCGGGCGCCCTCGACGTTCTCTCGCAAGTGCGCGAGGGACGACGTGCCGGGGATGAGCAACACGTTGGGCGAACGCTGCAGCAACCACGCCAACGCCACCGACAGCGGTGTCGCACCCAGTCGATCGGCTACTCGCTGGAGTTCCTCCGACTGCAGGAGCGAGAATCCGCCTAGCGGGAAGAACGGGACGTAGGCGATGCCCAGGGCGTCGAGTGACTCGATGAGATCGTCGTCGTGTCGGCGCGCGACGTTGTAGAAGTTCTGTACGCACACGACCGGGGCGATCACTTGCGCCTCGGTGACTTGGGCGAGCGTGGCGTTACTCAGACCGAGGTGTCGAATGAGCCCATCGCGCTGGAGTTCGGCCAATGGGCCGAACGCTTCGGCCAACTCCCCGGGACGATGCGACTCGCCCAGACGCAGGTTCACCACGTCGAGCACCTCGAGACCAAGGTGTCGCAGATTGTCGTGCACCGCCGAGCGCAATTCATCCGGCGACATCGCGGGGAGCCAGCCTCCACGTTCGTCGCGGCGGCCGCCCACCTTGGTGACGATGTGCAACGACTTGGGGTAGGGGAAGAGGGCTTCGTGGATCAACTCGTTGGTGACAAAGGGCCCGTAGTAGTCGGAGGTGTCGATGTGGTTGATCCCGCATTCCACGACGGCGCGTAGCACGGCGACCGCCTCGTCACGATTCCGCGGAGGACCAAAGACGCCTGGACCTGCGAGTTGCATCGCACCGTACCCCATCCTGGTAAGCGTGAGATCCTCGGCGAGTTCGTAAGTTCCTCCGGGCAGGGAAGTCGTCATATCATTTCCTCATCTCGCGCTGACGACAATCTCAAGATCGTCTTAGAACGCATCGCGCGAACGCGTCGTCGTTGTGCAATGTAACCGCCGTACTCGAATGTCGTGCCGCGAGATGCCGAGAGCGGCAACGAAATATGCGATCTGCGACCAGGCCGACCGGCACGTTGCTTCCAGACCGAGGCGAGCGACGAACGAAACTAACCGAGCGACCCGACATAGGCGGGGATGGCGCGTGCCCGGGCGGGACTGCTGTGCGAGGACTACGGAGTTGTTCTGGCCGACTGCAGCCATCGACCCGGCCGTTCGGTGTCGGAATTTTCGTAGCTGAAATACTTTTGTTGACGTCAGCGACTAGCCCCAGCGACAGCCGTTCAACTGGCGACGACGATCGGCGGATCGGGTGCGAATCGGCTCGCGCTGGCAAATGCCACCAGGTCGAGTGCCACCAGGACGGCGATGACCACCGGGACAGCGTGAACTCCCGCGAGTGACACCATGAGGCTTTCCGCGCCCGGGCCCACGATGCCACCGATCATCATGCAGAGAATGATGAGGGCGAGGCCGTTTCGATCGTGCGGACACAACCGTGTGTACCAGATCAAGCCCATCGGATAGACCGAGGCGAACGCCAGTCCGAGAAGCGGGTAGGCCACGGGGGCGGCGGCGGCGCTAAAGGCGAGCCCGGCAAAGATGACTCCTGCGCCGAGGGATCCGAGCACCAGGGCGCGATCGGTGAAGCGCCGATGCAGGCGCCCCCCGCCGATGCGGCCGAGCGTGAGTCCGAGCCAGAAGCCACCCGTGATCAAACTGGCCAGCGACCCGGAGTGCGCTTCGCGATGGAGCTGAGGCGCGATCCACCCCGACGCGCTCGACTCGGCCGCGACGTACAGCGCGTAGGCCGCGACGAAGGTGACGAGGATCGCTCGGCGTCGCTGGTGCAGGGAGTTGAGTTCGTGGCGACGGTCTTCGTCGGTCTGCGCGGGTGCGACGACTCCGCGGTTCATGGTGGACAGGATGGCGACGACCACGACCGCACCGCCAAAGAGAAGCCGATAATTGCGAGGCTCGACGAGAACGACGAGCAGAGGCCCGAGGACAGCACCGAGCCCGTAGCCAGCGTTCGCCACGCTCAGTCGATGAGCGCGTCCTAGCACGGCGGTGCGAGCGAGCAGCGTGTTGATCGCGAAATCCAGGCCGCCGAAACCAAAGCCGATTACGAAGACACCCACCAAGAACACGGGCCACGATGAGGCGAAGGCGACGTCGAGAGCGCCCAGCCCGAAACAGGCCAGAGTTGCCGTCACTACGACGCCTCCTTTCACGCGGCCCATGGCCAGCCAACCGGCGGGAACGCCCAGCAGGGCGCCCACGAAATGAACGCTCAAGAGGATGCCGGCTTGGGCGAGCGAGATGTGAAAGTGCCGCGAGAGGGAGATGAGAAGAGGCCCGTACAGGGTGGCGACTGCGCCCAGGATCACCAACATGCCGGTGAAGTTGCCAAAGGCGACGCGACTGAGCGCGACCGGTGCCATCGGCGACGTGCTCGACTGCTCCTGCGGCTCGTTCATGATCTCTCCTTTAGCGCCGCACGGCGGTGTTACCCATCGCCGCGAGATCTACGACTCGCGATTCCCGAGATCGGTCGGTCGAAGAAACGTGCGCTGCAACTGGCGCTCGCTCTGATACGCCGCGAGCGCGCCCTGAGTGGACTCGCGCGAGGACACTTCGGCCACGGGCACGTCCCACCACGACGACGAGTCGGGTGCGCTCACTAGGGGATCGGTCTCAATCTCGATGACCGTCGTTGCTTTACTGGAGCGCGAGGCGGCGAGGGCCGAACGCAGTTCGGCGATGGAGCGGACACGTCGCACGGTTGCGCCAAGGCTCTCCGCATTCTTCGCGAGGTCGATCGGGAGGGTCTCGCCGTCGAGCTGTCCCGAAGGTGACCGAAAGCGATACTTTGTGCCGAAGCGCTCTGCGCCCACCGACTCTGAGAGAGCCCCGATGGATTGGAATCCGTGGTTCACGATGAGAACAACGATGATCTTGATGCCTTCTGCGAGAGCCGTGACGAGCTCGGAGCTCAACATGAGGTACGAGCCGTCGCCGACCAGGACGTAGACCTCGCGACTGGGGTCGGCCATCTTGACCCCGATGCCCGCGGCGATCTCGTAGCCCATCGTCGAAAAGGCGTACTCGACGTGATAGCCCTTGGGGTCCCTCGTTCGCCATAGTTTGTGCAGGTCCCCGGGCAAGCTTCCCGCGGCGCCCACCACGACGTCGCGCGCCTCACTGGACGCCTCGACCGCTCCGATCACTTCGCTCTGCGCGGGCAGCGGCTCGTGAGCCAACGCGTAGGCCGCTTCAATCGTGTTGTTCCACGCTGCGGCGCCTGCTTGGTACTCACTCACGTACGAGAGATTTACGTGCCAGTCGCCGATCAGTTCGTGCAGCGTGGTAAGCGCGCTTCGCGCATCGGCCACGATCGGTGCGCCCGCGAGCTTCGTCGTGTCGAACGGTGTCACGTTGATGTTCACGATGTCAACCGTTGGTTTCTGGAAGACCGAAAAAGAAGCCGTCGTAAAGTCGCTCCACCGCGTGCCGATTCCAATGACGAGGTCGGCCCCGCGCGCCAGTTCGTTGGCGGTCGGTGTTCCGGTGGCCCCAACGGCCCCGACGCTGGCGGCATGGTCGTAGGGGAGCGAACCCTTGCCGGCCTGCGTTTCGGCGACGGGTATTCCCGTGCTTTCTACGAACGTTCGCAGCGCCTTCGTAGCGTCGCTGTAGATCACGCCGCCGCCCGCCACGATGAGCGGACGCTCGCTCGCGCGCAGGCGACGGGCCAACTGTTCGAGCAGCACGTCTTCGGCGGGCGGGCGACGAATGTGCCACGTGCGCGGAACGAGAAAGTCGTCGGGCACATCGAAGGCCTCGGTCTGCACGTCCTCGGGCAACGCCAACGTCACCGCACCGGTTTCGGCGGGATCAGTGAGCACGCGCATGGCGTGCAGGAGCGCCTGGGCAAGCTGTTCGGGACGCCAGACGCGATCGAAGTAGCGCGAGACCGGACGCAGACAGTCGTTCACCGACACGTCGAGCGACGCCGGATCTTCCAACTCCTGCAGCACGGGATTCGCCCGTCGCGTGGCAAAGACATCTCCCGGCAACAACAGAACGGGAATGCGATTCGTGGTGGCCACGGCTGCTCCCGTGACCATGTTGGTGGCGCCGGGTCCCACGGACGTGGTGCAGGCGAATGCGCGCAACCGATTGCTCATGCGCGAATAGCCGACCGCGGTGTGAACCATGGCCTGCTCGTTGCGGGCGAGGTAGTAGCGAAAGTCGTCTTCCCTCTCGAGCAACGCTTGGCCGATGCCCGCCACGTTGCCGTGACCGAAGATGCCAAAGCAACCCGCGAAGAACGGGTGCGTCTCGCCATCGCGCTCCACCGACTGAAGTGAGAGGAAGCGAACCAGCGCTTGGGCGACCGTGAGTCTCACACGATTCCTTTCGCCGAGGTCATCGGTAGTCGGGGATCGGGCTCTTCGTTGTTCCAGGTTGAGCGAATCCAGGCGTGGTCCGGATCGTCGCAGAAGGCCATGGTGCGTTCGGCGCCGGGACCCGCCAGCACGTTGAGGAAGTAGAGGTCGTGGTTGGGACTGGCCATCGTGGGTCCGTGGTACCCGTGAGGAATGATGATCGTGTCGCCGCTCCACACCTCTTCGAGCACGTCGATGGGTCGGGCGGGGTCCTTGGAGTACACGCGCTGATATCCGCCCGGTCCCGGCCTGGTCGCTCCCACGCCACTGCTCACCTCGAAGTAGTAGACCTCCTCAAGAACCGATTCGCGCACGCCGAGTTCGTCGTGCTTGTGAGGAGGATACGACGACCAGTTGCCGCCCGGCGTCAAGACTTCGACCGATATCAGCCGGTCGGTTTCGAAGGCTCCCGGCGCGGCAAAGTTGTTGCACTGTCGCGTGGACGGACCGGAGCCGCGAACCTCAACCGACACGTCCGAGGCCGCTCCATAGCGCGCAGGCAGGACTCGATCCGCTCGTGCCCCGGGAAGGGCGACCCGCCCGCCCTTCGCACTGGTAATCGTGACCTCTGCGTCGCGCGGCACGTAACAGAAGTCGCTCACTCGCGAAAAGACGCTGTGGCGTCCTTCTAGTTCAAATGTGTCGTTGCCGCAGGTCACGACGAACGACCCGGCCAGGGGCAGAACAATCCACTCCGACCCTCCCGTGGCCCATGTCAAGCTCGCCCCGGGCGCCACGGTGGCGACGCGCAACGAGCTGTACGTCCATCCGGCGTACTCGGGGTCGATCGCGACCGTCCAGCCGTCCCCGTCGGGCGACCGGGCGGCCGCGTAGAACGAACTCGTCATAGCAAGCTAAGAGCAGTCTTCACGGCGGACTCGACGTCATCGTCCTTAGGGTAGAGCAGGTTCCGACCGACGACTAAGCCCCGCACGCCCGGCAAGCTGAGGGCGTCTTCCCAGCGCTGAAACATCTCGTCGGGCCGATCACTGCGTTCACCGCCGAGCAAGACAATCGGCAGAGTCGACGCGTCGGCCACTTGGTCCATTCGATCAACGACGGGCACCTTGAGCCACGTGAACGCCGACGTGGAACCGAGGGCACTGGCAATGGCCATCGAACGAATGACCGTGTCAGTGGTCAGGATGTTTCGTGCGCGTCCGTCGACGCGCTGATTCATAAAGGGCTCGATCATGGCGATCAGCCGGGACTCGGCCAGCTCGCTCACCGCTCTCGCCGCGGAACTCAAGGTATTGGCCGTGCCCGGGTCCTCGAGGTTGATGCGCAACAGCATCTTTCCTCCGTCAAGGCCCGACGACTTGACCGATGCGGCGCTATAACCCGTGAAACGGTCGTCCATTTCGAAGGACGAGCCAGGCAACCCGCCGCGATTCATGGAGCCGAAGACCAGTTTCTCGTCGAGGGCTCCCAGAATGAGCAAATCGTCGACGATGTCGGGACTACCCAGGACGCCGTGGACCCCCGGTATCGAGAGAGTGGTGGTGAGTCGATCTAACAGATCAAAGCGGTCTCGCATGACCATCGCGTCGTTGCCTACGTTGAGCACCCCACGCGCCGTGTGATCGGCCGCGATGATCAAGAGTTTCTCGGCGCCGTCACTTGAGGCGCGGCGTCGCCGCTGAGACGCCAGGTTCGCAATCGTCTCAGGGCGCAGGTATCGCGTCTCTCTCAACAGGACTTGATCTTCGCTACGCACGACCCACTCCCTCTAGTGACTCTTCGATCTCTTGTGGCGTGGGCATCGCGTCCGAACACCCGAGGCGCCCGGCCACGATTGCCCCGGCCGCGTTGGCGTACCCCACGACCTCGGCGAGGGGCCAGTCCGACAGGATGCCGTGGCAGAAGGCACCGCCAAAGGCGTCCCCGGCGCCCAGACCGTTGACGACGTCAACGGGAACCGGCGGGACTTGTACTCGTTCGGCGCTGGTTTTGGCGAGGACTCCGTCCGGTCCCATTTTGATAACCGCCATCTCCGGTCCGAGCTCAAGGAGTCGGTCGGCGGCGACGTCGGGGTCAGTGCTCTCGACGGCCATCTCGACCTCGGCGAGATTGCCGATCGCCACGCTTGCGTGGGCGAGCGCATCTCGCGTCGACCTGCGTGCGTCTTCGATCGACGTCCAAAAGACCGGGCGGTAGTCCAAGTCGAGAATCGTCGGGTGACGGCGCTGGCGAGACGCCAGGGCTACCAGGGTCGTCGTGCGACTCGGCTCCGCCGACAGTCCGCTCACCGTGGCCCAGAACAACCTCGCCGCGGCGATGGCGTCGATGTCCAGCTCGTTGGGATATATCTCCAGGTCCGGGGCCTTGGGTGCGCGATAGAAGTAGATGGGAAAGTGGTCCGGTGCAAACATCTCACAAAAGGTGACCGGTGTCTGAAACCCCGGGACCTCGTGGACAAATCGATCATCAACACCGTATTCGCGCAGCGCGACATGGACGAACTCTCCTAAGGGATCCGGTCCCGTACGGGTGATGATGGCGCTCCTCTCGCCCAAACGCGCGGCCGCGACCGCGACGTTGGTGGGGCTACCGCCGAGAAACTTCTCGAAGAACTGAACCCCCACGAGGCTGCCCGGAGTCGTGGGGTAAAAGTCGACTCCGACGCGTCCCATGGTGATGACGTCGAGGGGTTCACTCATAGCGCGGCTAGCACCACGGAGGTGAAAGACATATGTCCTAACAATAACAGCAGCGGGCCCAAATTGATATAGGATTTTCTCCTCTCCACGAGGAGGAGCCCATGCCGCGCCAAGCAGTCTCTCACAAAGATCCCCTCGAGACGATTGTGCTGGATCGCTCCAGTCCCATTCCGCTGTACTTCCAATTGGCGCAGCACTACGAGAACGAAATCCACTCGGGCAGCCTCGATTCGGGAGACCGCATTGAGAACGAAGTCAAGATCGCCGAGCTGCTCGGGCTCTCGCGACCAACGGTTCGACAAGCCTTGCGCTACCTGGTGGACAAGGGTCTCGTGGTGCGACGTCGAGGACAGGGAACTGTCGTCACCAAGGAGAAGGTCAATCGTTCCGTCAAACTCACGAGCCTCTTCGACGACCTGGCCGGATCAGGTCGTCGTCCCTCGACCAAGGTGTTGCACAATGAAGTGGTTAAGGCTTCTGACCTGGTTAAAGACGCACTCGGGCTCGGTGCGGACGAGCCGTTCGTGATCTACCTAGAGCGACTTCGTTTCGGCGACGATGAGCCGATCTCGCTCATGCACAACTACCTTCCGACGTCACTCGTGACGCTGTCGAATGAGATGCTCGAAGAGCACGGACTATACGAACTTCTGCGCGCGAGTGGCATCTTTCCATTCAGCGCGACCCAACGCATCTCGGCGAAAAACGCGTCGGCTGCCGAGGCGCGCGTACTCAATGAGACGAAGGGTTCTGCACTCTTGACGATGGAGCGCACGACTTATGACGAGCACGATCGCCCGCTCGAGTTTGCCCGCCACGTGTACCGGGCGTCGCGCTACGCGCTGCTCACGACGGTGGGTGTGGACGATCCCACGAGGGACTCCACTGCGGTAACCCTGATTGATAGCAGTTATTGACATACAGAGACTATTGAGTTACAGTCACTCGCAACATCACTGCGTTCGCGTTGAGGGACAGAACAGCGCGGGCGCGGCAGCGCCGCCACGAGGGGGCGCACTGGGAGGGCAGTGAAGACGCATTGGTTGGCAACGTCGCGTGGTGTCCCTAGCCGCATCGACCAGCGAGTTCTGGGTTCGTAGGTCTCGTGAACGAGATTCGCTTCGAGCACGTCTGGAAACTCTTCGAGGGCAACGCCGTGGTGTCGGACCTGAACCTGGACATCTGCGAGGGAGAGTTCCTGGTTCTGGTCGGACCCTCGGGCTGCGGCAAGACGACATCCCTGCGAATGCTGGCTGGTCTGGAGCGCCCGAGTCACGGACGCATCTTCCTCGGTGACCGGGACGTGACCGATGCTCCGCCCGGGGAGCGCGACATGTCGATGGTGTTTCAGAGCTACGCGCTCTATCCGAACATGAGCGTCTACAAGAATCTCGCCTTCGGGCCAAAGGTCCGCCACGAACCCAAGGGTGGCCTCGACGCGCGCATAAATGAGGTGGCGGATCTTCTCGGCATTCGTCATCTGCTGACGCGCGCTCCGTCTGCGCTGTCGGGAGGACAGCGCCAGCGAGTTGCCCTCGGACGGGCGCTGATCCGTGAACCGCACGTCTTTTTGATGGACGAGCCCCTGTCGAACCTGGACGCCGCGTTGCGCGTACAGATGCGTGCGGAGCTCATCCGACTTCACAAGCGACTGGAGAGCACGACGACGGTATACGTGACCCACGACCAAGTCGAAGCACTGACGATGGGGGACCGCGTCGCGGTACTCAAAGACGGCGTCCTACTCCAAGTGGACAGCGCGAACGACCTCTATGAGTATCCCGAGTCCGTCTTCGTTGGCGAGTTCATCGGCTCACCCAAGATGAACATCCTGCCGGGCGTGCTCGACACGACGGATGCGATGACCATCGAGGTCCTTGGTGTGAAGAGCACGGTCACGCCCAAACTGGCGAGCCGCCTGGAGGCGCCGAAGGAGGGGGGCCCGGTCTTGGTGGGCATTCGACCCCACGACCTGGAGCTCGCACGTCACGACGAAGAGGGCGTGGCCTACATCGAAGGCGTCGTAGACATCACCGAGCACACTGGCACCGAGGTGTTCGCCACGGTCGATGTGAAGGATAAGAAGGTCATCGCGCGCCTGCCGCGCGCACCACAGTTCGAGCATGGCGATCGAGTGAAGTTGGGCTTTCACATCGACAACGTCGTGCTGTTCGACGAAACGACTCAGGCGAGTCTGTTGCGTCGCACGCCAGAGCGAGAAAAGGTCAGCGTCGCCCCCGGGGCGACGTCTGAGTCGCAGTAGTCCAAGAGCAGTTACCAAATACATCAAGGGGGATGACCATGAGAGTCACCAAAAAAGTGGGGGCGCACCGATTGGCGAGCGGCGCGGCAGTAATGGCCCTCGTCGCCGGCGGACTTGCGTGGAGTGGTGGCGCCATTGCCAGTGCTTCGAGCAAGGTCACCATTACGGCTGCCTACGCTGCCAACACGACGTTTGATACCACGCCGCTGGGCTACACGTGGTGGCACACGGTGGCCAAGGAGTTCGACTCCAAGTACCCGAACTACACGGTCAAGTTGGTGCCCGTCGACGGTGGTGAGCCGGACTTCCTTACGAAGCTCGCGCTGTTGTACCACTCGTCGTCAACGGCGCCCACTATCGCGCAGTTCCCGTCGACCGAGATCGCACTGTACGCATCAACCGGTTACCTGATGCCGATGAACACGTTGCTGAAGGGCTCGACCTGGTTCTCCCAGTACCCGAGCGTCATTCAGAACGAGGGCAACATCAGCGGGAAGATCTACGCGGTGAGCGCCGGTGAAAACAACAACGGCATCTACTACGACAAGGCAATCCTTCAAAAGGCTGGCATCTCGCTGCCCTGGCAGCCCAAGAACTGGCAGGACATCATCACCGCCGCCCAGGCTATTAAGAAGGCCGAACCCAACGTCATCCCACTGTGGCTCGACGCGGGCACGTCGGCGGGTCCCAACGGCGCGGGGTATGGCATCTTGAACCTGCTCGCGGGCTCAAGCACCCCGACGATCGAGAATCAAGTCCGGTCAGATGGTGGTCAGTAGCCCCGGTCTCTTGCAGACGCTGAACTTCTATCACGAAGTCTTCGCCGACGGACTCGGTGCGCCGACCTCGCAACTGTTCAGCCCCAACAACGCGCCCAACATTCCCTCGGCGGACTTCGCCAAGGGAACACTCGGCATCGCGGTGGCCGCGAACTTCATCGGTGGCAACTGGACCAAGCAGGTGAGCTTCCCGTACTGGAAGGCGTCCTCCACGGCGATGGGAGTCGCCGGTCTGCCGAACGCGGCGGGTACCGGCTACGCCTCGACTTTGAGTGGTTGGGACTACGGCATCTCCTCGGGCGCGACGAGCGCCCAGGCGACCGCGGCGATCGACTTCCTCAACATCGCCCAGGACTCGACCAACCTGATCGACGCCGCTAACTGGGCCGGTTGGGTGCCGCCGGTGAAGTCCGACTGGACCGTGCCGCTCTACACCAGCTTCGACTCACCCTTTGCCGAGGAGTTCGGAAAGATCCTTCCGTACTCGTCGGAGCTTCCGTCCAACGCGAACTACTCCGTGTGGGTGCAGGGCATCGAGCAGGCCAGCGGTGCGATTGCCGAGAAGCCCAGCACCACGGGCGCACAGGCGGAACAACAGATGAGCAGCTTCATTACCAATGACTTGGGATCGAGCGCTGTCGCCACCATTAAATAGATCGAGGTAACGCAGTGAACTACGAGAGAGGAGGTCGGTGACGGTGTCAACTGTCTCCCTTGACGCCGCCACCGCTCCTCCCGTAGCGCAGTTGTGGAAGACCCGACGCGATAAAGAGCGCTTTCAGTGGAGCAGCCTCGCTCTCATGACGCCGGCCTTCGCGTTGCTGATCGTGCTGTTCCTCATTCCCATGGGGTACGCGATCTACCTCGGCCTGACCAACCTGACCCTGGTGGGCCCCGATGCCGTGAAGTGGGGCTACACCGGAACCCAGAATCTCGTTCGTCTGAAGGGGGACACCGAGTTCTGGAACTCGTTGCAGATCACGGGCTTTTTCATCGTGGGCTCGATTGTGGGCGTCATTGTCGTCGGCTACGGGCTCGCGACGCTCCTCATGCGCGCTCGCCCATGGATGCGCATCGTGGTGGGCGGTATCGTCGTCATCGCCTGGATGATGCCCGCGGTCACAGCGGGCATGACGTGGTACGCCTCGACGACGGGGGGCGGCACCTTCGCCACGCTGACCGGTCTGAAGAGCTCTAACTTTCTCGACGCCCAGCCTCTGTTGATCGTGACCCTTGCGAACATCTGGTCGATGACCGGATTCGCAATGCTGGTCCTGGGCGCGGGCCTGCGCAACATTCCGGGTGAAGCCATTGAGGCGGCAATCGTGGAAAACGCCTCCGCGTGGCAGCGATTCCGCAAGATCGTCCTGCCACTGATGCGGCCCACGATCATCGCGGTTGTCTTGCTGGTGGCGCTGTTGTCGCTCGCCAACTTCTCTTTGATCTACATCATGACCCAAGGCGGTCCGGGCACGGCCACGAACATCTTGCCGCTGTACTCGTACCAACAAGCCTTTACCTTCAATAACTTGGCCTATGGCGCGCTCATCGGCAACGTCATGGTTCTCATCGCGACGATCTTTGGCATCCTCTACGTACGAATTGCGGGGCGACGATGAGCCACGTCACCGACGAGCGCATGACTCCGACCTCGGACGAGGCGCGGGAGCCCGCGGGTGCTTCGATGATGCCCCCGGAGAACCGGCCCACTCAGAACACCGTGGTGCGCAGCATCTCCACACACACGATCTTGGGGGGAATTGGCATTCTCTTCATCGCGCCCATGCTCTGGCTCATCTTCGCCTCGTTCGACTCCCAAGCGTCATGGGGCGTGGAGTGGCCGCACTGGTCACTCGTGAACTTTCGCCACGTGCTCTCGGGGAGCTTGTTGCACGCCCTGTTCAACAGCGTGTTGCTGGCCGTTATCTCGACCGCTATTGCCTCGGGGGCGGGCGTCTTGGCGGCCTACTCTTTCTCTCGGCGTCGGATCCCCTTCAAGGGGCCGCTGTTGTTATTCATCCTCTTTTCTTCCGGTGTGCCGCTCGCCATCATGGTGATTCCGGTGTACGAGATCTTCGCGCGCTTCGGCTGGCTGAGTCTCTTTCCGACGGCCGTCTTCTTGTCCGTGACCTCGCTGCCCTTCGAGGTCTACCTGATGAAGAACTTCATCGACGCGGTGCCCGAGGACCTCGAAGAGGCGGCGCGCATGGAGCGCGCCAGCACGTTCCAGATACTGAGGCGCGTCATTATTCCCCTGGCGTTACCCGGCATCACCGCGGCGGCCATCTTCGGGTTCGTGAACGCCTGGGGATCGTTCATCGTCCCTCTCATCTTGATCAGCTCGAACTCGCAACAGCCCGCGCCGATTTCGATCTACACCTTTCTCACGTTGCCCAAACCTGAGTTCGGAAATATCGCGGCGTACTCGCTGATCTTCTGCATCCCCGTGTTCATCCTCTACGCCGCGTCCGCCCGGCTGTTCCGCGAAGGCTTCGTGTTAAGTGGAGGCGTGAAGGGATAACTCTGCGGGCGCACGGTGCGTCGCGGGACAACTCGGCATACACATGAAGGATGAAACGTTGAATCGCAAGCTCAAGGTCGGCGTCATCGGCGCGGGCGTCATCGGCCAGGTGATGCACCTGCACTTCCTGCGCGAGTTGAACGATCGCTACGAGAGCGTCGCGCTCTGTGACCTGTCGCTCGAGGTCGCCTCAGCGTGCGCGCGCGAGTACGGCATCGGTGCGGTCTTCACCGACTGGCGAGCCATGCTGGGCGAGGACATTGATGCTGTCTTTATCCTGACCTCGGGTTCGCACGCGCCCATCGCGATCGAAGCCGCCCGCTCGGGCAAGCACGTCTTTGCCGAAAAGCCGATGTGCTTCTCAGCCAGCGAAGGTGTGGAGATGATCGAGGCGGCTCGCACGGCCGGTGTGGTCTTGATGGTCGGGTACCCCAAGCGCCACGACCCGGCCTTCGCCCGGTTCGTGGATCAAACTATGACCCTCACCGAGCGCAAATTGCTACGCGTGACCACCACCGAGTCACCCTTCGAGCCCTACATCGCGCACTACCCGCTCATCGGCCCTCCTACCGACGTTGACAAGGATCTTCTCGCCACGCTCCGCGCCGACTCCGAGAGACGCTTGGAGAACGCGATCGGCACGAACAATCCGTTCCTCATCCACCAGTACCAAGCGGTCCTGCTCGACACGCTGGTGCACGAGGTCAACACCGCCCGGGCGTTGATGGGCGAGCCCAGCTCGCTCGACTACGTCGACCTGCGCGAAGGACACGCCACGGTGGCCCTGGACTTTGGTGGCCCGACCGCGGTCATCCACTGGCTCGAGACGCCCGAGATGACCCGCTACTCGATGGAGTTCTACTTGCACGCGGCCAATGGTCGCGCCACGCTCACCTTCCCTTCGCCCTACCTGCGCAACGCGCCCACGGCGTTGGTCGTCGAGCGCGGGGCCGGGGGCGCCGAGTCGTGGCGGCGCGAGGAGATCACGTCGTACGAGAGCGGCTTCAAGGAAGAGCTGCGCGTGTTCTACGACGCTGTGATGGACGCTCAACCCGTGCCCACCGGCGGAGTGGACGCGAACCGCGATATCGCGTTGTGCCAAGCCATCATTCGATCATTCGTTGATCGGGCTCCCGTGGCGAACCCCACGGAGTTCTGAGCCGAGTCGCAGGTTCTGCAGTGCCCCCACCAATGAAAGAGGATTGAACCATGAAGTTGACAGTCGCGAACGCCCCCATCAGCTACGGGGCCTTTGAACTTACGGTCGGCATCGACCCGAACGTGCCCCGCGCCGAGTTCGTGCTCGACGAAGTGGCCGGGGCGGGATACGCCGGCATCGATCTCGGGCCGGTGGGCTACCTCGGCGATGGTCCGGTCTTGGCGGAGCGCCTGGCTAGTCGCAACCTGGGACTCGCGGGGGCGTACCTCGAGTTTCCCTTCACCCATCCCGTCGCGCTCGAGTCGCTCTACCCCGAGCTCGACGCGATGTTGGACACGTTCGACGCGGTGCGCGACGTGGTGCCCGGGCCGCTGCCGCGACCGACCCTCGCCGACGCCAGCAGCGAGACTCGTCGCCTCAAGCCGGGCCAGAGCCAGGCCAACCCGTCCCTCGGACTCACTAACGACCAGTGGAACGCGTTCGCCGCCGGGCTGAAGAACGTGCTGGCTCGCTGTCGCGATCGGGGATACGAGCCGACCTTTCACCCCGAGACGGGGACCTTCGTCGAAGCGCCCTGGGAGATCGAGCGGGTGCTCGAGATCTCCGACGTTGGGCTGTGCCTCGAGACGGGACACATCTTCGTCTGCGGAGGTGATCCCCTCAACGTGCTCAAGAGCGCGCCCCAACGGGTGAATCACGTCCACCTCAAGGACGCCTATCGATCGCGGATGGATCGGTTGATCGCCGACGACGAGCCCGCGCCGTCGATCTGGTCCCGGGAAGTCTTCTGCGCGCTGGGCCACGGCGACGTGGACCTCGACGCCGTGCTGAGCGAGCTTGAGGCGCTCGACTTCGAGGGTTGGCTCGTCGTGGAACAGGACATCTTTCCCCAGACCGCCGAGCGCTTCGCCCAGGCGATCGCCGACCAGAAGGCCAACCGCGAGTGGTTGGCCAGCCGTGGCGTCTAAGAAGGGCGTCTTTCGCCTGGGCCTGATCGGCGCGGGCCGCATGGGCCAAACACACCTGCGTGCCTTCGTCGACTCCGACGACGTGGCGATCGTGGCGCTGGCCGAGCCGGTTGATGCTCTGCGCGCAAAGGTGAGCGAGACCTTTGGCGTGCGCGGGTTCTCGACGCTCGACGACATGCTGGACGATGGGGGAATCGACGGGGCGCTCATTGTCACGCCGAGTGACTCGCACGTCGCGGTCATCGAAACGGTGGCCGCGGCCCATCTGCCAATTCTCTGCGAGAAGCCCTGCGGGGTTAGCTCCTCGGACACGCGCACCGCGCGCCAACTGGTCCAGAACGCGGGCGTCGCACTCCAGATCGCCTACTGGCGCCGATTCGTGCCCGAACTGCAGGTGATCCGCGAGCGCATTATCGACGGCGATTTCGGAGAGATCCTGTCGATCACGTGCCTGCAGTGGGACGGCGAGCCGCCGGCCGCCGCCTTTCGTTATCGCAGCGGCGGCATCTTCGTCGACATGGGGGTGCACGAGTTCGATCAGGCGCGCTGGCTCGTTGGCAGCGACCTCGCAAAACTTCGTACCGTCGCCTCGTCCGTGGTGACCGACCCCGACAGCGCGGGGGACCCCGACTCCGCCCAGGTGCTCGGCGTGACCGAGTCGGGTGCGACCGTCTTTGTGACCCTAGGGCGCCACTACCCCGGTGGAGATGTGGTGAGCGTGGAGGTCTTTGGCACCCGCGATCACGCGCTCTCGGTCTTCCTCGATCCTTCCGACGGCGAACGCGCCCAACTCGCGGCCCTGCGTCGTCAGGCCTCCGCCTTCGCCGACTACGCGCGCGGCGGCGTGTGTCGCGGCGCGACGGTTGACGACGCCATCGCGGCGCTCGAAGCGGCCGAGCAGTTACGGGCTCAGATCTAGATGACCGACGTTCGAGTCGCCGTTATCGGCTACGGCATGATGGGGCGCGCTCACGCCTACGGGTATCGCGCCGCACCACTCATTCGTTCGAGCGACGTGCACTTCGCGCCCGTCGTGATGACGGGACGACACGAAGAGGAGCTCGCTCGCGCGGCCGGTGCGTGTCGCATCGCCGAGTGGACGACCGAGTGGCAGGACGTGCTCAAGCGAGCCGACGTGGACGTCGTCGATATCTGCACGCCCCCGGGCACCCACGCCGAGATCGCCATCGCGGCCGCGCGTGCGGGAAAGTCCGTGATCTGCGAGAAGCCCCTGGCGACGAACTACGAAGACGCCGCCGCGGCGCGCGATGCCGTGCGGGCCGCGGGCGTGCACCACGCGGTCGGCTTTAACTATCGGCGGCTACCCGCTCTGGCGTTGATGGCCGAGATGGTGGCCTCGGGCGAACTTGGGGAGATTCAGCTCTGGCGCGGAACGTGGCTGTCGGATGAGTTCTCCGATGCGAGCATCCCCTTTGACTGGCGCTTCGACGCCGCCATGGGCGGAACGACAATCGCGGATCTGGGCAGCCACTTGATCGATCTCGCCACGTGGATGATTGGACCGATTGACGAAGTCGTCGCGACGTCGTCCACCTTCACCCGTGAACGATCGATACCCGGGGGATCGCGACCCGTCGAGATCGATGAGGCGTCCTCGTCGTTGATCCGATTCGCCTCGGGTGTGCAGGGCACGTTCGAGGTGGCGCGGGTGGCACCTCGACGGCCATGCGACTTTGTCGTCGAGATCAACGGCACCAAGGCCACCGTCGTCTTTTCCTACAACCAGCTCAACGAACTCTGGTTCGGCAGTGTGGAGGACGACCCGCGCCTCTACGGTCTGCGACGAATCCGCACCGAGCACGTCCTGCATCCCGAAACCCAGGGCTGGTGGCCGATCGGTCAAGGCGTGGGATACGACGCGAGCTTCATTAATCAAGCGGCCGCGTGGGCGGCGGCGTGGCCCACGGGAGTCTGGACGCCCGGCTTCGAACAGGGCGCAGAGGTGGTTGGCGTGTGTGAAGCGATGGCGCGCAGCGCGAGCGAACGGCGCTGGGTGTCGGTGCGCGAAGTCGCGGGCGCCTAGACCGGCCGCCTCGCGAAGTCGACCAGGTCCTGCGCCGTGGAGTGGGTGATCTCTGGACACATGGTGGGGTAGAGCTCGGCGGCGTGGGTCGTCGCGAGCACGACGCGGCCCCGAGCGCGAACGTCGGCCGCCAGCAGACGGCGGAAGAAGTCGATGCCCTCGTCGCGAAGCGGGTCGCACTCATTCACGCTGATCACGGTCGGTGGCAAGCCGCGCAGGTCATCGACCGTGGCGAAGTTCGGCCAGGCGAGCGGATTGGCCGCCTCGAAGGCCTCGATGCCGTATCCCATGGCGCCGCGGTTGGTGTGCAGTTCGAGGGCGTATCCGTTGAACTCGCGCGAGGAGGGATAGCGCTCGTCGGGCCACGACCCGTTGATGTACGGACACAGTGCGTACAGGCCGGCCACCAAATGCAGACAACCTGCACGCAGGAGGGAGAGTCCCGTGGCGAGCGTGAGGTTCCCTCCGCCGCTCTCGCCGGCAACCACCACGCGCGACGGGTCAATGCCGAGCTCGTGGGCGTGCGCGTGTACCCAGTCCAGTCCGGTGAGACAGTCCTCGAGTCCCGCAGGAAATGGCGCGACGTCGAGCACCGACGAGGGAACCACCACGTTGCGAAAGTCGATCATCACCACGACGACACCCTTGGCCCCGAGAATCTTTCCCCACGCGCGATAGTTCGCGTAGAAACAGGACAGGGTGGCCATGGCGCCCCCGTGAATGAAGTACACGCACGGAAGAGCCACCGCGC
>CAWJOZ010000003.1:0-115249 GCA_963844615.1 uncultured Acidimicrobiaceae bacterium | reverse complement strand
CTGGCCGAAAGATCGCGAGATTCAGGTAGTGACCACCCGGCGCGGAGATCTCGCGCTGCTCTATTCGAAGTCCCGCCGAGGGCGCGACCTCTTCATTATCCGCGTCGCCTAAGAAGGCCACTTCCGCAGCGATACTTCGGCGACCTTCGGGAGTCCACGCCACCTCGAGGAGTTCGTCTCGACTCGCCACGTCGCGCGGTGGATCCTGGGGCGAGGTGCTCGCGATCGCACGAATGCGCGGATCGAGTCGGGGTCATCCTCGGCCGTATCGCTCACGAGGTGGGTGAGAACGTTGCCGCGTCGATGACGAAGCGATACTTCACGTCGCTCGCGATGGTGCGCTCGAACGCTTGTTGGATGTAGTCGGCGGTCACGATCTCCACGTCGCTCGTGATCGAGTGCTCCGCACAGAAGTCCATCATCTCTTGGAGCTCCTTCATCCCTCCCGCCATCGATCCCGCTATCGAGCGACGCTTGTTGACCAAAGTCATCGCATGCACCTCATAGGGACCGACCGGCAGCCCCACCAGTACCAAGTGTCCGTCTACCTTGAGTAGCTCCAGATACGGGGTGAGGTCGAGATCGGCCGACACCGTATTGATGATGAGGTCGTACCGCTCGCGCCGTCGCGCGAGCGCGCCGGGCGTCGGACGTGACGACGAAGTCATGAGCGCCGAGGCGACGCGCGTCGGACTCCTTGTCCGCCGAGTGCGAAAACACGGTGGTCGTCGCCCCGAGTGCCGTGGCGAACTTGACCCCCATGTGACCGAGACCGCCCAGTCCGATGATGCCGACCTCGATGCCCGCTCGCGCGCCCCAGTGACGAAGCGGGGAGTAGAGCGTGATGCCCGCGCACAGCAGTGGTGCGACACCGGAAAGTCCAGCGAGTCCGCCACGTGCACCGCGTAGTCCTCGTCGACGACAAAATTCGTGGAGTAGCCACCGAAGGCAATCGTCGTGCCGTCTCGTTCGTACCCGTTGTATGTCGGGGTGTCGCTCTCCACGCAGTACTGCTGTTCGCCTCGTAGGCAGTAGTCGCACTCCCGACACGAGTCCACGAAGGTGCCCACACCAATACGGCTTCCCACCTGGAATTTCGTGGCCTGGCTCCCGACGCGGTCACCACGCCCACGATCTCGTGTCCGGGCACCATGGGAAAGATGGATGGCCCCCAGTCTTCGTCCACCTGGTGAATGTCGGAGTGACACACGCCCGAGTACACGACGTCAAAGGCGACGTCGTGCGCGCGCAAGTCTCGACGCGAGAAGCTAAAGGGTACGAGAGAGTCCTTGGCGTGTAGCGCCGCGTAGCCGCGAGTCTCCATTACTTCCTTTCGACGAAGATCGATGCGGACGCCTTGCTATCTCGTCCGCTTCGATCGTGTTCTCAGAGCGTATTCCGGCTCGAGTCGTGAAGGAAATCTGTGCGGGACGCGTCCCAACTAGTGGGCGGTGCCGCTAGCGAGTTCGTCGCGGGCCGCTTGCACGATGTCGGCGCTCGTGTTGGCGTGTCCCGCGATGCCCCACCCACCTTCGGGCGATTCGGTAATGAGGACCCACGTGCGTTCGGCCTGGCTCGGGTCGCCCGAGGCGGCGGTCACGATCTCGGTGAGCTCTTTCACCACGCCGAGTTGCTTGTCGCGATCCAGCACGTTGACCGGCGTGAGCACTTGCACGCGGATGTAGTTGCTGTCCCCGGCGGCGTTCGAGATGCTCGACGCGGGTAGCTCGTGAATGAAGGCCGCAGTGTTATTGCGGAAGAGCGCGAGGGGCGGGACCGCCTCCCAGCGCATGACGGCATTGGCCAGGTCCTGGGCGAGCTGGTGGTGATTGGACAGTGTGCCTTCCGTTGCGTACACGTCGATCATGGGCATGGTGTTCCTCCGGCTCGGGTCAATTTATGCTGTGCGTCATACAACGGGCGAAGCCTATATCTATGACGAGCGTCATAGCAACTGGGAGATGCGATGAGCGACAGCCGGGACAAGATGGTGCAGAGCGCGGCCTCGCTGATGGGCTCACGCGGCATGAACGCCACGTCGTTCTCCGACGTCCTCGCCGACAGTGGCGCGCCGCGCGGATCGATCTACCACCACTTTCCCGAGGGCAAGCGCCAGCTGACGGAGTGCGCGATGCGCCTCACGTCGGATCAGATCCTCGAGCACATGCGCGCGAGCTCGGCCGACACGGCCGAGGGCGTGTTGACCCACTTCCTCGCACTGTTTCATCACGTGGTCGTCGCCTCGCACGCACGTGCGGGTTGCACGATCGCGGGGGTGACCATCGACGTCACCGATGACGACGATGACCTGCTCGCAGTCGCCAAGGACGCCTTCGCGTCCTGGGCGTCACTGTTGAGCGAGCAACTGACGCAGGTCGGCGTCGAGAAGAAAAAGGCTCGTGCCATTGCTGTCGACCACCATCGCGAGTGTCGAAGGCGCGCTGATTCTCTGTCGGGCCGACGGCAGCGTCGAGCCGCTCACCCTGATCGAGAGCCAACTCCTCAACCTGGTTCGCTGACCTCGAGGGGTCGCCCGGGGCGACCGTTGGTGGGGTCAACGAGGTGACGGAGGCAATTGAGCGCTTGTCACGTCGCGATCACAACCGAGTGTCAAAAAAATCGCCTCACGGGGCTGGATCAGGTGAAACGAGGAGCCGGATTTGGTCAATTTCCTATTGACCCATCGATGTAGTTACGCTACTGTAATTCACCTATCCCTAGTGGTCGGATAGAAGACCAACCACTAGATATTGTGGTTTTACCCTTGGGGAGGAGTCTAGAGATGGTACTGATCGAGCGAGCTGAGGATGTGGCGGAGAACCCGTCCATGTCGGGTCCCACAGCGGTCGCGGACGGCGTCAGCGTGATGCAGGTTCGCAAGCGCAGCGGCGCCCTCGAGCCGGTCGACGTGAACAAGATCGTGCGCGCCGTCGGCCGCTGCGCCGAAGGCCTGAGCGGTGTCGATCCGATGCGCGTCGCGACGCGCACCATCTCGGGACTGCGCGACGGCGCCTCCTCGGTCGAGCTCGACGAGCTCTCGATCCGCACCGCCGCCGCGCTCATCAGCGAAGAGCCGAACTACTCGCGCCTCGCCGCGCGGCTGCTCTCGACGGTCATCGACAAAGAAGTCCGCAACCAGGACGTGCACTCCTTCTCCCAGTCGATCGCCTTCGGTCACGCCCTCGGCCTCATCGCCGAGGCCACCGCCGCGTTCGTGCAAGTCAATCGCCGCAAGCTCGACGACGCGATCCGCACCGAGAACGACCGGCTCTTTGAGTTCTTCGGACTTCGCACCGTCTACGACCGCTACCTGCTGCGCCACCCCGAGGAGCGCTCGGTCATCGAGACGCCGCAGTACTTCTTGCTGCGCGTCGCCTGCGGGCTCGCCTACACCGTCGAAGAGGCGATCGAGTTCTACTCGCTCATGTCCGCGCTCGACTACCTGCCGTCGAGCCCGACGCTGTTCAACTCCGGCACGCGCCACCCCCAGATGTCCTCGTGCTACCTGCTCGACTCGCCCCGGGACGAGCTCGAGTCGATCTACGAGCGCTACGGCCAGATCGCCAAGCTCTCGAAGTTCGCCGGCGGCATCGGCTTCGCCTTTCACCGTGTTCGCTCGCAGGGCTCGCTCATCCGCGGGACGAACGGGCTCTCCAACGGCATCGTGCCGTGGCTCAAGACCCTCGACGCCTCGGTCGCCGCGGTGAACCAGGGCGGTCGGCGCAAGGGCGCGGCGTGCGTCTACGTCGAGAGCTGGCACGCCGACATCGAGGACTTCCTCGACCTGCGCGACAACACCGGTGACGACGCGCGGCGCGTGCGCACCATCAACCTCGCCAACTGGGTGCCCGACCTGTTCATGGAGCGCGTCGAGCAGGACTTCGTCTGGTCGCTCTTCGACCCGAAGAAGGTTCCCGAACTCTGCGACCTCTTCGGCGAGGAGTTCCGCACCGCCTACCTCGCCGCCGAGGCGGCGGGCCTCTACGAGCGCCAGGTTCCCGCGCGCCAGCTCTACGGGCGCATGATGCGCACGCTCGCCCAGACCGGCAACGGCTGGATGACCTTCAAGGACCGCGCGAACGAGCGCTGCAACCAGACCGGCAAGAACGGCGAGGTCGTCCACCTGTCCAACCTGTGCACCGAGATCCTCGAAGTGACGAGCAACGACGAGACCGCCGTCTGCAACCTCGGCTCGATCAACCTCGGCCAGTTCGTCGAGAACGGCGAGCTGCAACTCGAGCGCTTGGGCACGACGGTTCGCACCGCGATCACCTACCTCGACCGGGTCATCGACATCAACTTCTACCCGACTCCCGAGTCCTCGGCGTCGAACGATCGCTGGCGCCCGGTGGGCATCGGCATGATGGGCCTCCAGGACGCGCTCTTCCGACTGCGCCTGCCCTTCGACTCCGAGGAGGCCAAGGTCGTCTCGGCCCGCTTCGCCGAGGAGATCTACTTCCACGCGCTGTGGCGCTCGACCGAGCTCGCCGAGGCGAATGGACCGCACCCCGCCTTTAGCGAGACGCGCGCGGCCGACGGCAAGCTGCAGTTCGACCTGTGGGGCGTCGAGCCGACCGACCCGGAGCGCTGGGACGCCCTGCGCGAGCGCATCAAGCGCTTCGGACTGCGCAACTCGCTGCTCATCGCGGTCGCGCCCACGTCGACGATCGCCTCGATCGCCAACTGCTACGAGACCATCGAGCCGCAGGTCTCGAACCTCTTCAAGCGCGAGACGCTGTCGGGCGAGTTCCTCCAGATCAACACCTACCTCGTGCGCGACCTGCAGGCGCTGGGACTCTGGACCGAAGAAATGCGCGACGCGATCAAGCGGGCCGAAGGCTCGGTCCAGGGCATCGAGGCGATTCCCGAAGAGATCCGCGCGCTCTACCGGACCGCGTGGGAGCTCCCGCAGAAGGCGATCATCGACCAGGCCGTGGCCCGGGGACCGTTCATCGACCAGAGCCAGTCGCTGAACCTCTTCGTCGAGTCGCCGAACATCGGCAAGCTCTCCTCGATGTACATGTACGCGTGGAAGGAAGGTCTGAAGACGACCTACTACCTGCGTTCGCGTCCCGCGACGCGCATCACCAAGACGACCGTTGGGGTCGAGACGACCACGGCGACGTTGGCATCGCTCGACGAGGCGCGCAGCCAGCGCGACGCGATCGCCTGTTCCCTCGAGAACCCCGAGCACTGTGAGGCCTGCGAATGAGTCCACCCTGACCAACACCGACGCCTACGGCGAGGAGCAGCTCGAGACCGCAGCAGGTCGCTGCGCCGCCCACCGAGCAGCGCGCGCTCCTCGACCCGGGCCTGGACCTCACGCTGCGGCCGATGCGCTACCCGGAGTTCTACGAGCGCTACCGGGACGCGATCCGCAACACCTGGACCGTCGAGGAGATCGACTGGACCGACGACCTCGTCGATCTGCGCCAGCGGCTCCTGCCGGCCGAGCGGCACCTCATCCGCCGACTCGTCGCGTTCTTCGCGACGGGCGACTCGATCGTCTCGAACAACCTCGTGCTCAATCTCTACAAGCACCTCAACTCGCCCGAGGCGCGGCTGTTCCTCTCGCGCCAGCTCTTCGAAGAGGCCCAGCACGTCCAGTTCTACCTGACGCTGCTCGACACCTACGTGCCCGACCTCGACGAGCGCGCGGAGGCCTTCGCGGCCATCGAGCACATCCCTCGATCCGCGCGAAGGCCGAGTTCTGCTTTAAGTGGATGGACTGCATCGGCAAGCTCGACAGCCTCGAGACGGCCGAGGATCGCCGGACGTTCCTGCTGAACCTGATCTGCTTCGCCGCGTGCATCGAGGGCCTGTTCTTCTTCGCCGCGTTCGCCTACGTCTACTTCCTGCGCTCCAAGGGCCTGTTGAACGGCCTGGCGTCGGGGACCAACTGGGTATTTCGGGATGAGAGCGGCCACATGGACTTCGCCTTTGCGGCGGTCGACGTGATCCGCCAAGAGGAGCCCGGGCTCTTCGCCGAGGAGTTCGCCGAGCCGCGTCACCGCCATGATCGAAGAGGCCGTCGAAGTCGAGGCCGCCTTCGCGGCCGACGTGCTCGCCGAGGGCGTATCAGGACTTTCGCTGGCGAACCTTCGTCAGTACCTCGAGTACGTGGCCGACCAGCGACTCGCGCGACTGGGCATGCCCAAGCGCTTCGGGGTCACGAACCCGCTCGACTTCATGATGCTTCAGGATGTCGCGGAGCACACGAACTTCTTCGAGCGCACCGTCTCGGCGTATCAGGTTGGTGTCGAAGGAGACGTCGCGTTCGACGAGTCGTTCTAGCTCTCTCCCTCACCAACTAAAGTCATTCGACAACCACGAGGAGAGTGCAGTGAGTACGACGTCCCCCGCCGAGCCCATCGCGACCATCTACGGCTACCCGCGCCAGGGCGCCAATCGCGAACTGAAGAAGGCGACGGAGGCCTACTGGGTGGGTCGTCTGGACGCCGAGGCGTTCGCCGCCACCACTCGCGAGCTGCGCCTTGCGCGCCTGGCCGAGCTGCGCGACGCCGGGGTGGGCGAGATCCCGAGTAACGAGTTCTCGCTCTACGACCACGTCCTGGATACCTCGGTGCTCTTTGGAGCGATTCCGAGTCGTCACCGCGACGCGGTGCCGGACACAAGCACGCTGCAGGGCCAGTACGACCGATACTTCGCCATGGCGCGCGGCACGGGCGACGTTGCCCCCCTCGAGATGACCAAGTGGTTCAACACCAACTACCACTACCTGGTGCCCGAACTCGGCCCCTACACGCTCTTCAGCCTGAACGCGACCAAGCCGCTGGCCGACTTCGCCGAAGCGCTGGAGATTGGCATCACGACGCGACCGGTGGTCCTGGGGCCGCTCAGCTACCTGTTGCTCTCCAAGCCCTCGGCGGACGCGCCGTCGGACTTCGCGCCGCTCGACCTGCTCGAGTGGCTCGTACCACGCTACGAAGAGTTGCTGGCCGAACTGAAGAACGCCGGCGCGCAGTGGGTCCAGATCGATGAGCCGATTCTCGTGACCGATCAGCCCACCGAGGTGCTCGAGCGGGTGCGCGAGGTCTATGAGCGACTGAGTGCTCTCGCGGATCGTCCCAAGATTCTCGTCGCCTCGTACTTCGACCGACTGGGTGACGCACTGGGCGTGCTGGCCGCGACGCCGATCGAGGGCCTGGCCATGGACTTCACTGGTCCCGCGGCCGCCAACCTCGAGTCGATCGTGGCGCTGGGCGGTCTCGGTGACAAGCGCCTAGTGGCCGGAGTGGTGAACGGCCACAACGTCTGGACGAGCAACCTCACCTCGGCCTTCGCCAAACTCGAGCAACTCAAGGGCCTGGCGGGACAACTTGACGTCGCCGCGTCGTGCTCACTGCTCCACGTGCCGATCGACGTGACGCTCGAGACCAAGCTCAACCCCGAGATCCTGCCCTGGCTCGCGTTCGCGCGGCAGAAGTTGGCGGAGCTCGCGACCCTCACGACGGGCGTCGCGAAGGGTCGCGAGGCCATTGCGGGCAAGCTTGAGGAGAACGCGAAAGTTCTCGCGGCGCGAGAGGCGTCGGCGATTGTAAACGTGAAAGCCGTGCGCGAGCGCGCGGCGGCCGTGAGCAAGAACGACGTCGTGCGACAGAACGCCTACGACGTTCGACACGCCGCGCAAGTCTCGCGGCTCAGCCTGCCGTTGCTCCCGACCACGACCATCGGATCGTTTCCCCAGACATCTTCCTTGCGCCAAGCGCGAGCGGACCTGGGCGCCAAGCGCATTGACGTCGATGAGTACGAGTCGATCATGCGCCAGGAGATCAAGGACGTCATCACCCTCCAAGAGGAGTTGGGACTGGACGTCCTCGTGCACGGCGAGGCCGAGCGCAACGACATGGTCCAGTACTTCGCCGAACAGCTCGACGGCTACATCGCTACGAGCCACGGCTGGGTCCAGTCGTACGGCTCGCGCTACGTACGCCCGCCGATCATCGTGGGCGACGTGTCGCGTCCCCACCCCATGACGGTGCGCTGGACGACGTTCGCCCAGGGCCTCACCGACCTGCCGGTGAAGGGCATGCTGACCGGCCCGGTGACGATGCTCGCCTGGTCCTTTGTGCGCGACGACCAACCACTGGGTGACACCGCCCGACAGGTCGCGCTGGCCCTGCGCGACGAGGTCGTCGACCTCGAGGCGGCGGGGACCGCGCTCATTCAAGTCGACGAACCGGCGTTGCGCGAGACACTGCCGCTTCGACAGAGCGACCGCGCGGAGTACTTGGCCTGGGCCGTCGATGCCTTTCGCCTGACGACCTCGGGCGTTCGCGACGACACGCAGATTCACACGCACATGTGTTACGCGGACTTCGGCGACGTGCTGAACGCCATCATCGAGATGGACGCGGACGTCATCTCGCTGGAAGCCGCTCGCTCGGAGATGGCGATCGTGGCGGACCTCTCACGGGCCCAGTACCAGAACGAGATCGGTCCCGGCGTGTGGGATATTCACTCCCCGCGGGTGCCCTCGGTCGATGAGATCGCGGGCTACGTCACGACCGCCGCCGCCGTGGTCGCGCCGGATCGTCTTTGGATCAATCCGGACTGCGGACTCAAGACTCGCGGGTATCCCGAAGTTCGTGCGACTCTCTCGAACCTCGTCGAGGCCACCCGGCGCGCACGCGAAGAGCTGTGAGGCATTCGCGCGCCAGCGCGCGACACGAAGACTCCTACGCCTAAGGTCTCGAGCCTCAATTGGATGAGGTCTCGAGTGGGCCGGTGAACGCTTCGGTGCCTTCGGCGTCCTCGACGCGCCACGCGGTGGTGGCGGTGTTCTTTGCTCAAGGTTTCCTGTTCGCGTCGTGGACCGCGCACATCCCCCACGTCAAGGCGCACTTGAACCTGGGAAACGGCTCGCTCGGACTCGTCCTCCTGGGGGCGCCAGTTGGTTCGATACTGGCGATGTTTCTCGTCTCGCGGCTGCTGCCACGACTGGGAAGTCGAACGTTGGTGCGCATTGCGTTGGCGGGGTACTGCCTAGTGGGTCCGCTGATCGGACTGGGCGACTCAGTGGTTCTGTTCTTCTTCGCCTTTCTTCTCTGGGGACTCTTTCTCGGGTCGCTCGACGTCTCGATGAACGCGCAGGCGATTGCCGTCGAGTCTCGCGCCCGGCGCAAACTCATGCCGGGCTTTCACGGATCGTGGTCACTGGGATCTCTCATGGGATCGGGTGCGGGCGTGCTGGGGGTGGGGCTTGGTTGGTCGCTCAGCGCGCAGCTTCTTGTGTACGCGACCCCCTTCTTGCTGGTGGTTGGTTGGTTCACCACGAAGATGATCCCCGACCATCACGTTCGCGTCGAGGGCGCCGCCCGGCCGCCTCGGGCGACGGTGTGGCGTCGCGCGGTCGTCGTCCTCGGTCTCATTGTGTTCTTGGACTCGCTCTCGGAGGGCGCCGTCGCTGACTGGACGGCGGTCTACCTGCGCGACTCGTTGCACACGACCGCAGTCGTCGCCGGTTTGGGCTTTACGGCGTACCTGCTCGCGATGATGCTCACGAGATTCGCGGGCAACTACCTGACCAACCGCTTCGCCGTCCAGCGTGTGGTGCCCACCTTGGCCGTGGTCGCTGCGGTGGGCTCCGCGCTGGGTCTGTGGATCGATCACCCCTGGAGCGTGCTCTGCGGATCGATGTGTCTGGGGATCGGTCTGGCGTTGACCGTTCCTGTGGCCTTTAGCGCCTGTGGCCATATACCGGGCGTCCACGCCGGTCGAGCGGTCGCGGCCGTCTCGGGCATCGGCTACACCGCGTTCGTTCTCGGCCCGGCGCTAATTGGCGGACTGGCGGCGCTGAGTTCGTTGCACGCGGCACTCTTCCTCATACCGGTGTTGCTGGCCGGAATCGCCCTCGCCACGCTGAAGTCGTCCGCACTTCGCGCCGGACCCTCGGGCGAGGCGCACTCGCCCCTCGAGACCCTCTAGTCCTCTTTGCCCTTCGCTTCAAGGTCCGCCGCAACCTGGTCGTAGCCCGCTTGGGTGAAGAGACGTCGCAGATCGACGACCTGCTGGACGTCGATGTCCTTACCCTTGGGACGGGTGAAGGTGTCACTCGCATCGCCCAGGTGCACGCGGAACTTTCCGTCGCGGCGTTCCTCGACCTCGCCGCTGGCTTCCAGCAGCGAGATCACGTCGCGCCACTCGATGTTGTGGCTCGTGGGGTGCTGGAAGATCTGCAGAAGAGTGTCGCGGTGGTGCCCGTTCAAGTGCGTCGGTTCTACCATCTCGTTCCTTTCGCTGCACCGCCAGTGACGTGCGAATCCTACAGGGGGAGTCGTCGGGCTCTCCTTAGGATGAGGGCGTGAAGAACCTCGAACGACTCGAAGAGATTGCGGCTCGACTACCTGAAGTGGCCCGCGTCGACATTGAGGCGTGGGGCGGGGAGCCCACGTTTCGCGTGGCGGGAAAGAACTTCGTGTTCGCGGGTCTCGACGCCACGATGATCACGCTCAAACTCAGTCACGACGAGGCCGCGGCGGTGGTCGCGACCGATGCTCACGTTGAGGCCGCGGGCTACGGTCTGGGTCGCAGCGGCTGGGTCTCGGTGACGTTGCCCGCTCGAATGAGCGCGGCGCGCTGGCGAGAGATCGAAGAGTGGGTCCGCACGTCGTACACGCTGGTCGCTCCCAAGCGACTGGCCCGCGAGATCATCGAACAGGATTCGGTCCACTAACTCTCGCTTAGATTCAGCGGGCCTGGGTGACGGCATCGAGTCCCAGCGCGAAGGCGCCGAGGACGCCCGCGCTCACGCCCAGGGCGGGAGGAACGAGGAACGTGTCCATGCCACTCTGGAGCTCGCGTGACGCGAAATAGTCGCCGAGGCGGATTCTCGTTTTGGCGCGGACCTTCTCGATGAGTCCCTCGACCGACATGACGCCACCGCCCAGGACGACGGACTGCGGCGAGCCGATCGCCACGACGTTGGCCACCGCCGACGCCAGATAGTTGCTTTCGAGTTCCCAGGCGGGGTGCGAGATCGGCAGTTGGGAGCCGTCGATGCCCCAGCGCTCTTCGATCGCGACGCCACTCGCCAGTCCCTCCAGGCAGTCGCCGTGCGCGAGGCACACCCCGGAGAAGTCGTCGCCCGCGACGCGCGGCACCACCATGTGTCCAAACTCGGGGTGCCGAAAACCGTGGAGGGGTTGGCCACCCACCACCAGCGCGCCGCCGATCCCGGTACCGACGGTGATGTAGACGCTCACCTCACACCCCCGAGACGCGCCCCAACGCCACTCCGCCACCCCCGCGGCGTCGACGTCCGTATCGACGGCGACCGTGACGTCGCCAAAACGACCCTTGATGGCCTCGTACCAACTAAAGCCACGCCACGCGATCTTGGGCGTCGACGTCGAGATCCGACCCGCGGTGAGATCGACCGGCCCAAAGGTCCCCACGCCGATTGCGTTCAGGGGTGCGCCCCCGCGCTGGGCATCGAGCCAGTCGAAGATGTGGGTCACCGTCTCGAGGGGAGTGCTCGAGAAGACAATCAGTCTCGGCCCGTCACTGATCTCCTCGAAGGTGGAGCCAAGCGCGCACACCGTCTTGGTGCCGCCGGCTTCGATGGCTCCAATAAGTGGGGTCACGGCGATCCGATCAGGCGCTCGAGCAGCGCGTGCTTGATGGTGGGTCGGGTGCCAAAGACGAGGAGGAGCGAGGCCTCCCGAGTCGAGCGTTCGGCCACATCGCCGCTCAGGGCCGAGCGACTTCCCCGCGAGACGGCCAGTGCGTGCGCGCAGCGCACCGCGAGCTCGGCCGCTCTCGCGCGGGCGTCGCCGATGTGCTCAACGTCGGCGCGATCGAGGGCCTCGCGAGCCTGAACCAGCTCGTCGTCGAGCACGGAGGACCCCACGAGGTCCGCGCAACGCCGGGCGACACCGAGGGCCAGCGACCCGTTCACTCGAAGTCCTTCGGGTCGCTCGGGGCCTGAGCCGTAGGGCACGCTGCCGACGTACTGCTCAGAAGGAACCCTCACGTCGTGGAACGCGAGGGTGACCGTGGCGCTCGCGTTCATGGCCGACAGGTGCAGGGGAGTCACGTCCATCCCGTCACGCTCCCGGGCGTCAAGTACGAAGGTCGCCACCTCGTTTGTCGCCGTGCGCGCCAAGACCGCCAGTTCGTCGACGATGCCCCATCCGCTGACCCAGGGGGAGTCCCCGTTCAGCACCCATCCGGAGTCGGCCCGATGAGCCGTGAGGCGTGGCGGTCCTGGCAGGAGAGCGGTGAACGACACGCCGCCCTTGACATCGCCGCGCACGAGGGAGGGCAGTTGGGCGCGAAGAAAGTCTGGAGCCAGTGGATTGCACGCGCTGCGGAGCAGTCGAAAGTGCTGAAGCCAAACGAACGTGGTGGTGAGACAGGCACCGGCCAGGAGTTCCACGAGCGCCGACATTTCCGCGAGGTCCAGATCCATGCCGCCCTCATCGGTCGTCGCACCCGCGCCGTAGAGCCCCGCATTCGCGAGGGCCCGTAGGTTGTCCGGTGGCAGGGTAGGGGACTGGTCGACGTCGTGCGCGTTATCCCGGAGGAGCTCGAGGACGTCGATCAGGCTCGGCACTTTGAGTCCCAGCGAGTCAAACGCCGCAGTGTCCATCGACAGATCTGTTGGCTCGTGGGTCGCGGGGGTCACCCTCGTATTCTCACCGATCGCAGTGCCGGTAGCGATACGAGAACGTCGGTCGTCCTATCGGGCGGCGTCGTTCTTTGCCGAAAGGTCCTTATCTTCCATCTCCCACGCGTGATCCATGGTGTGAAAGGCGCTGTGGCGAATGAGAAACGCGAGGTTCCAGGAGCGCATCGGCTTGACGTCGCCCTGGTTGTACGCAATCATCGCCCCCACGTAGGCGTCTCGGTAGTCGGCGAGTTCCCCGGGGGTCATGTCCGTCCCGGGCGGAACACGAAGGCCGACCTTCTTCGCGAAATCCTCGCTCTCCACCCGGATGGTGTGGCCGATGATCTGGTCGCGCTCGCGCCCGCCCCCGCGCGGTCCCTTGGCCATGGAGGGCGACACCCGAGCGGCCACGGCGTCGAAGTAGGACCAGCACGATCGCAGGAGCTTGACCTTTCGTGTGAACTCAGCGTCATCCATCGGTTCGGTCTCGAGTCGACACGGTGAGAATGAGATGCCCCAGAAGTCCGTGGATCCCGTGCCCACCTTCTCTTCGACGACCCTGAAGTTGCCCTGTGCGTCGAACTCCTTGCCGAGGCGTACCTTCGCGGCGACTGGTCGATAGCGTTCTGCCCGGACTGGGGTCCTGGACGACAAACGAGTAAACCTACGAAATATCAAGTTCCTACTACCCAGTAAATAAAGGGAAATGATCGTTCAATTTGCGCGTAACACAATTGACATGTAAGCGTTGTCACTCATGTCGGCAAATGCGCGGGGGCATTTTGTCAGGACTTACGTCCCGGTAACGGGCGTGTTCCTGGGGGCGTGTCTCCTCGTCGTCGCCCTGTGCGGTCAACTTCTTGTCACACAGTCCGCGAGCGCGGCCATGAGTGCGAGCGCCCACGAAGAGCCCTGGACGGGTGAGGCGGGGGTGAGCGCGTCGGCGATCTGTTCGGGGAAGTCGCCGAGCTACGCCTGCACCGTCGCGGGATATGCCGCGTGGCTGAAGAATCCGAGCGGTTGGGCGTGGAACTTTTACGGAGGATCTGAGCCGAGTCACAACGCCTACGGGCCGCACAACTGCACGCTGTACGTCGCCTACCGGCTCCAGGCCGCGGGCCTGACTCTGTCGTGGAGCGCGAACGCGTACGACTGGGCGAGTGCGGCAGCGGCCAACGGTGAGCTCGTGAATCAGACGCCGAGCGTCGGTTCAGTCGCCCAGTGGAACAACGGACACGTCGCCTACGTCGACGCGGTGACCGCCCACTACGTTGTGATCACCTCGGACAACTACCAGCCGTACGGCGTGTCGACGATGCCGGGAGGCTTTACGGACAGTTTCGATATCTCGCGAAACTCTCCGGCCATGCCCGACAACTTCATCCACTTCACCCCGCGGGTGACGGCCACGGCCCTGCATCTGGCAGAGCGTTTGACCGCTGGGTTGTAAGGCCCGCACGCTCATACCAGAATGGGTGTCATGGCACCGAAAGAGTCACCTTTCGCGACGCGCTCGTTCCTCGCCCTGGCCCTCGCCTGTGGCTTGGTCTGTGCGGGCAGCGTCGCGGCATCAGGCACGAGTACTCGTGAGCGCGTCGCTCACGCGACCTATGACACGTCGTGGACGGTGTATCACGGCGACGCGCTGAGCACCGGCGTCTCGACGGCGCTCTCTTCGGTGAACGTGTCGCGCCGCGCGTGGACGTCGCCCAATCTCAGCGGTCAGATCTACGGCGAACCCCTGGTCTACGGCAGTGACGTATACGTGGCCACAGAGAACGACGTGGTCTACGCCCTGTCGGCCAAGACCGGGCGAGTCATCTGGGGGAGGCACCTGGCCAGTGCGGTCCCGTCCACGAAACTGCCCTGTGGCGACATCGCACCCCTGGTTGGCATCACCGGCACCCCGGTCATCGATCCGACGCGTTCGGAGATCTTTGTCGTGGCTGACGAGTTAGTCAAAGGGGGTCCCGAGCACTATCTCGTGGGTCTGTCCACGACGAACGGCAAAGTCGAGCTGCGCGTGCGCGTCGACCCACCGGGTTCGACACCGGCGGCGCTGCTCCAGCGCACCGGGCTGAACCTGGACAATGGCAACGTCGTCTTCGCCATGGGCGGGAACTACGGCGACTGCGCGTCGTATCGAGGTCGCGTGGTCTCGGTGGGCGAGACGGGTTCGCCCCGGCGGATCTTCACTGTTGACAATCATCCCGGCGACAGCCAGGGCGCGATCTGGATGGGTGGTGCGGCGCCGGTCGTCGACGCGCAGGGCAATGTGTGGGTGAGCACCGGGAACGGATCCGTCAACTCACCCGGTCAGACCTACGACGACAGTGACGGCGTGCTCGAGCTCTCGTCCACCCTTCGCCTTAAGCAGTACTTCGCCCCCAGCGACTGGACGACGAACAACGGCGAGGATCTCGACATGTCGACGGCGCCAATACTGCTCGCCGATGGCCAGGTGGTCCTGGTGGGAAAGTCCCGCATTGCCTATCTGTTGCGGGCCAGTCACTTGGGTGGGATCGGTAACGACGAGGCGAGTCTGGGAGGACTGTGTGACCAGGACGTCGACGGTGGCGCGGTCGTGAGCGGATCGACGGTCTACATACCGTGTCTCAGCGGTCCGGTCGCTCTCAGCGTTGGTACGTCGTCGCTTCGTCTTCTGTGGAGCTCCGGCATCGGTGGCGGGCCGCCCCTTCTGGTGGGGGATACCTTGTGGACGATCGGGCAAAGTGGGATTCTCTATGGCCTCAATCCCTCGACTGGCCAAGCGGTGAAACAGGTCACCGTTAGCCAGACCTATTACAACCACTTCCCGACTCCGAGTGTGGGCGACGGTCTATTTCTGGTGCCCACATCGAGCGGTGTGGTCGCCTTCAAAGGCACCGCCGCGAGCTGAGGTGGTCGAGGGGCTGTCTCTGACTGGTTCTTTTTCAGTCGCCTCGGCTGGCCAGATTGTCGGCGGCCCAGAGACTCAGGGCGTGCAGGGCCGGTACAAGGGCGGTGCCCGTACTGGAGAGTTGATAGGACACCGAGACCGGCGGGCCGGGATCGACGGCGCGCAGAACGAGCTCCGCCGATTGGAGTTCGCTGAGGCGTTCGGACAACACGGAATCGCTGATGCCGACGACATTGCGGCGCAGCTCGGCAAAACCGGAGGCGCCGTTGGACAAAGTACCCAAAATGACGCCATTCCAGCGCTTACCCAGGAAGTAAAAGGCGTGTGCGAGGGCTCCGTCGCAGGACTTTGAAGCCCCGCCATGCGTCGCGAGGACCTCGCTTTCGCTGGTCGCCTCTGCGCACATACCGTCATTCTACTATGCGCTTAGGATAAATAGGCAACTTCGTTTCTAGAAGTTACCTGTAGATTGTGAGTGATCAAGCTGTTGAACGACAAAGGAAATCTAGATGCCCCTCTTTCGACTTGACGCCAGTATCCGTCTCGAAGGCTCGGTGAGCCGCGCGATCGCCGATATCACCGAGAGCACGTGGCGCGAGGACAATCCCGACGAGAAGGTGATCCGACGGCGCATCGGACTCGAGCCTGTTCCGGCCACATCGTGGGCGGCGTCAGTCTTCGCGGATCGAGGCCACCCCGAGAACTTCAGTGAGGAACAAAGAGACGCCGTGGCGCTCGCCGCCACCTTGGCCGACGAACTTCTCGAGGCCGACGCGTACCTGTTCGCGGTTCCGCTGTACAACTTCGGCGTGTCGGAGCACTTCAAGACGTGGGTGGATCTTCTCATGACCGATCCGCGCGTGGGTCCCGCTGCCGGCCAACCGCTCAAGGATCGTCCCGCAGTGTTGGTAACCGTACGAGGTGGCGCCTACGGCCAAGGAACGCCCCGCGAAGGTTGGGACCACGCCACCGGCTGGATGCGTCGCATCATCGAAGACGTCTTGGGACTGGACGCGCGCGTGGTCGAGACGGAGTTCACTCTGGTGGGGGTCAACCCGGCCCTCGATCAGTTCAAGGACATGGCCAAAGAGATGCGTCGCGAGGCTGAGCTCCAGGCCGCCGAGCAGGGTCGTCACCTTTCGAAGACGCTGACTCATTGAGCTTGTGATCTGGGCCCTAATGGCGAAGGAACCTAGACCGATCCCTCGGACAAGGTGATCGTCTCCTGTAAGCGGTCCGACAGGAAATTCCGCTCCACGGTGTTCTCGCAGAACGCCAGCGCTTCTTCGAAAGCCAGCGCGGCGTCTGCATTTCGCCCGAGACGTCGCAGGAACTCGGCCCGCGAGGACGACAGGTAGCTGTACGAGGCCAGAGTTGCATCGGTCGCGAGTTCGTCGATGGCCTCAAGGCCCGCCTGAGGTCCCTGGGCGAAGCCAACGGCGACTGCACGATTGAGCGCGACGATAGGCGAGGGCCAGACGACCGTGAGTAGGTCATAGAGCCCCACGATCTCATGCCAGTCGGTGGCTTCCCAGGTCGGCGCCTCGGCGTGGACGGCGGCGATGGCCGCCATCAGTGCGAATCGCTCGGGCGGTCGAGATCGCAGCGCCTCGTGGACGAGGGCGATGCCTTCAGAGATCTCTGCGCGATCCCACTTGACGCGATCCTGCTCGGAAAGGAGGATGAGTCGTCCGTCGACACCCACTCGGGTCTCTCGGCGAGAGTCGGAAAGCAAAATGAGGGCGAGGAGTCCCGCAACGCCTCGGTTCTCGGGGAGAAGTAGACGAAGCATCCGCGCGAGGTCGCGAGCTCGCTCAACTAAGTCGCGACGCACGAGCTGATCCCCGCTGACGGCGGTGTGTCCGGCGGTAAAGACGAGATGAACGACGGTGAGCACGGCGTCAATGCGCTGGGGGAGTTCCTCGGCCGAAGGAACGATGTAGGGAATGTGGGCGCCCGCGATCTTTTTCTTGGCGCGCGTGATTCTCGCCGCCATCGTCGACTCGCTCACGAGCAACGCTCGACTCACTTCGTTGGTCGTCAGCCCGCACACCAAGCGAAGCGTGAGGGCGATCTGAGTTTCATCGGAGAGTGCGGGATGGCAGCACGTAAAGATCAGTCGAAGGCGATCGTCTGCGACTGCCCCGGGGTCGCTCCCTTCCGGAGTGAAAGGCGGGTCGTCGGCCAGCATGGGCATCAGGCGATCGAAGCGCGTATCGCGGCGACGCAGGTCGATCGCTCGCCGGCGGGCGACCGTAGTCAGCCACGCCCCTGTGTTGAGGGGAATTCCGTCGACCGGCCACTTTGCCAAAGCGCGCGCGTAGGCGTCTTGCACGCATTCCTCGGCGAGGTCAATGTCGCCCGCGACGCGCACGGTCGCGGCGAGCACGTAGGCCCACGCACGACGGTGCGCATCGGCAACGGCGGTCTCGACGTCGATTGTCACGAACCCTGACTCCGCTCAGTCAAAGACTCGTATGGGTCGCACTTCGAGACCGCCACTGGGTGAGGGAACTCCCTTGGCGATGGCGATAGCTTCGTCGAGGTTGGCGGCTTCGATGAGGTAGTACCCCGCGAGGGCCTCTTTCGTCTCGGCGAAGGCACCGTCGGTCACGACAAACTCCCCGGGCGACGTCTCGCGCAATGACGTCGCCGTGCTCGTCGGCTGCAGGGCATTGCCACCGCGAATGCTGGCGCCATGGCGCTTGGCAAACTCGTCGTGGCCCTTCATCATTCTTCCCATCATCTCGGGTGTGGGGTTGCTCCATTGCGACTCGTCGCCGTAGATGAGAATCAAATATTCGGACATTCTGTTCCTCTCCGGTCTCACGATGAGACCTTCTACCCCTACCGACGCTCCAGTCTCAACGAAATCGACAAGTCCGGCAATGTGAATTCGACGAGTCGGACTTTCACGCAGAGGTAGCCGCGCGTCAGATCCGATCCCGACACCATCACCTCAGAGTATGTACTACATTTATAGACTTTGAAGGTGCGTCAAATCTCACGTCGAGCGCCGGGATTTCGGGGTCCGGGCGTTCGATCTCTTCTTACGTTGGCTCTTGTGTGTTCTGGTCTCACCACGTTCGTCGGGCTCGGACTCACGAGCGCCGGAGCCGCAAACACCCCGATCAGCAGCTTCGTGGACAGTCCCAATGCCATTGCCTTCGACGGGACGAATCTGTGGGTGGTGAGTAGCGCCACCAACTCGGTCAGCGAACTCAGCGCGAGTGGGGACTTCATTCAGAGTGTCGCGGTGGGGGTGGCCCCCGTCGCCGTCGCCGCCGATGGGACGCACGTGTGGGTGGCCAACTCCGGGCCGGCCGATCAAGGAGGTTCGATTACCGAACTCAACTCGAACGGCACGTTCGCGGCGACCATCGACGTCAGCCCTTGGGGTCAACCTACTGCCATCAGCTCCGATGGGACCGACGTCTGGGTAACGATGGACGACGACATCGTTGTCGAGATTGCCGCGTCCAGTGGGTCGCTCACCAATCTGTTTGGTTACGGCAACGACCCCACCGGCATCAGCTCCGACGGCGCGAACGTCTGGATCGCTGACTCCCAAGATGGCGACGTCGGCGACTTTGACATCGCGACATCGAGCTTTGTTAACTCAACCTCCGTCGGCAACGACCCCACCGGCGTCTTCTCCGACGGGCAGTACGTCTGGGTGACCAACTCGGGCGACGGTACCGTGAGCGTGCTCAACGCCGCCGACGGTTCGTACGCGTTCAACACCGGGTCATCACCGATTCCTGTTGGCAATGATCCCACGGGAATCGTTTCGAATGGGACGAACGCGTGGGTGACCAACTCGGGCGACGGTACGGTCACCGAGTTGTCGATCGGAGTCAGCACAATCAGCGTCGTGGGAACATACTCGGTCGGCAACGGTCCCGCGGCTCTCGCTCTCGCTGGGAGCGACGTGTGGGTGGACAACGCGGGCGACGGGACGTTGAGCGAGCTCAACGTCAGTGGTGCCGTGATCGAGACCTTTGATGTTGCTGACGACTCGGGACTCCAAAGTCAAACGATTCCGGCGGGCTCGTGGCCAACTGGCGTGGCGACCGACGACGCGTCGGTGTGGGAGACCAACAACTCCGACGACACGGTGAGCGAGGTGAACGAGGCCACCTCGGCGCTGGAGCAGACCGTGGCCGTGGGCTACGATCCCACGTCCGTCTCGTCGGACGGCACTCACGTGTGGGTGGTGAACCAGGGCGACGGCACGATCACCGCGCTCAACGCCAGCGACGGCTCCTACGCACTTGGCACCGGCACCGCGCCCATCGCCGACCCCGACGGTCCGGAGAGCATCTCCTCGGATGGCACGCACGTGTGGATCACCAACTCCGACGGTACGATCACCGTGCTCAACGCCAGTGACGGCAGTTTTGCCTTTGGCACTGGCACGGCGCCCATCGCCGACCCCGACGGTGCCGCACACGTCTCCTCGGATGGCACGCACGTCTGGATCGCCAACAATGACGGCACGATCACCGTGCTCAACGCCAGCGACGGGTCGTACGCCTTTGGCACTGACAGTTCGCCGATCGCCGATAACGACGATGCGCTCTACATCTCTTCGGATGGCACGCACGCCTGGATCGCCAACAACGACGGCACGGTTACGGCACTCAACACCAGCGACGGCTCGTACGCCTTTGGCACCGGGTCTTCGGCCATTGCGCTTGATGAGGCGTCGTGCCTCAGCGCGATCGCCTCCAATGGATCCAACGTCTGGGTGACCAGTCAGTGCCCGACCAACGCGTTTGAACTGAGCGCCTCCACCGGCGAGCTCCTGCGCGATGTGAACCTCGAGTACGCGCCGGTGGCGATGACCGTCGATGCGGGCGGTGACGTCTGGATCGCCAACGCGTACGTCGGTAACGGCTGGTCGATCGCCCAAGGAGGGGGCGGCTCCTACGACGGGGCGAACGATCCCAACGACCAGGGCACCCTGACCGAACTGAGTGCTCCCGCGCCGCTGGTGACTTCTAGCACCACGTCGGTCGCTACCGATACCTACAACTATTCGCCAGACGTCCAGGTCTTCACGGTGCCCGCCGGTGTGACCCAGCTCACCCTCAACGCCCTGGGTGGAGAAGGCGGCCGCGGGGGTCGCGACGCCGCGGGTCGACCACCGCTGGGCGGATACCAGGGCGAAGTCTCCGGCACGATCGACGTCACGCCGGGCGAGGTACTCAGCATCGCGGTTGGTCACGGGGGTCACGACTCGTCTCTGGCCGAGGACTGCGTGGGTGGCGTGAACTCGCTCTTCGACCCCAACGACGCCATCGGCGGATCGAATCCGCTCGGCGCGTACTCGGGCGGTAACGGCGGTGCTGCGGGCCAGAATGGCTGTTCGGGCTATGGCGGATCGGGGGGCGCGGCGTCCGTTGTCGAAATCGGATCATCGCTCAGCCACCCCACGAGCGTGGCCACGGTGGTGGCGGGCGGATCGGGGGGCGCGGGTGGATCGGGTCAGTATCCGCGAACGCTTGGACAGATCTCACTGGCGTCTTTCGCGACGCGATCGGACGGCTCGACGACGGACGGCCAGGCGGGGATCTCAGTCTTTAACGCCTGCGTCGGTGCGGCGTCGTGCGATGGCGGCGGCGGCGCGGGGGGCGGTGGCGGCGCCCAAGGGGGCACGCAGGGGCTCGTTGAGTTCGGCTCGGGCGAGTCCAATGAGTGGTTCGGACTTGGCGCCAGCCCCGGTGAAAACTCGACGGGATCGTTGGGCGGGCTCAGCGCCCAGTACCCGTTCTATAGCGGTGATGGCGCCAACGGGTCCGTGACCATCTCGTACGCAACGGGGCTGCCCGGTGCACCGACCAACGTCACCCCGGTGGTGGGAGCGTCGAGTGTGACGCTCAGTTGGAACGCACCGAGTGTGATCGGTTCAAGCGCGATCTCGGACTACGTGGTGCGCTACTCGCGCAACGGCGGAGTGACGTGGACCACCGTCGACACGAACTCGACGTCGACCAGCACCACGCTGAATCTCAGTAATGGCGGGAGCGACATTTTCGAAGTAGCGGCGGTCAACCGCAGCGGTCAGGGTGACTGGTCGGCCTTGGCCAATCCGCCCGACGCCCCGACTCTGACCGGAATCACCGCTGGCAACTCGTACATCTCGACGTCCTTTAGCGCGGGTGGTAACGGCGGGAGCGCCATCACGGGCTACCAGTACTCGCTTGATGGTGGCACTACGTGGCTCGCCGCGACCGGCGTGGCGTCGCCGCTGGTGATCTCCTCTCTCACGAACGGCACCAGCTACACCGTCGAAGTCCGTGCGGTGAATGCGGCGGGTTCGGGACCCGCGTCCAATACCGAGACGGCGACGCCCTTCGCCGCCCCCGATACGCCGGACGCGACGATGTTTGTGACGACTTCCCAGGACGGTCAGATCGGCGTCGCCTGGACGGCGCCGAACAACAATGGGTCGGCGATCAGCGAGTACACCGTGACGCTCTACGACGCGTCCTTCGCTGGCAATCAGGTGACCAACTGCGACGTCTCGGACCTCACCTGTTACGACGGCAGTTCGAGCAGCGTGTCGAGCACGTACGCCATCTCGGGCTGTACATTGTCGAACCTCTCGTGCACGATCACGGGGCTCACGGACTACGTGACGTACTGGGTGAGTATCCAGGCCACGAACGCGGCGGGCTCGAGCGGGCGTTCTTCGCCCAGGGTTCCAGCCATTCCTTCCCTCGTCACGGTCGCGTACAACGCCAATGGCGGCACGGGCTCCATCAGCGACAGTACCTACGAGATCGGTCAGCCCTCGGGTGTCACGTTGCCCACCAGTGGCGTGACCAACTACGGCTACGTGCTCGCGGGGTGGTCGACGACGCCGGGCGATGCCACGACTGAGGTGTCGACGCCCTACGTCCCTCCCGCGCCGGTGGCCCCCTCGACCACCTCGTACGTCACCCTGTACGCGCTATGGACACCGGCCCCCCAGTACACCCTCAGCTATGACGGCAACGGCGACACCGCCGGGTCGCCGCCCACCGATCCCTCAAGTCCCTACTACTCGGGCACCAGCGCGACCGTGCTCGCCAACACGGGCAACCTCGTCGATACCGGCTACACGTTCGGGGGATGGAATACCGCGGCCAATGGTTCGGGCACGTCGTACAGCGCGGGAGCCACGCTGACCGTGAGTGCCGACACAGTCCTCTACGCGCAGTGGAGTGCGGCCCCCCAGTACACCCTCACCTACGACGGCAACGGCGACACTGGAGGGTCGGCGCCCACCGATCCCTCGAGTCCCTACTACTCGGGCACCAGCGCGACCGTGCTCGCCAATACGGGCAACCTCGTCGATACCGGCTACACGTTCGGGGGATGGAATACCGCGGCCAATGGTTCGGGCACGTCGTACAGCGCGGGAGCCACCTTGACAATGAGCGCCGACACGGTCCTCTACGCGGCATGGACACCGATGCACTCTTCACCGTCCTCGCCACCCTCGTCACCTCCCGCGCCCCTGAGCGCGGCGCCAGGTCCCCCGCAAACGCCGAGCGGATCGATCGCCAACGGCAGTGGTGACATCAACTGGCAACCACCCGCCTCGAATGGCGGTGGTGCGATCACCGACTACACGGTCACGAACGCCAAGGGCGACGTGGTGTGCACGACGACAGGCCTCGGCTGCAAGGTCAGCGGTCTCTCGGGAACTGGTCCCTTTACGTTCTCGATCACGGCAACCAATGCGTATGGCACCAGCGCAAAGGTTACGGTCACGATTCATCTCACGCCGGCGGCCTGTGGGACCACGGGGGCGCCGAAGTGCGCTCTCAAGATGATCACGATCGGCGTTGTGTTCTTTGGCGAAGGGCAGTTCTCGATCGGTGCCCACTCTCACGCCACGTTGGTCGCGGCGGCACGGAAGATCCGTGAGGACCACATCACGCGAGTGTCGATTGTGGCCACGTCCGACAGCGTCTATCTGAGCTCGTACAATCGGACGCTGAGTCTGCATCGGGCGAAAGCCACGGAGAGTGGACTCGAGGCGATCCTGCGCCGGGTTCACTATCGAGTTGAGAGATTTGTACTCAGCGCCCGGGGCGTATCAAAGAAATATCGAGGACTCGCGGCAAACCGGCGCGCGACCATCACCGGCCTCATCGCTTCGCGCTGAATCGTCAACACCGCCCGGCGTATTTCGTGCGATCCGCTGGGGAGCGAACGCGAGGGTTGCGCTACTGAGTTGGAGAAGCGAGACCCCACGACTCGGCGATGAGTTGAAATGACTGGACTCGTACTTCGTAGGCGTGCGTACGAGTCGAGAGCATGAGTTCGTCTGCGTTCGTGCGTTCAGTGAGATCGATGAGTCCCCGCCGCACGGTCGCGGGGTCGCCAATGACGTGGGACGCCAACGACTCATCGACGAAGGCTCGCTCTTCGTCGTTGAAGGTATACGCCGCAGCCTCTTCGGGCGAGGGAAGCAGCCCGATCGTGCCAGAGCGACGTTGCAGGGCAGTCAAAGCCGACGACCCGGCGAGGTGCTGCGCCTCCTCAATGGTGGGCGCGCAGAGCACCGAAACCGCGACCATCACGCGAGGCTGATCCAGGAGCAGCGAGGGCTGAAAGTTCTCGCGATAGAGCGAGAGGGCCTGGTCGAGCAGTTGCGGCGCGAAGTGATACGCAAAGGAGAACGGAAGGCCGAGCATCCCCGCGAGCTGCGCGCTGTAGGTCGAAGAACCGAGGAGCCACACCTCGGGCAGATAGCCGCTCCCCGGCGTGGCGAAGGGATGTCCCCGAGTACCTTCTCGCGGTAGCAGATAGCCGATCAGTTCTACGACGTCGTCGGGAAACGACGCGGCGCGAAGATCGGGGCTTCTTCGAAGGGCGAGCGCGGTACGCGGATCGGTGCCGGGTGCGCGGCCGAGCCCCAGGTCGATGCGCCCCGGGTGGAGCGCTTCAAGTGTGGCGAACTGTTCTGCGATGACGAGCGGCGCGTGATTCGGCAACATCACGCCCCCCGAGCCAACCCGAAGCGTCGTCGTGGCGTTCGCCAAGTGTGCAATGACGACCGCGGGCGCCGAGCTCGCGATGGCCAGCATGGCGTGGTGTTCGGCCACCCAGAGTCGGTGATAGCCGAGACGTTCGACCTCGCGTGCGAGCTCCGCGGTCTCGCGGAGTGCCTGGGCGGGTGTCGAACCGGTCGCAACCGTGGCGAGGTCGAGCACGGACAAGGGAATCATCGTTGGCACCCTACGGGTCGGCCCCAGTCGACTGTGACATTCAGCGATCGCTCACTCGAAGCGACGGAGGTCGAGCGAACGGCAGTGGGTACATTGTGACGTGCCCGAATTGCCCGAGATGCAAGCTCTGGCGGAGCGACTCACTGCTCTAGTCGCCGACACCACGCTCGTCAGCGTCGACTTGCTGGGATTCTCGTCGCTCAAGACCTACGCGCCCACCATCGACTCGCTGTTGTATCACCGACTTACCTCCGTTGGTCGAAGGGCCAAGTATCTCGTGTTCGAGTTCGACGACAAGACGCGCATCGTGATTCACTTGTCTCAAGCGGGACGTCTCGACGTTGAGACTCCTCCGAAACAAACTCGCCCCCGTGGCGCGGCGGTGCGGTTTGTCTTCGGTCGGGGCGCCGCCGGAACTGAAGGTCCGCGAATCGGCGTGCTGGTACGCGAATATGGTACGCATCGAAAGGTCTCGTGGTGGGTGTTGGCGCCCGGCGACGACGGACCGTTGGCGGGGCTCGGACCCGAGCCGGGAAGCGAGGCGTTCTCCGAAATTATTCGTACCAGCGATTCGAGGCGCCGCCTCACCACTGACTTGCGCGATCAACATGTGGTGTCGGGCATCGGCCGTGGCTGGGGTGACGACATACTGCACCGAGCGCGACTGTCACCGTTCGCGTCGCTCCACTCGCTCAAACCCCAACAACGCGAAGACTTGTTGAACGCCGCCACCGGCGTCCTGGCAGAGGCTCTCGCGCTCGAGCGCACTCGTCAAGGAGGACTGTCGGAAGCCAAGCTTGGGGACCGATTCAAGGTGCACGGCCGCGCGGATGAACTCTGCCCTACGCCGTGCGGCGACACCCTGCGCCGGGTGTCATTCGAGACTCATGAAATGACGTACTGTGCCACGTGTCAGACGGGTGGCCGGTTGTTGGCGGATCGCCGCATGTCTCGTCTACTCAAGTAGGGGATCGTCGCCCAATCAACGAGGCTCGACTTCTGAGCGACCAGAAGCGAAATGTACCGACCGGCACATTGCCTTGATGGTCAGTTCACTCCTCGTCGCGGCAGCCCTTCGGCAGAAGCTTCGGCCACGACCTATCGCCGCGGTCGGATCGGTTCGCAGTCCCCGGAGCGGGCCGATTAGTTGCGGTCGCCCGGCCCCGCCCAAATGACTGTGCGATGCTGTTCGAATGGGTGAAGCGGGGAACAAGCCAAGGAAATTTCGCCGACGCCTGCCGAAGGTCCCAAAGGGCGCTGAGGCCAACGACATCCACCTGGCCGGCCTCACGAATAGTGCCGATGGTCCGCATGGAAATCGCTTGGATCATGAAGCGGCCAAAGGTCGTAGTGAGAACGTCGGCAAGTTCGGCCAATTCCTTCTCCGGCGTCTAGGTCGTTACTCCAAGGAGCAGTAGCCCCGGGTCAGCACGTTGCGGTTGCTAGAAGTGGCGAAGTCGGACAGTATTTCCTTGGGCGTGACTACTTCCTGCGACTGCAAATGGCAATGGCACGACATTCGATGACTTCTGGCGCAGGGGCGATTGGAGGTAACCATGAAGGCAGTCGTATTTGAAGACACGCGTTCGCTAGCGGTCGAAGAAGTTCCCGACGCCGAACTTGAACAACCGTCTGACGTTGTCGTCCGAATTACGTCGAGCGCCATCTGCGGCACCGACCTGCACATGTACGACGGCCGAACTGGTGCAACGCGCGGGCTCGTCTTCGGACACGAGCCGCTCGGAGTCGTCGAGCGCGCGGGCGATGATGTCTCGATGGTCAAGATTGGCGACCGGGTCGTCATCCCGACTCACCTTTATTGCGGAGTGTGCGTCAACTGCGCGAGAGGGCTCTCGGCCGACTGTTTGCGCGTTCGACCCGGGGAATTCGGCGCCGCTTACGGCTACGCGGGCATGGGACACTATCGGGGGGCCCAGGCGGAGTTGCTCCGAGTCCCTTTCGCGGAAGCGAACTGCATACCCGTTCCCGGCGAGCCGTACGACGCACTCGAAGATGACTTTGTGCTTCTCGCAGACGCCTTCGTCACGGGTTGGCACGCCACGGTCATCGCTGGCGTGACGGCGGGGTCGACGGTCGCTGTCTTCGGTGCGGGCACGATCGGACTGCTCAGCGCGTATAGCGCGATGCTCAAAGGCGCGAGTGAGGTTTACGTCGTCGACCGCATACCCGATCGGCTCGACAAGGCGAGGGAGATTGGTGTCACGCCCATCGACTTTACCAACGGCGATCCGGTCGCACAGATTAAGGAGATTCGCCACCAACGCGGACTCCCCTTTGGCGAAGAGGTAATGGATGGCGTCGAAGTGGGCATCGACGCGGTGGGCTTTCAGGCCCACGACCGAAAAAATCCGAGCGAGGAGAATCCACGGCAGGTGGTGAGTGATCTCGCTCGCCTCGTCAATCCAGCGGGACGACTTGGCATTGCCGGGGTGTACACCGAAAAGGACCTTCACCCTGCCGCGAACGGCACGGCCGACGGACACCTTGAGGTCCCCTGGGCAACCCTGTTCTCAAAAGGTGTAACTGTGGGCTTTGGTCGCACTCACGACCGGCGATACACCGTGCTCCTACGTGACATGGTCACCTCGGGTCGCGCGAAGCCCAGTGTGGTGGTTACCCACCACGGAACGCTCGAGGACGCCCCGGCCTTCTTCGAGGCTTTCGATCAGCGAAAGGGCGGGGTGATTAAGGCCATATTGCAGCCAAACCGACAATGATGCCAGCTAAGAAATACCGCCAAACATGAACGCAACCATCAGACTCTGAACAGCTTCGATCATTTGATTGCCATTGGCAGTGTGACAGCCGAGGTCAGACGCCGCCCTGATGGGGGCTTCGTCGCGGATAGTCCTGTCATAACCGCGTCGAGGTGATCAACGGACACCTGCATCAAGATGCAGAGGCCTTCGTGCTTGTGGTCGGCCAATGTTCGAGTGAAGCGATCGGGAGACTCGGCGTAGATGATCGGGTCACCGATGATTGGAAACAAGCGTGTCGCCCCGCTGAGTTGTCTGAACATGGCGGCTCTTTGCTCCCATCCGATGGGTAGTAGACCATCTACTTTCTATCGGACCGCCGAGATCTTCACTAGAACCTCGACAGTGCGATCTTTCGCGGTTGCGAATATTGCGAGCTGGTGCCGCAACTTTCGCGGCTGGTGGTACGTTCGCGGAGTATTGAACAAAGGAGATGATCGTGGGTGCCAACGAGCCAGAGAACATCAACGAAGAGGCGATCGAGTTCATGGCGGATGCAGTCGTAACCCTTGACGTAACGGGAAAGATCTCTTCGTGGAACCCCGCGGCGCAATCACTGCTCGGCCACACCTCAGAGAGCATGGTCGGCGGCTCCATGGTGCCCGTCATTCCCGAAGAGTTTCGTGCGCGACACGTAGCGGGCTTCCATGCGGCCATCGATTCCGGGACGCTCAAGCATGGAGGCCGCGCGGGACACGTGAGAGCCACGACCGCTGACGGTCGCGTGATCGACCTGGCCATGACGCTGGGCTTGCTGAAGCATCCCGACGGGACGGCGGCGGGTGCGGTGGCTGTTCTTCGGCCCCTCGTCGACGTCGAGCCGTTTGCGCTATAGCGTCAACCAGCCGTCTCGATTCGCGAGGACAGTCGAAAGAGGGCGAATTCGTGACGGCTCTAGTTGCTGCCCCACTCCTGTCGGGGCGGCTCGTCGTCGTAGTAACGCTGCGCGTACCGCAAGACCTGCTCGTCGTCAAGGTGGTCGATGTCAACTCGCACGTCGGCAATAATTTTTGCGGCGACGTCGGGACGTTCCTTTTCGACGTAGGAGACCCAGTGGTGCGAGGCGTTGGCCTTACCTTTGCCATGGCCCAGCACCAGAATGGACAACGCAGGAGAGAGGGCCTCGGTCAGCTCACGCCAATACTCTGAACTGTCATCTTCGTACGTGCCACGAGGATTACCAGCTTGGTGATGAACCTTGTGATAGCGCCCGAGGGGATCTGGCGCGATGAGATGTTCAGGGCGTGAACCTGGTGAGGCGTCAGTCGGATAGATCGTGGCCTCGCGGTAGGCAATCACCGCGACGACATTCCTTCCTTCCAGCTCATCTGCCATGCTCAGTCCTCCTTGAGTTCAGACTTTCTCGCTTCGATCGACACACCATGGTCATCTCAATCGCGAAATGCTGGTAGCGCTGAGGACGAACTTCTGTCGCCAGTTGGAACGGGCCAAAAATCGTCATCACTGAGTGTCTTAATCAGATGTGAGGTCACGGCGCAAGAACTAGGAGTGTCGACGCCCGTTGGCATTGAAGCCACTGTATGGATGCGGATCCGGCGCGTCCTGTGGACGGGATTTGTTCCCAAGCCATCCGATAAACCGACGCACTCGACCTAAGTGGCGCGGTGTTTTCACACCCGAATCCTCGCTCTCAGGACGCACGTAATGGAGGGGCTCCACCGCCCAACGCTACCCCTTCTGCCTGCTGGCGTCCTAGTTCGTTTTGCTGACGGACTTGTTGATTCAACGGCCTACGGGTGTGAAATCGCAGTTAGGCACCTGGGCCCCGCCGCCTGACCGTCTCAACGGACTCCATCGCCTTGCGTAGGTTGAGCAGCCACTCGTCGGCGTTTGTTCCAACCAATTTGACGCACCAAGCCAGTGCGTCGGAACGGCTACGAGCCACACCGCTATCAACCAAGGTGTCAAGAACCATCCTCTCGGACTGGCGAAGCCGGGTCATCACTGGTATCGACAGGTTGGTGAAGATCTGTCGGCTGCCGCCGACTTCGGCGCCCCAACTGATGGTTCCTCCGAAGAGATGCTGACCTTCTCTCGCTATGGTCATGCGATCCTCGCGGGTCTCCTCGCGGAACCGAGTAATTCGGCCAGTTTCAGCGGCCGCGGCGGCAGTGGCGTCGACCTCGTTACCCAAGTCGGGAGCGAGTAAGCGTCCGAGGATAAGAATTTCATCGTGATCGATGGTCACGGTCGGAGCTTCTTCGAACCAACTGTCGGGTAATCGGCCGATAACCCACCCCGATACTTCGTCGGTTGAAATCTCCGGATCGCTCCGGCCAGCAGATTTGCGTGAATCCATAGTTGCTCCCTGATGATTACTTAATTACACTGTAGCACATACGCCGGAATTCATATAATCGCCACGAAATGGGTGAGGACCATCGAAAGAAGGGCTGAAAGGGTCGAAGGCGAACGCGACGTCGAAGTTGTAATGGAGACGCGTTCGCGGCTGTCTGTTGCCGTCCAACTATGGCGGAGAATCAAGGATCGATGTGTGTGGTGGCGCGTCGCTCATTTCTGAGTACAGTTCGCGTCGCTTACGCGGATGCTTCACGGCAAAGTTTGCATGAGCCAACACATCAGCGAGCCGACGCTCAAAGTTTATGACCACGGTCTTGAGTCTCGACGGCGAATTGTATCGGGACAGTGAACTTTCGACTTTTCGTGTTTCTCCGAAGAACGTGACACCTACATTGGCCGGTATCGATCTCTCGTTCTAAGGGGACGAAGGTACATGAGCGGACTCGTTGTCTATCTTCTGATTTTTGGGGGGCTCGCACTTTGGGCCTCACGAGATGCGAAGCAGCGGATTGCCGCTGGAGCGAGGAAGCAGCAGGTTGGTGGCGGACCAGCATCGGTGTTCGTCATCACGTTCTTCATCCCAATTCTTGGCGGACTCTTCTACCTTTACAAAAGGAACAAGGAATTCCAGGGTCTTTCAGAGATGAATCAGTGATAGCTCTGTTGCAGCCTCCGAGGCGCACTTAACCTAGGTCAACGAGCAGGCGATGATCTGCCCGCGACGATCTCGCGGTATCAGATCTTAGATTTTCTCATTCGCGACCCATTGGATGGCCTGAACTGCTTGAGGCGGGGTCCAACCGCCTTTGTAGACGGGTGTGTTGTAGATGTTGCTCTTGTAGCCCATAAATGTTGAGAGCACTCGCGACAGTGTCCCCGTGAAAGCGGGAAGGTCGCCGCTCGCGAATCGCACCGATTGATTCGCGTCGATGACCCAGAAACCGTCAGAGTGATTGATGTCGTAGGAGAGCAGATCGTGCGGGGCCATCCAGTCGGTGGGCGCGGGGACTGACTGAGGGACGACTTGAACCGTCCAACCAAAGAACTTCTCGAGCGCCGTCAGATTGGCGTTCTTGTCTCCCTTGCCGATTGGATTCTTGGAGGCGTACTCCTTGTCGGTGATGTATGGCGTTGACGTAGATCCCAGTTCGGTCCAGATCTGAAAATTGGCGCCGATCAGTTTTGAATAGGCGGCGATACGAGTCTGCGTGTCACGAAATGGGTCGACCGAGATGGCCACAACCTCAACGTTCGACGTCGTCACCGCATCAAGCTTGGCCTGAAGTTGAAGAAGGTTGCCGGTGGTAAACGGGCAGGTGTCGCCGCACAAGGTGAGGAACGGAACGACGAAGACAGTCTTGCCCTTGAGGGAACCAAGCGTCTCGTGGACGCCACTTTGATTGACGAACTGGGCGTTGCGTACCGACGCTGGCAAGACGCTGTTGGTCGCTACGCCGACCTTGGAGGGAGGTTGAGGATACGATGCCGCGAGGGCAACACTTGGCATTCCAACAATGGGCAAGGCAAGCGCCGCTGAAGCCACGATTGCGATCAGTGTTCGATTTCTCACTCAGTAACCCCCAAACTACGCTCTGTAGTTGAGCGTAGTACGATCCGTAGTTTTAAGGCAAGGTAGTTGGCGCAGGGCGGCAGTACGATGAAGTCAGGCAGAACGCGGGGAGTGCATTGGGACTCGGCGACCTTGAGCGCGACGTGATGGAAGTGATGTGGGCGACCCCTTCGTCTGCCGTGACCGTCCGCGAGGTCAGTGAGCATTTTCCCGACCACGCCTACACAACGATTTTGACGGTCCTGTCTCGCCTGAGCGCCAAGGGATTTCTCCAAGAGGCCAAGCGGGGGAGGCTCAGCACCTTTCGAGCGACCGCCTCGCGAGAGGACTACATCACGGGCCTGATTCTGGAAGCCCTGTCGAGCACGGAGGATCGGCACGCCGCGTTGGCCCACTTCGCTGAGTCGCTCGCGCCCGGTGATCGATCGTTTTTTCGCAAGATGTTCAACCGCAGTTCGCAGTGACATCGACTGCGATTGCCTTGGTGACGGCGTTGCTGTGCCTCGTGGCACTGCCATGGCTCCTGCGATCCTGGAGAGGTTTTGACCGCTCTCCTCAGACGGGGTTGATGGTGTGGGGGGCGACGTGCGCGATCGGATGGCTAGCGGCGGTGGTGACGTTTCTTGGTGTCGGTCTGGGTTATCCGCACGAGTCAGTTCTGCGCGCCCTGTTCCTCTTCCTCGAGCATCTTGGCGATGGTCATCCCCTTCGCGGACTCGGAGTATCTGAGGTGGTGGGTCTCTCCGTGGCCTTTGACGTGATCGTTGTGATGTTGGGGGCGCTCATCGTGACCGCATCGAGAATATGGAGTGTTCGCTCGCAGCAACGGGCCGTCCTCGATCTCGTCGCCGAGATGACCGTTGACCACGAGGGTGTATGTCTACTTCGCCACTCGTATCCGATGGCGTACTTCGTTCCCGGTGATGGAGGTCGCGTCGTTCTGAGTACTGGCGCCATCGACTTGCTGAGCGAGAGCGAACTAAGAGCGGTGATCGCTCACGAGATTGGGCATCGACAAGGTCGCCACGGAGCGATCCTCGTACCTCTGCAGGTCATGGCCTCCTTCGTGTCATTCCTCCCACTCGCGCGTTTCGCGCCGACGGTCATGCGGGCCTACCTGGAGATGTCAGCGGACGACTACTCGCGCTCCCAGGAACCCACCGGATCTCTGGGGACAGCGCTGTCGAAGGCAAGTTTGTTCCAACCGCCCCCCGTTGGTGCGCTCAATATCTCGGATGGACTTATTGAGCGGCGTATCAACCGACTGAGCACCTCCCCCAAGGGTGGGAGAGTTGCCTCGCTCGCAAGCGGGATGGTCGCGTTGGGCTTTGTCTGTCTACTCACGCTGAGTCACTGACGGAGAGGGTTACCGCGCCTTTTCGCCGCAAAGCGTTGATGGCCCTACGCATATTTGAGACCGGCGGGGACTCGAAGAGCCCGATGCAGCGCGGCTGCCCGAACGCTGAGAACTAAAACGTGGCCGAGCATTATCGCGGTCCCCAGCACCATCATCACCAGCCCCCCGCGTTGCACGGCGGCGATCGTGATGTTCGACATGTTCATGCCGACGCTTGTCAATGAAGATTTGGTGGCCGACCATAACACCAGACCGGTCGTGGCGATGACGGGAAGCGCAAGCACGACGTAGGTGATCCGCTGTTGGTCGCTCAGTTGCCGGCTCGAACCGTAAACCGGAATCCAAAACCACACCCCCACAATAAAAAATGTGGCGAGCTCGACGATGTGACCCTCGGGGTAGCGCATCACCCAACTCCCCAGAGGCGTGAGGTGAAAGAGAGGTACAAGCACGGTGAAAGCGAAGAAGCCGAACGTCGAAGCGGTCCGACTGAGCCGAATCCGCGTAGCGCCCGCAACGAGAGGTGCGATCGCCAAGACGACGACAATGTGCTCAATCATGTGAGAGGGATAGCTCGCCATCGATAGCGACTGGACGTCCGAAGAGAGTAAAAGAACAGACGCGAGAAGCGCTAGCGCGAACAGGTACTTCTGATGCGGAGTTATCTTGGGCCACGCCACCAGAAGTCCGGCAATACCGAGCGCAGCCACTACGGCGGCGAACTCACTCATATGCCAGGAACTCCAACTCGGCCACGCCGAACCATGCGTGGTCATGCGCATCAGGGAGTAGGTCACGCCGTGCGCCCCAATCCAGGGACAGCACTCACATCCCGGACATGCCGGACATCCCGAAATTCAGATACCGAGGAGGGGAAACTACCTTCGCTTCGACTATCGCGGAGTGCGCGCTGCCAAAGTTGGTCCAACTGATGACGATTGGAATGGTCTCGCCTTTGACGATCTTGCTCTTGACTTGGCGGAGCATGGCTCCTTGATATTGGTAGCCCAGATGCTGGGAGTGGCCGCTGTAAATCAGAATGTTTGGCAGCTTCATCATCGCGTGGTTTCCTTGACACATGTTTGTGTCGTAGTCAATCATGCTTGACTCCGTTTCCGATGATGTAATCGAGTAGAGGGAGATGACGACTTTCGAATTATTCTTAATGGTCATTGACACCGCCGAGTTGCCGCGAGCTTTCGATGCGGTCACGGTGACGTGCGAGAAGGTAATACCACTCTTCGACGTCGAAGCAGCCTGCGCGGGAGAACTCGTCGCGAGCATCAGGGCGCAGCACGTCCCTGCCGTCCACAGCGCGGCATGAGACATCCTCACGCGAGCAATACTACCAGTCGTAGTTTCCGGCCAAAAGGGGCAGGTTCCAGTTGTCGGTCAGTTGAGCTGGACGACCGACCAGCCGTTGCCTTCGCCCGACGTACGCCCCGGAAAGTGGTCGTAGGCAAAAAAGTAGAGCGGCTTGCCGTGATAGGTCACCTGATGTTCGCCGCCGTCTCGGATGAAGGTCCCTAGCCCGGCAACGTCATCACCCGCAGGAATGATTCCATTGGCAACCACGAAGGGCGGCCAGATCTGCAGACAGAATGCAATGCAGTTCGAGTGATCTTTGGTGTCTTCAGAGTAGGTATACAGCGCGTACCCGCTACGAGTAACCAGGATGTCGCCATACCGAGATGTTTCGAGAATTTTGACCACGACATCTGGTCGTTTGGCGGTTACGTCGTTGTGCCGTGCATAGGAAATGATGGACAACCCCGCTACGACGACGGCACCCGCGACGAGATAAAACGGCAGTCGATGTCTCCTGCCACGCTGTGCCTTCACGGCGGGATGCACCTGTGTCAAGTCGTACCGCGCCTCAAGCGTTGCCCGTAACGAGCGCTATTCATCCGCGCCGCAGCGTGGTGATTCCACGCTCGAGTTGATTCTGAGGTATTGCGCCGTAGTAGACGGATTCCACGACTCCCTTGGAGTTCAAAAAGACGCTTTCGGGAATTTGACCAAAGTCAAAGTCTCCGTCCGTCACAGCCCCGTTGGGGTCAAAGGCGACTGGAAAGTAGACGTGGTCTCTCTTGACCATCGCTTGAGCAGAGGAACGCAGGTCGATGGCGTCAATTCCGAGCACGTCCACGGGGCTCGGATCGTGGGTGCGGAGGTAGCGCGCAATCTTGGGCATCTCGCCTTGGCACGGACCGCAGTAGCTAGCAAAGAAGATCAAGACGCTGGCGTGTCGCGAAGCCCATGGAGCATGGATCGTGCCCCCATCTAGGCCGCTGAGAGTGAATGACTTGATGTGACGTCCGACGAGTTCAGACTTGGTCGCGCTCCCTCCGTTGGCGGCTTTGCCGCCGGTAGCGGCCGAGAGGATTGCGATGAGTGCCACGGCCAGCGCGACGCCGATACCGACCAGAATCAGTCGTTTCTTCAATGACCGCACTGAATGCCTCCCGCCGTCAAGACGTTTACGAGGTTGCCATCTACTACCGCGAGTAGTTTAAGGGTGTTCCCAGAGTGGTGCGCTCGTGGTCGTCATTACTGGGAAGAGATATCTTGCTGGAGGCGAATGCCCATGCTCACGACATCGTCGGCAACAAACCCAAGGTGCCCGTAGAAATCAACGGCTTCCTCGTTTGAACTCCGTACTTGAAGGTTGAGCTTGGAGCAGCCCATTTTCTCTAGGCGATTCTTTGCTTCCTCCACAAGGAATCGACCGAACCCACTTCCCCGGTGGTTTGGATGGACCGCCAAGAAATTAATCCACCCCCGGTGTCCTTCATAGCCGGTCATGACGCTGCCGACGAGTTCTCCATCTTTCTCAAGGACCAAGAGATTCTCACCGTCGTGAAGTAACTTACGTTCAATGTCGCGGTGGGGATCGTTCCAACTCCGCGTAAGCGCGCATAGCTCCCATAACGCGACGAGAGCATCTCGATCAAGCGGCTGATATGGCCTAAGTGCGACATCCACGGTCTCGGTCTACCATTCGGCGTCTCTTTAGGGCTTAGTGGGCGCTGGACGAGCCCAACGTCATTATTGACACGAACAGCGCACATCTCGATCTGAGGCTCCGGATCACTGACCCCTTGCACAGGGTGCAGGATTTCGTGCGACGCAAGGGGTCACGCCAATTCTTAAGTCAAGGAATCATTGGGTTTTGACGGGGTCGCCGCGGCGCCGATTAGCCATTTTTTACGACGCGTTGCTTACACGGTTGCTTACACCAGGCCGAAGAAGGTAACTCGTCGGAGGACGTGCAGAACTCAAAATTTCTGATCGAAGCACGAATACTTGGTGGAGGTAAGGGGATTCGAACCCCTGACCCCTTGTCATGCCATCGGCCCAATATGTGCTTTAGCGAATCCGTTTGAGCTTCTGAGTACATCAATTCATTGGACTTTGTCATCGCTAAAGTTCAATCAAAGTCGTCACAGTTCAGAAAAATTGCTGACTTATTTGCTGACGATGTGCGGAGTTATTTGGGCCACCATTCCCGGCTCCGACATACGACTGACGTGGCCATCAATTTAGGATTTTCTCGCAACTCCTTGAGCGGAGCCCGACGAAGTCGCGGTGAGTAGAAAATAAAATTCCTCTCCCTCGTGGGTGCCCGCTAGCGAAGGAATGAGTTTGATTGCGGCCTTGGATCGCGCCACTAGAGACAGTACTTCGGGCTTCTTGAGTACGACAAGGTGGTCGTAGTCTGCCTGAAAGCGGCTCTCCTTAAGGTCAGTGAATGTTGCACAAATCTCGATGAGAGTCGGCGATAGCTTCATCTCGTCGATGAGCGCCCCGTACATGTTGTCGGGCGTTTTCCCCACCACCCATCCGCAAAATTTCGCGATGCTCCCGTGATCAAAGTGGCGTGTGAGGCGTAAGCGATTTTCGAGGGTGCAGTCCGGCATCATTTCCGCTGTCGCCGCCAGAGTCATGGCGTGAAACAGCGCGTAATAGGAAGAGGAAACCGCCCTGCGCAAGTCAGAGTTGATTGGCCGACCACTCGCGTTTCCTTTGCCAGCTAGTTTTTCCGCTTGGGAGATCAACTTGTTTGGATTGATATGAGTTGAACTCATGGCGTCACTATGCGAAACGCCAGGTCTTCTAGTGGGTTTCGGAAGAGATAAATCGGACGTAGACAGTGAGCGGATATGCCGTCGCAGTCATTATTTTGACTATTTCGGCTCGTATGGCCTGAATATCTGAGGAAGGCCACGTTTCGCCGTTTGGGGCACTTAGAAACAACTCGAGAAACGTCGCGGGCTCGCCCTCTTCGTCGGCCCGCACACTGGATTCAAATCTTTTCACGGTGGTGGCGCCGAAAGGACGTCTCAGTAACGAATCGAACGAAAGGGCGTCATTCCTGACCGTCCAGGAGTCAGTTGACGTTGTCATACCCGGAATCCTTCACTTGCCCTCGCCCTCCTCAGCATATGGACGTCGTGGCTTGCCGCACGAATCAGTTGTTGAGTTGTTGTTGAGTTGTTGTTTATTGACATGTGCACAACCTGTGTGTTCTCACTTGGTCCGCCAGAGCCAGGTCTGACGGCGCTATGGCGGGATCGGGACTTCCATATTTTGGAAGTTGGTCTCTTCAGAACATTTAGCCGACTACGTCCTTCCAAACCAATGCTCAGGTCTCAATGGTCGAGATTGCCAGATTGTGGCCCATCGCCGCGAGAGTATTTTCCGAGATCTGCCCGCAACGTACCGACCACGTCTGAGGCAAAGGTATTTGAGTTGAACGGACCCTTTCCGAAAAGGGTGGCGCTGGTGGTTGAACCGTCTTTCGTTGTAACGAGAATCCCCGCCTTCCACCACTTGCCATATATGGCTGGCGGATCAATCCTCGCTATTTCGTCCCACTTGATTCGGTGGGTGCGCAGCGGATTTCGAATTACAAGGGCATCTGGCGATGCCCAAATTCCAGTGCGAACAAAGCCGATGAGAAACGCAGTGATGACGATTGTGATCGATCCGGCAACAATCCGCTGAGCGGGGGACGGAGGCACCGTCAAGTTGCCGTGCGTACCAACCGAAGCCGAGAAGAGGAAGCTGAAGGCGCAGAGATCGAATACTGCGATCATCAAACTAAGCCAAAGACGATTCCCCGTTCGTCGGAAGGACTCGGTCTCGCCGCTCACGACCACATTCTTACTTGCTTCATGTAAAGAAGATTTCGACCATCGTTCATGGTCGTTCAGTTCAGATTGCTATGACTCAACTCCGAACGAACTTCATTCCATTGGCCTGCGGCGCGCAGCGCCGGAAGGATCTGATGGCGCTACTCTCCGGTCGCGGTGTGCACTGGCGGTAGGAGCCGTAATCGGTCCGGGGCTATCCGCTCCGATGTGAACCACCACTCTTGTGGCCGCAGTTCTAGCCACAGACCCGTGACGTCGACTTCCCACATGTGAACGGCGTGACGAGCCATCTCCATGAAGAAGTCGTCCTCAGAATGTTCACTGAGCCAAATACCTGGAGCCTCCGGCTTGAGCGAGCCAGCGACACCCGGTGCACTTCCCATGCGATCCCAGTCGAGTCCCCATTGCTCTATGGACGATCGATTCTCGACTGCTGTCACGTGATACATCATTCCTTGACCGATCTTCATCTCAAGACCGTGCGATCGCCCCCAACCAGAACCCCATGTTTGCCATCCCCGCTCACGATCCAAAGCGGCTGCGATGGCTTGCACCCAATTGTCATTTAGCGGTAGTTCACACGCCGCAGCGAGGACTGTTGCCGTGGTTCCGACGATGCGTCCCCGCGACGTCAAGGCTCGGCATATTGATCCATCACTTGTGAGCTCTTCAGCTCGACGGTTCCCCCTTCTGTCGTGATCGCGACAACGTGTAGAGGAGAAGATAGATCGGCGTCTTCGGTGCCACTCATCAGATCATTTTGCCAACTGGAGCGGCACCTCAGCGTTGTCGCCACTGTTCACGATTAGGTTCTGGCGATGATCGCGGCCTCTGGCAGTGGTTTTTCGAGCAAGAGTTGTTGTCCCAAAATATTTGCTGACGGATTTGCTGACTCGACAGTCGAAATGCGCCAGTCACGTCTGGCTACTAGTTCATTCACCCTGATGCATCTGGGAATTTTGTCGTGGAGGTAAGGGGATTCGAACCCCTGACCCCTTGCATGCCATGCAAGTGCTCTACCAGCTGAGCTATACCCCCAAAAGGTCTACCGATGTTAGCAGTTGGGTCTCTGGTCTGATTTTCCCGCCCCACGTGCTCCTCTCAACCGACTGCGCAATTTGGACCTCATGATTCACGTAAACGCGTGGAGTTTTCGCACGCGATCAGTCAGCGCGTGCGAGCCTTTCGCGCACGGATTTAGGAAGGCCTCCCACGACCTGTTCGTATGAGTGGAGAATCATCGACTTCAACTCGCGCGCGGGAACAGTGCCGTCAAGCGTCACCGTATTCCAGTGGTCCTTGTTTAGGTGATAGCCAGGAATGACCGCCGCGTATTCGTGTCGGAGTTCGAGGGCGAGGAGGGGATCGCACTTGAGTGAAATTCGTGGCGGCTCGGAGTCGGGCGAGAGAATGGCAAAGATCTTTCCAACGACCTTGTAGACGTCGACGTCAGGGCCGAAGGGCTGCTCTTCACTCGTCTCAGGAAAACTCAACAGGCGCTTGGCGAGAGCGTCGGATCTCATGTTCGCGGATCTTTCAGGTAGCGGCGAGGATGAGATCGCATAGTGCCTCCGGCATGGAGAACATGGGGGAGTGACCGCTTTCGAGGGTGGCGAACTCGGTACAGCGTGCCGCCATGAGTTCTTGGACGCTGAGGTCAACCGCGTTATCGAGCGTGCAGCGCACGTAGTACGAGGGGACGTCGACGTCGAAGGAACTCCGGGGACTTCGAAAGCTCGCGATGGTCTGTGCCGTAAGTTGGGTCACCGCCCAGTCGGCGGTCTCGTCCACACAGTCCTGGTAGAGCGCCCTCTTCGCCAGGGTCGGTTCGAGTGTGAGAAAGTCGCCTTCAAGTTGAATCGCCTCGTCGAGAACGGTGCGAGCCTGCACCTCGCGGGTGGTCTCCGTCGCACTCTCGCCCAGCAGCGGGACGAGGGCGGCGATATATACCAATCGTTGGAGATGCGTCACGTCTTGGGCTGCCTCGCAAAGAACGGCCCCGCCGTAACTGTGACCCACGAGTACGACCGGTCCTTCGGCGTTCGCGACCACAGCGACTTCACGTGCATCTTCGGCGAGGAACGTATTGGGGTGCGCACCGTGCGTGGACGATGGGAGGTCGACCGCGGTCCAGAGTACCTCTCGACGGGTCAGCTCTGCGCCGAGGTCTCGCCAGACCCACCCGCCTCCCCAACCTCCGTGAACCAGTACGTACGTCGGGTCTGTCATTGGACCTCCTCGCGAAGAGGCTAGAGCGAATTTTCCCTAGAATGTCCTAATGAACCGGCCCTTTGACGTCGTAGCCATCGAGGAGAAGTGGCAAGCGCGTTGGCTGGATGAGGGCACGTACGAAGTCGACAACGACGATCCCCGCGAGCGGTACTACGCGCTGTGCATGTACCCCTATCCGTCGGGATACGCCCATATGGGCCACATGCGCAACTACGTGTATGGCGATCTCATCGTGCGCTATCAAACCATGCTCGGCAAAGCCGTGCTCTCGCCGTACGGCTTCGACTCCTTCGGACTTCCGGCGGAGAATGCGGCCATTAAGGCGGGCTCCCACCCACGCCCCTTCACCGAGGCCCGAATCCACGAGCTAAAGACCTCGATACGTCGCGTCGGCGCGGTCTACGATTGGCGGCGCGAGGTTTACAGCCACGATCCCGAGTTCATTAAGTGGTCCCAGTTCATCTTTCTCGCTTTCCTCAAGGTCGGCCTAGCGTACCGAGCGGACGGGATGGTCAACTGGTGCCCCGGGTGCCAAACGGTGCTGGCTAATGAGCAGGTGCACGCCGACGGCACGTGTGATCGCTCGGGCGACATCGTCGAGCGCCGTTCGCTCGAGCAGTGGTACTTCCGCATCACGGACTACGCCCAGGAGTTGTTGACGAGTCTCGACGACCTCGACTGGCCCGAAAGGGTCAAACTGCAGCAGCGCAACTGGATCGGGCGCAGCGAGGGAGTCGAGTTCGATCTGCCCCTCGCCGCCGATCCGACCCAAGCTCTGCGCGTCTTTACGACGCGACCAGACACGGGATTTGGCGTGACCTATGCGGTGGTCGCACCGGAGCACCCCATGTTGTCGCTGCTTACGACCGACGACGAGCGCGCCCACGTCGAGGAGATCGTGGCGCGCGCGACGTCGCTGAGTGAGATCGATCGCACGACGACGTCTCAGACCGGGGCGAGTGCCGACAAGCGCGGGGCCTTCACGGGCAGTTTCGTCGTCAATCCCTTCACCAGCGAGAACGTGCCGGTCTACGTGGCCGACTACGTTCTGGGCAGCTACGGCACCGGCGCGATCATGGCCGTGCCGGGCGAGGACGAACGCGACTTCGCCTTCGCTTCCGAGCACGGTCTCACAGTGATCGAAACGGTGCAGCGACCTGATGGTTTCGAGGGTCACGCGTACAGCGGAGATGGGCCCCATGTGAACTCGGGTTTCCTCAATGGTCTCAATGTCGCCGATGCGAAGACGAAGGCCAGCGAGTACCTGGTGGAGCACGCCAATGGCGTCGCCAAGGTCAACTATCGCCTGCGCGACTGGTTGGTCTCGCGCCAGCGTTTCTGGGGATGTCCGATCCCCGTCGTCTACTGCGACGACGACGGAATCGTTCCCGTTCCCTTGGAGCAACTACCCGTTCTCGCTCCCGACGACGTCACCCTCGGCCTCTCAGGCCAGTCACCGCTCGCGACGCACGAAGGTTTCTTGATGACGACGTGTCCCGTGTGCGGCAAGCCAGCTCGTCGGGAGACCGACACGCTCGATACGTTCACGGACTCGTCGTGGTACTTCTTGCGCTTTACCGATCCCTTCACGCCCACCATGATGTTTGACCCCGCTCAAGCGGCGAAGTGGATGCCGGTGAACCAGTACATCGGCGGCATCGAACACGCAATACTTCACCTCTTGTATGCGCGCTTCTACCTCAAGGCCCTTGACGACCTCGGTCTCGCGCCGGGGCTACCGCGTGAACCCTTCCAGCGGCTCTTCACCCAGGGCATGATTCGCTTGGATGGCACCAAGATGTCCAAGTCCAAGGGCAACCTCATTGCGCCCGAGGAGTTCTACGCCACAGTGGGAGCAGACGGGCTGCGCCTCTTTCATCTCTTTGCGGGACCTCCCGGTGACGATCTGGATTGGACGGATCAGACCAACGACCTCATTGACGGGTGCGGTCGCTTCATCGACCGCTTCTATCGACTCTGGAACGGCTATGACGTCACGTTTCGCGAGAACGATGACGCGAGCGACCTCGACGTGCGTCGAGCCACGCATCGCAGCGTAGCTCGCGTGACCAGTGACTTCACTCGCTGGAGCTACAACACCGCGGTCGCGGCAGTGATGGAGCTACTCAACATCGTGTCCAAGGCCGCGCGCAGCGACCACGGGATCTCTCGCGCTGTCTTCACCGAGGCCACTGACACGATGGGGTTGTTGCTCGCGCCCATGACGCCGCACATCACCGCGGAGTTATGGGAGCAGAGGTATCCCGAGCGTCCGAGCGTGCACGCGACGCCCTGGCCGATCGCCGATCCCGCACTGGTCGCCGAAGAGCAAGTCACCATGGTGGTACAGGTGAACGGGAAACTCAAAGCTCGGGTCTCGATTCCGCCGTCGGCGAGCGAGGAGGAGGCGACGGCCGTCGCCCTCGCGCACGAAGACGTCGTCGCGGCCCTGAACGGCGCTACGCCGGCGCGGGTGGTCTCACGCCCGCCTCGGCTCGTGAACATCATCCTCTAATGTCCAAAGGCTCGTCGAGCGACACCCAGATCACCATCGAGCCACCGCGCTTCGATCGACCGGAGGTCGAGATCCGCGCGTCCGCGCGCCGCAAGAAGACGGGTAACGCGCACTGGTCGGGCAGCCGCATCATCGTTCAGATTCCCGCGCGTGTGCGCGGCCGCGAGCGCCGGGCCTTCGTTGACGAACTGGTCGAGCGGCTATTGACCCAGCGTCCCCAGAACGCCGGGGGAGACGGCGCCCTGGAAGAGCGCGCTCGGGTTCTGGCCGAGCTCTACAACGACGGCATCATGCCCTCGTCGGTGCGCTGGGTCACCAACCAACAGGCCCGTTGGGCCTCGTGTTCGCCGGGATCGAAGGAGATTCGGGTCTCGAGTCGACTGCGCCAGTGTCCCGAATGGGTGATTGACGCGGTCTTGGTCCACGAGTTGGCTCACCTCCAGGAGGTCGACCACTCGCCGCGCTTCTACGAGTTGGCTGACCGCCACCCCCGTCAGCATGACAGCGCCCTCTACCTTGATGGGTACGCTCTCGGTCTCGGGCTTCGCATCGAAAGCGACGTGGAGTCTGGTTCGTAGTCAAGCAAGTCGTAATCACGTGTGGGGGGTGATGGGTGGGAAAAGTGATGGCATTCTTTCGCGCTCTGCCCATCTTGAGCGTGCGCCGAGCTCTTCGCGTCACGCTTGTTGCCGCGGGCGGCTTCGCGTTTTTCTTCGAGGTCGCGCACAATCCCATCGCTGGGTTCTTCCTCGTGTTTGGCGCGGTCGTTCTCCTGGTGTACGTGGAGTTCCTCGGACCCGGGCGCCAGCGGTACGAGCAGCACGTGAGCTTGATTCTCATGTCCTTGATCTTTGTGGTACTCGGCACGCTGTGCTCACAGGTTCTCTGGATCGCGGTCGCCGCCACCATCGTGTTGAGTTTTTGCGTATTGATGACGGGCGTCGTGAGCTCATCATTTGCCGGCACCTCGAGTGCCCTGCTGATCAGCTTTCTCCTGCCGGTGGCCTTCAAAGGTCCGGTGTCGTCGATTCCTGACCGGATGTTCGGTTGGTCCGTCGCCGGAGCGCTCTCACTCGTAGCAATCGCGCTGATCTTGCCCGCTCCCGCGACCGAACCGTTCGTGGATGTCACCTCGAGTGCGGTGGACAAGATTGCCCGATACCTGAAGACGGTCGCTGGTATGCGCCCTGATCACGTAGTCTCAAGCACCGCCGTGATCGACGAGTACGCAGACGCGGCAACTGCGACCGAGGCCATGCGTCGGGCATTTTTCACTGCCCCCTTTCGGCCGGCGGGCCTGAGCGCAAGCGCGCGGCGACTCATCAAGGTCATTGAGTGGACTTTGGAACTCGACCTGCTCTTTACCGGCAACGTCTCTCACCTTGACGACTTCGGTGACGAGGTACGAGCGTTGATCGCCACGTGCTCCGATGTGCTGAACGAGGTGGCGGTTGCGCTGAGGTCCGAACTCGCTGACGTGAGCGCGCTAGAGGCGTCTCTAGCGAGATTGCGCGAGACGCGTTCATCGCTGGAGGACACCGCTGTGAGATCGCTCCATCGCTACGACGTGGCGAATGATGGCGCCCCCGACGACCACGACGGTGATTTGATGACGTTTTTGGACCAGAGTTTTCGCGCCGACGCGGTGGCTGACTCCGTCGAGAACCTGGGCGAGGACGCCGTCGAACTCGTGGCGGCCCGGGGTCGAGCGTGGTGGCAACAGTTACTGGGACTCGAGGCGAGCGGGACTGACTCGCGACTTCGCGCAGCTCGAAGGCGACTTCGTTCTCACCTGAATCTTCACTCGGTCTGGCTGCACAACAGTGCCCGCGGTGCGTTGGGGCTCGGGGTCAGTGTCCTGGTCGCCTACGAGTTTGGCGTCCAGCACGCGTTCTGGGTGGTCTTTGGCACACTGGCGGTCCTCCGCTCGAACGCGTTGAGCACGGGTCAAACGGTCGTCAAGGCGCTCACCGGAACCGTCGAGGGCATCATCATCGGGTCCATCATCATCGCCCTGCTAGGTACGCACGAGACAGTCTTTTGGATCTTGCTGCCGTTTGCCGTGTGTTTCACGGGATTCGCCCCCTCGGCGATCTCCTTTGCCGCGGGTCAAGCCGCATTCACGATGACGATCCTGATCATCTTCAATATCGTCGAACCGGACGGTTGGAAGCTCGGGGTGATTCGCGTCGAAGACGTGGCGCTGGGTTGCGCCGTCAGCCTCGTCTTGGGCGTTCTTCTCTGGCCCCGGGGCGCGACCGGGCTGCTGCGGCGCTCCATCGCTGACGGCGTCGACGCGGGTGCCGCCTATTTAGAGGCGACGGTCACGTACGGTCTCTCGCGGTGCGACTCCGAACAAATGGAGGTGGCGGATCCTCAGAAGGCGCGCGACGCCGCCCAGGCGGCCGCCCGCCGGCTCGACGACGCCTTTCGCGAATACCTCTCGGAACGCGGTGCGAAGTCCGTGTCGCTGGCTGACGTCTCGGTTTTGATCGCCGGCGTGACGGCGATACGCACGACGGCTGACAATATTCACGTGCTCTGGGGATCGGCGAGACGAAAGGGCGCGGGGGACCGAGCCGCCATCGTCGTGGCGCTCAGCCAGGCGACGGACTCGGTGATTCAGTGGACTGACGATCTGTCGCACGTGATGACCTCGAGCGGCAGCGAGTTGGCGGAGCCTCAGAGCTTCAGCGTCTCACCGGAAGATCTCGTCGCTTTGGTGCGTCGCGAGTTGAGCGACGCGCAGGGTCACGGCACGACGGCCGCGTTCAAGATCGTCTGGACCGACGACTACCTGCGCCGGCTCCACGATCTGGAGAACCGCATGCTGCCCGTCGTGAAAGAGATCGTGGCGGCCCGTCTCGACTCGTCCGCCACCGGGTCGCGACGAGCGCACATGTTGCTTCGCCCCTCGGTTGGCGCGCCCTAGGAGCGAGTCAACGCGGTGGGCTTGAAGTTGATGCTGATGCGCGGACCGCTCGGTGTCGCCTGCTTGGGCACCGAGTGGACCCACTCGACCTGGCACCGTCCGCCCATCACGATGAGGTCGCCGGCATCGGGGTGAAAGGTCATGCTTCGTCCGCCCTCAAGAGGTCGGATGAGAAATCGTCGCGCAGCACCGAGGCTGAGTACCGGCACGACGCAGTTCGGTGTGACGCGTCCGATGCGATCGCCGTGCCAGGCGGTGGAATCGTGTTGGTCACGGTAGAGGTTCATCCAGACCGAGCGATAGCCGCTGCGGTAGTGACGAGTGAACGCGGCGGCGATCTCGCGCAGGATGACCTGGGGCGCCAGGGACATGCGCGGGTACTGGGCGGTGAGTCGTGGCTCGGTGACGTCTTGGGTGTACATCCAACGACTGCGCTGCTCCCACGGTGCGGTGCGCAGAATGTCCCGAAAGAGCCGGTCGCTGCCCGTGACCCAGGACGGTACGAATTCGATCCACGACCACTGGTCGAGGTCGATGTGTTGCGCGTTCGTGAACGCGGGATCGAAGCCCGTGGGCAAGTCGTCAAAGAGACCGACCTGGGACGTGGCGAGCAAGGCCTCCAGATCCGGGTGATGCGTCGCAGGACTCGCTGTCGCCACGGACCCTCCTTCGGTGTACGGCGTTCGCCGAGAGTACTGATGAACTGTCACAACCGACACCAGAAAGGGCCTATGACCAAGGAGAATGTACGCCAGCCAGTACTACTCGATGCGACTATTCGTCTTCTTCGTCGAGACGCGAATCGCCCTTTTGGATGATCTCGACGTCCTCTGGCTTCCACGCGAATCGATTGTCGGGTGCGTCATCGTCTTTCGTGTCGCTCACCACTCACCCTTCATCAGGATTCCCCGCGCAGGAACCTCTCGAGTTCGGCCGCGAGTTCGTCACCGCTGGGAAGTTCTTCGCCCAGTGACGTGCCCTCGTTCTCATCGGCCGCCGCCTCGAGGCGCTCGACCATGGTTAAGTGATCAGGGTTGTTGGTCACGAGATCATCGACGCGTTGTCGCGCATCGTCGGCCGCCGAGCGTAGTGATCCCGCATCGAGCGTGAGTCCCGACATGCGTGCGAGACCGTCGATCAGGGCCGCGGCCGCCTGGGGGTAGGGCATCGAGGCGACGTAGTGTGGCACGCGGGCCCAGAGCGTAATCGTGTCCATGTCGACCTCGGCGAAGCCAAGTTCCAGAGCCGTGCCGATGCCGGCGGGCACCTCGAGTTCGCCGGTGACCGAACCGACGGAGGCGAGCAGGTGCGAACTCTGCGCGGGAGCGGTGCCGATTATCCGAATCGGTCGGGTGTGGGGCGTGGGGGCGGGGAAGGCGCCGAGCCCCACCACCAGTCGCACGTCGAAACGGCCGGCGGCGTCGGTGACCACATCGACGAAGTCGCTCCAGTGAAAGTCGGGCTCGGGCCCCACCAAAAAGAGCACGTCGGCTCCGTCTCCGTCACGGCCGTAGCGCAGTTGGATCTCGGGCCAGGTGAGTTCGGTGGTGACGCCGTCGACGATTCGGGCCAGGGGACGCCGTGCTCGCTGATCGATGAAGTACTCGGTGTCGAAGGTCGCCAGCACTTCGGTGGGAATGGTCTCGAGCAGGGTCGCCACCGCGGTGCTGGCTGCGATGCCCGCGTCAATCCATCCCTCCAATCCGATGACGAGAACCGGCTCGTTGAGATCAGGATCGGCGAGGAAAATGATGCGATCGTAGATTTCGTCGTCCATTACTTCTCCAAAGTTCGCTTCGCTGTTTCGGCGAGCAACGCGATTAGGGCGGGGTAGCTGTCAACGCTGCCCCGGTCACCCGCCGTGGCCCCCGCGCGATACCGCGCGAAGACGCCTTGCATGATGCAGGCGAGCTTCCAATATCCGAATGCTTGATAGTAAGCGACATTCGACAAGTCCAAATTTGAGTGCCGGGCGTAGGCCTCGAGCACCTCATCACGGCCGATAAATCCCTCGGCGGTCGAAGGCGCGGAGCCGAGAAGGAAGTCGGTCGGGTCGTCGCGCTCGGACCAGTAGCACAGCAGCGTGCCGAGATCCGCCACCGGGTCGCCCAGCGTGCAGATCTCCCAATCGAGGATGGCGCGCACTTCGCCACGTTCATTGAGCACGGTGTTATCCAGCCGGTAGTCGCCATGCACAACCGAGACGCGCTGTTGAGGCGGAATCGATCGGGCCAGATCGTCGCCGACCTCTTCGACTAGATTCTCGTGGTCGACCCCTTCGACCTTCATCTGTTCGAACTGGCCACGCCAACGGTTCAGTTGCCGCTCGATGTAGCCCTGGTGACGCGCCAAGTTCGACAGTCCGGCCCTATCAATGTCCAGGTCGTGGAGTTGGGCGAGCGTGGTGGCCAAGTGAGCGCCGATCTGCGCGCGTGTGGCGAGGTCAAAGGTCACCTCGGCCTCGTGGCGATCGCGAAGGATGGCGCCCTCCACGAACTCCATGACATAGAAAGGACGCTCGTTGACCTCAGGGTCGGTACACAGTCCGAGCGGCCGAGCGACGGGCATGCCTCGAGGGTACAGAGCGGTGATAATCGTGTGCTCGCGCACCATGTCGTGCGCGGTAGGCAGGACGTGACTGACTGGAGGGCGGCGTAGCGCGAAGCTGGCGCCCGTCGCGTCGGTGACCCGAAAGGTCAGGTTGGACCGTCCGCCAGCAATGAGTTCGAAGGTCAGGGGAGCGATGGCGTTGACTTCTTTGCTCATCCACTCGGTGACGTTGGTCTCGTTAATCCCCGTCACCGTCCCCATAGTGGGAGACGCTAACAGCGTTGGGTGACCCTTCCCTCTCGCGAAGACGACCGTTAGGCTGACCCCCATGAAGGATGTCATCGACGCGACATTTGCGACGGACGTGATCGAACGATCCAAGACGGTGCCCGTCGTGGTTGACCTCTGGGCGACGTGGTGCGGACCGTGCACCACGCTGTCGCCGATCATCGAAAAGGTCGTGGATGAAACGGGCGGAGCCGTGGAACTCGCCAAAGTCGACGTCGACGCGAATCCCGATATCTCGCGCGCCTTTCAAGTGCAGTCCATTCCCGCGGTGTTCGCAATCAAAGACGGCGCCATCGTGGACTCGTTCGTGGGCGCGCTACCTGAGTCGGCGGTGCGCGAGTTCGTTGAACGTCTCGCGCCCGGCGCGTCGATTGTGGACAAGCTCATGGACGTCGGGGACGAAGCGTCTCTTCGCGCGGCGCTCGAGCTCGATCCGTCCAACGTCGAGGCGGTGGTTGCCCTGGGTGACTATCTGCGCCGCGAAGACCGATTCGACGAAGCCGAGGCGCTGCTGTCGCCCATCGCGAACGTGCTGACCGCCAAGACGGTCCTCGCGCGCCTGCGCCTACAGCGAAGTGGCGTGAGTTTGGATGGTGACTTGGATCTGACCTTGGATCACTTGTTGGAGCAGTCGACGTCCAATGAGGCCTCGAAGGACCAACTGCTCGAGGTGCTTGACGCGCTGGGTCCCGAGGACCCGCGCTACGTGTCGTATCGTCGGCGCCTGGCCAGTCGCCTCTACTAGTGGGGGTCTTTCGGCCCGCCGAGCCACTCATGCTGTCTCTCGGGCCTCGTTGCCTGGACGTGTCGCGTCGCGCCCTGGTGATGGGAATCCTGAATCGCACTCACGATTCCTTCTACTCACCGGCCGCCACCTACGACCTCGACGAGTTCTTCGCGCGCGCGGAGGCGCTCGTGGAGGAGGGCGCCGACATCCTCGACGTCGGGGGAGTGAAGGCCGGTCCGGGCGACGAGGTGAGCGAGCAAGAAGAACTCGACCGCGTCGTGCCGGTGATCGAGGAACTCAAGAAGCGCTTTGACGTTGCCCTCAGCGTGGACACGTGGCGAGCGAGTGTCGCCAAGGCCAGTTTTGACGTCGGGGCCGTGGTGGGCAACGACATCAGCGGCTTTTCGGATCCCGACTACCTGAGCGTCGCCGCGGCGGCGCAGGCCACGGTCGTGGCGACCCACATTCGCCTTCGACCACGGGTAGCCGATCCCGACCCGCACTACGACGACGTCACCACGACCGTGAGTGAGTATCTCCTCGAGCGTCGTCGCCGGGCCTTGGCGGCGGGGCTCCGACATGACCAGGTCGTCTTCGACGCAGGGCTCGACCTGGGAAAGACCGCTGCGCAGTCACTGCAGCTGTTCCGTGACACGCTGACCCTCGCGAGTTTGGGATCGCCGCTGCTCCTCTCGGCGTCGAACAAGACGTTTCTCGGCCACTACTTCGACCTGGAGGTTCACGAGCGCACGAGCGCGTCGACGGTGGCCGTGGCGCTCGGCATCACACAGGGCTGTCGTATCGTTCGGGTTCATGACGTGGCCGGATCAGTTCGCGTGCGCGGCGCGATAGAGCAGATATTGAGCGCCCGGTGAGCGGCGCCACGCTGGCCGTGGTGGGCACCGATGCGACGATGGTCTACGACGCATTGCATAACGCCATCGGGGCAGCGCTCGGTGACCTAGATCCGTCCTTCGTGCTCCAGGACTTCACCGCGAAGGACGTCACGCTGTCGGGTGAGTCCAGCGTGCCCTCCGTCCTCGAAGCCCTCAACACCCCACCCTTTCTCGCCGAACGCCGGGTGGTGGTGTTGCGCGACGCCCAGTTGCTCGTCGCCGACGAGGTCGCACGGATCACCGAGTGGATCACATCGCCCGCGCCAGCCACCCACCTGCTCCTCGCCGTGGTGGGCGCCAAGAGCAACAAGCTGGTCAAGGCCGCCGACGAGGTCATCGAGGTCAACGTCGGCACCCGCGTGGCGGACCGGGTGGCCTTCATTACGGACAAGATGGGCGAGTACCGCGTGACGCTCGATCATGGAACCGCCCAGCGCATCGCCGAGCAGGTCGGTGACGACGTGGCGCGCATCGACGCGTTGGCGCGCACGCTGTCGTCGATCTACGGCAGCGCGCCGTTGGACTATCGCCACGTCGAGGCGTACCTTGGTGACGCCGGCGACGTGCCGGTGTGGGACCTCACGGACGCGATCGACGGGGGAGACGCGACCAAAGCGATCGTGGTGGCGCGCCGGATGCTCGAGTCGCGCCGTCGGGCCGGTCTGCAGATCATCGCCTCGCTGCAGCGCCACTTCCTCAACATGAGCGCCCTCGAGGGATCGGGGGTTCGCTCCAAGGAAGAGGCGGCCGCTCTTTTGGGTGTGAACGCCTATCCGGCCGGCAAGTCACTCGCCATGGCCGAGCGCCTGGGACCCGCTCGCATCACCACGGCGGTGCACTGGATCACCGAGGCCGACTTGGATCTCAAAGGGGCGGTGAGCTACGGCGGCAAGGATCTAGAGAGCGATATGGACGTGACCGAACTGACGGTCATCGAGGTGTTGGTCGCGCGGCTGGCGCGACTGAGTTTCGGCGCTCGGCGCCGCTAACTACTCTTCGTCGCGCAGGGCGTTAATGCGCTTCATCAGGCCGCTCTTCTTGTTGGCCGCCTGATTCTTGTGGATGATGCCCTTGGACGCGGCCATGTCGATGCGCTTGACCGCCAGGCGTAACGTGGCCTCCTCCTCGTCGCTGCCCACCGCATTCACGGCGTTCTTGGTGCGGGTGCGCAGTTCGGACTTGACGGCCTTGTTGCGCTCGCGATCCTCCGCGTTCTGCCGATTGCGCTTGATTTGGCTCTTAATGTTCGCCACGGAAAACAACCTCGTTCTTTTCGCACAGGCACTCGCCGTACGGGCCTATGGATGCTACCAGAGGGGCCCGGAGCCCCTGCACTTCACGAATATTGGCGCGTGACCGGTAGCCTGAAGTGACCGTGGCCACCTCACTTTCGTCCGTCGATTCCGCCAAAATCCGCAATCTGAGCATCATCGCTCACATCGACCACGGCAAGTCGACGCTCTCGGATCGGATCCTCGAGATCACGGGCGCGGTCGATCCGCGCCTCATGCGCGCCCAGTACCTCGACTCGATGGACATCGAGCGCGAGCGCGGCATCACCATCAAGGCCCAGAACGTGCGCGTGGCCTATCACGGTCACCTCATCCAGCTCATTGACACTCCCGGGCACGTCGACTTCGGCTACGAGGTCTCACGGTCCCTGGCGGCCTGTGAGGGAGCGGTGCTCTTGGTCGACGCCAGCCAGGGCATCCAGGCCCAGACGCTGGCCAACTGCTACCAGGCCCTCGAACACGACCTGGAGATCGTGGCCGTCCTCAACAAAATCGACCTGCCCGCGGCCGACCCGAAGCGCTGCAAGGACGAGTTGGAGCGAGTTCTGGGCATCGACCCCCAGACGGTGCTCTCGATCTCGGCCAAGACCGGCCAGGGCGTGCCCGAGTTGCTCGAGGCCGTCATCGCGCGCATCCCCGCGCCCTCGGGAGATCCCGACGTGCCGCTGCGTGCGCTCATCTTTGACTCCTACTACGACCAGTTCCGTGGCGTGATCTCCTCGGTGCGCATCGTCGAGGGCACGATGGTCGAAGGCACGCGCATACGCATGATGCGCGCGGGCACCAATCACCCGCTCGAAGAGATCGGCGTGCGCACGCCCGAACTGGTGAAGGTGAGTTCACTGGGCCCGGGCGAAGTGGGATACGTGGTGGCGAGCATCCGCGACGTGGGAGGAGCGCGTTCGGGCGAGACGATCACCGAAGCCGCGCGTCCCGCCGCCAAACCCCTCGAGGGGTATCACGATCCCAAGCCGATGGTGTTTTGTGGCATCTATCCCATCGACGGCGACGACCTGGGCAACCTGCGTGACGCCCTCGACAAGCTCAAGCTCAACGACGCCTCGATTACCTACGAGCCTGAGAGTTCTCACGCGCTCGGCTTCGGATTCCGATGCGGGTTCCTCGGACTCTTGCACATGGAGATCGTGCGCGAACGACTCGAGCGCGAGTTCAACCTGGCCATCATCGCCACCGCCCCCTCGGTCGTCTACCAGGCGTACCTGACCGACGGCTCCATGGTTCTCGTTGACAACCCCACCGACCTGCCTGATCCCAGTCGCCTCGACCACGTCGACGAGCCGATGCTCGACGTGACGATCCTCACGCCGGTTGAGTACCTGGGCGCGGTGATGGATCTCGGCCAGAGTCGGCGCGGCGAGATGATCAAGATGGAGTATCTCTCGACCGAGCGCGTGGAGCTGCGCTACACGATTCCCTTGGCCGAAGTCGTGATCGACTTCTTCGACTCCCTTAAGAGTCGCACCAAGGGCTACGCCTCACTGGACTACGAACCGGCTAACTACGCGACGAGCCAGGTCGTGCGGGTTGACGTATTGATCAACCACGAACCGGTGGACGCCTTCTCGACCATTGTGCATCGCGACAACGCCGACTTCTACGGGCGCAAGATGGCCGAGCGTCTGAAGGAACTGATCCCGCGCCAGATGTTCGACGTGCCGATCCAGGCGGCCATCGGCGGACGGGTGATCGCGCGCGAGACCGTTAAGGCCCGTCGCAAGGACGTGCTCGCCAAGTGCTACGGCGGCGACATCACTCGCAAGCGCAAACTGCTCGAGAAGCAAAAAGAGGGCAAGAAGCGCATGAAGAACCTGGGTCGGGTCGAAGTCCCCCAGGAGGCCTTCGTCGCGGCCCTCCGGCTCGAGGAGTAGCTCCTAGTAGCCAGTCGTGCCGTCGATGAGCTCACGAATGAGATCGGCGTGCCCGCAGTGCCGCGCGTACTCCCAGATGAGGTGAATGTAGATCCAGCGCAGGTCCACGTCGCCGCCGCGGCGCGGTCGCGCACACATCTCGTCCAGCTCGTGCCCGAGGGCCAGTTCGCGCGAGAGCGCGCGCGCCCGGTCGTAGCGCGCGAACACCTCCTCGACGTCGTCGCTGTCCAGGTCGGTGAAGTCGAGCTCCCGGTCGGACTCAGTCTTGTAGTACGCGACGACGTCGCGACCGGCAAAGCAGTCTTCGAACCAGACCTGTTCGACGAAGGTGAGGTGGCGCACGAGACCGAGCAGCGACATCGTGGAGGTTGACACGGGGCGGTCCTTGAGTTGGGTTTCGGTGAGTCCGTCGCACTTGATGAGAACCGTGGCTCGATAGAAGTCGAGCCAGGCGTCGAGTTGGAGCCGCTCGGGCCCGCTGAAGGGAATATGGGGTCGCTGCGGCGCGGAAAAGGTGTCCATTTGGCTCATCGTACGCCGATGACCGAGTACGCGTTAGCACTCGGTAAAATCGAGTGCTAACAAGGAGACCTATGGCTCGGCGTGTGAACGCTTCACCAAAGAACGCCGATCTCGACGCCCGCAAGGCCACCATCTTGGAGGCCGTGGTGGTCGAGCACGTCGACACCGCCCAGCCGGTCGGCTCCTCCTCGGTCGCCCACAACGCCGACCTCGCAGTCTCGCCGGCCACCGTGCGCAGCGAGATGGTGGCCCTCGAGCGAGAGGGCTATCTGGCTCAGCCTCACACCTCGGCCGGGCGCGTGCCCACCGATAAGGGCTATCGCTACTTCGTTGACCACCTGCAGTCCGGGGTCCTCGGCCCAGCCCAACAGCGACAGGTGCGCGACTTCTTTGCCCACGTGCGCGGCGAGGTCGAAGACGTGCTCGAACAGACCGCCACCTTGCTGAGCCGACTGACCAGCTACACCTCGGTCGTGGTGGGCGCGGGGCACTCCCACTCCACGATCCTGAGCGTGCAGTTGGTCAACTTAGACGCTCGCCATCACCTGCTCGTCACGGTCTACTCCGATGGCACCGTGACCAAGAACAGCGTGCTCGTGGACTACGAGGCCACCCCGGCCGAGGTCGCCGAGGCGTCGCGCCAACTGAACGCCCTGCTGATCGGCACCACGCTGGACGTCGCAGTGCAGGTACCCAGTCGTGGCGACACCGTCGCCCGGCTGGTGCGCGAAGGGGCCTCGGTGCTCCACGCCGAGATGCCCACGACCGATGGCGAGCAGGTCTACATCGGCGGCTCCTCGCACGTCGCCGAGGTCTTCGAAGGCGTCGAGACGGTGCGCCAAGTGCTCTCGATCCTGGAACAGGAGCTCCTCGTCGTCTCGTTGGTCGAAGACATTCTCGAAAAAGGCGTGTCGGTGGCGATCGGCTCGGAGAACGGATACGCGCCGCTCTCGTCGTGTGCGGTCATCGTGGCGCCGGTGGCGTTAGAGGGCGAGACCATCGGCGCAGTCGGCCTGCTTGGCCCCACCCGCATGAAGTACCGCGAAGTCATGGCCGCCGCCGAAGCGGTCTCACGGCACCTCTCCACTCACTTCGGAGGGAACACGCGTGCCTAGTGCGAACCTCTATGAGATTCTCGAGGTCGACGCGTCCTGTTCGCCCGATGAACTGAAGGCCTCGTATCGGCGTCTGGCGCGCCAGTATCACCCCGACGCCAACACGCACGACCCCATGGCCGAGACCCGTTTCAAGGAAGTCTCCCAGGCCTACGAGATCCTCTCGGATCCGGAACGTCGAGCCAACTACGACCGCTTCGGTTCCGACGTGGGCGCGGGAGCTAACCCCTTCGGCGCGGGGTCCGTCCAGGACATCTTCGACATGTTCTTCGGCGGCATGACGGGCGCGAGTGCGCAGTCGCGCCGCGGACCCCAGCCCGGTCCCGACGCCGAGGTCTCGATAGACATCACGTTGGAAGAAGCTGCGTTCGGGGCAACCCGTGAGGTCACCGTAACCCTGCCCCAGCGCTGTGAGACGTGCGACGGATCGGGCTGCGCCCCGGGCACGTCACCCACGACGTGTGAGGAGTGCCACGGCAGCGGCGAAGTGCGACGGGTTCGCAACTCCATCCTGGGCCAGATGGTGACGTCGACGATCTGCTCGCGCTGCAATGGCATGGGATCACGCATCGAGTCGCCGTGCGCGGACTGCCGAGGCGATGGACGTCGAAGTCGGAGCTTGACGTTGAGCGTCCAGATTCCCGCGGGCGTGGAAGAAGGCTCAACCATGCGTCTCGCCGATCGGGGCGCGGCCGGCGTGCGCGGCGGTCCCAACGGACGGCTCTTCGTTCATCTGCGGGTGGCCGATGATCCACGCTTCGAGCGCCACGGTGACGACCTGCACCACGAGGCGCACATCTCTTTCAGTCAGGCCGTTCTGGGCGCACGCATCACCGTGCCCACCTTGCGCGACGTGCGCGATCTCGAAGTCGAACCGGGCAGCCAGAACGGTACCGTGCATCGTCTGCGCCACGAGGGTGTCGAGCACCTCCACGGTCGCGGGCGCGGCGACCTCTTCATCCATTTGGCGGTCGACGTGCCCACGGAGTTGGACGACGAGTCCGAAACGATGCTGCGCAGTTGGGCCGAACATCGCGGCGAGGTCGTGAACGAACCGAGCGGCGGTTTCTTCCGGCGTCACAAGGCGAAGAAGTGACCCACACCGAGTGGCCGCGTCGCGTGGCCGCCCTCGCTCAGTTTCACGTGGGTGACCCAACTAGTCCGGTACTCGATAGCGCGAGCGACCACCACCTGCGAAAAGTATTGCGCGCCAAGGTGGCCGAAGAAGTGGTCGTGACCGACGGTCGCGGGCGCTGGTCGATCTGTACCGTGGCCGAGCACGAGCTCAGACGAGTGAGTGACGTCTACCTCGATGATCCCGCGCCCGCTATCACGTTGTATCTGGCTGCGCTGAAGGGCGATCACGCCAGCTGGGCGATCGCCAAGGCCACCGAAGTTGGCGTGTCGCGCCTCGTGCCCCTGGTGACCCGTCGATCGATGGTGAAGTTCACGGGCGACGTCAGTGACAAGACCCTCGCGCGGTGGCGGCGCATTACCCGCGAAGCGCAGGGCCAGTGCCGGCGCACCTACGACGTAGCGATCGATGAACCCGTCATGGTGAGCGATGTGCCCGAGGACGTCGCCGTCGCCGACCTCGAAGGATCCGGAGACTGGCGCGGGGTGCGCGCGGTCGCGATTGGTCCCGAGGGTGGCTGGGACGAGGGGGAGTGGGACACTGCTCGCCGGCGCGTTGGTCTCGGTCCGACGGTCTTGCGCGCGGAGACCGCGGGCGTGGTTGCCGCCGCGCTCCTGGCCTTTCAGGTGGGAAGTTGGGGATTGACTCTGGACGATTCGAGTTATCGGTAATGATGAGGGGACGAGATGACTGACTGCCTCTTTTGCCAGATTGTCGCGGGCGAGATTCCCGCGAAGGTGGCCGCCGAATCCGACGATGCACTCGCGTTCTATGACATCGCACCCCAGGCGCCGGTCCACGTGCTGGTCATACCCAAGGCCCACTTCGACAGCGTCAACGAAGTGACCCTGGAGCACCCCGGAGTCTTTGAGGACCTGATGCGCTTGGCCCAGGACGTCGCTGAACTCGAGGGCATCAAGGACGGCGGCTATCGACTGGTGATCAATGTGGGACACGACGGTCAGCAGACGGTGTCGCATCTCCACATCCATGTTCTGGGTGGTCGACAGATGACTTGGCCCCCTGGATGACCCAACAAGCGCGGTCCGACGAGGCAATCACGACCACGACGTACGTGGCCAACACCCACCTCATGGCGGGCCTGCTGGGCGCGCGTGACGAGCACCTTCGCGTCGTGGAGCGGGCGTTTCCTAAGTCCAAGATTCGCGTGCAGGGCAATCAGATCTCGGTGACCGGACCCGACGCCGCGATGGTGCTGCGCCTCTTTGATGAATTAGTCGTCGTCTTAGAGAGTGGACAGTCGCTCGACACCACGAAGATCCAGCGCACCATCGACATGGTCGCCGAGGATCTTGTGCCGAGTGAGGTGCTGCGACACGAGGTGGTGCGCGGGGCGAAAGGCAAGACCATCCGACCCTCGACGGCGGGCCAGAAGCGATACACCGACGCGATCGACGACAACATCATTACCTTTGGCGTCGGGCCGGCCGGAACGGGCAAGAGCTACCTCGCCGTCGCCCAGGCCGTCCAGGCTCTGCACCGGCGCCAGGTAAGTCGCATCGTGCTCACCCGACCCGCGGTCGAAGCCGGTGAGAATCTCGGTTTTCTGCCCGGCGATCTCATGGCTAAGGTCGATCCTTACCTGCGTCCGCTCTACGACGCGCTCTACGACATGTTGGGGGCCGACGGAGCCCAGCGACTGGTCGCCAACGGCACGATTGAAGTCGCGCCACTCGCCTTCATGCGCGGTCGCACCCTCAATGACTCCTTCATCATCCTCGACGAGGCCCAGAACACGACGCCCGAGCAGATGAAGATGTTCCTCACCCGCATCGGCTTTAACTCCAAGGCCGTCGTTACCGCGGACATCACTCAGATCGACCTGAATGGCAAGCGCAGCGGCATGTTGGATATCGAGCGCATCTTGGGCGGGGTGGAGGGCGTCAGTTTCGTCTTCCTCGGCGCCAAGGATGTCGTGCGACACCGCATCGTGGCCGACATCGTCGCCGCTTACGAACGATCCTCATGAGCGTCGATATCTACGCCGCAGACGAGCAACACGATCAGGACATCGATCTGGCGCGCTGGGTCGATCTCGCGCGGGGTGCACTCGAAGACGAGGGTGTGCGAGGGCTGGCCGAGGTGTCGCTGATCTTCGCTGACGAACCCACCATCGCGGACCTGAACCAGCAGTTTATGGGGCGCGAAGGCCCGACCGATGTCCTGAGTTTCCCCATCGATGCTGACGTCGAACCCTCGGGCCGCGTTCCCGACGCCGGGGGCAGTGGTCCCGGCGAGCCACCCGCTCCCGAGATCCCCCAGCTGGTGGGCGACGTCATTATCTGTCCCGCCGTCGCCGCGCGCAACGCGCTCGAGCACGAGGTCAGCTTCGACGACGAACTCGCCCTTCTCATCGTGCACGGCGTGTTGCACTTGCGCGGATGGGACCACGCGATCGACGAGGAGGCTGAGCGCATGGAGGCGCGCGAGAGAGAGCTCCTCGCTCGCCACTACCGCGCGTCGTCGTCGTGATCGGCGCCGTCTGGCGAGCGAGCGACACCTATCTGTTGCTCGCGGTCGCAGTGCTCCTTCTGCTGTCGGGCTTTTTCGCCATGGCCGAGACTTCGCTCACGCGCATGAACCGCTCGCGCGCACGCTCGCTGGCCGATGAGGGTCGACACGGTTCCAAGGCGTTGGTCTCGCTCACCGAGGCGCCCGAGAAGTTCCTCAACCCTCTGTTGTTGCTCGTGCTCATCTGTCAATTGGTCTCGGCGACCATGGTCGGAGTGTTGGCCGGTCACCTCTTTGGCGCGGCGGGAATCTTCGTCGCGACGGCCGGCGAGGTCATCGTCATCTTCGTCGCGTTCGAGGCCATCCCGAAGAACTTCGCCATCTCGCACCCCGACGAAGCCGCCCTCGCCAGCGCTCCGGTCGTGGGACGAATCCTGCGATTCTGGCCGATTCGCTGGATCTCGGTCGTGCTCCTCTCGATCGCCGACGGCGTGATCGGTCTCTTTGGCGGCAACGGTCAAAAGCCCCGGATGACTGAGTCCGAAGTGCTCGCCATGGCGGACGTGGCCCACGAGGACGCGGCCATCGAGTCCGAGGAGCGCAACTTCATTCACTCGGTGATCGAGTTCGGCGACACGATCGTGCGCGAGGTCATGGTGCCGCGCATCGACATGGTCGGGATTGACGCCACGTCCAGCGTGCGCGAGGCGCTCGATCTCGCCATCGAGAGCGGGCGGTCGCGACTGCCGGTGCTGGGTGAGGGAGTCGACGACGTAGTCGGCATCGTCAACCTGCGCCACTTGGCCAGTCTGGTCGCCGACGGTCATGAATCCGAAGCCGTCCAAGTGCACATGGGCGACGCCCACTTTGTTCCGGAGACCAAACGAGTGGCGGCGCTGCTGAACGAGTTCCGCAACGCCAAAGTGCACCTCTTTATCGTGGTCGATGAGTACGGCGGCACGGCGGGCGTCGTCACCCTCGAAGACGTCCTGGAAGAGCTAGTGGGTGAGATCATCGACGAGTCGGACCCCACCGACGAGGACGACGCCCAGCGCACGTTGGGTGGCGCGTTGGAGCTCTCCGGACGCCTCAACATCGACGACGCCAACGAAGAGTACGGCCTCGATCTACCCACGGGCGGCTGGGACACGGTGGGGGGACTGGTGATTGACCTGGCGGGCGGGGTGCCCGAGGTCGGCCAGGTCTTCGTGGTCGACCGCCATCGACTCACCGTCACGCGTATGGACGGGCGCCGCGTCGACGAGTTGCTGGTCGAACCCCTCTCGAGTGCGTCGTGACGAGGGCGGGATTCGTCGCTGTTCTTGGCCGACCCAACGTCGGCAAGTCGACTCTGGTGAATGAACTCGTGGGCGCTAAGGTCACCATTACCGCGGCCTCGCCGAACACGACGCGCTACGCCGTGCGGGGCATCGCGACCGACGGCGACACCCAGGTGATCCTGGTCGACACCCCGGGTCTGCATCGACCGCGAACGACCCTGGGCGGGCGACTCAACCAGACGGCCCAGTCCGCGGCCGACGGGGTGGACGTGATCTGCGCCATCTTCGACGCGACGGCGACGGTCGGGCCGGGGGATCGCCACGTGATCGAGACGATGCTGAAACAAGGCCGCCCGGAGGGACCTCCCCAACTGGTCGCTGTGGTGAACAAGATCGATCGTTCGGGCCGCGACGCGGTCGCGGGGCAACTCCTGGCCGTCTCGGCGGCGGTCAACGAGGTTGGCGCTGAGGTCCATCGTCCCGACGTGGCGGCGCGGGTGGAGTACTTCGCCGTCTCGGCCAAGAACGGCCAGGGAACCGACGACCTGCTGGCGTTCCTCGTGGCCCAGATGCCCGAGTCGCCCTTCCTCTTTCCCGACGACGAGGTCTCCGACGTCACCGAGGCGGCCTGGATCGCCGAACTGGTGCGCGAACAGCTGGTGCGAAAGACCAAGCAGGAGTTGCCTCACTCGATTCACTGTCGGGTCTCGGAGTTCGAGTGGCCCCACGTGACCGTCGAGATCCTGGTGGAGCGCGAGTCCCAAAAGGGCATGGTGATCGGAAAGGGCGGGCAACTCTTAAAGGACGTCGGTATCGCCGCGCGCCGACAGCTGCCCGAGGGCCTCTACTTAGAGTTGCGCGTGCGCGTGGAGCCGGGCTGGCAGAAGCGCGATGACATCTTGGATCGTTTCGGCTACTGATCCGTGGGCGCACGAAGCGCCAGTTCCCGCAGAAACTCGTGCACCGCCTCGCGGTCGCGCGTGCGCTTCATGGGCGGGAGTTTCCTGAACATCTCGGCGCGATAGTTGGCCGTGGCCAGTCGGGTGTCGAGCACGGCCACGACGCCCCGGTCGTCCTTGGTGCGAATGAGTCGGCCCACCCCTTGGGCGAGCAGCATCGTCGCGCGGGGCAGGTCGACCTCGAAGAAGGGTCGCGTTGCTCGTTCGCGCCGAGCCTCGGCGAGCGGGTCGCCCGGCACGGTGAAGGGCAGTCGGTCGATGGTCACCAGGCTGAGGGAGTGCCCGGGCACGTCCACGCCCTGCCAGAAGCTCGTGACGGCAAAGAGGCTCGCTTCGTGGCTTTCGCGAAAGGCCTCGATCAACTTTCCCCGCGAGAGGGACCCCTGGACCAACACTTCGGTCGCGAGGCGCGGCGCGACCGCCTCGGCGACTCGATTCATGACGGAGCGATTGGTAAAGAGTGCGAGTGTGCGTCCCCCAGCGGCCGTGATCAGGCCCACTAGCTCTTCGATGATTGCGGCTTCGGCCGCGGGATCGTTGCGATCGGGCAGCCCCGGCGGCACGTAGAGCAGGCCGTGCTCTTGATAGTCAAAGGGGCTCGCGACGCGCTCGACGACGACGTCGTCGAGTCCGAGGTTGACCGCCAACGTGTCAGGAATGGTGGCGCTCGTAAGCACCCCGGTCACCTGCGGCCAGAGATCGTGGCGCAACCGCGGACCCACGTCCACCAGCGAGATCGCCACTTCGACTTCGCGCTCGGTGCGCGTGAGATACAGGAGTTCGGAGTCCTTGACGTTGCCCACCCGGTCAAGGTCGTTGGCCAGGTGCACGGCGGGTCCTAGCGCGCGGACCTTGCGGAACTCCTCGTCGGCGGCGGTGGTCGGAAGGTCGCGGATGCGTTCGACCAAGGTCGTCACGTACAGCGTGGCGAGGGCGAGTTCGTTGCGAGCGGCCTCGTCCAGACCCTTGAGCTCGTTGCGCTCGTACTGCTCGAGCAGCAGGGCGGCGAAGCGATCCGCACTGGCCATCAGATGCTCGGTCGCTTCGCGCGCACTCTCACTCAGCAGTGAGCGTGAGACCGTGGCGAGGGCGCGCAGCCGCGCTGCGCTCAAGGTGGTGCCAAGCAGCGTCGCGAAGATGTCGAGGACATCGTGGGCCTCGTCAAAGACCACGAACTCGTGAGCGGGCAACAACATCGATCCTGACGCGAGGTGCGACGCGTAGAGATGTGCGTTGACGATGACGATCGAAGAGTCGCTCGCGCGGTCTCGCGCGAGTTCGGTAAAGCAGTTCTGTCCCTGAGGACACTTAGCCCGGGTGAGGCACTCCTGGGGGGTCACCGAGACGGCGCGGCGCGCGCGAGCATCGACTTCGAAGGGCAGTTCGTCGAGGTCGCCGCTCTGCGTGTCGTTGGCCCAACGCAGAATCCGTCGCATCTGGTCGGCGACGCCGCGCGGCATGTCGCTGCCGTCTTCGAAGCTGAGTTGGGCGCCCGCTCCCAGGCTCTGGGCGCGGTTGCGGCACAGGTAGTTCTGTCGACCCTTGAGGACCGCCACCTTTACGCCGGACACGTGGGCGGCCACCTGAGGCGCATCCTTGGTCGCGAGCTGGTCCTGGAGGTTCTTGGTGGCGGTTGCTATCACCACGCGCTCGCCCGAGAGCACCGCGGGCACGAGGTAGGCGAGCGACTTGCCCACGCCGGTCCCCGCTTCGATGACGTGGTGTCGCCGCCGCGAGATGGCCGAGGCGACAAGGCGCACCATGTCGCGCTGGCCCTCGCGACTTTCACCACCGCCGGGCAAGTCACGGGTGATGCGATCGAGCAGCGCGAGAGCCGCGTCCGCGTCGACCGACGCGTCTCTCTCACTGAGTTGCACGCCCTCGTCGTCGTCGCGCTCCATGTAGGGCGCGTCGTCGTCGGGGTCGAAACTCTTCACCTTGCGACATTACGGGTCGGCGAGGCTGGAAATAGGGGGACCAGGTAGTTTTGAGAGGTGCCCGATCCTCGTCCCACGCCTCTTCCCGCGTCCCTGGAGCGCTCGGGAGTGCCCCGGCACGTGGCGATTGTCATGGACGGCAACGGCCGATGGGCGCAGCGACGGGGCCTGGCGCGCACCGAAGGACACGCGGCCGGCGAGGCGTCGCTGCTCGACACCGTCTACGGGGCGATCAGTTGTGGGGTGAAGGTTCTCACGGTCTTCGCGTTCTCCTCAGAGAACTGGCGGCGGCCGGTCGATGAGGTGCGTTTCCTCGTGAACTTCAACCGTGACCTGCTCGAGCGTCGCCAGGACGAACTGCACGAGGACGGCGTACGCATCGTGTTTTCGGGACGCCGGGACTGGCGCGTGCCCCGCGGGGTGCTCTCGCGCATGGACAAGGCTGCCGCACTGACTCAGAACAACCAGGCGATGACGCTCAACATCGCCTTTAACTACGGCGGGCGCGCCGAGATCGTGGACGCGGTGCGAGCGCTGATCGACCAGCGTGTCCCGGCGAAGAAGATCGACGACAAGGCCATCAGCGCGCACATGTACCACCCCGAACTGCCCGATCCCGATCTCATCATCCGCACCTCGGGCGAGTACCGGATCTCGAACTTTTTGCTCTGGGAGATGGCGTACTCCGAGCTGGTCTTTAGCGACGTGCTCTGGCCGGACTTTCGTCGCGAGCACCTCTTTGGCGCGATCGAAGAGTTTCAGCACCGCGAGCGTCGCTTCGGGGGTGTCGAGGAGTGAGAGTCACTCGCGCCACGCTCGTCGTGGCCGGGCTGTTGTACGTCACACTCTGGGTGATCGCCGCCAACGGTGCCAGTGAACTGTACGTACCCCTCGTCATTCCCGCGGCGCTGGTCATCATGATTGTCCTCGGCGTGGCGCTGCAGCGCTACATGGGGATCGCGCCGCGCCGACCGAAGTTCGACGACCACCGTGACGAGCGAGAGCCGTGAACGAGATCCACGAGGACGCCGTGGTGCTGCGCACCTACAAGTCGGGTGAGGCGGACCGCGTGGTGGTTCTGTGGACCCGTCACTTCGGCAAGGTCCGCGTACTGGCCAAGGGTGCTCGAAAGGCGACGAGCCGCCTGGGCGCGACCCTCGAGACGCTGGCGTACGTGAAGGTTGACCTCGTCAAGACGCGCGGCGAGTTCTACCTCGTGCGCCACGTGGCGCACCTCGAGCACCTGGCCAACTTACGCGCCTCGTACTCGCGCATCTCAGCCGGGTACGCGGTCGTTGAGGCGATGGATGCCATTCCCTCGGACGGTGTGGCCGACGAGGCGATCTTTGACCTGCTGGTTCGCGTACTCAGCACGCTCGACGACGAGAGCTATGACCCGGCGCTGGTACCGGCCTCGTTCTTCTTTCGCCTCCTCAGCCTGGACGGATCCCAGCCCGTGGTCGATGCGTGCGTCAACTGCGGACGCGACGAACCCCTGGTGGCCTTTGACGCGGGCGAGGGTGGGACGCTGTGCAGCAACTGTCGTCAGGGCGTCGCCCTCTCGAGCGACGCCCTGGTTCTGATTCGTCGCATGCTCGGCGGCGACCTGGGCAACGTGCTGCGCCACGAGCCGCCCGCGGGAGCCGGCGAGGTGATGGCCCTCGCCCAGGGCGCGATCGAGAGTCACTTCGGTCGGCGACTGCGCGCTCCGGGTTCCTCGGCGCCCCTGGCGACACCGCGCTCCCCGTAGGGTGGCTGCGCATGTCTGAGTTCGGCGTCTACGTCCACGTTCCTTTTTGTGCGCATCGATGCGACTACTGCGCCTTTGCCACCTACGAGGATCGCGACCATCTCATGTCTCGCTACGTGACCGTGGTGCTCAACGAGATCGAATCGGCCAAGGACGCGGGCCTCGAAACCGCGACGTCAGTGTTCTTTGGCGGGGGAACTCCCTCACGACTGACTCCCAAGGACTTGCTGCGCATCCTCGACGCCATCCCGCGCAGCGAGGACGCCGAGGTCACCGTGGAGTGCAACCCCGAGGATGCCTCGCTCGAGCGCCTCGCGAAGTATCGCGCCGGCGGAGTCACGCGCATGAGCTTCGGGGTGCAGTCCACCCAGCCCGCCGTGCTCGCCGACCTCGGGCGCCGGCACGGCACGATGGCCCATCGCGAGGTGTCCGATGCGGTCAGCGAGGCGGGCTTTTCGACGTGGAACATGGACCTGATCGTCGGTTCGCGCGCGGAGTCCTTGCAAGACGTGCGCCACACTCTGTCCGATCTCCTCGAACTGGAGAGTCCGCCCCCGCACCTCAGTTGCTACGCCCTCACGCCCGAGCCCGCTACCCCTCTCGGAAAAGATCCCAGTCGTCACCCCGACGAGGACGCCACGGCCGACGCCTACGACCTGGTGGGCGAGGTCCTCGACGAACACGGGTATCTCTGGGAAGAGATCTCGAACTGGGCGAAGCCGGGACACGAGTGTCGCCACAACCACGTCTACTGGGACCGGGGGAACTACCGAGGCTTCGGTTCGGCCGCGCACTCGCATGACTCGGGACGACGGTTCTGGAACGTGCGCACGCCCGATCGCTACATCGAACTTCTGGAGAAGGGCGACTCGCCCCTCGGGGGTGAAGAGCTCGTCGATGAGCCGAGCCAAGCCTTCGAGCGCGACTCGCTCGCTCTGCGCACCTCGCGGGGCGTGCCGCTGGAGGCGTTCGACTCCCTCGACGAGATCGCCCACCTGGTGCACGTGAGTGACGGACGCGTGACGCTCGCGCCGAAGGCTCGTCTTGTCGCGAACCAGGTCATCGTCCGTCTGAAGAGCGCGGGGTAGGCCTGTAACCTTGGTAGATGTCTGATACCCCCGATCTCGACCCGGATCTGCTGGAGAAAGTCACGAATCTGGCCAAACGGCGCGGATTCATCTTCCCGTCGGCCGAGATCTACGGAGGCTTTCGCTCGACCTACGACTACGGCCCGCTCGGCGTCAACATGCTGCGCAACGTCAAGAACGCCTGGTGGTACTCGATGGTCCAGACGCGCCGCGACATCGTGGGCATCGACGCGGCCATCCTCGGTCCACCAGCGATCTGGGCGGCCTCGGGGCACCTGGAGACCTTCACCGACCCGCTCGTCGATTGCCTGAACTGCAAGGAGCGCTGGCGCGAGGACAAGATCGACGGGGTCTGTCCGAACTGTGGTTCCACCAAGTTCACCGAGCCCCGGGCCTTCAACTTGATGTTCAAGACCCAGGCCGGTCCGGTCGAGGGGGAGGGGGCGACTGCGTACCTGCGGCCCGAAACCGCCCAGGGCATCTTCACCAACTTCGCCAACGTGTTGGCGACCACCCGCAAGAAGCCGCCCTTTGGCATCGCCCAGGTCGGCAAGTCCTTTCGCAACGAGATCACTCCCCAGAACTTCGTCTTTCGCACAAGAGAGTTCGAGCAGATGGAGATGGAGTACTTCGTCGCACCCGACGAGGCGCCCGAGTGGCACCGCTACTGGATCGACACCCGATTCGCCTGGTACATCGACTTGGGCATTCCCGAGAACTGGCTGCGCAAGTACGAGCACGCGCTGGCTGACCTGTCGCACTACTCCAAGGGCACGACCGACGTCGAGTTCTTCTATCCCTGGGGCTGGGACGAGCTCGAGGGCGTCGCCAATCGTGGCGACTACGACCTCACCCAGCACACGAAGCACTCGGGCGTCGCGCTCGACTACTTCGATCCGACGACCAACGAGCGCTACACGCCCTACGTGATCGAGCCGGCGGCCGGCGCCACGCGCGCCATGATGGCCTTCTTGCTCGCCGCCTACCACGAGGACGTGGTCGAGGGCGAGACCCGAACAGTGCTGCGCCTGGACTGGCGACTTGCGCCCTATCAGGTGGCGGTCCTGCCGCTCTCGAAGAAGCCCGAGCTCGAGGGCGTCTCGGCCGAGGTCCTCGAGATCCTCCAACCGCACTTCATGTGCGACTACGACGTGACGCAGTCGATCGGACGACGCTATCGTCGTCAAGACGAGATCGGCACGCCACTGTGCGTGACGGTCGACTTCGAGACGTTGAACGACCGCGCGGTGACCGTGCGCGATCGTGACACGACCGAACAGGTGAGGGTCGCGCTCACCGATCTCGTTGAGTACATTCACTCGCGCACGCGGAAGGTGGCGTGAGCGACGACGGCCGCGGCCAAAAGTTCGGCACGGTCGCCGAACAGTACGACCAGTACCGCCCAGACCCGCCCGACGAGGCGATGACGCTAGCGGGTGATCTCACGGGACTGAACGTGCTCGACGTCGGGGCGGGGACCGGCAAGTTGACGCGTTTACTCTTGCGCCACGGAGCGCGGGTCAGCGTGATCGAACCCGATGAAGAGATGCGCAAGGTTCTGGTGCGTCGGAGTCCGGATGTGAAAGTGCTGCTCGGATCCGCGGAGTCGATACCCGCGCCCGACGCGTCCTTCGACGCTGTTTTTTCGTCCTCGGCGTGGCACTGGTTTCGCCAGCCCGACGCCGCGAACGAGTTCGCTCGAATCCTCGTCGACAACGGAGCGTTGCACGTCTGGTGGAACGGGTTCAGCCGCGACGTGTCGTGGATGCGAGAGCTGAGTGCGTTGCGTGAACGGCCCGGGCAGGAAGGCCGACGCCCGCGTGGCTGGACCGCAGAGTTGGATCCCGACGGACCATTTGTCGACGCGGAGAATTTCCAGCTCAACTGGATATGGCCTCGCACGGTCGACGACGTCGTCGGGAACTTTACGACGTACTCTGGCGCCGTGATGCAAGACGAGGCGACTCGTCGGGATTTAGAGCGCAGTGCACGCGCCAAGCTCATTGAAGTGGTGGGCGAGGGTCCACTCGAGCTGCAGATGACCCTACGAGGGACCAACGCGGGACGTCGACCGCGCTAAGTCCCTTCGCGCGGGGGAATGGAGTAGGTGACCAAGGCCTTGGCGACCAGGTCGCTCGATCCACGTGAGGTCAGCTCGACGTCTACCACGGCCAGGCGCTGGCCGAGTTTGATGAGCCGAGCCGTGGCGAGGAGATCGGTAAAACCGGGCTTGCGCAGAAAGTCGATGTGCAGACTCGTGGTGACCGCTAGCAGGACCGGTCCGATGTGCGCGAGGATTACGAGCCACGCGGCGTTGTCGGCGACGGCCATCATGGTCGGTCCCGAGACGGTGCCGCCCGGGCGGCCGTTGCGCTCCGTTAGGGGCTGAGCGAGGACGAGCGTGTCGCCGTCGATCGACTCGACGACCGGCACGTTCCAGTCCGGAAAGGCGTCGACGGTGATCTGTTGGAGCTCCTCAACACTGAGGACGGGCTCCAACTACGCGACCTTTCGGTACTTGTTCACCGCCAGAGGAGCGAGAACGATGATGGCGCCGAGCGCCCAGGCGAGAGCGATCCAGGTCGACTGGCCGTGCGGTTGCCCGAGCATGAGTCCGCGGACCGCGATCGCGGTCTGGCTGATCGGCTGGTTATTGGCAAACGGGCGGAGCCATCCCGGCATCGAAAAGACGGGAACAAATATTGCCGACGCGAACGTGAGAGGGAAAATGACGGGAAAGATCATCGCTTGGGCGGCCTCGGCGTTTGGCGCGGCTAGTCCCACGAACGCGAATCCCCACGAGAGGCAGTAGGCGAAGAAGAGCATCAAGAGGCAGGCCTGCAGGTACGGAATGACTCCACCAGCGGGTCGGAATGCGACGAGAAACCCCACGCCCGTGATGATGATCAGAATCAGAATATTTCGAAAGAGATCGGACACGGTACGCCCGGCGAGCACGGCCAGTCTGGCCATCGGCAGTGCACGAAATCGCTCGATGAGACCTTTCTGCAGATCTTCGGCTAGGCCGACGGTGGTGCCCACCGATCCAAAGATGACGGTCTGCACCAAAATTCCAGGAATCAAATAGTTGACGTACGACACACCGGGAATTTGGATGATTCCGCCGAAGACGTAGCGGAACAAGATGACAAACATGATCGGTTGAATGATCATGAAGACGATGGCTACCGGAATTCGAAAGAGTGCGAGCAAGTTACGCCGGGCCACCGTGAGGACGTCGCTCACTCCCCAACGAAACGAAGAGTGGGTAGAAACCGACGAGGGAAGCGTGTCAGTGCTCATACGCGCCCCATACTCTTTTTCCGTCGGTCGGAAGGAGCCGCTCGATCGAGCGGCTGATCCTCAGCTTTGTGACCAGTCAGGTTGAGAAACACGTCGTCAAGGCTTGGCTCACGCAAGGCCAATCCGCTGAGGGCGATTCCCGCGCCATCGATCCGGCGCAACGCGTCGGCGGTCACCGAGGGACCATTGTCGACCGTCATCTCAATGACGCTGCCCTCAACATTGGCTGCTTTCGCCGAGAGGTCGGCGACGAGCGCGGCCGCTCGTTGCGCGTCATCTGTCGAGGGAAAAGTTAGCGACAGAACCGTCGTACCGAGGTCGGCCTTCAACTGCGCCGACGTACCTTCTGCGATGATCTTGCCGTGGTCTAATACCACGAGGTGTCTCGCGAGGCGATCGGCCTCCTCTAGGTACTGGGTCGTCAGTAACACGGTGGTTCCACCTTCGACGAGATGCTCGATGATTCCCCAAAGGTCCTGGCGGCTCTGGGGGTCCAGGCCCGTCGTGGGCTCGTCGAGAAAGAGAATCGGCGGTTCGGCCACGAGTGCGGCCGCCAAGTCAAGTCGACGGCGCATTCCTCCTGAGTACGTTTTCGTGATGCGATTTGCCGCGTCACTTAGTCCGAAGTCTTCGAGGAGCTGGCGCGACTTGGCGACCACATAGGACTTGTTGAGGTGATTAAGAAGTCCGACCATCCGCAAGTTTTCGAATCCGGTGAGGTTTTCGTCGACCGTGGCATTCTGACCAGCGAGGCCGATGTGGTGGCGGACTTGTTTGGCCTGTTTGACCACGTCGAAGCCCGCCACGAGGGCTCGGCCACTCGTGGGAGAAAGAATGGTCGACAAGATTCGCACCATGGTCGTCTTGCCCGAACCATTGGGTCCCAGAAGTCCGAATACTTGTCCGGTGGGCACCTGAAGTGAGACGTCATCGAGCGCGCGCACCTCGCCCCCGGAGCTCGAAAAGGTGCGCACGATATTAAAGGCCTCGACGGCGTAATCAGGCATTGCGAGAAGTTTACGTAGGTGCCAGTGACGTCGACGTGACCGAGGAGCGAAACCGGTACCTTCTTGCTATGGCCATATCAGAGAGCGAGATCGCCCAAGTCCGCGCGGCCAGCGACATCGTAACTCTCATCAGTGAAACCGTGGCCCTTAAGCGTTCGGGACAGCGCTGGACCGGCCTCTGCCCCTTTCACGGGGAAAAGACGCCGTCGTTCTCCGTCAACGCCGAAGAAGGCCGGTACTACTGCTTTGGATGCCGCGCATCAGGGGACCAAATTACCTGGGTGCGCGAGACCCAGCACCTCGACTTCATCGACGCGCTGCGACAGTTGGCCGAACGGGCGGGCATCGAACTGCACGACGACGCCCAAGCCGGTCCCGCGCGCAAGGAGCGCCAGGAGGCGATGTCCGCCATGGATCGGGCCGTGACCTGGTACCACGAGCGCCTGCTCACGTCGCCGGACGCTCGCCCCGCGCGTGACTACCTGCGCTCGCGCGGTATCGACGGCGAGCTGGCGCGCCAGTTCAAGCTGGGGTGGGCGCCAGATGAGTGGGACGCGCTCTCGGCGTCCTTGAAACTCAACGACAAAATGTTGATTGCGACGGGGCTCGGCTTCGTGAACAAGCGCGAGCGACGTCAGGACTCCCTGCGCGCTCGGGTCATCTTTCCCATTTTCGATCCCAGTGGCAAGGCCATCGCGGTGGGCGGGCGCGTCCTGCCCTCCACCGTGCCGCGCCCCGACGGTCGCGTGGAGTCGAAGTACAAGAACAGCCCCGAGACGCCGATCTACTCCAAGCGGCGCACGCTCTACGCCCTTAACTTTGCCAAGGACGACGTCATCAAGTCGGGCGAGATCATCGTGTGCGAGGGATACACCGACGTGATTGCCTTCTTCAGCGCGGGGCTTCCGCGAGCCGTGGCCACCTGCGGTACGGCCCTCGGTGAAGAGCACTTTCGACTCATGCGCAACTTCGCCAAGCGCATCGTTCTCGCCTACGACGCCGACGCCGCGGGCCAGAGTGCGGCCGCCTCGGTCTACCAGTGGGAGCGCCAACACGAAGTGGACGTCGCAGTCGCCAAACTGCCCAAGGGCAGTGATCCCGCCGATCTAGCCCAACGGGACTCCGCCGCGCTGCGCGAGTCGATCGAAAAGGCCGTTCCCTTTTTGCGCTTTCGTCTCGATCGCGTGCTGGAAAACGCCACACTCACCACGGCCGAGGGTCGTGCGCGCGCAGCCGAGCGGGCGATGGACGTCCTCGCCGAACACCCGAGTGAGTTGGTGCGCGACCAGTACATCCAAGAGCTGGTGGGTCGCTTGGGACTGGACCAAGAGATGCTGCGAGCGAGGGTGCGCGAACTAGCGAAGAACCCTCGAGAACGCGCACTGCGCGAGATCGGGAACGAACCCCCGCGCCCGCGAGCGCCGCGCACGTCGCACTCACGCCCGGGCATGGAGGCATTGCGACTGATCGTTCATGGCCCCTCAACAGTGAAAGAGCGATTCGTCTCGCCCTACTTCCTCGACGAAGTCCAACGCGACATCTATGACGCCCTGAGCACGGGAGCGAAGAACTCAGAACTCATTGACGAGTTCGAGAGACGCGGGGACGACGAGCAAGCGCGCGTTCTGAGCGAGTTGGTCGTGGAGGAACTCGATAATGCCTTCGACGTGACCGCGGTGGTCGCCCAGCTCTTGCGCTCGGCCGTGCGCGCGGAGCGCAAGAACGTCAATCGGGACATGTTAGAGGGCGAATTTCTCCCGACGTCGCCATCGCGATCGACCGCGACGTGGAAGAGCGCGTGCAGTTGCTCGAAACCGACCAAGGAGAGACCGCGGAACGTGATCTTCGTGCGTGGCTGCTCGAACGCGCGTCGCTGACGTCCTCGTGAGTAAGGGAACGCGCGGCTTCATTGGCGCCATGGCGATGCTGGCGCCACTCGACGTGGAGGACGAGCGAGTGCTTTATCCCATCATCCAAGAAGGACGTCGCGCGAGTGCGAAACTCGCGACGATGAGCGGACTAGAGGGTTCGCCTGAGCGCGTGCGTCTCCTACGAGCGCGTCAGGAGGGACAGGAAGCCGAGTCGACGTTGCTGCGGGCAACCTTCGGACTGGTGCGAGCGCGAGTGCAGGAACGGGGCTATCACTTCTACAACGAGGACCTTGAGGCCGCAGGCGTCGAAGGACTGGTCAACGCGCTACAACGCTTCGATCCCCAAAAGGGCAACCGCTTCGCGACGTACGCGAACTACTGGATCACCAAGCTGGTGAATCAAGCCGTCCAACAACAAGCCGGATTGAGCGACGCGGAGATGCGACTCATCTTGCAGTACCAGCGCCTCCAGCGATCAAACCCGGCCAAGAACTACACCAAGCGCGAGTTGGCACTAGCACTGAATGTCTCCCAAGCCAAAGCGCACGAAGTGGTGCAGTTGAGTCGAGAGCTACAATCGCGGCGCTACGCGTCGGTCGAATTGGATGAGGTCGCCGACCCTCGCTCGTCCAGTGATCCGAACGATGCCCCGGCGTGGGTGATCGAGGAACTTCGCCGTCTCACCGGCGATGATTTCGACGCGTTCTGGCAGTACACGTTCAAAACTATGTCCATCGAGGAGATCGCCAAGGGATACGGAATCACTCGCCAGGGCATGGCCAAAAGAATCGACCGGAGTAGACGCGCCGTTCGTGAAAGTCCCGAAGCGAGGCGTTTACAGGAGTGGTTCACCCACCAGTGAGGCGGACCTCGGGTGATAACGTAACTAGGCTTTTAGTTGCATTCCCAGATAGCTCAATTGGCAGAGCAAGCGACTGTTAATCGCTAGGTTGCAGGTTCGAGTCCTGCTCTGGGAGCCAAACTGGGTCTTCCGGTTTCACCGGGGTCTAACCTTCGCGGCGTCGTGACTCCGGGGTGAGTTAGGACCCTGCGGGCATCCGTTTCTTAAGCACAGAGGCGCTTCAGCCTTGTTCTGTGAAAAAGAAAACTATCCACGCCTCTGTGTTCGTCGATCCTACCGAGATCGTTACCCACCTCGTCGGACTGAAAGACGTGCGCGTCCTCTCCTACGCGAGGCGTGGCCCGGTCGGAGAGCTCACCATCGAACAAATCGTCGAGGACCCGAGGTGTCCGCGATGTGGTGGTCGCGCCCTCGTGAAAGAGCGCCCGATCGTCGAGTACTGCGACCTGCCCTTTGGCGGGGTGCCCATGACGCTGCGCTGGAAGAAGCACCGGCTGCGCTGCCCTAATCCTGCCTGCGCCATGAACTCCTTCACGCTCGCCGACCACCGCCTGGCCGCGAAGGGCGTGATGTTGACGACGAGGGCAGCCAAGTGGGTCGTCAAGGAGATCGTCTCGGGTCAACACGTCTCACACCTCGCCAAAGAGCTGCGTTGCGGCTGGGACGCGGTCAACACCGCCACCCTCGTCTATGGAAGCGCGTTGCTCACAGCCGACACGAAGCGTCTGAAAGAGACCACCGCCATTGGCCTCGATGAGACGCTCTTCGTGCGGCGCGGTCCCTACAAGGTGAAGGCCTGGTCGACGACGGTCTGTGACGTGGTGAACCACCAGTTGATCGACGTGGTCCCGACCAGGGAGTTCACCGAAGTGGCCCGCTGGCTGGACGCCCAACCCCACCACGTGAAGGACCGACTCAACTATGGCTGTCTCGACATGTCAAAGACCTACTCCGCCGTCTTTACGGTCGTCACCCCGAAGGCGACCCAGGTGATCGACCGCTTCCACGTCATGCGCCACGCCATCGCGGCCGTTGACGAGGTTCGTCGCAGAGTCCAACAACAACGAGAGGGCCATCGTGGCCGACGCGACGACCCGCTCTACAAGGCCCGTCGGCTCCTCGTGATCAAGCAGACCGCGAGCGACCCGGATCTGCAGGCACGACTCGAGGGACTGCTCGCCCTAGGCGACCCCGAGGGCGAGGTCGCCTTCGCCTACGGCGTCAAAGAAGCAGTCGCCCGTTTCTATGAGACCGACGACGCCGCGGCCGCCGAAGACCTGCTGCGCGACATCATCGACTTCGGCTCGAAGAAGTCCGCGCCGGCAGAAGTTCGTCGTCTCGCCCGCACATTGCGCAACTGGTTCGACGCCATCGTCGCCTGGCACCAGGCGAAGGTCTCCAACGGCCCGACCGAAGGCATGAACAACCTCATAAAACGCGTCAAACGTGTCGCGTTCGGGTTCACCAACTTCGAGAACTTTCGAATCCGAGCCCTGCTCTACGCCGGCAAGCCCAACCTCAGGGTCTTCGACTCGATCGTTGTGAGATGACGAGAGACAGGTGGCTCACCCCGCTACTACCGGAAGAGCCGCCAAACTCTGTTCTATCTCGGTTGATGTGAGACAAATCGATAACGCAGGATGTGTGACTCGGTAACGCCTGATGCGCGACAGAGTAACGGCTGACCCTTGACACTTTGCCCCTTCGCGACGTCGACTGTGACGTCGAGGAGGTGGCCCGGTGCTAAAGGACATCAGCAAAAAGGAACAACGCCACGACGCCGTGAGATTCCTTAGCGGCAAAAAGGGGTACGGGTAGAGGGTTCAGGCCATCACAATTCTCGTCCAAATAACGGGCTTTCGGTTCTCTGCTCCTTAGACTTTTCGTGTGTCGGAGCGGGTTGAAGGCCGTAGTGAACGGTGGTTGGCGCGTTCGCGCACAGGCGTTCTAGTGTCGGGCCTCTCGTTTGCCATCCCAATTGCTCTGTCGATCGCGGCGGTGTTTGTCGCGTCGAAAATGCTTCCTCACCCCCTTACTGATGCAGGGAGGGTTTTTTGGTGGGCCGGCATTCTAGTGATCGCGTGGATCGCGGCGATTCTGGGAGAGCGATTGGCACGTCCGCTCTTGCCGCTAGCCAGCCTCTTGAAAATGTCGTTGTTGTTTCCCGATCGCGCCCCATCGCGTTTCGCCGTCGCGTGGCGTTCCGGATCAACGCGCCAGCTTGATCGCTACGTACAGGGACTTGATCAATCGGGCCACCGCGAGCCGGTGGAGACAGCCACTCAGATACTTGCCATGGTTACTGCTCTTAGCTCCCACGACCGACGTACTCGCGGTCACTCGGAACGAGTTCGCGCGTACACCGACCTCATTGCCGATGAATTAAAGCTTTCTCAGCCTGATCGTGATCGATTGCGATGGTCGGCCCTGTTGCACGACGTCGGGAAGATCTCCGTTGACGTCAAAATACTGAACAAGGCCGGGGCTCCGTCCTCTGAGGAATGGGAGATTCTCCACCAGCATCCGCTCGAGGGTAAGCGAATCGTTGAGCCGTTAAGCGCCTGGCTCGGAGAGTGGGGACTCGCGGTCGAGCAGCATCACGAGAACTTCGACGGTACTGGATATCCCTTCGGCCTCGCCGGTGATCAGATCTCCCTCGGTGCTCGAATCGTTGCGGTGGCTGACTCATTTGAGGTCATGACCGCCATCCGTTCGTACAAGAGCGCCATGTCAGCTCGAGACGCGCGCAAGGAGCTCACTCGTTGCGCGGGAACCCAATTCGATCCCGCAGTCGTGAGAGCGTTTCTGAACATTTCGCTGGGTCGCCAGCGTTGGGTCATAGGTCCTCTCACTTGGCTGTTCGATGTACCGATCATGAGCCAGTTGAGCAATCTCGGGAACGTTGTTGTTGCGGGTTCCCAAGTCGCGCTCGTTGCAGGATCCGTGGCGCTCGGCACCACCGCGGCGGGCGGACCGGCTTTGATGCACGCTCCTCCCTCCGTCGCGGTCACTTCGGCGACCTCCCGTGACTCCCACGAACCCACGGTCACCGCCGGTCCGACAACGTCGGTCGCGGCCTCCTCCTCCGCGTCTAGAACGACGGTAAACCCGGGAACGACGACGACCCTTTCGCAATCGGGGGGCCTAACAGTATCGACCGCCGCCACGGATTCTCCGTCGGGTACCTCGACCACCAAGCCCTCGTCCTCCACGACGACTTCAAATCCCTCGTCATCCACGACGACCACGGATTCACCGTCATCCACGACGACGACGAAGCCATCGTCATCTACCACGACCACCAAGCCGCCCACGACGACGACGACCACCAAGCCGCCCACGACGACGACGACCACCAAGCCGCCCACGACGACGACGACCACCAAGCCGCCCACGACGACGACGACCCTATGCATTCTGATCATCTGCCTGTAGCGCCGACGCTCGCAGAACCGGACTTGTCACGTCGAGAACAGGAATCAATCAAGATCGGAAACTACTGATAAACAGATACTGCGAGAATCAGTGCGCATCGTCGGGGACGACGCGCTGTTTTCGTGACGTCTTCGCAGGGCCGTAGCTCAGTGGTTAGAGCAGGGGACTCATAATCCCTCGGTCGTGGGTTCGATCCCCACCGGCCCTACCAGGAGAAATACGAGTTCCTGAGGCGCTGGATTACTCATCCTTTGCTACTCAAATGGAGTCGCCCGACTCACCCTCCCTACCAGCGACTATTCTTTACAAGTATGGAGAAAGTAAAGAACGCCGGTCGCGGTGCCAAAATCAGCTCTAAGCACCAGATAACCATTCCTCAAGAGGCAATGCGAAACGCCGGACTCGAAGCTGGTGAGAGGTTGACCGCTCGGGCCGATGGCCCGGGTCGCGTCGTACTCGAGCGCGAAGAGGACATTCTGAAGCTGTACGCGGGAACGCTCACGGGCGTATATGACGCCGAGACACTTGATCAACTGCGCAACGAATGGGACTGACCGTCATCGACGCAGGCGTACTCATTGGATTCTTGGATGAGAGTGATCTTCACCACGGTACGGCTACACGGGAATTGGACAATGCTCGCCACCGAGGAGACGAAATCGTGATTCCTGCGTCTGCTTTGGCGGAGTCAATGGTGGCTCCAGCTCGAAATGGCGAGTCTGCTCTCCAGGCTTTGCAAGAGTTCGTTGAACGACTGCCAGTCGGTGTCGCCCAGCTCGATGCTGAAGTAGCGATCATTGCCGCTCAGATTCGTGCTCTTCACGGACCGAAGATAAAGCTGCCTGACGCTCTCGTGGTGGCAACCGCAATCAACCTGGAAGCCGAGGTCTTGGTAACTACCGATCGAGGTTGGCCCTCGAAGACGACGTTGGGCTTCTATGGAAGCATCGTCACTATCTGAGGTGCTACTCCTTTGCTACTCCAATCTATAAACGGGATGAATTGCGAAGCGCATCGATGGAATTTCGAGACTACTAAAGGACGCGGAGCGGAAAATACCTCATCAAAGCACTAATTGAGGTAAACCGACCAATCGGTATGTTTTAATGTAGGGGTGCCGACGAGCATTTCCGGAGTCCGACAACAGCGCGCCATCCGAACACGATCGCAAATCATAGACACCGCCGCTCGCGCGTTCGCCGACAACGGCTTCGATGGCGTCTCGCTCAACGATGTCATCTCCTCCACTGGGATGAGCAAGGGCGCGTTCTACTTCCACTTCTCGAGCAAGGAGGAACTCGCTCTTGCCACTTTTCGCGTCAAGCAGCAGGAACTGATCGCTCGGCTACTGGAAGATTCGAAGCCTGCTGCATCGGCAGGTGACGAACTTCGTCAGGCCTTGCGGCGCCGCGCGAGGCTAATTGCGGACGACCCGACGATGCACTGCGTCGTGCGGCTGGGCGCCGATTTGAGCGTTCGTTCGGGGCCCGGCTCGGAGTATGCATCGTTCCAAGAGCTGGGGGTGCGCTCCATCGCCGAAGTGATCGAGCGAGGGGTTCATTTGGGAGAGTTTGCGCAACTGGATCCGAACGCGTCAGCCCGGGCGATCTTTGCTTGGATCGTCGGAATGGACTCGTTGTCGCTTCTGGATTCAGGTTGCAAGGACCTCACGGAACGAACCGAGGAGGTTTTGGCACTACTGATTCCGGCTCTCCGAACCCGACTTCCTACCGGGCCAGCAAGCCGACCCCAACCCAGTGCAAGACAGAGCTAGCACCGAGGATACGAAAGCGAGGAAGCGATAACCAAGAAACCCGATCTAGGGAACGGGAAGTTGCCGCCACTCATCCCCAGAATGTTGAACAAGTTCACCGCCCCCAATAGTGCTCCGGCCGGATTGTTGCGGATTCAAAGATGGATCTACGTTCACACTGACGGCCGGGTTGGTCCCGGCATGATCGGTGCGTGGACGCTCCTCCTGCGTACCGTGGGGCGCAGAACTGGTCGGCCTCGACTGACGGTTTTGGTCTTCGCTACGGACGGAGGGAAGTTCATTCTGGCCGCCTCGAACGACGGAAAAGATCTTGCACCAGCGTGGTTCCTAAATCTGTGCGCGAGCCCGGAAGTCGAGGTTCAGGTGGGCCGCAAACGATTCTCTGGCAATGCCCTCGTTATCCATTCGACGGATTCTGACTACCGTCGGCTCTGGGAACTCATGAACCGAACCAACCACAGGCGTTATGACGCGTACCAATCGAAGACCTCTCGATCGATACCTCTAATCGTTATCGTCCCGAATGTGGACATGCCGGGCTGTTAGGCCCATGCGTACGCGGCCGTACGGTGTGAGTGCGCGGTGCATGACTCCGAGCACATGCTGGACTTTGAAGGAGACGTGAAAGCATTCTCTGGATACAGATAGGCCAAGAATACGTTCTCGCTGCCCCTCATAATCCCTCGGTCGTGGGTTCGATCCCCACCGGCCCTACCAACTACATCACAACTTGGGGTTTGCTGGCGCTGTGATTAGGGCGCACCCCCCGCAAACCTTTCGCGTACTCGAAGCGCGTTCAGCGGCGGCCTAACAGCCCTGCCACCCTCCGGTGAAGTTGGGACAGACCCCGGGGGCGGCGATGCTATATCGGCCAGAGGCAGCTCCCACTTCCCTTACCGAGTGCGCGCGTCCATCCTGATTCCAACGCACGGTCACCGAGCAGGTGATAGATCCACCCGCACCCAACTGTGCGTAGACGAAGTAATACTCGGCGCTCTTTTCGAGCGGCAACGTCGCCGAAGACGTCAATCTAAAAGCTGAATAACCTCTGCTGTTTGAGCCATACGAGATTGCTACGCCAGGTGCGTTGCCGGTGCAAACAAATACCACGTCTTGACGCGCCTTTGACGTGAGAGCAAGTATTGGCGCTCCACTACCACCGCCGTGAGAGACTTTTGATCCGTACAGCGCGCTTGCATTGGGCGAGTCAGGGAAACTCAAACTTGTCACAGACACGATCAATAGAGTTGCACCGAGAACAAGGCAGCGCTTCCCGGAAAACCAACGATGCGAGACGTTAACTCCGACCCTCATGATTCCGATCCCGCCCAATCTCGACTTGCCATCTTTGACTGACGAACTTTTCACAGAACCCCCCTCCCGGGCGGTTTCCCTACCAACACGCTCAGAGTACTCAACGCGTGGCCCTCAACCTTGAAGTCATTTCACGGATTCCGAGCACTCACCAGACCGGCTTTCGGAAACCCAATATTCGGAGCCATTTCGACACTCAACAAAGTGTTTGCCTCTCCGACTTCAGGCCAGTTCAGCTAACCAGCCGCCAATGCTTGGTACTAGAGCGACCGTGTCGGGTCACCGCGTTGAACCCGCGCTCGACTTAAATTGTCCTCCGAAATCCCACGGTTCATCCCACATACCGAACCGACACCACCGGACGAAACCGATACCACCGGACAATGGTTGTAGTGAAACTCGGATAGATCCGACGCAACCAGACCAGTCCAACCGATGGCTCCCACCTCATAATCCCTCGGTCGTGGGTTCGATCCCCACGGGCCCTACTTCGGTTTAGATCTACCTGGAACGACCAGTTTTTGCGTGAGTTCTTTGGGCTTCAAGCAATTGGGCTACGCGCTGATGCGATAGTCCAAGGAGATAGCCGGTGTCGCGGAGGCTCACGCCGCTATCACGAAGTTGATGGATCGCTCTGAGAGTTGCTTCGGCGGCAACTTCTTGGGCCGCGTTCCATCTTCCTCGCGCTTCGACGGCTTCGCTCACAGCTTCGGCGGCGCCTTTTGGCAGACCGATGATGTTCGATCGATGGACCAAAACCCTTTCTGGTCTGACGTTCAAGTGCAGAGAGATGATGGATATGGCCATTCGATCCGTATCGCGAAGATGCTCTGCTTGTGTGACGAGATCAAGCTCTGGAATGCGAATGACCCACAAACCATCTTCCTGGCCTATGTCGTACTCGTAGACCCTTGCTTTACTCATTTCAACCAATCCTTTCCGAGCGCTGGAGCGAGTGCGTCGCGTATGCTCCGGCAAACGCCTGCGGATATCGTCTTGTGCTTGGGAACATATGTCTGACATTCCCCGACGCGCCACACTTCGTGGTCGCCGTCTTGGCGTACAAGATTCGCGCCATTAGCTTTCAACAGCTTCACTAATTGCTGCTTCGCCATCGGTTTCATTCACGTAGTCTATGATACTAGACAAAAGTAAGTCAAGCATCATAGACACATATGCGTTGGATTCGCGAATGAGGCGAGAGTCTTGCTACTCCCTTGCTACTCCAATTCCTGGACGCAACGAACGTTCACGGACGCCGATGGAAATCGAGCCGGACTCGGAGACAAGACACGGACGGGAAGTAGCGCCCTGGACGACTGGCGAGATCCTCATAATCCCTCGGTCGTGGGTTCGATCCCCACCGGCCCTACTCAGCCCTATCTCCATTGCGCCGAGTGAAACCACGTGAAGGTTCCAATGCTGCTCGCCAATGGCGGATGCTGAGCGACACCCCAAAGGGGGTATCATCGCCGAAGCTCGGATCGAAGCCAACAACTGATTATGAATTCCGACCTTCACCCTGCTCTTCGGTGAGCTCGTAGTGGATCGTGGTGTAGTGCCGTATTTGGTGGACAAGCGGAACCAATTTCCCTTGAAGAAGGGGGTACTTTTTGCTGAGAAGCTCACGCACGTGTTGTTCCTCTCTGCCGGACAGAAGTCGCGCGCTGGCGGCTATGGAGGCACCCGTTGGTTTGCCTCGGAAAGTCGACGGCGCAATCAACAACCGTGGATTCGCACGCAGGCGCTTCGCTTTGCCAGTCGTTGACCACGTTCGAAAGTAGGCGCGGTTACCGTCTACGACGACGTGCACTGCCGTCGGTACCTTTGTCCCATCGCGCTTGAAAGTCGACACGATGACGTTTCGTTGAGTGGCCAGATGGTCGAACGTTCCCGTGTCGATGACGCTACTCCGACCAAATGAAACGCAGCGGACATTTGGCGTGCCCCTCATAATCCCTCGTGGGTTCGATCCCCACCGGCCCTACTGCGGTCATTTCCCGTAGTGATAGCGCGCTTGGAGGACGACGATGTCATCACGATCAACGAGGTAGACAAGTCGATGTTCTTCATCGATGCGCCGCGACCAGCAGCCCGCTAGAACGTGACGAAGTGCCTCCGGTTTCCCGATTCCTTCAAGTGGAGTACGTACCGACTCTTCCAGTAGGCGATTGAGGCGTTTGAGCATCGCTTTGTCGTGCGACTGCCAAAAGAGGTAGTCCTCCCAGCCCAGTGGGGTGAAGACGAGGCGCACTACGAAAGTATGTGAGCAGTGCGTTCGCCCGCATTCGCTTGTGTCAGGCTCTTGAGTAGCCGTCGCGCGTTTGCGGGTGAGCGCAACAGCAGGGCGGTCTCGTTCAGCGCGTCGAAGTCCGCTCGGGACATCAGCACTGCGTCCCCGCGCTTCGAGGTGATCTCTATAGGCTCGCGATTCTCGTTCACCTGTTCGATGAGAGGGAATAGGTTCTTGCGAGCTTCACTGGCGGTGATGGACACGGCGTAAAACTCCTGGCTTTACTGGTACCAATTATTGTACCATAGTGCGGCCACGGCAGCCCGGTTGCCCCGGCTCTTCTTGCTGCTTCCTCGCTACTCCGATTTTTCAACTCGTCGAATTTCCGCGGACGCCAGCGGAATTGGGACGAGATGCGGTAGCACGTACTGGACGCTGAAAGAAGTCCTGCACGTTTGGCGAGCGCCTCATAATCCCTCGGGCGTTGGTTCGATCCCCACAGGCCCTACTAGGACCGTCGCCAACCTCAGGAGACTCAATCGAGAGTCGTCCTAAGCCAGCCGCCGAAGTGATCGAGAACGAAAATCCAACCTTTGATCCCACAAACTCTCGCGACATGAAATGGGCTTGACTCTCCCCTTGGGGGAGGCCGCATACTGGTTTCGCGGTGTTGTCCAAGGCGTCGACTAGGAAGTAAGGGGCATGGAAGAAATCAGCATTGGTGAGTTCGCACGACGGTCGCGCCTGTCGGTTAAGGCGCTCCGTCTCTACGACAAACGCCATCTGCTGGTTCCCGCGCGCGTCGATGAAGTCTCTGGATATCGCTTTTACGACGAGGAGCAACTCGAAGCCGCACGTCTCGTTGCGATGCTACGTCAGCTCGACTTGCCGCTTGCCGCGATTCGGAAACTGGTCGAGTGCGATCCGGCTGATGCCGCAAACCAGATAGCGGCGCACTGGCGCAAGGTCGAGTCTGTACACGACGCTCGTCGCGAGCTTGCTGGCTACCTCGTCGACAAACTGAGAGGAAAGGAGTCCCTTATGTACGAAGTGGCCATACGAGAGATACCCGAGCGGAGTGTCCTCTGCCTGAAGCGCCATGTCGACGAGAAAAGCGCCTGGGCGCTCGGCAAGGAGTTCATCGCGATTCTGCGCGAGCGACCGCTTCCGAAGATGGAGGGGCGTGAGGGGGCGATGTTCTCCATCTTCTGGGGCGAGGTGAGCGTCGACAGCGACGGCCCCGTCGAATGGTGCAAGCCGGTCCCCGAGGCCGACGCGCAGGCGCTTGCGCCGCACTACCCGGAGTTGAGCTTGCGGACCGAACCCGCACATCGAGAAGCGTACGTGGCGATACCGAACGACCCGCTACCGACCGGCCCGGGTGGAAGCCCCAGCGTGCACTACCAACTCGCCGGCGAGTCCTTGCACGCCTGGGCGGCAGAGCAGTTTTTCAATCCCGAGGAACTTATCCTCGAGCCCGAGGACCTCGGCATGCGGATCACCTACCTTTCGAGCGGACCAGTCACGGCGACGAGCGCCCCCTACTGCGACTTCGCCGCGCCGTTTGTCCTGGTGAATTCCTAAGGCCCGAGAACACATGATCATCCCGTGATACCACCCCTCCTAGACTCACCCAGTCTCCAAAATCGGGCGTAAGCGCGATCCTTCTATGTACGACATCGATTACGTCATCTACGGCCTGTGGGTCCTCTTCTGGTTGGTATGGCTGGCGGCCGCTCTGACGGCCAAACGCGCAAATCAGTCACGAATGCGACAGTTCGTCGGCTTTAGGGTCGCCCTTTTCGTCATTCTGATCTTGGTCAGTCGCTCGGGAGCCTTCAAAGGTCACCACACCATCGTGAGCAACCCCACTCTCCAAGGCATCGGCACCGGTCTGTTCTTGTCGGGGTTGGGACTGGCCCTGTGGGCACGGGTCTATCTGGGACGGAACTGGGGAACACCAATGTCCGAGAAGGTGGACGCAGAGTTGGTCGTGACCGGGCCCTACCGATATGTCCGCAACCCCATCTACTCGGGGTTGATCCTCGCCGCCATAGGGACGGCGGTGGCGGTGAGCTGGTATTGGCTCGTTGCCGTTGTGTTCATGGGCGCGTACTTCATCTACAGCGCAAAGATCGAGGAGCGCACCATGGAGCGCCTCTTTCCCAACGAATATCCGCAATACAAGCGCTCGACCAAGATGTTGGTCCCGTTTGTGTTCTGACCCATCAACCGTGACACAACCCGGCCTGGGCTCACCGAGTCCCCGAAAGCGAGCGTAAGCGTGACCTGTGTAGTTGAAAGTGCATCACTGACCAAACGATACGGCGAGGTGCTAGCCGTCGACGATCTCACCTTCAACATTGAAGCCGGAACAATCACTGGTTTTCTCGGACCGAACGGCGCCGGTAAGTCGACGACGCTCAGAATGTTGCTCGGGCTCGCGAAGCCCACACGTGGTCACGCCACCATTTTTGGCAAACCGTACGACGAGCTGGAGACGCCCGCGCTTCGCGTCGGTGCGGTCCTCGAAGCCACAGATTTTCATCCCGGACGTTCGGGGCGCGATCATCTTCGAATGTTGAGCCGCGCCGCCGGACTCGCCGACAGCAGGGTGGACGAGGTCCTCTCACTGGTCGAACTACAAGACGCCGCAACGCGCCGCGTAAAGGGGTATTCACTGGGCATGCGTCAGCGCCTAGGACTGGCCGCGGCTTTGCTCGGTAATCCCGATTTGCTAGTGCTCGACGAACCTGCGAACGGACTTGATCCAGAAGGTGTGCGGTGGTTGCGTGACTTCCTACGGGATTTCGCCTCGGGCGGTCGCACCGTGCTGATCTCGAGCCACGTGCTCGCCGAGATCGCCCAGACCGTGGATCAAGTGCTCATTATCAGCCACGGACGGCTGATCATCGAATCGACGCTGGACGATTTGACTGCTCGTGTTGGCGGACTAGTCCGCGTGCAGAGTCCGAACCTCGATCAATTAGCCGAAGCGCTGCAACGAGAAGGGATCGTCACCACGAGAAACAACGACCACGCACTCCTCGCTCAGGGAACCACGCGAGAGCGGGTGGGTGACATTGCGCTCGCCGAAGGCATTGCCATTTACGAACTTGTGACCGAAGGTTCTTCTCTCGAGGAGGTCTTCCTCGACCTAACGTCGGAAGAGGCGACCCCATGAATCAACTACGTGCCGAGCTGCTCAAGATTCGTTCAACGCGCACGACGATCGGCCTCTTGTTAGGACTGTTCATTGTGGCGTTGCTCTTCACCATCTTGACGTGCACTTTGTCGCCAATGAATCAGTTGGTGACCGAGCAAGATCAGATCAGCCTGCTGAGCTTCGGGAGTATCGCGGGCGTCTTTGCCGCCCTGGCGGGCATCATGCTGTTCACCAGCGAGTACCGTTTCGGAACCATTCGACCGACGTCGCTGTTCAATCCAAGTCGAAACCGACTCTTCAGATCAAAGGCTTACGCGGGCGTGTTGTCGGGCCTCGTGTTTGGCGTGATCGGCGAGGGCCTCGTCTTTGTGATTGGCATCGTGATTTTCAAGGCTCGAGGCGTTCACATTGTCATGTCCGGTGCCAACATGACCGAGCTGATCGTCGGTGCGATCGTGGGGACCGCTCTGTGGGGCGCCATGGGCGTTGGGCTGGGCGCGATCGTGACCAACCAAGTAGGCGCCGTGATTGCCTTACTGGCGTGGGGCTTTGTCGTGGAGAACCTGGTCTTTGGCTTTTTGCCCAAACTTGGACGATTCTTACCGGTTCATGCGTCCGACGCGATGATGGGACCCATTCAAAACAAACTGCTTCCCGGTAGTGCGGGCGTGGTCATCATGGTGGCGTGGGCGTTGGCGCTCGCGATCATCGGGATGTCCTTGCTGCGTCGGCGCGATGTCAGCTAGGTCGTGGTTCGAAAGGTGACTTTCGTTGCCCCGCGAAAAGAACTCTAAAAACTAGGGAGCCGTTGCTACTCCAACGGCAGGATCGGATGGACGTGTCGAGTCAACGTGGACTTTCACAAGGACTTTGAGGTACGCGATAGAACAGAAAGAATTCGGTAGACGACCGGCGAGCCCCTCATAATCCCTCGGTCGTGGGTTCGATCCCCACCGGCCCTACTTCATCGCGATCGAGTGGTCGACGAACTATTTGATCTGCGAATCATCACATCGCGTGGGAGCCGCCAGCTCCCAAGCTTAGAACGTGATCACCCAACTACTTCTCTTACCCGACAGCCATCGCAAGACCTTCGATCAGCGCTCCCAGCACCGCCTTCAGCGAGCACTCTGTGTCACCTCGACGGTCTTACTCTTTTCGTTATTGCTCCTTGCATGCGGCTGTTGACTGCCAGGCGCACCTGTCTCGTCCGCCCCTACTCACAACTTCGTGGTGACGACCATCACCTTGCCTACGAGCAACGTTGTGACGACCTTGATTGAGACATGCACCGAAACCAGTTGCACCAAATATTTCGCCGCAGCTTCGGCTCTCCTGCGCGCCAGCGCTCCATCGTCATGCGCGTATCCGATAATGGTGACGGAGCCTCCAGCCGAGAGTTTCTTAGCGAGCGCACGGAGTACGTTCTTTGCTTTGAGTGAGAGGACCGTCGAGGTTCCGCTGTATGTGACCTCTCTCGGCGTGGGGATTGACGCCGCGGGAGGGGGTGGCGCCGCGGGAGGAGGGGGTTGCGTTACGGGAGAGGGAGGGGTGGTGATAACCGGAGGAGGCGGACCACCGCCACCGCCACCACCTCCGCCGGAGGATGCGACGACGATGAAGGACTGCTGGATCTGAATGGCTGCCGCGTACGCGTCACTCGCCCCAGTGCTGGGGTCATTGAAGTCGATCACGCAAGGACCGACCGCAGTGAAGCTCACGACTCCCGCGTTGACGTCACAGCTGGTTGAGGTGCCATCGAGAGTTATGTCCACGTGGTCACCTGAGGTCGCCGTGGCGTTCGGCGAGTACGTGACGCCACCGACTGTGGCGTTGGTCGGCGCGCTGGTGTGCGTCGTGATGACGTCGGCGACCGATCCAGGCAGGACCAGTCCGACGTTATCGGTCAAGGCCTCACCCGCAGTGACCGTCACCGCGCTGGCCGCAGGCTGGGGCGACGCGAAGGGCGTCGTTACGGTCCCGTCGCACGTGGGGTCGGCGATCACCTCGTAGGAATCGGCCGCTAGCCCCAGGACGGTGTATGTGCCGTTGGACGCGGTGGTCGCAGAACCGCCCACTCCGCCATCCGTTGAGGTGATCGCTAAACAGACTCCGGGCGCGTCCGCTCCGCCGACCGAAGCGGTCACTGTTCCGGTGATGCTGGCGGCCAGGGCGAGCTGGGCGTTGATTCCGTACGCCGGGGACGCCACGGAAACGGAAACGCCTGTCGCACCCGACATAGACGGCGCCCCCGATGTCGTGCCGTTGAACCACTGCGTGACATAACTGCGTCCTCCGCAGGGATACGTGTAGAACTCGACGTTGTAGGTGCCCGCGGCCATACCAGAAATCGTGTACATGCCATCCAGTGCGGTCATCGCTTTGTCGGGCGCGCCGCCGCCCACGGGATACGCCCACGCACACATGTTGCCGATGTCATCCCCGCTGGCTGCGGCGCTCACCGTGCCGGAGATGCTCGTGCCCTGTGACATCACAGCGTTGACGTCCGTTGTCGGGGACGCCACCGAGGTGAGCTCCGCCAACGCTCCCGACACAGACGACGTCCCCGACGATGTCCCGTTGTACCACTGCGTCACGTAACTTCCTGCGCACGCGCTGGCCGAGAATTCGACGTCGTAACTGCCCGGCAGGAGCCCTTCAACGATATACGTGCCATCGGCCGCACTTGTGGCGGGCGTACCGGAGCCATTGGTGCCCCCTGCGTTGAACGCGTTGACGCAGACACCTGCGAGATCGGCTCCGTCTAGTGCGCTCACCGTTCCGGAGATGCTCGTGCCCGCTGACATCGCGGCATTGATGTCGGGTACCGAGGTAGTGCCGGTGATGGCGACCAAGGTACCGGGCGGGGTCTGCGTTCCCGATGCCGTACCGTTGTACCACTGCGTTGCGAAATCACCGCTCCCGCAACCCGGAACGAACATGACGCCGTAGTTGCCAGGTGCCAGCCCGGAAATCGTATAGGTGCCGTTGCCGATGGTGATAGCTGAGGCGGCAACGTCAGTTCCGTTGAGGAACGCGTCTACGCAGATTCCCGCGAGGCCGCCGCCTGCGGCTGTCACCGTTCCCGAGATGGTCGCGACGCTCGGCGACGGAGTGCCGAACCAGTCTTGAAACGCGGTCAGAGACAGCGGCGTCGTGCTCGATCCGAGTGCGAGCGCAGTGCCTCCTGCGCCGTCGAAATAGGTTTCGAAGGCGAAGTTCCCGTTGGCGACCGTTGATGCCATGCCGTCGATGTAACCGGGATCGTCCCCGGAGGGGACGCTGGATAGCCCCCACTCTGGAAAGCTCATGGGTTTTCCTTGTGCCGCCGCGAAGGCCTCGAAATCTGTGAGTCCGTAGGGCTCGTTGGCCAGAGTTGAGAACGTGGTTGACGTGTTTGGCGTGTTGGAGTCCACGTCATAGAGGTCGAGACCCATCATGTCGACGTACTCATTACCGGGGTAGAAGTCCGCGTACGGGTACCCGCCCTTCCCGGCGTTGACATCCCAGTCAATGAGGAAGTTCTCGTTGTGCGCTGAGCGCAGCGCGGTGACTTCGTTCTGAAAGCATTGAACCCACAAACTCTGCTCTTGAGTGGTGGTGCCCATGAAGTCGGCCTCCCAGGTACCGTTCATTTCCGCGCCGAGACGAATGATCGAGTTCTGCAGTCCCGCGGCGACCAGGTTGGCGCCGAGAGTGGCGGCGTAGGAGTCGAAGTCGCCCGCCGCACACGACTGCTCCCAACTCAACGGGTCGCTGACGTCCTCCAGGCTGTCGGGGATCAAGTCCACCTGCAAGACGAGTTGATTCTGCGGTGCTTCGGCGACCCACGAGGTGTACCCGTACGACGGATCGGTGATCCATGGGGATTCCCAGTCGGACCACGCTGTCGCACCATTCAAGTAGGCGGAAACGCACGTGACGTTCGAGTCCGTCAGGGCGTCAAAACTGCTGACGGCGTCTTGCAGGGCCGTGAGTCCCGTGTCATCAAAATTCGGAGTGAAACACTCGCTACGTGATGGTCCCGCAGTAACGGGTGCTTCCGATGTCGCGTGAGTTGAGGTCACGCCCACGGTGGCGGAGGCCAAGGCAACGCTGGCGGGGGTGACGCTTAAGCCCAGGACAAGTACACCTGTTCCCAACGCCGTCATGGCGATTTTGAGAGTCCTCATCGTTCTGCCCCGAAACGAGTCCACTCTGAACTCTCTCGAGGCATCCTTTCATATAGCAACTCCGACTTCGTGTGGGTTTACCGCGCCGCCACTCCAAGACTCATCTTCGAATGGGGCGGGTACGAGGAAAAACTCATGACCCCTCACGGCGGCGTGCGTGATTGCCTGAGCGTTAGCCACGCAGCGTACCCCTCTAAAGGCAGTAATCATAGGGATAAGTAGACATCAATGACTTCGAGAGGCCACCGCGCAGGAAATGTGGCGCGTGCAAGAAAAAGATTTTAACCGCAATACTTACCAACAATTTCAGTTCCGCAGAGCTGCTGGCCATGCTTATCTGGAGGTATGCGCGAGACACCCGAGGAGATTGAGCGCTTGCAGCGGCTGCTCGACGCCAGTGCGGAGCAAGCTGGACCCCACCTACGTGACGTCATCTCTGAGGAGCGGCGACTCACGGCCGCGCAGGTGTGCGAAAAGTTGCAAGGCATGCGACTGCTCGTTCTCGGCACGGCGACAGCCGATGGTCGGCCCCTCGTCGGTCCAGTAGATGGCTACTTCATCCATGCAGACTTCTGGTTCAGTTCGGGCAAGGATTCCGTACGCATGAGACACATCGCCGCTCGACCGTTCGTCAGCGCTACATACCTACCCGACGAGCAGTTGGCCGTTACGGTCCACGGCCGAGCGGAGATCTTCGAGCTCAATGATCCTGAGCACCCCGAGTTGCGTCAGGCCATGCTCGACCACTATCTCCCCATCGCGGGGGAGGGATTTCGCGACTGGGTCGACAGCGGCGATTCCTACGGCGCGCGCATCAGGGCGGACAAAATGTTCACCTTCTATATGCCAGCGACGTGATATTTCTCCACGGAGGTGTCGATTTGTCGATATTCGCTCGACGTCTATGCGTGACGAAGTGTCACGACGGATGAAGGAGTAGGAAATGCCCCAGTACGCCATTTTGTTGTACGCGCCGGTCGACGATGAGGACGAGTCGTTCGCCGACGACCGAGAGGCGCACGAGCGCCAGTCCGAGGGGATGCGAGAGCATGATCGCCACTCTCAAGACCTTCAGGATGAGGGCGTGATGATCGCGGCCTTTGGCTTGGAGTCGTACGAAGCGGCGACGTCAATTAGGGCCGAGGGGATCACTGACGGTCCCTTCATCGAGTCCAAGGAAGTGGTTCTGGGCGTGTGCGTTATCGAGGCCCCTGACCTTGACGCCGCCCTCGCGATCGCTCGGCGCAACCCGATTCTCCATCAGCGTGGCGGAGTCGAAGTGCGCCCGATTCAGTTTCTCGTGGTGCCCACGCGCACGAACGCCTAGATGTCCGACGACGTGCGCGCGGCGGTCGCGAGCGCTCACCGCGATGAGTGGGCGCGCGTACTTGCTTCGACCGTGCGCACGGCGAGAGACATTGACCTCGCAGAGGAGTCAGTGCAGGACGCGTTCGCGGAAGCGATGACGAGCTGGTCGCGTGACCGGATTCCCGACAACCCCGGAGCGTGGCTCACGACCGTAGCTCGTCGACGAGTGTCCGACTCCCAGCGCCGAGCTGCGACCTACCGACAAAAGTTGCCCTTGCTGGTGAACTCCGGTGAGTCCGTGGTCGAAGAGAGCCTGCGCTCTGAAATGGACAACGGCGACTTCGCGGACGACGACACGATCCGTCTCGTCTTCATGTGCTGTCACCCCTCGCTCTCGCGAGACGCGCAGATGGCTCTCACGCTCCGGCTGGTGTGCGGTACGTCGAGGGCCGACATCGCTCGATGCTTTCTGGTGAGTGAGACCACGATGGCCGCTCGTCTCACTCGAGCTAAGAAAAAAATCGCGCTCGCTCGCATTCCCTTCACAGTGCCGAACGCAGATGAGATGCCCGCTCGATTGGAGGGCGCGCTGGGAGTCATCTATTTGCTCTTTACGGTCGGCCACGCCTCGCCGTCGGGAGAAGTCCTGGTGCGTCGCGACACTGTTCGCGAAGCCCTGCGACTAGCCCGTCTCCTCCACGACCTCTTGCCCAATGAACCCGAAGTGAAAGGTTTGCTCGCACTCTTGCTGGTCATACACGCGCGCCAGGACTCGCGGACCACGCCGGAGGGAAGTGCTCAACCAATATCGGTCCAGGATCGATCACTCTGGGACCGCAACGCGATAGCCCAGGCTCACGAACTCATCGTGGAGAGCCTGAGCTCCGGCGCCGTTGGGCGTTACGTCCTTCAGGCCGCGATCGCCTCGCTGCACGCGCACGCACCGACCTACGACGAGGTCGACTGGCCGCAGATCGTAATCCTCTACGACCAATTGCTGGTCGCATGGCCAAGTCCGGTGGTGCGACTGAACCGAGCGGTCGCAGTCTCCAAAGTCGGGGGCCCCCAGGTGGCTCTCGCCATCGTCGAGGAGTTGGAGCGAGATGGTTCACTTGACCTCTACCACTATCTGCCCGCGACAAAGGCGTATCTGCTGGAGGAGCTCGGCCGAACGGAGGAAGCGGAGTTCTTTCGATCCCGGGCGCGTGATCTGGCCACCAATGAAGTCGAGCGTTCGTTCCTCGGGTCCTCGATCCAGCGCAGTTCGTGAGGTCAGCTGAGGTATGGCTCGTTACACTGACTCCGAATAGAGGAGCCCCGTGACCGACCGACTGACAGCGCTTCGAGAGTCCGTTGCCCATCTCTACGACGTCACATCAGCGATTCAACCGATTGACTACACTGCTCCGGCGTACCCCAGCGAATGGACGATCGCCGACACGTTGTCCCATCTGGGCTCCGGTGCGGTCATCGGCGCGCGCAGGGTCGAGAACTTCATCGCGGGTCGCGACTCCGACCCCGACTTCAACCAGACGGTGTGGGATCTGTGGAACGCGAAGTCTCCCGCTGACCAAGTGGGCGACGCCCTGGAGAGCGATCGGGAGTACCTGGAAGCTCTCGAGGGAATGACCGACGAACAGCGCAGAGCGTATCGCATGTCGTTCGGGCCGGTGTCCGTTGACTTCGACGGCGTCGTTGGACTGCGCCTGGGTGAGCACGTGCTGCACACCTGGGACGTGGAGGTCTCCATTGAGACGGAGGCGACGCTGCCCGCTGACGCGAGCGCTTTGATTCTGGATCGAATCAACTTCTTAGTGGGGCGCACGGCCCGTCTCACTGGTGATGAGCGCCACATCTCGATTCGTACGATCGAACCCGACCGTTCGCTCACCCTTCGGCTCACGGGCGACTCGGCCGAGTTAGTCGAAGAACCTCACGACAGTCGTGTCGATCTGGAGCTTCCGGCCGAAGCGTTGGTGCGACTCTTCTACGGTCGCCTCGACGACGAGCACGCCAGCGAGTCACTGCGGAACAACGAAGTCATCACGTACTTGCGCGGGGTATTTCAGGGTTTCTAAGGCCGACAATCGTTACGCCGCGCCAAAGGCAGTGTTGTCCAGCAAGTCTCTGGAGATCGTGCGCAGGCGCATCGACTTCTGCCACAGTTCGCGCATCTCCTATAGTGCGCCTAGGTCGAGCACGACGCTGCGTGAGGGAGGTTTCGTGAAGGACGGTCCCTTCAAGAAGGGTTTCATGTGGTTGACCGGTGCCCTCGATCGCCGCTACGGATGGGACCGCCTACCTAAGCCGATCGCCCTGATGACGCTGACCGGACTTCGAATGACCCTGCGCCGCCGCAATCTCTTCGATACCACGGGTGTGCCCGCGAGATGGGGTCCGGAGCTGGCACCACCCGGTCCACGCAGCCTCGCGCGATCGTCCGACGGCACCGGTAACGATCCCCTCCAGCCGCTGATGGGCAGCGCCGGGAGTCGTTTCGGTCGCAACGTTCCGCTCGCTCTTACCTACCCCCAAGGCGTTCTCACGCCGAACCCGCGACTCGTCAGCAATGAGCTCCTGGCTCGCAAGGCGTTCATTCCGGCGACGACGCTGAACGTTCTCGTGGCCGCCTGGTTGCAGTTCGAAGTGCACGACTGGATGAGCCACGGCACTAACGAGGCCGACGACCCGTGGCAGGTCGACCTCGAAGCGGAGGATTCCTGGCCCGCACGCCCGATGCTGATTCCTCGCACCCAGGTCGACCACACGTCCGACGGACAGCCCCCGACCCATATCAACACCGAGACCCATTGGTGGGACGCCTCCCAGGTGTACGGCAGTAGCCCCATCATCGAGAAGATGATCCGCACCGGCGTGGGCGGCCACGTCCTGCTCGACGACAAGGGCAACGTTCCCTTCGATCCTCCCAACATGCCACCAATTCCCGGTCTCGACATTGCCGGCATTACCGGCAACTGGTGGATCGGCCTGGCGATGATGCATACCTTGTTCATGAGGGAGCACAACTCGATCTGTGACTACCTGGCCGCGATCCACCCCTCGTGGAGTGACGACCAGTTGTTCGACCACGCACGTCTCATCAACGCCGCCCTGATTGCCCAGATCCACACGACCGAGTGGACCACCGCGCTGCTCGCCGACGCGGATCTGGAACTGGGCATGCGGGTGAACTGGTGGGGCTTCCAGGGCGAGCAGCTACTGAAGAAATTGGGGCGCCTCACCAAGAGCGAGGAGCTCAGCGGCGTCCCGGGATCCGATCTCTATTACCACGGCGCGCCGTACGCGATGACCGAGGAGTTCGTCGCCGTCTACCGGATGCACCCACTGATTCCCGACGAGTACGTCGTGCGCAGCGCGCACGACGACGGAGCCATCGAGCACTACGACTTCACGCAGTTGGCCGGCGTGCTCACTCACTTGGTGTTGGATGATCCGCGCGTGAGCATGAACGATCTCTTCTACTCGTTCGGGACGAGCCACCCGGGCGCCATCGTCCTGCACAACTACCCGAATCTCATGCGACAGTTCAGCGAGCCGGACGGTACGATGCTCGACCTCGCGGCGACCGACATCCTGCGCAACCGCGAACGAGGCGTCCCGCGTTACAACGAGTTCCGCCGCCAGTTCCACCTCAAGCCCGCGCTCACCTTCGAGGAGTTCAGCAACGATGCCCAAGTAGTTGAAGACCTGCGTCGTGTCTACGACAACCCCGAGGACGTCGACCTAATGGTGGGGCTCTACGCCGAAACGCCACCAAAGGGTTTCGCCTTCAGCGACACGGCGTTTCGGGTCTTCATCCTGATGGCTACTCGACGGCTGAAGAGCGACCGCTTCTTCACCTACGACTACCGACCCGAGGTGTACACCGCCGAAGGTATTCGCTGGATCGAAGACAACACCATGTCGACGGTCCTCCTTCGTCACTTTCCGAATCTTGCGGGCGCCCTGTCCGGCGTGGAGAACGCCTTCAAGCCGTGGCGCGCGGCCGGGATCGACTGAGGCTTTCGTGTGGTGGCTGCGACGGACGTTCTGGAATCGCCTCATGATCTTCAAGTTTCGCCACAACACGCCACTCGTGATCCCCGTGCCCCAGCCCGACGCTCGTCCTATCATCTCTGTGCCGATTCAAGAGAAGTTCCCCGACATCGCGATCCCCGACGTGCGCGTCGCCGACCACGTGCCCCAGGACGAGGTCCAAACGAAGGCGCTGCTCTTTTGTCGAACGCAGGCGTGGCTGAACCGAGCCTTTTCGCCGATGCAACGCGGACTGCCCGAGGTCGACGCCCAACCGTCCGTCGCGTTGATGGCCGCCTACACGCCCGCCCATCGCCGGTGCTGGCCCGCGCCCTTGCGACCCGGTGCGTACGAAGGGGAACTTGACCTCGGTCATCTGGCGATGGCCAGCCCCTACGCCTGCTATCTCGAAGGAGACGGCCTCGGCGGATTTCGCTGGGACCTGAGGGACCTCGATCAGTTCGAGCGTCACCCCGGTCTCCGTTCACCGGGCGCGCTGGTCGAGTTCGTGGTCGACGAGTCGTCGAGGTATCCGGTGGCCCGGCGCATCGACTGCGATCTCGGTTCGTGCTCGCCGGGCGACCCCGATTGGGACGAGGCGAAGCGAATCGCCATGTGCGCGCTGAGCACGCACCTCTCCCTCGTGCGTCACTTCAACTGGGTCCACCTGGTCTGCGGCGACCCGCTCGCGGTGGTGACGCGCAACTGCCTGCCCGCCGACCACCCTGTGCGTCGGCTGCTCCAGCCCCACGTCTACGCCACCCAATCGAGCGACCAGATGGTGACGATGGTTCAGATGAACAACGGGGGCGACTTCGAGAACACGTACAGCCTCACGCATCAAGGGATGTGCGACCTCTTCGAGGCGACCTGTGGCGGCTTCGACCTGCGAATGGTCAACCCCGGTCTGGACGCCGACCAGCGCGGCGTGACCCGTGCCCCCTTCGCGTCGCCGGCCCTCGAAAACCGTGTCTCACTCATGGGGGTTATTCACGACCACGTAGCGCGGTACCTCGCGGTGTACTTCGAGTCGGACGACGCGCTGGCCGTCGACGAGCCCTTCGCCGCGTGGCTTGACACCTTGCGGATTCGGATTCCCCGCGGCGTCAGCGAAATCGCCGGCAACGGTGTGACGATCCGCGGCGCACAGGACCTGCTTGCCACGTTCATCTACCTCACGACGGTGGAGCACGAGATTGTCGACGCCGGGGTGTGGAACTACCAGTTGTGGAGCGATGCGCAACCGCCGCGCGTCTACACCAATGGCCAGCGCTTGCCCCTCGACGTGTACCAGCGCTTCGTGAGCGCCAACTTCAACTTCCAGATTCCGCGGACCATGCTCATGAGCGACTTCTCCTCCCTGGCGCTTGACGAGAGGGGAGCGGCGGCCTTCCAGGAGTTCTTGGGCGACCTCGGCGATCTCCAAACGTCGATGAACGCCGGGCCCTACGCGTGCTGGCGCATCGAGCCACAGCACTTGAAGGCCAACATCAACGCCTAGCGTGTAGCTCGTCTTCGTGGCGTGCGCGAAGTGGCGTGGCTGGTTAACGCAGCGGCACGCCGCCCGATGCCGCGCAGTTGATGACGAACGTCGTGGCCGCTTCGACGCCGTTCAAGAACAGTTGGTCTTGCTGAGCGCGAGTGAGATCGAAGTCGGTGGCCTTCAGGCCCAGGTTGTCCACGAAGATGGTCCTCGCCGCTGTCGACTCGTCGATCGCGTGCGAGTTCCACTCTCCGGTGAGCATCTTCTCGATGTGGCGCGCCACGGCGTCACTCGAGTCGCAGGCCACCATGGGTGGGAAGTCCGTTTGGAAGCTCGACAGCTTGATGCCGATCGTTGGCCATCGCGGAGCCTGCCCGTCGACCCGGTCGAACGCGTGAATCGGGAAGTTCTCTAAGAGCCCTCCGTCGACCCACGTCTGGGTCCCGGCGGCGTAGTGCACTTCGGTAACACCGCCGCCGGCACGCGGAAGATTCAGGCGCACTTCCTCGGACTGAATGTGTATGGGGTCAAAGAAGAACGGAATGGACATCGACGCGCGTACCGCGTCGACCGGGTCCTGATCGTCCGGCTCGAGGGCGTAATACGGGTAGTCCCACGGCAGACGCACCAACTGGCCGCGCGAGATGTCTGACGCGTGTACGACGACGCTGTACTCGCGCTCGCCGTACAGGCTCATTCCCGGATCAGAGGCCTTGTCCAGTCGCAGATCGGCAAAGGATTTCACGCCGAGTTGGTCGTGCAGGATGGGCCTGAGCCACTCGACGAGATAATCACCCGAGTAGACGCCGTCGCGGCGAATGAGCAACGCCAAGTCGGCGACGGCGTCGCCCCTCTTCTTGCCAAGCAAGTGCAGCGAATCGCGAAGTCTGCCGCTGGGCATGAAGTTCATGAAGTTAAGGGATGCGATGAGGGAGCGGAGATCGGTCATGGGCCGGTTCGCCTTGGCAAGGCCCGCGACGAGAACCGCCGCGATGGCCCCGGCGCTCGTCCCGGCCACGCCGCGGAACACGTAGCCGGCTTCTTCGAGCCCGACCACGGCCCCGACCAGCCCCAAACCCTTGACTCCTCCCCCCTCGAGGGCTAGGTCGGCCACGAGACTCGGCGGCTGCAACATGGTGCGCGGTCCGTCGAGGGCGAGGAGCTGCTTGGCTGCTTCGTCGAAGCTGGCCTGCAGGGAGTCCGATCGCTGATAGCCCCTAGGAGAATCCGAGAGAGTGATGTCGCTGTTCATGGCGTCCTCCGTAGTTGGTGAAACTTGTCTTCGTTCACCCTTCTGTCGCTGAGCCTATTTCCGGTGATATCGGCGATGCCTACGACCAGCGATCGATCTCCTCGGCAAGGAGGCGGCGGCCGTGTTCGGCGTCGAGGGTGAAGCGCTCGAGTAGGGGATGATCGATCTCGAAGGCCGTGCGGACCTCCACGAAGTTCTCGGCGGTGGCACCGAGCGGACGAAGCACGAGCCAGTTCCACAGCTGTTCGCCGTGAATCGGCAACGTCACCGAGGTGATCTCTCGCGAACGCTGGTCGTCGCCGCGTACGTGGGCCAGGTAGGCGAAGCCCTGGAGGACTGTCGAGCTCACCTGGGGCTGGCGGGCGACGAGCTCTTTGGCCCCCCGCGCGAGGGACTTCGCCACCTGCTCTGGCGAGCTCGTGTGAGCCGCCACCGCGTGGGAGAACACGAGATTCAGGTAGCCCCACTGCGACCCCGTCGGGACCTCGGAGAACGACGCCACCGTGCTCACGGCCTCATCGAGCCGGTCCTGGGCGAGGAGGGCCCAGGCCCGGTTCACCTCGATCAAATGGCGGTAACCGGCGTTTGGCACTTGCAGCGCTGCGTCGAATCGCTTCAGCGCCTCGGGATAGCGCAGCATCATGACGTCGGACCAGCCCAACTGGAAATCCATCAAGCCGAGCACCGCGGCACCGTAGCGTTCCTCCGCCAGCTGTCGAGCTGCGACGAAACGCTCGACCATGCCAACGTGATCGGCGAACACGCCCAGCATGATGCCGTCGACCAGCATCGCCCAGATGGCGAAGTCGCTGGGGTGGTCCTCGTTGATCTTGAGCGCAGTCTGAATCGCCTCGGTGGCTCCTCCTAGATCACCGAGCCAGAGCAGCTCGTACGCCAGGGATGCCGAGACGTTGATGCGGTCGCGAGGACTGAGGTCGGCGGGTAACTTCAAGCAGTCGATAATCAGTCGCACTTCGCCGCGTTGCGCACCCGCCTCGTGGTTGATGGCGGCGAGGCGAGCCGTCGCCTCCGGTCGCCCGCGTTCTAGGGCCCAGGTCGCCGCTGAGCGGAAGTTCTCGTATTCTGAGCCGGTCCGGGTGACGGTGTCGAGCGATACCCAGTCGTCCAGGGACTCGCCCGCCCGATCGTTGTAGAAACGTTCAAGGTGACGGTCGCGAACCGCGTCGGCGAGGCCCGCGTCGATCAGCCGTGACAGGGCGAAGAGGCGAATGGTCTCCAAGAGACGGTGTCGGACGTGTCCGCGATGATCACGCGCGACATCGACGAGCGACTTGGCCACCAAAGAGTCGATCAGGTCCATCGCTTCGTATTCGCTCACGCCCGCCACCGCGGCGACGTCCGGCACCGAGAACCCACCTTGAAAGACCGAGATCGTCTGGAGCAGGGAGCGTTCGTTCTCGGTGAGCAGGTCGTAAGACCACTGAACGGCACCCTCGAGGGTGGCCTGGCGTTGGCGACTGCGCCGAGAGCCGCCAGAGAGAAGGCGGAAACGATCGTCAAGTCGTCGAGATAACTCCGCGAGATCCATGCTCCTCGTGCGCGCCGCCGCCAGCTCGATGGCGAGGGGAATCCCGTCGAGAGATTTCACGACTTCCCTGACCAAGGACGTGGTGGCCTCGTCGTCTGGCAACGTTGCCCCGGCCGCCGCCGCTCTCTCGAAGAAGAGTCTGATCGCTGCCTCATCGGTGCCGGTCCCGAGGGAGGGGACCTTCCAACTGAATTCGCCGTCAACCCCGAGCGATTCGCGACTGGTGGCGATCATACGGATGTGGGGAGCGCGCGCGAGCAGGTCGTCGAGAAACTCGGCGACGGCCTCGACGACCTGCTCGCAGTTGTCCGCCACGATCAGTGCCTCGCGGGGAGCCAGGTAGGTCGCGATCTGTTCGCTCGCCGTCGAGGTGGTCGTGATCGACAGTCCGAGCGTGGACGCGAAGGCCCCGGGCAGGGCGACGGCGTCGGAGATCGTCGAGAGGTCCACGAACCATACCCCCCCCGGATGCGCGGGGACTTCTCGATAGGCGGCTTCGATGGCCAGACGCGTTTTGCCACAGCCGCCCACGCCAACCAGAGTGACCAGACGGTGGTGCCTGAGTAGGTGGCGGACTTCGTCGACGGAGTCCTCTCGACCGACGAGTGACGTGCGCGGAGATGGCAACGAGATGGTGCCAGCGCCGGCGCCCCATGGGGGCGGAAACGTTTCTGTACCGAGTTGGTTGAGATGCACGGTGCCTTCGATGTCGCGCAGTACGTAACTACCCAGGTCCGTCGTAGTGATATCGGCAGCGTCACGGACCTCGTCGGTCAGCAGCGTCTGGCCACCGTGCGCGACCGCCATCACCCGGGCAGCCTGGTTGACGCTCAGTCCGAAGTAGTTGCCGTTGCGTTCCTCCGCTTCGCCGACGTGGAGCCCGATCCTCACCAACAAAGGGGGGCCGCCGTGCCAGTCGCCCTGAGCGACCGCGTTCTGGAGTGACTCGGCGCAACGCACCGCCTGGCGGGCACTGGCAAAGGCTGCGGCAAACGAGTCTCCCGCGGTGGAAAAGATGTGGCCGCCGAAGAGCGCGATCAACTCAGTGAAAATGTGATCGTGGACCTGCAGTGAAGTCGACATGGCCACGGCGTCCTTGGTCCACAAGCGGGTGGAGCCGACCACGTCGGAGAAGAGAAAGGTGACGCTACCGGTTGGCGCCGTAGCTCCGAGGCCGTCCATCGCCGAAGCCTACGTCAAACGAAAGTTAGCTGGCCGGCCCAAGTACTCTCACATCTCGCCACTCGAGTGGCGTCTCGGTCACGTGAGTGAACGTGGTGCCGAGCGCCAAACTGTTCGGCGGTCAACATCGCTTGGAGGGTGCCTCAACGGATCGACGGCGAGCTCTCAGGAGTCCGCGTCCCGACGTACTTTGGCGCGGTACATCAAGGTGCGAACGAGCAACGCCACGTTGAGAACGACGTTGACGATCACCGCGACGGTGAGTGCGACCAACCATGACTTGTGACCGGACAGGTAGATCCCAAGAATGACGAGCGTGCTGGTCGCGGTGACGAAGGTGACGATGCGTAGGACCTTCCAGATCGGATCGGCCCAGTAGGAGCGAAAGTACATACGTTTCCTTAGGTGGCTGGCGGACGGCCCCGTCGGGGGAGTGCACCCGGCTTCTTGGGCATTCGTCCTGCGCCCTTGAGAGACTCGCGTAGCAACATCTCGATGTGCGCGTTAAGGCTGCGCAGGTCGTCCGCCGCCCACTTCGCCAGGGCGTCGTGGACCGCGGGATCTATCCGCAGCAGGATGGGTTTGCGCTCGCTCACGAACTACTGATAGAGCGAACCGGTGTTGATAATGGGCGACGCCGGTTGGTCGCTGCACAAAACGACCATTAAGTTGCTCACCATCGCCGCCTTGCGTTCTTCGTCGAGTTCGACGAGTCCCAAGGTCTGGATTCGCTCCAGGGCCAGTTCGACCATGCCCACCGCTCCGTCAACGATGCGCGAGCGTGCCGAGACAACAGCGTTGGCTTGCTGGCGCCGCAGCATCGCCTGAGCGATCTCGGGGGCGTAGGCCAAGTGGCTGATCCGCACTTCGACGATCTGAACGCCCGCCACCGTGACTCGGTCGGCCATCTCGTCCGCCAGTTCGCCCGCGACGACATCGGTCGATCCTCGCAGCGACACCCCTTGGACCTCAGGGTCGTCGTAGGGGTGAGTCGTGGCCACGTGGCGCAGAGCCGACTCGGCCTGGACGCGCACGAAGTTGCGATAGTCGTCCACGGCGTACAAAGCGCGGGCCGTGTCGGTCACTTGCCAGACGACAATGGCGGCGATTTCGACGGGATTACCTTCGGCGTCGTTGACTTTGAGGTGATTCGTCTCGAAATTGCGCACCCGAATGCTCACTCCGCGGTGATTCGCCAGCGGCAGAATCCACGACAGACCGGTGTGTCGGACCGTGCCCACGTAACTCCCGAAGAACTGGACAACTCGGGTCTGGCCGGGCTGGACGATGACTAAAGAGCCCAACACGATGACGGCGAGTGCAATGGGGATGGCGACGAACCCTCTGTCTTTCGCGGGGATCAGGATGGCAACGACGATCAACGCGATGATCAGCAGAACGCCGAACCAGCCGCTGACCAACTTGGCTTCTCGTTCTTTAATGTCGACGTGTGCGCTGGTGATATTGAGTGACCTCGCGGCGGGATCGCTCGTTGAAACTGATTGACTCATAGTGCCTCCATTAGGCGACTGCATTTAACTGATATCTAAGTGATATCACATTATAGTCGTCGGGACAAGTCGGTGGTTCCGGTGTTTTCCAGGAAGTCGATCTAGAGACCCCAGGACTGAACGTGACCGCACTGCGGGCAGGTCTTTTGCGAGAATCCCATCACCCCTCGCAACAGCGATCCACACTCTTCGCAGTTGGTGGACAGAATGCCCAATCGCGTGCCGCTCTTGGGCCGATATCGGTTCCAGAGGAATGCGGCGCCGAGCACGGCGATGACGAGGACGATGACGGGGGCCCAGGGCGTAGCGCCGGCAGAGACGACGGCCACCACGATGAACGCCACCATGATGAACGACAGCGACGTTCGACTGAGGGTTCGCTTCTGGGGAGGGTCGCCAGTCACTGTGCGATTACGTCTTCTGGACGGCACCGGCCCGACGAATCAACTCGATCCCAGGCCGAACCGCTCTTGGATGAAGCGTCGCAACGGGCCGGGCAGGAAGCGTTTGATCGCTTCTCGCTGGCCGCGCAGATTCGCGAGATCGCGCTCGTCAATCGCGCGCTGTGCTTCGAGCGCTTCAACTTGAAGGGTGAGTTTCTCGTTGTGCGCGCGCAACGCCGTGTTGTGGGTGGTCTGGTCGAGGAGCTGATCACTGAGATCGATTAGATCGAGGGACAACTTGTCGACGGCATGCTCGGCGTCGTCACGAACGGCCCTCACGACGAACTGGTACGTCACGGCTTCGCGGTCCGCGGTGATCGCGGCGAACGTGGCGTCGTCGACATCGTCCCGATGGATCCCGATTTCGGTAGCGAACGCGGGCACCGTGATACGGCTGATCTCGACCACCGCGAGTCCGGCTTCGCGCACGAGTTCTACCAAACTCTCCTTGGTGAAGAAGCTGATGTGGGTTCGATCGAGGAGTCCACTTTCGCTGTACGGAAAGACGCCCTTGATAAGAGCGGCCTTGACGTCAGCGTGGGTGATGTTCGGCACGGATATCACCACCACCCCCGAGGGCGCGAGATGCGTAGCCGCTTCGCGCAGCGCGGGGAGGGGATCGCGCAAGTGCTCGAGCACGTCACCGAACAAGATCGCGTCAAAGACTTCGCCGTCAAGCTGTGACCAGAGTGCGCGATCCTCCAGGTCACCGATGACGACGCGTTCGAGCCACTCACGAGCGGACTCCACGACCGAGGCGTCGAGTTCCATTCCGACGATGGAGCATCCCTGGGCTTTGAGCAGTGCGCTCATGTGTCCCGACGCACAACCGGTCTCGAGTACCCGCTTGTTGTAACCCACCATTCTCAGCATCGTGGCGTGGGAGTTGTTCTCCTCGTGGGGGTCAATCGGAGCGTGATAGTGAGAGAGCACGAGGCAAATCTACTCCTCATGAGTGAAAACGCCTCGTGCGACGGCCCTGGTCACGATATTTAGCGAAGGGCTCGGCGCCCGGTCAACGTGGTGATGCGTGGGAACGTGAGGATTACTGTGTGGCGTGATGAATGGGCGTACCGACTGATGCGGAGCGATACAACGCATGGCGGATGACGAGACGCCGGAAGGTGTCGGCTCACCTCATCCGAATCGCTCCGCCGGGGCTCGTGCGCTGGAACAATCTCTGATCGACGGGGCGAAGACTGAGGCCCTTCGGGTTCAGACCGAACTGGACAAGACCGACTGGGGAGCCATCGCCACGTCGGTACGCACGCACATGAAGTCCGGACGCGTCAACGTTGCCGCTCAGGCCTTCGCTTACCGGTGGTTCTTGTCCATCTTCCCGACGATTATTGCGCTCCTTGGAGTCGCCACGTTGGTGACCTTGCCGCAGTCCGTGGTGGTTGACCTGATTCACGGCGTGACGCGAGCGCTACCGTCGGGTGCCTCCAACGTTTTCACCAAAGCGATCACTCACGCCACTCACAACTCGCGACGTGATCTGATCGCGACGATCCTGGCCTCCCTGGTGGCGATCTACAGTGCGGTGTCGGGAATGGTGGTGGTCCAACAGGGCCTGGACGTCGCCTACGGGATCCCCACTGACCGCTCCTTTTTCGGCAAGCGCGTGATGGGTGCGGTGCTGCTCGTGGGCGCGATCGTCCTGGGCGGGGCGGCCTCAGCCCTGGTGGTCTTTGGCGCATCGATTGGCCGATCGATCAAAACGACCTCACCGTTTAGTGGCGACGCATTTGCCGGGGGATGGACGGCCGCGCGCTGGATCGTCGCGCTCATCTTTGTCAACCTTCTCTTCAGCCTGCTCTACAACGTGGCGCCCAATCGTCCGCGCAGATCGTGGCACTGGACGAGCGCGGGAGCGCTGTTCGCCACGGCAGTGTGGGCCGTGGTGTCGCTCGCCTTTTCCTTCTACACCTCCGACTTTTCGTCGTATTCGCGCACGTACGGTGCCTTCGCCGGGGTCGCGATTCTGATCTTCTGGCTCTATCTCACGGGCCTCGCGGTGCTTGTGGGAGGTGAGATCAACGCCGCCGTTGAACGCCAGAGACAGGACCCTCTAACCTCACCCACGACCGTTGCTGACGAGCTCGCAATTGAGACCACCGAAGACGTCTCGAGCGTCGGTCGCGCAGAATCGTGACTGTTGCCCCTTGCGCGTGAAGAGGAACGTCGCGATACGGCTCTCTACTAGCGCCGGGCCGTCGAGCGAACTCCACGTTTTAGCATGCTGGGTACCTTGTCGCCGGGGATCGCGGGGGACCAGAGGAAACCTTGACCGAACTCACAGCCCAGGGCGTGCAGCTTGGCCAGTTGGCCCACCGTTTCGATGCCCTCGGCCAACATCGTCATGCCCAGCTTGTGTCCGAGCGACACGATCGCTTCTAAGAGCGCGTCATTTCGGGGACTCTCGTCGGACTGGCCGACAAAGGACTGGTCAACCTTGATGATCGTGGGGTGCAAGAGGGCGAGGTAGGAGAGCGACGAGTAGCCGGTTCCAAAGTCGTCGAGCGCGAAGCCGACACCCAATGCGCCGATTTTTTCGATGACGTTCTTCGTCTCGAGGACGTTCACCAGCATCGCGCTCTCGGTGATCTCGATGATCAGTCGTTCGGGGGTGAGTCCGCTCGATTCGAGTACGCTCTCGATCACGCTGACGAGGGCGGGATCGTGAATCTGATGTGCCGAGAGATTGACGGTGACGTAGGGCAGGCCCTCGGTGGACTTGGTGGCGCCCCACGTTGCGGCGGCCTGAACCGCCTGGGTCATAGCGAAGCGGCCGAGATCCAAAATGAGGTCGCTCTGTTCGGCCAGGGGGATGAAGGAACTCGGTGGAACCCAACCGCGCTCGGGGTGTTCCCACCGCATGAGGGCTTCAAAACCGACGATACGCAGCGAATCGAGATCGACGATCGGCTGATAGTGCATGGATAGTTCATTCACCACGAGCGCGCGGCGAAGTTCCTGGACGAGTTCGAAATCGCTGATCGCCTGTTGGTGCATGCTGGGCGTGAACATCGAATAGCGGCCGCGGTTGAGGCGCTTGGCTTCGTAGAGGGCGACGTCGGCGCGCTGGATGAGCTCTGAGGAGTCTTCGCTGGAGCCGTCGAAGATCACCAGGCCGATGCTGGCGTGCTGCTCGAGGTTGAGGCCCTGGATCACGAAGGGTTCGGCCAGCGCGTCAATAAGCCGCCGGGCCACGTCCTCGGCATCTTGGGGCGTCTCGAGGCCATCGGCCAGATAGAGGAATTCGTCGCCACCGAAGCGAGAGAGCGTGTCAGTTGAGCGGGTGACGAACTCGAAGCGCCGAGCGAGCCCGGTGAGAAGTTGATCGCCCACCAAGTGTCCGTGGGCGTCGTTGACACCCTTGAAGTCGTCGAGGTCCAAGAGCAGCACCGCGCCGAAACCTCCCTGTCGGGCCAGGCGCGCGCGCACTTGGTCGAGACGGTCTTCGAACAGGGCGCGGTTGGCGAGGCCGGTGAGTGAGTCGTGCAGCGCCTGGTGCGAAAGCTGATCAGCCAGGGCTCGCTCTTCGGTGATGTCGCGCTCGGACGACACGAAGTAGAGGATTTTGCCCGTTGAGTCGCGGGCGGGTGAACGCGAGACTTCTGAGACGATGATGCGCCCGTCCTTGCGCAGGTAGCGCTTGGTGTAGCGGACTTGGTCAATCTGTTCGGCGGTGAGGCGCACCAGGGTGTCTTCGGTGATGCCGATGTCTTCGGGATACGTGAAGATCTTCGAGTCGTTTCCCATGAGCTCTTCGCGGGTGAAGCCCACCATGCGACAGAAGGAGTCGTTCACCGCGATGACCCGGTCTTCGAGGTCACTGAAGAGCATGGGGGCCATGTTGTGCTCGAAGGCCAGTCGGAAGCGCTCTTCGGCCTCGCGGATGCGTTGCTCGTGTCGCGCGAGGCGCTCTTGGTCTCGCACCCGCTCGATGCCGTAGGCGAGCTCGGCCGCGAGTTCGCCAAGTGTTTCGACTTCGTTCGGCCCGAAGTAGTCGAGCTGTTCGGAGTAGATGGCGATCATGCCCAAGGTCTCGCCGCGTATCTTGAGCGGGAACGCGGTGAGCGAGCGCAGGTCGAACTCCGAGATTCGCTGGCGCCGTTTGGGTGGCGCGGGCATGGTGAGCATGTTGTTGATGACCTGGATCTCGCCGGTGCGAATGGCCCCTCCGATGGGTCCGGTTCCGAGCTCGTCGCCGCCCCAGCCAAAATCGATGCCGTTGAGAATCTCGGACTGGCCGGCCGAGGCAACGACGCGCACGGTCTTGGCGTCGTCGCTCTGGGCGTACCCGACCCAGGCCAACGGGTACGCCCCAGCCTCGACGACCGCCTGGCAGAGATCGGCAATCAACGTCTCCTCGTCGGTGGCGTGCATGAGGACCTGGTTGCCCTCGCTCAGGGTGGCCAGGGCGCGAGTGAGGTAGGTGCGCTCGGTAACGTCGCGTCCGTTCCCGACGATGCCATGGATCGCTTGATCGTTGAAGCAGTCGGTCAAGACACCTTCGATATAGCGCCACTGCCCGTCCGACGTCAGGAAGCGAACCACCCAGGGGCTGTCGGGACCCTCGCCCGACGTGGACGCAATGTAGGCGTCGGTGGCGCTTTGACGATCGTCGGGGTGAACCAGGTCGAAGATGTTCACGCCCAAGAGCGAGTGCGGCTCGTAGCCAAAGAGCCGATCGACCACCGGGTTGGTGTAGGTGAAACGGGCCTCATTGTCGATGACCACGATGAGGTCGGTGGACTTGGCCACCAGCGTGCGGAACCACTGTTCGGACTCGGTCAGCGAGAGTTCGGCCCGCTTGAGCGCGTCCACGACGGCGCTCGACTGTTCCATGGCCGCGACGTGCTGTTGAGCGCCTTGGGCAGTCGAGTATGTCGATTCGATCTCCTTAGCGATCGCCTGGAGTCCGCGTACCGATGTGTCGTCAAAGGCATACATGTAGTTGTCGTAGATCGAGATCGCGGCGCGGCGCGTGCCGAGGCTAAGGGGAATGGCGATACCCGACGAGAGGTGGAATTCAGCGGCGCGTTCGCGCCAGGGGCCAAAGGTGGGCCATTCACACAAGCTGTCGACGACCTGAGCGGTGGTCGTGCGGATGGCGACGCCCGTGGGTCCTAGTCCAGTTTCCTTGGAGCCCTTCCACGACACGACGCCCTCGTAGAGATAGTCCACCGCACCCGCGGAGGCCACGATGTCGACCGTGCCCCCCGCGGCCGCGACACCGATCCAGGCCAAAGCGAAGTGCCCATCGTTCACCACGAGCTCGCAGATCGTTTGCAGGACGTCGTCCGCGCTCATCTCGCCATCCAGGGCCTTTAGGTGATTGAGCAATTCAAGAAATCGCTGCTCTTTGACCGCGCGGGTGATGTCATCGAAGGCGGTGAGAACGCCCACTATCTCACCGTCGACGGTGGCGGGCCAATTGCGCGTCGACACCCACTTCTGACGGCCGTCGGGTATCACGATGTCGTCGATAATCTCGGGCTGAGGCTCTCCCGATCGCAGCGCGGTCAGGAAGGACGTCTCACTGAGGGAGTAGGGCGTTCCATCCGGTCGTACGACGCGACCCTCGAGTCCGAGAAGGTGTTCGCGAGTCGTTCCCAAAATCTCTTGCGCCGCTTGGTTGCAGTCGGTGATGATGCCGCGGGCGTCGCGAAACAGCATTCCCGTGCTGATGTTATTGAGAAAATCTGTAGTGACAGTGAGTTTTTGTGCACTGCTCAGACTTTCACTAGTGATCAGAACTTCCGACACGCCCACTCCGATCGCTTTGACGCGATTCACTTACCGACAGCCATTCTTCACGCTGGTGGTATCGAACCTCAATTCTATTGACGGTCGTTTTCTAGGAGTTGTTCATTCGGAGAGAATGCGTCGTCATTGGATGCCATCGTCGCGTAGATGCGGGATGGCATAGCGCCAATCCGGAATTCGATTATTCGTGTAGGAGCGTTTCGCTCACGGGAGCTGGTCGACCGAGCACGTAGCCCTGGACGTGATCGACGCCCAGTTCCTTTAACAGGCGAAGCGTCTCGTCGTTCTCCGCGCCCTCCGCCACCGTGTCCATGCCGAAGGCCTTGGCGAGGCTGACGACCGCCGAGACGACGTAGCGACTCGAGATCTCTTCGTGCAGATCCTGAACCAACTCCCGGTCAATCTTGAGGTAGGACACGGGCAGCCGTTTCAAGTACGCAAACCCGCTGTAGCCCGCGCCAAAGTCGTCGAGAGCAACTTTGACTCCGAGGTTGTTGAGACCGCGAACGAACTGTTCGGCGCCGCGAAGGTCTCGCACGAGGGCCGTTTCGGTGATCTCGCACACGATGTGCTCCGCGCGACCGCCGTGCTCGGCGATGGCGCTTTCGATGAGGGACAGCGTGCGTGGATCGGCCACCGACTTCGCGGACAGATTGAACTCCAGGGAATGACCGAGAGCGGAGAGCCGAGCGGTCTCGTTGATGACCCAGCGATCGATCTCGCCGATGAGTCCGTACTCCTCGGCCGTCGGCAAGAAGCTGTCGGGCATGATGATCTCACCGTCGGCGTCGATCATGCGGATCAAGAGTTCATTTTGAATGACGTCGTAGGTGGCCAGGTCGATGATCGGTTGGGAGTACAGGACGAAGCGATCGTTGTCGAGCGCATCGCGGATCCGACCGACCCAGGCCAGTTTCTCGAGTTCGCGTTCGACTCGCAGTTGAGCCGCCGCGCGATCGGTAATGTCCTCAAAAACGATGACCGCGCCACTTTGATTTTCGTCTCGCAGCGGCGACGCACTCAGAGCGATCGGAACGCTCGAGCCGTCCCCTCGAACCAACGTCTCGTGGTCGATGATGAGCGACCGACCCTCCTTCCAAACCCTCGCGAGGGGACTGTCATCCGCCTGCGCGGTGCCGTCCTGGCGAAAGATGAATGCGTCGTCCGTCGCGCGACCGACGAGATCGCGCGCGGAAGTATGCAGGAGGAATCCCGCCGCAGTATTGGCGAACGTGATGATCCCCTCGCCGTCGGTGGCGATCATTCCCTCGGCCATGTTGTCGGTAATGGCGAGAAGAAACTGTCGCGACTGGGCCAGCTGAATCTTGGCTTCGAGGTACTCCGTGATGTCCTGGACGGTTCCGAGCAGTCGCACGGGACGGCCACCCTGATCGTGGATGGCCTCGGCTCGAATCCGCACGCTGCGCACGTCTCCGTTGGGTCGAGTGATGTGGTGCGCCACCGCGGCCGAGCCGTCCTTGATCGCGTCGCGAAAGACGTCCTCGACGAGTTGGCGTTCCGTCTCGTTGACGAAGGACAGGAAGATTTCGGGCGAGCGCGTCCACTCCGACGGTGCGACGCCATAGATGGCGAACATCTCGTCGGCCAGGAAGTCGAAGTGATCACTCGAAAGGTCCCACTCCCAGTGGCCCACGTGGGTGAGGCGTTCGGCGGCGCGCAGACGCGATTCGTTCAGCGCCAGGTTCTTCGCGTCGCGAATGCGCCCGATGCCGTAGGCGAGGTTGGCGGCGAGCTTGCCGATGAGTTCCAGTTCGCCCTCGCCGAACGCCCCGACTTCGAGGCCGTAGATGGCCAGCACTCCGATCGTCTCACCCTTGATGATCAGGGGTAGGGCGCACGTGGTCCTCATGTGGTGGGCCTCCAGACGCTCCCGCCACGGGTTGACGCGCTTGGAACGGCGAGTGTCCCTGATCACTTTCGTGGTGCCGCTTCGTATGGCGCGACCGACGGACCCTTGTCCCAGTTCGTCGTCGGCCCACGTCACTTCGAGTCCGTCGAGGTACTCGGTTGCACCGTACGAGTCGACGACGCGAATCGACCGCGCGGCGTCGTGTTCGACGTAGCCCACCCAGGCCAACGCGTATCCGCCCGCTTCGATGATCGTGCGGCAGATGTTCGCGATCAGAGTTGATTCGTCTTCGGCGTGAACCAACACTTCGTTGCACTGGCTCAACGTTCGAAGAGCCCGCGCGAGACTGACCTGCTCGCTGACGTCGCCGCCCGAGACCAAGATGCCGCACACGTCAGGATCGTCAGTGAGGTTGTGCGCGTAGAGGTCGACGACGTGCCACGGTTGAGAGTTAGTCGCGCGAAGACGACACTGCGTGAAGCCGCCCCCGGGATCGCCCGTCATGACCTTCGCCAAATCCTCAGTAATGCGCGCACGATCGTCCGGGTGCACGAGGGACAACATCTTTTGGCCAATGAGACCACGGGGATCGCTCTCGAAGAGTTGGGCCGCGACATCATTGATGTAGCGCAGCGAGCTGTCCGAACCAATCACCGCGACCGGTGTGAGGAGACGATCAGCCACGCGGGCCAGTTGGCTGTAGTCAATGTCGTCACCGGAACGCTCGGAATTTTTCACGATGACCAGCCTGCAGGGGTCACGAACGTCGCGGGACCGACATTGTGCCGCAACCGGCCCCCAAAACGTCCGACTAGATATGCACTGGATACCTAACGCTGCGTGAAGGCGGAGGTTTCGGTCGTCGTGGGCTAACTGTTGAGCAGGTGCAGCAGCTCTGACTGGGAGTGAACGTTAAAAATCCGAAAGATCTCGCTCAAGTTGTTGCGCACGGTGCTCGCACTCACATAAAGCGACTCAGCGATTGCCGGCACGCGCTCGCCACGTAGCAGCCGGCTTAGGACCTCCCATTGTCGAGTGTTGAGGGAGCTCAACTGCGGAAAGCGCTCGGGATCGGGAAAGGCCCCGAGCGAGTCGAAGATGCCGCTCGCTTGGACCTCACCCGCGATGCGCCACAGCCGGTGCTCCAGCTGCGCGACACGTTCCATCTTCGATTCGGAAGCTGCATCGGGGCCGGGGAGTAGTAAGAAGCACCGCTCCGTCGACTCGGCCAGGCACGTCACGATGCAGCGAACGCCCTGACGATCAAGGCCAGGTTCGCTGAGTTGTATCGAGAGCGAGACCGTGAGGGCACCCCCGTCTTTGAGGGCGTCGAGCTTCTCACGCAGCCGCTTTTGCTCACGGTCGGTGAGCAGCGGGCGCCCGACGAGGGACTCGGCCGTTTCGCCCACCACCTCGACGACGTTCGTGCTGACGGCCGTGATACAGCCGTCCGCGTCGATGAGACCGGCGGCCACCGTGGGAGGTGCGTAGCCGAGGAACTCGACGAGGGGGCTGTTGCGCGACGCGCCAGACGTCGAAAACTGCGCGAGCGCATAGTGAGACTCGCCGAACTGGAGGGATCGGGCCCACGCGAGGACTGGCAGGGTCCCCTGGTTCGGCAAGCGCAGTCGCCGACGAGCCGAATAGAAGTCGATGATCCCATCGGCCAGAGCCCGCAACGCGAGGCGCGCACTCTCCTGATCGTGGTCCGAGAAGAGTTCGTAGACGTGATGGTGGAGCACGCTGGACGCTGGCACGCCCGTCTGAGCGGAGAACGACGGCGTGACCTCCGAGACGGTGAAGTCGTCTAACTCGATGAGCAAGAGCGGGAGTTCGAGACCGCCGACGACGTCCCAGACGTCTTTGGCAACTACGTCAAGGTCACTGGACATTGGTGCCCCCTGTCCGTTTCCTCACGTTATGCCAGAAGGCCTCAGTAACGCTCAGGATTTTTTCGAGGGGGTGACTGCGCGTCGTCCTGGTGGAATCTCCTGCGAAATTGGTCATCGAGAACGTTGGTGTCAGCCATGGGTTTGCCCGTCTGTTCTCGGCGATGCCGCTTGATCGTGAATAGGGCGAGCGACAGCGTGATGAAACCCAGAATGAGAAAAGCAAAGCCAAGGAAGTAGAAGGAAATATCGTTCTCGCATCCGGAATTGAGCCCGACCTGCACACCCGTGGGGCCGGATCCACACGAGTGGATCACGTTGTGAACTCCGGTGAGCAACCAAATTCCGGCTCCCATGATCGCCAGACTCAGAATCACCGCGAGATTGCGTATCACGTGTGAAACTTACCTGTCGGGATCTGGCGCGTCGGCGATGCGGCCCTGGTCCTGATGGGCCTCATAATGTGGCGGGCCCTACGAGATCGGGCCGGTCAGTTCTCGTGTTTCGCTCGGTTGGAATGAGAGCCGGCTCGCCGGCGTCGGACGGCTGATGAAGTACCCCTGGGCCAAGTCGCAGCCCAGGTCGCCCAGAAGATCGAGCGTCTCCACGTCTTCGATGCCTTCGGCGACCACTCGCAGACCCATGTCGTGGCCGAGGTTGATCGTCGCTCTCACGAGCTCCATCTCTCGGCCATTTCCCTCCGCGTTGAGCGACGTGATAAACGTGCGGTCCAGTTTGAGTTCGCCGACTGCCAGGCTGCTCAGGTAGGCGAGCGAGGTGAACCCCGCCCCGAAGTCGTCGATCGAGACCACGATGTCCAGGTCGCGTAACTCCAAGATGACGGCCTGGGAGCGCAGGAAGTCGGTGATGATCGTCGTCTCGGTGATCTCGACGACGATCGCGTCTCCGGGCAGTTCGTGCTTGGCGAGCAGCTGGCGGACGTGCTTGAGGAAACTTGGCTCGAGCAGGTCGCTGGTCGAGACATTGATCGACACGGCCAAGCGGTGACCACTGCGTCGCCACGTCGCGCATTGGGTGAAGGCTTCGTTGAGCACCCACTGAGTAAGCGGCCACATCAGACCGGCCTCTTCGGCGAGCGGCAAGAACTTGAGCGGCGGCACAAGGCCGAGCGTCGCGTGGGGCCAGCGAATCAAGGCTTCGACGGCCAGGATCTGGCCGCTCTTGAGGTCGAGCTGGGGTTGGTAGTGCAAGACGAAGTCGCCCTGCATAACTGCTTCGCGCAGTTCGTCGAGCAGATTCGGCGAGTCTTCACCACCGTCCAGGTCGTGGTCGTAGAAAACGTACGGCATCTGACCGAGCTTGGCTCGGTACATTGCGACGTCCGCACACCACATCAAAGCCGGTCCGTCGTTGGCGTTCTCTGGAACGAGCGCTATGCCGATGCTGGCGCCAACGGTCGCCTTGACCTTGTGCAGGTTGAAGGGCTGATCAATTTCGTCGATGATCCGTTTGGCGACTTCGACCGCGGTGTCGGCGTCGGCGTCGATCAAAACGACGGCCAATTCGTCACCGCCCAAGCGCACCACTGATCCTGACTCACCCACGGCTCGCGTGAGACGCGGTCCGAGTTGGCGCAATAGTTCGTCTCCCGCGGGGTGTCCGAAAGAGTCGTTGATCTCCTTGAAGTGATTGAGGTCGACGAAGAGAAAGGCCATTTCGCGTGGGTCAACCTCAGTGATGGCCTGGTCGGCGAAGAAGAGGTCAAGGACCAGGGAGAGTTGACGCCGGTTACCGAGGCCGGTGAGTTCGTCGGTGTGGGCTTGGCGATATCTCTCTTCGGTGATGATGCGCAGGCTGCGCGCACTGAGCAGGAGCCGGACGCCCACGGTGAGGAGGGTGGCGACAGCGAGCCACAACGCGATGCGGCTGATGCTGCTGATCGCCCCATCGATCAAGATGAAGAGCCCAACCGCGAGTGCAATGCCCGGCAGCAAAAATCCGGCTTGCTTTTCTTGTTGGAGCGGATCGGCGCGCTTTGAAGGTAGCCACATCGCCATCGACATCAACAAGATGGCCGTGGGCCACGCGATGTCGTTGAAGTCACTTCCGAAGCGCGACCCGCCAAAAGACGGGCTCTGAAAGAGGTTGAACGTGTCGCCGATCACGATGACGACGAAGCCGGCGGCTAGGAGATACCAGCGCGCCGTGCCGCGGTCCGAGAGCAGTACGGACCCTCCGATGACGAGGCTGAGCAGGAGAAGGTCGCCGACTGGGTAGGCCAAGTTAACGGTCGTACCGAGGGCGCCCAAGCCCGCCGCGTGCTCGATGCTGTGAAAGGCGAAGGCTGCACACAGTGCCGCCGCGCCCAATCCAGCGACCGCGCCGTCGAGCCAGTTTGCCCGTGAGAGTCGACCTAGTCCTCGTTGGAGGAGCATGAACGTCGCGATGTACGCCAGTGGGTAGAAGGACAAGTAAAGAGGTCAGCCCAGGAAGGATCAGGCACGTTGGCGCCGCCGAGGGATTCGGCGGTGAGCACAAAGTCACCAATCGTCCACGACAGCAGCGCGAAGCCCAAGAACAGGGGAACCGCGCGGCCGCGCCGACCGTCGAAGCCGCGGTAGAAACACATGCACACGGCCACGAGTTCCAAGCAGGTCAGCGCCCAGCCGTCGAGCCAGGTCCACTGTTGGTTGGCGTTGCGCACGATGAGCGAGATCAGGTACGCGAAAAGCAGCGAGCCGAGCACGGCGTAGCCGATCCAGATTCGGCGGGATTTTACCTTGAATGCGGCGGCTTCACTCGCCGTCAGCACCGCGTCGCCCTGCGACGCGGTCTGAAGCTCGCTGATCGAATTGGGTACCGGTGAAGGCACTCCCGTGCGCGTTCGGCTTCCGCGGCGGCGTTCGTTGACGGTCGCCATTTCAGCTCCGTGGCTCGACGGTTTTAAGACATTTGACATTTCGCATAAGTATTCCGACACTCCATCAAAAGTGGATCAACCCAAAGTCAAACTGGGGTCATTTTAAGGTGATGGCTACTGAAACCCAGGTATTTAGCGACAAAATATTCACTGCTTCGCACAAAATGCCTCTCCCTATCCATCGTAAAGCGTCATTTTTGGCTCTTCCGTCTCCTCATCACAGGTTTTAGGACGCTGCGTGTACCGGGATCGACTGGGCAAAGGAGAAGTGGTTCTCAGGATCGTAGTGACGCTTGACCCTCACCAGCCGATCGAAGTTGCTCCCGTAGTAGGCGCTGCGCCAGTCCGCAAGCGTTGGATCGATGTAGTTCTGATACGCCCCGGTGGCGGGGTCGAACACACTCGTTCCGAGCCACGTCAGCCACGTTCGGCCCGCGTCGATGACTGACGAGGGCGCTCCCGTGGACCAGGAGTACGTTGCCTGGATGCAGGCCAGCTTGTCGCGGTGCACGAAAGCAGTTGCGTCGCTCGCGACTCGATTGATCGCGCCGCCGTAGGAGTCGAACGCGAGCGCCCCGCCCAGAGTGGGCGCGAGCGAGGCCAGGTGCTCGATGGCGTCAACGATTTGAACGCAGCCGGCTGATGAGAGGGGGGCGTTTACGTAACTCGACTTGGCCGAGTACGCCTCACGGTTGAGCTCACCGAGGGGGTTCTGTGAGGAAAGGTGGCACGCCGCCACGCTGAGTCCCGAGCAGCCCGCTTCGATCTCCATGGCACTCAGATACGAGTTGGATCCGTTGAAGCTGTAGGTCGGTGTCGCGGCGATCGCGGACTTTAACACCGATAGATACGTCGCGAGTTCGTCGGGGGAACCGCAGAACACGCCTCCCACTTGACCCAGGAATCCGTACATGCCCTGCGATTCAAGAACGCAGTTCGACCAGAGCTCATCGGGTGCGACGTCGATCCACTGAAGCCACGCCTCGAGCATGGTGGCCGCCGCTCCCCAGGGAAACTGCAGCGTGAAGAGCGTCACCTCAGGCATGACGTGGACGTCGAACGTAAAGGACGTAACGATGCCGAAGTTTCCGCCACCGCCGCCACGACTGGCCCAGAGCATGTCGGCGTGCTCGCTCTCATTCGCGCGCACCAGTGTGCCATCGGCGGTGACGACTTCGAGCGTGCGAAGGTTGTCCGACGTGAGACCATAGCGTCGCGCGAAGACGCCGACGCCACCGCCGAGGGCGAGTCCCGCGATGCCCACGGTGGGACACGAACCACCCGGCAGAAGGCGGCTGTGGGCACCTACTTCGTTGTAAGCGTCGATGAGCAGGGCACCGGCGCCAATCACTGCGATGTTGGAGCTCGGGTCCACTCGCACACCACGGAGTCGGCTGACGTCGATAACTAACCCGT
>CAWJOZ010000002.1:0-1209941 GCA_963844615.1 uncultured Acidimicrobiaceae bacterium | reverse complement strand
GGTTCCGGCGCAGAAAGGCTGGTATTTCAACAGTGGCTCCACATTGACTAGCGCCAACGCTTCACAGCCTCCCAGCTATCCTACACAAACTGAACCAAAACCCAACATCAAGTTGTAGTAAAGGTGCACGGGGTCTTTCCGTCCTGATGCAGCTAACGAGCATCTTTACTCGTACTTCAATTTCGCCGGGTCTGTAGTTGAGACAGTTGGGAAGTCGTTACGCCATTCGTGCAGGTCGGAACTTACCCGACAAGGAATTTCGCTACCTTAGGACCGTTATAGTTACGGCCGCCGTTTACTGGGGCTTAGGTTCTCAGCTTCGCTCAAAGAGCTAACCGATCCCCGTAACCTTCCAGCACCGGGCAGGCGTCAGAGCGTATACGGCGTCTTGCGACTTAGCACGCTCCTGTGTTTTTGGTAAACAGTCGCTTCCCACAATTCTCTGCGACCTTCTCACGCTCGGGACGCGAAGTCCGTCACGCTAGTAAGGCCATCCTTCTCCCGAAGTTACGGATGCATTTTGCCGAGTTCCTTAACTACAGTTCTCCCGATCGCCTTGGTATTTTCTACCCGCCCACCTGTGTCGGTTTGGGGTACGGGCACCGTGTCAACTCGCTAGAAGATTTTCTTGGAAGCATGGAATCAGTGACTTCACCTTGCGGTTCGGCATCGTATCTCAGGCATAAGAGGTGCGGATTTGCCTACACCTCGCCCTACGTACTTACCCCAGGACAACCAACGCCTGGGCTCACCTATCCTCCTCCGTCCCTCCTTCGCTTTCCGCCGCGGGGCTGGTCGGTTCGACCCGAAGGTCAGCCCCTTAGTACCCCCACTTTGGAATGGGCGCGGACACGGTGGTACAGGAATATCAACCTGTTGTGCATCGACTACGCCTTTCGGCCTCGCCTTAGCTCCCGACTGACCCTGGGGGGATTAGCCTTCCCCAGGAACCCTTGGGCTTACGGCGGAGGGGTTTCTCACCCCTCTCTCGCTACTCATACCAGCATTCTCACTCGAACGCGCTCCACGTAGGTTTACACCTCCGCTTCACAGCAGGTTCGACGCTCCCCTACCACTACGTCATATGACGCAATTCTTAGCTTCGGCTCTGGACTTGAGCCCCGTTACATTATCCGCGCAAGACCACTCGACCAGTGAGCTATTACGCACTCTTTAAAGGATGGCTGCTTCTAAGCCAACCTTCTGGCTGTCTGAGCGTTCTCACATCGTTTTCCACTTAGTCCAGAATTTGGGGCCTTAGCTGAAGATCTGGGCTGTTTCCCTCTCGACCAACGAAGCTCATCCCCCGTGGTCTCACTGCCAGTCTCTGGAGCATCGGCATTCGGAGTTTGGTTGGGGTCAGTAAGCTTGTAGGCCCCCTAGCCCATCCAGTGCTCTACCTCCGATGCTGAACGACTGACGCTGCACCTAAATGCATTTCGGGGAGAACCAGCTATCACCGAGTTTGATTGGCCTTTCACCCCTTACCACAGGTCATCCCCCTCATTTTCAACTGAGGTGGGTTCGGTCCTCCACGGGGTTTTACCCCCGCTTCAACCTGCCCATGGCAAGCTCACTCGGCTTCGGGTCTGCAGCACGCGACTGATCGCCCTATTAAGACTCGCTTTCGCTTCGGCTACCCCTCTCGGGTTAACCTCGCCACGTACCACAACTCGCTGGCTCATTCTTCAAAAGGCACGCTATCGAGGCCACAGCGTCGTAACGCTGTGACGACTCTCTAACTGATTGTAAATCAACGGTTTCAGGTTCTATTTCACTCCCCTCCCGGGGTACTTTTCACCTTTCCCTCACGGTACTTGTTCACTATCGGTCGTCTATGAGTACTTAGCCTTATCAGATGGTCCTGACAGATTCACGCCGGCTTTCCCGGATCCGGCGTTACTCGGGTGTTCACTCAGAGATCTGTTCGTTTCGCGTACGGGGCCGTTACCCTCTGTGGCGTACCTTTCCAGGTACTTCTGCTACGAATCGATTTTGTAACTCTGTGAAGGTTGCTGGTTCCTTCTAGTAAATCCCACAACCCCGAACTGGCAACGCCCAGTGCTTTAACACCAGCTCGGTTTAGGCTCTTCCCGTTTCGCTCGCCGCTACTCAGGGAGTCACTTTTGTTTTCCTCTCCTCGGGTTACTGAGATGTTTCAATTCACCCGGTTCCCTCTACCCGCCCTATATATTCAGGCGGGAGTTGCACCCCATGACGGGTGCAAGGTTTTCCCATTCGGACACCCATGGATCGAAGCTCGGTAGACAGCTCCCCATGGATTATCGCAGTCACCCACGTCCTTCATCGGCTTTAGACGCCAAGGCATTCACCGTTGACTCTTTGTAGCTTGGAGAAATTGATATTTAAAAAATATAGATGCTCGTGCTCGTTCTAGAATTCTCAAAGATCAGCGCACCGACGCTCAACCAAGTCGCGAGTTAGACCTCAGATCGCGGTAGGAACGTCGGGGAATGAGCGGCCCCGATACTCACGGGCATCATTCAAAGGAGCGGGTCGCTCCTCCAAAACGGAAGACGAGAGTCAGCCTGGATGGCCGTCACCTGACCAGATCACCGACACACAAGTGCGAGGGATATTCCGCGGTGGCTAAACCACACAGCCAACTAGCCAGCATTCAACTCGGTAGCTGTCTGTCCCTAGTGGACAGATGTGCTCCTTAGAAAGGAGGTGATCCAGCCGCACCTTCCGGTACGGCTACCTTGTTACGACTTAACCCCAATCACTGACCCCACCTTCGACGGCTCCTTCCTTGCGGTTAGGCCACCGGCTTCGGGTGTTGCCAACTTTCGTGGTTTGACGGGCGGTGTGTACAAGGCCCGGGAACGTATTCACCCCGGCAGTGCTGATCCGGGATTACTAGCAACTCCAACTTCATGCAGGCGAGTTGCAGCCTGCAATCTGAACTGAGAGCGGTTTTAGGGATTGGCTCCACCTCGCGGTTTAGCAGCCCTCTGTACCGCCCATTGTAGCATGTGTGCAGCCCTAGACGTAAGGGGCATGATGACTTGACGTCGTCCCCACCTTCCTCCGAGTTGACCCCGGCAGTCTTCTACGAGTCCCCACCATTACGTGCTGGCAACATAGAACAAGGGTTGCGCTCGTTGCGGGACTTAACCCAACATCTCACGACACGAGCTGACGACAGCCATGCACCACCTGTGCTGGGCCCCGAAGGACACCACATCTCTGTGGCTTTTCCCAGCATGTCAAATCTAGGTAAGGTTTTTCGCGTTGCATCGAATTAAGCCACATGCTCCGCTGCTTGTGCGGGCCCCCGTCAATTTCTTTGAGTTTTAGTCTTGCGACCGTACTCCCCAGGCGGGGCACTTAATGCGTTAGCTGCGGCGCGGAAACCGTTGAAAAGTCCCCACACCTAGTGCCCACCGTTTACGGCGTGGACTACCAGGGTATCTAATCCTGTTCGCTCCCCACGCTTTCGCTCCTCAGCGTCAGTATTGGCCCAGATCACCGCCTTCGCTACTGGTGTTCTTCCTGATATCTGCGCATTCCACCGCTACACCAGGAGTTCCGTGATCCCCTACCAAACTCTAGTCACAACAGTTTCACGTGGCGGCCCCAGGTTGAGCCTGGGGGATTAACACGTGACTTATTGAACCGCCTACGAGCTCTTTACGCCCAATAAATCCGAATAACGCTTGCACCCTATGTATCACCGCGGCTGCTGGCACATAGTTGGCCGGTGCTTCTTCTACAGGTACCGTCACAATCGTTCCTGTCGAAAGAGGTTTACAACTCAGAAAGCCTTCGTCCCTCACGCGGCGTTGCTGCGTCAGGCTTTCGCCCATTGCGCAAGATTCCCCACTGCTGCCTCCCGTAGGAGTCTGGACCGTGTCTCAGTTCCAGTGTGGCTGATCGTCCTCTCAGACCAGCTATCCGTCGTAGCCTTGGTGGGCCGTTACCCCGCCAACAAGCTGATGGACCGCGAGCCCCTCCCGAAGCGAAAAACATTTCCTCCACTCGCCATGCGATGTGTGGAGGGTATTCGGTATTAGCACCGGTTTCCCGGTGTTATCCCAATCTTCGGGGCAGGTTGCTCACGTGATACTCACCCGTTCGCCACTAAATAGTTCAGGAGCAAGCTCCCTTGTATTCCGTTCGACTTGCATGTGTTAAGCACGCCGCCAGCGTTCATTCTGAGCCAGAATCAAACTCTCCATCAAGTTCACTTCAAGAACCGAAGTTCTCTTAGATCACAGAGAGCCAGACGAGCGACTCTAATACTCGCCTGACAACAGAGTTCACACGGGGTGTGAATACTCTGCCTACTGCAGTACTTCTTTGACGAACGACGTGGTCTGTTAGATCAGCCCATCGTCGCCCGTACTGGCTTTTGGCTCTCGTTCTTCCGTTTTCAAGGAGCGACGACACACACGACCGAAGTCGGAGGTGTGAAGTACACCATCTCGGGATTTCTCCCGTGATTCCGCCACCGGTTACCCCGGTAGCAGGGATGCCTACCCTACCAGCGCCCGACTTTACGACGCAAGTCGCAGGCCGTCCTCGCTAGGGGCAGGAGTTCCATGTTAGCAGTTTGGACGCGGGTTGATCACCGTTTCGAGCACGCTTTGTCTCCCCCACCAGCCCTTGCGAACGTGGTCACGAAGCGTCGATCCGCGCCCATCGGCGGCGAGTCTACGTCGCTTCACTTTGGGCGTACTCCACAAAGGCGCTGAGGGTCGAGATCAGACGCATATCGTCGATGTCCGCCGCTCGCGAATTGAGCAGTTCCTCGGTGCACACCAGATAGGCCAAACAGCGCGCCCGCGAGACCGCCACGTTCAAACGATTCCTCGAAAAGAGGAACTCCGGTCCTCGGGGCATGTCGTCCGCCGAGGAGGTCGTCATCGTAAAGAACACGACGGGCGCCTCACGGCCTTGGAACTTGTCGACGGTGCCGACTTGAACCGTGTTCAACCCAGGCTGAATGCGAAATGTCGCTTGCAGGAGGCGCACTTGGTCGTTGTACGGGGCCACCACCATGAAGTCACGCCCCTCGAGCACGCGTGACTCGCCCTTCTGATTGACCCACTTCGTCCCGACTAACCGGGCAATCTGGTCGGCGACGAGTTCGGCTTCTTCGATCGATTCGGTCGAGCGACGTGAGTGACGTGCTTCCAACCACCGAAGCCCCGTACCGAACTCCGTGTCTTGCTGGACACACGACTCATCACTCGTGAGGCGGTCTTCGTAGATCTGGGCGGAGATGAACTGGCTGACGTCGGGATGCATACGCCAGGTCTTCGCCAAGAACACCCCTTGGGTGTTGGGAATGGTGAGATGCGTGCCGAGCACGTGCTGGAGCACGCTCGCACCGGAGTCGCCGGGGTGATCGGCCTTGGCCACCTGACTGAGTTGCAGCGGGTCGCCGAGCAGCAGCATGTTGCGCGCCCCATTGGTGGAGGCGACGGCGTCGGCGAGCGCGAGTTGCCCCGCTTCATCCACAATCAACACGTCCACGGGGTGCTGACGCATCTCGGGCTTGGCGAAGAGCCACGCCGTACCGCCGACCAGATTGAACTCGCCCGACTCGAGATCATCCTTCCTCTGTGAATAGGTAGCGAACTCGAGGGGCGTGCCGTCCTTCGTGTCTTTCCAACGCAGGGCGCGCAATATCTCGAGGTCACCGGCCTTCTCGAACACGGTATAGCGTGGCGTTCATCAGATTGTCGATCGCGGGATGACTCATGGCGACGACGCCCACGCGCTTACCCGACGTGATGAGGTGGTGAATCACGTGCGAGCCGCTGTAGGTCTTGCCGGTTCCGGGTGGTCCCTGAAACGCGACGAAGCTTTCGTCGAGATCGTCGACCCACTGGTAGATCGATGGCGAGGTCGTCCCGGAAAACTCCGTCGGTCGGACCGTGTCCCGCAACAAAGCGCGGCGGCTCCCCCGCGAGCAGCGCCATCGCGAGGCGACTGGGCACTCCGTGGACCTCGGGAGTGAGAATCTGGCGCGCGAGATCCTTCAACACCGAGTCTTTCGGCTTGGGTCGAAATCGCCGATCTCGGGTGAGCGCGGCGGGCAACCCACCGTGTTCCATCTGAATCGGCCCCCACGGAAGCGACACTTCGCGAAGGTCAAAGTCAATGACCGAGATAGTTCCTCGACCGTAGGGCACGCCGATGCCGGCGAAGAGAACTTCGTCTCCTTTTTCGAGTGATCGATCAATCAGTTGCTCGGGCCAGGTCAACACAAGTCGCGGGTTTCGCTCGCGCCCGGTCGGCTCATCGACGCGAACGCACCTGCAGGTTCGTGAGGTAGTCGATGTTGTCGTACAACGCGGTGTAGTCCCCGTTAAGTGCAACGTACTTCGGCGTCACGTCGGCCGAGCGCTCTCGACGCCAATAATTCAAGAGATCCCCCAACAGATACTCCGCCCCGCCCTTAGGCAACAGGTGCAGGTCTTCGACGAGTTGGTCCGTGTCGAGTTCGTAGTCTTCTTCGGAAATGACGGGCTCTCGCCACGCGAGGTCGGCCGGTCGTTGGTTGACGAGCCAGTCGCGCAGCGCCTTGGTGGCTTCGACGTCATCGCGGTTGTAGATCGCAATGTTGCGAAGAGTTTGCTCATCGTGCGTGACCATCCACTCTTCGTATTCGACGACGGCCATCGCTCCGCCTTCGATCGCCCCGCTGCGACGAAACTCCACCAGGTGTTCCAGCTGCTTCAAGCTGTAGGACTCGGTACCCACACGAATCGCGTTCTTCGCAATCGTGAAGAGGTCCACGAACAGACCGGTCTCGACCAAACTCGCAAAGAGGTTCTCGTCCTCCGCGTCGCGCATGAGCCGCTCAATCGTCGAGCGCTCAGTGTGGTTGTAGTGGTAGATGTGCATGAGTGGGAACTCTTCGCGTCGCTGGGCGAAGAACTCCACCAACCCCTTGATCATTGACTGCTGATCAACCAGATTGTGCGCCCAGCGCTCGTCGTAGGCCCACTCGCCCGCCTCATCTTGATAGAGCAGGCCCGCGAGGAACATCAAGTCGTGTTGGGGGGTCCAGAACGGATCACCCTCAAAATCGAAGAACACGTCGCCGCGATCGGGGGCCGGAAGTTGTTCAAAGCCGTGACCGTAGACGGGGTCTTCCGACACCTCAATGAACTCAAAAGCTGGCGGCCCCGAGCGCTCGCGCGAGGCCACCTGCAAGGCCGCTTGACGCGTGAGGCGTTGACGCTTCTCTTCGCGCAAATCCGCCACCATCTCCGTGCGCTCGGCCAACTGAGCAATCGTGATGATCCCCGCGTCTTCGAGGATGTTTCGTTCGCTCTCGCGGCTATTGGCCACGAAGGCGAGCGCGTCCTCGCTGCGCCACTGTGACTGACAGTGTTCTTGGAACTCGCAGTATTCGCAGCTCTCGCACAGTCGCGGTCGCGTTGTCACGGTCGTGACGTCCTCATCGAGAATCGCGGCGAGTTGGCGGCGCAGGCGGCGCCAGTAGGGCAAGAACTCCTCCACCGTGAGCGACTCCGTGCGTCCCGAGCCCAGCCAGATGTGCATGCGGCGTGGAGGGCTACCCGTCAAGGCCGCGATCGCCTCGGCGTAGAAGCACAGTTGCATCACGTGTCCGGGTTTGGCCTGGTTGCGTGTTAGCTTCGCGTCCACCGGTTCGTAGTGGGCGTAGACGGGTGACTCCTCGACCCGAATGAGAAAGTCGGCGATACCACGCATGCCTTCGTGAACGAAGGGCATTTGATAGATCACGTCGAATCCGGTGTCGAGTGAGCCCTTCACCCGTTCGACCCACTGCGCGAATGTTTCGTCCGCGTTGCGTCCGGGAACTTCGTAAATCGTCTTGCCCATGGCCTCGTACTCGTCGAGACAGTTGGATTCGTGCCGGTTGCCCTTGTCGATCAGCAGCTCGGCAAACTCCCCCAAGGGAGTGCTGCGCGGCGCGAGCAGTCCTGAGTCCACTTGATTTCGCAGGGACAAGTAGTGGCCGCACCCCAGCCAGGCGGTGATCTTGGAGGGTGTTAGAAGGCGCTCGACCATGTTGTATCACTGTAGGGTTCGCGTTCGCTCACATGAGGCACGTTCCACCCTGACGCGACGGTGTGACACCGAGAGAGGCTCACTAGCGTGATCTCCGAAGGAGGTCTCATGGCCGATGACACGACTCCCGTTCCCTTAGAAGGAAGCATCCCTCCCCCACAGGTCGATGCCAGTCCCGCGGGAGCCGATCGATCCTTCGAGCGACGTCGAAGTGACCGTGTATCTTCGCCCGCGAAGCGATCGAGCCCACACGCCGCGGCCCGGCGCCCATTCATTTCTTACTCGTGAAGAGCTCGCCACGACGCGAGGTGCCGATCCCGACGACCTCTCACGACTCGAGAACTTTGCTCGCTCCCATGCCCTCTCGATCATCGAAGTCGATCCGGCCGGTCGTCGCCTTCGGCTGTGGGGAAGTGCGGGGGCCATGGAGTCGGCCTTCGGCGTCGAGTTCCAACGCTTTGAACATGCCTGCGGGCACTTTCGCAGCCACCTGGGACCGATCCACCTGCCCGGCGATCTCCGTGACGCGGTGGTCGGCGTTCTCGGCCTCGACAATCGTCCTCAGGCCAACACGCGCTTTCGACTCTCCGAGAATCCCGCCAGTTCCTACACCCCGCTCGCGATCGCTCGGCTGTACGGGGAGCTCGCCGGTGCCCGAGCGTCCGGAGTCTCGGTCGCCCTCATCGAGTTGGGTGGCGGGTACACCTCGAGTGACCTCGACACGTACTTCTCCGCACTGGGCATCGCGACGCCGACGGTTAGTGCGACCAGCGTCGATGGTGCGAGTAACCAGCCCACCGGAGACACGTCGGGTCCCGACACCGAAGTGATGCTCGACATCGAAGTCGTCGGAGCGATCGCCCAGGGCGCGAACATCATCGTGTATTTCGCGCCCAATACCGATCAAGGTTTTGCCGACGCCATTAGCGCGGCGGTGCATGACGCAACTCGGGCGCCGCAGATCATCTCGATCAGCTGGGGTGGTCCGGAGAGTTCGTACACGGCCCAGACAGTAAAGGTATTTGAAGATGCGCTGACTGACGCCGCCAGCGTGGGCGTGACCGTCTTCGTCGCGGCCGGCGACAACGGATCGACCGACGGCGTCACTGGCGACGAGGCTCACGTCGACTATCCGGCGTCGAGCCCTCAGGTCGTCGGATGCGGAGGGACCCGTCTCGCAGTCAGCGACGGCACGATCAGTTCCGAAGTGGTGTGGAACGACCTACCTTCTGGCGGGGCGACGGGCGGGGGCGTGAGTGCGATTTTTCCCCTGCCCTCGTGGCAAGAGTACCGCCCACGTCCCGCCGTCGGCGAATCCGGGCGCGAAGTCGGTCGAGGTGTACCCGACGTGGCAGCCGACGCGGATCCTGACAGCGGCTATCAGGTTCGAGCTGATGGCACCGACCTGGTGGTCGGCGGGACGTCGGCGGTCGCCCCCTTGTATGCCGGACTCACGGCGTTGGCGATCGCTCAGGCGGGTCATGCGTTCGGACTCATCAATCCGCGGCTCTATGAATATGGCGATCGAGTCTTCAACGACATCACGTCCGGCAACAACGGCGCGTACCGCTGCCGACGTCGGATGGGATCCGTGCTCCGGGTTGGGCAGCCCTAAAGCCGCCTCGTACATCTCGTCACTCGCCGCCTCAGCGAAGTCTGATCGGTAACGTCACTCCAACCGCGCCTTCGCCTCGGCGATGGCGGCCTTCAACAACAGTGACTGCTCCGCGCTGGCGTGAGGACCCGACGGCACCCGGCGATGTGCGACGCTTCAAGGCCGCGCCGCTCTCGAAGAGCACGCCGAAACGCTCGATCGAGGGAGCCGAACTGACGAGTTCGCGCAGCGACGTACCCGTGGCGATCGACTCGGCGACTAACAGACCGACCTGCTCATGGGCTTGACGAAAGGGCACGCCCTCGCTCACCAGTTCTTCGGCGATGTCGATGGCCACCAACAGTTCGTCGTCCGCCGCCGCCGCGGCCACTTCGCCGTGAAAATCGAGCGAGCCGTAGGCGCCCGTCAGGGCTCCCAGCACCAAGAGAATCTGACGAATCGAATCGAACAACGGCTCCTTGTCTTCCTGTAGATCCCGGTTGTACGACAGGGGTAGGCCCTTTAAGACCACGAGCAGACCGGTGAGATTGCCGATGAGTCGCCCGCTCTTTCCCCGGGCGAGTTCCGCGACGTCGCTGTTCTTCTTGTGCGGGAGCATCGATGAGCCGGTGGTGAAGTCGTCACCCAATGAGGCAAAATTGAACTCGGCCGAGGTCCACAGCACGAGTTCTTCCCCCATCCGTGAGAGATGTACGCCGAGTAGCGCCACGTCAAAGAGTGTCTCCGCGACAAAATCGCGATCACTGACCGCATCCATCGAGTTGGCGAAGGCGCCGTCGAAACCTAAGAGGTCTGCTGTTTCGCTCGGATCGATATTGAGCGAAGTACCGGCAATCGCCCCGGCGCCGAGTGGCGAGACGTTGAGTCGCCGGCGTGTATCACCGAGTCGATCGACGTCGCGCAGGAGCGCGAAGGCGTGAGCATTGAGATGATGGCTTAAGAGCACGGGCTGGGCGCGCTGGAGATGGGTGTACCCGGGGAGATGAGCGTCAGGATTCACTTGACTGAGTTCGAGCAGGACGTCGATCAGCTCGAGCGTGGCGAGCGCGATGTCACCCAGTGCGTCACGCGTGAACAGGCGCAGCGTCGTCGCCACTTGGTCGTTTCGGCTGCGCGCGGTGTGCAACTTCGCCCCGACGTCGCCGGCCAGCTCGGTGGCGCGGCGTTCGATGGCCATGTGGATGTCCTCGTCGCTCGCCGCGCGCTCGAATGCGCCGGCGGCGAACTCGTCGCGGATCGCGTCCAGCGTTGCGAGCAACGTCGTGGCCTCGTCTGCACTCAGCAGCCGGGCAGTCACTAGACCACGAACGTGCGCTTTGCTGCCTTCAATATCGTGCGCGTAGAGCACGTAGTCGTAGGAGTAGCTCTCGGACAGGTCCCAGAGGGCCTCATCCATCGGTGACCTGAAACGCCCGCTCCAGAGCGTCATGGAGTGGGCGGGGTCGAGTTCTTCGCGCCCTGGCGCTGGGCCCAGGTCTTCACGCCCAAGCCGTAGATGCGCACGAACCCCTCGGAGTCAGCGTGACGGAAGGTGTCGGCCGCGTCGTAGGTGGCGAGCCCGTAGTCGTACAGCGCTTTGGGACTGCGACGTCCGAGCACGCGCAGGAGTCCCGGTGGGTCAAAGCGCAGGCGAACGTCGCCCGTCACGTGACGCTGGGTCTCGTCGACGAAGGCGTCCAGGGCCTCCTTCAAGGGTGAGAACCACATGCCGTCGTAGACGAGTTCGGCCCATCGCGTTTCGAGACGCATCTTCTCGTGACGCAGGTCACGCTCGAGCACCATGTCCTCGAGCTCGCTGTGCGCGGCGATGAGTGCGAGTGCGGCCGGACACTCGTAGACCTCGCGGCTCTTGATACCGACGCGACGGTTCTCGACCATGTCGAGACGACCGAAACCCGTGGATCCCGCTCGCGCGTTGAGTTCCGCGATCAGATCGGCCAGTTCCATCTCGACGTCATCAATGGCCGTGGGCACGCCGTGGTCGAAACTCACGCTCAGTTCAACCGGCTCGGTGGCCGTGATACGCGTCAGGGTGTAGGGCTCGTCTGGCGCTTCGGCCCAGGGGTCTTCGATAGCACCACACTCGATCGCCCGACCCCACAGGTTCTCGTCGATGGAGTAGATCTTCTCCTTAGTGGCGCGGATCGGAATGTCCCACTTGAGGGCGTAGTCCACCGAGTCCGCGCGCGTCATGCCCCAGTTGCGCGCCGGGGCGAGGACCTCAAGGTCCGGAGCGAGCGCGTGGGTGCCCACTTCAAAGCGGACTTGGTCATTGCCCTTGCCGGTGCAGCCGTGGGCCACGGCCTGGGCTTTGAACTTGCGGGCCTGGGCGACCAGGTGGCGCACAATGACCGGACGAGAGAGCGCCGAGACCAGTGGATACTTGCCCTCGTATTTCGCGTTGGCCGCAATGGCCTTGGCACAGAACTCCTCGGCCATCTCCTTGCGCCCGTCTACCACGACCATGTCGAGCGCGCCGGCCGCGAGCGCGCGAGCACGAATATCGACGAAACTCTCGGACTTCTCCACGTCTTGGCCCACGTCGACCAGCACGCAGACCACTTCCACGCCCCACTCCTCGATCATCCATCGCACGGCGACCGAGGTGTCGAGACCTCCGCTGTAGGCGAGTACGACCCGCTTGGCCATTGCTTAGCCCTTCACTTGGCGTTCGATGAGATCACTGATTCCCGCCAGCGCGCGGAACTCGGCCGCCAACTTCGCCCCTCCATGCGCTTCGCCGGCGATCACCAGGATCGTATCGTCGCCCGCCACCGAGCCCAACACTCCGCCCAGCGCGCTGCGATCCAGAGCGGAAGCGACGACGTGCGCGCAACCGGGTGGCGTGCGCACCACGACCAAGTTCGCCGAACTGTCCACCGACACCACCCACTCGCCCATCATCCGGCGCAAGTGATCCAACGGTGCGGGCGCGATCTTGGGTGACGCGGCCAGCACGATGCGACGCGCGCCGTGTTCGTCGCGTACCTTCACTGTGCCGAGTTCCTGTAAGTCACGCGTGACGGTCGCCTGCGTCGCGGCGATGCCCTCCTCACGCAAACGGGCCACGATCTGGGCCGCGGTCGAAATGACGTCGTGATCGATCAGTTCACTGATGCGATGCTGACGTTGGGTCTTGGTCATACTTCTCCTTTTATCCATCGAAGGACGCCAATCATCGACGAACGTCGATGAAATACCTGTCGCCACACCCGAGATTGCGCCCCGTCGAGAATGTCGTTGGTGACCTCTTCGCCGCGGTGAGCGGGCAGGCAGTGCAACACAATGGCCGTTGGTTTGGCCATGGCCATCACGGCCCCGTTCACCTGAAAGTCAGCGAGCTCCTCGCGGCGCCGCGCGCCCTCAGACTCGAGACCCATCGACACCCAGGTGTCGGTGTAGATCACGTCAGCGTTCTTCACCGCCTCGTCCACGGTGTCCACGAGGCACAGTGTCCCGGGTCCTGCAACCTGGGCAGGATCTTCGGCCCCACCCGCGGCCAACTGATAGCCGATGGGGGCGGCGATAGTGACGTCGACACCCAGTCGCAGGAGCGCGACTGCGAGCGAGCGAGCGACGTTGGTCGCGTCGCCGACGTAGGCGACGTTCAGTCCCGCGAGTTGGCCCGCGTCGCCGTGCGCAAACTCGTCGGCGATCGTGAGCACGTCGGCCACGGCCTGGGTCGGGTGAGCCACGTCGTCCATCAGATTGATGAGCGAGAGTCGTTCGTCGGTAGCGGCGCGCATGCGCGCGAACACGTCGTGGCGGCGTACTCGAAGTCCGGCTATCGAGTACATCTCGGCGATCGTGCGTCCCACGTCTTCGACCGACTCTCGGGTGTCCAGACCGATCTCGTCGTCGCTAAAGAACGTGACGTACCCGCCGAGCTCGTGCACCGCACTCGAACTCGACGCGCGCGTGCGAAGGCTGGGCCGTTCGAAGACGAGGGCGACGCCCTGACCGCTCAGGGTGGTGTCATCAAACGGCGAGGTGGCGAGCGACAAGATCGAGGCGAGGTCGTCACTGGACAGCTCCTCGATGGTAATGAAGTGGCGGATCACGCGAACACCTCGGTTGTCGCGATACTGCCCGCTAGCGCGTCGCGTAGGGCGTGAGGCCGCGTGCCATTGGCGAGCAGTACGCGGCGCGCGCCCGCATCAATTGCCTCGAGTGCGGCCATCATCTTGGGCCGCATGCCCTCGCGCGCGGCGCCACTAGCGAGCATCGCGCGCACGTCGTCGCCGCTGACCGAACTGAGCGCCGACTCGGGATCGAGGGGATCAGCCAGCAGCTGGTCAACGTCGCTCAAGAGGACGAGCACCTTGGCGTCGAGCGCCCCGGCGAGGGCTCCGGCCACCACGTCGGCGTTGCAGTTCACTAGCTCCCCGTCGTCGTCTAACGCCAGGGGCGAGATGACCGGCGTCAGGTGCTCAGCCCACAGGGCGGCGACCACTTGAGTGTCGACCTTGGGCGACGAACTGATGCGACCCCAATACCCACCCACCGGCTGGGCGCGCAACGTGCCGGCGTCCGCGCCGCTGAGTCCCACGCAACGCAGCCCGCAGTTCCCGAGCGAGGCGACGAGATGCACGTTGACGCGAGCGAGCGCCATGGCGACGTACTCGATGGTGGCGTCATCGGTCACGCGCAGTCCTTCGTGAAAGACGCTGGGCCGGCCGACTCGCTCAAGCAGCTCGGCGATCTGCGGTCCCCCGCCGTGCACGACCAGCGAGTTGGCCGCCAGCTGACCGAGGTCGCTCGCCAGCGCGGCGAGGATGGGCGACGTGGGTGAGAGTGATTCGAGTGCGTGACCCCCGAGTTTGACGACGTAGCTCACGGGCTCACTCCCGCGAGGGGCAGGCCGAGTGTTTCGTCACGTCCGGTCGCGACGTTCCACGCCTGAATGGCCTGGCCCGCCGCTCCCTTCGTGAGGTTGTCAATCGAACTCATCGCGATGAGCCATCCGGTGCGCTCGTCCACGCGCGCACTCACGAAACACAAGTTGCTCCCGAGGGGATCCTTCAGGGTGGGCGGGTCATCAAGCACCACCACGCAGGGATCCAACGCGTAGCTCTCGCGCAACATCGCGAGCGCGTCGTCGCTCGACAAAGAGGCGCTGACCCGCGCGTAGGCCGTCACGAGAATGCCACGTGCGATTGGCACCAGATGCGGCGTGAAGAGCACGGTGGCGCCAATCTCTTGTTCCATTTCGGGCGTATGTCGGTGCGTGAGAAGGCCGTACGCCTCGGCGTTGGCCGCCAGGCGCGAGAACTGCAAGCGTTCGCTCAGCGCGCGTCCGGCACCCGACACCCCGCTCAAGGCGTCCACGACGAGGTTGTCGCGCTCAATGACGTTGGCGTCAACGAAGGGGCCCAGTGCGAGCGCGGCGGCCGTCGGGTAGCAGCCCGGTACCGCGATGAGCCGTGCGCCCTTGAGTTCCTCGCGGTGACGCTCCACCAGTCCGTACACCGCCTCGCCGAGGAGTTGTGGTGAGGTGTGCTCGTGCTCGTACCAGGTGGGGTACAGGTCGGGGTTGCGAAGGCGATAGTCCGCACCCAGGTCCACGACCTGGACGTGGCGTTCGAGCAAGGAGGGCACGAACCCCTGGCTCTCTCCGTGGGGCAGACACAAGAACACCACGTCGAGATCCACGTCGAAAATGGCCGAAGGTGGCTGTACCACGAGGTCGGGGTAGGCGCCGGCGAGAGAGGGAATGTGCTGCGCGATGGATATTCCGGCACTTGATCCACCGGTCGCGACCAGAACATTTAAATCGGGATGGGACGCGCAGAGGCGCAGCAGTTCGCCGCCGGCGTACCCCGTCGCCCCCATAACGCCTATTCGCATAATGACATTTTATGCAGGAAGCGGAGCAAAAGTTCAAAAATTGTGATTTTCGGGGGTTATCGGCGCCGCCAGTCGAACCTCTTGAAAGTGCCAGGTTCGCTGGGATGTCGCAATCGTTCGCTACCCTGATGAATGTCCAAACGTGGCTGGGTGCTATTCCTCATGATGGCCATCATCTGGGGGATCCCCTACTTGTTGATCCGCGTCGCGGTGCGCCAGCTCGACCCCGGCGTCGTCGTTTTTTTGCGCACGGGGCCCGCTTCGCTGCTGCTGATCCCCCTCGTGACCATTCAGCGCCAGTGGTCCGCCCTGGTGCGCAACTTTGGCTGGATCGTCGTGTTCGGAGTCGTCGAGTTCGGCGTGCCCTGGTTCCTCATGTCCACCGCCGAGAAGCACATCACGTCTTCTCTCACCAGCCTCTTGATCTGCGGTGTGCCTTTGCTGTCGGTCGTCGTCCAACGGCTGCGACGCGGCGAACAGATCGAATCTCGCCGGTATCTCGGACTCGCCGTCGGCGCGTGCGGCGTCGCATTTCTAGTTGGTTTAGACCTGTCGGGAGGGACTTTCACGTGGATCGCCATGATGGCACTCGTGTGCGTGGGCTACACCTTCGGTCCCATGATTCTGGCCACCAAGCTCGCGCACGTGCCCGGGGCCGCCGTGACGTGCGGGGCCACTGGCGTGGTGGCGCTGGCGTGGGCTCCGTGGGCCCTCACCCATTGGCCGAGTCACGTCTCGGGTGAAACCTGGAGTTCCATTGCGACGCTCTCGGTCGTGTGTACCGCCGGGGCGTTCATCGTCTTTTCCGCCCTCGTCAGAGAGGTCGGATCGACCCGAGCGGTCGTGGTCACCTACGTCAATACCGCAGTCGCGGTCGTGCTGGGCATCGTGGGACTGCACGAAGCCCTCACGGCCGGCATCATGGTCGGCTTCCCACTGGTGATCGTGGGCTGCGTCATCGCGACCAGTCGGCCTCGTCCTGCGCTGGCTTAGGTCTCGTAGATCGCCGAGACCCTGATGGCGCCGTCCACGACGAGCCACAGGGCGCCGGGAACACTCGCGAGGACCACGTCCTCGCCGCGCTCGAGCGATTGATGGTGCGTTACGCTCACGAATTGCACCGGCGCGGGCACCACTTCGCTCACCGCCTGCCAAACCGCCGCGTTGTTCACGTGACCAGCGAGATCCAGGTCGGCCTCGCGCAGCGGCCAGGGCCGCCTCGTCGCACCCTCGGCCAAGACGGGGGTGTCCACGCGTCCGGGAACCTTTCGCGCGCGCGCCGACTCACCGTAGACGTCAAAGAAGCTCCCGCGCAGGCGTATCGGCGTGCCCGCCGGCCCGATCGGCACCCACAGACCCGCGGCCTCAATGGACGTGACCCCATTGAGGTCGATGTTGGTGCGCCGCTCGGCCCACGCCGCGCCCACTCCCCCGCACCACGTCGTCAGGCGCATCCGATCCAAATACCGCGGCCAACGCGCACCCTCGATCAGCCGAAACCGTGTGCGTCGCACCACCCAGGTCTCGTCAGCCTCGATGCCGGTGTCGCTCCAGTCATCGGTCGCCACATCTTGCAAGAAGCGGACGACGCCGTCGAGACGAAACAGGCCGCGCTCGTCAGCGTCACTGAGGCGCACCACGTACTCTTCGCTGAAACGACGCCCGTCATCGCCGAGATGAACGAATTCGACCACCGCGCTCCTATCGCAGGGTGGCGTCGAGACGCCCGGCTGCCACGATCAGGCTCTCGCGCGCGGCGGCCACCTCCGCGTCGCTGAGCGTGTGATCCATGGAGCTCACCCGTACGTTGTAGGCGAGGGATCGGGCTCCCTCGCGCAGGCCAGGCCCTTCGTAGACGTCAAAGAGCGTCACGGACTCCACCAGTTCGTTCGCCGCGCGCAACGTGTGCGCCAAGTCGGCGGCGTGCACGCTACGCGGGGTAACGAAGGCGAGGTCGAACACCGCGCTCGGAAAGCGGCTCGGCACCTCGACCAAAACGGACCGGCGGGTCGCGACCTTCGGATCCACCAGCGCGTCCAGATCCAGATCGATCACCCCGAGGCGTCTCGCTGCTGGCACGGAGGCCGCCGCGGCGAGGAAGTCCGCGTCGACTTCGCCGAGGAAGCCGAGGGTGCGCTCGCTGTGACGGTCCACGAGTGCAGCGCAGCGTGTGGGGTGAAACCCCGCCGGAGCTTCGCTCGCTCGCACCACCACGTCGTCGAGTCCGAGTCGGCTCTCGATGAAGCGCCAGTACGCAACAGCGCTTTTCGCGTCGTCCTCGGGGCGACCCAGAACGATCGTCAGACGCTCATTCTCACGCGGCAACTGGAGGAGCTGTTCTCCACCAATGCCGCCGCGCGCGATGCGCGGCGACGTCGTCGCCTCGGGATGCTCAAACACCACTCCGAACTCACCCAGCACGACGTCGCCGATCCCGCGTTCGTAGTTCTTCGCCCACGCCCGAACCAGGCCAGTGAGCATCGTCGTGCGCAGCACCGACTCTTCGGAGGAGAGCGGATTGGTGACCCTCACTCGCGAAAGCCCAGGGTGCAAGAGATCGAAGTCCGCTTCACTGCCCAGCGACGGTGTCCACGCCTCGTACAGACCTGCGTCCACGACGATCTCGCGAAGTTGGCGACGCAGTTCCTGGCGTGCGGTGAGCCCACCCGGTTCGGGCCAGGCCGGGTGATGAAGCGGGATGCGCCGATAGCTATAGACCCGCGCGATCTCTTCGATGACGTCCGCGCGACCCCGTAGACCTTCACGGATGTCGAGTCGTCGCGAGGGGGCGGTGACCTCCAGTGAACCGTCGCGCTCGGCCACCACAAAGTCCATACGCGACAGAATCGATGCCACGTCGTCGCGCGCCAGAGGGATACCCAAGAGACGTTCGATGTCCTCGGCGCCCAGGATGATCGTGGGAGGCACGGGCACGTCGCCTCGTACGTCCAGGGGTGAAGCGAGAAACACGAGATCGGGGACGCTCTCGCGCAGGATGGCCACAAAGCGCGCGGCCGCGCGCAACGCGCCCTCGGGGTCGACGCCGCGCTCAAAGCGGTGCGACGCCTCGCTGCGCAGGCCGTGTCGCTTCGAGGATCGCGCGATGGTCATCGGATCGAAGAACGCGGCCTCAAGGAGGACGTCGGAGGTGTCCTCGGACACGCCGCTGCCCTCGCCGCCCATCACTCCGGCCAGTCCCAGTATGCGATCGTCGCCGTCGACAATGGCCCCGTCCTCGCCGGTGTCACCGAGTCCTCGCCCCGGCGTGGCCAGTTGGCGGGTGGCGCCATCGAGCGTGACCAGTGTTTCGCCCTGGCGCGCGCGCCGTGCCCGCAAGGTGTGCCCGGCGACCTTGGCCGCGTCGTAGGGGTGCGTGGGCTGACCGAGCTCCAACATGACGTAGTTGGACGCATCGACGACGTTGGAGATCGGGCGCATGCCGGCGCTACGCAAGCGTTGAGCGACCCATGGCGGTGACGGCAGGACGCGCACGTGACGAATGACCGACACAGTGAGTCGACCGCACAGATCCGGATCGCCGATCCCGGCGTGGGCGAAGGAGTCACTCGGCTCGGTGGAGTTCGGGCTAGCGAGAACGGGCTCGTGGAGGGAACGCCCGAGGCGCGCCGCGAGGTCGCGCGCGACCCCTTCGATCGACCACGCGTCGGGTCGATTTCCCTCGACCGAGATGTCAAAGATCACGTCCGGGGTGATCGCGAGAGCGTCGAGAAGCCGCTCGCCCACCTGGGGCGCCGCGAGGTCATCGAGGACCATGAGGCCCTGATGGTCGTCGCTCAGGCGTAACTCGCGCGACGAACACAGCATGCCGCGCGAGGTCACCCCGCGCATCGTGCGCTCGGTGATCTCAAAGCCCCCTGGCAGAACCGCACCCACCGGCGCCAGGGGCACGTGGTCGCCCACGTCAAAGTTCATCGCACCGCAGACGATCTCGAGCGGGCCATTCCCCGCGTCGACGGTCACCAGGCGAATGCGATCCGCGCCCTTGATCGCGCGAATCTCATCGACGCGCGCGACCACCACGTCCTCGAGCCCCTCGCCCACATGCTCCGCGCCTTCCACCACGAGTCCGAGGTCGCTCAATATCTCTTCGAGTTCCTCGATGCTCTCGCCTAACTCGACGAACTCGCGCAACCAGTTCAGTGAGACCTTCACGAGATCTGTTCCAAGAACCTGGTGTCGTTTTCGATCAGCGCGCGCATATCGCCCAGTTCGTGACGCATCTGCGCGCACCGGTCGATGCCAAAGCCAAAGGCAAAGCCGCTCCACTCGGTTCCGTCGATGCCCACGGCCTCGAGCACCGCGGGATCCAGCATTCCGCAACCGCCTAGCTCGACCCATCCGCTGTAGGAGCACGTGCGACATCCCGCGCCCCGACAGATCGTGCACGTGATCTCGAACTCTGCTGAGGGTTCGGTGAAGGGGAAGTAGCCCGGGCGAAGGCGCGAGGAGATATCGGGGCCGAAGTAGGCCTTGGTGAAACTTTCGATCACCCCCGCCAAATCGCCGAAGGTAATCCCACGGTCAACGACGAGTCCCTCGATCTGGTGAAACGCATAAAGGTGACGCGCGTCCGGCGCGTCGCGGCGATAGCAGCGTCCCGGCATGACCGAGTGAATCGGGAGCGTTCCGCCAGCGACCGCCTCTTCCATCAAGTGAATCTGGGTGGGCGACGTGTGCGTGCGCAGCACCACCGTCTCGGGTTCGCCCAAGTCCACGTAGAAGGTATCCCACAGACCCCTCGCGGGGTGAGCCGGAGGAATGTTGAGCGCCTCGAAGTTGTACCAGTCGGTCTCCACCTCGGGTCCCTCGGCGACGGTGAATCCCATGGCGACGAAGACGTCTTCGAGCTCGCGCTGAGTGACCGCCACCAGACCGGGGTGTCCCGCGCTGAGAGTCGACGTCACCGCAGAGGTGACGACATCACCCAAGTCCAGGCGATCGGCTTCCAGAGCTGCGCGGCGCGCCTCACCCTCGAGGGCCCGACGTCGCTCGTCAAAGGCAGCACCGACTGTGCTGCGAGCGTCTTGCAACCTCGCCCCCGCCTCGCGGCGCTCATCGGGTTCCAGCGAACCCAGGGATTTTTGCAACGACGCCAAGATCGAGCGCTTACCCACAATGGTGGGCTCGGCGTTGCGGAGGGCTTCCAGGCTGGTCAGCGCCTCGATCGAAGCGAGGAGACCAGCGACCTGCGCGTCGAGATCGGCGAGTGGCGACGATGTCATAACCCTTAAAGGCTAGGGGTTATTGGACCCTCGCCCGTGCTTTGACGTCGCCACATCGATTCAAAGGCGATGAGCGAGCCGGCCACTCCGGCGTTGAGCGACTCACTCGCCCCCGCCATGGCAATCGAGATCCGACCGTCACACAGGGCAACGGCATCCTCGCTCAAGCCCTCGGCTTCGTTACCGATCACGACCACGCTCGCGCGCCGATAATCGATCGAGCGATGATCGTCACCCCCGCGTACCACCGTGGCGTAGGTGGACGCCCCGCGCTCAGAAAAGGAGCGCAAGGTCTCGTCCAACTCGGCCACGACGACCGGCAGGTGGAAGATTGAGCCCGCCGTTGCCCGCAGAGTCTTAGGATTGAAGGGATCCACGGAGTGCCCACTAAAGACGACACCAGTCGTCCCGGTGGCGTCGGCCGAGCGGATCAGCGTGCCCGCGTTACCGGGGTCGCGCACGTCGTGCAGCACGAGGATCAGCCCCTCGGGCGCAATGTCGTCGAGGTCCGAGACCACCAGGGCCGCGGTCGCGAGCACTGGCTGGGGTGAGGTGGCATCGGCCACGCGCTCGAGAACGCTGCTGGCCAGCACGTACACGCGCACATCGCGACGAGCCGCCGCCTCGAGGAGGTCGCCGAGACGCGCGACGTGTTCTTCGTCCACGTAGATCGCCTCGATCGGCGCGTTCGCGTCCAGCGCGGCCGCCACGAGGTCCGGTCCTTCGAGAACGCAGGCACCCTCGCTCCATCGGAACGAACGTTTTTGGCCGAGGCGCCGCAGTCGGCGCACTCGGGGATGTGACGAGCTCAGCGACTCGATTGGCGACCTACTTGGCGAGCGCGTCGACGGCCTGGGCGACCACGGCCCCGAAGGTCGTGGGGTCGTTCACGGCGAGATCGGCCAGCATGCGACGATCGACCTCAATGCCCGCCGCATTCAGCCCGGCGATGAATCGGCTGTAGCTCACGCCGTGCATCCGGGTACCCGCGTTGATGCGCTGGATCCACAGTCGACGCATATCGCCCTTGCGCGCTCGGCGGTCGCGAAAGGCGTAGACGCCGGAGTGCTGGACGGCCTGGTTCGCCGAGCGAAAGGTGCGGCTGCGGTCGCCGTAGTAACCCTTCGCCTCTTCGAGAATGGCCTTGTGGTGCTTCTTGGCGTTGACCGCCCTCTTTACTCGTGCCATGGCACTACCTCTTTCTGGTCGTTCTCTCTATAGGCCCATGAGGCGCTTGACGCGCTTTTCCTGACCCGGGGCAATCTCGGTTTCGCGTCCCAGACGACGCGCGCGCGTCGAGGACTTGCCCTCCATCAGGTGGCCGCGGAAAGCCTGGCGCCGACGCAACTTGCCGCTGCCGGTGATCTTGATGCGCTTCTTGGCACCACTAAATGTCTTCATCTTTGGCATTTTCAGCCCTCCTCTGGCGAAACTGGGGCGCCGGCTGGCGCCACCTCACTCACTACTGCTGGCGAACTTTCTATTGTTTTCGCTTTGGCCTTCTTTTCGGGACCGAGCACCATGATCATGTTGCGACCGTCGATCTTGGGGGCCGACTCGACTTTCGCGACGTCCTCCAAGCGCTCCACGATGCGATCGAGGATCTTCTTGCCCAACTCGGGATGGGCCGACTCTCGTCCGCGGAACATGATGGTGATCTTGACCTTGTGACCTTCGCCTAGGAACTTCTCGACGAGACGGGTTTTGGTGTCGAAGTCGCCGTTGCCGATCTTGGGCCGGTACTTCATCTCCTTGGTTCCCGTATTGAGACTCTTTCGTCGAGACTCCTTGGCCTTTTGTGCTTCGTCGAACTTGAACTTTCCGTAGTCCATGATGCGGGCGACGGGTGGTTGGGCGGTCGGTGCGATCTCCACCAAGTCCAAGTCGAGGTTGCGGGCCAACGTCATCGCCTCGCGGGTCGGCATTACGCCTCGTTGATTGCCGTCTTGGTCAATCAGGCGAACGGTTTCGACGCGGATACGGTCGTTGACGCGGTGGTCTCCAGGCACTGTTGCGATAACTCTCTCCTTGCTCTTTGCGACACCGTAGTGGTGCCGCCACGGCAAGCGAGGCGCATGACTCTGGAACCCGGGCGCACGTCGGTGGCCGGGTGGACGTTGGCATGGCCAACCTCACTTGCTGAACTGCCGAACAACACTACCAGACAGGCAGCCACGGCGTCCCGGTGCGGGCTTCAATGCAAGTCGGATTGCGGTCCCCTTGCACCGCCCTGGCAAAATCAAGGGCGCGGCGCGAACCGTCGGTGCCCCGGTAGAGGGTTGCGAGAAACAAGTCCTTTAGACCTGCCGATGAGTTCGCAGAGGGTCGAACAGGCAGCCACGGCGTCCCGGTGCGGGCTTCAATGCAAGTCGGATTGCGGTCCCCTTGCACCGCCCTGGCAAAATCAAGGGCGCGGCGCGAACCGTCGGTGCCCCGGTAGAGGGTTGCGAGAAACAAGTCCTTTAGACCTGCCGATGAGTTCGCAGAGGGTCGAATTGGCCCACTGCCCTACCTTGGGTCGCGTGAGTGAGCCGAGGGACGACTACCTTGGTTCGCGTGAGTGAGCCGAGGGACGACTTCGACGAGGCCGAGGAGATTGCCTTCCTCAAATCGACGCCCGTCGAGTTGATTCTCGCTAACCACCTCTTCGTCCTCTTCCAGGTCGCCGCCCTTCGACTCGGTGAGACGCCGCCTGATCTGGCCGGCGCCCAACTGGTGATCGATACCGTCGCCGCCATGGTCGCCGCGGCCGGAGACCGCCTGGGCGAGCACGCCGACCTGTATCGCAGCGCGCTGGCTGAAGTGCAGCAGGCGTATGTGCGCGCGGCGAGTCTGCCTAGTGCAGACGCGGAAGAGTGAACGTCAGTCGCAGACCGCCGAGGGGGCTCTGGGAGGTCGTCATGGCTCCCCCGAGCGACTCGGCCACGTCGGCCATGATGCTCATCCCGAGGCCCGAGCCGCCGGTCTCGCGTGATCGAGACTGGTCGTAGCGCTGGAAGCGTTGAGGGCGCACACCGTAGACCGGTAGGCCGGGCCCCCCGTCTTCGATGATCAGACGCGCCGTGTCGCCCGCGACGTCCAAGGTCACCGCTACGGGCGCGTCGCGCGGCGTATGGCGCAGAATGTTCGTAAAGGCGTTGTTCAGGAACCGTTCGACGAACTCGGGTCGCGAGCTGATCGTCACGCCCGGTGCCACGACGCGCGTGACGCCGCGCTCAGGGTGATCGAGCGCGAACTCTCCCGCGCGCTGATCGACGAGCACACTTAAGTTCACCGCTTCGGGCGCGTGGTGGGGCGCCTCACGCAACACCGCCAGGAGCAAGAGGTCGCGAACCAACTCCTCCATTCGCTGGACTTCGCGTTGCATGCGCGCGACTGCGCGTGCCTGTACCTCGGGCGGCGCGTGACCACCCGCCAGTAACTCGTTGTAGCCCTTGACCACCGTGAGCGGCGTCCTAAGTTCGTGGGACGCATCGTTGATGAACTGCTGCATGGCTTCGGCGTTCTTCGCCTCCTGGGCGATGCGCTCATGGAGGGAGTCGACCATGATGACGAGCGCTTCACGCAACTCTTGGAGGTCCTTACTGCCCTCGCTGGGCGGAGACGGCTCGTCCTGGTGGCCGCTCGCGACGTCGCCCGCGTAGTCGATGAGCCGCGACATCGTGCGAAAGTCGCGGCGCGTCACCTCGCGCGCGAGAGCCAAACTCACCAGCGCCACGACGAGCGCCGCAAAGGCCACCACGAAGGCGAGGTGTTCGTTCTGCTTCGTGATGCCGGCCGTAGAACCCGCGACCACCAGGTAGTCGCCACCCCCCACATCGAGCGAACGAATCACAAATCCGGGCAGGTTGGACACGCTCACCGGTCGATCGAGCGACGACTTCACGTCGGCGAACGTCGGGCGCCCACTCAAGGGGATCGTGCCCGTACTCACCACGGTGGTCTGATTCGAAGGGAAGACGACCACGAGGTCCAAGTTGTAGTCGTCGCGCTGGACCACGTAGAGGGCGTTGGACAATGCGGTGTTGGGGTTGCGTAGCCCGCTCGAGACGACCGCGTTGATCGAACTCCTGAGAGTCGCGTACTGCGCGCGCGAACTCTCGACGACCGCGAACCACCCTACGGAGAGGGCTACCAAGAGAGTGAGAAAGACGAACAGCAGAGTGAGGCGAGTCGCAATCCTCACTGCGCGGCGGTCGGGTCCACCAACTTAAAGCCCACTCCTCGAATGGTCGTGATCGGAGCGAAGTTGTCGCGATGGACCTTTCGTCGCACGTACGAGATGTAGGTGTCGAGTACCGACGTCTCGGAGTCGAAGTCGATGTTCCACACGTCGCGCAACAGCTGCTCGCGGGTCACGACGCGATCCTGGTGCTCGAGGAGCACCTCGAGGAGGCGAAACTCGGTGGCCGAGAGTTCGACCGTGGACCCGTCGAGGGTGACGACGTGCCGATCGACGTTCATGCTGAGCGGCCCGCACGTGAAGACTTGGTCGCCGTCCTCTTCGGGACCGGTGCGCCGCAGGATCGCCGCCACTCGCAACAAGAGCTCCTCGACGCTGAAGGGCTTGCGCACATAGTCGTCGGCCCCCTCGCGCAGGCCCTGCTCGACGTCGATCGCCGAGTCCCGCGCGGTCAGCATGAGCACCGGGGTCTTGGCGTCGTGGGCGCGGAGCTTCTCGAGGAACTCAAAACCATTCATCGTGGGCATGTTGATGTCCACCACACACAGGTCGGCACTGCGCCGGCGCAGCTGGTCCAGCCCGTCGGCGCCGTTGGTCGCGGTCTCGACCCGATAGCCGGCCCCCGTGAGGGCGTCCTCGAGGAGGTCACGGACTCCGGGCTCGTCGTCGATCACCAGGATTGTTGTCATACCGGTTCCGCCATAGGCGAAGCGTATCCCCTCTTGAGCAGTCCTTCGAGCACCAAAACCCCTCGTTCTAAGGGTTTCGACAGTGACTTCACAGCATTTTTTGGCGGCCCCTGACTACGCTTATTGGCATGAAGAAGTTCGTTGTTCGTGGCGTGGTGGTGCTCTCCTTGGTGGGCGCACTCGGCTTCGCCGCCGTCGGCACCGCCAGCGCCGGCTCAGTGGCGCATCGCACGTCCGTGACCCTCAAGACGTACCGCTTGGAGCTGGCGTCGTATCGTGCCGCGCGTGCCGCCATCGAGTCGACGTTCCGCAAAGCCGTCGCGGCCGCCCAGGCGAACTACCAAGAGTCCCTCGCCAGTGCGATCAATGCCGCTCAGCGCAGCACCGCTCAGCAGGTCCTGCAGGCGGCGATCATCGAGGCGGCGTCGGTGCGTAGCGCAAGTCTCGTGACTCTGGGTGCTGCGCCTACTCCCCCGACCACCTAACTAGCCCGGCGGGTCGCTGACCTTTCTCACGTCGTGCGCTTCATCGCGACCCCGGTGTCCCACGTGACGCGTCGCTTCGACACGGGTCCCTGGGTCAATGTGCCGGGTGCCGTCGGCGATGCTCACGCAGTGAAAGTACAGTCGCTCGCCGTCGTCGCCACACACCACGCCGTCCCCTCGTCGATCGTCGAATGACTCAACGACGCCGGTCACTCTCACGAGTCGCCGAGGGACCCTTGGCTCAGCACACTCGCCATGGACAGCGCGCTCAGCGCGGCCTCGCGACCCTTATTCGACGCGTCAGGCTGTGAGCGTTCGAGGGCCTGTTCGATCGTGTTGGTCGTGAGCACCCCAAAGACGACCGGCACCCGGGTACTCAACTGAACGTCTTGGACGCCGCGCGCGCACTCGCCCGCGACCAGTTCGTAGTGTCCGGTGTCACCGCGAATCACCGCTCCCAGGGTGAGGATGGCGTCGTAGGGCTTCATGCCGTCCGCGTAGGCCAGCGCGGCCAGGGGAATCTCGAAGGCGCCGGGCACCCAGGTGATGGAGATGTCGCGCCGATCGACGCCCGCTTCGTCCAGGGCGTGCAGCGCGCCGTCGAGGAGACGCGTCGTGATGGCGCCGTTGAACTGACCACACACCAGACCCACGCGCAGTCCGCGACCCGAGATCACTGGTTCGATCACTTCGCCGGCGCGCTCGCCGAGCCGGCGCGCTACCTGCGGATCGAGCGCCGTGTCGTCACTCGAGCTCATCGAGCCCCTCGAGCAGATGTCCCATGCGCTCTCGCTTCGTACGCAGGTACTCGATATTGAACGAGGTGGGACGGCTCTCGAGAGGCACGCGCTCGACGATGTTCAGACCGAACCCTTCGAGGCCGCCGCGCTTGGTGGGGTTGTTGGTGAGGAGTCGCATCGTCGTCACACCCAACTCCACCAGGATCTGGGCGCCGATACCGTACTCGCGCGAGTCAATGGGAAGACCTTGGACCAAGTTGGCGTCCACGGTATCGTGTCCTTGTTCCTGCAGGGCGTACGCCTGGATCTTGTGGGCCAGACCGATGCCGCGTCCCTCGTGGTTTCTCAGGTACACCACGACGCCCGCGCCTTCGGCGGCGACTTTCGCCAAGGCCGTGTGCAGTTGCGGTCCGCAGTCGCAGCGCAGCGAGCCCAGGGCGTCGCCCGTCAGGCACTCGGAGTGCACGCGCACCAGCACGTTCGGCGTGTTCTCGACGTCGCCGTAGACCATCGCCAGGTGCTGCTCGCCGTCCAAGAGGCTTTCGAAGACCTGGGCCTTGAACGTGCCGTACTCGGTCGGCAGTGACGCTTCGGCCACGCGCTTGACCAGCTTTTCGTTACGCCGGCGATATCGAATGAGATCGGCGATCGTGATGATCGGAAGCTGGTGGCGCTCGGCGAACTCGATCAGTTCGGGCAGTCTGGCCATGTCGGACTTGTCGGCCGTCACCACCTCGCACAACACGCCCGCGGGAAACTTGCCGGCCAGGCGACAGAGGTCCACCGTCGCTTCGGTGTGACCCGCACGACGCAGGACCCCGCCGTTGCGATAGCGCAACGGAAAGATGTGGCCCGGACGGTTGAGATCGGTCGGCGTGGTGGCCGGATCGATCAGCGCGCGGATCGTGGCCGCCCGGTCGTGGGCCGAGATGCCCGTGGTCGTGCCGTGTCGAAAGTCGACCGAGACCGTAAAGGCGGTGCGCTGGGCCTCGGTGTTGGCCACCACCATGAGGGGCAGGTCCAGTTCGTCCGCGCGCTGGCTCTCCAGGGGCACGCAGAAGATGCCCGAGGTGTACTCGAGAAAGAACGCCATGGACTCGACCGTGACGTCCTGGGCCGCCATGATCAGGTCACCCTCGTTCTCGCGATCCTCGTCGTCAACGACCACCACCATGCCGCCGCGGCGTAGTTGCTCTACCGCCTCGTCGATCGTCGCCAGACTCATGAAACCTCCACGTCAATGCGGATATCGTCACCAATCCTACGTACGTCCATGAGCCGACCCCGCTTTAGGGCCTCCATCGTAGGGGTCGACAGGCCCTTCAATGCCGCGAGCGTGCCGAGCGCCCCGGCGACGCAGGGCGCCTGGTACCAGACCACGTGGTTGACAAGCCCCGCTTCAAAGAACTCGCTCGTGACCGTCGGCCCGCCCTCGACGAGGACCTGGAGCACGTCGTGTCGGCCCAGTTCGTCGAGCACGAGTCCCAAGTCTCCCGACAGTTCGAGACAGGGGCGGACCTTGGCTCCCTCCGGGGCGCGACCGAGCACGACGCGCAGCGGCTCGATCACGAGGTCGTCGAGTCGAGCAGTCAGCACCGGATCGTCGCTGCGCACAGTGCCGGCGCCCACCATGATCGCCTGACTCTGAGCGCGCAACAGGTGCGCGTCGCGGCGAGCCTCGGGCCCGGTGATCCACTGACTCGTGCCGTCGGCCATCGCCACGATCCCATCCAGGGTGCTCGCCACCTTGGCCACGACGTAGGGCCGAGCGGTGACTCGCTGCCAGAGGTAGGCGGCCAACTGGGCGCGCACGGCGTCCGCCTCCACACCGAGTTCGACATCGACCCCGGAGGCCCTGAGCAGTTGAATCCCGGTGCCCGCCACGCGCGGATCAGGGTCCATGGTGGCCACGACAACGCGGGCGATCCCGGCCTCGATGATTGCTTCGGCGCACGGTCCGGTCCGGCCAACGTGGCTGCAGGGTTCTAAGGTCACCACCATCGTGGCGCCGCGGGCCGCGGCGCCCGCACGGCGCAGCGCCTCGATCTCGGCGTGCGACTCGCCGGGGGCTTGGGTGTGCCCCTCAGAGACGATGACTCCGCGATCGTCCACGATCAACGCGCCGACCCACGGGTTCGGTGGTGCGTGCAGGCGGGCCTTGTCGCCTTCGGCCATCGCCATCTGCATCAATTCGGTGAGAGAAAACTTCACGACCGCACGCTTCGCGCCGCATCGCGCAGCTCTCGCGCGGCACCCAGGGGGTCGGACCTCTTGAAGATGGCCGATCCCGCGACCAGCACGTTGGCGCCTGCACGAATGGCGATGGGTGCTGTCTCGACGTCAATCCCACCGTCGACTTCGATGTCCAGAGCAAGGTCCAAGCGGTCAACCTCTTCGCGGGCCATCGTAACCTTGTCCATCACATCGGCGATGAACGACTGTCCCCCAAAACCGGGAAAGACCGTCATGAGCAGGAGCAGGTCAATGTCGCCCAGGAAGGGCGCGACCGCCTCGAACGGGGTATCCGGATTAGCCGCCAAACCGATACGCAGACCGAGCGAGCGAGCCTGTTCGATGAGCGAGAGCGTGTTGCCGATTTCGACGTGAATACTGCACCCGTTCGCTCCCGCGCGCGCGAACGCCTCCAAGTAGCGCTCGGGATCGGTCATCATGAGATGGCAGTCGAAGAACCGCGCGCTGTACTCGCGCAGACTGGCGACCACCGGTGGGCCGATCGTGATATTGGGTACGAAGTGCCCATCCATGATGTCCACGTGCAGCCAGTCGGTTTCGGCATCGACCTCCTCGATGCATCGCCCGAGTTCGCCAAAGTCAGCTGAGAGAATCGACGGCGCGATGCGGATCTCGCCGGTGGGACCCGCGTCGATGACCGTCACGCCGACCAGCCTAGGACCACGACCGCCGGTCCTGAACCGGTCGCAGTCCCCCCCACCAGGAACGAGCCGCCATCGTCGCGCGGCCCTCGGGACGCACGAATGTCAGGGCGAGTGACCCGTCGCGCAGACCGAGGAGGACTTCTCCGGCGTGCTCTTCGATCCAACCGGGCTCGCCATCACTCACCATCCGAGCCAACTCGACGCCGACGCGCCTGTCACCCAGGACGAAGTAGGCGTGTCCGAGACGCACCGTTCGCCACGCCATGACGCTCGACATCGCGGGCGACAGTTTGTACTCGCCCGGTTCGACTTTGGACGCGTAGGTCGTTTCACCACTCTGCTCGGTTGGATGGTCCAACAAGTCGCGACTCGCGAGGACCTCGATCAGCGCATCGGCGCCGAGTACGGCCAGGCGACGCGTGAGCTCATCGGCCGTGTCGTCGCCGATGAGCGTACGTCGCTCGAGGTGCACTGGTCCAGTGTCCAGGGTTGGTTCGAGCGAGATGATGGATACGCCAGTCTCTCGGTCTCCGGCGAGGATCGCTCGTTGCACGGGCGCTGCTCCTCGCCAACGCGGCAGAAGCGAGAAGTGAACATTCAGCATCGGCAGCACATCCAAGAGAGCTGCGGGAACGATCGCTCCGTAGGCGACGACCACCCCACGCTCGGCTCCCACGTCCGCGGCGTCCGCTAGTCGGTGCGTGACGGGCAGGTCGTGTGCCAGGGCGGCCCTCTTCACGGGACTCGGCGACAACTCACCACCGCGACCGCGCCGACGATCGGGTCGGGTGACCACGAGAGCGACATCGTGGTCGGCCGTGAGAAGAGCCTCCAGGCTCACGACGGCCGCCTCGGGGGTGCCGAGATAGACGAGGCGCATCTACTCTCCGAGCAGTTGGTGCAGCCCGTCGGGGTCGTTGGCCAGGTTCAAGCGGCGCTTGCGCAGGTACTTCTTGGCCTCTCGCTTCTGATCGTCGCTGAGACGCTCCACCAACAACAGCCCGTCGAGGTGGTCGCACTCGTGCTGGAAGATTCGCCCCTGGTACTCCTCGGTTTCGATGTCGAGTTCGTTGCCCTCAAGGTCGAAGCCCTTGAGGTGAACCTGATTGGGCCGCACGATGTCCCAACTCAGACCCGGAACCGACAGGCACCCCTCCTCGTACACCCACTCCCCCGAGGTCTCGAGGATGACCGGATTGATGACCACATGAGGACCCTCGCCCTTATCCCAGACGAACATTCGCTTTTGCACGCCGATCTGGTTGGCCGCGAGACCTACCCCCGGGGCATCGTGCATCGTCTCGATCATCGACTCGGCGAGCGCGGCGATCTTGGCGTCGATCTCCTCCACGTTCGTGGTGGGTGTATTCAGCACGGGGTCGCCGTACGTGCGAATGGGGAGGATGCTCACGGGTTCAAGGTTACCGTGGGCAAAAATACCCTTTCGGCTTAGTCAACGGCCACGCGAAACTTCACCGACGGCCGTGGCGCGTCGCGCAAAGCGCTCGTGAGGGTATCGACGTCGTCGGCGCGTACCACGTACCCGTTGGGTGCGCTCACGATCGTGACCTTCGACTCACTCAGTCCGAGAACAAAATTCTCGGCGCCCTCGCCGGTCACCCGCGCGAGGGCGCCGTAGGGAGGGAGCCCGAGCAACTCGGCGGTCTCGACATCCTCGCGTATCAAATCGTCAAAGGACGCGTTTACCAGGGCGTCGATCACCACGTCGTCGCCGCGTCGAGTTTGGAGGATGACCGAACCGCGACCCTCTCGGCGCGAACCGACCAGACGACCGGCCTTGCCCACGGCCGTGATGGCGCTGCGACGAGCTGACTCTCGCGGCGCCAGGAGATACTGGTCGAAGTCGGCGAAAATAACGACGCCGCATCGTCTCACGTGCTGCCACGCGGCCTCGGTGCCCACCACCACGCGAGCTGTTGGTGCCTCACGCGACGCCGCAGTCACTTCACTCACCGCTTGATTCAACTGGGCGGCCACGTCGCGGACCAGCGTCGTCACCCCGGAGCGCACCCCGCGCAACTTCGTCGAACCGCAGTGACGACAGAATCGCGCTCGCAACTCGTGACGATCGGCGCAGGCCAACTGATCGCCTACCTCTTCTTCGGCTTGCTGACACTGCGCACATCGAGCGAGCTCGCCGCACTTCGCACAGGCCAGCAGCCGCCCCGTGCCCAGACGCTGCAGGATGACCACGACGGCGACGGGCTCATCGCCCTCCAGTGCAGCGTGAGAGGCGCGCAGGGCCACTTCGGAGAGGACGCCTTCGTGGGGGTCCCGCGAACGTCGATCGACCGGCGTGACGCGAGGCCACCCTCCCACATCGTCGGAGTCGCGGTAACAGTCCGCTCGATCCAACAGCGTCGGTGACGGAAACATCGACGTGCACCACAACGGTGCGTTGTCGCGACGGCATCGCTCACGCAGCATCGACACCGAGTCCCACGTCGGTGAGGCACTCGATCGATAGGACTCGTCGTCGGCGTCGATGATGACCGCGCCCGCGACGCGCGGTACGGGGGCCACAGCGCTTCCCCGCGCGCCCACCACGACGGGCCAGCCCGTGCGCATGCGGTCCCACTGATCGTCTCCCTGAGCGACCGCGCAGCCGCGCTGTTCCAGTCGCCCGCGTAGACGCGTCGCCCACCCCTCGGTGGGCACGAGCACCAACAGCGATCCCTCACGCTCGCGCGTCACCTCGTAGGCGCTCAGCACCAGGGGCAGAGGATCGGTCGTCGGCGCCAACTGCACAACACCGGGTCCGGCTCCAGGTGACACGTCGATCGATAGCCGGCTGGCTGGCGGGGCACTTGGCAGTGACGTCACGACCCGCGTCGGCGACGCCGCCAGAAGGAAGCGCGACCACGAGGAGTACCACCGGTTGCTCGCCCACTGGAGCAGGGCCAATTCTGAGGCCGGCGGGCCATAGCCCAGCCACTTCTTCACGCCTTTCAGGTCGTCGCTTGGCGGAACGTCCTGGACCACCCAGGCCCGTACGGAGCGACCGTGGAAATCGACGCGCACGCGGTCCCCCACTCCCACGTAGTCGAGCGCATCGTTCAACGTGTAGTCGAAGGGTCGATCGACTGCGGCCACCTCCGTGATGACGCGTACTGCGCGCGGCACTAGGTCAGCGACAGTTCCCGGCGCAGGTCGTCGAGCCGAGGCGTCTGCTCCCACGCGAAGCCTTGATCGGTGCGACCAAAGTGTCCGTAGGCCGCGGTGCGCTGGTAGATGGGACGACGCAGATCGAGATCGTGAATGATGGCCGCCGGCCGAAGGTCAAAGAGCGCGTCGACGGCCTTGGCGATCTTTTGGCGATCCACGCGCTCGGTGCCGAACGTCTCGACCAGCACCGACACCGGACGCGCCACGCCGATGGCGTAGGCCACCTGAACCTCACATCGCTCAGCCGCGCCCGAGGCGACGACGTGCTTGGCCACCCAGCGCGCGGCGTAGGCCGCGGAGCGGTCGACCTTGCTCGGATCCTTGCCAGAAAACGCCCCACCGCCGTGGCGGGCCATGCCGCCGTAGGTGTCGACGATGATCTTGCGTCCCGTCAACCCGGTGTCGGCGTGCGGACCACCGAGCACGAAGTTACCCGACGGATTCACGAACACGCGCATGGTGCTCGTGTCGAGGTCGCTGGGCAGCATCGGCTTGATGACGTGGTCGAGGACATCGCGGTAGATCGTGGCGTGGTCGTAGCCGTCTTCGTGCTGGGTGGAGACGAGGACCGTGTCGACGGCAACCGGTCGGCCCTCTTCGTAGGCGACCGTGACCTGGGTCTTGCCGTCGGGGCGCAGATAGGGCACCTGGCCGGAGCGACGAACCTGGCTGAGGCGCATCGAGAGGCGATGAGCCAACCAAATCGGCAGGGGCATGTAGTCGTCGTTGTCGTTGCAGGCGTAGCCGAACATCATTCCCTGGTCACCGGCGCCCAGCGCGTTGAGCTCATCTTCGCCACCCGCGCCGCTGCGATGCTCGAAGGCCACGTCCACGCCCGCGGCGATGTCGGGACTCTGTTTGTCCATCGAGACCAGCACCGCGCAGTTCTTGCCGTCGAAGCCCTTCGCGCCGTCGTCGTATCCGATGTCGAGGATTGTCTTGCGCGCGATGGCCGAGATGTCCACGACCGCGGTGGTGGAGATCTCGCCCGCAACCACACACAGGCCGGTGGTGAGCAGGGTCTCGCACGCGACCCGCGCTAAGGGGTCCTGGGTCAAGATGGCGTCCAGCACGCCGTCCGAGACCTGATCGGCCATCTTGTCGGGGTGACCTTCAGTCACCGACTCCGACGTGAAGACGGTGCGGTCGCTCATGGGACTCCTTGAACTGTCTGATCTACGCCGTGGCGAACAATGTATGTACCCTAGTCAAGATCGCCCGCGAGACCTCTTCTTTCGAGCGTTGCGACACGTGTTCGGGTTCCGCGTTCCTGCTCCACAGCACCACTTCGTTGGTTGGGTGCTCAAAACCCGCGCCGTCGGCGCTGACGTCGTTCACCACGAGCAGGTCGACATTCTTCTTCTGCCACTTGGCGGCGGCGTTCCGTGCGACATCGCTCGTCTCCGCCGCGAAGCCGACGATGACTTGTCCCTGGTGGCGCCCCGCGACGAGGTCGGCGAGGATGTCGGGCGCGGGCTCGAAGTGCAGGGCCGGTGGTCCGTCGCGGCGCTTAAGCTTTTCGGGCGACGGGGTCAGCGTGAAGTCGGCCACGGCCGCCGCCATGATCACGCAGTCACTCGCCGCACTGCGCGCGAGGATGGCCTCACGCATCTGCTCGGCACTCTCGACGTGCACGACGTCGATGGCCCGACGAGTATCGAGGGCTAAGTCCCGCTCCACGGTCGTCACGAGCGTGACGCGCGCACCCATGCGCGCGGCCGCCTCGGCGAGTGCGTAGCCCTGACGACCCGACGAGCGATTCGTCACCACGCGTACGGGATCGATCGCCTCTCGCGTGCCCCCGGCGCTAATCACGACTGACTTGCCGCTCAACTCGCCGTGGTACCCCTCCAGGATGCGCTCAACCAACTCGGCAACCTTGGCCGGGTCGGGTAGTCGTCCCGTTCCCTCATCGCCGCCGGCGAGCGCTCCGACCTCGGGCTCGAGCACCAGCACCCCGCGCCGGCGCAGGGTCGCGAGATTCTCTTGCACCGAGGGCTGCTCCCACATCTCGGTGTGCATCGCCGGACACAGCAGTACCGGGGCGCGCGTCGCGAGCAGGGTCGCGGTTAGCAGATCGTCGGACAGACCTATCGCGTAGCGCGCAATGAGGTGCGCGGTGGCGGGCGCCACGACGACCACGTCGGCGTATTGGCCCAGGTAGGTGTGCGGAATCGGCGTCGTGGAGTCGCCGTAGAGCGAGGTGCGGGCGGGCTCGCTGGCGAGGGCCGAGAAGGTTTCGGTGCCCACGAACCTCGTGGCGTCGGGCGTAAGGACCGGTGCCACGTGGTAGCCGCGCTCGCGCAACAGACGCAGTAGTTCAACCGACTTGTACGCGGCAATTCCCCCGGCCACGCCGAGGACGATGCGAGGGGCCTGGGTCTTAGGCGTCGCGGAGGGCATCGGTGAAGGCGTCCAGGTCACTGTTGGCGTCCTGGCGAGCCTGCTCCAACGCCTCGGCCTGCAGGCGCTCGTCTTCGAGCTCCTCAGTGGTCGGGCGGTGGAACTGCAGTTTGCCTTCGTAGAGCTCTTCCATGGCGAGCGAGAGCGACTTGTTCGACAGCGACGACACCTGGGGCGGAATGAGGGCGCCGTGGCCCGAACCCAGTCCGTTGTAGTACTCGTTGATCTCGCGGGCGCGAATCGCGGTCACTGCAACCAGGGTGAACTTGGAATCACCGACGCGGGTGAGCAGATCCTCGATGGGTGGGTCAACGAGAGTGGGGCGTTCGGCCATGACGGTCAGTCCTTTGAGGAGAAGTCACGCCGTTGCCGGCGGAGCCCCTCCAGTATAGAGAGGATTTCCCCTGACGCCCGCTCCACGTCGTCATTCACGACCACGTAGGTAGCCAGTTCTCGACCCCGCTTCAACTCCGCGGGGGCACTGGCCAGGCGATCAGCCACGTGTTCGTCGTCGTCCCCCCGCGCGCGCAGGCGCTCTTCGAGCAGGTCCATCGAGGGCGGCAGGATCAAGAACACGACGGCGTCGGGATTGACCGCCAAGACCTGCTCGGCGCCTTGGACCTCGATCTCCAGCAGCACGTCGGAGCCCTCGGGTGCCTCGGGCCGCGGCGTGCCGTAGAGGTTGCCGTGGAACTCGGCCCACTCGAGAAACCCGCCCGCGTCGAGGGCCTTTTCAAAGGTGGCGTGATCAACGAAGTGATACTCGTCTCCCGACTCGCTCGGTCGAGGAGCGCGCGTGGTCCAACTTCGACTGAGCCACAGGTGCTCGTCGGCGTCGACCACGCGCCGGGCCAACGTACCTTTGCCTACTCCGCCCGGTCCGATGAAGATGACGAGCAGAGGCTCAGCGGACAAGAGCTCGAAACAGTTCGGCGCGCTGTTTGGGGCCGAGCCCGCGAATGCGACGAGTCTTGGCGATCGACGCGCTCTTCATGATGCGTTCGGCCTTCACCTCGCCGATCGCCGGAAGCGCGCTGATCAAGTCATACGCGCGCATCTGCGCGACGCACTCTTCTTGGGCGGCCAGATTGAAGAGTTGCTCGAGGGACAACTCGCCCGTCTTGACCATCCGTTTGACCTCGGCGCGGCGGCGGCGATTCGCCACGGCCAGGCGCGATGCTTCCACGCGCTGTTCTTGCGACAGTGTCGGCGGCGTCGGTGTCACGCTCGTCAGACTAGTCCCAGGTGGTCACGACGGCTAGAGAGTCTTTCCTAATCTGGGCCAAGAAAATCCTGACCCGCGCGCCGCGGAATTCCCAGAACCGTACGCTCGCTAAATAATGCACAATCTCGCTGCGGGGATCGTTAAGAAATTCTTAACGATCACGCGTGCGTGAGCGATTGCTGAACTGCGCGTCGTCGAACTAACGAAGTGCGCTCCACAGACTGTCGCGCCATCTTTGGGCCGCGTCGCGCAGCGCGCGACGTTCGGGTCCGGCATTAAGAATGTCACGCGATACGCTGGCGAGGACCTGGGGGTCGTCGCAGCCCGAGAAAAGGCGACCGACGTCACTCGCGTCGGCCCCCTGCGCGCCGACGCCCGGTACCAGGTACGGGCCACCCAGAGTGTTGAGATCGAAGTGAGGGGCGTCACGAGTTGCCCCCAGTACGACGCCCACCGAGCCATTTCCCTCATCGGAGTGGTTGATCTCGGACACTTCGCGCAGCACCATGTCCTCGACGCGCTCTTGATCCTCGGTGCGCGCACGCTGGACGATTCGCCCCTCGGGATTGGACGTCGCGGCGAGGACGAACACGCCGCGATCAGTGGCCGCCGCAAGTTCGAAGAAGGGGGCGAGGGCGCCAACCCCGAGGTACGGACTGACCGTGAGTGCGTCGACGCGCAGCAGCGAGGTCTCCTCGAGCCACGCCTGCGCATACCCGGTGTTCGTCGGAGCGAAATCGCCGCGCTTGACGTCGGCGACCACCAAGACGTCGGCGTCACGAGCGTCGGCGATGAGTCGCTCCAGCACGCGATAACCCCGTGATCCGAAGCGTTCGAAGCACGCCACCTGGGGCTTGATCGCCGACACCACACCGTTCACCGCATCCAGGACACTGAGCGCGAAGAACTCGAGTGAGTCCACGTTGTCCGGGTAGCCCCAGCGCGCGAGTAGCTCGCGACTCGGATCAACGCCCGCGCACAGTGGGCCTAGTTCTCTCAGGCGTTCGGTGAGTCTCGCCCCGAACGGGTCAGCCATGAGCCGCCCCTCTCACCTCATCGAGCGACGTCACGTCGTGCGACACCAACCAGTGCTCGAGCTCTCGCTGCACCCGCCACGGGGCGCGGGGGTCGGCAAACGTCGCGGTACCCACCTCGACGGCGTCAGCCCCGGCCATCAGCATGGCCACCGCATCGCGGCCCGACGCGACGCCCCCGACGCCCACGATCGGCGCGTCGGGGAACGCGTCGCGACACTCGTAGACCGCTCGCAGCGCGACGGGCAAGATGCCCGGTCCGCTCACTCCCCCGCCGGTGTTACCGAGCGTGGGGCGTCGCGACTCAATATCGATCACGAGACCCAGGACGGTGTTTACGAGTACGAGCGCGTTGGCCCCCGCCTCCAGGGCGGCTCCGGCCACCTCGACCAGGAGTGGCGTGTTGGGACTCAACTTCGCCCACAGTGGAACTCCGGCCGCCTTGGCCGCCGCCACGATCTCGAACGTGGCCGAAGGTGAGTGCGCGAAGATCTCGCGGCGATTCTCGAGATTGGGACAGCTCGCGTTCACCTCCAGGGCGACAATCTCGGCCCCACGCATCGCGCTCGCCGCGCTCGCGAACTCCTCCACGCTGCGACCCCAGATGGAGCCGACTACTGTCGCGTCGCGCGCGAGGAGCGCGGGAAGCTGCTCGCTGCGCCACGCCTGGACCCCCGGGCCGGCCAGGCCCACCGCGTTGACCATATGCGGACCCGAACTCGTGAGCCGGGGCGGCGGATTGCCCTCGAAGGCGAAGGAGGCCAGCGACTTGGTCACGACGGCGCCCAGTTGAACGAGGTCGCCGTAGTCGGCGAGTTCGTCACCGTGACCAGCGGTGCCCGAGGCCGTGAGCACCGCCGACGTGAGGGCGACCTCGCCGACTCGGGTCGCAAAGGCGCTCACGAGTGCAGCGACTGCAGTGACGCCACGCGCCAACCCTTGTCGCGGGTGTCAGCGATGCCCTTGGCGGCGGCGAATCCCGCGCTCAGTGTGGTGACGCACGCGACCGCGTTCGCCACGCAGGCCTTTCGAATCTCCGCTCCGTCGGAGCGCGCACTCGATCCCGAGGGCGTGTTCACGACCATCTGGACTTCATCGGTCGCGATCAACCCCACGGCGTCGCCGGCCAGATCGCTCAGTCCCACCTTGCCCACCAGCATGTCCACGTTCACACCCTGGGAGCGAAAGTAGCCCGCCGTGCCCAGAGTGGCGGCCAGGCGAAAACCGAGGTCGACAAAGAGTCGGGCCAGTTCGACACCCGCCACTTTGTCGCGGTCGGCTAGGGACATGAAGATCTGGCCCTGATCGGGCAGCCGGGTACCGGCCGCTAGCTGGCTCTTGGCGAAGGCGATGCCGAAGCTCTCGCCAATACCCATGACCTCGCCGGTGGAGCGCATCTCGGGGCCTAGCACGGTATCGACATCGGGAAAGCGGCTGAAGGGCAGCACCGCCTCCTTCACGCTCACGTAGTGGGGATGGGGCGTCGCCGCGGTCACGACTCCTTCGTCGCGCAACTGAGCCAGGGTCTGTCCCATCATCACGCGCACCGCCACTTGGGCCAGAGGGACGCCGGTCGCCTTGGCCACGAAGGGCACCGTGCGGCTGGCGCGAGGATTCGCTTCGAGTACGAAGACCTCGTCATCCTTGACCGCGAACTGCACGTTGATGAGCCCCACGACCTCCAGGGCGCGGGCGATCTTCGTGGTGCTCTCGCGAAGGGTCGCCAGTACGTTCTCGCTCAGGGTCTGAGGCGGCAGAGCGCACGCGGAGTCGCCCGAGTGCACGCCCGCCTCCTCGACGTGTTCCATGATCCCCGCGATGTACACGTCGCCCAGTGAGTCGCGCACGGCATCGACGTCGACTTCGATGGCGTCTTCGAGAAAGCTGTCGAGCAAAATCGGTCGGCTCCGAGAGACTCCCCCCTCTCGCGCCAGCGAACCGTACTCGCTGGTCAGGTCGTTCATCACTCGTTCGAGGGCCGTGTCGTCGTAGACGATCTCCATGGCCCGCCCGCCCAACACGTAGCTCGGACGAACCAACACCGGATAGCCCACGCGCTTGGCGATCACGCGCGCTTCGCCGAGAGAGAGCGCGACATCCCCGGGCGGCTGGAGGAGACCGAGCGCCTGGCAGATCTGCGACCAGCGCTCGCGATCCTCGGCGGCGTCGATCGAACGCACCGGGGTGCCCAGCACGAGGTCAGGGTCAAGGGAGTGAGAGAGCTTGAGGGGTGTCTGTCCCCCGAGGGCGACGATGACCCCGACGAGCCGCGCGCCATCGACGCAGGCCGCGCGCTCGGCGCTGATCACCTCGGCGAGGTCCTCGGGGGTCAGTGGTTCGAAGTACAGGCGATCGGAGGTGGAGTAGTCGGTCGAGACCGTTTCGGGATTGCAGTTGACCATGACCGCTTCGTAGCCCATCGCGCGCAGCGCCATGGACGCGTGCACGCAGCAGTAGTCGAACTCGATGCCCTGACCGATTCGATTAGGCCCCGAGCCCAAGATGATCACGCGGTCCCGCGGGGAGGACGCCACTTCGCTCTCGTCTTCGTACGTGCTGTAGTGATAGGGCGTGGTAGCCACGAACTCAGCCGCACACGTGTCGACCGTCTTAAAGGTCGTCACCACGCCCTGGGCCCGACGCCACGTGGCAACCGCCGTGGCGTTCGTCCCGCTGAGTTGAGCGATCTGAGAGTCAGAGAATCCCCACTGTTTGTAGCGGCGCCAGTCGCGCGCGCTGAAGTGCTCGGGATCGAGCTGAGCGAGTTCGATCTCTCGCTCCACGATGAGCGCCAACTGGTGCACGAACCACGGATCGATGCCGGTGCGCTCAGCAACCTCCTGAACGCTCGCGCCGCGACGCAAGATCTCGTGCAGCGCGAAGAGGCGTTCGGGCGTGGCCACCTCGCAGCGCTCCCAGAGTTCGGTGTCGCTAAAGGCCACGAACTCACTGTCTTCGCCCAGCGCGAAGCCGCTGCGGCCCTGCTCGAGCGATCGGACGGCTTTTTGGAGCGACTCGGGGAACGTACGGCCGATCGCCATCACCTCACCCACCGATTGCATCCGGGTGCCCAGGCGCGGCGAGGACCCGGGCAGCTTCTCGAAGGCCCAGCGCGGAATCTTCGTGACCACGTAGTCGATCACCGGCTCAAAACTGGCTGGCGTGACGCGCGTGATGTCGTTGTCGATTTCGTTGAGCGTGTAGCCCACGGCCAGTCGGGCGGCGATCTTGGCGATGGGAAAGCCCGTTGCCTTCGACGCCAGGGCGCTGGAGCGCGAGACGCGAGGGTTCATCTCGATAACGAGGCGCTCGCCGGTGGTGGGATTGACGGCAAACTGCACGTTCGACCCTCCCGTTTCTACCCCCACCCGGCGCAGCACGCGAAAGGCGTCGTCGCGCATGGCCTGATACTCCACGTCCGAGAGCGTCTGCTGAGGGGCGACGGTGATCGAGTCACCGGTGTGAACACCCATCGGATCAAAGTTCTCGATGCTACAGACGACCACACAGTTGTCCGCCACGTCGCGCATGACCTCGAGTTCGAACTCCTTCCACCCGGCGATCGACTTCTCGACGAGAATTTCGCTGATCGGCGAGGCGGCTAGCCCTTCGCCGGCCAAGCGGAGGAACTCTTCGTCCGAGTTCGCGATACCTGTGCCCGCGCCGCCCAGGATGAAGCTTGGTCGGATGATGATCGGCCAGCCGACCTCGTGGGCGACGGCGAGCGCTGCGTCCACGCTGTGCGCGAAACCCGACCGAGGAACCGCCAGTCCGATGTCGGCCATCGCTTCTTTGAAGCGCTCGCGATCCTCGGCGGTCTCAATCGCCTCCGGGCGGGCGCCGATCACCTCGACGCCGAAGCGTTCAAGATCGCCCCGGCGCACGAGCTCCATCGTGAGGTTGAGTGCGGTCTGGCCCCCGAGCGTGGGCAGCAGGGCGTGGGGACGCTCGCGCTCGATGATGTCCACCAGCACATCGGCGTCCAGGGGTTCGATGTACGTGGCATCGGCCGTGCCGGGGTCGGTCATGATGGTCGCCGGATTGGAGTTGACCAGTACGACGCGGTACCCCTCGGAGCGCAGCACCTGGCAGGCCTGGGTTCCTGAGTAGTCGAACTCACAGGCCTGACCGATCACGATCGGCCCCGAGCCGATCACCATGATCGAAGAGATATCGTCGCGGCGCGGCACTAGAGCGCCTCGAACGCGTTCGTGCGCAACAGTGTCTCGAAGCGATCGAAGAGGTAGCGCGCGTCGTGGGGCCCGGGGCCCGCTTCGGGGTGGTACTGGACCGAAAAGCAGCGTTCGTCGGCACAGCTAATTCCCTCGATGACGCCGTCGTTCAGGTTCACGTGGCTCACCACGCCGCGCTCCAGTGAGTCGGGCACGACGGCGTAGTTGTGGTTCTGCGCGGTGATCTCGACGCGACCGGTCGCCAGGTCCATGACGGGGTGGTTGCTGCCGTGATGCCCGAAGGGCAACTTGAACGTCGCACCTCCCAGCGCGTCGGCGAGGAGTTGGTGACCCAGGCAGATCCCAAAGATGGGCGTCGTGCCCAGCAGGCCCGTGATCGTCGACACCTGGGTGTCCAGCGCCGCGGGGTCGCCCGGTCCGTTGGACAGAAAGACGCCGTCGGGATGAAGCTCGCGCACCGCGTTCGCATCGAACGAGGCCGGCACGACCGTGACGTGAAAGCGCTCAGCCAGTTGATTCACCATGGTCGACTTGATCCCGTAGTCAAAGGCCACGACGTGGAGATCACCGTCGCCCCGCTGGTATGGCGATGATGACGAGACGTCCCTCACGTAGTCACGGCCGTCGGTACCGGTGGCCGACCTCGCGGCGTCGGCGAGACCCTCGCCGTACCCGAAGGCGCCGGGCAGCGCGCCGTGAGCGCGAAGGTGACGCGTCAGGCGACGGGTGTCGACGCCGACGATGACGGGCACTTCGTGGCGAATGAGGTAGTCCTCGAGTGGTCCCTCGGATCGCCAACTCGAGGGCAGTTCGCTCAGCTCTCTGATCACGACACCCCGACACCAGGGCCGTCGCGCCTCGTCGTCCAGGGGCGTGACCCCGTAGTTGCCAATGTGGGGATAGGTGAAGGTGATGATCTGACCGGCGTAGCTGGGATCGGTCACCACCTCCTGATACCCGCTCGTCGAGGTGTGAAAGACAAACTCGCCCGTTGTTATCCCCGCCGCGGGTCGGTATCCCGCGGCGTACCCCTCAAAGGTCGTGCCGTCAGCCAGGACCAGCTGAGCCTCAGGTCGATTCACGTGAGCGATCCGTCGCTGACGACCAGAGATCCGCGCACCACCAGGGCGCGTACTCGCCCGCGCATCTCGCGCTGGTCGTAGGGGGTGTTCGACGCGCGACTCGCGAGCGCAAATCGATCGACCCGCCAGCGCGCGGTGGGGTCAAAGACGACGACGTTGGCATCTTCGCCCACCGTCATTCCTCCTCCGTGGGCGCTGTGATTAGGGTGTTTATCCTCACGACGGAGTTGGGCGATGCGGGCGGGGGTGCGACTCATGACCGAAAAGAATGTCTGGGGGTGGGGTTGTTCACCCAGCGCCTCGTAGGCCAGCGAGCCGGCGTGTTCGAGATTGAGCATTCCCGCCGGCGCCTCGTCAAAGGGCAGGTCCTTGAGTTCGCTCGCGTGCGGGGCGTGGTCGGTCGCGACGGCGTCGATGGCGCCAGCGGCGAGAGCCTCGCGAAGTCCCTCGACGTCGCGGCGCGAGCGCAGGGGTGGGTGCACCTTGAAGATCGGATCGTAGGTCTCAAGGGCGCTCTCGTCCAAGGTCAGGTGGTGGGGTGCGACTTCGCACGTGACCGGTAGGCCCTCGGCGCGCGCCGCGACCACGAGGTCGACCGAACGGCGCGTGGAGAGGTGCATAAAGTGCAGCGCGCAGCCCGTGAGTCGCACGAGTTCGATGTCGCGCACGACCATTAGCTCCTCGGATAGCGCGGGCCGTCCGATGAGACCGAGTCGACTGGAGAGCGCGCCTTCATTCATTGACCCACCGGCCGCCAGGGCGTCGTCCTCGCAGTGCTGGGCCAGGCGAACCCCGAGCGACTTGGCGTAGGTGAGGGCCTTGCGCATGACGGCCGCGTTCTGTACCCCGGTGCCGTCGTCGGTGAAGAGCCGAACGCCGAGGGCGGCCATCTCGGCCATCGGTGCGAGCTTCTCGCCCTGACGACCCTGGGTGATCGCACCCGCCACGGCAATGTCGAGCGGCGTCTGAGATCCGCGCGCCAGCACAAAGGAAACCAAAGCCGGCGTATCGAGGGCGGGTTCGGTGTTCGGCATCGCCACCAGCACGCCGTATCCTCCGAGCGCGCCGGCCCGCGCACCCGACGCAATGGTCTCAGCCTCTTCTCGGCCCGGCTCACGTAGGTGGGTGTGCAGATCAACAAAGCTCGGACCGACCCAACAGCCCTCCGCATCGATCACTCTCGCACCCTTCGCCACGTCAAGGTTGTTACCGACCTCGGCGATGCGCCCGTCGGTGATCAGGACATCAGCCACGTCACTCGACGTCTCGGTGATGATGCGACCACCACGCAGGAGCAAGGTCACGTCCGATCCCCTATCGCGCCGGCAATGCTGAGATACAAAACGGCCATTCTGACGGGTACGCCGTTGGCAACCTGTCGGTCGATCAGCACCGAGGGCAGCGCCACCACGCTCGAGTCGATCTCCACGCCCCGGTTGATCGGTCCTGGGTGCATCACGAGTGTCTCGGGCCGAAGAGCGCGGGCACGTTCGATGGTCAGTCCGTGCGTGGTCGTGAACTCGCGCAGGGAGGGCACGAAGGAACCCGACCCGCGCTCCACCTGGAGTCGCAGGAGGCCCACCACGTCCGCCCAGTCCAGCGCTTCGTCGAACTCCTCGGTCACGCTCACGGGCCAGGAGCTCACGTCATCGGGCAGCAGCGTGGCTGGTGCGGCCACCTTGACCTGCGCGCCGAGGGTTACGTAGGCGCTCACGTCGCTACGCGCGACGCGGCTGTGTCGAAGGTCGCCGACGATCAAGATACGCAGCCCCCGAAAGAGGTCGGCGCCGGTCTCAGGTCCTTGTGCCCCCTCGCGTTCGGCCAGCGTCTGGCGAATGGTGAAGGCGTCGAGGAGCCCCTGGGTCGGATGCTGATGTTGTCCGTCGCCGCCGTTGATGACGCGCACGTGGGGTACGTAGCGGCTCACCTGCAGTGCCGCGCCGCTCGACTGATGGCGCATCACCACTGCGTCGATCCCCAGGGCGTCGATCGTGGCGATCGTGTCGCGCAGGGACTCACCTTTCTTGACGCTGCTCGAGGCGATGGCGAGTGACAGCACGTCGGCGCTCAGGCGCTTGGCCGCCGTCTCGAAGCTGAGCCGCGTACGCGTCGACTCTTCGAAGAACAGCGAGGCCACCACCCGACCTTTGAGGGCCGGCACCTTCTTGATGGTGCGCTGATTCACTTCCACGAACGACTCGGCCACGTCGAGGACCTCGACGATCGCGTCGCGAGAGAGATCGTCCAGCGAGAGAAGACTCTGTCCGCGCAATGTGTCGCTCATGACTTCGTTCCGATCCACACGCCCTCGAGGGTGGCTCGCATGTCCTCGTCGCGCGACGTGGGAAGGTTCTTGCCGACGTAGTCGGGCCGAATCGGCAGTTCCCGGTGTCCGCGGTCGACCATGACGGCGAGCTGCACGGACGCGGGCCGGCCCCAGTCCGTGAGGGCGTTGAGCGCGGCGCGAATCGTGCGGCCGGTGAAGAGAACGTCGTCAACGAGCACGACCGAGCGACCGGTCAGGTCGTCGTCGATAGAGGTCCGCGACGCCCGCGGCGCCGGATTCACCACCAGGTCGTCGCGATAGAAGGAGACATCCAGCAGACCGAGCGACGCGCACACCTTCGCCAATCGTTCCCAGGATCTCCCCGAGTCGCCGGGCGAAGGGCACCCCGCCAGTTTGGAGTCCGACGATCGACACGGTGGCGAGATGGTGATTGTGTTCGACGATCTCGTGGGCCATGCGCGTGAGTGCGCGCGACACGTCCTCGAACGAAAGCAACTGGCTCTTCGCGAGGAAGGAACTGCCCGGTGTCGCTGCCCCGCGCTCGGCCTCGTACGTCATTGCTCTCCTGTCGTACGGGCCTCACTGGACCCGTTTCACGACAGTCCTCCGGAAACCCGGAGAGCTGTTGTCTTAGTGAACCGTGTTGATACTAGTCGTGATCAGCGTGACAACGATCGAGGAGATGGCTACCCAGACCCAGAAGTAGCGAACCAGGCGAACCTGATACCACTTGTCGCCGGTGATGACTCCGCGAGCCGAGCGAATCGCCAGGCCCAGTCCAAGGAACGACAAGATCACCAGGTGCCCGAGGGTCGAGGCGACAATCGCCATCATGGCCGAGTCGTAGGTGGTGTAGGACATGGTCAACGAGTCGTTGACGGCCACGAAGACCTGGGGAATGTCGCTCAACTGCACGGCCGCAATCGCGACACCGGCCAACGCCAGAACCATGGCGAAGAGGGCCATGGGCGAAAAGGCCTTCGCGTTCTTGGTCGCGCGCAGACCCTTCTCCCCGAACCACAGCACCGCGGCACTCGCGATCGTGAACAGACACACCAGCCACTGCAACCCCGCCGACAGCGTGCCGACGTAGACGTGCTCGGGGTTACCGATGTTGGCGCCGCTATTAAGGAGGTTCTCCCAGCCTTGGTAGGTGTGCAGGCCCCCCGGGTAGCCCTGGAGCATCATCCAGTGATTGTCGGTGTTCACTCCGCGCAAGTACAGATACGTGAAGAGCAGGGCCGCCACGGTGATGACGTCGGCGCCGATGAATAGCCAGATACCCAGGCGCTCGCGCCCGTCGATCTTCTCGGGAGAGTCGTGATGACCTTCGCCACCGTGCGTTTCACTCCGAGGTTCCATTTCCGAGACGCTCATACGTGTACCGGCTCCTCGTTATCGAAGTGGTAGGGGTCCTGGGTGATGATGGGCTCCACGTCAAAGTTCTCCAGCGGCACGGGGGTGGGCACCTGCCACTCGAGCGTGTTGGCGTGCCAGGGGTTCGGACCTGAGGGCTCGCCCTTGCGCCACGACGTGATAATTGCACCCAGCAAGATCAACATGCCCGACATGATGGTGAAGGCGCCGATCGTGGTGATGAAGTTGGTGTGCTCGAAGGCGAAGCTGTAGGACGCGTCACGACGCGGCATGCCCTTCAGACCCGAGAGGAACATCGCCCCAAAGGCCAGTTGCACGCCGACGAAGACGAGCCAGAACGAATATCGGCCCAGTCTCTCGTCGAGGAATCGGCCCGTGACCTTGGGGAACCAGTACGCCAACGCGGCAATCGCCCCGAAGAGCACGGAGCCCACGAAGATGTAGTGGAAGTGCGCGGTTACGAACATGGTCCCGTGCAACTGCTCGTCGAGTGGAACATCGGACAGGTAGATGCCGGTCACGCCACCAATGATGAAGTTGAAGATAAAGCCGAACATCCACAACGTCGGTAACTTCATCCAAATGTTTCCTCGCCACAGCGTTCCCACCAATACCAAGAAGAAGATGCCCGTAGGTATCGAGATCAGCTCGGTTGTCACCATGAAGGGTCCGCCCAGCGTTGGCGCCCAGCCAGACGTGAACATGTGGTGGGCCCACACCAGGGCGGAAAGTCCGTGAGAGCTGCCATCGCGCCGATCGCCGTGCGATAACTGAAGAGCGGCTTTCGCGCCATGACCGTTGAGATCTCAAAGAGCGCGGCGACCGACGGTATCAAGATGACGTACACCTCAGGATGGCCCATCAGCCAGAAGAGGTTGGCTTGGAGCCAACTCGTGCCACCACCCGCCGCGATGTAGAAACTCGTGGAGGTCGCACGGTCGAGGATCTGATCGAACTCCGCGATGAAGAAAAACGGGAACGCGTAGAGGGCAAGGCTCGAGGTGAAGAGCGTGCCCCACACGAAGATCGGCAAGCGGTCCAGTGTCATGCCCTTCGTGCGCATCGACAGCGCCGTCGTGATCGTTATTAATACTCGCCACGGTCGTTGACACGGTGAAGGTCACAATAGCCAGAGCAAAGAAGTCCATGCCCACACCCGCCTGGTCGCCGATCGTACCCAGTACGACCCACCCCACCGGGAGCCCCCCACGGCCAGCGTGGTGACGAGCAACACCGCCGCACTCACGAGCGTCCACAGGCTGAGCGCATTCAGTCGCGGAAAGGCCATGTCCCGTGCCCCGATCATGATCGGCATGACGAAGTTGGACCAAGGACCTGAGATGGCCACGATCAACGCCAGGATCATGACCATGCCGTGAATTGCGATGAAGCCGTTATAGACCTGCTGGTTGACGAAGTGGGTCCCGGGGGTGATGAGTTCGGTACGGATAGCCATCGCCAGGATTCCCCCGACGCCGAGCAAGGACATGGTGACGATGATGTACTGGACGCCGACGACCTTGTGGTCGGTCGTGTACTTCCAGTACCGCGCCCGACCCAGGTCCTTGCCCGCGTAATACAGGTGTCGTCGTGGCTATTGTCGCGACCAACCAGCCACTGGAAGGGCGCGTTGAACGCGCCGATGCCGAGCCAGAACCCGATCATCCAGCCCGCGCCGGTCATCACCGCTTCCTGGTCGGAGAAGTTGTCACTCCCCTGCCAGAAGAGGTGCCGAGAGATGAACCAAAAGACCCAGGCGAATACCACGCCGAGGACGACTGCCGTGGCGAAGTTTTGTCGTCGCGCGAGTCCGCCGCCGTGAGGCTTGGCGGTCGTTGCAGTGTGTTCAAGTGTTGTCGTCACTGGTACCTCCTACACTCGCGCCGGTTGGCTGGCGAGCCACGCTGAGAACTGGCTGGGCGTTACGACGTGTCCGATCGCATCCATGAAGGCGTGATTCAAGCCACAAAACTGCTCGCAGCGAATCTCGATCGTGCCCAGCTTGTCGGGCGTCGTGTGAATCGTAGTGATCACGCCGGGGTTGGCGTCCACTTGCACGCCGAAGTTGATGACCCAAAAGCCGTGCGTCACGTCTTCGGAGGTCACCCGAAACTCGACTTCGCGATTATTGGGAAGATAGAGCTCGTTTGACACGACCTTGGTCCCTGGGTAGGTAAATGTCCATACCCACTGCTGGCCGGTCACGTCCACGACGAGCGGGTTACCCGACGTCGAGTTCTCCGCCGCCAGGGCCCCAAGCCCCCAGACCAGCACGAAGACACAGAGCACCGTCGAGGCGGTCAGCCAACTGATCACCAATTTGGTGTTCTCGCGAACTTGTTCGGCCGCCGGCGGAACGCCGTCGCCCTTGTAGCGACGATGGCGTAAGAGATGTATGGCCCCGGCGTAGACGCCCGCGGCCACGGGGGCCGCGCTCACGGTGAAGAGGATCGTCGTGGTGACGGCGAGGTTTCCGTCGTTGCTCATCATGTGGGGCATGTAGCGGTGCGGTATGAATACCCCCAGCACCACAAAGACGACGGTCAGAATTCCCCACGTCCAGAAGAACAGCCGCAGCGAATCTTTAGTGGAAGTTGAAGTAGCCACGATGTCTCCTATTGAACCGTCAACGTGCCCGACATGTAGCCGAAGCTGCTCATCGCCTCACCGAAACCATTGCCGAGGCGGCTACCTCCGCAGGGGAACTCGCAGTTCCACTCATAGACCGCCGCGCCACCCGTGGTAAACGAGAACTTCACCACCACCGGCTTGGGGTACGCCCCAATGCCGAGCTTCACGGGAAACTTGGTGGCGAGGTTGGCGGGTAGCGGCACCGAGATCCACAAGTACTTTCCGTTGCCCGGAATTGCGTGCAGCGTCCAGGTGTGACCGATTTGGGACACGGTCGTTGTTTTGACACCATTAACGGTGTCAAATCCGCCGTTCGTACCGATCACGTTTTCTAGGGCGGGGTTGTTGGGAGGTCCGCCCGAGTCGTACTGATCGATCGTCATATCGACGGTCGTGTTGGCGGGCACGACAATATTGTCGTTGGAGTAGGTCACCCAGTCGGGGTGGGGTCCGCCACTCGCCCCGTGAACGCCCTCTAGAGAGTCGGGGTACGTAGCGAGCGTGATACTGCAGGTGTGCGCTTTGGTCGTACTTTCGACACACTGCAGCGCAGTTTGGTGCGGCGTCGCCGAGGCCAACGCGAAGCCCGCCAGGGCGAGTACGCCTCCCCCGATGAGCACCGAAGCCAACGCCACCCCAAGGGACTTGGAGCGAGCCATTCGATCTCCTTTGACACGTTCACGACGGGACGGTGCCAAACCCACCCCGCTTAACGAAACTCAGCGTACATTTAGAAGCGACTAAATGGGGGCTAATTTTGGGTGAAATGGTGAGCGAGCCGAAGAACATTTTCAGAATTCATCTGGGCTTGTTTTTGGCCGAACTTATTTGCGTTCCCGCCTTTGTCATCGAGCTCTTTCGGGCCCTCGGCGGTAACGAACTCTCCTGGGCCTACGTCTTTGAGTGGCCGGCCTTGGGCGTCTACGCCATCTATATGTGGCGAAAGATGCTGCGCGAGGAACGCGGTCTGGCTAAACCCAAGCCCCAAAAGACCTTCAAAGAGGATGCCCGCCTCGCTGAGTGGAACGCCTACCTCGCCTCGGTACACCGTACCGATCAGCCGGACACGCCGGACAAGCGCGATGTGTGACGCTCGAGGATGCTGAAGATTGAGCCATCACGCTTGATCGCCCGGTGGAGCACCAAAATCAGACACGGCACCGCCCACCCATCGCCGCAGATCCACAGGATCCCCGCGGCTAAGCGTTGTTGACTGAAGGCCACCGCGGCCGTCCTGGCCATCCCGCCCATGCCTGGCATACCCACCATGTAGGGATGCATCACCATCACGCTGTACCACGAACTCTGAGTGAAGATCGACATCGACATCGCGAGCATCAGCATCTCAAAGAGAGTCACGATGAGCCCCAGCAATTGGTAGCGCAACTTCACGTGGGGTGCCCGAGGCGGTGAGGCAACGATGAAGTGAAAGAAGAACAGTCCACTCAAGAGGAAGGCCGGCTCGACCAGCCACTGCATCATCCAGTCCCGCGCCATGACGTAGTCGAACACGCTCGGCAGGTGCGAGGAGACCATCACGACGTTCAGGACAACGGTAGCGACAATAATGTTGAAGAGCCACTTCGGGGCGTGCCACGAGCGCTTGAGGTACCACCACGACAGCAGTCGCCGCCGAGAAGTTGCGCCGGCCAACCACCACAGAGATCGCAACGTACCCGACCAGATCAAACCGATCGGTATGATGAACATCACCAAAATGTGGCCGATCATGTGTTTGGGCAGACTGACCATCCCCTCGGCGGCAAAGGGTGAGGCTGTCGCGTACCACAACAACGCCCAACTCAACAAAGAGACGGCGAACTGGCAGTTCACCCGCGCCGACGTCGTCGCCCGATGCGAGTAAGCAACGATCGAGGCCACCGCCCCGATGATGGCGACGACCCCGAGCGGCGCCACGACTAGCCCACCCCCGACTTATGCAGAAGCGAGAGCAACACGCTCACACTGGACTCTTGAACGCCATTCGTGATTGCCGAGCCGTACGCCGGGTCATCCGGGAGCTCCCAGCGCAGCCGGTGGTGTGGATTAATAATGAACATAAAGTCCAAATGGATGCTCATGAGGTCGCCAGGTACATTCTCCACGTCAATACCGTAAGTGTTCCATAGTTTCCGCATCTCGGTGGTCTTGCCCGTCAGGAAGTAAAAGTTCGGCACGGAGCGCAGATCGTGGATCTTGATGAAGTGGCGCACATCAGACAGAGTCTCATGGAGCGGATTTGCGGCGACGACCACGATGTCCAAGGGGGCCGAGGCGGGCAGTTGGGAACGAACCTGGCGCAGTTGGGCCGCGAGTAGCGGGCAGTCGGTCCAGCAGACGGGGTCGAGGAACGTGAGCAGGGTGTAGCGACCCTTGTGCTCGCCGAGACGGTACGAGTGGTCGAACTGGTCCGTCAAGGTGAAACTCGAGACCTTGGAGTGCAGGGAAATCGGATTGGTCTGATTGGCCGCGAAGAAAAACGTTGGCTCCGCCGCTGACACCGAGGCGACGGCCATGGACACGACCGAGAAGATGATCATCCCTGCCGCGAATGCGGCGGCCACGGCTCCGGAGCTAGAACGGAGCTCTTCGGGCAGTCGTCGCGGCAACGCGGGGGCGCTTCGGAATGCGGGACGCGCACAAAAGGTGAGCAGCGCCAGAGGAATCAGGGAGTTGATGTCCGTGCCGACCCCGCCAAAGATTGCGACGTCCTCGCCCACGATCCAAAAGATGACCGCACCCACCACGAGGGCAACGATGGGCCAGTTGACCTGGTGGTTGCTCGCGTACCACAGACCGACCGAGCACACAAGCAGCCAGAGAATCACGGCGACGTTGAAACCCCCACCCAGAGTGCCCGCAAGGTCGCCGGCGTGGCGAACGATCCAGGACAGCGCGTGCGGCTGAGGTGTGGCCGTCATCGCCTTCGTCATCGCCGTCAGCGCGTTCGAGTTTCCACCGTGCCAGAACTCTGCAGAGGGCAGGCTCTGAAGAATTGCCGCCACGAACACCACGATGGCCACGAACCGCAATGTCCACTTCGAGAAGCGCTCTTTGAAGTACCTGGGGGGTAGAGCCAACCACACGGCGGCCACGACGTAAAACAGAGTGGCGCCGGGCCAACCGAAGAGGATGGACGCACCCTTGGCGAATGCTCCCCCGGCGCCGTTTCCTATCAGCCAAATCAACGATGCCCAGCCCGCCGCGACAATGGCTGCACAGCGCCCGACGGCCCCGTTCGACACGATCAGGGCGATACCGATACCGACCTGTATCCACGCAGCGCCCGTAGCGAGAGAGATCGGATGAGCGTTCCATAGCGACACCGCACTCAAGATCAGCGAATGTAGGAAACTCGGGGCACCGGCAATAGTGGGCTTGACGATCACGTCGGCGAGACCCAATGGCATGGAGGGCTGAAACTGCAAAATGCCGTCGAAGAGCCATATCAGACCAAATCCAATTCGCAGGATGCTCCGAGCGCGCGGCTCGGAGAGTCCGGCCGGCGAAAGGTTGAAGGTGGTCAGGCGGCGCAGCAAGGTGGCACCTAACAGCAGGATGAGCCCGATGCCAATGATCCAATAGATGCTCGTCACGTAGAGGTGATGGTGAAAGATTGCCACAATCGTGGGGTTGTTCAACGCAATGTTGTCCCGACCCATGTCCAGCATTCAGTGCTCCTCTTTGTTGAACAGCCTCTGGGAGACCGATGACAACACACCGTTCACGAACGGTGGCGATCCGTCAGTGGAATAAACCTTGGCCAACTCGACGGCTTCGTCCAGAATAACCGCGACGGGTGGTGCATTTTCCATCAGCATCTCGCCGATAGCGAGAGTCATGATAAGCCGATCAACAAGTGCGATGCGCTCCAATGGCCAGTCGATGGAGAACTCACTAATGAGCGCGTCGGCTTGACCTTGGTTTTGTGATGCCGAGGTCACCAGCGCGACGGCGTAGGCGTCGGGGCGGGTGTTCAACTCACTCAGCACGGCCGCCACGGACCGCTCCTTGATGGCCGATTCATACAGGATCTCGAGAGATCGTTCGCGGGCGCGGCGTCGACTCAGCCCGAGTTCGCTCACCCTACGCTCGGGTCATGTATTCGCCGGTGCGAGTGTCGACCTTGATGGTCTCACCCGGGCCAACGAACAGCGGCACCTGCACCACGTAGCCCGTCGTGAGGGTGGCGGGCTTGCGGGCACCCGACACGCGATCGCCCTGCACGCCGGGTTCGGTGTCGGAGATCGTTAACTCGACCGAGGCCGGGAGTTCGACGCCGATGATCTCTTCCTGATAGGAGATCAGCATGGCCTTGCCGGTCTCGACCAGAAAGTTCGTGGCCTCGCCGAGGCTCTTGGACGACACAGGAACCTGGTCGTAGTTGCTCTGGTCCATGAAGATGTAGTCGTCGCCGTCGCGGTACAGGTACTGGGTGTCACGCTTATCGATGATGGCCTGCTCCAGGCGCTCGTCGGCTCGATAGGTGCGCTCGATGACCGCGCCTGTGCGGGCGTTGCGAAGTTTGGTGCGCACGAACGCTCCACCCTTACCCGGCTTCACGTGCTGGAACTCGATGACGGTAAAGAGGCCTTCGTCAATCTTGAGGGTGATGCCGTTTCTGAGGTCAGAGGTCGATATAGCGGCCATGGGCCTGGTTGCCTTTCGCGAATTGTGCGCTACCCAGTGTAGTAATCGCCTTGAGAGCCCGATCTAGGACGACGTCAAGAGACGCTCGACCGCCTCAAAGGCGAGCTCGTAGCCGAGTGCGCCAAATCCGGCGATCGTCCCGTTCACGACCCCGGCGATGGTGCTGGTGTGACGGAATGGCTCGCGAGCCGCCGGATTGGACAGATGGACCTCGATGGTGACCCCCTCAAAGGTGGCCAGCGCATCCCGGAGGGCCCAGGAGGTGTGCGTCAGCGCTCCGGCGTTGATCACGACGGCCACGCAGGTTCCGCGGGCCTCGTGCACGGCCTCGATGAGGTCGCCCTCAAAGTTGGACTGCTCGTCTCGAACCTGGTACCCCTTGGCCTCGGCACGTGAGCGGAAGGCTGCGACGTGCTCGGCCAACGTGGTCGTTCCGTAGATCTCGGGACTGCGCGTACCGAGCAAGTCGAGATTGGGTCCCGACAGCAACAAGATGGTTCCGCTCACGACTCTCCTTTGAACCGATCCAGTACGTTACCCACGAACGCTCGCTCGAGGCCGCTGACGAGCGAAAAGCCCTCGGGGCCATCGAGCACGAAGCTGAGGTCGTGACGTGCTTTCTTGTCGAAGGTCATCGCGTCGAGGATCTCGTCCGTCCCGTAGGTGTGCGCAAGGCGGCCGTCGAGATCCAGGGTGCCTAACACATCATCGTGATAGGTCACGACGTCATCAGCCACGCGGTCGAGCGCCCTCGCGAGACGAGCGGCAAACGCGAGGCCAATGGCGACCGCCTCGCCATGGCGTAGTTCGTCGTCGCTTCGCGCCAGAGCGATCTTTTCGAGCGCGTGAGCGAGCGTGTGACCATAGTTCAACAGGACTCTGCGACCTCCTTCGCGCTCGTCGTCACTCACGATGGCGACCTTGAGCCCCGCCGACACCTCAATCAACTCGGTCAGTGACGCGCGATGCAGGGACACCACGTCGCGACCTTCGAGAATCCAGCACTTGGCCACCTCGCCCAGACCGCTGCGCCGCTCGCGTTCGGGCAGACTCGACAGCACACTCGTGTCGCAGAGCACCCCGAGGGGCTGATGAAACGAACCGACCAGATTCTTGCCGGCTCGAAGATTGATCCCCGTCTTACCGCCGATCGCCGCGTCGACCTGACCCACCAGCGACGTGGGAATCTGTACCACGCCAACGCCACGTAAGTACACCGCGGCCGCGAATCCGGCCAGGTCGGTGACCGCCCCGCCCCCCACGGCCACCACCACGTCGTCGCGCGACAGGCGCAACTCGGCGAAGGCGTCGATCAACTCTTCTAGGGCCGAGAAAGTCTTGGCCGCCTCCCCCTCGGGCACGAACAGCGTACGCTGGACCAGGCCGGTGTCGACTTCGCACCACGGTTGGGCGGCCAGCGCCGACGTAGTGAGCACGGCAGCTGACTGTGCCCGTGGAGCGCGTTCGGCGATCACCCGTGCGAGTTGGTGTCGCGCGCCGTCTTCCACCACGACGTCATAACCTCGGTCCCCGAGTTCGACGCGAAAGTTCACGATCGCACGTTCTCCGCGACGTCAACCACTCGTTCGAGCACGTCGTCGATCGAACCCGACGCGTCGATGCGGGCACGCGCGCACGCGCGATACCACGCCTCGCGCTCAGCGCGAAGTCGTCGCAGCGATTCGGCGTGGTCGACGCCCAGGAGGGGACGCTCTCCGAGAGCAACGCGCCCGAGGAGCGTGGTGTCGTCAGCATCCAGCCATATGGCGTACCCAGCCGCAATCAACTCACGCGCGGATTCGCCGGTCACGATCCCGGCGCCAGTCGCCACGACGGCCTTGGACTCGATCGCTCGGCACAGCGCGTCGAATTCGCGCTCGCGAAAGTGCATCTCGCCGAACTCGCGCAGGTACTCCGGCGCCGGCATCGCCACTGACTCGGCGATCAGGTCGTCGGTATCGAGGACCTCACACCCCCAGCGTTCCCCCAAGGCGCGAGCCACGGTGGACTTGCCCACACCGGGGAGTCCGATCATAATCAGACGCGCCACCCCTACTCCGTGCGCGGACCGGAGACGACGTCGCCGAGGGCGGCGACGTACGCGCGCTCGTTTCGCACGAACTCCTCGACGGAGTCGCCGCCAAATTTGCGCAACGCTTCGTTCGCCAGCACCAGGGCCATCATCGACTCGGCCACCACACCCATCGCGGGCACGGCCGTGACGTCGGTGCGCTCCTTAAAGGAGACGGTCGTCTCGCCCGTCGCCAGGTCCACCGTCTCGAGAACCGGACGATTGAGGGTGGCCAGGGGCTTCATCGCGACCTTGGCGATGATGGGCGCACCCGAGGACACTCCGCCTTCGAGGCCGCCCGCATGGTCACTCCGTCGGATATAGCCCCCGCCCAGGGCGTAACTCTCGTCGCGGGCGATCGCGTCGTGGGCGATACTGCCGCGCTGACTAGCCTGAATCATGCCGTCGCCGATCTCGACCGCCTTGACGGCGTGAATACTCATCAGAGCGCCCGCGAGCAGTCCGTCGAGCTTTCGGTCCCAGTGCACGTAACTGCCTAAGCCGACCGGAACGCCGTAGGCGATCACTTCGGCGACTCCGCCCAACGAGTCCCCTACTTTGGCGGCGGCCTTGATCTCGGCGATCATCGCAGCTTCCGCGCCGGCGTCGAAGCAGCGCACCTCACTGAGGTCGATTCGAACAAGGTCGCTCATCGTGGGGCGAACACCATCGGGCGACACCGCCTCCCCGATGCGCACGATGTGACTCACGACGGCAACGTCGATCGTGGCGAGCAGGGCCTTGGCGAGAGAGCCTGCGGCCACCCGCGCGGCCGTCTCTCGGGCGCTGGCGCGCTCCAGGACGTCGCGCGCGTCGTCGAAACCGTACTTCTGCATGCCGGCCAAGTCGGCGTGTCCGGGACGCGGCGCTGTCAGTTTCTTGGACGGGGCTCCCGGGGCGGCCGACATCTCCTGCTCCCACTTGGGCCATTCGCTATTCAAGATCTCCAGAGACACCGGCGATCCCAAGGTCCGACCATGGCGAACGCCGCCAATCAAGCGGACCACATCACGCTCGAAGCGCATCCGGGGTCCTCGTCCGTAGCCCAAGCGACGCCGCGCGAGCTCATTGGATACCGTCTCTTCGCTGATCGAAAGCCCCGCCGGGAGTCCCTCGACGATGACGCTCAACGACGGGCCGTGGCTTTCGCCCGCGGTGAGGAAGCGCAACATCGTCCAATTCTATGTTGATGGCGAATCCGCCCACTTGCCTGGCAGCGCGACGCTCGACCTCACACGATCAGCGACGCGAGAACGATCGTCACCAACGCCAGCGGCACGCCCGCTTTAAGAAAGTCCCGGCTGCGAGGTTGTGCCCCGTTCGCCTTGGCGATGCGAAACCACAGCAGCGTCGACATCGCACCCGTCATGAAGAGATTCGGCCCGAGGTCCAGCCCCAGCAACAGGGCGTAGGGATGAGCCACGCGACGTCCAGCGAAGAGCGACGCAGCCGGAAGGTTGTTGATCACAATCGAGGTGAGTCCCGCCACCGTGGCCGTCACGAGTGAACTCGCGTGGGCCACGAGATGACCGGGCCACGTCCAACGCCGCCCGAGCCAACCCACCAGGACGGCGAGGACGAAGAGCGGCACCACCAGAGTGAGATTCGCGGTGCGCATCGTCTCTCGAGGGCCGCGGGCCCGAACGGCGCACCACGTATAGATCTCCACCACCGCTCCGAGTATGAAGACGGGCAGGGCCGGGTGAGTGAGGGCGAGCATCATGACCAGCGCCACCGCGACGGCGATCACGCCCGGACCCCATCGGAAGTTGCTTGACTCGGGTGGCGACGTCGGGTGGTGCGTTCGCAGCGATGACCATCGCCAGAGACCCGACGATGAGAATCGTGGCCCCGACCGCGATGAGCCACGGTCCGAACATGTGCTGGGCGAACACAAAGCCGGGCACGGGTCGGCGAGCGAAGACCAGCAAGTTGGTCAGATTAGAGCCGATCAAGACCAGCGATGCGGAGTTGGACATCAGGACCGTCCCGTAGAGGAATGCAACTTCGTCCGCTGACCTGGATCGCGCAGCGTGCAGCGTCACGGGGGTCATGAAGACGACGGACGTATCAAGGTTCAACGACGCCGTGACCAGAGCTACCGCCAGCATGGTTGCTACGAACAGCGCGGCGTCGCTGCCGGGCAGTCGCGCGCAGCGCGTGCCGAGGTACTCAAAGAGACCCTCGCCCGCCGCAACGTGGCCAACGAAGAGAAGACCCACAATGAGCACGAAGGGCGCCCACGTGGCCGAGAGTGACTGACTCAGGAGGTGCATCGCGCAATCCTCCCGGTTGATAGGTCGAGACGTCCGCTAACGGCCGACGAGTGACCCGGGCGCACCGCGAGTCACCGACGCGCAGAACTACTCGTAGAAGGGATTGACGCCCGAGGCGTGATCGGTCACGTCCAGCACCTGGGTGATTTCGGGGATGGACTCTTTGAGCATCGTCTCAATCCCCTGGGACAAGGTGAGCCGGCTCATCGAACAGCCTTGACATCCTCCGGAAAGTTTGATGTAGGCGATGCCCTGGTCCTCGTCCATCGCGACCAGGTCGGCGCGACCGCCGTGCTGGGCAATGGAGGGATTGATCTGCTCTTCGAGCACCACGACGGCGATCGAACCGAGGGTCCCCTCGACGCCCATGGCGATAATTTCGGCGGGCACACCGGGGTTGATCTCCTCGAGCGAGGGGTTGTTGGGGTTCACCAGCACGAGTCCCCCACCGCCCTCGTTGGCAAACTCCAACCGGCTGCCGCGCAGGCGATCCACACTCGCCGCTGGCACCACGATGGTGACGTCACCGTCGTGGCCGATGGCCGCATCCTCGGGCGCCAAATTGAGCTCGGAGAAGTAGAGGTCATAGGTGTAACCCGCACCACGCGTGCCCGTCACTTCGATCCACAGCGCGAGCGTGTCACTCGGGGTTTCCGCGTTCATCGCGTCGATTACGACGTTGCGCGCTTCATCGGTCAGGCTGAGAACATCAAAAGTATCGATCGAGGTCATGCACAAAGTGTAGAGGTGCTCTGCGATTTTCACCGCGCACACTAAATTCGGTGCGTGACATCAATTCCCACCGACACTCACGAGTGGGTCAGTTTCGAAGACCTCAAGCGTGAGCGCACCTGGATGTTCGACGTGACATTCCTCGAAAGTAACTGGACCTGCATCTTCGGCCACGGTTGTCAGGGCGTGCTCACCGGCCCCTCGCCCGAGCTGGTACAGGGCTGTTGTAGTTACGGTGCGCACTTCGTGGACGAAAAGGACCAACGCCGCGTGGAGCGCGCGGCCAAGCGCCTCACCGCCGAGCAGTGGCAGTTCAAGGCCAAGGGCAAGAACGGCACCACTCGCGTCAAGAGAAACGGCGACATCATGACTCGCCTCGTCCAAGGCGCCTGCATCTTTCTCAATCGTCCCGACTTTGAGCGAGGACCGGGCTGCGCGCTGCACGTCATGGCGATCGACAACAACGAAAGTTACATTCCCCTTAAGCCGGAGGTCTGTTGGCAACTCCCTCTACGGCGAGACGAAGAGGTCCAAGACGACGGTCACGTCATCACCCGGATCGGGCAGTGGGACCGACGCGACTGGGGCGCGGGTGGCGCGGAGTTCCACTGGTGGTGCACCGAGTCCGCCTCCGCCTTCGTCGGCAAGACGCGGGTCGTCGATTCGATGCGTGAGGAACTCATCGCCATGGTGAGTGAGCCCGTGTACCTGCGGCTCTACGCGTACCTCGACCAACGAGCGTCGCAACCCAAGGCCACGCGCCTCGCGCATCCGGTGGTTCGAAAGAAGACTTAGCCCTCCGCGGCGAGGGGATCCTCCTCGTTGAACGTGGTGCGGGGCAGCGATCCAAGGATTTCGTCGTAACGATCCTCTTCGGCCAGGCACCATTCGGCGTGTACGTCGTCGGGGGCAGCGCCGCATTCCGCGCACGTGGTGGCGCGCGGTCCGGTTGACCTCTTTAATTCGCGAGCTTCGACAAAACGACGGTGACGACCCTTTTTCACGTCAACTCCTCACTGGCCGCGGGCCAAGACCCAGGCGGCGGCCATACCCAATTTTCTTTGGGTTGCTGATCCATACTACCAAGGCAGCCTCTCGACTCAGCCCCTAACATTTGCCTCGTGAGCACCGTCTTTGACCCCCAGGACATGATTCTTCGCTTTCGCGAGCGCGCCGAAGCAGTCAAGCGCCGCGGACTACCGCCGGTGGAAGGCCCAGAGCGTCAGATGTTCATGGCTGCGGCCAAGATCGACTTTCAGGACTTCGCGATGTTGGGCGACGCCACGGCCACCCTCGAGGACGGCATCCTGCGACTCGAGATTGACCTTCGCCCCCCGTCGAGTTAGGTCGTCAGATCGCTTCTGATGCGCGCGGAGGCCTCGGCCAACTGGCTGACTCCGAGAGAGAGGTCATTGATCGCTCGAGTGCGTTGTTTGGAGTTGGCTCCCGCCTTGTAACAGACGTTGGCGCCCGCGCCCAAGTTGCCGTAGGCCTTGGCCAGCAGCGAGCTGGCGAGATGGTCGGGCGTGGGCAAAGCGGAGTTCGCCTCTTCGGACTCCATCAGCATCACCGCGCACACCGTGTGCAGTTCACTCGCCGGAGCTGACTTGGTGCGTAGTGCGGTGGCCGAATGCTTCGCGTCGTTGATCAGTGTCTTGTTGTTGGCGACGTAGGCGCTCTCGGACACCCAGGACTTCATCGCCGCCTTTTCCGACTCAGAGCCCCAGGCTCCCAGAATCACTACGAACATCGCGAGGAGCGCGACGCTGCGCAGTACCTTCGCTCGGCTCACGTGGCGACGACCAGGTGCAACTGGCGCGGTCCGCGGCGCACGACGAAGTACCGGTCGTGCAGCGCGTCGCCCATCGTCACGCGCGCGTTCGCGTCGAGTCGCACGTTGTTGAGGTATACCCCGCCTTGTTCGAGAAACCGGCGCGCCTCGCCCTTGCTCGTGGCCAGCTCGCTGGCCACGAGCAAGTCCACCGGATCGATACCCGCCGCGAGGTCCGCGCGCGACCACGCGGACGAGGGTGCATCACCCACCACTTCGAGCAACGTGGACTCATCGAGCAGAGCGATGGACTCCGAAAAGAGGGCCGTGCTGGCCCGCTCCGACTTCGCGGCGGCGTCCTCGCCGTGCACCATGGCGACCACTTCGTGGGCCAGGACTCGCTGGGCGCGACGCTCCTGAGGCGCGGAGTTCGTGGCGTCGTCCAGTTCGCGAATGGCTTCGTGGCTAAGGAACGTGAAATAGCGCAGCAGTTGAGGGGTGACCACATCGTCGCTGTTGAGCAGGAACTGGTACATCTGAAAGGGTGACGTGCGGGCCGGATCGAGCCAGACCTGCTCGCCGCCTTCGGACTTGCCGAACTTCGTGCCGTCGGCGCGCACGAGCAGCGGCGACGTGAGGGCATCCGCGTTGCCGCCGGCGGCCTTTCGCACCAGTTCGGCCCCGACCGTGATGTTGCCCCACTGGTCCGAGCCGCCGAGTTGCAGCGTGCAGCCCTCGTCGAGGAAGAGGCGAAGGAAGTCGTAAGCCTGGAGCAGCATGTACGAAAACTCGGTGAACGAGAGACCCACGTCGTCGCGATCCAGACGACTCTTGACGGACTCCTTGGCGATCATCTGATTGACCGTGAAGTGCTTGCCGACGTCGCGCAGAAAGTCGGTCAAACTTACCGTAGTGAGCCAGTCGGCGTTGTTGAGCAGTGCCGCTTGGGCGGTCCCGGCACCCGGTTCAAAGTCCAAAAACTGGGCCATCTGGACCCGTATGCCCGCGAGATTCGACTCCAGCACCTCGGGCGTGAGCAGAGGTCGCTCGACGTCCTTAAAGCTCGGGTCCCCGACCAGCCCGGTGCCACCACCCGCCAGCGCGATGGGGCGGTTGCCGGCCATCTGCAGTCGGCGCATGTTGAGCAGCGGGATGAGACTTCCTAGATGCAACGAGGAGGCGGTGGGGTCAAATCCCACGTACAACGTGACCGAACCCGAATCCAGGCGATCGAATACGCCCTCGTCAGTGGTCTGATGGATCAGGCCACGAAACTCCCAGTCGTCACGTACTTTCATGGGTCGAGTCTACGGGGCGCGCCGATTACAGCGATGGCGTGAAGGGCAGGTTCGTCTGAAGCCAGAGCACGAACGTGTGCCACCAACCGGTGATCTCACTCACGCCGATCGCGATGAGCAGCACTCCCCCAATGAGGCCGATCACCTTGGCGTGACGCCGCAACCAGGTCGACGCGACGGCCATCCACTCGGTCGCGATCGCCGCGATGAGAAAGGGCAGGCCCAAGCCCAGGCAGTAGAAGAAGGCGAGGATCGAACCTCGCAACGCGGTCGCCCCCGGTGACGCCGAGGCCAACACCAAGATCGCCGAGAGCGTCGGTCCGATGCAGGGCGTCCAGCCGAGCCCGAAGGTAAAGCCCAGCATCGCAGCCCCCGCGACCGAGGCTCGTGGCAGACGGTGGATGCGCCGCTCGCGGTTCAACCACCTAGAGGGCCACCATCCCGCAAAAAACAAGCCCAGGCCGATCGTGATGGCTCCGAAGATGATCTCCAGGATCCGTTGATGCTGGTCGAGTTTCTGACCAAAGTCACCGAAGAGGGCGCCGAAACTGACGAAGATAATCGTGAAGCCCAAAATGAAGGCGATAGCCCCCACGATCGCTCGCCCGCGACTACTACCACCTTCGAGACGACCGGCCGATCCGGTGAGAAACGCCAAGTAGCCGGGTACCAGCGGCAAGACGCACGGCGAGGCGAACGAGACGAAGCCGGCGGCGATCGCGAGCGGTATCGCCGCAAAGAGCGAGGCCGGCAAAGCTGCGATCACCGTTGCCCCACGAGCTCGGCCACGCGCGCGTTCCAGCGCTCGTGGACCTCGACGTTGTCCTGGCGCGAGGGAACCTTGGCCACCACCACGCTGAGCCCATCGGTGCCCAGGCCCTTGTCGATGGCTCGACGCAGTTCATCGAGCGTTGTAACGCTCACCGCTTCGTGACCAAAAGCGTGAGCCACCGCTTCGAGGTCGTGCGGGCGCGGCGTGCCAAAGAGTTCCTCGAAGCGTTCGGGCGCGAGTCGCGTGGCTTGACTCAAGAATGAAAAGATCCCGCCGCCCTGGTTGTCGGCCACGACCAACACGCACGTTCCGCCGGCGTTTCCCAAGCCCTCGACGAGACCCGAGACGTCGTGGAGCATGGTGAGATCGCCTACGTACCCGATCGCCGAGGAACCGGCGGCAACGCCGAGGGTCGTCGAGACCACGCCATCGATCCCGTTCACACCCCGATTCGCGTAGGTCGCGCTAGTTCGCGCCGGTGCCCACCACTCCACGTCGCGCACCGGCATCGAGGACCCCACCACCAGGGATGCGCCCGACTCGTTGGCGGCGGCCACGACCGCTCGCGCGAGGGCCGGCTCGACCAGGTCGCTCTCGCGATCTTGCTCTTCCAACCACCGACCGACCTCGCGCGAGGCGTTGCGCCACGTGGTGACGTACGCTTCGTCGCCGAGCAGCCCGACGCGATCGCCCGACGGGAGCCCGGCGTACGTCTCGCTGATCAGCCCATCGGGATCCGCCACGAAACCCGCGCCCTCGAGCGCAATGGTGCGCCCGCCCCACGTTCGTAGTTGCTCGGCGAGGACCTTGGAGGCCGGGAGTCCACCCAGGCGAACGACGACCTCGGGCCGGACGCGACGAACGAAGTCAGCCGAGCGAAGGAGTGGATCAAAGTACTCGAGTGTGCCGATGGCGGTGGCGTCACCGAGCACCACCCAGTTGAGGCGCCGACAGACCTCGATCGTCTCGCGCGAAACGCCGCGCCCGACCACGCACAGGACCGACCGTCCCCTCACGTCAACGTCGGGAACCTCTTCAACCACCCCGGGTAGGTCGCGGCCGCTTCGCGTTGGCAGCTCGAGAGTGTTGGCGACCAGCGGTTCGAGGAAGGCGGCGTTCAGGTGCACCGGCCCGGGTCGCGGCCCGATCGCCGAGTACCACAGGTCCCCGGCGATCTCTCGCCAACGCGCCGAGTCCTCAAAGTTCACGACAAAGGTGTCGGTGAATCGACGCACCATGTCGGCGTACAGATGGCCCTGGTCGATGGTCTGGGGGGCGCCCACTCCGTGCAGGTAGGGCGGGCGGTCGGCGGTCACCACGATGAGTGGCACGAAGGCGAGGTCGGCTTCGGCGACGCAGGCGTGAAGTTCGGTCGCCGCAGTGCCACTGGTCACCACCACGACCACCGGGCGCCGCCCGACGAGAGCTCGCCCGAGCGCAAAGAACCCCGCACTTCGTTCGTCGAGTCGCACGTGCAACGTAAGGCCCTCGGTCCCGGCCGCGGCGAGGACCAGTGGCGTCGAGCGAGATCCGGGTGAGATCACGACGTCGCTGAGCCCCAACTGAGCCCACTGGTCAAAGAGCGTCGCACCAAACGTGGCCTGCGCCTCACTAGCGCTCGGTACGCTACGTGACAATGTCGCTCCTCGGTCTAGAACGCGCTGGCTCCGGGCCAACGTTGGTGTGGCTGCACGGTTTTACCCAAACGAAGCATTCGAGTTACCGGTTCCGCTCCATTCTGGCAGGATCGTACGAAGTCCTCACCATCGACCTGCCGGGCCATGGCGAGAACGCCGGCCTGTCGGCGTCGCTGGAGGACACCGCGGACCTGCTCGCCGAGGTCCTACCGAAAGACCCCTTCATCCTCGCCGGTTACTCCTTGGGCGGACGAGTCGCGCTGCACTTTGCGTTGCGCCATCCCCGTCGTCTCGCTCACCTCGTCGTCCTGAGTGCGACCCCGGGCATCGCGAACCACGAGGAACGCCGAGCGCGCCGTGAGCGCGACGACGAGTTGGCCGATCGGATCGAGGTCATCGGCACCGACGCCTTCCTAGATGAGTGGCTCGCTCAACCCATGTTCAAGTCGGTGCCCGTCGATCCCATCGAGCGCGCCGCACGCAGTCATGACGCGCGCGGACTAGCCGATTCATTGCGCCACGCGGGCACCGGGACTCAGGATGTCTTGGTCGAGCCGCTGCGCCAACTCAACACGCCCACGTTGATCTTGGCCGGAGCGAACGATGAGAAGTTTGCCCACGAGGCGAACCGCCTGGGTGAAGCCATTGCGCGCTCCACGCGACGTCTCGTTCCCCACGCCAGCCACGCCGCGCACCTCGAACAACCCGAGGGTGTGGCTACTCTCGTCGCGACGCTCTAGCCCCAGTACGCGTTCGCCGCGAGGAGTATCCCCAGGAGTGCGCCGATTCCGAGTTGCGCGCGCGCGGAGTACTTGAGCATGGGCAATAACTCTCGGCCGCTGGCCGCCGAGAAGGCCATCTGCAACGCAGGGATGTAGATCAGCACCGCGACGAGGCCGACGACTAGCTGATGGGCGGCCAGAGTGCCCACCACCACACCAATGACGCACGCCAGATACAGCCAGGAGCTTCGCGTTCGACCCAGTCGAGCCGCGAGCGTTTTCTTTCCCGTCGCCCGATCGCCGTCGACGTCGCGCAGATTGTTGGCTTCGAGCAGCGCGCACGCCATAAAACCGGTGGCGACCCCGAGCCACCAGGCACGCGAGGGAATCGTGAGGTGCTGAACGTAGGCGGTTCCCACCGTCGCGACGAGACCGAAGTAGACGAACACGAAGAGTTCGCCGAACCCGTAGTACCCGTAGGGCCTGGGCCCGCCCGTATAGAACCAACCCGCGAGCACCGCCGTCGCGCCGATCGCCACGAGCCACCACGTCGTTCGCGAAGCCAAGACCAGACCCGCCGCGCAGGCGAGGGCGAATCCGAGATACGCGGCACCTCGCACCCACCCAGCGGGGACCAGCCGTGAGGCCGTCAAGCGAAACGGTCCCACCCGAACTTCGTCGGTGCCGCGCACGCCGTCGGAGTAGTCGTTGGCGTAGTTAGTCCCGATCTGCAACGCGAGAGCGATGAAGAGGCACAACAGAGAGTTCACCCAGTTGATGCTGGACGGCCGGATGAGCAGCGTCCCCACCAGAACCGGCACGCCGGCGGCGGGTAGCGTGCGCGGGCGCGCCGCGAGGACCCAGCGGCGATACGGCCCGGGTACCTCGGTCATGGACGCTTGGGGAACTTCGAGAAGTCGGGCTGTCGCCCCTCGACGTACGCGTTGCGACCTTCCTGGGCCTCTTCGGACATGTAGAAGAGCATGGTCGCGTCGCCGGCCAACTGCTGAATCCCCGCCAAGCCATCGTCGGCCGCGTTAAAGCCAGCCTTGAGCATGCGTAGAGCGATCGGTGAGAGCGTCAAGATCTGGCGACACCACGCGACCGTCTCGCGCTCTAAGTCGTCGAGGGGAACGACGGTGTTGACGAGACCCCAGGCCAACGCCTGCGCTGCGTCGTACTGACGACAGAGGAACCAGATCTCCTTCGCCCGCTTGAGCCCGATGGTGCGAGCCAAGAGAGAGGATCCATATCCCCCGTCGAAGGAGCCCACGCGCGGGCCGGTCTGGCCGAATCGACCGTTGTCCGCTGAAATCGTCAGGTCGCACACCAGGTGCAAGATGTGGCCGCCGCCAATGGCGTAGCCCGCCACTTGGGCAATCACCGGCTTGGGCAAGCGGCGAATCTGGATCTGCAGGTCCAGCACGTTCAGTCGCCCCACGCCGCGGTGGGCGACCTCATCGTCGCCCATGTACCCGTCGTCACCCCGGATGCTCTGATCGCCGCCCGAGCAGAAGGCGTCGGGGCCCGCCCCGGTGAGTACGATCACCCCCACGCTGAGGTCGTCGCGCGCGGCCTCAAAGGCCCGCGACAACTCGAAGAGCGTCTGGGGCCGAAAGGCGTTGCGCACCTCGGGCCGATTGATGGTAATGCGAGCGATCCCCTCGCCCACCTCGTAGATGATGTCGCCGTACTCTCCTCGGCGCTCCCAGTTCGGCAGAGCTTGAGATCGAAAGTCGTCGAGCGGGTCACGCGGCGGACCTTGAATCACGGTGTTTGCCATGGCGACCACGCTACCGGCTCGATCGTGGGCCGAATAAGGTCACAGAGTGCGCTCGTTGCTCGCAATCGACCTTCCTCTCGGGCCTTCCCTCGAGGTTGCCCTGCGAGAGTGCGCCGAGCGCGACCAGGCTTTTTGCGTCCTCGACCAGAGACTCTCCGCGCGCCGTCGTGAAGAGGAACTTGAGTGGCTGGGCGCGACCGAGATTCTTACTGCCGAGGAACGCCGTGTGCGCCCCGAAGGGCGCCTCGTCGACGACGAGATTGGCCTGGTCATGTTGACATCCGGTTCGAGTGGCGAACCGAAGGCCGCCGAACTCACCTGGGACGCCCTCGCCGCGAGTGCCGAGCTCACCCAGGCGACGCTGCGCGCAGACTCACCCCCGGTCTGGTTTCCCTGTCTGCCGGCCAATCACATCGGAGGTCTAGCTGTTCTCCTGCGAGCAATCCTCTCCGACGCGACACTTCTGTGGACGAGTAACGAGGACATCGAGGGTGCCGCGCACCTCGGCGCCACGCACGTCTCGTTGGTGCGCACCCAACTGGCGCGACACGATGTGAGTGGCTATCGATGGGTGCTTTTGGGTGGGGGACGGCCCCCCGAGCACCTACCCGCGAACGTCCTCACGACGTGGGGGATGACCGAGACCGGTTCGGGCGTGGTCTACAGTGGCGCGCCGCTGTCGGGCGTTGAGTTCATTGCTGTCAATGGAGAGCTGTGTGTGCGCACGCCCACGCTCTTTCGCTCGTATCGCACCGCACCGCGACCAAAGTACGTGGATCCCCAGGGACTCGAGTGGTTCCCCACCGGTGACGCGGGCGACGTGCTCGAGAACCGGATCCGGGTGTTCGGCCGCCTCGGGTTCGTGATCAACACGGGGGGTGAAAAACTCTGGCCCGAGGACCTCGAGTCAGTCCTCGCCACCGTGGCAGGCGTTCGCGACGTCGCGGTCATCGGAGTCGAGGATCCCGAGTGGGGACAGCGTGTGGTGGCCCTGGTGGTGAGTAATGACGCTACCGTCGATGACGCGATGCGTCAGGTCGCGAGCGAGCGGTTAGGACCATGGGCTAAGCCCAAGGAGATACGTCACGTCGTGGCGATACCGCGAACGTCGAGTGGCAAGATTCGTCGCGGCGTCCTGGCGAACCTGCACTGATTCGACTGACGTCGAGGTGCGCTAGGAGTTCTCGTTCGTCTTGCCGCGGCGCGCCACGGAGTCGACCGTCACGGCCGCCAGCAACACGATCGCGACCACGATGTACTCAACGGCCGTACTCACGCTGATGAGCGCCATACCGTTGTAGATGGTGGCAATCACCAGGCCACCGATGACGGCGTGGATCATCTTGCCGCGACCGCCGTACAGGCTGGTCCCTCCAATGACCGCGGCCGCGACGGCGTACAGCACGTACGTGCCACCGGGCATCGCGTCGGACATTCCATCGAGGTTCGAGGAGTACAGCAGTCCCGCCACGCCCGCGGTGAATCCGGCGAAGACGAAGGCGAGCAGGCGGTAACGATTGACGCTGATGCCCGCGCGCCGAGCGGCTTCCTTGTTGCCGCCGATCGCGTAGATGTACCGACCCGTCCTGGTCTTGGTCAGGATGAATGATCCGGCCAGCAGCAGCGCGAGGTCAATCGGGATGGCAAAGGGCATGCCCTTGATCACCGAAAAGTTCGAGCGGTTCGCGTTGAATATGAGAACCAGGACGAGTCCCGCGACCGCGAGAGCGAAAATCTTGACCAGGGTGAAGTACAGCGGCTGCAAGGTCAGGCCGCTCACTCGCCGGCGCCGATAGGACCGCAGCATCATGACGGCCGCCACGAACACCAGGATGATGAAGAACAGCCAGGTCCACAGCGGCGTGAAGTTGCCAAAGACCAGGTTGTACAGAACGTGGTTCTGCACCGGGACCGTGCCGCCCGAGTTTTCCCTGTCGATCATGTAGATCAGAACGCCCTCAAAGCCAATCTGTCCCGCCAGGGTCACGATGAACGACGGCAAGCGCAGATACACCACGAAGAGGCCCGAGACGAAACTAAGCCCGCTGGAGATCGCCAGTGAGACGAGAAACGCCAACGGCCAGGGCCAGTGCCAGGCCACACTCGTGGTAATCGTCGCGACGGCCCCCCCGATGCCGAGCACGTAGCCGAGCGACAGGTCAATCTCTCCCAGCAGCAGCAACCAGATCTCGGCCATGCCGAGGAGGATGAAGACCGTCGACTGGATGAACAGGTTGGTCAGGTTGTCGGCGTGCAAAAAGACGTGATTACGAAAATAGAAGTAGAGAACCAGGGCCACCAGGCCGAGCACAACGGGCAAGAGTCCGCTGTCGCCAGAGTTCAGGCGCTTGAATAACTTCTTGAGCTCGCTGTCCTCAGTGAGCGTGTCGACGTGGAGCGTGGGGTCAGCGGGGGAAATCGCGGGCACGAGGAATGTTACCTTTCGGCTACTGGGCGGTGGCCAGAGTAGAAGGAGCTCGCGACGTCACGCCAGTCGTAATGAGGTCGACGGCGCTCCCGGTGTCGTAGTTCTGGACCGGTCCGCTGGAGACGAGCGCACCTAGATACATAACGGCCACCCGATCCGCGACCTCAAAGACGTCGGTCAAGTTGTGCGAAATGACGACGACCGCAACGCCGCGTGAGGCGAGGGTCTGGATGAGGTTAATAACCTGGGCGGTCTGGGACACACCTAGGGCGGCCGTGGGCTCGTCCAAGATCACGAGTTTGGAGTCGCGCATCACGGCGCGGGCGACGGCCACTGCTTGGCGCTGTCCTCCCGAGAGGGAACCGACCTTCTGTCGCACCGACTTCACCGTCGACACGGCCAGGTCCTTGAGCGTCTTGTTGGTGGTCAACTCCATCTCAATCTCGTCCAACACGCCCAGGCGGGTGGCTTCGTGTCCGAGATACAGGTTCTCGACGATGTCGAGGTTGTCACACAACGCCAGGTCCTGGTAGACGGTGGCGATACCGAGTTCGGTCGCGTCGCGCGGCGTGTGAATGTGGACTTCTTTGCCACTCCAGTAGATATGTCCACTTGACGGCGTCCATATGCCCGAGATGGTCTTAATCAGGGTCGACTTACCGGCACCGTTGTCACCGATCAGTGCGGTGACTTGCCCAGCCGGAACGTCGAGATCAATGTTCTGAATCGCCTGCACGGGACCGAATGACTTCGAGATCCCGCGCAGGCTCAACAGAGTTTCGCCAGGTGTGACGTCCGCCCCCGGAGGGCCTTGGCTCACTGCCCCACTTTCGGGGGTGTGTTCTTCCGGCGCTTCGGGGGTGGACGTCACGAACTTCTCCCTGGCTACTTAGGAAATGCCGTACTTCGTGCAGTCCGCAGCGTACGTGGGCTCAGTAAGACCCTGAACCGTCGGCGCGTTGCTGGTGCAGATCGCCGACGCGGCCACAAACTTCTGGGCAATGACGGTGGACTCAATCGTCGACGCGGTCACCCACGACGAGGTCAAGAGAACCGACGGCACGTGCTCGTACGCGGCAATCTTCGTGCTGGAGTCCGTGGTCGTCCCATTCACGAGGCCCTTGGGCGGCTTGACGCCGGCGCGCAGGTAGAGCGCCAACGCGGCAGCGGCCTGAGCTTCCTCATAGATCGGCTTGTACACGGTGCCGCACTGGTATCCAGAGATGATGTTCTGGAAGCCGGTGGGCGTCGCGTCCTGGCCGGTGAAGGGAATCGTGTCTGGCGGTAGACCCTTGGACTGCAGGTACGCAATGATCGGCGCAGCGTTCTCGTCGTTCGGCGTCAACACGGCGTTGATCTTCGGGTTCGCGGCGTACGCGCCCTCGAAGTCCGTCAAAGCCTGCGATGGCGTCCAAGTACCGACGCTCTCGTCGACCGTGTTCGCGCTGCCACTGCCACCTTCGGCCGGGGCGTAGCCCGCGGAGGAAAGAACGGCGTTGTAGCCCTTACCGAACAGCGTCGCGTTGTTGTCCGTCGGTGCTCCGTACATGACGAAGACGACTGGGCTCTTCACGTTCCATGCAGTGATGCAGGCCGTAAGTCCATCACCCAACTGCGTACCCACGGTCACGTTGTTGAAGCTCACGTAGTAGTTACGGAAGCCCCCCAGTGTGAGACGGTCGTAGTCGATGACCTTGACGTGGTGAGCGACCGCGTAGGACTCAACGGCGTCACCGGTCGTGGAGTCTTCGGGGTCGATGACGAGCACCTTGGCACCGTTCGCCACGTCCGCTTGCGCGTCCGTGAAGAAGGTGTTGTCGCTTCCGTCACCGTTCTGGACGATGAGGTCCTTCGCCGGTAGTCCGGCTGCCTTCATGGCACCCTTCATGAACGGCGCGTCAAAGTCGACGTAGCGGTCAGACGAGGTGGTGTCGGGAAGGATCATCGCGACCTTGCCCTTGCCCTTCTTCGTGATGGCCGTCAGGTACTTCATCGTCGCATAGTTCGTCTTGAACGTAGTCGCGCTCACCGTGGGCGACGCGGCTCCCGAAGAAGAACTGACCATCGGCAGCGCCAAGGCGGTAAACGACCCCGCCAAAGCAATCGCCGCGAGGGCCCGACTCTTTTTCAATTTCATAATTTCCCCAACCCTTCGTATGGCACCCCAACGATGCCAACTTTTTGTGATTACAACATGAACGCCCTGTGACAGCAACGTCCGCAGAGAAAGTAGCACGTGAGAATCCTTAAAAAAGTGCGCGCCAGCGAAATCCACAGGGTCGAGACTCGCCCACGGCGCTATTCTCTCCCGCCCCGCGTCGTCCATGGTCGCTTCAGTTCGTGCCCCCACCGCGTTGCTCAGTAATCACTTGGTCCCTCGGCCTATCTCTTCGAGCGCGCGAACATCCTCGTGCACCCGCGCACGTGAGAGTTCCCTTCATGAGCGTTCTCAGAAGGCGAGGACTTGATCCATCGTCTCCATAATGGTGACCGACTCGTCGAGGGGCATGATGTCGCTCTCGATACGCCGTTCGCGCAAGCATCGCGCCACCTCTCGGACTTCGTAGTGCAGTCCACGACCTTGGGTGGCGAAACTGAACTCTTCGCGCTCGTCGTCCCGGGTGATCAGGGTCATGGACGTCGGAGCGTAGAAGTCACCGGCGATCTCCACGCGCGCGAGCGTGCCCGAGACACACGCTCGGGTGGCCGTTCGAGCGAGCGAGGTACAACTCAGCGTCGACTGCGCCCCGCTCTCGTAGCCAAAGATCATCGACACTTGGCCATCCACTCCAGTAAAGGCCGGTTCCACCAAGGCGGTGACGCGCTCGGGCGTGCCGAGCAGCATGGAGGCGAACGAGACGGGATAGACGCCGAGGTCGAGCAGCGCACCACCTCCGAGTTCGGGCGCGAAGAGTCGAAAATTGGGGTCCAAGGTGAACCATTGGCCATGGTCGGCCTCGAAGGAGACAATCTCGCCGAGGCGCCCAGCGCCGATGAGTTCACGCAAGGCGATCACGTGAGGTAAAAACCGCGTCCACATCGCCTCCATAAGAAACTGACCCTTGCCGCGAGCCAGCGCCACCAGGTCCCGCGCCTCCTGGCCGGTCATCGTGAAGGCTTTTTCGACGAGCACGGGCTTGCCGGCGGTGAGGGCCAGCGAGGCGTTCTCGAAGTGCATGGGATGGGGTGTAGCGACGTACACCGCGTCGATCTGGTCGTCGCGCACCAGTTCCTCATAGGAGTCGTAGCGTCGCGGCACGTCGAATCGATCGCCGAAGGAGTCCGCCGACGCCCGGGAACGAGAGCCCACCGCCGCCGCCACGCCGTCGTCGGTGTAAACCAGATCGCCCGCGAAGGTGTGGGCGATACCACCGGTGCCGAGTATCCCCCATCGAATCGGATCGCTCATCGCCGCACTGCTCCTCTCATCGTCGACAGTCACAGTAGCGAGGACGCGTCACGGCGAACCACTAAACAGTGTCCATGGTCCAACTCGCTCAGCCAATCGAAACCGCTCGGCTCATCTTGCGCCCATTCGAGCCGAGCGACCTCGAGGACCTCGCGGCGATCTTTGCGGACGTTTCGGTCAATCGATATCTCTACTCCGAACCACGTTCGCGCGAGGAGACCGCGAGCGCGCTGGACAAGCGACTGGGAACCGGAAACCACCCCGACGAGGACACCATCCTTCGGGTGGCTATCGCCCTCGGGGCGACGAATCAACTCATCGGTGATTTCATGCTCCGCTGGGGCGAGGACGCTCATCGCCAAGGCGAGATCGGCGGTTCGCTTCACCCCGACGTTCACGGCCGGGGCTACGCGAGCGAGGTGTACGGAGCACTGCTGGAACTCGCGTTTACTCGCTACGACCAGCATCGGGTCTGTGGTCGATGCGACAGCCGTAATGGCGCATCCGTGCGCTCCCTAGAGAAAGCCGGCCTGCGTCAAGAGGCTCACTTCGTCGAGAATGAGTTCGTCAAAGGCGAGTGGACCGATGAGATCGTGTTGGCCATCTTGCAGAGCGAGTGGCGCGCCGCGCACCACCCGAGCTAGCGGCCACTCCGCGCAAGATCTCGTAAGGTCGTTGGACCATGGCTTTGTTACGCGACGTGAAGTCAGAACTGGGCTCGTCGTACTTGATCGACCACGCCGACAACCCCGTGCTCTGGCGTACCTGGGACGCCGACGCGCTGGAGGAGGCTCGAACGAGTGATCGGCCGATCTTTCTCTCGATCGGCTACGCCGCCTGTCACTGGTGCCACGTCATGGCCCACGAGTCCTTCGAGAACGAGGCGATCGCTGACGTGTTGAACAAGTTCTTCGTGCCGGTAAAGGTTGATCGCGAAGAGCGGCCCGACGTTGACGCCCTTTATATGGCCGCGACCCAACTGGTGTCCGGTCACGGTGGCTGGCCGATGTCGGTGTTTCTCCTCTCTGACGGTCGACCCTTCATGGCTGGCACGTATTACCCACCCACTGATCGGGCCGGCCAGGTCGGCTTCTCGCGACTGCTCGACGCACTGCGCGACGCCTGGGCGCATCAGCGCGAGCTCATCGAGCGACAAGCCGATGAACTCGCCGGGGCGATCACCCGGGACGTCCACTTCATCGATCACGTCGCACCGTACGTCGAGAGCATCGACCTCGGCGCGGTGCGCGCTCGTCTATGTCGCGATTTGGTCGACCAAGCTGACGACGACGGTGGGTTCGGGGGCGCGCCCCAGTTTCCCCGTCCGAGTTTCGTGACGGCGTTGTTCGAGTGCGACGACGCAAGAGCTCGAGAGGTCGCTGCCCTCACTCTTGATGCCATGAGTCGTCATGGCCTCTATGACCACTTCGGTGGCGGCTTCGCGCGCTACAGCGTGGACGCCGAGTGGCACGTGCCGCACTTCGAAAAGATTCTGAGCGACCAGGCTCTCTTGGCGCGTTGCTACCTGCGCGCCGCGCGCATTAAGAACAACGAGACGTGGCGAGACGTGGCCCTCGACACCCTCGCCTTCGTCGAACGCGATCTTCGCCTCGCCGAGGGCTACGCGTCCTCCCTCGACGCCGACGCGGACGGGGTGGAGGGTTCGCACATCACGTGGACGCCCGACGAGGTGCGTGAGGCGCTCGCCGATTTTTCCGACCAGACGGTCGCCGCGGTACTTACGAGATGGCGCATCGCTACCGGTAACACCTTCGAGGGCCGCTCGATTCCTCGCCTGTCCGACGGCCAGCCGTTTCTCACGCCGCCTGACCTACTGCCCGCCTACCACGCGTTGCTCGCGGCGCGCCGACACCGAACCCAACCGAGTCGGGACAACAAGATCGTCTTGGAGTGGAACGCAATGGTGGCCTCCGCCTTTCTCCTCAGTGGCGTGTCGCACTACCAAGACCGCGCGCTCGAGCTCTTGGCGTCGCTGCACTCCAGTCACTTTGCCCGTGAGGTGTGGTGGCGCACCGAACACCAAAGAGCCCAGGCCACCGCGAGCGACCTCGCGTGGCTCATCGACGCCTCGATGGACGCCTATGAGATCACGGGAGGCGATGAGTGGCGCACTGACGCCGTCAACGTCGCCACCTACCTCGTGGCGCACTACTGGGATGGACCGGTACCGAGCGACCTCAATCCCCACGTCGGAGGGGGTTTCTTCACCCAGAGCGACCTCGTGGGCGACCTCGCCACTCGCCCCAAGGAGATCTTCGACGGGGCCACTCCGTCGACCCACGCGATCGCCACCCGAGCGCTCGCGCGCCTCGCACTCAGTGACGGTTCCACCTTGTTCCTGGTCATCGCGCAGCGCCTCGTGGAGATCGCGGGATCGCTCATCGTCTCACACCCGAGCGCCGTGGTCGACCTCGTCGAGGCGGCCGGATTCGCGATCGAGGGAGTCGAGGTGGTGATTCCAGGAGATGCGAACGAACTCTCCGACCATCTACGATCGATGGCGGTGTCACGGGCCGTCCTCATCACCGGTCGGGGCTCCTCTGCGCTCCTCGCCGGACGATCCCCGGGCTTCGCGTACGTCTGTCACGCGGGAGTGTGCGAGTTGCCCGTCTCCAGCGTCGAGGCCCTCGATGCGGAGTTGAAAAAGAGTGGCGCGTGCCCCTACTAAGTCGTGACCCGGCGGTGCGCGCCACGCGCCGGCTCATCTCGCGAACGCCGCGTCGCGAGACCGTCAACCTCACCCCGGGGGCGACCGTGCACGGGCTCGTGCTCGGTTCAACCAATGAATCGACGACCGTCGTCGACCTCGCCAGCCAGGCCATCGTGCGCTGGCGCATTCCGTGGCCGCTCGACATCGAGACCGACCTGGCCGCCTTTGACGTGGTCGAAGGCCAGTTAGCCGACGACATTCAGCGCGACGATCTGGCCCAACCCGAAGCGGTGACCCTCGGGGAACTGCCGCGTCGCCTCGGGACCTACCGCGGACGGCGCGTGCGCACCTGGCTCGAGCAACTGGCCAGTCCTGCGGACGGGCCGCTCTTTGGCTTTCGCGGGCCGAGCGCGCCCTACTGGGAGTTCCGCGGCGAGCGACCGAGCGTGGCCCTCATCGCGGCAGATCGTGGCCCCCAACTCTTGCGGCGCCCCGACGATGGATCGACCTGGGTTCGCTTCGGGTGGTTCGGCGATGACGTCTGGCTGTTGTGCGAAGACAGCCACGCCATCCGCACGATCGAAGCCACGCGACGCACGTCACTCGCCGGCAAGGATCTGGCCACCGCGCTGGGTTTTCGCCCGAACTACGTGCTCACCACACTCTCTCAGCCCTTAGACGGGCACTGCTACAAGAGTTGTACGGGTCTGTTGCCGCGCGGGTGAGCTATTTGGGCAGCTTGCCCGTGGCGAGCGACTCAGCCATGGCCCAGCCAAAGACCACCAGGCGCTGGCCCTTCTCGGGCTTGAGTCCCTTGAAGAACGTGTGTGCACCCTCGGGGATGACGCCCTTGGAGGCGACGTAGTCCAGCCCGCCCACCGGACCAGGGCTCACGGTCATCACGAAGGTCTTATCGTCGATGGACTTCTCCGAGCCGAAGCGCTTGGCCAGTCGACGCCCCCAGGCGCGGTCCTCGCCGGTGGGGCGATAGTCCAGGCGCGGCACGACGTCGTCAAGCCCGATGAAGGCACGGTATCCGTCAGGGGAGGTCAGGCGAGTTCCAAGGAGCACGTCCTCGTCGGGAAAGGCCAACAGGGCGCGGCGGAACTGATCGTGCAGGATGGACTTCAAGGTGTGGTCGGACTTCGCGTTGCGATCGACGAGCAGGAGGCCGACGAGCAGCGAGGGAGTACCTCCGATGCGCTCCAATGTGCAAAAGGAGTAGCCGCGCAGTTTGTTCCCCTCGCGCGCGTGGGTGACGAGCACCCACTCCTCGCGCTGCTTGGAAAGAAAGCCGATGTCAAAGTTGGGCTCTCGGTCGACGCAGAGATCGGCCATTTCGGCTAGCTCCGCGTCGCTGAGGGCAGTGGTGTCCTTGGTGGTGACCGTCATTGCCATAGACATCCATTCTACGGCACGCCTGGTGCATCTCCGCCAGTGTCAGGCCTTGATGACGTTTCGGCCGAATTCCGTGCGTAGATCGCCGACCACACTGGGAATGCTGACGTTAAAAGCGGGGCCTAATCGAAACACCTTGCCCGCGGCCCCCGTTTCGACAACAACCGGTGACGGACCGGGATAGCGCGTCAATATCTCGCGCAGCGCGGAAATCGCCCCTTGGGTGAGGTCTTCGGGCCGTAGCGAGAGACGTAGTTCTTCGTTGCCGCGCTCCGTGTGGAAGCGCTCGACCTCCACCGCGTTAAAGCGCAGCTCTTCATCGTTATCGCTGACGCGCACTTTCATGACGACCACACTGTCCTTCACGAGAAAGCCGCTGAAGCGCTCGAAGGCCGCGACCGAGAAGCTCACTTCGAGTGAACCGCCGAGGTCTTCGAGGATGACGCGCGCGTAGGGCTTGTTGGCCTTGGTCTGGCGGATCTGCACTTCGGCGAGAATCCCCCCCACCGTCACCGGACGACTGCTGAGCGAGAACTCCTCGGCGCGCTCGCGCACCGTCACGATCGACCCTTCGGTCTTCGCGGCGAGGACGTCCATCACGCCATAGAGCGGGTGATCCGAGACGTAGGTCCCGAGCATCTCGCGCTCAAAATCGAGTTTGATCGACTGCTCGAACTCGATATCCGACACCGCAAGTTCCGTGCCTTCCCAGTCCCCCTTACCCTCGGCATCGAAGGCCGCGAACAGGGTTGAGATACCCGCGGCCAAGTCCCTTCGGCGCGCCAGAGTCACCTCGACAATTTCGTCCACCCGCAACAAAAAGCCTTGGCGTGCCACGTCGAGGGAGTCAAAGGCGCCGGCCTTGATCAGGGACTCCATCGTGCGACGGTTGAGCACGACCGGGTCCACGCGCCGCACGAAGTCGTACACGCTGACGAACGGCCCGCCCGCTTCGCGCTCGGCGACAATCTTGTCCACGACCGCTTCACCGACGTTGCGCACGGCGGCCACGCCAAAGGCGATGGTGTCGCTCTGCGAGAGAGGGTGTGTAGTCGGCGAAGGACTGATTCACGTCGGGCACGCCGACCGTGATGCCCATCTGGCGCGCCTCGTTCAGATACACCGCAGCCTTGTCCTTGTCGTCGCGAAACGACGTCAGCAGCGCCGACATGTACTCGACCGGATAGTTCGCCTTCAGCCACGCGTTTTGATACCCAATCAGGGCGTAGCCGTACGCGTGGCTCTTGGGGAAGGCGTAGTCGGCGAAGGGCTCGATCTTGTCGAAGATGGCGTCGCCCAGTTCGCGTCCGTATCCTTCGCGCTCGACGCCTTCAACGAACTTGGCTCGCTGGGCGCGAATCATCTCGCGAATCTTCTTGGCGCACGCCTTGCGCAGGTCGTCGGCCTCCGGCAGCGTGTAGCCCGCGAGTGTGGTCGCCACCCGCATGATGTCCTCTTGGTACACCATGAGCCCATACGTGCCCGCGAGCACGGTCTCTAAGGCTTCGTGGTCGTAGCTCACCGCTTGACGATTGTTCTTGCGGTCGGCGTAGTCGTTGTGCGTGTTCTCACCCATCGGGCCGGGTCGATAGAGCGCGTTGAGCGCGGCGATGTCGTCGAAGGTCGTCGGCGCGAGGCGACGCATCAGCTGGCGCATCTTCTCGCCCTCGAGCTGGAAGATGCCGATGGAGTTACCGAGGCGCAGCATCTCATAGACCTTCTCGTCGTCCATGGGCACGTGGTCGATGTCCACGCGCGTGCCGGTTCGACGCTCGATGTGATCGAGGGTTCGTTCGATGATGGCGAGGTTGCGCAGACCGAGAAAGTCCATCTTGAGCAGTCCGAGTTTCTCGATGGCGGTCGCCTCGTACTGGGTCACGATGGGCGCACCGTCCGATGAGCCGTTGGGCCCGGACTTGCGTTGAATCGGCACGTAGTCCAGGACGGGACCCTTAGTGATCACGACGGCCGCGGCGTGGATTCCGTCTTGACGACGTTTGCCGACGAAGCCCTTGGCGACGTCCACCACGTGCTTCACCTCAGCGTCACTGGCGTAGAGCGCCCGTAGTTCGGTCGCCTCGCCGTAGCGATTCTCGTATCCCGGCATCGGGCTGAAACACGCCTCGAGGGGCAGGTCCTGACCCATGACAAGCGGCGGCATGGCCTTGGCGATCTTGTCGCCGAGTTGCGGCGGATAGCCCAGCACGCGCGCCGAGTCGCGCACCGCCGCGCGGGCCTTGATGGTAGAAAACGTAACGATCTGGGCCACGTGGTCCGAGCCGTAGCGCTCGGCGGCGTAGCGGATCATGTCACCGCGATAGCGCTCATCAAAGTCCATGTCGATGTCGGGCATGGAACGACGCCCCGGGTTGAGAAATCGCTCGAAGTACAGGCCGTAGCGCAATGGGTCGAGGTCCACGATGCGCAGGCAGTACGCCACGCAGCACCCCGCCGAGGATCCACGACCCGGACCCACCCGAATGCCCTGTTCGTGGGCGTGGCGAATGAGGTCCCACACCACCAAGAAGTAGTCAGAGAATCCCATGTCGGCGATGACGCCGAGCTCGTAGTCGATGCGCGAGTGCACCTCGTCGCTCAACGACTCGCCGTACCGATCTTTCGCGCCGCGATACGTGAGGTCGCGCAGGTACTGGTTGGCGGCCTCCTTGTGGGCCGAACCCTGGTAGCCCTCGGGCAGCGGAAACTCGGGCAGACCGTCGTTGTCGAACTCGATCGTGACGTCCGCGCGTTCCGCGATGACCAAGGTGTTGTCGCAAGCCACGGGAACTTCGCGAAAGAGATAGCGCATCTCGGCGGCGCTCTTGAGGTAGTGCTGATCGCTCTCGATGCGAAAGCGATCGGGATCGGCCACGCGCGAGTTCGTACCGATGCAGAGCAGCGCATCGTGCATTTCGGCGTCGCTGTGCTTCACGTAGTGCAGGTCGTTGGTCGCGACCAGGGGCGCGTCGAGGTCCTTGGCCAGGCGCATCAGGTGAGGATTCGTGCGCTGCTGGGCCGCGATGCCGTGGTCCTGGAGTTCAACGTAGAAGCTCTCCTTGCCAAAGATCGTCTGCAGTCGTCCCGCGAGTTCGAGGGCCTTTTGGTAGTCGTCCTGCAAGAGCGCCTGGAGCACCACGCCCCCCAGGCATCCTGACGTGGCCACGAGTCCCGCGGCGTACTGCTCTAAGAGCTCCCAGTCGAGGCGCGGCTTGTAGTAGTAACCCTCGAGGAACGCGCGCGACGAGAGAATGCGGAGGTTCTGGTATCCCTCGTTGGTCATCGCGAGCAACGTCAAGTGGTGGTAGAGCTTCTGGCCGCCCTCGGAGTCGCCGCCGGTGTCGTCGATCTTGCCCCGGCGAGGCGGGCGATCAAAGCGGGAGTTTGCGGCCATGTACGCCTCGAGCCCGATGATCGGCCTGACGCCATTCTTCCGGCACGACTCGTAGAAATCGATGACGCCGTAGAGATTTCCGTGGTCGGTGATGGCGATGGCGCTCTGGCCATCGGCCTTGGCGGCGAAAACCATCTCGTCGACGCGCGCCGCGCCGTCAAGCATGGAGTACTCCGTGTGGTTGTGGAGATGGACGAATCCTTCAGCCATCAGCCGAGCTCCTCCAGCTCTCGTCGTGAATTACATGGATGGGATTTGAAGGATACCCCCGCGCCCCCCACTCGCGCCAACCTTATAAATAGGTGCCCGCGCGCGGCTCGCCGGCGCCGGGCGGCAGGGAACGGTTGCGCATCTTTTCCAGTTGAGCGGCCGCCGCCGCCTGCTGGGCGAACAAGGACGCTTGGATACCGTGAAAGAGCCCCTCGAGCCACCCGACCAGTTGGGCCTGGGCGATGCGCAGCTCGGACTCCGAGGGCACACCCACGCTGAAGGGGATGGCCATACGCGAGAGCTCTTGGGCGAGGTCGGGCGAGAGGGCGTCGGAGAGTTCGTGCACCGAGGTCTCGTAGATCTCACGCAGGCGAGTGCGGCCGGCCTCATCGAGGGGCGCACTGCGGGCTTCGTCCAACAGTTGCTTGACCATGGAGCCAATCCGCATGACTTTGGCGGGTTGGCTGACGTAGTCCGCGTTCTCGGCTTCGGGGCTCGGTTCGCTCTCACCGGGCGAGAGAACTTGGTCTGGGTTCACGCTGACGTCGCGGGAGGGTATTTCGCTCACTAGGTCAGTGTGCCAGACATTAGGATCACCTCATTCACTTCGTGCACGACCACGGAAATTCGGACCAACCGTCGATAGGATGGCGCCGTGAGAGTATCGACACGGGGGGATTACGCCAGCCGAGCCCTGCTCAGCCTGGCGCTTCGAGAGAATTACGTCGAACCAACGAGCGTACGTGACCTGGCCGAACGCACCGGCCTCCCCCAGCCGTACCTTGAGCAGATCCTGCTCAGTTTGAAGGGGGTGGGCCTCGTTCGCTCCAAGCGCGGCGTGGGTGGCGGCTACGTATTGGCTCGTCCCGCCGAGTCGATCACCCTGGCCGAGATCGTGGCCGCCGTCGACGGGCCTATTTCGGCCGGCGACTTCGGCCTGCCGCACCAGGACGGCGCCTGCGACCACGAGGGTCAGTGCGTGCTCCTGGGGGTGTGGGCAGACGTGGGAAACCACATGAGAGAGCACCTCTCGAGCTTCACGCTGGCCGACATGGTGGACCAGGCCCGAGGCGTCCGGCCGGTCGCGCGCACTCACAGCGGCTAAAAAGCCCAACTTTCCTGAGTTTCTGTACCCTTGAAATGGGAATTACATCGTGGTAAATTAGTAAGGCGTCCGTAGGAGAAATACACGGCCCGCAGACGCGCCAGTTTGTGCCCCCCACAGACAAGGAGACTTTAGTGAGCACCACAACCACCCCCACCCCCCGCCGTTCCGCAGTCAATACCAACGACATGTTGGGGCTGCTCATGCGCGATCTCGACCGGTACCCCATGCCCAACTACGACGAGCAGGTCGAACTCGCCAAGCGCGTCACCGCCGGCGACGAAGAGGCCAAAAAGCAGATGGTGGCGGCCAACTTGCGCCTGGTCCTACACTGGGCGCGTCGCTACCAGGACCGCGGCGTGGAGATGGTCGACCTTGTCCAAGAGGGAACCTTCGGCCTGTTGCGCGCCGTCGAGAAGTTCGACTGGGAGCGCGGCTTTAAGTTCTCGACCTACGCCACCTGGTGGATCCGCCAGGCCCTTCAGCGCGCGGTCCAACAGCACGGACGCACCATCCGTATTCCCCTCGAAGTGGGCGAGCAGCTCCAGCGCCTTGAGGCGACAACCGCCGAACTCACGTCCATCCTGGCTCGCAAGCCGACCGACGAAGAACTCACCGAAGCCACGGGCATGTCCAAGGCCGAGCGCGAAAATCTGCGCGGCCTCGCCGGGGTGACCGCGAGCCTTGACCAGCCAGCTAGTTCGGACTCGGCCACGACCTTGGGCGACCTGGTCGCCCCGAGTCAGCACGACTGGGTCGGTGACATTGAACAGACGATGATGAACGACGAACTGCACGAAGCGCTCGCGAAGTTGACCGACCTGCAGCGCGAGGTGCTGACACTGCGCTTCGGGCTCAACGGGGCGACTCCCCTATCGCTCCAGGCGACCGCCACCAAGATGGACATCGGGGTGCGTCGCGTGCGTCGCGCCGAAGATGAGGCGTTGGCGATCCTGCGCGATGACTCGCGCGTGCTCGCCGCACACGACGTCGCCTAAAGTTCGACCCCGTCGGGCAGAAGAGCGCGCAGATCGGCGGGCAGTTCGGCGTCCACGCTGACGATCTCGTCGGTGCGGGGGTGTCGAAACGACAGGGACGCCGCGTGCAGAAAGAGACGTTCCTCGTCAAGTCGCTCGTCGCGGTGGTGCCCGTAGCGAAGGTCATTCACGACCGGATGACCGATGCTGGCCAGGTGCACGCGAATCTGATGGGTACGACCGGTCTCTAGGCCCAGGCGCAGCAGCGTCGAGTCGTACGGCTCACCCAGACGCTCGATGACCTCGTAGTGGGTTCGCGCCGCTCGACCGTCGTTGCGTATCGCCATCTGGGTGGGGTTGCGTGTCGATCGTGCGATCGGGGCGTCGACGATGCCTTGTTCCTCCGCCACGTGCCCTCGCACCAGCGAGAGATACCTGCGAGTGACCTGTCGCCCAGCCATTTGGCTCACGAGAGATTCGAGCCCTTCGGGCGTTCGGGCGACCACCAAGAGCCCCGAGGTTCCCTTATCGAGGCGGTGCACGATACCGGGACGATCAGCGTCGCTGAGACCCCCCTCGGCGAGACGCCGAATCTCGGGATAGCGCGCCAGTAGCCCGGCCGCGAGCGTGCCCTCACGCTGGCCCGCTCCGGGGTGCACCACCTGGTGGGGGCCTCTTGTTGACCACCGCGAAGTCCGCGTCCTCAAGGACGACGTCGACCTCGACGCTCGGATCGGGCTGTAGCGCCACATCCGTGGCCGCGCGCATCTGCGCGATTAGTAGCTGGCCGCTCGCGAGCTGCTGGGAGGCTTTGGTCACGACTCGGTCGTTCACCCGCACGCGGCCTCTTTGTACCGCCTCGACCGCCTCGGCCCGCGAACGGCCGGTGAGCATGGAGATCGCTCGGTCGACCCGCATCCCCTCTAAGGTCGCGGGCACCACGACGTCGAGGGTCTCGCCGTCAAACAGGTCGGGCTCGTTGACGTCGCTCATCGTCCGAGCAATCGATCGCCACGCACTGCGGCCACGATCAAGACGACAAAACCGACGGTGATCGCGGCGTCGGCCAGGTTAAAAATGGAAAACGACGAGACCGCGATGAAGTCGGTGACTTCGTGCGGGTTCGCCGCGAGTCGATCAATGACGTTGGCGACTCCCCCGCCGATCAAAAGCCCAAAGCCCACCGCGGGCGCACCCGCGTTCGCGTTGAGTCCCACCAGCACCACGATCAAAGCGATGAGAAGGGTGGCGATCGTCGTGACGAGTGGACCGGAGCTGTTGATCGAAAATGAGATACCCGAGTTATACGTGAGGCGTAGCCACAACGGGCCGAGCACGTGGTGCGCGTGGTCCGCGAGCGCGTGGCGCGCCCAGTATTTCGTGAGCGCGTCGGCGATGGTGACCCCGAGCGCCACCGCCACCACGGTGTAGTTCAGCCGGTACCTTAAACGCTGGCGCGGCACGACACGCAAGTAAAGACCGGCAACTGGGCGGTCAATCTTGCCTTCGAGATCGGGTCGAAGCAACTGTCGCAGCGTCCGTAGCTGCCGTCGTCAATGCGCGCGAGCGCGACGTCAATCTCTTCCACCTTGAGGCGCTGCTCGGCCGCGTATTCCTTCAAGCGGTCCCGCTCGATGTCCGAGGCGACGCCGGTGCCGTCTTCGTCGTCGTACTCGGTGCGTTCGCGGTCCACCAGCATCTCGTCGGCCTCGGACTCGCTCACCGCGATCAGAGCCGAGGTCGCGTCCCGCGCTTCAATGAGCAGCACGCGCAGTTCTTCGAGGAACTGGCGATCGTCCTCGTAGGGCTTGGAGTGCATCTTGCGCTCCAGCTCTTCGCGCTCGTGCTGGAGTTGAGCTTCCCGGCGCTCTTGGCGCCGACGCTCTTCGGCGTCGCGCCGCTCGATCTCGCGTTGCTTGCGCAACTTCTCGGCCTCGATCGCCTTGCGCTTGGCGTCGATCTCGCGTTGCTTCTTGGCTTCGATGGCCGCTTTCTCTCGCGCCTTACGCGCGATCTCGCGCTCCTTGGCCGCGATCTTGGCCTTGGCTTCGCGCTCTTTCTTCGCCTTGGCTGCCGCGAGGGCCTTGGCCTTGGCCGCCGCGGCTCTGTCCTTGGCGAGGGCGCGGGCCTTGGACTCGCGCTCCTTCTTCGCCTTGGCGACCTCTTGGGCCTTCGCTCGTGCCAGCGCCTTCTGGGCGGCGGCCTTGGCCTTGGCTTCGCGCTCTTTCTTCAGCTTGTCGGCGGCCACTGCCTTTTGCTTCTTCAGCGCTGCGGCCTTCTGGGCGGCGCTGAGCACCGTGGCCTTCTTCGCCACGCTCTTCTTGGCGGGAACCTTCTTCGTCGACTTAGCTAGCGTTTTCTTCACGGGAAGCGACTTAGCGGTCTTCTTGATGACCTTCTTCGCGGACACACGCGCGACGGGTCCCTTGGCGACAGCCTTCTTTGCCGGGGCCTTCTTCGTGTTTTTCGCGTTCGACGCCATGCGTAACTCCTCGCCTTGCCGTGATCAGTGTCCGCCGAGGCTAGCAGTTGTCGTCGAAAGTGCTACCGATCGTCATGGTCAAATTTGAGAACCTGACCGATAGTGGGTTGCGTCATGGTGGCCTCGCCGGCGTTAGGCGTCGGGCCCGGCGCCGGTGGCGGCACGTCGCTCGGTCGCGCCGCGGCCGTGCTCGGCGTTGGTGCGGCAGCCGGATGCGGCGCGCTGGCCGGTCGAGGTGGCGTCATGGCGGTGACGTCGGCCTGCAGGGATGTCTCGACCCACGCGGTGAACTCCGCGAGGACCTGTGCGATGCGCGCGCGTTCGGCGCTGAGCTGTTGGGCGAGCGTCTCGACGTCTTCGCTCAAGCGCTGCTTCATGCCGTTGAGCCGATTGACTTCGTCTTCGGCGCGGCTGCGTGCTTCGTTGACGATCTCGCGCGCGCGCTCTTGAGCGGCCGCCGTGAACTCGCGCGCCCTCTCTTCGGCTTCGCCCTGGGCCTCGTCGATGAAGCGCTGGGCCATGGCAATCATGGTCGTCACCTGCTCGGCCCCCGCCGCGCCACCGGTCTGAATGGCCGGAGAAGGTTGCGCGGCGAGGGGTGCGGGAGCCGCAGCGGGGACTACTTCGCGCGCGTCGAGTTGAGCGATGCGCTCGGCGGCCTGGCGAAGTTGCTGACGCTGCTGGGCGGCGAGGTCCTTGAGTTGACGCACCTCGACCGAGAGACGTTCAAGAAAGTCGTCGACCTCGTCGACCTTGTAGCCGCGAAGACTGATCGTGAAGGCGACGTTGTCGATGCTGTCGAGGGCGGAGGTGGCGTTGTCCGTGCTATCCATTCCGCCACCCTACCGCTGGCTTTCGTTCACGTCCGAACTTCGCTCGCTAGATCGCCGCGTTGACGATGAGCAAAATGATGACGGCGACGAACACCGACAGATCGATGCCCACTCCCCCGGCGTTGATGCGCGGCATGATCGCGCGCAGCGGTCGCAGGACCGGTTCGGTGATGTCGGCGAGGATGCGCTTGATGGTTACCAGGGGACCTTGAGAGTTGCGCACCGGTATCCAACTGAGGAACGCGGTGATGATCAGGATCCAGATGTAGATCGAGATCAGGGTATGGACGAGGCTCATGCCCTATCGAGGGCGTGATAGTTCGTTGCTCGTAGCCGCTCTTTCATTTCCGGTCCGACAAACATGCCCTGGGGGCTGATGAGATACACCCCGCGGATCAGCATCTCGATGCGCGCGGTGAGGGCGTACGCCGTGCCGGCGGTGAAGTCGACCAGGCGCCGGGTGAGGCCGGGATCGACGTCGAGGGTGACCAGGACGACGGCGCGGTTCTGGCGCAGAAAGTCGGTGATCTGGCGCGAGTCGTCGTAGTTTTCGGGCACCACGATCGCCACGTCGCGCTCGGGCTGGAAGGCCGAGGCCCCCCGACCGGACGCGGCCGGGCGAACCCGGCTGACCCCGTGAGAACCCTCAAGCACCGAGACTTGGCCGGTGCGCAGGGGGCTGCGAGTCGGGCTCGTGGGTCGAAGTCCCGAGGTCCTCGCCGGCTGAGTGGGAAAGGTGCGAGCGACCGCGACGGGCGTGGGCGACCACTCCGGCTCGCTGTCCTCGGGCTGCTCGGAGAAGGGTCGTGGAGTGTTGGAGGGACCGTAGTCGCCGTAGTCGTCTTCGACGAGACCGAGAAAACCGAGGAGCCCTCGTAGCTTTTCTTTCATTCGTCTCTCCCTTGGATGAACTGCGCAAACTATGTTAGGCCAGCCCGCCCGCATAGGCCCGGGGCCCGAAGAGGGCCCGGCCCACCCGCACTTCCGTTGTGCCCAGTTCACAGGCCATTTCCAGGTCCTCGCTCATGCCCATGGATCGTTCCTCCAGGCCCAGTTCGTCGGCGAGTTCGACGGTTCGACGGAACGCCGCTCTCGCCCGGTCAGCGTCGGGTGGGGCCACGACCATCAGCCCGCGAACCTTCAAGTTCAACTCTCGAGCACGGCTCACCAGTCCGGGCACCTCAGAGGGCGGCGCACCGTTGCGTTCGGCGCGCCCCGTGAAGTCCACTTGAATGTCGAGGATCGAGGTGTTCGCGAGGGACGCCAGCTTGATCAGTTCGCGCTCGCGCGAGACGCCGCTGAGGACCCCGGCACACTGAGTCGCGCGAGCGATCTTGTTCGACTGCAGGGCCCCGAGAAAGTGCCACACGCCCTCGGGCGCCGCGACGCGTTTGGCGCAGAGCTCGTCCACGTAGTTCTCTCCGAAGTCGCGCAGTCCAACCTCGAACGCCGCGCGCACCGCCTCGCGCGAGAACGTCTTGGTGACGGCCACCACGCGCACACTATTGACGTCTCGCCCGGTCGAGGTGATGCGCTGGCGCACGACCTCGAAGTTGGCGCCGATGCGCTCGCGCAGCTCGCTAGCGGAGGAAGCTGGGGAGGTCGTCATCGCCACCGACGTCAAAGAAGTCGTCGCCCGTGGTCGTAAAGATGTCGCTCTTGGGTCCCTCGGTCATCGACGGCTCACTGGTCGTGCTCGACCTCATGCCGCTCGGGTCGAAACCCGCGGCGATCACGGTGACGCGCACCGCGTCACCGATAGAGTCGTCGATCACCGATCCAAAGATGATGTTGGCGTCGGGGTGAGCCACCGAGTGGATAATCTCGGCCGCCTGGGTCACCTCGTTGAGCGTCACGCTCGATCCGCCCACGATGTTCATCAAGATGCCGCGCGCCCCATCGATCGAGGCCTCGAGCAACGGCGAGGTGATGGCGGCTCGAGCAGCGTTCACGGCGCGGCCCTCGCCCGTCGAGCTACCGACACCCATAATCGCGGTGCCGGCGTTGCGCATCACCGTGTTGACGTCGGCGAAGTCGGTGTTGATGAGCCCGGGCACGGTGATGAGGTCCGTCACGCCGCGCACGGCCGAGAGCAGCACGTCGTCGGCGATCTTGAATGCGTCGATCATCGACGTGTCGGGGGCGGTCACCGAGAGCAGTCGGTCGTTCGGGATCACGATCAAGGTATCGACCTTGTCGCGCAGGCTCTGAATGCCCTGTTCGGCCTGGGTCGCGCGACGCTTGCCCTCGAAGCCGAAAGGACGCGTCACCACGCCAATCGTGAGGATCCCCAAGGCTCGAGCGATCTCGGCCACCACCGGCGCGGCTCCGGTGCCCGTGCCGCCGCCCTCGCCCGCGGTGATAAAGACCATGTCGGTGTCCTTGAGGGCCTCTTCGATCTCCGCTCGGTGATCTTCGGCGGCCTGTCGTCCCACCTCGGGATCGCTTCCCGCGCCCAGGCCACGCGTGAGCTGGCGACCGATGTCGATTTTGAGATCGGCTTCGGAGAGCAACAATGCCTGAGCGTCCGTGTTGGCCGCGATGAACTCGATGTTTTTCAAACCCGAGGTGATCATCCGGTTAACGGCGTTCGCCCCGCCGCCACCGACGCCGATGACTTTGATGACGGCGTGGTAGTTGCTCTGAATGAGGCTCATGGACTCCCCTTGGGTATTTCTTCTATTGTTGCCGCCCCGCGGGCGCGTGTCGCGAACAGTCATTGAAGGCTAGCCATCGCCCACATACCGGTCAAATACAAGGCTTTTCTCATCCGCTCGGCGGTGTCACCGCGAGTTCATCGGGTACGGTCACGTCAACGACGTCGCCGGGCACCAGCGTGCTATGCGCGATCACCGAGGCGATGGCGACGAACTTCGCGTGCAAGTTCGTCGCGGGGCCAACGATAAAGGTCACCGGCGTGGTCATCTGGAGAGTCACCGAACCCTGCGCGTCGTCGGTGATGGTGCTGACCTGGGTGGCGAAGGCCGCGGGCAACTCGCTCGCCACGTAGGCCGCCGCTCGCCCCGCTACTTCGTAGGGCCACTTCGTTGAGGTTGACCCGAGGTAGTCGAGAGTCGGCAAATTCTCGTGCAGGGGTGCGCGACTAAGGGCCCGCCCCTGAGCGTCCACGTACTCCAAGACGTGCGAGGAAGTAAAGGCGACGGCCACCGCGACGTTCTCGTGGATGGCCAACTCCACGGTGTGGGGCCACTTCTTGGTGACGGTCACTGATCCGACCCAGGGCAGTGTCTCGAGACGCTCCTTGAGAAGCGACTCATTCAGATTCACCATCGACGGGTGCGAGGACAGGCCCGAACGTCCGAGCACCGCCGCCACGCTCTCGTGGTAATTGCCGGTGACGACCACCTGCTCGACGCGAAAGTAGGGCCGATGCAGCGCCCACTGCAGTCCGAGGACGATGACCGTGACCGCCACGCCCAGCGCGAGGAGCCACTTGGTGAGTCGACGCAGACGACGCCGCGGGGAAATGGTGCGCTCGGCGACCACGTCGCGCGCGCTCTCGCGCTCGCGGGTGGCGGCGTGACGACTCACGAACTCACCCCAAAGCCCACGAAGCGGTTCTCACAGATGAGTTCCACCCCTGACGCCTCGAACACCCGAGCCTTGACCATATTTATAAGCGAGTACACATCGATGGCCAGCCCCCCCGCGTCGGCCTGGATGAAATTGGCGTGCTTGTCGCTCACGGCCGCGCTGCCCAGGCGAAGACCCTTGCAACCGGCCGCTTCCACGAGGCGCGCGGCGTAGTCACCCTCGGGATTGCGAAAGACGCTCCCGGCGTTCTGGCCGCCCGGTTGGTTTTCGCGGCGCCAGCGCACGATCTCACGAACCCGTTCTTCGGACTCCCTCGCGTCGCCGCGCGAGAGCGCGAAGCGCGCGTCCACCACCACGTCGCGCGCACCAAGCGCGCTGGTGCGATAGCCCAACTCCAGTTGCTCTTTCGACCAGACGCTCACCGCGCCGTCGCGCCAGATCGAGGCGTCAACCAGCGAGCCGGCGATGTCGTCGCCGTGTCCCCCGGCGTTCATCGCGACCGCTCCCCCCACCGTGCCCGGCACGCCCACGGCCCACTCGAAACCCACGATCCCCCGGTGCGCGAGGCGGCGCGCCATGAGAGGAAGATCCAGGCCCGCACCCGCCTCGACGATCACCTCGCCCTTCCCGTCGAAGGTCAGTGTCGCGCGCGAACGATCGAAGTGCACGACCAGCACGTCGCGCTCGCCGTCTTCGACGAGCAGATTCGATCCGTTGCCCAAGGCGACGAGGGCGAGTTGCGTCTCGAGGATCAAGGGCGTGAGCTTGTCGAGTTCGCCGCGCGTCGCGACGCTCACAAACGCCCGGGCGGTTCCACCCACGCGGTACGTGGTGCGCGATCCAAAGGGCGCGTGGACTGTAACGAAGCCCTCCCCGCGCGCCAGGAGTTCGTCGAGCTCGCTCACGAGAGCCCCCCGGGCAGCGTCGCGATGATCGAACCGACGTCGCCCGCTCCCAGGACCAAGATGACGTCACTGTCGTCCGCCAGATGACCGAGCAGTTCGCCCACCAGCCCTAGATCGGCGCAGTACAGGGTGTCGAGGGCGGGGTCAAAGCGCAGTAGCGCGTTCGCGATGAGCTCGCCCGTCACCCCACTCGGGTTCGCTTCACCGGCGCGGTAGAGGTCGGTCACGATGACGTGGCGCGCCCCGGCGAACGCCGGAGCGAAGTGATCGACGAGCGCGAGGGTGCGCGTGACACGGTGGGGCTGAAAGACCACGGTGATGCGCTCGTACCCGGCGGCCTGAGTGGCGGCGATGGTGGCGGCGATCTCACCGGGCAGGTGCGCGTAGTCCTCGTAGACGTCCGCGCCGCGCCACACCCCGCGGTACTGGTAGCGCCGTGGTGCGCCCATGAAGTTCGACAGTCCCCGCGCGATGGCCTCATCAGCGATCCCCACCTCGTGCGCGAGGACCGCGACCACCGAGGCGTTGGCGACGTTAAGAGCCCCGGTCACGCGAAGTTCGATCTCCAGCGCACTCGGCCCGCTCAAGGTGAAACTGGCACCGCGGCGCGCGAGCGCGACGTCGCTCACCCGCCACGTCGCCTGGTCGCCGCTGCCCACGAGCACCGCCTCCGCGTGCGCGCCCACCGCGCGCCGCGCCCCGGGGTCATCGGCCCAGGCGACTACCGGTCCACTCGTGCGCGCCACCAAGTCGGCGAAGGCGCGTTCCAACACGTCGAGGGACCCGTAGAAATCCAGGTGATCGGCCTCCACGTTGGTGATGCCGAGGGTGAAGGGGTGCAACTCACCAAAAGTGCCATAGCTCTCGTCGATCTCCAAGAGGAGATCCCCGTCCCCCCAGTGACCCTGCGCGCCCACCCCCAGGACGGGGGCGCCCAAGAGCCACGCGTCGTCGCGTCCCGCCGCCAGCGAGACCTGCACCATCATGGACGTGGCGGTTGTTTTGCCGTGCGTGCCGGTAAATCCGACGACCCGCTTGAGCGATGAGAGCTCCTCGAAGGCGCTCGCGCGCGTCACGAGGCGGGCCCCGGCCTCGCGCGCCGCGACGAGCTCCACGTTCTCGGCGCCGACCGCCGGTGACCATAAGACAATGTCGGCGCCCTCGACGTGCGTCGCGTCGTGTCCCGCGAACACGCTCACGCGCCGCGCGCGCAGATCGTCGAATACCGCGGACTCGGCGACGTCACTGCCGCTCACCACCGCTCCGAACTCGGAGAGCAACATCGCCATGCCGCTCATGCCCGCACCGCCCACCCCCACGACGTGCACGCGAGCTCCCGGTCGAAAGGCGCTCACGACCGCACCCCGAGAACAACCGTGGCGATGGCGGAGGCGGCATGGGGATGCGCCAGGGAGTGCACCGCCCGACCCATCTTGTCTCGCACCGCATCTTCGGCGATGATGTCCAGGGCGTCGCCGAGCGTCTCGGCGCTGCAACGGTCGTCGAGCACGACGAGTGCGCCGCCCACCTCGGCCAACGCTTGCGCGTTCATGGTCTGATGGTCGTGGGGCGCGCCGGGCAAGGGCACGAGGACCGCGGGCACACTGAGCGTTTCGAGTTCGGCCACGGTGATGGCCCCCGCGCGACAGACCGCCACGTCGCACAGCGACCACAGGCTCTCCATATCCCCGAACTCGACGACCCGGTAGTCGAGACCATCGATTACGGGACGCGACGCGGCGATCTCGGCAAAGTCACGCCGCCCGGTGACGTGCACGACGGCCCGATCGCGACGCGACGACCACGACTGAGCCAAGTCTCGCACGGCCACGTTCACCCGACGTGACCCGAGCGATCCGGTCATGACGACCACGACCATGCGATCCGCGTCGATCGGCGGTTCGGCGCGCGACTTGGCGACTTGGCGCGCGGCGGGTGAACGATCGAGCGACTCGATACCCTCGCGCAGTGGCGCTCCCGTGACCACCACGTTCTCGCCCGGTGCCGCAAAGGCGGTGCACCGCTTGATCGCCCAGCGCGCCAGGAGCCGATGCGCGGCGCCGGGCACCGCGTCAAAGTCGACCAGGACCAGCGGGACGCGCCAACAGGCGGCGGCCAGGGCCACGGCAAAGGACGCGTACCCGCCCACCGACACCACCACTGAGGGACGCCAGCGCCACACGAGGAACTGGGCGACCGCCATTGCCCCCACGAGTCCAAGGCCCGCGCTTAGGTTGGCGAGGAGATCGTTCGGGCGCAACGAGCGGCGCAGCCCTCGGCCCGGCAACAAGGTGAGCGCGACGTCGCCCAGAAGCAGCGTGCGCTCTTGACCGCGGCGGCTACCGACGTAGCGCAGGTCGCTGGGCGCGACTCCGTGCTTCTGTAGGGCCTCGGCGATCGCCTGCATGGGAAAGACGTGTCCCCCGGTGCCGCCCCCGGTGATGACGACGGGGCGGCCCATTAGTACCGCTCGGGACGATTCGGGTGGCGTCGCGGGTCGTATCGCCCCGGAGGACGTGGCGCGCCACGCGGGCTCTCGTAGGTTCGTCGTGCACTCGCGCGGGCGGGGGGGCGAACGCCGCCGCGCGCCAGGGTGCGCGGGGCCGGTCGGATCACGCGAACCTTCGGCGGGATCGTAAGGTCACTCGAGCGCGACCGGTCGTGGGCGATGTTGTAGAGCACGCCGATCGCCGCCAGTTCGGTGATGAGCGCGGTACCGCCGTAGGAGAAGAAGGGCAGGGGCACCCCGGTCACCGCCCACCACCCCACCACCGAGGCGATGTTGAGGAGAGCTTCGACGATGATCCACGTAGCGATGCCGACCGCAATCAAACGATGGACCTGGTTCGAGCACTGGCGCGCAATGCGCACCGCCACGAAGAGGAAGGCGATAAACAGCGCGATGACGGCAAAGGTCCCGATGACCCCCACCTCTTCGCCAATGATCGAAAAGATGAAGTCGGTCTGCGGGTTCGGTAGCAGCCCCCATATCTCGCGGCTGTGCCCGAGGCCGAGGCCGCTGATGCCGCCCGCGCCGAGCCCGATGCGCGACTGGAGCAACTGATACCCGCTCGTCGCCAGGTTCGAGTTCGGATGGAGAAAGGAGAAGAACCGCCGCGCAGAGTAGGGGTCCGAGATCATGTAGATGCCCACCGCCGCACCGAGGGCAAGGAGCGAGCCAGCCAGCAGTCGCCGCGAGAGCCCCGCGACCGCCAGCATCACCAGGGCGATCACGAGCACCACCGAGGCGGTCCCGAGATCGGGCTCCAAGACGATCAGTCCACAGCCCAGCCAGATGGGCAGCGTCCTGATCGCCAGCTGCTTCCAGTCGTTCAACTCATCGTGACACTGGAGGATCAGCCAGCCGATGAAGACGACGGTGCACAGTTTGAAGATCTCGGAGGGCTGCAGGTCGATCAGATGCAGGTTGAGCCACCGCTTGCCGCCGTTCGCTTCCACCCCCACGGCCTTGACCGCGACCAGCAGAACGAGCCCCACCGCCATGAACAGCGGCGCACTCTTTACGAGTCGCTCGAGACGAGCGCGCGCCGCGAGGTAGAAGGCGAACACCCCCAGGATGAGGTACGCGATGTCGTGAATGGTGATGGAAAACGCCGAGCCGCCGTTGGCGGCCGACTGGCCCTCGCTGGCCGACGCCACGAAGATGGTGCCGAAGATGACCAGAGCGGTGGTCACGAGCACGAGCAGCCGAGCGGTGTTGTCGCCGTGGGGCATCGGCTGAAAGAACCCGCGCTCGGGGAATCGCGACGGCTCGCGCGAGTCGATCGGTCGTGGCGCCGGTCGTGGCGTCGCGCGCACGGAGCGGTCAGCGCGAATCGCCACTAGACCACCTTCGCAATCTTGAGGAAGTCCCCGTAGAAGATGCCGAGACCGAGCATCGCGCTGAGCCCAGCCAGAATCCAGAATCGTACGATGACCGTGGTCTCGGGCCATCCGAGCGACTCGAAGTGGTGTTGGAGCGGCGCGATGCGAAAGACTCGTCGCCCAAAGACCCGGTAGCTGATGACTTGGATGATCACCGACAGGGTCACGGTCACGAACAGGCCCCCGATGATCGGCAGCAGGAGGTCCAGATTCATCAGGAGACACAAGGCACCGAGTCCCGTGCCGATCGCGAGGGAACCGGTGTCGCCCATGAAGATGCGCGCCGGCGCGGCGTTCCACCACAGAAAGCCCAGACACGCCCCGACGAGCGCGACCGCGACGAGTCCGAGATCGAGCGACGCGTGAAGCCGGTAGATGTCGAAATGACGAAACTGCCAGTAGCCCATCACGGCGAGAACGCCAAAAGAGAACGTGGCCGAACCGCCGGCGAGTCCGTCGAGTCCATCGGTCAGGTTGACGGCGTTCGAGGTCGCGATGATGATGAAGGCCGCGAGGAAGAACCACCCCACCGACGCCAACTGCCACCCGGGAAGAGAGAACCGAGTGAACGACAACTGGGTGGACGTGTGCACCCAGGTGAGAGCCAGGAGGGCGAAGACGGCCGCGATGACGACTTGGCCGATCAACTTGCCGCGCTTATTGAGGCCCAAGTTGCGCATGTTGCGTATGCCGAGGTAGTCGTCGACAAAGCCGAGAACTCCGGCGGCGACGATGGCGAGAACGGTGAGTATCCCCGAGCGGGTAAAGACGACCGACGTCCCGATGTGGCCCATGCCGTAGCCCAACAGCGCGGCGGCGACAATGATGGCGCCGCCCATCGTGGGGGTGCCCACCTTGTGCTGGTGTGTCGGGCCGTCCTCGCGAATGTGCTGAAACAGCGAGTGGGCCTTGAGGAACCGTATCCACAACGGCGTGACGAAGATGGCGAAGAGAAACGCCACCCCGCCGGACTCCATCAGACTCAGCACGATCCACTCACTCCCAAAAGTTCCCGGGCTACGGCACGATCGTCGAAGGCCAGTACGAGATCGCCCACCGTCTGGGTCGCCTCGTGACCCTTGCCCGCAATCACGACCACGTCACCCGCTTGAGCCACGCCGAGAGCCTGGGCGATGGCGGTTCGCCGATCGCTCAGGCGAATCACTCGTGCGCCCGCGACAACCCCCGACACCACAGCATCAATGATGTCATCTGGCTCTTCGGATCTGGGGTTATCGGAGGTCACGATGGTTAAATCCGACCCCAGCGTCGCGATGCGACCCATCTCGGGACGCTTCTCACGGTCCCGGTCTCCCCCGGCGCCGAAGACTGTGATGAGACGACCCTCGGGTTGAAGAGCGCGCACGTCGCGCAACAGGCGCTCGAGGCCATCGGGAGTGTGGGCGTAGTCAATCACGACGGTCACACCCCGGCCGTAGATCATGTCAAAGCGGCCCGGCACGGAGTCCACCCCGCTCATCGCCGCGGCGATGGCCCCGTCGTCTTCGCCGAGGGCGCTCATGATGGACATCGCCATGAGCGCGTTGTCGACGTTGTAGTCGCCCACGAGTGGTGAGTTGACCAGATGACCGCGCCAGAAGTAGGTGGAACCGCGCAGCGAGTTCACGACGTCGTGGGCGTCCGCGCGCCCCACGCCCACCACGGGCAGCGACGTCATCTCGGCCAATCGGGCGCCGTAGGCGTCGTCGGTCCAGATGACCGCGCGCTTGGCGTACTCGCTCGTAAAGAGCGACGCCTTGGCTTCGAAATACTTCTCCATCGTGCCGTGGTAGTCGAGGTGATCGTGACTGAGATTCGTAAAGGCGGCCACGCAAAAGCGCAGGCCGTCGACACGGTGCTGGTCGAGGGCGTGACTGGACACCTCGAGGGCGACCAGGGAGTGCGGGTGCGCCGGATCGAACCCGGCCACGGCGCTCGCGAGCGCGCGGTAGAGCTCGGGCGGCGCAGGCGTGGTGCGCTCGTTGGTCAGCGTGCCGATACTCGATGCATTCCACTCCAGCGCGTGGGCCAGTGACGCGAGGATCGTCGTGACGCTGGTCTTGCCGTTAGTGCCGGTGACGCCCACCAACGTGGTCTTGGTTTCGGGGTGCCCGGTGAGGGTGGCACTGGCGTGCGAGAGCAGGGCGGGCAGTTGCGAGGCCGGCACGACGATGACCGGCGCGTCCAGGGACACGGCCACGTCGCCCACCACGCACTCGGCGCCCAGTGCGACCGCTTCTCGCGCGTAGGCCGCGCCGTGCTGCTTCGTGCCGGGCATCGCGAAGAACAGAGCGCCGGGTCCGCACACGCGCGAGTCGATCTCCACGCGGTCGATCTCGAGGCTGCTCGTCACCACGTCGAGTGACACGTCATCCAAGATGTCGCCGAGTTGCATTAGGTCACGTCCGAGGAGATGGCGGCCGCGCCCGTCAGAGGCTTCTGGTGGGCGCCGGTCGAGGGAATGCCGTAGTGGTGCAGCGCGTAGGACATGACCTCTTGGAACACGGGGGCAGAGACCGAACCTCCGTAGATGTCGTTGAGGGGGCGTTGAATTACGACGATCATTGAGAGTATGGGGTTGTTCGCCGGGGCGAAACCCACGAAGGTCGCGTTGTAGTTGTTGGTCAGTTGGTCCTTGCCGGGATAGGGGATCGTGGCGGTTCCGGTCTTGCCCGCGACTTCGTAGCCCGGGATGATCGCCTCGGTGCCGGTACCGTCGAGCACCACTTGCTCGAGCATCTTGACCATGGTGGCGTCCACGCTCGGTAAGAGAACGATGTGCGTGGCGCTGGGCGGCGTCGCCGTCATGGCCCCGCCGGGAGTGACGTAGGCGCGCACCAGCTTGGGTTCGACGAACACTCCCCCGTTGGCGATGGCGTTGTAGGCGTCGAGCACCTGAATGGCCGGAACCGCGTCAACCTGACCGATCGGCAGTGCCACCTGGTCACTCGCGTACCAGTCCTGCGCATTGATCAGGAGCCCGGGCGTCTCGTCGGGGAAGTTGATGTCGGTGGTCTGTCCGAAGCCGAGCTGCTCGACCTGGGCGAGGAGACCGGACTCGCCCACGCGCTCGCCGATCTCGTACGTGCCGATGTTCGAGGACTGGGCGAGAATCTCCGTGGCGGAGAGTCGCTCGAGCCCGTGGTTCTCGGCGTCGTGGAAGTAGCGTCCGCCGACCACCACCGAGTTCGGCACGCTGAAGACGGTGCCAGGGGTGATGTCGTGGTCTTGGAGCGCCGCCGAGAATGTGACGGCCTTGAAGACCGAGCCCGGTTCGTAGGCCTGGGAGAAGGCGAGGTTGTTGATCGTCTGATCGATGCCCGCGACTCCCACACTCTTGCCCCATGAGGGAATCGGACCCAGGTCGCCGGCCGTCGTCTTGGTGTTCACCAACGACGCGTCGGCGAGTATCTGACCAGTCTTCACGTCCATGACGACCGCGAGACCGGTCAGTCCGTCCTCCGCGCTGAGCTGCTGGGCGAGGTCACGCTCGGCGACGTACTGCAACGAGGAGTCGACGGTGAGTTCGAGACCCACGCCCGGCTTGGCTTTGCGAATCACCGTCGCGGTGGACGCGGGCAGACTCACGCCGGAACTGGACACGTACTCGCGCGTCACACCCGTCTGGCCGGCGAGGAGTTTCTGGTACTCGTACTCAAGGCCCGTCGTCCCCGCGCCCGAAGCGTTGACGCCACCGATCAGCGACGTGGCCAGCGTGCCGTCAGGGTAGGTGCGAACCGACGAGTTCTGCACCACGATGCCGGGCATGTCAAGGTCCGAGACTCGGCGGCCGTCGTTCAGATCGAGCGAGTTGTTCACGACCACGTAGCCGCTCTGGCGCGAGAACAACGCGCTCAGCGTCGCCACGGGCATGTGGACGAGCGAGGTCAGCGCCTCGGCTTCACGCAGGGGATGGGCGATCTGAAAGTCATCCGCTATCACCAGGGACGTCGGTCGCGACACCGCCAGCGTCTGGCCGTAGCGGTCGTAGATACCCCCGCGCAGCGCGGTCGTGGTGAGGTTCTCGCGGACTTGCTCGACCGAGAGGCTGGCGTAGTGCTGATGGTCGACGACTTGGAGAAAGAACAACCGCACGCCCAGGGCGCAGAAGGCGGCCGCGAGTACCGCGCGCACGAGCAACAACCGGCGCGGCCCGGGAGGACGACGAGGGGGTGTGCGAGGCGGTTGCGTGCGGTGGTGGGTCGAGGTTGCGTGAACGCTCACCGAATCGTCCTTGACGTCGCCGGTGCGTAACTACTGAACTTCGGTAGGGGCAGAGGCGCATCAAGAGACGTCGAGGGAACTTGCGTCACCGAGGTGGGATCGACAAGATGCAACGCTCCGGCCTTCGTCGCGATCTGACTGGGGGCGGACAGGTTGGAGAGCGAGCCGACCTGCTCGGCGTACGTCGACTGATCCTGGAGTAGTTGACTCTGCAATTGGTGCATCTCGATCTGGCGGTTCGCTTCGAACATGGAACCAGCGAGCGAGACGGTGAGCGCGATCACGACGATGATGGACGCGCGGCGCGCGGAGGAGGACGTGCGCCAACGGCGCACCGCCTCGACGCGCCGCGGCGTGCTTTGAGCGGGCAAGGAGCGGGCCGGACGGCTGGGAGCCGGCCGTGTATCGACGCGCCGCGGGACACTGATGGTGCTCACGACGTCAACCTTGCGCGCAATGCGCAGCCGGGCCGAACGCGCGCGGGGATTACGAGCGATCTCGGCCACGCCGGCCAGCTGCGCGCTGTTCTTAAAGACCTGCACTCGCGCCACCGCGCCACAGACGCAGGGCAGTCCGGGAGGGCACATGCACCCACCACTCTGCTGGTCGGCGAGGAACGCCTTGACGACTCGGTCTTCGCCCGAGTGATACGAGATGACGACGACGAGTCCACCGACGCTGAGCGCGTCGAGAGCAGCGCGGAGCCCGCGCTCCAGCTGGTCCTCCTCGGCGTTCACTTCGACGCGTAGTGCCTGGAACACGCGTGTGGCGACGTGGCCCCGTCGGCGCGCCGCCATTGGCACGGCGCGTTCGACCGCTTCGCTCAGTTCAAGCGTCGTGCGAGGCTGACGTTCGACGATCGACTTGGCGATCCCTCCCGCGAATCGACCTTCCCCGTGGTGACGGAGCAGTCGCGCCAGGTCATGCACGTCAACTCGTGAAAGATAGTCGGCCGCGGACTCCCCCGTCGTGGGATCCATGCGCATATCGAGTGGCGCATCGACGCGAAAAGAAAATCCTCGACGTGCATCATCGAGCTGGTGAGACGAGACGCCCAGATCCATCAGCACACCGACCACCAAGTCCGCCCCCAGGAACGCAGACTCACGATCCAGCACGTCATCGACCTCGGCGAACGTGGCGTCAACGACGAGGGCCCGCTCCCCAAAGGGCGCAAGACGCGAGGTGGATTCGGCGCGAGCGTCAGGGTCACGATCGATGCCCAGCACGCGCACCTGCGGCACGCTCTCTAGTATCGCGAGTGCGTGTCCCGCGCCGCCCAGCGTCGCGTCAACGACGACGCCTGCGGGGAGACTCGAGAAGAGATCAACAATCTCAGTTTTGAGCACGGGTTCGTGAAAACGGTCGGGGGCCATCCGCAGCCTTTCAATCGCGACAGGTGACGAGAGGGCGGAGGAGGTTTCCCGCTTCCCTGTCGCGATTGCCAGGCTGCGCGTGGTCCGCGGCCGGTACTGCTGAGAGAGCGTGGCCATTAGTCACTGCCCTGCTTAAACATCTCTTCGGCGGCATTGACCTTCTCCATGTAGGTCGCCGGATTCCACAACTCAACGTGGTCGATGGCTCCCACGACGAGCACCTCGCCGCTGAGCTGTCCGTAGTCGCGAATCGCGCTCGGGAGCGCGAAGCGACCCTGCTTGTCGAACTCGACGTCCGAGGAGTTGGCCGACCAGTAGCGCATCTGCTGACGCTCCGTTGCACCACCCACCCGGCTCTGGCCGAGTCGCTCTTCCATCTGCCGCGCGAACTCACCGGGAGTCCACAACGCGACGCACCCCTCGGTGTTGGGACTGAGGTGACCGCCTCGTTCAAACTCGCCGCGGAACTTGGCGGGCAAGATGAGTCGACCTTTGGCGTCCAGCGAATGCTGAAACTGGCCCACAAAGCCGAGCATTTTGGTCCTCCCGATAGATCCCCACTACTCCCCACTTCGTGACACATTACACCACTATCTACCACTACTCGCCAAAAAAGAAGTCGTTTTGACGAAAAAGAGTGAAGAGGCCACCAGGAGTCGTGATGAGGCGATCAGGTGTTCGTCGACGAGCTAGGCGAGGGGGTGCGACTGAACGTCCCAGGGCGAACTCATCGCCACCAGTTCATCGACCAACCCGTCGCGATCACCGATCGAGAGCGACGACAGAGTGTGATGGTCCAGGGCTGCGGCGAGCCCGTCGGGGACGTCTTCGAGGTAGCCCAGAACGTCGGTCGTCGCGCCCACCGGCAAGACCGTCGAGACGAAGACGCCTTCGCGAACTCGCCACTGGGTAAGGCCCACCGCCTTGCGGTCACTCACGAAAACCTCTCCGGGGCCCCGGCCCGCGAAGCAGACCACCCGGTGCGCGGTACTTCCCTCCAGGGCGCCCGAGTGCACGCTCACCGGTTGGGCGGTGCGCGCGCGGAGAGCCGACGCCCACCACGAACCCACGAGCAGAGAACTCACGCGCACGTCGTGGCTCCAGCGCCCATCGTCATGCGGGATCCACCAGTCGATCCACAGGTCGTTCGGGCGCAGTAGAACGAGACCTCCCCCACCCCGACGCCGCCGAACGGGTGGGTGCGACTCCATGAGCGGACTCAAGACGCCGCGAGACTGGTGGCCGCCGAGCACCAAGGTGGGCGTCCGAACGCGCGCGACGTAGACGGTTGCGACGTCTCGTCGGCGCAACGCGTCGTAGTCGTAGAGGTCCTCATCCCTCACGAAGCGCGAGGCAAGTACGGCGCCCAGAGCGGATCGGGATCCGGCACGTGGCGCCAACGCCACCAGGGGCCGTCGGGCACCCGGGGCTCGAAGTGCATGCGCCAACCAATCTCCTCCAGGAGTCGATCGCCCTTTTGCATGTTGTGGTGCCGACAGGCGGCCACCACATTCGTCCATTCGTGCCGACCACCACGCGAACGCGGCACGACGTGGTCAATGGTGTCGGCGTGGTCGAGACAGTAGGCGCAGCGATAACTGTCGCGCAGCAACAGTGATCGCCGCGTCAGGGGTGGGGTGCGAATCTTGCTCGGCAGCTTCACCATCTCGTGCAGGCGCACGATCGCGGGCACCTCGATCACCAGTGACGCGGAGCGGCACACCGCGGGCTCCTCGGGGATCGCGATCGCTTCGGCACGACCCGCAAGCATGAGTACCACCGCTCGCCTCTCCGACACCAACTGCAGCGGTTCAAACGTCGCGTTAAGCAGGAGGACGCGGGACACGAAGAACCTACCGTTCCGACTTTTGTTGGTTGGACCATTTCGAGAACTCGATCACGTCCTTCGCACTCGTCTTGCCCGTCGGTGAGCCCGTGGCTGTGAGGACACGAAAGCGCCAATACGCGCGTCCGGGTACGGGCAGAAACGGTGACCGGTGCCACCACCCTCGCCGGCGCAGACGCCACGCGGCCCGTGCCACGAGTGGGAAGTCACGCGGACGGCGGGCGAAGTGCGCCGAGAGCTCGCGCATCGAGATCACGACGCCCTCCTCGAATGCGAAGGGTCATCGTGGCGCGCGCGAACGCACCACCGAGTTACTCGCGACTTAGGTCTGTCGCCCGGAGACGCGCCGCGCGCGCCTCCGACCATGTTCATTCGCTTTTATGGCGGTGACGCGACAACCAGTCGCGGAGTGAGCTGGTCCGAGGACCGTAACTCGCTTGGGCGTCGTCGCCCTGGCCTCGAGTGATGTCCTGCCAGGACGCGCGGCCCAAAAGACGCGCATTGCGCTCAACGACAACGGCCGACACGAACATCAGTGCGACACCCACGAGTCCGAGCAGCACAGAACGAGAGAAAAAGAAAACCAGGATCGCGAGACCGGCGATGAATCCGGCGACACCCCATCTCACGCGGCGACCGCTGTGAGAGTAGATGTTCGTTTCGCGGACGTTCTTCGCGAAGCGAGGATCTTGTTTGGACAGCGACTCTTCCAACTCGGCCAGGATTCGCTGCTCGTGCTCAGACAGAGGCATCGCGACTCCTTTCCGCTGTTCCTTAGCGTACTTTACCGTTTTCCCCGTAGTATTCGCACGTCGCGCGAAGCTATTTCGCTCGTGCCCGCATAAGAATTCCCGAGGAGAAAAGTGCCCCCGACCGACCTGCGCGTCGCCACGATCTGCACCGGAAACATCTGCCGCTCCCCCATGGCTGAGGTCGTCCTGCAACAGCTGGTCGCCGCGGATCCCGACTTGGCCGGACACGTGACTGTCACGAGCGCCGGCACTGCCAACTGGCACGTGGGAGACCAGATGGACGCCCGGGCACGCCGGGCGCTCGAACGCGCGGGGTACAACCAAGCCGGCTCGCGCGCCCTGCACGCCAGCGCGGACTACCTCAACGACCAGGACGTGGTGGTCGTCATGACGCGCGAGCACCTGGCCAGTGTGCGCGAACGCCTCACCAACCCGGGAACCGAGGTTCTGTTATGGCGACAGTTGATCGATCCCTCGAGCGAGCTCGACGTGACCGACCCCTACTACGGCGACGAGCGAGAGTTCGACGCTTGCCTCGGCGTACTCACGCAAGGCGCCGACCACCTCATCGACCGGCTGCGCGAGATCGTCCTGACGCCCATTGATGAGCCTCAGTAAGTTGACAGGCGTGCAGACCCGCCTCACCGAGCTCCTCGGCGTCAAACACCCGGTAATGCTCGCCGGCATGGGCGGGGTCTCCTACAGCGTCCTCACGGCCGCGGTGTCGAACGCCGGAGGATACGGATGCCTCGGCGCCTCCACGATGACGAGCGACCAGCTCGCCAGCGAGATCGCGGCGACCCGGGCGCTCACCGACCAGCCATTTGGCGTCGACCTCCTCACGGCGTTCCCCGACTCGTTGAAGGCGAACGTGGAGTTGCTCATCGAAGGCGGCGCGAGTACGTTCGTCGCTGGACTCGGCGTTCCCTCGCACGTCATCGAGCTCTGCCACGATCACGGAGTGCTGGTGATATCGATGTGCGGAAAAGTCAAGCACGCTCGCCGAGCCCTGGACGCCGGCTGTGACATCGTGGTCGCTCAGGGTACCGAAGCGGGTGGGCACACCGGGACCGTGGCGACCCTGCCCCTCGTGCCGATGATCGTCGACCTCGTCGACGGCGCCATTCCGGTCGTCGCGGCGGGAGGCATCTTCGATGGTCGCGGACTCGCCGCGGCGCTCGCCCTGGGTGCCGACGGCGTGTGGGTCGGCACTCGCTTCATCGCCACCCCCGAAGCTCGCGCGATCCCGGGATACCACCAACGCATGCTCGACGCGCACGAGGACGACACCGTGATCTCGCGGGCCTTCAGTGGCAAGGCGATGCGCGTGATTCGCAACGAGACCACCGATCGCTACGAGGCCGACCCATCACTCTTGGAACCATTTCCCGAACAGTTGCTGACGTCACTGCGAAATGGAACGTTTCACCTAGGCGGCGACAAGACGACGACCGGCATCGACCCGCGACGAGAGGGCTACCCCGCCGGGCAGGGCGTGGGCGCGATCGAGGAGGTCACTCCGGCTCGTGACATCGTGGCTCAGATGGTCCGAGACGCTGAGTCGATTTTGACCCGGCTCGGGTCTCGATAGATTTTCATAAGTCCCATGATCAAAGTCGAACACCTCACCAAGACCTACGACGACACGATCGCGGTCAACGATCTCGACTTCGAAGTCCACCCGGGCGTCGTCACCGGGTTCCTCGGACCCAACGGCTCGGGCAAGTCCACCACCATGCGCATCATCTTGGGCCTCGACCACCCCACCAAGGGCCGAGCCACCATCAAGGGTCATCGCTACGCCGAACTGAAGGATCCCTTACACGAAGTCGGAGCGCTCCTCGACGCCAAGGCCGTTCATCCCGGACGCACCGCTCGCAATCATCTGCGCGCCTTGGCCGTGTCCAACCGAATCCCGTACTCGCGCGTCGACGACGTTCTGGAGTTCTCCGGCATCGCCTCGGTCGCCCACAAGAAGGTCGGCGATTTCTCGCTCGGCATGAGCCAACGACTGGGGATCGCCGCAGCGCTCTTGGGAGATCCGGAAGTCCTGCTCTTCGACGAACCAGTCAACGGACTCGACCCCGAAGGCATCCGATGGATCCGCGAGTTCTTCCGATCCCTCGCTAACGAGGGTCGTACGGTATTCGTCTCGTCACACCTCATGAGCGAGATGGCGCTCAGCGCTGACCAGATCATCGTGATTGGGCGGGGCAAGTTCATCACCCAGGGCACGGTCGACTCACTGACCGCCACGTCCAAGGGTTCCGTCCTGGTGCGGGCGTCCAACCACGAGCAGTTAGTGGCCGCCCTCAAGGCCCACGGCGCTGAGACGAGTGACACCAACGATGAGGGACTCAGCGTGGAGAACTTGAGCGCCGAGCAGATCGGCCAGATTGCGTTCGACGCCGGCGTGGTGCTCTTTGAGCTCACTCCCCAGCGGGCGTCGCTCGAAGACGTCTTCATGGACCTCACGTCTGACGCCGTCGAGTACGGATCGGGAGGGGTACGTCATGAATCGTGACGTCACCTTTGGCTCCGTCGTCAAATCGGAGTGGCTGAAGTTTCGCAGCGTGCGCTCATCGATCACGGGGGTCGTGGTGACCTTTGTGCTCACCCTGGGCCTGGCCACACTGGTCACCATCCTCGTACGTACCCACTGGAGTACGACGAGCTACCAAAACAAACTGACCTTTGACCCGGTCTCTACCAGCCTCGTCGGTGTCATCTTCGCTCAGTTCGCCGTCGGAGTCATCGGTGCGCTCTTCATCACCAGCGAATACTCCTCGGGTTCGATGCGCACGACGCTCATGGCCGTGCCCAAGAGAATTGAACTCACCCTCGGGAAGTTGGCGGTCTTGATGGCCTCCATCCTGGTCGTGGGCGAAGTGGCAAGCTTCGCTTCGTTTCTCCTGGGCCAGGCGATCTACTCCGGCGTCGTCCCCACCGCGTCGCTCTCGAACGGTCCCACGTTGCGGGCCGTCCTTTTCGCCGGCATCTATCTGACCTTGCTCGCGACGATCGCCTTCGGACTGGGACTCATCATTCGCCACAGCGCCGCGTGCATCAGTGTCTTCGTCGGGATCTTGTTGGTCATTCCTTTGATCTTTGCGTTCCTGCCCCAGAGTTGGCGCAACGCGGGAATGAAGTTCCTGCCCGGGGAGATGGGACACGCGATGGTCTCGCCCCAGCCAGTCACCAATGACTTTTCGCCCTGGACGGCTCTGATTCTCCTCATCGTGTACGGCATCGTTCTCGTCGCTATCGGCACCACGCTCTTCAATCGACGCGACGCGTAGGGCGTTACGCGTCGATGAGCACCTCTACGACTTGCTCGTGACGAGCCGGTAAATAGGACAGCACCAAGACCGCGGCAATGGCGGCGGCGATGGCGGCGACGTAGCACCCCCGGTGCAGGCCGGCCATGAAGGCGCTCGTCACGCGATCATCGAGGCCCTCGCGAAGAGCCGGAGGAAAGTGCGACACCGTCAGTTGGGCGGCGTGGGTCGAGCTCGCGGCCACGTTCAACTCAGACGTCGTGAGTCCGTGTCCGAGAAAGCGGCCAAGCGCGGAGCGAACTCCGGGACCGAAGAGCGACGAGAAAACGGACCCGACGACGGCCACACCCATCGATCCGGCCAACTCGCGCGTAGTTTCATTCACCGCCGCGCCCGCGCCAACCTGGTCTGGTCGCAGCGTGCTCATGAGTGCGGCCGTCGAGGGCGCGTTCACCAGCGAGAACCCCAAGGCGAGGATCATCATCATCGCGATCACCGGCCCGAAGTATGCGGCGTGAGCCGCGATCGACCCACCCCATACCAAAGCACCGCCCATGATGAGCAGTCCGCCCGCGACGACGTTTCGCGTTCCCAGACGTAGCGCCGCCACCGCCCCCAGCGGCGTCGTCACCATCACGACGGCCGCAAAAGGCAGAGTGTGAACACCGGCGGACAGCGCGGAGTAGCCCCGAATGAGCTGGAAGTACTGGGTAATGAGAAAGATGAAGCCAAAGAGAGCGAAGTAGTTCGTGGCGACCGCGCCCGCCGCCGCCGAGAACATGCGATTGGTAAAGATCCGTACGTCCAAGAGTGGGCCGACGCGACGCGTCTCGTAAAGCACGAAACCGATCAGAGTAACGAACGCGGCCGCGAACATCGCGAGCGTCGTCACGCTGTGCCAACCCCACGACGGTCCTTCGATGATGGAGAGGGTTAGACACGTTACGCCGACGGTGCCCAGGACGAGTCCGGCGAAGTCGAGGCGCCGTCGCACCGGACTCTTCGACTCAGGAACGACAAAGTTCGACGCGAGCACGGCGATGAAGACAAGCGGAGCGTTAATCAAAAAGATGGAGCCAAACCAGAAGTGGACGAGCAAGAGTCCGCCCACCACCGGACCGATCGCGATCGCCACGCCGCTGGCGGCTCCCCAGATACCGAAAGCCTTCGCCCGCTCGTTGAGGTCGTCGAAGGCCACAGTGACAGTCGAGAGCGTCGCGGGAAAGATGAACGCGGCCGACGCGCCCATAAGCGCACGGGCGATCAACAGCGTGGGCACACTGTTTGAAAAGGCGGCTAGGAGCGAGAAGGCCCCAAAACCAGTGAGGGCAATCTGCATGACCCGCTTTCGCCCGAGGCGATCGGACATCCCGCCTCCTGCCAACAGCAGGCCCGCGAAGGGCAGCGAGTACGCGTCGACGATCCACTGAAGAGACGAGTTCGACGCATGAAGGTCGCGCGAGATCACCGGAAGTGCGACGTTCACGATTGTGTTATCAATGACCACGATCAGAACGACCAGGCAGAGCACCGAGAGGACCCACCAGCGGCGATCGTGAGTTGAGGAAGGCAACCTGGAACTCCTATAGAACGATGTTCCATTACAGTAGTACGATGTTCTATACTTGTCAATGATGCCGAATAGCCGAACTCCTTCCCTGTTGATTGCGCCCGAGGTGCTGAATGCGGCGGTGTCCATCCTCGATGACGAGGGACTCGATGGATTCACCGTGCGGGCAATCGCCAAGCGCGCGAACGTTGCGCCGATGGCGATCTACAACCACTTCGGTGGGGTAAACGGCGTCATCGAGGAGCTCTGGAACCGTGGCTTCGAAATGCTGCGCATCGCAATCACTCGCCACAGTGGAGACGTCGAGGGTGACTTCCTTAGCGCGGGACTGGCTTACCGTCGATTCGCCCTCGAGAATCGCGGCCTCTATCGCATCATGTTTCTCCAAACGTTTCGAAACTTTGAACCCTCCCCCGCCAGCGCTCAGGTTGCCGCTCGAACCTTCCAAGCGCTCGTCGCAATCGTGGAACGCTGTCAGGCGGCGGGACTGTTCGTTCATTCGCGTCCGAGCGACGCCGCTCAGGTCGTCTGGGCGTCGTGTCACGGTTACGTCTCACTCGACATGCACAGCGTCAACTTCGCTTCAGATGCGGACGATGCCTACCTGATGCTGTTGGAGACGCTACGACGAGGCCTGCGCTAGTTCGAGGCGAAGTTCGCTCGGCCATCGCCCCTTGCGATCGGGGCTGAGCAACATGTCGGTGAGATCGTGACGAAGGTGTTCCTGGCGCCAGAGCAGTTGCTCCCGTGTCGCCTCAAGGATTCGCTCGAGGTCGTGGCACTCCGTGCGCCACGTTGGATCGTCTTCGAGATCGAAACACTTCATCGAGCCGTCGCCGAACTGGACGAAGGCAATGTCGTCGCCGACTGACACCGCGAGATTGCGCCGCGCCAGGGTGGCCCTTTCCGGGTTAGCCCCAGCGCTCAGCAGCATGTAGCGACTGTCCCACTCGTAGTGCGCGGCGCGGCGCCACGGAACGTCTTCGCCCCGCATCAGTGGCGCCAGGGACACGCCATCGCTCTGCACTGGCTGTTCAACGCCAAGGGCGTCAGAGAGAGTCGCGAGCAGGTCGACGTTCTCAGTGAAGCTGGTGATTACCTGCCCTGCCTCGGTGCGCGGATCTCGCCAGATGCCGACGATGTGGTAGCTCTGAGGAAAGAAACCCATCTTTTCGAGTAACCCGTGATCCCCAAGTTGCTCCCCGTGGTCCGACGTGACGACGACCAAGGTGTCGTCCCACTCGCCGCGCTCTTCAATGCCGGCCATGACGCGTGCAAGTTGACTATCCACTTCGCTGATCATGCCGAAGTACTGAGCTTTGAGTCGACGCATATCGCCCTCGTCGCGTGGCGCCGCCACCTGCGGCCAGCCCAGCGCCGCCTTGTGAAGGGGATGGCGATGCGTCGGGTCCGTCGGTGCGATGGGCAACTCAACGTCCGCCGGATCGTACATCCGCGCGAACACCCCCGCCGCCGCATAGGGCGGATGGGGACGCAGGTAGCTGAGGTGCGCGAACCAACCGGATTCCTGATATTCGAGCCACTCCAAAAAGCGAGTCGTGAGAAATCCGCTCAATGAGTCGTCGGCCGGACGATTCGGCTCACCTTCGCACAGCCCGCGCCATCCGTTGGGCACGTCGTACCCCTTCTCGCGCAGGTACTGGACCCAGCCAGCCTGACTCTCGGGCAAGTAGAGACCCACCGAAAAGCCCGGGAGGATCCCGTCGTAGTAACTGAGGCGCGGATCGTCGTCGCCATTCGCAATAGCGGGATCAAGTCCTTGATCGGTGTAGCCAAAGAGCGTCGGATCGTATCCCGCGCGCCGGGCAACGTACGCGAGATTGTCGAATCCTCGCGCCAGCGGCGTGCCATTGGCCACTACACGATTGTTCATCTGGTACATGCCCGTATAGAGGGCCGCGCGGCCCGGCGCGCAGGGCGCAGCTTGGGAGTAATGACGCGAGAGTCGCACACCTTCCTTGGCCAGACGGTCCAGGCTCGGAGTACGCACCAACGGATGACCCGCCGCGCCGTAGGTATCGGCCCGGAACTGATCAAGCGTGATGAAGAGAACGTTCACGCGGTTGCGCCGACGACGCGCTTGAGGTGCGCGGCGATGTCGTCCACGATGGCGAGGGCTTCGGGCACAACACCACCCATTTCCAGAAAGCCGTGGACCATTCCTTCGGCTTCGAGGAGCTCAACAGATACGTGAAAGTGCTCGAGGAGTCCGGCGTAGGCGACGCCTTCGTCGCGCAGTGGATCGCACTCGGCCACCACAATGATCGCCGGGGGCACGCCTGTGAGATCATTCGCCAGCAGCGGCGTGACGCGAGGATCGGTGTGGTCACCGAACTCACCGAGATACTGGCTGTAGTCGTAGCGCAACGACTCGAGATCCAAGAGATAGCCCTTGCCGTAGCGATGCGCCGAGTCCGTGACGAGCTCGGGTCCCAGCGTGGGATAGATAAGGACTTGCGCGGCAAGATCGAGCTCCTCGTCACGCACCAGCGTCGAAGCCCCCGTCACCAGGTTGGCCCCGGCCGAGTCCCCCATCCCCACGAGTCGCGCGTCGGGAGTGGCGAACTCGCTGCGATGCGCGGCCACGTACCGCAGGGTCTCCACCGCGTCATCGAGGCCAGCCGGAAACGGATTCTCCGGGGCGAGGCGGTAGTCAATTGCGAGGAATCTCGTGTGGGTGTCGTGGGCGAGTCGGCGACACAGCCAGTCGTGGGTCTCAAGGTCCCCCATCACAAAGTCGCCGCCGTGAAAGTACACGACCAGGGCCTTTTCATCGTCGATCTCGGGAATGTATAACCGAGCCCGGAGCGCGCGGCCCTCGAGTGGAAGCGTGGTGTCGAGCGACTGAACGTCGAGCGCAATGTCGCCCCGGAACCGAAGTGCCTCGTCGCGGAAGGTCTGACGACGCTGGTCAGGCGAGACGTCGAGCGGTGAGGGTTCGGGGTTCTCGCGCGCAGCGCGCAGATACGGTTCGAACGCAGAGTGGACCACGACGCCTCCCGCCCACACATTAGGCACCGTGACGTGCTCACCGGCACCTTGAATTCGCCCTCGCGGTGACAAACTCGTGACCGCGACTCGCTCAGAAAATGCCGAGATTTCCCTTGACGGCCATTAGGTTCGTGACCGGGAGTTCGATATCCATGGGTGAGAGCGAGACGCCTCACGAGCAGTTGATTGCCAAGGTATTTAGTGGCGGCCAAACCGGGGCTGACCGCGCGGCCGTGGACTTCGCCATCGAGCACGGCGTGGCGTACGGGGGCTGGGTGCCACGCGACGGATGGGCCGAGGATCTGCGCGAACCGCCCGGGCTCCTGGCGCGGTACCCCAAATTCGTGCCCACCCAATCGGCCGACGTCGCGATACGAACGTCACTCAACGTGCGAGACGCGAATGCGACCGTCGTGTTTGCGCCAACGTCGGTGCCCTCGAGGGGCGTGACTCAGACCCTGGACATCGCCAATGTGCTCAAGCGACCGCTCCTCGTTCTTGATCCGCACTCCCCCGCGGCCCGCGAGACCCTAGCGGAGTTCTTTTTTGGTTTTAGAGGCTCTTCCGGTAGTAGCGGGGTGAGCCACCTGTCTCTCGTCATCTCACAACGATCGAGTCGAAGACCCTGAGGTTGGGCTTGCCGGCGTAGAGCAGGGCTCGGATTCGAAAGTTCTCGAAGTTGGTGAACCCGAACGCGACACGTTTGACGCGTTTTATGAGGTTGTTCATGCCTTCGGTCGGGCCGTTGGAGACCTTCGCCTGGTGCCAGGCGACGATGGCGTCGAACCAGTTGCGCAATGTGCGGGCGAGACGACGAACTTCTGCCGGCGCGGACTTCTTCGAGCCGAAGTCGATGATGTCGCGCAGCAGGTCTTCGGCGGCCGCGGCGTCGTCGGTCTCATAGAAACGGGCGACTGCTTCTTTGACGCCGTAGGCGAAGGCGACCTCGCCCTCGGGGTCGCCTAGGGCGAGCAGTCCCTCGAGTCGTGCCTGCAGATCCGGGTCGCTCGCGGTCTGCTTGATCACGAGGAGCCGACGGGCCTTGTAGAGCGGGTCGTCGCGTCGGCCACGATGGCCCTCTCGTTGTTGTTGGACTCTGCGACGAACCTCGTCAACGGCCGCGATGGCGTGGCGCATGACGTGGAAGCGGTCGATCACCTGGGTCGCCTTCGGGGTGACGACCGTAAAGACGGCGGAGTAGGTCTTTGACATGTCGAGACAGCCATAGTTGAGTCGGTCCTTCACGTGGTGGGGTTGGGCGTCCAGCCAGCGGGCCACTTCGGTGAACTCCCTGGTCGGGACCACGTCGATCAACTGGTGGTTCACCACGTCACAGACCGTCGTCGACCAGGCCTTCACCTTGTAGGGACCGCGCCGCACGAAGAGCGTCTCATCGAGGCCAATGGCGGTGGTCTCTTTCAGACGCTTCGTGTCGGCTGTGAGCAACGCGCTTCCATAGACGAGGGTGGCGGTGTTGACCGCGTCCCAGCCGCAACGCAGCTCTTTGGCGAGGTGTGAGACGTGTTGACCCGAGACGATCTCCTTGACGACCCACTTGGCTGCCCTCGTCGTCAACATCACGCCCTTCGCGGCCAGGCGGTGGTCGGCGAGCGTGAAGGAGTTCATGGCGCAGGCAGGATTAGGGCAGCGCAGCCGGTGCTTCTTCCAGCGCAGCGTCATGGGCACCCCGCCAAAGGGCAGGTCGCAGTACTCGACGATCGGGCGCTCTTTCACGAGGGCGCGACCACCACATCGCGGACACCTCGGGTCCTCGACGATTTGTTCGATGGTGAGCTCTCCGACCGGGCCACGCCTCGCGTAGGAGAGGACGCGCACGTCTTTCAGTCCGACGAGGTGGGTAACGATCTCGGTAGGATCGACGAACACAGAGGCGTGGATAGTTTTCTTTTTCACAGAACAAGGCTGAAGCGCCTCTGTGCTTAAGAAACGGATGCCCGCAGGGTCCTAACTCACCCCGGAGTCACGACGCCGCGAAGGTTAGACCCCGGTGAAACCGGAAGACCCGTTTTTCCGGCACCGTCCTGAACGTGGCGGGGTCACGCGAGAGTGAAGCACCCGGCCTCTACCGAGCTGTCAGGTCCTTGCTGGACGAAACTCTCGAGTACTTCGTCACATCGTGAGTTGGCGTATGAGCAAGTGGCCCAGCCGTGAGCCTTTTGGGGCTCATCGGAAGTTAGCGGGGTGCGACCACGCCTGAGGGTCACTGTTTAGAAGACGAAGGTGCTTCAGTCTTTAGGTGTGATCCAAAAAAATAGAAACACCTTCGTCCTTAACGACCCTACCGAAATCGTGGAGGCCCTCGTCGGGCTGAAGAACGTGCGGGTCCTCGCCTACGAGCGTCGCGCGAGCGACGTGCAGCTCCATATCGAGCGGGTAGTGGAGGACGTTCGATGTCCGCGCTGTCGCCACCGCGCCCGAGTGAAGGAGCGCCCGATCGTCACCTACGTCGATCTCCCCGTCTACGGCACGCCGATGAAGCTCCTCTGGAAGAAGCACCGCATGGCGTGCGTGAACGAGGAGTGCCCCCGCCAGAGCTGGGTGCTCAGCGACCACCGGATCGCCGCCAAGAACTGCCTGCTCACCACGAGGGCCGCCAAGTGGGCGACGGTCCAAGTGGGGACCGGTCGCACCGTGAAAGAAGTGGCGAATGAGCTGAGTTGTGACTGGCACACCGTGAACGACGCCGTCACCACCTACGGCGAGGCGCTGCTCGAGGCCGATCGCCGACGTCTGAATCGCACCAGTGCGATCGGCCTCGATGAGACGAGCTTCGTCAAGCTCGGCGGGCACCACACGGCTTACGCCACCACGGTCACCGACGTCGAGCACCACCGGATCATCGACATCCTGCCGACCCGCAATTACGTTGACGTGGCCGGTTTTCTCGACCGCCAACCCGAAGCCTGGAAGTCCCGCATCACTTACGGAGCCCTTGACATGTCGGCTACCTACGCGGCCGTCTACTCGGTGATCTTGCCCAAGGCGTCCCAGGTGGTCGATCCCTTTCACGTGATCTCCCTCGCCAATCGCGCCCTCGACCAAGTGCGCCGACGGGTCCAGAGCGAACAGACCGGACACCGCGGTCGCAGAGACGATCCTCTCTATCGGGTGCGCCGAGCGCTCCTCACCGGTGAAGAGAAGCTCGACGAGAAGGCGGCACTGCGTCTGTCGTCGCTGCTCCAGCTCGGTGATCCCAACGCCGAAGTGGCTATTGCCTATCGGGTAAAGGAACGCCTGCGCGACTTCTACCGGACGTTCGACGTGACCGAGGCCAGGTCCATGCTCGAAGAGCTGCAGGGGCACTGCCTGAAGCCCTCGATGCCGCCCGAGATCCAGAGGCTGGGACGCACCATCAAGACCTGGTTCGAGAAGATCTGCAACTTCCACATCGCCCGCGTGAGCAACGGACCGACCGAGGCGATCAACAACTTGATCAAACGCATCAAGCGAGTTGGTTTCGGGTTCCGCAACTTCCAGAACTACCGAATACGGGCCCTGCTTTACGCGGGAAAACCAAACTGGCGGGTTCTTGGATCGATCGTGGTTCGATGAAGCTCACCCCGCCAGAATCCGATGAGCCCCTTTTGGAGCGGACGACCGGGCTCGAACCGGCGACCTCGACCTTGGCAAGGTCGCGCTCTACCAACTGAGCTACGTCCGCGAGGTATATCGAGTGTAGCCCACGGCTCCTCGACGTCCAAGCGAGGCTACGCCGGAGTTGACTCGATCAAGGCGGCAGATTCCTCACTGATCAAGGCACTCAATCGCTCCATATCTGCGATTCGCTCTGCGCACCCGAGTAGGCCGAACTCCAAATTCTCCTCAAACCCCAACACCGTGACGTTGAGCGAGATCGGACCTAGGAGAGGCCCGTAGGGCGCGGCCGACAGAACGCGCCGGCCGCTCAACCACAAAGCGACCGGCGGACCAGGAACGGAGGAGATCATGACGTTGGCCATCGGGAGACGATCGAAGAGACCGAACGTGGTGAGGAGTTTGCCACCCAGGGACAGCACGGTGGGACCAAGCACTCGAGGGACGTCTTGGAATATCCGGGCTCGGCGAAGACGCTGCTCGGCGACCGTCTTAGACGAGTCACCAGAGATCGCATGTATTCGCTCTTCTGGGTCCTCGAGGTCGACGTGGAGGGTCACCAGCATGCCCGAGATTTGATTCCCAAGATCAGCCGTATCGCCAGAACGCACGTTGATGGGTACGAAGGCAATGAGGTCGTAGGTTAGGGTCTCGCCTCGCTCGTCGAGGAGTCTCCTCAGGGCTCCCCCGACGCTCGCCAGAACGAAGTCGGTGACGCTCGCCCCGCGAGCCTTCGCTGCCCGCTTGACATCAGCCAAGGCGACTCTGGTGCGCAGGAACGTCTTTTCGATGCCCGCCGCTCCGTCGAGCGACGTACGTTTGGCCTCGAAGATCGACGGCTGCTCGGGCGTCGCGTGCCGCCGTCCGTGCACCGCCACCACACTCACCAGAGCGCGCACTATCTCATAGAACCGACTGCCCCATGACGCGAGACTCTCCAAGAACAGCGAGGGCTGTCCGCGCAGGCGAGCCAGCCCCTGGCGGAGCAGACCGAGCGAGGTGGTCACGGTGGGTTCTTTCTCGTCGACGTCCACTCGTTCCTGAGGCGCGCGAATCTCAGGAGAGATATCGAAGAAGTTGGCAATCGTTTCGGCGAATGACACCCCGTCCGCGAGGGCGTGGTGCATCTTGACGACGAGGACCGCGCGTCCGTCGTCGGTACCCTCGATGACCAGTAACTGCCACGCGGGGCGTTGAGGTGACAGGCTTCGAGAAAGGAAGTCCGACACGAGTTCGTCGAGTTGGTGGGCGCTGCCGGGTTCGGGGAGGGCCACCCGCAGGACGTGACGGTCCAGATCGAAACGGTCGTCTTCGACCAGGATTGGCCAAGTCATGTCGAAGGGGGCTCGTACCACGCGCTGGGTCAGAACTGGAATCTCATGAACGCGTTCGGCGATCACGGACTTGATCTCTTCGAAACGAGTGGCCGGGTCCTCCTCACGTGGTTCGAGTTCGATCACCGCACCGATGTTCATCGAGGTGCCGGGGTTCTCCAGCAGGATGAAAGCGCTGTCAAGAGGGTCGAGGAACTTGGTCATCGACCGGAACTACCGAACCCGCCCTCACCGCGCGTGGCCTCAGGCAGCTCCTCGACCACCGTAAAGGCGCTGCGGCCCACGGCCATCACGACCAATTGGGCGATGCGATCGCCCTTGGCGATCTCGTAATCGTGCTCGGGATCGAGGTTCACCAGGGCGACCATCACCTCGCCGCGGTAGCCGGGATCGATGAGGCCCGGCGAGTTCGCGCACGTCACGCCGTGGCGCGAGGCGAGTCCGCTCCGAGGCAAGACAAACCCGCCGTGGCCCTCGGGGATCGCGACCGCGAGGCCAGTCGCCACCGTCGCACGACCACCGCCAGCGCGAAGTACGCACGACTCCACCGCCACCAAATCGCATCCGGCGTCGCCTTCGTGGGCGAAAAACGGGATGACGGCATCGGGGTGTAGTCGCTTCGTGAGAATTTCCATAGCGGGAAGGCTACTCAGGCCGAGTTGCCCCCCAATTAAGTAGTGTCGTCTCGTGCTCGCCTGGATGGACCTGGAAATGACCGGCCTCGAACCGGAGCGCCACGTGATAGTCGAGATCGCCACGTTGCTCACCGACGACCATCTCAATATCGTGGCCGAGGGTCCCGACCTCGTCATTCACGCTACCCCCGAGCAACTGGCGGAAATGGGCGACTACGTGACCGCAATGCACACCAAATCCGGGCTCCTACCTGCCATCATCGCCTCGACCATCACCGTCCAGGACGCCCAGCGCCAGACACTGGAGTTTCTCAAGTCCCATATCGGCGAGGCACGATCGATACCTCTGTGCGGCAACTCCATCGGTACGGACCGTCGATTTCTTCAGCAGTACATGCCCGAACTCGAAGCGTTCTTCCACTATCGCAACGTGGACGTGTCAACCATCAAGGAGTTGGCAAAACGTTGGTACCCCGGCTCGCTGGCGGGCCAGCCCGAGAAGGACTCGGCGCACCGCGCGCTCGACGATATCAAGGAGTCGATCAACGAGCTCGTGCACTACCGCGACACTCTGTTCCAGCCGATCGAAACGACCACCTGACCCACGATGAGCGACGACGCCATCGGTCTGGGGGAAGCCGACGCTCTCTTGACCGCGCCAGGCCAGATGTTCGAGACCGAACGCGCGGTCGTCAAAGGCATCGAGATGACCGTCTGGAAGAACGCGCCCACGAGCCTGCGCCAAATGCTCGACGCGTCACTCAGTCACGGTGATCTCGAGTTCTTGGTCTACGAGGACCAGCGCTACACGTTTCGCGAGCACTACGCGATGGTGGCCACGCTCGCCCACCGCCTCCTTGAGCAGGTCCAGAAGGGAGATCGAGTGGCGATCGCGTCGCGTAACCTACCCCAGTGGTCAGTGACTTTTTGGGCCGCCGCTACCATCGGCGCCATCGTCACGCCGCTCAACGCGTGGTGGACGACCGATGAACTCGCCTACGGTCTCCACGACTCGGGGACGTCGCTCTTGTTCGTAGACGGCGAGCGGCTGGACCGTATCTATGAGCTGATCGATGACCTGCCCGCTCTCCGGGCCGTTGTTGTTCTGGGCGATCCGGCCCGGCCAGTCGAGTTGCGTCGCCACGATCGGGTCCCCATTGTCGCCTTCGAAGAGTTCCTCGGTGAGATCGACCGCGACGCACCGCCCGACGTGGATCTCGCCGCCGACGACGACGTGACGATGTTCTACACCTCGGGTACGACCGGACATCCCAAGGGCGCGGTGGGTTCGCACCGCAATGTGATCACGAACTTCATGAACCTTTCGTTTGGCGCCTATCGCGGCGCGTTGCGCGCGGGGGTGACGCCTGACCCCCAGGCCCCCAGCACCCAAAGTGTTGGCCTGTTGAACGTGCCCTTCTTCCACGCGACAGGCTGCTTCGCCGTGTTGGTGCCCAGCGCATTTGCGGGAACCAAGATCGTGCTCATGCATCACTTCGACGCCGGCAAAGCGTTAGAGGTCATCGAGCGCGAGCGGGTCACGATGATCGGCGGCGTACCGACGGTCGCCATGCAGATCATCGATCACCCCGACTTTGCGCGCTACGACACCTCGAGCGTCACCAGCATCGCGTACGGAGGTGCGCCCGCGCCGCCCGAACTAGTGACCCGACTACGCGCCTGTTTCCCGCTCGGACTGCCTAGCAATGGCTACGGACTCACTGAAACCTCGGCGGCCCTCGCCTCCAATCCCGGATTCGACTACGTCAGAAAGCCAGCCAGCTGCGGGCCGTGTTATCCCATCAACGAGGTGGCCGTGGTGCCCGAGGACTACCCGGGCGAGTTCCCGGGCGACGATGTCCCCCGCGGCCCCGAGGTCCTCGGCGAGCTGTGGGTGAAGGGTCCCAACGTGATCCGCGAATACTGGAACAAGCCCGAGGCGACGACGAGCACCTTCACCAAAGAGGGGTGGTTGCGCACGGGCGACATCGCTCGGATCGACGATGAGGGGTTCATCTTCATCGTGGACCGCGCTAAGGACATGATCATCCGGGGCGGCGAGAATGTCTACTCGGTGATCGTCGAGGCCGCTATCTTCGAACACCCCGACGTTCAAGACTGTGCGGTCATCGGCGTGCCCCACCCCACGCTCGGAGAAGAGGTGGCCGCGGTCGTCGTACTGCGGCCGGGTCGGGTGATCAACGCCGAGGATATCGGGCGGCACGTGGCGGCTCGCCTAGCCAAGTTTGAGGTACCGACCACCGTCATCTTTCGCTCCGAGCCACTGCCGCGCAACCCGCAGGGCAAAGTTCTCAAGCGCGAACTGCGCGACTCGCTCGCCTAGCGGTTGCTCATGGAGAGGTGACCGCGGCCGTCCTGCGGGCCTGTGAAACTGGTGATTGTGACGGACACACCCGCGTTGACGGTCGCCGCGTTCGACCTCGACGGAACCTTGAGCGAGGGCGGCAGCGTCTTTAAGTGGCTGCGCTTCCTGCGCGGCGATCGCGCTACCTATATCGCTAGCGCCTCGCTCGCCCTTCCTCTGCTCGTCGGCGCAATTCGATCGGGTCGCTGGGCCGATCGGGCCAAGGAGCGGCTCTTTCACAAGCTGATCGCGGGATTGGATCTGCCTGATGTCCGCGATCGTTCGCGCATCTTCGCCGTCGAGCACTTCGAGCGCCACGGGCGCGAATGGATGCTCACTCGCCTGCGATGGCACCTCCAGCAAGGTCACAGCGTGGTGCTCGTGTCGGCCTCGCCGCAGATCTACGTCGACATGGTGGCCGAGATGCTCGACACCTCAGGGGGACTCGGCACGCGTCTGGCGGTCGACGCGCGCGACCGACTCACCGGCAGCTACCTCGGAATGAACTGCCGGGGGAAGGAAAAAATGCGTCGACTGGCCGAGTGGATCGAAGAGAACTACCCGGGCGGCGCGCCGGTCGTGTACGCCTACGGCAACTCCCGGGGCGACCGGCGAATGCTGGGCACGGCCACGTTCCCCTTCAACGTCGGTCGGCTCGGTCGATTCGGCGCTCTTCGTCGCTTTCCCCACGCGCGCAACGGCCACTTCCCCGACAGCGCCGAGACCCAGGGCTCGCTTACTCCTGACGAATAGTCGCACCCAACTCGACGATGCCGCCTTCGCGGCCGTCGTAGGTGACTTGCAGCGTGGCCGCGCGCTCGCTCCAGGCCACCACGTTGTGCCCCAGCGGGTCGGTGACCCCGACGTTGAGGTCGTACACGCCATCGAGTAGCGGCACGTGCGAGAGGTCGACGATCACGTGGTTGTGCCCGGGCGTGAGGTTGACCGGCGCGCCTTGGGCGTCGCTTCGACTCACCAATGTCCCGTTGTGCGTGAAAAGCTCAATCACGAAGTTGCCGCTATAGGCGTGTTGGGAGACGACGCTCACGTCGAGGTGCAGGCCCGCGCCACTCTTGACCTCGAAGGAGCCCGAGGGCGTTGAGACCGACTCGATCCGCACGGTACCCAGTAAGTGAGACGGGTCGTGCTCGACGGCGTCGGCCATGAGGTGTTCGCGAAAGATACGCAGCGAGTCACGCGTGGCCCCGTCAGCGATCATGTCGCCACCATCCAGCACGATCGCGCGATCACAGAGTGCGCGCACCTGATCGGCGTTGTGCGTCACGAGCAGGATCGTGCGCCCCTCCTGCTGGAAGCGCCGAATACGATCCACGCACTTGGCTTGGAAGCGCTCGTCCCCCACGGCCAGAACCTCATCGACCACCAGGATGTCGGGATCCACGTTCACCGCCACCGCGAAGGCCAGCCGCACGTACATGCCACTCGAGTAGAACTTCACCTGGGTGTCGATGAACTGTTCGATTTCGCTGAACGCGACCACATCGTCAAAGATGCCATCGACCATCTTGCGGGAGAAGCCCAGCATCGCACCGTAGAGATAGACGTTGTCGCGTCCGGAGAGTTCGGTCTGGAATCCCGCGCCGAGTTCGAGCAGCGCGGCCAGACTGCCGCGCAGACGAATCTCCCCCGCCGAAGGCTTCAATACCCCACAGATGCACTTCAGCAGCGTGGACTTTCCCGACCCGTTATGGCCGACGATGCCCAACGTCTCGCCCTCGGAGACGGTGAAGTTGATGTTGTTGAGTGCATCAAAGACTTCGGTCGTACCTGAGCGTGGATGCAGTAGGCGCTCTTTGAGTGACTGATGTCGCTCGTGGTGGATCTTGAAGTTCTTCGAGACGCCTTCGACGGCGATGACCTCCACCATCTAGAGCACCGACTCGAAGTCACCCTCGAGGCGCCCAAAGATCGCCTCGGCGACGAAGAACGCCACGATCGAGATGCCGAGCAGCACGGCATTCAAGATCAGAAATTTGCCGAATGACCAGGTCGGGAGCACGTCGATCAGTGGGTGGGGAGCAACGGTGGAGTGCACGATTGTGTTCACGTAAAAGACCCGCTGGAAGGTCACGACGATCAAGGTGATCGGGTTCAAGAAGTAGATCCAGGTGAGACCATGACGTTGAAGATGCGGTGCGATGGCGTGGGAGTACGAGTAGACGATCGGCGTCATCCAGAACCACAGTTGCAACAGCACCTCCATGAGGTGCTTCATGTCGCGCAGGTAGACGTTGATCGCCGACATCACCACCGCCAGGCCCGCGGTGAAGAAGTAGAGCGAGAGGAACGAGATCGGCAAGATCGTCACGAACTTCCACGCCGGTGCGTGCCGGACCGCCGCGACGAAGATGATCAGCACCGAGAGCTGGACGACGAAGTAGACGACCGCGGCCCCCACGTTGGAGAGTGCCAAGATCTCGCGCGGGAACGACACCTTCTTTACGAGCGCGGCGCGGTCGACGATGACGCCCGTCGCAGTGTTCACCGAGTTCTGGAACATGTTCCACACCACGAGACCCGAGAACAGGTAGATCACGAAGTTGGGATAGCCGTTCTTTAGGAAGATCGAAAAGACCAGGTAGTACACACCCAGGGTGAAGGCCGGGGACACCATGGACCAAAAGAGCCCGAGGGTGGAGTTCTTGTACTTGATGCGGATGTCAGAGACGATGAGTCCGACGAGCAGTTCGCGGCGAGCCCAGAGGTTCGCCAATCTCGTGCTCAGCGGGACGCGAGCGCTGACGACGCGTACCGGTAACTCCCCCGATGAACGAGTTCGCAGGCCCTCCCCGGGGGCGTGACTCACTAGACCCCTTGGCGAAGGGCCGAACGCTCGATCACTGCGTCAATGAAGCCATACTCCAGCGCCTCTTGCGCCGTGAACCAGCGGTCGCGGTCCGAGTCGGCTTCGATGCGCTCGACGGGCTGGCCAGTGTGAAACGAGATGCGCTCGGCCAGCGTCTTTTTCATGTAGATGATCTGCTCGGCCTGGATCGCGATGTCCGAGGCCTGCCCCTGCATTCCGCCCATGGACGGCTGATGCATGAGGATGCGGCTGTGCGGCAGCGAGAACCGCTTGCCGGGGGTACCGGCGCACAAAAGGAACTGACCCATGGAGGCCGCCATGCCGATACAGATGGTGCGTACGTCGCAGTTCACGTACTGCATCGTGTCGTAGATCGCCATGCCATCGGTGACCGACCCGCCGGGCGAGTTGATGTAGATGCTGATGTCTCGGTCGCGATCTTCGGCCTCGAGCAAGAGCAGTTCCGCACAGATGCGATTCGCCATGTCCTGATTCACTTCGGAACCCAAAAACACGATGCGCTCACGTAGGAGACGCTGATTGAGGTCGTTCGCGCCGAAATCAGTGATCGAGGAGTTAATCATTGGACCAATCTACCGTGTGAGACCCGAAACTCCCGCCTTCGCGCTCTAGAGTGGAGACGCTCGCGGGCGTGGCGGAATTGGCAGACGCGCTGGTTTTAGGTACCAGTTCTTCGGAGTGTGGGTTCGAGTCCCTCCGCCCGCACGAGTTGTCATTCGCTCATCGCCACCGCCGCGTTCTCGCGAATGTCGTGACTTCTGCGTTGACCTGCTAGCGTAGGTGACGCTGGTTTATCGCATCTCGCGATAGAGACCGATTCGACACTTCTTTCGAGTTGGACTCACCTCAACTCGTAGGAGTTTCTATGTCTATGTCCTTTGCCGATCTCGGCGTGCCCGCACGCCTCGTCGAGCGATTGCGCGCCCGCGGAATCACCGAGGCGTTCCCCATCCAAGAGGCCGCCATTCCCGACGCCCTCGCCGGCCGCGACGTGGTGGGAAAGGCGGCGACGGGTTCGGGAAAGACCCTGGCCTTCGCCCTCCCCTTGCTTGCGAACTTAAAAAAGGCTCAACCGCGCAAGCCCACGGCCCTCGTTCTGGTGCCCACCCGCGAACTCGCGGGCCAGGTGCAAAAAGAGATCGCACAGCTCACCGATGATCGCGGACGTCGCGTCATCTGCATCTACGGCGGGACCTCCTACAACGTGACCCGCAAGGCCCTCAACTACGGCGTGGACGTCGTGGTGGCCTGTCCCGGTCGCCTCGAAGACATGCTCGAGCAGCGTGCCCTGGACCTCGCCTCGGTGACAACCGTCGTCGTCGACGAGGCCGACCGCATGGCCGACATGGGCTTCTTGCCCGCCGTTCGCCGCATCGTCGGCAGCACTTCGCCCCGGCGCCACGTGATGCTGTTCTCCGCAACCATGGGTCCCGACGTGTCGTCACTCGTTCGCGAGTTCACCCACGACGCGAACGTCCATGACGTCGTGGCCGACGAGGCTCCAAGTGACGTGGAGCACTACTTCTGGCGCGTGCCCCGCGAGCAGCGCGCTGACTTCACCGCCGACATCATCAAGGAGTACGAGCGAGCCATCATCTTCACGCGCACCAAGCACGGCGCGGACCGCCTGGCTCGCCAGCTCGGTGAGCGAGGACTCTCGGCAGTGCCCCTGCACGGCGATCGTACTCAAGCCCAGCGTGAACGAGCCTTGCGCAGCGTCAAGAGCGGTCAGATTCAAGTGCTGGTGGCGACCGACGTCGCGGCCCGCGGCATTCACATCGATCTCGTGCCCGTTGTCGTGCACTATGACCCACCGGCTCAAGCCACCGGCTACCTGCACCGCTCAGGACGAACCGGCCGAGCCGGCGCGACGGGTGTGGTGATCTCGCTCGTCGGTGAGGACGTCGTCGGGCACACGAAGCGCTTGCAGCGAGCTCTCGGCATTGAGGCAACACTGACGTCGCGCGAGGACGCGACGCCAATCCGCTTGGGTGTTATCGACGACGCGGTCGCCGCTCAGTCACTCGACGAGCGTCCAACCAAGCGCGGCCCGTCTCGCAACGACCGCGCCATCGCACGCGAACCGCGTGAACGTCCGGCGCGCGCTCGACGTGAGCACACGCCGCGCGACGGGGACGCGCGACACTCGCGCGGATTCGAGCGCAGTTCGGCACCCCGTCGTGACGCGGCCTCTCGCCGTGACGCTGCACGTACCGACTTCCCTAATGCCGGACGCTTGCCCGGTCGCGGTCGCGAAGCGGTCGTGAGTTTCTTTAACGACTCGAAGGGCTTTGGCTTCGCGAGCGACGAGAAGGGCGACGACCTCTTTATCCATTTCTCGAACATTCAAGGTGACGGATTTCGCACCCTGAGTCAGGGCCAGACCATTACCTTCGAGGAAGCGACCGGTCCCAAGGGGCGCGAAGCGCGCAACGTTCGCGTGGTCGGTGGAAGTCGTCGCCACTAAAGTCGTGCACCATGGCAGACAAACCACTGGTTGAACCCCACTCGGGCGCGCCGCCCGACGACCTGATCATCGACGACATCATCGTCGGCGACGGGACGGAAGCCGTAGCCGGCCAGCATGTCGTCGTGCACTACGTCGGTGTCGGTGCGGCGAGCGGCCACGAGTTTGACGCCTCGTGGAATCGCGACGATCCCTTCGATTTCGAGCTGGGCGCGGGCCACGTCATTCAGGGATGGGATCGCGGCGTCGAGGGGATGCGCGTCGGCGGTCGTCGTCGTCTCGTGATTCCCGCACACCTCGCTTACGGCGAGCGTGGCGCGGGCGGAGTCATCGGCCCCAACGAGACGCTGATCTTCGTCGTCGATCTACTCGACGTTCAATAGGCCGTCGGCGCGCGCAACTCGTCGACCGCCAGCATGCGCTGATAGTCGCCATAGCGCTCGGCGCAGATCTCGGAGACGAGTCGCAGTCGATCATTGGGATTACTCAAACTCAGGACCTTGAACTGGTCCAAGATCGACATCGGCGTCAGCGCGCACAACTGCCAGCTGCGCACCCGCTCGTCCTCGTCCATGGTGACGTTGCGTTGCAGGCATTCGTCCGCGAACATCTCGCTCTGCAGGGCCCGCAACGCCCGCACGGCCGACTCGGTCGATTTGAGCAACGCCGGTTCGAGGGGCACGCTGTCACAGCAGCGCTCCCCCACGACGGCTCTGGGATAGGGGTCGTCACTCAGCCATTTGACAACTTCGAAGCACTCCACACCCTCCGCCACGACGAGAGTCTGTCCGTTCGAGAGCCGATGGGTGCCCAGAATCTCCAGCATCGAACCGACGAAGGTGCGCTGGTCATCCCCGCCGACGTCTGATCCGCGTTCGATGAGGCACGTGCCGAATCGCCGGTCGTACTCCACGTCCTCTAAGAGACGGTGGTATCGCGGTTCAAAGACGCACAGTCCCACGGTCTGATGCGGATACACCACCATCCCCAACGGGAACATCGCGATCGTGCCGCTCATCACTCCCCCACCCTAAGGGTGAACTTTACTCGCGCTACCTACAACGCGGCGATCTTGGCGGCGAAGGCACGCAACGCGCGACCGCGATGGCTGATGGCGTTCTTTTCATCCGCCTCGAGCTGCGCCAACGATAGATCGCTGTTCCTCGGCGCGAAGATGGCGTCGTAGCCAAAGCCCCCCTCGCCAATCGGGGAGAAGAGGATGCGTCCGTCAAGAACACCGTCGACCCACCAAGCGGAGTCGTCGGGAAACGTGATCGCGATCACCGAGCGAAAGTGAGCGTGGCGCTGCGTCGCGTCAACGCCGTTGAGCTCGCGTAGAACCTTTTGCACGTTGTCCTCAAAGTTCGCGTGTTCACCGGCGTAGCGCGCGCTGTAGACGCCCGGTCGTCCGTCGAGCGCGTCAATGAATAGTCCCGTGTCGTCGGCAATCGCGGGCAGCCTCGTCGCCCGAGTGAGGACGCGCGCCTTGAGCAGCGCGTTGCCCTCGAGAGTTGCTTCGGTCTCCTTAACGTCATCCACGTCGCCGGGCCGCGAGAGGAGATCGATCCCGAGAGGCTCGAGGATCTGGCGCATCTCTCGGGCTTTGTGCTCGTTCGCCGTGGCCAGCACGAACGAGGCCATCAGCGCGGCGCGGGCGGGGTCGCGAGAAGCTCTCGCTGAGCGTCGTGAATTCGCCCGATGCCGAGGGCGGCTAGGTCCAAGAGCGCACCAAGTTCGCTGCGGTCGAAGGGTTCGTGCTCAGCGGTGCCCTGGACTTCGACGAATCGGCCCGAGCCGGTCATGACCACGTTCATGTCGGTATCGGCGCGCACGTCCTCCTCGTAGGGCAAATCCAGCATCGCCACTCCTCCGACAATCCCCACTGAGACCGCGGCGACCGAGTCACTGAGTGCGTGTTCGGCGACTCTCCCCGCCATGACCAGGCGCGTGATGGCGTCGTGCAGCGCGACGTACCCTCCGCAGATCGAGGCGGTGCGCGTCCCGCCGTCGGCCTGGAGCACGTCACAGTCCACCAGAATCTGCACGTCCGGCAGCAGTTCGAGTCGTGTCACCGCGCGCAACGATCGGCCGATCAATCGCTGAATCTCCTGGGTACGGCCCGACTGCTTGCCCTTGGCGGCTTCGCGAGTCGCGCGCTCGGGCGAGGAACCAGGCAGCATCGAGTACTCCGCGCTCACCCAGCCCTGTCCTCGGCCCTTTAGCCAGCGAGGAATGTCGGTGTCGACTGAGGCGGTGCACAGGACGCGTGTGCGACCGAAACTCACGAGCACCGAGCCGGCCGCCATGTCGGTGAAGTCCCGTTCGAAGGTGAGGGGTCGGGCTTCGTCGAGTGCACGACCATCAGCTCGTAATTGGGGCATCAAACTCCTCGTCCTACATCGTGGTGCCGCTCCACGGTACTGGAAATCGCTCGCGCCTTAAAAGTAGATCGTGGACTTCGCTCGTTCGACCACGGCGTCGAGATCGTCGCTCCACGCCCCGGTTGAGAGGTACTTCCACCCGTCGTCGGCCATGATGACCAGGATTGCGCCGTCTTCGCCGTCGGGAATGGTGGCCGCGCACTTCACCGCTCCGGCCATGGCCGCACCCGACGAGAGTCCCACGAACAGTCCGAGTTCGCTGAGGCGCCGGGTCCACTCCACCGACTCGCGCGGTCGCACGATCACCTTGCGGTCCAGGAGCTCTTCGCCGTGATTATCAGTGAAGATCGGCGGCACGTACCCGTCGTCGAGACTGCGCAGTCCGTCGACGATTTCGCCGCTGGGCGGCTCCACGGCCCAGACCTGAATCTCCGGTCGCTGTTCCTTGAGGTAGCGACCCACCCCCATCAGCGTGCCCGAGGTACCGAGTCCCGCGACGAAGTGCGTGATCTCGGGCACGTCCTTGAGTATCTCGGGGCCGGTCGAGTGGTAGTGGGCGAGCGGATTGGCCGGGTTGGCGTACTGGTACAAAAAAACCCACTCGGGATTCGCCGCCGAGAGCGATTGGGCGAGTCGCACCGCGCCGTTTGATCCCTCGGTACCGGGAGAGTCGATGATCTCGGCGCCAAAGACCTCGAGTAGCTGGCGACGTTCGGGCGAGACGTTGGTCGGCAAGACGACCTTGAGGTGATAGCCACGCAGGCGACAGACTAGAGCCAGGGCGATGCCGGTGTTGCCCGAGGAAGGCTCGATCAGGATCTGACCCGCACGACCCGGGATCAGGCGACCGTCACGCTCCGCCGCTTCCACCAAGGACAACGCGACGCGATCCTTGACTGAACCGGCTGGATTGCGGCCTTCGAGTTTCGCCCAAATCGCGACGCGTGGGCTGGGAGAGAGTGCGCTGACGTCCAGGACGGGCGTCGAACCGATGAGATCGAGAACCGACGCGTAGCGCGTCACTACCAGGCGCCACCAGCGACCGCAGGCAGCAACGTGATCTCGTCGTTGTGCTCCACCGACGCTTGGACGCCCCCGATGTACCGCACGTCGTCGTCGTTGACGTAGACGTTGAGGAACCGGTGCAGGGTTCCGTCTTCGTTGAGAATCTGACCCTTGATCTCGGGATAGAGGTTGGTCAGTCGCAAGAACACCTCGCCCACGGTGTCGCCTTCCACAGCGATCACGCTTTCGCCGCCCATGGCGGGACGAAGCACGGTAGGTATCCGCAGTACAGCCGACATAGCGCCCACTTTCGACTTTTCGATGTATATATGACCTGCTAAGTCAACAATAGCGGCTGGCCGTGACGCCGTGCCCAAAAAGTTGGATCCGCGCCGGGTACCGAAGAAATCAGCCGTCCGTGACGTCAAGGACTTCTAAGGCGACCTCACCGCTCACGATGCGATAGCTCTTGACCTCGGCGGGCGACGGCGCCAGGGAGATCAGAACGTAGTGCCACGACGGGTCGGGGGCCTGGGACACGTCGGTCGGACTCGGATACGCCTCAGAGTGGGTGTGGGAGTGAAAGACACCGATCACTTCGAGGCCCTCGGCGTCCGCGCGACGAGCGGCACCGAGCACGACGGCGGGATCGATCTCGTAGACCCTGGCCGAGTCGGCGACGTTGGGGCTCGCGATCACGTCGTGCACGAGGCCCTCGAGAGTGCCTATAAGTAGCCCGCAACCTTCGTTGGGCAGCGCGCGAATGCACGTGGCGACCATCGCGTCGCGTTGGTCCACGCTCATCGTCAGCACGAGGCCACCCTAACCAGTACGGCTTGTTCACGGTCACCTCACTACGCTGTCCTCGTGGCTCGGGCCAAGCAAATGCAGCAGCGTCGCGCGAATAGCCGCGAAGACGTCGTGGGCGACCGTGTGGTCGCCTCGAATCGTCGCGCCCGACACGACTACGAGATCCTCGACTCCATCGAGTGCGGCATCGTGCTCGTGGGCTCCGAGGTCAAGTCCCTACGCGAAGGGAGGGCGCAGATCGCCGAGAGCTACGCCCGGGTCGACAGCGACGAACTGTGGCTGTACCAGATGCACATTCCGCCCTGGGTCTACGCCGTGGGCTTTGGGAGTCACGACCCCGATCGCAAGCGCAAGCTCCTCGTGCATCGCTTCGAACTGGAGCGCCTCCAAAAGGAGGCGGCCACCCAGTCGCTGACGATCGTGCCCTTGAAGCTGTACTTCAAGGAAGGGCGGGCCAAGGTCGAACTGGCCCTGGCGCGCGGGCGCCAAAAGCAGGATCGCCGCCAGGCCATCGCCAAACGCGACGCCGAACGCGATATGGCCCGTGCGGCGCGCCAGCGCGAGAAATACGCCGACGGCTAAGTACAGCGCATCTCACCTGCCGGTAGGCTTGATGCGCGGTCAAAACGACCGTGCAGTCCCACTGGGGGGTGAATTGATTCGACGTGAGTCGTCTCGGTGAAAGAAGCGAGCCGTGGTCTCCGGAACCACGTTAAAGAGCCGGAAACACAAAATAAACGCCAAGCCTCAGCTTGCGTTTGCTGCTTAGGTAGCAACATCCGCCTAGACCCTGCCTTACGGTTTAGATAACGGGTGTCATAAAAGTAAGGCTTACCCGCGAGGTTCGTTGGTGATCGCGCGGGGAAACTTCAGCCACCTACGGAACGCCACCGGCGCTGACACTGGTGACGCTCCCGACAATCAATTGTCAGCTGCGCTCGGAGAAGGTTCACTCAGAAACTGACGGACGGGGGTTCGTTACCCCCCACCTCCACCAGGCGGGAACGCGCCGGTCCTCCGGGACCGGCGCGTTCCATGCGAGAGATTGGAGTTCAAACGTGACCTCGCGGCTCCTTGCCCTCACCTTTCTCGCCCGCGATCCAGCAAAACTGACCACGTTTTGGTCCGCCGCCCTGGGCTGGGAACCACGCCTCGAGGAGCACGGGACCGTTCTGATGCCCACGGACGAGGCGAGTGTTCCGATCGTATTTGTCACTACGGAGAACGAAAAGCGAGTGCGAAACCGCAATCACCTGGACCTCACGACCACTTCGCTGGAGGAACAATCCGCCACTGTCCACCAGTTACTGGAATTGAACGGGACCCACTGCGACGTCGGTCAGGGTCCGGAGGAGTCGCACGTGGTGCTCGCTGACCCGGAAGGCAACGAGTTGTGCGTCATTGATCCTGCGAACACCTTCCTCGCCGACTGCCCGCGACTCGGGGCGATCAACTGCGACGGCACCAAAGAGACGGGCTACTTCTGGAGTGAAGTACTTGGGTGGCCCCTCATCTGGGATCAGAAGGAGGAGACCGTGATTCGCGACCCTGGGGGCACCGGACCGATGATCACCTGGAGTGGTCCCCCACTTCTACCCAAGCACGGGAACAACCGACTTCAGTTATCCATTACCCCGAACGACAAGTCCACCCCGCGTGACGAGGTGGAGCGCCTGATCAGTCTGGGCGCATCGCGTGCGAAAAGCCTCGAGAACGGCGTCCTCGAGATGCTCGATCCTGACGGCAACGAGTTTCGAGTATTTGTCTCCAGTTAAATAACACGGCGAGCCGGAACGATCAACTAGGTCTTGCCCAGAGCACCCACGTAGTCAGCGGGATCGTCGACTGTCACAAAGAATTTCCGACCTCGCGTGAGATCAACCTCTAACGCGTCGCCTCGTCGCGTTGAGAGGGCGGCGCGGCGCAAGAGGCGCAAACTCCCGCGGTACCCGAAGCCCCCCATCTGAGTGAACGAGAGCTCTCGCACCCGGGCGGACTCAATCTCAAATGGCTCGAAGACCTGACGAATGTGTCCGCCGGGACCATACGCGACGACGAGGGATCGACCGGACTCGACCTGCACGACTCGTACCACCACCCGCAGGAAGATCAAAATCGCGAGCACCTGAAGGGCGAAGGCGCACAGTACGAGAATGAGCGCCACCACGGGGATGGACGAGGCGCTCTCCAAGAAGATGGTGGCCAAAACGATGTAGAGGAATGCGATGCCGCCAATGACTGCCGAGATCCACGACGATCGCAACTGCTGTTCCATGACGACCGTGCCTTCTTCCATCGTTACAACTTAGGACGTCACTCCGATCTCGCGGGTGAGCGGTGCGCGCGCAATCACGACCTCACCGCGCCGTTCGATCGTCCAACCCAGTCGTCTCTCCACGTCAAAGGCCGCGAGCCCGTCACGCAGCACCGCACCGGCCAACTCCCCCTTAATGGCTTTGGCGTCGTGGCCCACCGCTCGCGACTCATCGGCCGCCACGAAGCGCACGCTGAGCACCCGGCGCTCCCTTTCGACGCTCGTCCAGTCGATGCTCGCCGCGTGTTCGTGGGGCAGCAGGTTGACGATCGTGGCGCGCGACGTGGCGTCGAGGAGTGCGGCTGTAACGTACGGCCGCCAGTACCGAGCGAGCACTCCCAGACCCGGCAGGCTCACGTTCATCTTCAGGCGATAGTCGGCGACGAGATCCTCGCCGGTGACGAGTCCATAGAGGCCCGAAGGGACAAGTATTCGACGACGCGATGCAGGAGTGAGCGTCCCCGGGCTCAAGTAGTTCCAGACGACCCCCTGGTAGCGGCGCCACGCGGGAAGTAACGGCGCGTCGCCCTCGACGAATACCTGCGCCGCCGACACAGTCCGCTCCAGCAACGGGCCACGAGCGCCAAACGTTGCCGCCAGTTCGGCCTGCGTCGCGTCGCTCAGAAAGGCCTTCAGCGCGACCACCACCGCACCGCGCTCTTGATTGAGCGTGTCGTCAAACCGACTATGCCCTACGCGGCGCCGACCGCCCGCCGCCTTGCCCTGGGACGGCGGAAGCAACACGAACAGGCGCGCGGACATCGCGCCAGAGTAGTGCTCAGGCTGCGCTCAAAGCGTCTTTCGTAAGTCCGAAGGATCGAAGAAAGTTTCGAACTCTCACCACCTGATCTTCGGTGAGCTCGCGCGTGCGAGTCGATCCGAACGAGACAGTTTCGCCTTCAACCGTGATAGCCCAGTTGCCGCGATGAGTCTCGTGGACTTCGCCGAAACGGGCTAAGAGAGAACAGACGTCGTGCCATTGAATGTTGTGGTTCAACGGGTGACAGAACAGTTTCTGAGCGGTGACGCGGTGGTGATGATCTAACTTGATCGACATACTCAGCCCCCTTACGGGTCTAGGTTATTTGTCCCTCCACCAGCACTATCTACCTTTTAGGTCGGGCTGTCAAGGTTCGCCACGATCTCGACGTGCTCGGTCATCGGGAAGAGGTCAAATACTCGCAGGTCACTTAGGGCAAACCCGTGACCTAAGAAGTTTTTAAGGTCGCGCGCGAATGTCGCCGCGTCACACGAAACGTACACCACCTGTCGCGGGCGCCGTGCGGCGAGCGTGTCAACGACTCCCCGGGCGAGCCCTTGTCGCGGCGGGTCAAGAACCACCACGGAGTCCTCGCGAACGGTGTCGTTCACCGATCGCGGCGTCACCGACCACTCGCGCACCTTGACTTGACGTAGTCCCGTCGCGTTCTCACGCGCGTCGCGCACCGCGTGGGGCGAAGACTCCACGGCGGTGACTCGACCGCGTTCGCCCACGCGCCGAGCGAGAGGAACACTGAAGAGTCCCACTCCGCCGTAGAGTTCCACGGCATCGTCGCCATCGTCGAGTCTCACCAACTCCATGACCGCGTCGGAAAGTATCGCCGGCGCGTCACGGTGGGACTGCCAGAAGGAGCGCGGCCCCACCCGATAGACGTGCGCACCGACGCGTACGCGCGAGTGCGTAGAGGGATCGAGTGGGGTGCCACTAAGCGAGCGAACCTCGACGCTGGCGTACGCGTCGCGGCCACTACGCGTCACGGCGAAGGGCTCGCCGTCACCGATCGCTCGCAGCTCGACTTCTTCGACCCCGGGCCATGGACGCGCGAACGCCTCGTCGAAGGCGCGCTGGGCTACCCAACACGTATCGATGGGCACCAGGTCGTTCGTTCGCGCCCTGCGTAGGGCGAGCCGACCCTGGTGATCGACCGCGCAGCGAAGCCGCGTTCTCGTGGCCTCCCCCAATGATCCCGGTACCATCTCGACGCTCCACTCGAGGCCGGCGATACGCCGTAAGTGCTCGGCCACGAGCGCGGTCTTCCACTCGACCTGCGCACGAGCGTCAGCGTGCTGTAAGTCGCAGCCCCCACAACCGAAGGGATGAGCGTACGCGCACGGCGGCGACACGCGATCGCGACTGGGCTCGAGAATCTCGACCGCCTCGCCGCGGTAGAACTTCGAGGTCGCCTCGGTTACCTGTGCCCGCACGAGCTCTCCCACGAGCGAGTTGCGCACAAAACTGACGCGACCGTCGGACGCGCGCCCGACCCCGCCCCCCGTGGCGGGTCGCTCGATGCGAATCGTTAACAGCTCGTGCTCGAACGACACCTCTAGCCGGCGCGGCTCAAGAACAGGTCGACCAGACTCTGCGCGCGCACTCGCGCCGCGGGTGTCTCGGCGGCGGTGCGAGCGATGAGGGCGTCAACGTCGATGCCAAAGTCGCGCACCTCGTCTTCATCGGAAGACAGCCAGTCCTTGAGCTGCACGTCGTCTACTTCAGGGTGAAACTGCACCGCAAGGTGTGGACCCACTATGAAGGCCTGCACCGCGCGTGGGGTCGTCGCCCAGACCTCAGCGACCTCGGGCAGCACGCACTCATCGAAGTGAAACTCCAGCCACGGTCCGCTGGACAGATCGACGCCGTCTCGCACGTCAATCTCGAACCATCCGATTTCATCTTGGTCGGCTCGGCGCACCGTGCCGCCGAAGAAGTGGCACAGCGCCTGGGCGCCAAAACAGATGCCCAAGATCGGTAGTCCCCGCGCATCGGCCTCGGCGATGAGGGCAAGTTCGTGGCGAAACCAGGCCGATTCGTGCTCCACGTCGTAGACCGCGCTCTTCGAACCCAGGATGATGAGGGTGTCGTAGCCCTCGAGCGAGGGCGCACGCTGGGACTCATCGATCATCGCCACGTCCACGTGGTAGCCGCGAGCGGCGAACGCCTCACCCACCAGTCCAGGATGATCTTCTAGGTGGTGACGCAGGGCCAGGGCGCGCTTCATCGTGACATCGACTCTAACGGCGCCCCGCGCGGCGAAGATTCAACGACGTTCTACGAACCGGGCAGCGACCAGCCCAAACCGAGCGCAATCTCTTTGCACGTTGGACAGAGGGGGTATTTCGCGGGGTCCCGCCCGGGAACCCAGACCTTGCCGCACAGCGCCATCACCGGGGTCGCGTTGATCATGCCGTCGACGACGGAGTTGCCGAGCGCCACGAACTCACCATCCTTGGGCGTGTAGCCCTCAAGCACCAGATGAGTGAAGCGCTCGTGGTCGCCCTCGTCGACTTCGACTGTCGACTCGACAATAACCTCGGGCTGCGCTTGAACCGTCACGAGGTCAATTTAGGTCGCGTTACGTTGGGTAGCCATGAAGGCCCGTCGACGACGCCCGCGCACCCCCACCCACTCCACTGGTCGGATCTCGTCGCACGTCACCCGTGAAGGCTCGCCCAAGAAGCCCTATCGCACGGAACGCGAAGCGAAAAGTGCGGCACAACTGGCTTGGACGCTCAACGGCGCGGAACTCGGGGTCTATCGCTGCGAGTTTTGTCATCAGTGGCATATGGGTAGCTCACGGCATCAGGATTAGCGCATCGGTCCAAAAACGGGCAGTATGGGAGCAAGCGAAGAGAAAGGCTTCCCATGTCGGTACAGGCGTACATCCTGATTCAGTCGGAAATTGGTTCGAGCGAAAAGGTCGTACTCGCCACCCGCGCCGTACCGGGCGTGCTGGAGTCCTTTGAGGTAACCGGCCCCTATGACGTGATCGTGCGTTGCGAAGCGGGCAGCGTGGACGACCTCGGCAAGTTCATCGTGGGGGCCATACAAAAGGTCCCGGGGATTACCCGCACCCTGACCTGCCCCGTCGTCAATATCGAGTAGTTCGCCTAATTCCACCACAGGTCGTGGTGCACCACGCCCTGTCCGATCAAGTTGAGTTGCACCTGGCTGGTGCCCTCGACGATCGTTAGTTGCTTCGCGTCGCGGTAGTACTGCTCGACCGGGTGATCGTGCATGTACCCAGCTGCTCCCAGCAGCTGCACGGCCAGGCCCGAGGCCTGCACGGCCACTTCGCTCGCGTAGTACTTGGCCATCGAGAGCATCGGTACGTGCTCTTTGGCGTACAGGCCGTGATCGGCCAGCCACGCGGCGCGATACGTCAAGAGCCGGGCGGCCTCAATGTCGGTGGCGCACTTGGCGATCTCCCAGCGGATGCCCTGAAAGTCCGCGATGGTCTGTCCAAAGGCCTCGCGTTCCTTTACGTAGTCGGTGGCGTACATCAGCGCACCCTCGGCGAGACCGAGTCCTCGGGCCGCCACGATCGGGCGCATCGCGTTGAGCGACTGCATGGCCAACAAGAACCCGCCACCAATGACGTCGCGGGGACCGACCTGGACGTTCTCGAAGACGATCTCGGTGGTGTCGATGCCCTTGACGCCCATCTTTTCGTCGACCCGTGGACGCGTCACGCCCGGCGAGTCGGCCGCCACGATGAACCCAAAGATGTTGCGGTGCTGACGCAGGGTCGGGTCACCGACCTTGGCGAAGACGACAAACCAGTCGGCCTGCATCCCCCCGGAGATCCAGCACTTCGTGCCGTTAAGAATGAAGCCGTCTTCCACGTCGGGATCGGGTGTGGCGTGGGTGCGCATCCCGGCCACGTCAGATCCCGCGCCCGGCTCGCTCAAGCAGAACGCCGCGCACTGGGAGCCATTCGCGATGCCGGGCAGGTACTTCTGCTTTTGCTCCTCGTTACCGGCAATCATGATGGGGCCGGTGGGAAGACGCGTGAGCAGCAACATGAGTCCGATCACGTTGGAGTACTTGGTAACCTCCTCGATGGCGATCGCCAATCCCGTGATACCCGCGCCCGAACCTCCGTACTCCTCGGGAATACACAGACCCAGCAAGTCGGCGCGCCGCAGTTCGTCGAAGATGTCCTGGGGGTACTCCCCCGTCGTATCGATCTGGCGGGCGCGCGGCTTGATCTTGTCCTGGGCGAGGCGCCGCACACTGCGCCGCAGCTCCTGCATCTCGGGCGAGAGTTCAAAGTCCATACCCAGCAAGTTACTTCGGGGCCCTGTGCCAACATTGCGGGGTGACCACTTTCGAGCGCGCCGCGGCAGTGCGCGCGATGGCCAGTTCCACCTTCGATGTCGTCGTGATCGGCGCGGGCATGACAGGCGCCGGCGTCGCGCTGGACGCGGCGTCGCGCGGACTTCGCGTTGCCCTGATTGACCGCGGTGACATCGCCTCAGGCACGAGTTCCAAGTCGTCCAAGATGGTCCACGGCGGTCTGCGCTATCTCCAACAAAGAGAGTTCCGCCTGGTCCGTGAGAACCTTCGCGAACGCCAACGACTCCTGCGCAACGCCCCATACCTCGTCGAGCCGTTGCCGTTTCTCATACCGCTCTTCGGCTCCCACGGCGTGGCGTCCAAGGCGCTCGTGCGCGGCTACTCCACCGCGCTACGCATCTACGACCTGAGCGGCGGATGGCGCATTGGCCACCGCTATCGACGCGTCACGGCCGACGAGGCCCTTCAACACCTACCCACGTTGCGCACCGATCGACTCGTAGCTGGCTTCCTCTACTACGACGCGCGCGGTGACGACGCGCGCGTCGCCCTCGTACTCGCCAAGACCGCCGCGCTCTCCTACGGCGCCCAGGTCGCCACCTACGTGCGCGCCGTTGACGCCGTGAAGAACGATGCGGGACGTGTCCAGGCGATGCGGGTGCGCGACGAACTTTCGGGCGAGGAGTTCGAGATTGCGACGCTCTCGGTGATCAACGCGACGGGGGTGTGGGCGGACGACGTCTTCGCGATGGCCGAGCACCGGGGCTCTCATCGCATCACCCCGGCCAAGGGAGTGCACGTAAGCGTCTCGTCGTCTCGACTGCCCGCCGACGTGGCGGCCGTGTTCAACGTGCCCAACGACCGACGCAGCGTCTTCGTCGTGCCCTTCGTGGACGCGCCCTACACCTACGTGGGCACGACGGATACCGCCTACGAGGGCTCGCTGGACGAACCGCTGTGCGGGCCCGACGACGTTGCCTACTTGCTGGGGGCGGTGAACGCCTCCACGTCTTCTGATCTCGACGTCGACGACGTGACGGGTGTGTGGGCTGGACTTCGTCCGCTCCTCGCCCCCGAATCAGGACGCACACTGAGCGAGCGCACGGCCGACCTGTCGCGCCGACACCGCGTGAGCGACTCGCGTGACGGCGTCGTACACGTCACGGGTGGAAAGTGGACGACGTATCGTCAGATGGCCCAAGACGCCGTCGACGCTCTCTCTCCGTACGTCTCTCCTCTCGGCCGGGTGCGCACGAAGTCCCTGGCCCTCTTCGGCGTGGGAGAGTGGCGGCCCACCAACGAGATCGAAACGCACCTGTACCGACGCTACGGCGAGCAGGCCCAAGAGATCTTGGCCCTGATCGAGGACGATCCCTCGCTCGCGAACACCCCCCTCGCCGATCAGCCCTACCTCGCAGCCGAGTTCGTCTACAGCGCGCGTCACGAGATGGTGAGTTCCCTCATCGACCTGCTCACGCGGCGCAGTCGTGCCCACCTGCAGAATGCGCGCACCACCGCGCAGGGGGCTGAGTCGGTGGCGCGCCTCGTCGCGCCGATACTCGGTTGGAACGAGGACGACATTCGTCGTGAGGTCGATGTGTATCTCTCCCTCGCCAACGTTGAGTTCTCCGCCGCTGGACTGCGGCTCGCGTGAGCGAGCCCACCATGCCCAACGCCTACCCCGTCGACCTCGACGCACCCGATCCCCTCTCGAGCGCCATCATCAAAGAGTTGTCGATGGCCGGACTCGAAGTCGACACCTCGACGATTGAACGCGCGAACCACGCCAGAGATTGGTGGCCCCGGCTCATCCCCGAGGTAGCGGCCGGCCGCGTCGAGAACTGGCCGGCGGCGGTCGTGAGGGTCACCAGTACGGCCAGCGTCCAGGCGACGCTGCGCATCGCGGCCGCGCATCGTCTTCCCGTTACGGCTCAAGGCGGTCGCTCCAGCGTGGTCGGCGGCGCCACGCCCGTGACCGGCGGCGTCGCCCTCGACCTCACCGCGATGAATCAGATACTCGAGCTCGACGAGGTCTCGGGCACCGTACGCGTCGAGGTAGGCGCCTTCGGCCCGGACCTCGAAGAGTTCCTCAACGCGCACGGCTTTACCGTCGGCCACTTTCCCCAGTCCTTCGACCTCGCCACCGTGGGCGGCTGGATCGCGAGTCGCGGGGCTGGCCAGTTCTCGAATCGCTACGGCACCATCGATGACCTGGTGCGTGCTCTCACCGTGGTCCTCGCCCGTGGCGAGGTCGTGCATCTCGGCGGGCGAGGACCGCGCGAGGCCGTCGGACCAGAGCTCGCGCGGCTCTTCATCGGTTCCGAGGGAACCCTTGGGGTGATCACCGAGGCGACTCTCTTGGTGCGGCGTCGCGCTCACTACGACCGGCGTCGCGCCTACTCCTTTTCAACCTTCGCCGATGGCCTGGAGGCGTGTCGGCGTATTCTCCAGCGCGGTGCGCGACCCGCGGTGCTGCGTCTCTACGACGAATCAGAGTCCACGCGCCACTTCGATCTGAGCGACTGCGCGCTGATCGCGCTCGACGAGGGCGACCCGCACCTGGTGGACGCCACCATGACCGTGGTGGACGAGGAGTGCGCGTCCGCCGAGTCCCGCGAGTCGACGCTCGTCCAACGGTGGCTCGAGCGACGCAACGACGTCGGTGCCCTCGCTCCCCTGTGGGAGCGCGGCGTGGCGGTGGACACGATCGAAGTCGCCGGGCCCTGGTCGATTCTGCCGGTGCTCCACCAGAGCGTCCGCGACGCGCTGTGCGCGCTTGAGGGGATGTACGTGGTGTCGGTCCATCAGTCGCACGCGTACGACGACGGAGCGTGTCTCTACTTCACCTTCGCCGGGCACTCAAACGACGCCGCTACGTTGTACCGGCGCGCGTGGGACGTGGCGATGGCCGAAGTGATAACGCTCGGAGGTGCGATCAGTCACCATCACGGAGTCGGTCGCAACCGGGCGCGCTTTGTCAGAGGCGCCCTCGGCGACTCGTTTGGCCTGTTGGTTGACGTCAAGAATCTGCTCGATCCCGAGGGCATCATGAATCCCGGAGTCCTCGGTCTGGGAGCCGACCCGTGGTGAGGGCGCTCGCCATCGACGTCGGCTCCTCGTCCCTACGCACTGCGTTGGTCGACGAGAGGGGCATGGTCAGCTTTGCCCACCAGCGAGCGCTGCAGGTTGAGAGTCCTCATCCGGGTGAAGTTGAGTTGGATCCCGCAGAGATCGCCACCACGGCCCTCGAACTGGCGCAACGGACACTGGACGACGGTGGGGGCTGCGATTGCGTGGGGATCACCACTCAGCGCGCCACCACGGTCGTCTTCGACCCCCGCAGCGCCACTCCAGTCGGACCGGCGCTCAGTTGGCAGGACCTGCGCACCGTCTTGGACTGCCTGATCCTCCAGGGCCTGGGACTGGCTCTAGCACCCAATCAGTCCGCGACCAAGATCAAGTGGCTTCTCGACCAGTCCGGTCGCCCCGCGCGTGACCTGCGATTCGCGACGTTGGAGACGTGGCTCGCGTGGCACCTGAGTAAGGGCGAGGTGTACGTGTCCGATCGCTCGAACGCTTGCGTCAGTGGACTCGTCGACCCGACGATCGCGCGATGGGACGAACGCGCCCTCGACCTGCTGGGCATCGCGGGCGTCGGCCTGCCGGACCTCGTCGACACGATCGGTCCGGTGGGCGAAGCACGCGCCCTTTCCGGCTCTCCCTCATTGACGGCGCTGGTGGGTGATCAGCCCGCGTCGCTCTTCGGCCTGTCGTGTGGGATCTCGCAGGCGAAGATCACCTTCGGCACGGGCGCCATCCTCGACATGATTCACCCTGAGAGCGCGCCCAGGTCACTCGGGCGCAACCACTCGGGCTGCTACCCCATGGTGATGCGCAGCCAGAACCGCGCCATCACGTGGGGAGTCGAGGGGATTGTCTTCAGCGCCGGATCGTGCGTGCAGTGGCTAGCCGACCTCGGGATCATCAGTGACGTCACCGCGAGCGACGAACTCGCGGCGTCGGTCGAGTCCAGCGACGGCGTCGATTTCGTGCCCGCCTTCGCGGGCCTCGGCACACCCTGGTGGGACTTTGGGGCACGCGGCGGCTTCTTTGGCCTCACCCGTGGATCGAGCAACGCACATCTGGCGCGCGCGGTCCTCGAGGGTGTGGCCCAGCGCGGGGCAGACCTGATCGACGCCGCCGAAGCCGATGTGGGCTCACCGCTCGCCGAGGTCCGCCTCGACGGCGGCATGAGTGCGAATCGATTCTTCGTCCAGCGCCTCGCGGACTTTTCCGGCCGCGTCTGTGCGGTCTCCTCGGAGCGCGAAGCGACCACGCGAGGGGCTGGTCTCATGGCCCTCGTCGGGGCGGGTCACCTCAGCGCCCAAGACGTGGAGTCTCTGTGGTCGCCGGGTTTCGTTGCTTCTCCCGCGCTCGATGAGCCAACGCGCGAGTCACTGCGCTCTCACTGGCTCGAAAGTGTCGAGCGGGCTGCGCGAACGATTCCCGAACTCTCGGCGGTGTCGTTCTAGCCGGCCCAGGGCGCGCGCGCGCGGGCATCATCGATCGTCGTGACCTCATCGAGGAGAACCTTGGACGTCGCGAGGCCTCTCGGGTTGTTGAGAGCGAGAATGCCGGTCACGAAACCATGACGCACGTACAGGGCCAACCACTTGAGTTCCTCGTCGCTGCCCGAGACCCGCACGACCTCGTCCTCGGCGCGTGGGTGGCCGAGCATCTGAATCTTCTTGCCGTATTGATCGGACCAGAAGTACGGCACGGCGGGGGTGGCGGTTTCACCCATCCAGTGATGCGCGAGATGCCAGGCGTGATCGGCGGCGACCTGCCAGTGCTCGACGCGGATGTGCTCGCGCTCGTCTCCCACGCGGTACGCGAATCGCGCCACGTCGCCGATGGCTCCGACGTGAGGGGCCGCTTGGAGGTTCTCATCGACCCGTACGCCCTCGTCAAGGTGAAGCCCCGAGCCTTCGAGCCACCCGAGGTCGAGGGCGGAACCGACGGCCGCGAGTACCGCTCCCACTTCCAGCGCCGGACCTTCGTCGAACTCGACGAACAAAGACCTCTCCGCCGGGAGAACGTCGCGAATGTGCTGGCGAGTGTGCAGTTCGATACCGGCAGCGGGGGCGAGGCGCGCGAGCCACTGCGATGCCTCGTCGCCCACCACCCCGACCAGCGGGCGCTCGGCGGCCTCGAGAATGACGGGGCGAAGACCCCGTGCGGCGAGCGACGTCGCCACTTCGGCCCCCACAAATCCGCCGCCGATCACCGCGAACGCGGCACCGGGTTCGAGACGTGAGATTGTCTCGTTGAGTCGCGTGACGTCATCAGCGGTGCGCAGCGTTGGCAACGGTCCGCTACCGGCGAAACTCAGCGACCGTGCGCGCGTGCCCGTGGCCACCACCACGTGCGTGCCCGAGACGAACGTCTCGTCGTCGAGTACGACACAGGCGGCCGCCGCGTCCAGTCCCACGACTCGCCGTCCGAGGTGCAGATCCACTCCCGCCGTCTCGAGCTTGGCCGGCGTCGCGAGGGTTGCCTTGTCGAGGTCCCACTTGCCCGAGAGGATTTGCTTGGACAGCGGGGGTCGGTCGTAGGGCGCGCGCGACTCGTCCCCCACGATGGTCACCGCCCCCCGATACCCGAGTTGGCGCAGGATCTCGGCGAAGCGCCAGCCCGCCAAGCCGGCGCCCACGACGACGACGTGGTCGTCGGGGCCCAGTGGGCTCACGACGAGCCGAAGATCATGAGCCACTGCTCACGAGTGGCCGGCGCGAAGACCCGGTTACGCGTACGTATCGCGCCGAGCGAGAGTGACGCCTCGGGCGAGTACTTATGTCCGGGAAACACCAGCGTCTCGTCCGCCATCGGCGCGAAGCGCTCGGTCAACGTGCGGTACATCTCTTCAGCGTCGCCACCGGGAAAGTCCGTGCGTCCGCAGCCGTCGACGAACAGCGTGTCGCCACTGAGGAGTCGACCGTCCACCAGTACACACTGACTACCGGGCGTGTGTCCGGGGGTGTGGATCAGCGTGAGATCGATCGCGCCGACGCGCAGCTGGTCGCCACTCTCGTGCGCGACGAGCGCACTCGGTTTGATGTCGGTGCGTTCGGTGATCCACCAGACCTCTTCGGTCTGCACGTGTACCGGAACGTCACTGAGCTCAATCAGTTCCGCCACGCCGGCAATCCGCTGATTGCCGATGAAGATGCCCCCGATGTGGTCGGGGTGGGAGTGCGTCGCGATGACGCCCACCAGAGTCATGCCATCCGCGGCGAGGGCGTCCAAGAGTTCTTGGGGTCGGTAGGCGGGGTCGACTAAGACGGCCTCGCCACTGCGCCGATCGCCGATCGCGTACGTAAAGTTGCGCATCGACAGCGCGACCGCGTCGCCCACCGCAAAGTCACTGCCGGACAGAAACTGACGGAAGTAAAGGTGTTCGTTCATTCGTCCTCAACGATTCGACTAATACGCGGGGTCAACTCTTCCACCTTGGCCTTGGTGAGGGCCAGTCGCTCCTCGAGGGCCTCGATAATCGCGGTCGCTCGCTCGAGCTTGGCGAAGAGCTCATCGACCGATACCTCACCCTCGTCGAATGACGCAACGATCGCGTTGAGCTCATCAGCCGCATCGTTCCACTCGTTCACGCTCACGTCGCCTCCTTCTTCGTCACGTGTGCGCCGAACGCCCCGTCGCTCACGCGAACGTCCACGTCGTCGCCGACCCCGATATCCCCCAGAGACCTTACGACGGTGCCCTGGGCGGTCGTGACCACCGACCATCCCTGGGCGAGCCGACGTGCGGGGTCGTAGGCGACCAGGAGCTGGCGATTCGCCTGGAGCATGAGTTCGGCCGAGCGCAGGACGGCGCGGCCCTGGACGAGGAGGCGGTCTCGGGTCGTGGCCAAGTGCCGCTCCTCGGCGCGCAACCGGTCGCGCACGGCAAACATCATGGTGCGACGACGCTCGGCCACGAACGTCGAGGCTTCGTCCAGTACGTCGCGTGAGTAGTCCAAGAGCCGACGAGAGGGCCCCTGAACGTTCGACTCGTACCAGCGCGCCACGATGGCCACAACTTCTTCACCAAGTTTGGTGGGAGTAATCGCACGCGTGTGAGCCACCAGGTCGGCGACCGACTCGTCTCCGGTGTGGCCGATCCCGGTAAACACGGGCGTCGTGCAGTTGGCGATGGCTCGGGCGACTCGTTCGTCGTCGAAGCACGCGAGGTCGCCTTTGGATCCCCCACCGCGCACCACGCAGATGAGGTCGACGCCGTGATCGTCGAGGGCCCCGAGCGCGGCCGCGATCTGGGGCGGCGCGCCCTCTCCCTGGACCAAGGTCTTGACCAGCGTGACCTCAAAGCTAAAGGGCGAGTTGAGCAACTGACCGGTGAAGTCGTTGTAGCCCTCGGTTCCGGGGCTCGCCACAAGACCCACGCGCAGGGGAACCGCCGAGAGCACGGTGTGCTGGTTCTTGTCGACGAGGCCCTCGCTCAGGAGACGGGCGATGAGCTCTTGGCGTCGTCGAGCCACGTCGCCCAAGAGGCCCTCGACGTCGATGTCGGTGATGGTGAACCCGATTCGCCCCTGGGGGGCGTAAAGATCGACGTAGCCATAAACGTTCACGACCATCCCGGCCTGGAGCACGACGCCCTCCGCGGCGAGGCGCTTCTTCAGAGGACCCCACGGCGTCGCCCAGCAGTGGGCGTTGAGCACGGGTCGCTTGGTGTCGCTGTGCGTTCCCGCGTCCACCATGTCGAGGTAGACGTGGCCCTTTTCGTAGACCTTGGCGATCTCGCCGCGCACCCAGCGCGGGTGGCGTCGCCCGAACCCCTCTTCGAGGTGCGCGGTCAGGAGTTGATAGAACTGGGCGACTTCGAGGACTTGGTCACTCATCTCGACGTCCATCGCCATTGTGCGAGGCTACCAACCGCTTTGTAATGCAGCTGTTGCTTGTCGCCGGTGGGTCAATGTGCCAGAATTGCTTTGGATGGTGAGTCGACTGGGTGGTCGCACCGGGCTAACGCTCGGTGAGGAAAGTCGGGGCTCCACAGGGCAGGGTGCTCACGAAATGTGAGTCGCGGCGACGTGCAGGAAAGTGCCACAGAAAACAGACCGCCGATGGCTCGGGTAACCGAGCACAGGTAAGGGTGAAACGGTGCGGTAAAAGCGCACCAGCGCCGTGGGCGACCACGGTGGCTTGGCAAGCCCCACCCGGAGCAAGATCAAACATGGGAGGCGGCCCGCGCGCCTCGTAACAGAGGCACTCCCGAGGTAGATCGCTAAGACGGATGGCCGCCCAGCCCTCGCAAGAGGGTGGACAGAACCCCGCTTACAGGTCGACTCACCATCCTTTGACCACTCACCACACGAATCAGAAAGGACACGACGTGCCGCATCTGCCCTACCGCGAACTGCCGGTAGCGGACCCCGGCACGCCCAATACCGACTCGCCCGGAAGTTACTTGCGCTGGTTGGCCGGACATCAGCGCTGGCTCTTAAGTCTCAACGCGCTCTTTGGCATTGGCTGGATGGTGGCCCAGGCCCTCGTCTGGTTCGCCGTGGGCGCGGCCATCGACCAGGGCGTCGAACGCCACAACACCGATGAACTCTGGAAGTGGGTGCTCGTCGTCGTCCTCCTGGGCGCCATCCAGGCGATCAGTGGATCGCTGCGCCACCAACTCGCCGTCACCAACTGGATGCAGGCGACCTATCGCACGATTCAGGTGGTGGGTCGACACATCACCACCACCGGCACGGCCCTCACCGACGAGATCCCCTCGGGTGACGTGGTGAACACCGTCGCGGCCGACGCCGTGCGCGTGGGCAGCACCTTCGACAGTTTCGCTCGATTTGCGGGCGCGATCGTGGCCTGGATCGTCGTGTCCTTCATCCTTCTCTCGACCTCGGTCGAACTCGGCCTCGTCGTGCTCGTGGGCGTTCCGGTGCTCGGCTCACTCACCGTGCCGCTCATGCGCCCGCTGCATCGCACCCAGGCCGCCCAACGCGAGGCCGCGGGACGGCTGGCGGCCCTGGGGGCTGACACGGTGGCCGGACTGCGCATCCTGCGCGGGGTGGGAGGCGAGGACGTCTTCTTCGAGAACTACCGTCAGCAGAGCCAGCGCGTGCGTGCGACGGGCGTGCGGGTGTCGTCGCCCCAGGCCGGACTCGAGTCGGGACAGGTTCTCCTGCCCGCCATCTTGACGGGCATCGTGACGTTCCTCGGCGCGCGCGACGTGATGAATGGCACGCTCCAGGCCGGTCAACTCGTCGCGTTTTTCGGATACTCGATGTTCCTCACCACCCCGCTGCGCACCGCCATCGACTACGTCATCCAGGCGACGCGCGCCTACGTCGGCGCGGGCAAGGTACTGCGCGTTCTCGCGATCGTGCCCACCGTGACCAGCCCCGAGAATCCTCTCGCCTGGCCCGCTCGCATCACTCGACTCGAGGATCGGCGCAGCGGACTCGTCCTGAATCGAGGCCAACTCTGCGCCATGGTGAGCGACCTTCCCGAAGACGCCGCCTACCAGGCCGATCGTCTGGGACGATTTAACGCCGACGATCAAGACGTCTTGCTCAACGGACTGCCGATCGCGAACTACGCCCTCGATGACGTGCGCTCCCACGTGGTCGTCAGTGAGATCGAACCCCGACTGTTCTCGGGCGAGCTGCGCTACGAGCTCATGCCGCACGAGGCGATCGACGACGAGCGCATCTACGCGGTGCTGCACGCCACGAGCTCGCTCGATGTGCTCGACGCCCTCGACGAGGGTCTCTCCACCACCGTTGAAGAGCGAGGCCGGGGCTTTTCGGGTGGTCAGCGTCAACGCCTGAGCCTGGCGCGCGCCATCCTCACCAACGCCGAGGTCCTGGTACTGGTTGAGCCCACCTCAGCCGTTGACACCCACACCGAGGGCCGCATCGCCGCGCGTCTGCGTGAGATCCGAGGCGCCCGTACAACCCTGCTCGCGACCACCAGTCCCCTTCTGCTTGAGCGCGTGGATCTCATCTATCTCCTCGAGAAGGGTCGCGTCGCCGATCAGGGCACCCACGACCAGCTCGTAGCGCGCTCGGCGCGCTATCGACAGATCGTTCTGCGCGAGGACAACTAATGAGTGACTCGACCCGCGCTCGCTCCAATCAACTGCCCACCGCGACGTCCGCGGTCGTGAGGGCCTACGCCCGCGTGCTGATGCGCCAGCACCGTCGCCCCCTGGCGCGCATGCTCTCGCTCTACTCCCTGGCCGCCATCATGGGCTTGATCCCGGCCTGGGTGATCGGCGAGATCACGGACTTCGCCTCCGATCACCAGCTCACCGGACACAAGATCTCGCTCTACGTGGGCGTGCTCGTCGTGTCGTCTCTCGCCTACGCGGTGCTCACGTACTTCGCGCGCCGACGCAGTTATGTTCTCGGCGAGATTGTCTTTGCCCAACTGCGCGAGGAGTTTCTCGCGAGCGTGCTGGGCCTGCCGCTGATGGAGGTCGAGCGGGCCGGGACGGGCGATCTGCTCAGCCGCACGACCAACGACATGGAGGCCCTCTCGCGCACCGTGCGCTTCGCCGTGCCCGAGTGGTTGGTCGCGATCCTCCAGGCGATCCTCACCCTGGGTGCGATGTTGCTCGTGAGCCCCCTGGCCAGCGTCGCGAGTCTGGTGTCCTTGCCCGTGCTGTTTTTCTCTACGCGGTGGTACCTGCGTTACGCCACGCCCGGGTACCGTCGCGAGCGCATCAGCTACGCCACCCTGTCGGGCACCGTCGCCGAGACGGCCGAAGGGGCTCGCACCATCGACGCCCACCGCTTGGCCGGGCGCCAGTCCACTCGCATCGAAGACAACGTGCGTGAGTCCTTCTACTCCGAGATGTACACCTTGCTCATGCGCATGGTCTGGTTCCCCACGATCGAAGGCGCCTTCGCCGTCGCGGTCGCGGTAACCCTGGCCTGGAGCGGCTGGTTGGCCATTCACCACGTCGTGGCCATCGGCGCGGCCACGACGGTCACGCTCTACGTCGTGCAGATCAACGACCCACTCGATCGCATCGTGTCCTGGCTGGACGAAATCCAGATCGGCCAGACGTCGCTCGCGCGCTTGGTGGGCGTGTCGGTCGTGCGTGACGATCGTCCCCTCGAAGGTCCCGAACCGGCCGACGAGACGATCGTGCTCGACGACGTGCACTACGCGTATCGCGAGGGGCACGACGTCCTACGAGGCATCTCGCTGACGGTGCGCCCGGGCGAGCGACTGGCCATCGTGGGACCCTCGGGAGCGGGCAAGTCGACCATCGGACGACTGATCGCCGGCATTGACGCGCCCGGAAGGGGCACCATTCGCGTGGGTGGCGTGGACGTCGCCCAGATGCCGCTCGCAGCCCTGCGCCGTCATATCTCGCTGGTGACCCAAGAGCATCACATCTTCATCGGCTCGGTTCGCGACAACCTCGCTCTGGCCCGACCCGAGTCGAGCGACGACGAGATCAGGGCCGCCCTGGAGGCGGTCGACGCCCTCGAGTGGGTGGAACATCTGCCCGAGGGCATGGCCACCGAGCTCGGTTCGACGGGCTATCTCATCTCACCCGCCCAAGCCCAGCAGCTGGCTCTGGCGCGTCTCGTTCTGAGCGACCCCCACACTCTGATCCTGGATGAGGCGACCGCACTCCTCGACCCTCGCGCGGCCCGTCACCTAGAGCGCTCCCTCAGCGCGGTCCTTCGCGGTCGCACCGTCATCGCCATCGCGCATCGCCTGCACACCGCGCACGACGCCGATCGCGTCTGTGTGGTGGTGGACGGCCGGATCGCCGAGCTGGGTACCCACGATGAGCTCGTGGCCCTAGGCGGTGAGTACGCGGCTCTGTGGAGTAGTTGGCGAAACGAGAAGCCGACCGGCTCGTAGGATTTGCCGGTGGCCGGGTATCTGCGGAGCGATGAGGTATCCGCGTGCGTGCACCGCGTCGCTCTCTCGCGCGGGGCACCCTTCGACATCGAGGTTCTTGCTCCCACGCCCGAGATGGAGCGCCGACGCCGCAGTGCCGCCGATCACCGCCACGAGGTGCTCGACGCCCTCGCCAGGCTGCATCCTGACGCGCGACGACCCCGGGGCGAGAACGAGACGATGTCGATGCTCGAAGAGGGAGTCCCGTTGCTCTTGCAGCCGCGCCTGTCCCCCGATGAGCACGGTCAGCGGTCCGCGTCGATTCACGCGCTCATTCGCGTGGGTCGCGTGGGCGAACGCTTCGCCTACTCCCCTTTGCTGGTGAAGAACCATGAAGTGGTCGAAGCGGCCAGTACGCGGCGCACCCTGCTGGGCACCCTCGAACTCCCCCGGCCCACCGAAGCCACGTTCGTTGATGGAGTGGGAACACGTCCCGGTCCGCCCATGACGCGTAGCGGACTCTCGCTCACGCACGCGGTGCGCGTGCTCGAGGCACTCGGACACGCCGACCCCAACTCGCGCGGCGCGATCGTCGATCGCCAGAGCCGGCTGTGGTGGTTCGATCTAGCGGGGCACAGCTATCCCCGTTTCAACCTGTCGACCTACGACCATCTCTACGAGGAGCGCCTCGGCGTGCTCAAGGCCCACGACGCCTGGGCCTCGTCGCTCGGCCCCTTTCCCACCACCCCCTACTGGCACCGCGACTGCCCCGAGTGTCCCTACGCGACGTACTGCGAGGACCATCTCGAGGCGATCGACGACGTGTCCCTCGTGCGCTTTACGTCCTTCGATCAACAGCTTCTGTTGCGCGAACACGGCGTCGAGACGAGGTCCCAACTCGCTCGTCTCGATCCCGAGATCGCCCGGCGGGCCCGGCACACGACCATTAATCCCCTCGAGCCCCACCGGGCGGAAGAGGTCCTAGGACGCAGCATTGACAAACTGGATGACCTCATCTACCGCGCTCGGGCTCGCGAGCGAGCGAGCTCGTTGCGCATGGTTGATCCGAGCGAGATCGGATGCCCGACGGCCGACGTCGAAGTCGACGTCGACATGGAGAGCTACGAGGACACGACCTACCTGTGGGGAGCATTCGTCACCCTCACTCGACCCATCGAAGGTCTAAGCGCGGGTTATCGCTCCTTCGCGGAGTGGACCGACTTGACCCCCGACGCCGAGACGCGGATCTTCGCCGAGTTCTGGTCGTGGTTGAGCGAGGTGCGCGACCTCTGTCGAGTCCAGGGATGCACCTTTAGCGCCTACTGCTTCTGGGCGGCGGCCGAAGACGGGGCCATGAACCGGGCGGTGGCTAACCCCACGGCGGACGCTCCGCCCATCGACGAACTGCTCTCGTTTCGTCGAGCCGAGCCGCCCGCCTGGATTGACCTCCACGAACTGGCCAAGCGACAGATTCAGACGGAGGGTCCCCTCGGACTCAAGCAGTTGGCCATGGCAGCCGGCTTTCACTGGCGCGACCCCAACCCCAGTGGCGAAGCGTCCATGCTCTGGTACGAAGTGGCCTCCCACGACGAGTCGGCGGCGGCGCTCGCCTCGCGCGAACGAATCGTGACTTATAACGAAGACGACTGTCGGGCGACCAAGGCCCTGCGCGACTGGCTCAACGGTCCCGCTCGCTCACTCGCGCACCGGGACGACGAACTTTGAGCTTTCAGCGAGATCATTAGCATTACACGGTGGCTTCCGCTGGTACTGACTCGATACCGGAGCCCTCGCCAGCCGTCGCTCGCCTCCTCGGGTTCCTCTCAAGCGCTCTGTCGTTAGCCCTCGCGGGGGCGGTCGCACTCTTTCTCAACGACCTCGCGCACCGCCACGTCACCGAGGGAGTTGTAGGCCTCATGGCAGTGGTCCTCCTTCGTTGGCTGAGCACGAGCTCTCTCGACGAGTGGGCCGAACACGCCGCGGCCCGGCTGCGCCATCGGTGGCGCTCGAATATCGTCACCCAGCTCGACGTCCCGCGACGTGAAGGCGAACGGGCTCGAGGAGATCTCACCATCGCGATCGAACACTCCGCGCAGGCCCCGGAGCTCGAGCGACTTCGTTCGAGCGCTGTCGCCTCACTGCTCGGGATTGTCGTCGTCTTCTGGGCTGCCGGTTGGCTCGGACTACTCATCACGCTGGGTCTTCTCGCACTCGCCGCACCCCTCTACCGGCGCGCGGGTGCGCGCAGTGACTCCATGGCCCAGCAGTATCAGGCCCGTCGCTCCACCCTGGAGGCACGACAGCTCGAGATCCTCCAGCACGCCCCCGAACTGCGCGCCCTGGGCGCGGTGACCTACGGCGCAAACGAGATCGCCGCAATCTCGGACAGCGAGCACTCCCTCGCCCTGCGCGCGATCCGAGTGGCGCTCGGCTCGTCTCTCGTCACCGAGTTCCTGAGCGGCGTGAGTGTCGGCCTCGTCGCCATGGTGGTGGGATTCGGACTGCTCAATGGGCGCCTCAGCCTGGTGCGCGCCCTGGCGGCCGTTCTCGTCACCGCCGATCTCTTTACCCAAGTGAGGCGTTACGGCGTAGAGTTTCACCGTCGCGAAGACGCCCGGCGCGCACTCGACACGCTAAGGATTCCCGCGGGACATCCAACGCCGGAGTCGCAGGAACTACTCGTCGCCCAGGGCGTCGTGACCGACACGCACCCCGACGCCGTTTCGCTCGTTCTCCGCGCGGGCGACCACGTCATTGTCACGGGACCGTCGGGCGCGGGCAAGACCAGCCTGTTGCACACGCTGGTCGGATGGCGCTCGGCGCGAGCAGGCACGTCCCGGCTCAGCGACGCCGCCGTGGGATTCGTCAGTCCGGAGAGCACCGTGCTCTCGGGATCGCTGCGCGAGAACCTGTCACTGGGCGACGCCCTCGGTGACGACGAACTTCGAGAGGTCCTGGAGGCGTTGGCGCTGCGGGGACCTCGCTTCGAGGACCTCGACACCGAACTCCTCGCCGACGGACGCGGTCTGAGCTCTGGTGAGCGCGTGCGCCTCGTGCTGGCGCGAGCGCTTCTCCATCACGTGGCCCTCTTAGTGCTCGACGACGTGTCCGGCGTGCTCGACGACGACGCCCGGCGAGCCGTGCGCACGACCCTCGAAGGCGAGAGCGACCTCGCGATCATCGAAGCCACCGTGGACGCCCCGCTGCTGAGCGGCGCGGGCCGACGCATCGAGTTGAGCGCGTGAGCGACGACTTCGCCCGACTTCGGCGCTGGCTGGCTCGCGCCCAGCCTCCGCGCCGCGATCTGGTGCGGTCTCTCCTCGCGGGCTTCATCGCCACGGCGACCAACCTCGCCCTGCTCGCGGGCGCCGTGGCGCTGCTCGTCGATAGCGCGTCGCGTCCGGGGCTACGCGCGGTGGCGCTCGCGCTCGTCGTCATCGAGCTGTTCGCGTTTCTGCGCTCTCCTCTTCGCTACGCCGAGCGACTCGCGGCCCACCAACTCGGCTTTCGGGCCGTCTCTCGCTGGCGACGCTGGCTCGTGCTCGTCGTGGGCCAGCTGAACTACTCCGAGTGGCGCCGATACGCCAGCGGCGATCTGCTCGAACGCGCACTCGGCGACACCGATGAGCTCCAAGACCTCTGGCTTCGCTTCGTCATACCGTTCGTGGACATCGTGGCGGTCATGATCCTCGGTGACGTCGTGGTCGCGCTGCTACCCACGAGCGGCACCTGGTGGCCTCTCGCACTCAATCTGGCGGCCGCCCAACTGATCGGCGTGGTGGCCCTCTGCGCGCTGGCGCGCTCCGAGCTTCAAGGCGATCGCGCTCTTCGACTGGCGAGGGGTGACTACCGCGCCCAACTGGTTGAACTCAGTAGCGCGGCGCCCGAACTCGCGCTCCTTCGCCGTCGCGACGTCGCCGAGGGCCGTCTCAACGCCGCGCACCTCGTGCTTCGAGTAGCGGAACACGACACGGTGCGACGTCGGCGACGCGCGAGCTTCGTGGTGGCCCTGTTCTCGATTCTCGCTCTGGCGGCGCTGGCCAGTCATCCCTCCACATCACCCGTCTGGCTCTGCGTCGCGGCCGTTATCGCCTGGTCGACCTACGAAGCTCTCGGGGGCGTGCGAGCGGCTCTTCGCTCAGCGGTCGACGTCAGTGGCGGCGGCGAGCGACTCGAAGCCCTCGCCAGGACACCCCACGCGCGCGTGGCCACCTGGACCGGCGCCACGCTCCGACTCGATCACGTGCGCATCGATGAAGACGATCGGACCCTGGTGCGCGACGCCACACTGGAGGTAGCGCCGGGCCGTCACGTCGCCCTAGTGGGCGAATCGGGCGTCGGCAAGTCGACTCTGCTGCGCGCCCTGGCCAACCTGGACAGGGTCGTCGAAGGACAGATCACGCTGGGCGACGTCGATCTCTGCGAGCTGCGCGAAGACGAACTGCGTCGACGCGTGGCCTACGTCGCGAGTGAGCCCGGGCTCACCCGGGGTTTCGCTCTCGATGTCGTCGCCCTCGGTCGATCGACCACTCGCGATCCCTCGAGCGACCTGGCGTCACTCGGGGTCATCACCGATCGCACGACTCGCTTCGAGGAGCTCTCGCGCGGCGAGCGCGCCCGCGTCGCGATCGTGCGATCACTCGTCACCAGTCCCGAAGTGATCCTGCTCGATGAGCCCACTGCGGGGCTGGGCCGCGACGAAACGCGCGACGTCATTGCCCTCCTGTCGACCCAGCACGCGACCGTCATCGTCGCCACCCACGACGATGACGTGATGGCCTGGTGCGACCGGGTGGTTGAACTTCGCGACGGCGAACTCCTCAGCCGTTGAGCCTCGACATGGTGGCCGCACTGTAGCGATCACCCTGGACCGACTCGCGCGGCACGGCCGCCTCCAGGGCGGCGACGTCCTCCTCACCGAGTGCGATATCAAGGGCCGCTACGTTCTCGCGGAGCCATCGACGACGCTTCGTTCCCGGTATCGGCACGACGTCGGGCCCACGCGAGAGTACCCAGGCGAGCGACAGTTGAGCAGCGGTGACGCCCTTGGCGCGAGCGATCGCCATGACCCGTCGCGCGAGGGCGAGATTGTGCTCGCGCGCCGAGCCCGAGAACCGCGGGTTGTGCGAGCGAAAGTCGCTGTTCTCCAGCGCGGAGGTCTCGATTTCATCAGTGAGAAAGCCTCGGCCGAGCGGGCTGTAGGCGACGAAGCCGATGCCCAGGCGCCGACACGTATCAAGCACCCCGTCTTCGGGGTCTCTGGTCCACAGCGAGTACTCGCTCTGCAGCGCGGTGATCGGATGCACGCCGTGGGCGCGCTCGATCGTCGTCGCCGCCGCCTCCGAGAGTCCCAGGTGGCGAACCTTTCCCGACTCCACCAATAGCTTCATCGCACCCACGGTCTCTTCGATGGGCACGCTCGGATCGACGCGGTGCTGGTAGTAGAGGTCGATGTGCTCCACACCCAGACGCGCCAGTGACGCGTCGCAGGCCGAGAGCACGTACTCGGGCGTGCCATTCACACGGATGTACGAGCCGTCCTGGCCGCGCTCGTTTCCGAACTTGGTGGCGAGTATCACTTCATCGCGTCGGCCCCTGATGGCCGAGCCGACGAGGCGTTCATTGGTGAAGGGCCCGTACATGTCGGCCGTGTCCAAGAAGTTCACGCCCAGGTCCAGCGCTTCGCGAATCGTGGCGACTGATTCGGCGTCATCGGTCGCGCCATAGAACTCGCTCATGCCCATGCACCCGAGCCCTTCTGCCGAGACTTCAAGTCCCTGACCCAGTCTTCGGTGTTCCATGACGTGCATCCTCCTTGTGAAATTGCTCACGACGCGTCTATTTACGGCGTTTGTGAGCATGGTACCCCTCTGGGGACGAACTAATTTTTCGGTATTGGCTGGGGGGGCCAAACATCGAGCGCCCGCCTGTTTCGCGAGAAGCAGGCGGGCTCCGTTGTCTCCGGTGCCATCTCAGGTCACTTGAGGGTTTGGCCAGAGTTGTGCGCATCGTGGCCCACGTGTGGCCGAGTACCTCGTACTTCGCGCGACGCCTCACGCCAGTGTGGGGACCGCGTTGTAGCGAATCAACGCCGGCGTCCCGTTTCTGGCCCCCACCAACGTGAGCGAGCCATTCTCCAGGCGCATCCGCCAGGCAACGGTTCCGGGCACGCCCAACGCCCACGCCACCGCCGATTTGATCGGTGAGACGTGACTGACAATGGCCAGGTGCTCGGTCGGTGAATGCAGCAGATTCGTCGGATCGCCCAGTAGAGCGTCGAGTTGGTGGTGGACCCGTTCGTCGAGCTCGGCCAGCGACTCGCCCCCTCCAAAGGCCTGATCATGGCGGTGTTCGAGGGCTCGCCACCCCTCATTTGGCGCGGGTGAAGTCGACGCCCCTTCGAAGGATCCGTAGTCGAGTTCAACGAAGGAGTCCTTCACCACCGCCACGAGTTCCGGCATGGCGAGTGCCGCTGTCTCTCTGGCCCGGTTCAACGGTGACGTCCACACTTCGCTCACGTTCTCCAGCCACGGGGCAAGAGCTCTGGCTTGGCGCTCGCCCAGTTCGGTCAGGTGAGGGTCGCCGCGACCAACGACCAGACCTTGGGCGTTTGAGGTCGACTGTCCGTGACGAACCAGGGCGATCACGGCAAGAGAATGCGCCCGCACTCCGGGCAGTCCATGAACGTGTCGGCGCCCAGGGCTTTGAAGTGGTCGAAATCGAGCGGCGAGAGGCGCAGACGACATCCGTCGCAGCGTCCTTCAATGACTTGGGACGCACCGGAAGTGCCCACGCGAGCGAGCGCCGCGCCGTAGCGCGCGAGGAGGGCGGGCGACACCGCGTGGGCACGATCGGCGCGATCGCTGGTCAACGAGACGGCCTCTTCGTCGAGCGACGCCCGAAGTTCCGCGATCGTCTCGATGAGTTCCGCGCGCCAGCGCAGTCCCGGCTGCGCGAGTTTCTTGATCTCGTCCACGCGGTCCTGCGCCGGCTCCAATTGCTCGAGCAGGTCCAGCTCTCGATCCTCGCTGTCGCTGAGGCGGTCTCGTACGTGGGTTAGTTCGCCCTGGATCGCGGTGAGTTCGCGCGCCCCGGCGGTCGATTCGCTGAGGGCGTGATCGAGGTCCCTCGCGCGAAGGCGGAGTCGCTCCGACTCCTTGGACGTCTGCTCCGACTGGGCCGAAAGGGGCTCGAGAACGCTCTCCGCGCTCTTCAGGTCGGCCAGAAGTTCGCGCAGTTGCTTCTCCAGTTCGGCGAGTTCCACGCTTTCGGGTAGGTGAGCGCGCTGAGAGCGCACGCGCTCGATCCAGCGGTCGGCCTCCATCAGGGCCCGCAGTGCTTCAGTGTCGCTCACGCGCTCAGTTTCTCACGCCGAAAGTGTCGCTGAGCTCGGAGAGTTTGCGCAACGCCGATTGAAGCGCGGGCTCGCAGCGCGCCAACGCGGACGGGTAGTCGAACCAGTACACCTCGGGGCTCTCGCCGTCCGGCGGCGAGGGATCGATCGGATCGCTCACCAGCACGTAACGCAGGTCATAGTGGGTGTGTCCGTTTGGGCCGGGGTGCACATCAACGTGAAAGATCGACGCCGGATCGAAGTGACGCGCGACGAGGCCCGTCTCTTCCCTGGTCTCACGCACGCAGGCCACTTCGGGCGTCTCGCCGGCGTCAACGTGACCACCCGGCTGCACCCAGATGCCCAAGAGTTTGTGTTCGTGAAGTATCACGCCGCGCGAGGAGACCACGAATGCGGACGAGGTGATGTGGTGGTCGTTCGCGTGCTCGTCCAAGGGATCCCCCGCCCAGGTCAGTCGCTCGAGCGTCTGGGCGATCGAGAGGCGCTCTCGCTCATCGACCGGCGTGAGGGCGATGACCTGAGACCTCAGCGCGTCACTGGTCACTGGTTCTCCAACAGTTCGCGCACCGACGCGGGCACGGCGATCTCGCCGTTCGCCATCGCTCCGTAGGGATCCGGCACCGGTTCACCGAAGACGAGTCGCGCGGGCACCGTACCGGCCCAGATCGCCAGCGCCTGATCCTCCGGTTCATCGTCGGTCGGGCCGGCCGAGATCTTGGCCGAGGCCTCGTCGATCGACACCGCCACGACCATGGTCAGGCGCTGCTCACGCTCACTCTTTGCTCGTACCTCGCCGGCGCGACCTTGGAGCACGCGGTCGACGAAGCGATCGAGAACCCTCGACTTCTCTTCGCCATCGCTGACTTCACGCGCCGCTCCCACCACCGCGACCGAGCGGTACGCGATGGAGGACTCAAAGCCGCTGCGCGCGAGCCGCAGTCCGTCAAAGATCGTGACCGTGACAAAGGCTTGGGCATCGCGCACGAGTGACTTCATCACTTCGTTCGACGGACTGCCGTGCAGATAGATGGTGTCGCCGTCGCGCAGGTGAAGCGTCGGCAGAGCTACCGCCCGGCCGCCGACGGTGCCCGCCATGTGACAGACCCACGCCTCGTCGAGGATCGCGTAGATGACGTCTTTGTCGTACGACGCTTTTTTGGGCAGGCGGCGCACCCACGTACGCTCGCCCGGCCCGAGTACGTTGCTCACGGATAGATCTCCCCGCTGAAGAACGTGCGCGTCATACCGGCCACTTCGACGTTGCTCTCGAAGAGGCGGGCGTACATCATGCCGCCGCGCGAACTGGCCTGTCGCACGGTGACCGTCGGCGAGCCCGACTTCTCCACCCACCACGGTGCGAGCGCGCACATCGCGCTGCCGGTGACGGGATCTTCGGCCAAGCCGAGGCGCGGCGCGAAGACGCGTATCGACACGTCAGCCTCCGGGCCGCCCTCGCAGGCCACGATGATCAGCGAACTGGGGACCAGGAAGAGGCTGAGTTGGTCGATGCTCAAGTCACAGAGGGATTCGTAGTCCTTGACGATCGCGAGCACGCTGGCCGGGCCGGCCTGGTACGCCTCGAGCACGTCGCCGAGCGCTCCGTTGAGGTACGAGGGGTGAATGGGCTCGAGGTACAGGCGCGGCAGATCGACGCCGATGAGTCCGTCGGGCAGTCGGCAACCCGAGAGCACCCCGGCGCGGGTATCGAAGAAGAACCGCCCTCCCGGAAAGCCCAGTTCGTTGAGCAACACGTGCACGGCCGCCACGGTGGCGTGTCCGCAGAGGTCCACCTCGACCGTGGGCGTGAACCAGCGCAGCGACCAGTGATCACCGACTTGTCGCACGAAGGCGGTCTCGGAGACGCCGAACTCGAAGGCGATCAGCTGCATCTCGTCGTCGGGCAGGGGGTGTTCAAGCAATACGACCACCGCGGGGTTGCCCCGTTCGCCGTCCCCGATGAAGCAGTCGACCCACCAGAGACGGTGCCCGAAGGTGACGTCTACGGAATCCACGATAAGAGACTGCCACACCCGCTACGGACCCCCCGTTAGTGTTGAACGGTGCGTGTGGCGACCTTTAACCTTCACGCGGGCGTCGACGGCTGGGGTCGGCCCACTCAGGTCCTGGACGTGGTCAAGGGACTGGAGGCGGACATCATGATCCTGCCCGAGATCTGGCGGGGCGATGACGGTCCGGACTTCTTTGACGACTTGCGTGAGTCCCTGCACGTCGAGGGAGGCTTCGTGGCCCTCGCCCGAGGCGAACGCGTCACCACGGGCGTGGGAACCCGGACCTGGCAGCCCAAACTCGCGCACTTCACCGGAGAACGTGGCGTCTATCTCTTCGAGCACCGCCAGATGACCAAGGACCAGCTGGCCACGCGCGAAACCGTCTCTCACTTCGAGCCCGGAACGTGGGGGCTCGGACTTCTCACGCGCTTTAGCGTCGAGAATTTTGAAACCGTCGCCCTCGGACGCCTGCCGCGCGAGCGTGTCCAGCGCGCCGTGCACGTGGCCCGACTGAACGACGGGGGTCGGTCCTTTTATGTTCTGGCCGTGCACGGCGCGCACATCAGTCACGGTTCCTACGAGCAGTACCGGCGGATCAATCAAATCGCGAGCCACCTCGAACCCGGCCTACCGGTGCTCATTGGCGGCGACTTCAACTGCTGGCGTCCCCTGCTGCGTCTCTTCTTGCCGGGTTGGAAAACCTTGGCGCGGGGCCGAACGTGGCCCACCCCTCATCCTCACTCCCAGATCGATCACATCCTCGGACGCGGCCCCTGGGTCTCGCTGGACAGTTTCACTCGCGAGGGCGGCAGCGATCACCGCGCGCTCATCGCCGACATCGAACTGCGTTAGGTCAGTTCCATCTGAGAGCTTTCGGGAAGTTTGTAGAGCAACGCGAGGAGCGGCAGCAGTGGCAAGAACGTGACCAGCGCGGCCGGTCGCAGCGATCCGGCACCGGTCACGTGCACGCTGTCTCCCACCAGACCAAAGACGAGCAGACCGACGATCGCCCCGACCACGCCCGCCACCACGATCCACCCCGCGGCCGTGGCGCGTGTCGCGTGCGGAAAGAGCTCCGTGCTGATCGCCGCCAGGGCCGGTGCGAGCAGTCCTCCCGCGGCCACTCCTCCCATATAGCCCACGACGAAGGCGACTTTGCCGCCGCCGTAGGCGATCGCGGCCATGACCGACGTCGCGATCGTGCCGATGATGATGGTGCCGCGACGACCGAGCGCGACCGCGCAGTAGCGGCTGAGCACTAACCCCCCGAGGCCGGTGAGCGCGCTGAGCGCCACGACCAGCGAGACCACAATCGGCGTGATCTTGAGCACGCTTTCGCCGTAGACGAAGGTAAACCCGCCCGCCGGACCCGAGATCACGCCGACCACGAAGATGATGACCCCGACGATCGCCACTCGCGCGCGCAGGCCCCGGGGCACCGCACCCAGACGCGCCATCGTTGAGCTCCCGCGCCTCGATACTCGGGCTCGGGAATCGGTCGCAGCAAGGGACGAAGAAACAACATCGGGATGAGCGCGATCGCAAAGAGATAGCGAAACGAGTCGGGACCCTTAATGAGTCCCGAAATGATCGCGGCGAGCCCGGCGCCGACGCCCGCGCCCGCCGAGACAATGACCAGGCGATCGATGCGCGAGCGCGTGCTGGAGAGTTCCACCGTGATCACCGAGACCAGCGTCGAGGTTGACGTCAGCAGGGGCCGGGCCAACGCGAAGCAGGCCACGAAGAACCAGTACGTGGGGCTGAGCGCGGCACACGCGGTGATGAACAGGCCCACCAGCAGGGTACGGCGCACCATGCTCACGCGTCCCCAGCGGTCAGCCAGTGAGGCCAGCGGCAACGCGCCCAGCGACGCGAAGCGCAGAATGGCCAGTCCGATGCCTAACTGCGAGCCCGACAGGCCCACCACGCTCTGGAGGGTCTTGGTCGAGCTGTGGTGCCCGAAGTAGCCCGCCACCTTGTCGAGCGAGGCCACCGCCCCGAAGGGCGCGAACCCCGCGACCAGTGCGACCAGGAAGAGAGAGATCGTCACGGGCTGCCAATTTCGACGCACCATGGCGACGAGCGAGTCAGCCAAGTCGCAACGTCTCGTCCACGGCCACCAACGTCTTACCGTGGTTGCCGCCGCTAAAGAGCAACCCGAGTGCCTCGGGAGCCCGCTCGAGCCCCGGTACCACGTGCTCGCGGTGTGCCAGTTCGTCCGAGAGCACCATGGTGGCCAGGGCCCCTTGGGCCTCGGCAAAACGCTTCTCGTAGTCGAGAACCAAGAAGCCCTCCATGCGCGCTCGTCGAACGATGAGCATCGACGTGTTCTCGATGCCGCGGCGCGGGCCTTGCACGTTGTACTGCGAGATCGCACCGCACAGCACGACACGCGCGTGCATCGCGAGATTGGTGAGCACCGCATCAAGGATCTCGCCACCCACGTTGTCGAAGTACAGGTCCACCCCCTTCGGGCAGGCGTCGCGCAGCCGGGTGCGAAGGTGATCTTCGCGGTAGTCCAGGCACTCGTCAAAGCCATACGCCTCGACGACCTCCGCGCACTTCTCGGCCCCCCCGGCGATGCCGATTACGCGCGCACCCTTGGCCTTGGCGATCTGGCCGGCGACCGAACCGGTGGCCCCCGCCGCACCCGAGACGACCACCACGTCGCCTTCTTTCACCTGGCCAACGTCGGTCATTCCGAAGTAGGCCGTGATACCAGTCACGCCCAGCACGTTCATGACCGTCGCCAGGTCCAAGCCCAGCCCCGTCGGGATGACCGAAAATCGGAGCTCGTCGGTGGCGAGGACCCACTCCTGCCAACCGGTCATTCCAAAGACGAAGTCGCCCACCCGGTATTGGTCATTCTTCGACTCGACGACGACCCCGACGCCGCTGCCGCGAATCACGTCGCCCAGTTGAATCGGCGGCAGGTAGCCCGGCGCATCGTCCATCCAGGTGCGAATCGTCGGGTCGATGCTCAACATCGCCACCTTGATGAGCGCTTGGCCGTCACCGCACTCCGGTCGCGGCGTCGTGACCACCTTCGTGGTCGACTCACTCAGCGCGCCGCGGGGACGCTCGACGAGCACAATCTGGCGGTTGTCCATGAGGACTCCTTTAGGGCGAGGTGCCCCCACACTAAGTCGCGCTCCGACGCGCGCGGGGCGACTTAGCCGACGTGAGCCGCGCGCACGCGACGAATGACTTCGTCTACGACGTCGCTGGTGGACGCGTCGCCACCGAGGTCGAAGGTACGAATGCCGTCTCGGGCCGTCGACAACGTCGCCTCGCGAATCGCCACGGCCCCGGGCGCACACTCGAGGTAGCCGCGGTAGCCCGCGTGCTCGAGCACCGCGGCGCAGGCGAGCAGCATCGCCATGGGATTGGCCACGTTCTTTCCCTCCAGCGAGGGTGCGGTACCGTGGGGCGCTTCGGCCATGGCGACGGTCGGCTCCAGATTCTCGTCGAGCGACAGCAGCACGGACTCAGCCCCGGCGATCGAGCCGAACATCGCCAGCACCAGGTCACTGAGGCAATCGCCATCTCGGTTCAAGGCGGGAATCACGACCGGACTGTTCCAGCCCTCGGTCATGAGTCCGGCGTAGGCCGCGTCGATCAGCATGGGGCGATACGTCACGTCCGGGTGGCGCTGGGCCGCCGCGTCCATCTCTTCTTTGAGCATGCCCTCGTAGGTCGGTGAGACCGTCCACTTCGGACCGCCGTAGACGAGACCGCCCAGCGAACGGGCCGATCGAAAGGAGAACTCGGCCACCGACTGACACACGGAACGCTCGATGCGCTCGGTGCGCCACGCCTCTTCCGCGCGGGACCCGGGCTGACCGTCACGACCCTCAGCGGCACCGTACGCGTCGCCCACCGCCATGCGCACCACGACCACCGGATGACTCAGCGCGACAATGGGGGTGACTCCCGGGATCCGCCGTCCGGTTCGCACGATGACCTTGCCGTCAATGCCCCGGCGCAGAATCTGATTGGGGGAACCTACCCCGCCACGCTCGGGCGGGGTTACCGTGGCGGCCTTCAGCCCGAGGCCCGTCTCGCGCATCGCGGTGGCCGCCTCGCGAACCACGCCGTTGTCGCTCTCTTCGCGCGCTCGCAGCGAAAGATCGAACCGCACGAGTTCGACCTCGGCGCCAAGCACAGAAGGGTCGAAGACGCGCAACGACTCTTCCAGTAGCTCCTGACCGGTCTGATCACCCTCGCAGACAACAATCGTGGGCCGAGACATGACAACTCCTTCGCGCGTTCACCGAACACACTAGAGAGTGCCAACGAGACCTTGGCTAGCTGAGGCGTGTCACCTCCACCGTGACGCCGAGAGAACTCGCGGGGTCGCCGTGGTAGATGCCCTTCAGGGGCGGCACGTCTCCGTACTCACGACCTCGCGCGACCGTGACGTGCCCCAGCCCCACTTCGCCCGCGTTCGTGGGATCGACCCCGCGCCAATCTCCGGCGAAGTACTCGACCCAAGCGTGGCTCTCGCCCACCACCGTCTCGCCCAGGGCCGCGTCCGGGTTCGGGTGCATGTAGCCCGAGACGTAGCGAGACGGTACCCCGACGCTGCGCACCAGTGCGAGCATGACGTGGGTGAGATCCTGGCACACGCCCTTGCCTTCATCCCAGGCATCTTGGGCCGTCGACGTTACTTGCGTCGCGCCGCGCACGTACTCGAGGCGCTCGCCCACCACGCCGAGCGCCGTGTCGACGATGGTCTTCACGTCGCGCGCCAACTTGGTCATCTCACGGAACTCTTCGAGTACCGCCGGCGACAACAATGTGTGGGGAGTGGGCGCAAGGTACTCCACGTACTGATCGATCCAGGAGGGGTCGAGGAGAATCGACAGGCCGATCTCGGCGTCGACCTCCTCGTCGCGCACCGTCTCGACCGTCGCATCGGCAATTACCTCTAAGCGTTCGTGGCCCTCGTGGAGGTCAAAGGTCGTGACAATGGTGTCGAAGTAGTCACGGTAGGTCGACTGCAACGCGTAAGGGGTGATGGTGAGCGAGGAGAACTCGACGCGCTGGCGCGGTAGCGAGAGTGGAGTCATGCGCACCTCGTTGTAGGACGAGTCGGCCGCGCCGTCGTAGGAGAACCCGGTCACGTGTCGAACGTGCAGGCGCATCGACTCGCTCACGTGCCCTGCTCACTCGCCCAATTGATCGCCACGACGTTGCGAAAGTAACGCTCGGTGATCTGATCGTTCGCGGTGGCGCTCGTCTGCTCGAGCAGATCGAGGATCTCGGCGAGTTCGCGCAGCGCCGCGCTGGGATCCATGTACTCCAGGCGCGTTTGGGTCAGTCGGATGGTTAGGCGGGCTTGGTTCACGTCGCGATCCGAGGGACCGACCCTGGACAGTTCGTCGAGGCACCGGTCGGCCACGGCGAGTGAGTAGTAGGCGGACCGCGGAAAGACCCGATCGAGCAGGAGGAAGGAGGCGATCTCCTCGGGACTCGCGACTTGGACCGACGCGCGCAGGAACGACTCCATGGCCCCGGCGGCGCGCAACAGCGTGAGCCAATCGGGGGTGTCATCGCCCGCGAGCAGGCGACCTTCGAGGAGGCGCGCAGACATGTCGATGCGCTCGAGGCTGCGACCCAACAGCAAGTACCACCAGGTCTCGTCGTGACTGATCGTGGCGTCGGCGAGCCCCGCAAAGAGTGCCGTGCGCTCTCGCACGTAGGCCAAGTAGTTGGCGGCACCAACGCGACGCGCGCGCCGACGCACGGCGGGCAGCTCGTTGCGCGTGGCGTTAAGACAGACCCACATCTCCGAGGAGATCACCTCACGGGCTCGCCGAGCATTCTCGTAGGCCGCGAGCAGGCTGCCCGTAATGGCCGTGGGATTGAGCGGGTCGTAGACGAGGTGCTCCAGCACCATCGACTCGCTCACCACGGGTTCGTCGATCTCCATGCCCAAGATGGCGAACAGCGAACGACAGGCGAGATCGGGGTCGCCGAAGGGGTCTTCGGCGATGCGATGGATGTAGGCGTCGACGATGCGCGACGTGTCGTCCGCGCGCTCGACGTATCGCCCGGTCCAGTAGATGAGTTCGGCCAGGCGAGAGAGCATGGGACGGGTCACTGGTTCGCCCCCGCTGACGGCGGCCCCGCTTGGCGGTCGATCCCCTCGAGGTACGCCAGTGGCGTGGCGACGTTCACGTCGAGCACTCGCGTGGGACGTTCAGCGTCCGCGAGCACCCAGGTGTCCTTGGATCCGCCGCCCTGACTCGAGTTCACGATGAGCGCCCCCTCGCCCAGGGCGACCCTCGTCAGACCACCGGGCAGTACCCACACCTCGCCGCCGTCGTGGATGGCGAAGGGACGCAGGTCGACGTGGCGCGGTGACATCTGATCGTCGACGAAGGTCGTCACGGTCGAGAGCGCGACGGGGCGTTGGGCAACGTAGCCTCGGGGGTTCGCGACGATGGCCTTGCCCAAGGCACGCAACATCGAGGGCTCGCTCTGGGGACCAATCACGATGCCCTTGCCACCTGAACCGTCGACCGGCTTGATCACGTAGCGCTCCAGGTGACTGGTCACCTCGGCTAGACACTCGGGGTCCTCGAGTCGAAAGGACTCGACGTTGCCGAGCAGGGGCTCGGCGCCAAGGTAGTAGCGAATCAGGTCGGGCACGTAGGTGTAGATCAACTTGTCATCGGCCACGCCGTTGCCGATGCCGTTGGCGAGCGCCACCGTCTTCGCCCGAGCGGCGTTGACGAGTCCGGCGACGCCCACGACCGACTCGGGGCGAAAGTGAAGGGGATCGATCCACTCATCGTCCACCCGTCGATAGATCACGTGGACCGGACGTTCGCCCTGGGTGGTGCGCACGAAGACGTTGTTGCCAACGACCACTAAGTCGCTCCCCTCGACGAGTTGGACGCCCATCAGTCGGGCCAGCAAGACGTGCTCGAAGTACGCCGCGTTGTGCACTCCCGGCGTGAGGACGACTACGGTCGGGTCGCGCACCTCGTCGGGTGCGGCACGTCGCAGGGCGCGCAGCAGTCGACTCGGGTACTCATCGACCGGGTGAACGCGATAGCGCGAGAACAACGAGCGAAAGCTCTGGGTCATCGCGCGTCGATTCTCGATCACGTACGACACGCCCGAGGGGATACGCACGTTGTCTTCGAGCACGCACAGTTTGCCAACCTCATCGCGCACGATATCGATGCCCGACACGGTGATCCGAGCACCGCGCTCCTTGGTAATCCCGACCGCCTCGCGGCGAAAGTGCGGGCTCGTGAGGATAAGACGTCGCGGCATCACGCCGTCTCGAAAGCAGTTTCCCTCGCCGTAGACATCGTCCAGGAACGCCTCGAGGGCGAGGACGCGTTGCCGCACGCCAGCGGCCAAGTGCTCCCACTCGGCCGCCGCGATAACGCGCGGAATCAGATCCAGCGGAAAAGGCCGTTCCTCGCCGCCGAAGGCAAAGGTCACCCCGCGGTCGGTGAAAGTGGCCGCTAATTGGTCGAAGCGAGAACGAAGATCGACCGCTCCAAAATCGTTGAGCACGTCGATGATTTTGCGATAGGCCGCCCGCGGGACGCCCGGCGCCGAGTAGACCTCGTCCCACGCCGAGGTGGGTTCAATGTCAACGAATGCGCGAGCGATGTCACGTTCCTATCACGCGAATGTTTCTGTTCGTCTTCTTTCCCCGCTCGCGAACGATCCGTGCCGCCCTGGCGCTAGAACGGAAGTCGCACGTCAAAGTCACGCTTGGAGGAAGTCCATGGAGTACGTCACGCTCGGCGACACCGGTCTCGAGGTCTCGCGAATCTGCTTGGGTTGCATGAGCTACGGCGAGCCCGCGCGCGGCAACCAGCCCTGGTCACTCGGGCGCGAGGCGGCCGAACCGTTCTTTCGTCAGGCGCTCGACTCTGGCATCAACTTCTTTGATACCGCCAACGTCTACTCGGCCGGCAGTAGCGAAGAGATCACCGGATCGACACTTCTCTCGCTCACGTCGCGCGACGAGGTGGTCATCGCCACCAAGGTCAACGGCCGGATGCGTCCGGGCCCGAACGGTCAAGGTCTCTCACGCAAGGCCATCTTGAGTGAGATCGACCACAGCCTGCGACGCCTCGGTACCGACTACGTCGACCTGTACCAGATCCATCGTTGGGACTATCACACCCCCATCGCCGAGACCATGGAGGCGCTGGACGACGTCGTGAAATCCGGCAAGGCCCGCTACATCGGTGCGTCGTCGATGTACGCGTGGCAGTTCGCCCAAGCCCTCCACACCGCCGATCTCAACGGCTGGACGCGATTTGTGAGTATGCAGGACTACTACAACCTGATCTATCGCGAAGAAGAGCGCGAGATGTTCCCGCTACTGCTCGATCAAGGAGTGGGTGCCATTCCGTGGAGCCCGCTCGCGCGCGGCCGTCTGACGCGTGGGTGGGACACCCAGACCAACCGATCGGAGAGGGACGAGTTTGGCCGCTCGTTGGTGAGCGACGCTGATGAGCCCATTGTCAATGCGGTGCTGGCGCTCGCCGCCCAACGCGGCGTCTCGCCAGCGCAAATCGCTCTCGCGTGGGTTCTCAAGAATCCCGCGGTGACCAGTCCCATCGTGGGCGCGACCAAGCCGGAACACCTCAGCGATGCGGTCAACGCGCTCGACTTGGTTCTGAGCGACGGTGAGATCGCCACGTTGGAAGAAAAATACCAACCCCACGGCGTCGTGGGATTTCAATAGCGCCGCTCAGCCGATAAACGCCTTCACGTCGGTGATCAGTTTGTCTTCGACCTCGATGCTCCACAGCGAGTCAGCGACGTCCACGACCAAGAAGAGGTCGCTCAACAAGAGAGTCTCGACGGCGGCGATGCCGAGGTGTTCGAGCCACTTGCCGATGCCGAACTTCACCGTGTAGTCGCCCGAGTTCCCCTGGATGGTAATGGTTAGGGCCCGATCGGCCGCCACGGCGGTACGCCAGAAGCCTCCCTTGTGGGCCTGGATCACGCTGCCCGCGTCACTCGGCGGGGCCGATTGTACGGCGTAGCCGTTGGTCTTGAGGTACTCCTCGATGTGCGACGCCAGGGCCGACAGGTCAGTCCCCTTGCCGACGAAGTGTTCTTCCTTGTCACCCAGCACAGTTCGCTCCTAGTCTTTGAAGGTTTGACCGCACCTTATCGGACGCCCGTGAGTCACGAAGTGCGCGTTGACAGGAGTCATCTCGAGGCCAGAATCGGTGCCCGGAGCGCGAAAAGGGAAACCATCAATGCGTGAGGCCCTCATTCCGGTCACGTTGGTGGACAACGGGGGTGCGGCGAGAACCTCCTATGTTCGTCAACATTGAAATCTTTTCCTAGATAGCCTGGAGCGCATGTCACGCCACGTGGTCGGGGCTCGGAACGAGCGATGGGACACCCGTGGTTCACGCGTCACGCGTGTCCCATCGGCGGTGCGGATGGTCCTCCGCGCGGCGTAGCGCCATGTTCGATTCGTCGGTAAACCTCAGCGAGGACACCCACCAAAAGGCGCTCCGTATCAATCTGGATCCTCGATGGTACGGTACCGTCGCCGAGATCGGTGCGGGACAGGAAATTGCCCGTTGGTTCTTTCGCGTCGGCGGCGCGGCGGGAACGATCGCCAAGTCCATTTCCGCGTACGACATGGCCGTGAGTGACGCGATCTACGGTGCGAGCGAGCGATACGTCTCGGCGGGGCGCTTGCAGGCGATGCTCGACCACGAATATCAGTTGAACCTGGAGCGCCTCGGCGACAAACGCGGCGACACGACCTCGTTTTTCGCCTTCGCCAACACCGTGGTGGCCCGGAGCTTCAAGGGTAACAACGAATGCCACGGCTGGATGGGCCTAAAGTTCCAGGCTCATCCGCGAGACGAACCCAGTCAAATCATCCTGCACGTTCGAATGCTCGACATCGAGGCGTCACTGCAACAAGAAGCGATCGGCGTCGTGGGCATCAACTTGCTCCACGGCGCGTTCTTCTGTCATCACGAACCCGAAGAGCTCGTCGAAAGTCTGCTGGATCGACTGACCACCGGGCGCATCGAGATCGACATGATCGAGTTTCGCGGCATCGAGTTTCGCCGTGTCGACAATCGCCTCATGGCGCTGAAGTTGGTCCAGCTCGGTCTCAGCGGCGTCGCCATGTTCGGCCCGGACGGCACCGTCCTGCAGCCCAGCGAAGCACTGCGCCAAAAGGCAGTCCTCGTCGAGCGGGGCAGTTTCCGGCCGACGACGTTGGTCAATCTCGACATGCTTGGGACCGCCCTGGCCAAATTCGAGGCGGACCCGGCCGTAGCGGGACGGCCAGTGCTCACCTTGGCCGAACTCACCATGCGCAACCTTCTCGCCGGGGGGGCCGACGTTGATCGTCGAGACTTTCTGGCGCGGGCCGACCTGCTGGCGGCGTGCGGCTTAACGGTCCTGATTTCTGATTATTTCGAGTACTACCGCCTCGCGGCCTACCTCGCGTGGCGCACGACGGAGCGAATAGGAATCGTCATGGGAGTTCCGAGCCTCGTGGAGCTGTTCGACGAGAAGTACTACGTCCAACTTCCCGGCGGAATACTCGAGAGTTTCGGCCGACTTTTTAAGAACGATCTGCGTATCTATGTGTACCCCCTGCAACGCACGCACGACGCGCCAATTTCAACTGCGGACAACATTGAAGTCGTTGCTTCGTTGCGGCCGCTCTATGACTATCTCTCGATGCGTGGCAGCTTCGTTCCGTTGGACAACTACTGCGCTGACTATCTCAGCATCTTCAGCCGGGACGTCCTGAAGCGTATTGCCGTGGGAGACGAGACGTGGGAATCGATGGTCCCCGCGGCGGTGGCGGAACTCATAAAGCAGAGATCGTTCTTCGAGTACTCCAAGGACAAAGTCGGCAACTCCTGACCCGACACATATAGGACCTTGAGGACCTCGTGTCGTCAGCAGCATCCAAGGGGGTCACGGAACCGAGTTCAAACCCCGTTCACCAGGCGACGACGTTGCCTCGGTAGTCAAGATAGTGAAGACCGGAGCGGCCGCGTTGGGCGTCAACGATGCTCACGAGATTGGGAATGCTCTCGTCGATGGTGAGTCGAGCGCCGGGACCGCCGAGGTCAGTCTTAGCTCTCAATCAACTCATGCGCAGCTACGCCGCTCGCCACCAGGATGACCCGCGGACGTGAGCTGGTTCAGTCAACTCACCAACCGTCGATTGAAGAAGGGAACATTCTCGTCAGTCGCGCAGTTGATAGACGCCATCGGCGTCTGGACGGAGAACTGGAACGAAGATCCCCACCCGTTCATCTGGAAGAAGCCCGCCGATGAGATCATTACCAAGGTCAAGCGGGGCCGAATGAAATTGGCCTTAGTTAATTCAGAGACGGACCACTAGGGTCCGAGACTCAACGCGATGTCCCCCGCCCCTATGGGGCAACGAAGACCACGTCCTCGCCCTGCTCGGCAACCGAGTGACCGACGTCGTGACGTCACGCCAGACGGTCACCGTGGACCACTTCGAATCACCCGATGAGTTCCGCGACTACTTCAAGGCCAACTATGGGCCGACGGTCTCCACCTATCGAAATCTCGCAAGTGACCCCACGAGAGCTTCCGAACTCGATCGTGACCTCAGCGACCTGACCCGACGACACGACCGCGGCATGACCACCACGATCATGGACTGGGAATACCTTCTGGTGACCGCTCGACGCGTCGCCTCGAGTGAAAGGACTCCCGAGATTCGAGAGTCCCCATAGCCAGGACTCAGGGCTTACGTTCCGTCCACCATCGGAGCGACGTCGAGCATCACGCGTCTCAGCTGGGACTCGGGTTCGGCGAGAGGCCATACGAATACCCGCTCGATCCCGGCGGCTCGGTAGGAACGGAGGACCTCGGCGCAGTGCTCGGCTGATCCGACGAGAAGCTGCCCATAAAGAGCCTCGGCGTCACGACCGAGCATCCTCCCCAGAGCGGCCAGGTGACGATCTCGTCCTGTGGCGCTCTCGGTGACATACGTCCACATCGTGGCAAGCGAGCAAGGAAAGTACGCGCTCGGACGGCCGACCTCGCGGAGCGCCTCGTCAAGAACGACGCGGGCGACGACTACTTGCGTCGGCGTGAGGTTGTAGGCAGAGGCGATCCATCCATCGGCGAGACGAGCGACGCGCCGCATGCCCGCGCGCGAGCCCCAGCTGCCGACCCAAATCGGGAGACCGCCCTCGCGCTCCGGTCGTGGGTCGAGCGTGATCTCGCTCGAGTAAAACCGCCCCGCAAAAGGTTGCGCCGAGTTACCGAGGTGTGCTCGCAGCACGCCCAGCGCCTCGTCGAATCTCGCCCAACGCTGCTCGAAGTCGATTCCGATTGCCGCATAGTCCCGCGCCGACGAACCCGGTCCCACCCCGAGGATCAGCCGTCCGTCCGAGAGGATGTCGAGCGCGACCGCTGACTTGGCGAGATTGGCGGGCCCGCGCACGACGGGAAGCGAGACGCTCGTCACCAGTTCCATCTCGCCGGAGCAGCCGACGACGCTCGACAGCGCGACCAGGCCATCCAACCAGGGACGACTGAAGGTGAGATGATCGTTGGCGGTGAGATAGCGGTAGCCGAGCTCACTGGCGGTGCTCGCATACGAGGCGAGCACCGAGGGCTGCCAGCCCGAGCCGTCGAGATCGATCAACGGAAGATGTGCCCCGTACTGCATATCCGAGACTGTACCTATGGCGATGTTGATGGCGCCATCAGCGATTCTGGTCGCTTCCGAACGGCCCCACCGAACGACGCCTTGACTATCTCATCCAGCTGCGGCCGCGTAGCCAAGCAGGACGACGTTGCCTGACGTGACCCGAGTAGCCTCAGCTCAGTCATCAGGGCAAGGCGAGACGGCGGGCCAGACTCGACGTCACCGTCGCGCCAGCGGGAAGAGATCCAGGGGTGCGGGCCTACGGTCAGGGACCCTAGCGTTAAGGACTCTAGCTTCAAGGACGCAGCTAGCGTTGCCTAGGTGCCCATGGGTCGATCCGGACGGCGCCACCCGGCTCAAGTGGAGTTGGGCAGACGGGTGCGTGCCGAGCGACACCGCCTGGGGATAAGCCAGATGGCACTGGCTGACCTCGTTGGACTGCACTTCTCGTTCGTTTCAGAGGTCGAACGAGGGGAACCCAACCTGAGCCTCTCCAGCCTCCTGCGCCTGGCCGAGGCACTCGGGGTCGATCCTGGGAAGCTCGTCGCTGGTCTTCGGTGGACTGATAGTAAGTGACTTGGCAGACAGAACGGTCCCGAGCCGCATAAGCCACACCTGCGCACCTCGCCAACCGCGGTTTATCTCTAGCTGAAGGCGGGTAACGTCCCCTGTGGGCAGTGTCTTCCTGCCTGGTGGCGCGTCGTGTCGAATCCTCACTCAATGATTCGGACGTTTCGGCGTAGCGGCCCACCGCGAAGGGCCGTGAGGCAATGGAGGACGACCTCCTACTTGTTCGTGCTTCTGCTGGCGGTCCTGGTGGCTTCGTCCTGTGGTGGCTCGTCCAATCCGGCCGCGAGTCCCACAACGGACCCGCATTCCACTTCGTCGGTGCCGACGACCCAAAATCCAAGTGCTACTGCGGTGTTGGCCGCCTACCGCGCCGGCTGGGCGGCGTTCGAGCACGCTCTGGCCGATGCCAACCCGGAGGATCCGGCGCTGGCGGCGACGATGCTCGACCCACAACTTCAGGGCGTGAAAGCAAACCTGTACGCCGATCAGCGAGAGGGAATCGTCGGGAAGGGCACGACGACCCTTCACCCGAAAATCACGGCGCTCACGGCTACGACGGTGACAGTCGTCAAGAAGACAAGGCAGTTGCGGGAGAGGAACGATCGGCCAGCGCTTCGAGGCCACCGTTGGCGTAGCGGGTGAGCCAACGGTGCAGTGTTCGTCGATCGACACCGTATTGCGATTGCGTGGCGACCTGGACGATCGTCGCGCCCGAATCGAGTGCTTCGCGAACCGCCAGATAGCGTTGCTCAACCATGGATAGCTCGGTCAACATTGCCGCCTCCTCGAGCACCGGACGCACGTCCAGAACTCGAGTGACAGCGTGTCAAAAAGGTGGAAGCGGTGAGACAGAGGTCCCGGAGCCACCGGGACAGGGGAAACGAAGCCGGGCCGGAAAGTGCGACACACGTCCCGGAGTCAACATGAGACAGAGGTCCCGGACTTTCACAGTTTCAGTAACAGACTTTTTGTGGGCGCTGAGGGACTCGAACCCCCGACCTGCTGAGTGTAAATCAGCTGCTCTAGCCAACTGAGCTAAGCGCCCGGAGCAGGCCATCCTACTGGCACCACGCATTTTCTCTTAGAACGGTTGCGCCCCAACCAGTTGCGCGAGGAGTTCAGACGTTGCCGCAAAGCACGGACGTCGTCGCACGCGCTCTGATGTGATTAAGTCTTCGCCGTCGTACTCGGCCAGCGCGCCACCGGACTCTTGGACCATGAGCAGCCCCCCGAGGTAGTCCCAGGGGTGAAGTTGCGAGTGCGCCGCCACACTAAATGCATCGAGGGACCCGTCCGCGACGAGGCATATCTCCAGACTCGCCGCCCCCAGCGATCGGTACTGAGCCCAGCCCAGGGGACGGGTCGGGAGCCCCGAGAAGCTCACGATCGACGCGCCCAACTCGCGTTGACCACTCGGCGATATTTTCTCGCCGTTGCGCCAGGCTCCTCCTCCCGATTCTGCTTCGTAGAAGGTGCCGGTCACTTGATTCGCTACGAGCGCCGCCACTAATTCGCTCCCCCGCAGGACGGCGAGGCTGGTGGCGAAGAACGGCACCCCGTGATCGCAGTTCGTCGAACCGTCGATGGGGTCGAGGACGACCGTGTAGTCACCCTCTCCGGTGACACCGGACTCTTCGCTGACGACGCGAAAACCCGCGCCGTGCAGCACGCGCAGTGCCACCTCGTCGGCCTCGACGTCCAGGTGATACTGAGTGGGTCGCAGGCCGGAATACCCGTCATGATCTCCCGAACTCACGACAGCGCCAATCTCCAGTGCGCACTGGCGAAGCGGCTCGAAAAGTGAACTCGACACGCAGCAACGCTAGTGGCGGGCACGACTAGCCTGAAGGTAATGGCCGCTATAGATGTCGCAGGCTTCGTCGCCGACCTCAAAGACCACGCAGTCACTCACGGCTTTCACGTCCACGACGAGCGCCATTTCGTCGAGACGTACTCGTTGCGCCAAGCGTGGGAGGTCGACCTACACCCCGAAGACGGTTGCGGCGGTCCGGTGGATCTGCACATCGAGCTCGACGTTGACCCGCGCACGCTGCTCGCCTTCGAAGACGCCGTGCTGGGGCTACCCGACGAAGTCGATCCGCCCGACGAGTTTCATTTTCCCCTCGTCCTCACCTGGAGTCTGCCGCCCATGCCCCAGGGACCAGATCTGTTGCGTCTGGCGATTGATCTCGCTCCCATCGGCGGACTCGAGATGCCCCTCGAGGTGACCGCCACGGACACCTTCGACTCGCCCACCGAGAGCAGTGAGCGACGCATTTCGATCGTGGCGCGTCGGGCCATCTCGCTCAGTCAGGTCGCCAAGGGCGAAGACCCGCTGTGCGACATCTTCGAACGTGGACGTAGCGTGAGCGACTTTCTGTTGCAGTCCGCGGATTCGTGGCTCGGCTAACTCGATTCGGCAGCGTCCTGGCCCTCCTCGCGGTTTCGAGCGTGGTGCTCGCCTCGTGCGGTTCGGGTGGCGCCGTCGCCGATGCCCGGCGCAGTTGCGTCTACGTCACGAAAGCACTGTCGATCGAGCGCCAGAGCCAGCAGCCGGGTCTCACGACATCACGTCGCAAGAACCTCGAAGCCAGCGCACTCAGTGAACTCTTAAAGGGCACGCCGTACGCCGCGGCCGCTACCTCGATCGACGGGAGCTGGAACCCGCTCATGACAGCGATCAATGAGGCCGAGCGCGTTCCGATTCCCGATCTCAAGGACACCCTCAGTCGGCTGTGCAGAATCGCCGACTCACAAACGCCCTACGTCTAGGTCTCCTGGGAGAGGCGTTGGTGTAACCACGTGAGTGAGTTGTCGTCCAGCATCGCGTCTTCCCAACCCGCCAACTGGTCTTCCAGCGCCGCCTGGGAGTCGATCTTGGCGATCACGACGACAGTGAGGTCGCTCACCACCTCGCCCGCGACGTAGAAGTCACCGAAGAGATCCTCGGTCACTGGAGCATCGGGCTCGACCATGAGGTAGAGCTCACCGGTCGCCTCCACCCAGGACAGTTCGTACTCATTGTCCTTCGCGTCGGTCCATTCGTTACCGAACTCGATCTCGGCACTCTCGCGGCGCGCCTCGTTTTGCTCGTAAAAGGATTCGATGTCCATCGCCCCACCTTAGAACTCGGCTATATGCGCTGCCATGTGTGCAGTCACGGTCACGATGAGGTCATGAGAAATGTCACCGGACCGGTAGGAAAGAGTGGCGCTACTCGGTGCGTGGGGATCTCTCAACTGGGTTCCATGAACAGCCACTTTGACATCCTGACCAACATGCGCACCGAGTGGCGCTGGATCGGCCGGCGCCCCAGCGCGCGAGCGGCCCTGCGGCGCCTCGACGAACGCCACCCCGAGCTAGAACTGGGCAATCAGCACGATCTGTGCGACCTCGTTGGTCTGCTCGAGTCCCGAGGGGGACGTAACGTCCTCGAACGCGCCCACATCGTGCGAGCGCTGCTCGAAGAAGCGACGGACCCCGACATCCATCGCGCACTGCTTCAGACCTTGCTGCCGGGTGTGGTGAGCGTGAGTCGGCAGCTGCGATTCGGCGAGGGCGTGGTCGATGAGCCCAGCGAGATGGTGTCGGTCGCCATCTCTCTACTCAGCGAGCTCTTAGTGGACTGGGCGGGACAGTCGCGCACCTACGCCGCACCCGACCTCCTGTCCGCGCTGCGGGGACGCCTGCGGCGCTGGATGCTCAAGGAAAAAGAGGCGCGCCACGCGGTCTCGGCGTACGAGCCGGTGGATCGCGCAGCGAACGAGGCGTCCCCGCTGCTGGCGCGCCTGCGCAGTCTCAGCGGCGAGCACGAACGTCTGGTTCGATTGACCTACGCGCGAGTGTTCGAGGGTCGCTCGCTTCGCGAACTCGCCGCCGACGATCACTGCGCGCCCTCCGCGCTCCAGTCGGAGCTCCAATATTTCGCCATCCGTTTTTTGCTCTAGCGGTTATCAAAGGTTGTGAATGAGCCCCGAGTTTCGATACGACGAGCCGTTACCCTCGAAGGACGATCATGAGACTGCCACATTCGCTCAAGAGCGCTCACTGGGTGATGTGGTCCAGCCCCGTTCTTCTCTTGGTCCTCGTTTTCACCTTGACCGCCTCGTCGAGTTCGACGCCACCGCGCCATCTGGCGACTCGCGTCGCGTCGCGCGCGACGACGCAGCCGACCACTACTTCCACCTCAACGACTCTGGTGCCGCTCACAGCAGCCCCGGAGCACAGCACAACGACCACGACCACACCGACGAGGAGGCCAGTGACGACGCCTCGCGAACGATCTACGCTCAACGTGACGAACACCGCGACGATCCCGCCGGCGACAAGCGCCGCTCGCGACTCGAGCTCATCCAACGCGACCGATTCGAGCGCCAAGTCGAGCGCGAGCGCCTCCGCCGCGAACGCCTCGAACGACGTCGTCAGCGGTCAACTCGGTTCGACCCTCTCGGTGGCCGACGTGCCGCTCCAGGGCCCTGGAACGTGGGAGGTCGCGACGAGCGCTCCCGTGTCGGTGACCCTGACGTGCGCGGGGACGACGATCACGGTCGAAACCCAGCTCCAGGTCGCCGCTCACACGGTGTGCCAGGTAGCGATCTCCGACCCGACCCCCGCTCAGAACATCACGTGGGAACTGGTCCCGAGCAACTAGGTCGTCCACTGAGCACGCGCCTTCACGGGGCTGCGCTCGCGGTCTACTTCGCCCTGCTGCCGTACGTCGTACTCACCAAGTGGCAGCGAACGTCGAACGAGTCAAGCGGCACCTTCATTCGTCTCTTGTTGTTGGTGCTCGTCGCCTTCTGGCTCGGCTTTCTCTGCCAAGTCGCGCGCAACGTGTGGCGGCTACGGCGCGGTCGACAGGTGAAGTCCGGTGGCAGTGCCTGGCTCGCCGGTCTCCTGGTGGCATTGTTGGCCCTCGCGGCGCCCGCTCACGTCAACACGCATCAACCCAGCGCCATCGCCATTTCGTACCAACCGACCTCTCAGCCCGTGCGCCATCGCGCGCCCACTCCCCTGGTCGGCCTGGCGCCGATGCCCCTCGCCCTGGTCGCCAAGCGACGTAGCGACGCGTTGCGACGCGGCGGCGGCGACCTCTTTGACGTGGACGAGTCGATCGAGCTACTCCGCGGCCTCGACCCCCAACTCATTGGGCACCTCGTCGCACTCATCGGAGAGGACCGCGACGGCGTTCTCGACGTGGCCGACGAGCTGGCCACCCTGTCCTGTGCTGCGCCGACCGCGCCCATCCTCGCGTGCCCGCTGGGACCGAGCACGACGGGCACGTTGATTGGATTCGCCCGCGAGGGAGGTCGGCTCCCCATTCGCGCGGCGTGGAGCATTGACGACATCCAGCGCGAAGTCGTCGTCCTTCACCAAGGGACCGTCGTGTTTGCCCGCGACGAGAGCGAACTCCTGCGCGCACTCGCCACGCGCGCCCTGCGAGGGAGCGTGGTGGTGTACCTGGGACCGTCCAGCGACCTGGACGACGAACTCAATGCCTGCGCGGTCACTCTCACTCCCTACTTGGAACGCGACGCTCGGGCTCCCACTCACGTCGCCCACGACACACCGCGCTCGGGAGATCTGCGCGTCGAGATGCTGCGGGCCGATCCCACGGTCGTAGGGATCGTTGAGCCCTTCACCCCGACACTGCGACGACGGTGCGTTGAGATGGTCGCCTACCTCGCCCTGCATCGACATGAGCCCGTGACCGGCGAACGCCTGCGCACGCGCGTTCTGCTCCATGCGGACATCGAAGCGTCGTCCCGTACGCTCGCCAACACGGCGAGTTCAGTGCGCCGTTCACTAGGCGTTGACGTTCAGGGTCCTCGCCTCCATCCGGTCTCCTCCTCGGGGCTCTACGCAACCCACGGCGTCACGAGCGACGTCGAGATGTTCTCCACCCTCGTGGCGCGCGCACGCCAGCTTCCCATCGGCGATGCGGCATCCCTCGCCCACGAAGCGCTGGTTCTGATCAAGGGCGAACCTCTGGCCAGCACGTTGCGTGGATTCGAGTGGTTTCTCGCCGAAGGCTTCGCTGCTCGACTCGCGCGCGACGGCGAATGGGCCGCTCTCGCGCTGCACCACAGCGCCCTGGGCCGGCGAAACTACGAACTGGCCTTTTGGTCCCTGCAGCAGGGGCTGTTGATCGACCCGTACAGCGATGCGCTCAGCGACGCCCTCGCCAAGGTGCCGCGCCTACGCGAGTTTGGCGGCGATGGAGCCCGCCCGTCGCAACACCAGCCCGTCAGCGCCCGCGGCGCTGTAGCGATGAGCTGGTCGCTCACGGGCCTCAGCCAACAGATCTTTCAGTAGTGCGGCAAACGGGACCGGCGGATCGACGAAGAGGTACTTGGCGAGCGAGCCCGGAATCGTGTTGATCTCATTGACGAAGATCTCGTGATCGTTGGCGAGAAAGTCCAGTCGGGCGACGCCGCGCACCAGGGCCAGGTCGGCGATGGCGCGCGCCAGGGCGAGAATCTCCTCGCGCTGACCCTGAGCCAGCACCGCCGGCAGTTCGCGGGGCGCGGCCACCATGCCTTCTCCGCCCACGTACTTATCTCGGTAGTTGAGAATCTCGGCGTCCGTCGTACGTCGAATGGGTCGCTCGATCGCGGAGAGCTCCAACGAGGGATACGTGCGCAGCGCGATCTGCACGTCGCTGAGGTCCTCGCGGTAGGGCTCGGCCACGCAGCCGTTGGCGAAGTGCGGATTGGTCAACAGTCGCGCCTGGGCCGTGGCGAAGTCGGCCACCACGTCGATGCCGATCGACGATCCCCCAAAGCGCGGCTTCAAAATGTACGGCCCCGCGAAGGGAAGGGACCTGCTCGAGGCACTGAGGAGTTCGCGCGGCAGCGACGTCAGTCCCGCGCGAGCAATGACCGCCGAAAACGCCCACTTATCCATGCCCAGGGCCGCTCCGGCGACCGTGGGACCGGAGTACTGCAGCCCCGCGAGATCGAGCGCGCCTTGCAAGGTGCCGTCTTCTCCCGGGCCCCCGTGGGTCGCGAGAATCAAGGTGTCGATGTCGAGCTTCTTGGCGCCCGAGAGTCGCGAACCGGTCGTCCAAAAACCGGCGTCCCCACCTAAGCGCAGAGTGATCTCACTGGCACCTTTGGGCACCCCCTCCAAGAACGCCTCGGCCTCAACGTCACTGCCGACGGAGTAATAGGAGCCGGCCTTGGTCCAGTAGATGCCGAGCGCGTCTCCCTCGAAGGTCGCCAGTTCACGTAGGGCCTGCAGCCCGGTCAGGATCGAGATGTCGTGCTCGGGCGACGGACCCCCAAAGAGAACCCCGCTAGCCACCACTCACCTCGCCCCAGCCATAAGACATCAAGGGTAGTGGTCGGGCAGATCGTTCAAGAACAAGATCCCGTCGCCGGGGGCGAGCGAGGTGCGAATCCATTTGACGGCGTCGTCGCGAGTGTCGAAGCGTCGCGGCGCGGTGGTGGAACCCGCGCTCAGAGCCACAACATTCGTGCGGCCGATCACGACGAGTTCAGCGGGCACGGCCTCCACGAGTTGCGCCAGGCGCAGGTTCTCTGGGTACTGTTCGCGTCCCAGCTCCACGAGGCCCGGCGTGACCACCACCCGTCGGCCGGCGATGTCGAGCGACTTGAGAGTATCGAGCGCGACCAACGCACTCGCCGGATTGGCGTTGAACGTGTCGTCGACGACCACGATCCCCGCCGGCGACGTGGCTACGTTGAGTCGATTCGCGACCGGCTCCACGTCGGCGAGGCGACCGGCGAGGGTCACTGCGTCCACCCCGAGTTCGTGAGCGGCCGCCAAAGCACACGCCAGGTTCGTTGGCTGCACGCCAACGATCTCGTCGCGCTCGTCAATCACCTCCCCGCCGATACTGACGCGCCAGCGATGGTGAGAGAGCGCGACGCGTACGTCGGGGTCCGCCATTCGCGACCCCGCGGTGACCACTCGCTTGCCCTGTGCGCGCAGGCCGCTCACCCAGTTCGAGAGACGCGCATCATCCAAGTTGAGCACGACGGTTGACGCACTCTCGGTGATCTCGCGCTTGGCCGCCTCGATGACCTCCAGACTGCCCATGCGTTCCAGGTGTACCGGACCGATGGCCGTGACGACGGCAATCTCCGGCGCGCACCACGACGTCAGCTCACGAATCTCGCCGGGACCGTACGTGCCCATCTCCGCGACGAAGATCTGCGTGCCCTCAGCCAGGTTCTCGTTGATGGCGCGCGAGAGACCAGCGCGGTTGTTGAAACTGCGCGGCGAGGCGACCACCGCGACGCTCGTACCGAGCAAGGTGCTGAGGTAGTTCTTCGTGGAGGTCTTGCCGTAGGACCCGGTGATCGCCACCACGCGCGGGCTGATCGACGACAGCCGACCGACGGCCTGGTCGACGAAGCGTTGAGCGCGGCGATCCTCCATCGGCTTGAGAGCCCTCGTCACGAGATCGAGCATCGGATTCACCGCCAACACCATGACGACCGCGCCCAAGAACGGGTGAGGCGCAAGTGCGGCGAGCCCGGCGATCACCAGGGAGATGACGGTGGCGATCAAAGCCGTCGTGCGCAGGCGGCGAGTCCACTCGAGGCGACTGGTGCGCCCACGCACCGGCAACCCCCACGGACAGAACAGCCCGTAGAGCGACGCCGCGACGGCGAGCGGGTCCCAGGCGCGAAACACGATCGTCACGAGAATGGCCAGGATTAGGACATGGCTCAAGGTAACGGGACGGTGCGGCTTGGCTCCCGGGTTGGCCTTCGCACTCGGGCGCTGCGGCGAGGACCAGCGCGCGAGAAAGCGCCTCAGCGACGACGCGTCGTAGTGCTCTCGCTGCAGGACCCTCAGCCACCGGGCCATCTGCGCGCAATACGCCGCTACGAGCAGCGCGCTCAGAACAATCGTGACAGCGATCGTCACGAACCCAGCGCCTTGGTGGTCGCGTCTACCAGAGCGTCCACCGCCTCGAGCGGGACGAAGTGTCCCACGCCCGCTAAGACCGAGAGGCTCGAAGGAGACGTCACCAGTTGAGCGGCGCGCGTGGCCACCTCGGGCGGCGCCTCGCGATCACCCTCGCCCCAGAGAAAGGTCACCGGCGTGCGCAGCGAGCACAGGGCCGCCTCGTAGTTCTCCTGCATCGTCGCGACCAGCACGTCACGAATCACGCCGCTCGCGTGGCGATAGTCGCTCGATCCGTATTTCTGGCGCACCGACTCAAGACGCGCCTGGCTGATGAGGTGATGGCCAGCGAGCCAGCGCACCAGTCGATAGCGCAGCGGTGACTTTCTGGTCGGACCGAGCCGCAGGAGCGGCACGCCGGTGAGCACCAGTTCCTTGACGAGTTCGGGGTGCTCGCTCGCGACGAGCAGCGCCACTCGCCCGCCGAAGGAGTGACCGACGAGGACGAGGGGTGACTCGGAGATCTCGCGCAGCGTGGGCAGGATCAGTTCGGCGTAGAACTGGGCCCCTCCCGGAGAGGGGGGCGCGGGCGAGGAGCCAAAGCCTGGAAGATCCAGGGCCACCGAGGCGAATCCCCGATCGGCCAGGAGCTGGGCCGCCCCGGAGAAGTCGCGAGCCTGTCGAGCCCAGCCGTGGAGCCACACGACGCGGATGGGACCCGTGCCGTAGGTCTCCCCAAAAACCTGCGAGTCGCCGTAGCTACGAAGCACGTATAGAGGTTAGTGAGAGGGGTGAGCGGCCCTGAACTACGTCACCGCCTCCCATTAGCGTGCAGGAAGCAATGGACGAGGCGAACTTCTCACACGACTTACTCATCGGCCTCACGCCCGAGCAGCGCGAGGCCGTGATGTCACCCGCTCGACGCCTCCTGGTGAGAGCGACCGCGGGATCGGGCAAAACCCACGTGCTCACGCTACGAATTCAGCGACGCGTGGTTGATCGCGAGACTGAGCCCGATCAGATCCTGGCGATGACCTTCACGCGCAAGGCCGGCGACGAACTGAGAAAGCGTCTCTTTCGCGCGGGAATACGTGACGTGCGAGCCGGTACCTTCCACCGCGCCGCGCTCAACATCGTCACCCAGTACCGCAACGACCATCACCTGCGACCTCTGACGCTGGAACCAAATCGACGGAAATTGGTGAGCGCACTGGCGATCCAGCTGCGCGAGAGTGGGGAGCTCAAGCTAGAAGACTGGCAACTGCCGCGCCTAGAGCAAGAGATCGGCTGGGCGCTCAGCCAGGGCTTCAACGGTGCGACCTACGCGAAGGTCGCGCGACGCCAGCGCCGCGAGGCACCCCTTGCACCGGCTCAGCTGGCCGAGATCCTGGACCGCTACGTCGGCCTCACGCGCAGCCGCGGCCAGTTGGACTTCGACTTGCTGTTGAGCGAAGCGATCACGTTGCTGCGCGATGAACCCGACGTGCTGGCGTCGTTTCGCTACCGCAACCGCGCGCTCTACGTGGACGAGACCCAGGACATGAACCCTCTGCAGTTCATGCTGCTGCGCCAGATGGCCGGCGACGACCCCGACCTGTTCTGCGTCGGTGACCCCAACCAATCCATCTACGGTTTCAACGGGGCGGCGCCGTCGCTTCTGACCGACATTCTGGCGACCTGGCCCGATACCGTCGTGCTCGACCTCACTCGCAACCACCGCTCCACGGCCAACATCATCGCGGTCGCCAACACCCTGCTCGAGCCGGGCGCACGGGGAATCGAGCCCGCCAAAGACGAAGGCGATGTTCCCCTCGTGCGCGTCTACGACACCGACGAGCAGGAGGCCGAGCACGTCGCCACGTGGCTCGCGGCCAAACATCATCCGGGTAGTCCGTGGCACTCACTGGCGGTGCTCGCACGCACCAATGCTCAACTCGAACTCATCGCCAGCTACCTCGACGCCGCCGACATCCCCTACGAGCGGCGCGGTCCCGAACACTCACCCGCGTCGGACCTGCTGGCCGCGGACCTCTCGACGCGTCGACTCGACGAGCCGGATCACGACGCCGTGGCTCTCTCCACCATTCATCGCTCCAAGGGACTTGAGTTCCAACACGTGGCCGCCATTGGCTGGGCTGAGGGCCAGCTCCCCCACTACAACGCCACCTCCCCCGAGCAACTCGCCGAGGAACAGCGTCTGGCCTACGTGGCACTCAGCCGCGCCGAGCAGTCCTTGCTCATCACGTGGAGTCGCGGACGAAACGACCCGCGCTACCCCGATCGACACCCGTCGCGATTCCTCGCGCCGATCGAGGCTGTTATCGCCGACATCGAGCGGCGCAACGCCCCGCTGACGGGCGACGCGCGCAAAGCGCGTCTCGACGCCATCAAGGCGTCACTCACCGAAAGCCTCGCGCAGATCGAAGAGAGTGCGAAAACGAGGTGAGTCGATAGCACCTGTATAGTTCGCACGCGTGAGACTCTTCCCCCGGCGAGTCGAGCCGTGAACGGCGCCCGCGCCCTGCTCTCGACGCTCGGCGCCAACGACGTCACCGTCTGCTTCGCCAACCCCGGTACGTCCGAGATGCACTTCGTCGCGGCGCTCGACGAGTCACCGGAGATGAGAGCGGTGCTCTGCCTCTTCGAGGGCGTCGCCACGGGCGCGGCCGACGGGTACGCACGGGTTACGGGTCGACCGGCCGCCACCCTGCTGCACCTCGGTCCCGGACTGGCCAACGGCTGGGCCAATCTGCACAACGCGCGCCGCGCTCACGTGCCCATCGTCAACGTCGTCGGTGATCACGCCACCTATCACGCGATCTACGACGCGCCGCTGCAGAGCAATATTGAGTCGCTGGCCGAGCCCCTCGAGGGCTGGTATCGGCGCAGTACGACCAGTGACCGGCTCGCGGCCGACCTCGCCGAGGCGGTCGCCGCCAGCTACGGGCCGCCCGGGCGCATTGCCACACTGGTCGTGCCCGCCGACGTGAGCTGGGGTGACGTCGAGGTTCAGAGCATCTGGCCAGTTGCTCGGCGAGCGCCGCGCGTCGAGGTGGGCGACGAGGAACTCGCGCTGTCGGTGCACGTGCTGCGCACTCGCCGCACCGTGATCTTGCTGGGTGGCTCGCTCGACCGGGCGAGCCTGGTCCTCGCTTACCGGGTCGCGGCCGCCACCTCGTCGCGGGTGATGACCGAGACCTTTCCCACCATCATCGAGCGCGGGGCGGGCGTACCCGAGCCCGAGCGCCTCAACTACCTGAGCGAGTTCGCGCTCGATCAGCTCAAGAACGCCGAAACCGTCATTCTCGTCGGAGCGCGCGAACCCGCGGGCTTCTTCGCGTACCCCAATGTCGCGAGTCGACTCGTACCCGACGCCGCCGAGATCGTCGACCTCGTGGCGCCGGGCGGCGACGTGAAGGCTGCCCTGCACGCCTTGGTGGACGCGCTGGACGCTCCACTCGTGGAAATCTCTGCCCTGAGCGCCCCACTCGCGCCGACCGGAGAACTGACCTCGCGGTCCTTCGCCGCGGCCGTCGCGGCGACACTGCCCGAGGACGTCATCATCGCCGACGAGTCCAACACCAGCGGTGTACATCTGGCGAGCGAGATGATCGGCGCTGCTCCGCATCGATCGATGACGCTCACGGGAGGAGCCATCGGCTTTGGCCTGCCCGTCGCGCTTGGTGCTGGCGTCGCCTCGCGCGCACGGGTTCTCGCCCTTGAGTCGGACGGTTCGATGATGTACACACCTCAGGCGCTGTGGAGCATGGCTCGAGAGGGACTCGACGTGACGGTGGTGGGGCTGTCGAATCGCAGTTACGCCATCTTGAACTTCGAACTCGCCCGCGTGGGTGCGCACGCCAGCGGAATCCAGAGTGCGCGTCTCCTCGACATCGATGACCCCACACTCGACCTCGCCGGCATGGCCACCTCTCTCGGGGTACCGAGCGAGCGCGCCACGACCGCCGAGGAGCTCGTCACGGCCCTGGAGCGTTCGTACGCCACGTCCGGACCCACCTTCATCGAGGCGGTGCTGCCGAGGCGCTTCGGTTGACTCAGGCGTCGGCGAGGACGAAAAGGATCTCGCCCGCGGCGGCGAGGCCACCGTTCACGGTCGCCCGTCCTGCACCCTTGCCACCGCGCGCGGACAACTTAGTCATCTCACACTCCAGAGTCACCGTGTCGCCGGGCAGGACTTGACGGCGAAAACGAGCGCGCTCGATGCCGCCGAAGAGCGGCAAGCGACCGGTGTAGCGCTCGTCGGACAAGACCACCACGGCCCCGCACTGGGCGATGGCCTCGAGCAACAAGACTCCGGGCGTCGTCGGACGCCCGGGAAAGTGTCCGGGGAAGAACCACTCGTCACCGCGTAGCGTCCACTCGCCGCTCGCTCGCACCCCAGGCTCGATCGTGAGGAGCCGATCGATGAACAAGAAGGGGGGACGGTGCGGCAGCCAGTCCGTCGGGTCCAGGGAGAGCTCGCTCACACCAGGGCCAGCTCGGCGATTCGTCGATCGCTGTCAACGGTCACGAGACGAAAGACTCTTTGATCGCCTCGCTTGAGCACATCACGCGCACGAGCCGGCGCGGGGTCACCGAGCAGCGTGGTGGGCGCGTAGCACTCCACCTGTCGGCCGCCCTTGAGCTCGACTTTGATCACCGCTCCGTGTGACGTAAAGGCCGTCACCTCTCCCGGGACGCGCGAACCGACGCGATACGTGCTCTTAAAGGTGGCGAACTCGGCTTCGGGATTGACCGGCTGGCGGCCTCGCTTGAGGGCCACCGCCGGCGCGGCCTCGGGTGGCGCTTCAACCTTGGCCACTTTCTTTACCGGCTTCTCGGCGACCTTCGCCGCTCGCTTCTTCGACGCCGGCTTTTTTTCCGCCGCCGTGATCTTGGCCGACTTCTTGGTGGCTTTTACCGGAGCCTTCGCGATCTTCTCGATCTTCTCGATCGCCTTGTCGGCCTTCGGTGGCGTCTTCTTTGCCGCCGGGGCCTTCTTCGCCTTGACGGGCGTGATCGTCGTGCCGATGGTGGGCTTCGCCCCGCTGGCCAGGGTCACGGCGAGTTTCTTCACGCTCTGGGGGACCTTGGAGTTGCGAACTGGCACGCGGTCGGTAAAGACCCACCCCACTCCGCGCACCGGTTTGCCACCGATCAGGCGACCAACGTCGAAGAGCCACGGGTATTCGTCGTGGAACTCCTGGAATGAGTCGTTGCTCAGCACGACCCCGCCGATGCGGTCGGCGATCTTCAAGATGAAGGCGTCCCCGCGTCCCACGGCCCCGGCGGGCGGCGTCACGATGTCACCCGCCATTGTCGCGTCGAGGAAGCGGCTGCGCTCGTTGGCCGCCACGCGATGCTCGAAGGTGGCATCGGCCACCACGATGATTTCAGCCCCCGGATGCTCCTCGGCGAAGGCGCTCACCGCTTCGTCGAGCTGCTTCAGGCTGGGCGCCACGCGTCCCTCCGTGGCCAGGTTGGATCCGTCGACCACCACGCGCAGGCGTGGGGCTCTGGCCGGACTCACCCGACCGACCGCGTGAGGAGGTCGGCCTGCTCGGCGGCGTGCACGAGACCACTACCGGTGGCCGGACTCGCCGACTCCGCGCGCGCCACGTGCGAGACTGCGAGCCCTCGTAACTGGTGATGCATCTGGAGATGAACGAAGGGCCACGCACCCATGTTCTCGGGCTCTTCTTGGAGCCACACCACTTCGGCCACGTTGGGGTATCCCTGGAGAACGCGATCGATCTCATCGGCTGGCCACGGATAGAGCTGTTCGACCCGCACGACGGCCACGTGGTCGAACGCACCCGCGTCACGACGCCCGATCGCTTCGTGGGCCACCTTGCCCGAGGCGAGCACCAGGCGGGTGACCCGACTTCGATCGCTCAGCGCGTCGTCGAGCACTGTTTGGAACGAACCGTGTTCAAACTCACTCAGCGCCGAACGAGTCTGAACGGCTCGCAGCATCGACTTGGGCGTAAAGACGATGAGAGGCACCGGGCGTTCGCGCAGGACCTGACTGCGCAGGAGGTGGAAGTACTGAGCTGAGGTGGTGGGCTGAGCGACGCGGATGTTGTTGCGCGCGCTCAGCGACAGGTACCGTTCAATGCGACCGCTCGAGTGCTCGGGTCCCTGACCCTCGTAGCCGTGCGGAAGAAGCATCACCACCGAGGCCAACTGACCCCACTTGTCTTCGGCGGCGACGAGGAAGTTGTCCACGATGATCTCGGCGCCATTGGCGAAGTCGCCAAACTGCGCTTCCCAGGCGACCAGGGTGTTCTTGGACTCGACCGAGTAACCGTACTCAAAGCCCAACGCGGCGTACTCGCTCAGCGCCGAATCGCGCACGGTGAAGAATCCCCGGGCGCCCATGCTCGCGAGCGGTACGTACTGCTCACCGTTCTCGTAGTCAATGAGCGCGGAGTGACGGTGCGAGAACGTGCCCCGACGAGTGTCCTGTCCCGTGAGACGCACGTTCGACCCCTCCAAGACCAACGAGCCGAGGGCGAAGGCCTCCCCGAAGGCCCAGTCGACCGCGCCCGACTCGAGCACCGCCCAGCGTTGTGCGAACTGGCGCTCCAGCTTGGGGTGAATGGTGAAGCCCTCGGGAGCGGTAATGGTCGCCGTAGCGATCTCGAGCAGCGTCTCGCGTTCGACACCGGTCTCGGGGGCCGACGCGTCGTCGGGAACGTCGGAGGGTCGCACACTGTCGAGCACGGGCACCGGAACGGTGCGCACCTCGTCGAGCACGCTCTGGAGTCGCGTATTGAACTCATTGAGCGCCGCTTCGGCCTCTTCGATCGAGATGTCGCCACGACGCACGAGCGTCTCGGTGTAGATCTTGCGCACCGAGCGAAGCTGGTCGATGATCTTGTACATCTCGGGCTGGGTGTAACTGGGGTCGTCGCCCTCGTTGTGACCGCGGCGCCGGTAGCAGACAATGTCGAGGACCACGTCGCGCTGAAAGGCCTCGCGGTACTCAAAGGCGAGGCGCGCCGCGCGGGCACACGCTTCGGGGTCGTCGCCGTTGACGTGAAAGATTGGCGCCTGAATGATCTTGGCGACGTCGGTCGAGTAGAAACTGGACCGCGCCGCTTCGGGGGCGGTGGTAAAGCCCACCTGATTGTTGATCACGATGTGCACCGTGCCACCGATGCGATAGCCCGAGAGCTGGGAGAGGTTCAACGTCTCACTCACCACTCCTTGACCCGCGAAGGCCGCGTCGCCGTGGATCAGCAGTGCGAGATACGGGCGCTCAACCATCGGCAGGATGTGCTCGGTGCCGTCGCCCGGCCGAAGGACCAGGTCCTGCTTGGCGCGCACGATACCTTCGGCGACCGGAGAGACCGCTTCGAGGTGAGACGGGTTCGAGGCCATCGACACGTCGATGGTGGCGCCGTTGGGGTTCTTGAACACGCCGCGCGCGCCCTTGTGGTACTTGACGTCGCCGCTGCCCTGGACGCTGTCGGGATCGAGGTTGCCCTCGAACTCGCTGAAGATATCGCTGTAGGACTTGCCGACGATGTTGGCGAGCACGTTGAGGCGTCCGCGATGGGCCATGCCGATCACGGCTTCTTTGACGCCGCGGTCGGCCGCTTCGTCGAGAATCGTCTGCAGGGCCACGATGGTTGATTCTGCGCCCTCGAGACCGAAGCGTTTTTGTCCCACGTAGCGAGCGTGCAGGAACGTTTCGAAGACCTCCGCCTCGCTGAGCGAGTTCAGGATGCGACGCTGTTCGTCGTTGCCCAGTGACGAGTTCACGCCCTCCACGCGCTCTTGAATCCAACGCTTCTGCGCGGGATCCATGATGTGGCCGTACTCGATGCCTGTCGTGCGACAGTATGCGTCGCGCAAGATCGACAGGATCTTTTCGAGCGTGGCCTCGTGCAGGCCGGCGAGTCCGTCCACTACGAAGGACCGATGTAGGTCCCAGATCGTGAGACCGTACGTGGAGAGTTCGAGCTCGGCGTGCGTGGGCGGGGGCTCGATGCTCAACGGGTTGAGGTGCGCGTTGAGGTGCCCGCGGACGCGATACATGTTGATGAGGGACTGCACACGAATCTGCTTCAAGATCCGTTCGGCCTCGGAGTCGTCGACCGCGTTGAGGTCCTTCGCCCAGCGCGCCGGTTCGTAGGGCACGCCCAGGGAGACGAACACGTCGTCGTAGAAGTCGTGCGCGCCGGTCAGGCACTCCGCGACGTACTTGAGGAAGAGGCCGGACTCCGCTCCTTGAATAATGCGGTGGTCGTACGTGGACGTCAGGGTCATGACCTTGCCCACGCCCAGTTCGGCCAGAGCCCGCGGGTCAGCCGCTTCGAAGCCCGCCGGCCACGCGAGTGCGCCTACGCCAAAGATGGCGCCTTGGCCCGGCATCAATCGCGGCACCGACTGGACCGTGCCGAGCGTGCCAGGATTGGTGATCGACACCGTCGCGCCAACGAAATCGTCCGCGCCGTACGTACCCCCGTGGACCTTGCGTACGAGCTCTTCGTAGGCGAGCAGAAAGGTGCGAAAGTCCATCGTGTCGGCGTTTCGAATGACGGGAACGAGCAGGTTGCGCGAGCCGTCCTTTTTCTGGACGTCGACCGCGAGCCCGAGACCGACGTGGTCGTGGTGGCGGACGCCGGGGTTCCCTTTTCGTCGACCGCCTCGACGAAAGTGTTGTTCATCGCCGGTATCTCGCGCAGTCCCTTGACGAAGGCGAAAGCGATGAGGTGGGTGAAGGAGACCTTGGCGCCGCTCGTGCGCGCCAGTGACTCATTGAGCGCGGTCCGATTGATCTCGAGCAGCCGGGCCGCCACCGTGCGCACGCTGGTCGCGGTGGGCACGGCGAGGCTCGCGTTCATGTTCGTCACGATGCGCGCGGCCGCTCCTCGAAGCGGTGTGGCCTCGGCGTCGATGGCGAGGGGTGCTACCGGTGCTACCGGTGCCACTGGCGCACTGGGCGAAGTCGCCGTCGTGGCGACGGGCGGCAAGGTGCTGCGCTGATAGTCGGCGAAGAACTCTCGCCAACTCTCCGCCACCGAGTTGGGATCTTTGAGGAAGCGGTCGTACATGTCGTCGACCAGCCACGCGTTGGGGCCAAAGGAGCCCTGGGCCGGGCGTGATGACGAGTCGGGAGGGGTAGTCACCCTTCCAGCCTAGGGCTCGCAAACGCGCATTTGATAGGTAACGAACGGCTCAGACGTAAGGTCAACTCGTGTCTTCGCCCACGAACACCTCCCGTCAGATCCATTTCGTCGAGGACTCCCCCGTCAAGGGACTCGCGCTCGCCGAACTCCGCGTGGCCTCTCCCGAGGCCACGCTGATCTGCGTGCACGGGGCCCTGGACCGCGCAGGCTCGTTCACCCGGCTCTCACGACGACTGACTCGCTTTGATGTCCTGGCCTACGACCGACGGGGTTACCAGGGATCCCGTGACCTTGCGCCCGTCGACCTCGATCACCACGTCGCCGACCTGCTCGCGCTCGTTGATCGCGAAGCGTCGCGTCAACCGGTCATTCTCTTTGGTCACAGTTTTGGCGGAGTCGTGACCTTCAAGGCGGCAATCGAGTCACCCGCGCAGATCAGTCTCGTCGTGAACTACGAGTCTCCTCTACCGTGGATCTTGCGGCGAGGCGCCATCCACCCCATTTCGAGCGACGACCCCGCGATGGAAGCCGAACGATTCTTTCGACGCGTCGTCTCCGATCGCGCCTGGGAGCGCCTCGGCGAATCCCAGCGCGAGTCGCGACGCCTCGACGGCGAGACGTTATTGAACGATCTACGAACGGTACGCAACGAAACGCCGCCGTTCGATCTGTCGATGTTGCGCGTTCCGACCACCTACGTGCACGGAGACGGTTACGGGGCAGACTACTTTCGTGCCCTGAGCAACGCGCTCGTTCAGCTGAATCCGAAGATCACGACCGTCGAGATCGAGCACGCGGGCCACGACGCGCACCTCAAAAACACCGCCCAGCTCGCCGCAGTAATCGAAGAACGCTGGGACGCGACGTGCGCATAGGCGTCACGGGGGCGTCAGGATTCATCGGACAGGCGCTCACTCAGTCCTTGGGCGAGCGCGGCGACACCGTGGTGCGTTTCGTTCGCCCGAGCACGCCGCGGCGCACGGGACCGACGATTCGCTGGGATCCCTCGCACAGTTTCGTGGACGAGAGCGACCTTCGCGCCGTGGGCCGACTCGACGCCATGGTGAATCTGGCGGGAGTGGGAATTGGCGACCGCCGCTGGAATGCGCGACGAAAGGAAGAGATCCTCTCGTCGCGGGTGCAATCGACCACCCTGCTCGCCCAGGTCGTGCGAACCCTGAGCGAGGGCGTCGGGCTAGTAGTGAGCGCCTCGGCGGTGGGATGGTACGGCGATCGCGGCGACGAACAACTGGACGAGAGTTCGAGCGGCGGCGTGGGATTCCTCGCCGTCGTGTGTCGCGCGTGGGAAGGCGCGACACAGCCCTTGGTGGACGCGGGCATCCCGGTGGCGCATCTGCGTACGGGCATCGTGCTTTCCGCGAGTGGCGGGGCGCTAGAACGACAACTGCCGATGTTCCGCCTCGGACTGGGCGCGACGTTAGGCGCGGGCCGCCAGTGGATGAGTCCCATCGCACTGAGCGACGAGATTCGCGCCATCGAGTGGGTTATCGATCACCAGCTATCGGGGCCACTCAACCTGGTTGGTCCGTCGCCCGTGACCAACTTCAACTTCACGCGCCTGCTCGCTTCGGTCCTTCATCGACCGTCGTTTCTCCGCCTGCCCAAAGTCGCATTGCGCGCCGCGCTCGGCCGAGAGATGGCCGATGAACTGTTGCTCACCAGTCAGCGCGTCGTGCCGCGACGTCTTCTGGAGTCAGGATTCGCGTTCGTCGATCCCGACGCCGCGACCGCGTTGGCGAGGGAACTCTCCTCCGTGTGAGCCTGGAGTGCGCTGAGTACCGGGAGCGTGACCGGCCTTTTCGAGATCCCTCCGGTACAGTTGGCACCAAGACTTTTAAGGCGGCTCGACGCAGCCCTCTTCAACCACTTTGGCGGTCACTGGCGGGCAATTGAGTATGAAGTTTCAACGTACATGGAGGTCCGCCGCCGTAGTGCTGGCCACCGTGGGCGCGCTCGGCCTAGGGTCGAGTGTTCCCACCAGCGGAGCCGCCAGCGCGTCGAGCACCATCACCTTCGCCGAAGCCCCGGGTGCGGCCCCGAACTGGATTCTCCCCTACACCGGGTACCTCAACTTTTCGGCGTCGAACATCAATGAGTTCCAGCAGCTCATGTTCCGACCGCTGTACTTCTTCGGGCAGGGTGCGACCACGCTCTACGACCCTTCGCTGTCTCTGGCCGAGACGCCGGTCCTCAGCCCCAACGACCGCACGATCACCATTCACCTGAAGGGTTGGCACTTCGCGGATGGTCAGACCGTCAACGCCGCCTCGGTCATGTTCTTCTTGAACCTGTATCACGCCGATCCGACCAGTTACGGGGGCTACACCCCGGGGGTGGGAATCCCCGACGAACTCGCAAGTGCGAGCGGCTCAGGACTTACCGTTGTTCTGCGCATGAAGACTGCCGTCAACGCGAACTGGTTTCTCTACAATTACCTGTCCGAGATCACGCCGATGCCCGATCGCTGGGACATGGTCTCGTCGAACGTGTCGGGGCGGTGCGCGACGGGGACGTACGGTGCCGCCGCCACCGACGCCTCGTGCAAGGCGGTTGAGGCGTATCTGGATAAGTTGGCGACCACCACGAACTCCTTCACCTCAGCCTTCTGGCAAGGTGGCGACGACGGCCCGTGGCGTCTGACGGCCTTTGACAGCGCCGGGGACGCCACCTTCGAGTCCAACCCCCGTTACTCGGGTCCCCAGGAGGCCCAGGTTCACTTGGTCAAGGAGGTCGCCTACACCGCAGAGTCCACCGAAGTCAGTGACCTCGAGTCCGGCAAGCTCGACATCGGGTACGTGGAGCCTTCCGACCTCACCTCGCCCGCCCCGAAGTCGGGCAGCGCCGGGCCAAACCTGCCCGCGCTCAACTCGAAGTACCGTCTCTCGGTCTCTACCCCCTACGCGTTTAACTTCGCCGAGATGAACTATTCCACCTCGAACCCTCTCCAGGCGGAGTTCGAAGAGCTCTATATACGACAAGCCCTTCAAGAGTCCCTCGATGAAGTGGGCATCGTGCGAAACGTCGATAACAACTACGCGGTGGCCAACTACAGTCCCCTGCCCCCCACGGCCGCCCCGACTCTCGCCAAAGCGCCCAAGAGTCCCTACGCCTACAATCTCACCTCCGCCAAAGCCCTTCTCACCAGTCACGGTTGGAGCGAGGTGGGCGACGTCATGACCTGCACGAGTCCCGGAGCAACCGCCGGCCACTGCGGCACCAATATCGCCCAGGGCGCCACGCTCGCTTTCACCCTGCTGTATGTCACGGGTGATCCGACCATCGACGCCACGGTGAACACGATGGTCTCGGATTGGCAAAGCATCGGCATTTCGGTCACCGCGACCGCCACCACGTTCAACCTCCTCGCCACCACTTGCACCACGGGCAGCGGCACGCCGTGGTCGATGTGCTGGTCAGGGCAGAGTTGGACCTACGAACCCAACCTCTACCCGTCGGGTGAGCAGACGTTCCTCATCGGTGCCGACTCCAACTGGGGCGGGTACGACGACGCTGAAATGAACGCATTAATCGGTGCGGATATGACGAGCAAGGCCACGCTGAGTACGTACGAGCAGTACGCCGCCAACCAGCTGCCGGTGTTGTACCTGCCCACTCAAGAGACCCTCACGGAGACCGCGCGGAGCCTCAAGACGTCGGCCGGTTGGGCTTCCAACGGGCTCTCTGACTTCCTGCCGGAGTACCTGCACTTCTAAGGGTATGGTGCCTTCTCAACTGAGAACGCTTCAGAATTCATGCCCTGTTAACCGATTCATCGTTGGTACGAAGGCCCCTTATTAGCGCTAACTGAACTCGTTCAGGTCCAAAAGAGCCCAAAACGCTGCGAAACACGCAACGGCACCTCGCCAGCACAACTGAGTGTCAGCGCCGATTACCAGCAGTTTCACGGCCCGGCTAACTTGTTTCGATTGCTACCCCCCGGTACAGTTGCCTGCAGTCATCGTTGACGGAAGTACAAATTGGACGTGACCATTTCGGTGGTACGGGGAGGCAATATCAACATGCAATTCAAACACAGGATGCGGGTCGCCTTGACGTTCGCATCGGCTGCAGCCGCATTGTCACTGAGTCTCATCGCAGTGACGGCGGGAGGAGCGGGGGCATCGAGCAAGCCATCGGGGACGATCACCTTCGCTGAACAGATCGGTACGACCCCGAACTACATCTTCCCCTATATGACCTGCGCTACGTTCTCGGTCGCCGATATCGACGGCTTCGACCAGCAGCTGTACCGTCCGCTGTACTACTTCGGTCTCGGCGCCTCGGCGGCGGTCCAGCCGAAACTCTCGGTGGCCAAGATGCCCGTGATGAGCGACGACAACAAGGTATCTACGATTGATCTCAAGGGCTGGAAGTTCGCTGATGGCCAGACCGTCGACGCGGAGTCGGTCATGTTCTTCTTGAACATGTACCGGGCCGTCCCCACGGACTACTGCGGCTATAACGGCAAGTACGGCATTCCCAACATGGTGAAGAGCGCGAGCGGTTCCGGCAATACGGTCACGATTCACTACACCACGTCGGTGAACCCCTACTGGATCCTGTACAACTACCTCGCCGAGCTCACCCCCATGCCGAACAGCTGGGACATCACCGCTCCTGGAAAGACGTCCACCTGCGCTTCGGGTGTGTATGACGCCAAGTCCACCAACGCGGCCTGCGCGGCGGTCTACAAGTACCTGAACAAGCAGTCCTCGGACACCTCGACCTTCACCGACGCCATGTGGCAGAGCGGCGACGACGGACCATGGAAGTTGACCGCGTTCGACAACCTTGGGAACCTGACGCTGGTGCCCAACACCAAGTACTCCGGGCCCCAGAAGGCCCAGGTCGCAGAGGTGAAGGAAGAAGCGTTCGCGTCGGCCACCGCTGAGGAGAACGCCCTGCGCGCAGGCACGGTCGACATCGGCTATGTGGACAACACGGTGCTGACCTCGAACGGCACGCCCAGCAAGCCCGGCGCGAACTGGGGACCCATCGCGAACACGTACACCATCAAGGTGGCGTCCCCGTGGTCGGTTGACTACTCCGCCTACAACTTCAACAAGTTGAACCCCCAGGCACCGCTGCTCGATCAGTTGTATATCCGCCAGGCGCTCCAAGACACGATCAACCAGCCCGGCATCATCGACAAGGTGTTTAAGGGCTATGGCTTCGTGCAGATCAACCCGTTGCCGCCGATAACCCCATCCTCAATCGACTCCGGCGTCTCAACCGTCAACCCGTATCCGTACGACCCGGCTAAGGCCTCGAGCCTGCTGAAGAGCCACGGTTGGAAGATGTCGGGCACGACCCTCGAGTGCGCGAGTCCCGGCACCGGAGCCACGGACTGCGGCGCGGGGATTACGAGCGGTGAGAAGTTGGACCTGAGCTTCATCTACGACTCGGGCGCCCCGGTAACGGCGCTTCAAGTTGACGCTGAGGTCTCGGAGTGGGCTTCCATTGGTATTTCGATGAAAGTCTCCTCGGCACCCTTTGACACCGTCATCTCGGAGTGCTCGGCCAACTCGGGCAAATGGAGTATCTGCTACTGGGGTGCGGGGTGGATCTACTCCCCCGAGTACTACCCCTCGGGCGAGACTCTATTCACGCCCGGCGCGAGCTTTAACATCGGCAACTTCGACAACGCGACGATCAACGCGGAGACGAACGCGACCGACTTTGGTACGGCCAGCCTCGGCGCCTTCGCGAACACCGCGGCCAAAGTGCTGCCCGACATGTACCAGCCCAACGTCACCAACGACTTCGTCGCGGGCGGCATTGGTGAGGTCAAGAACGGCCTGAAGAGCAAGATCGGATTCTCGCCGAACCCATTGCAGACGTTCACGCCGGAGTACTACTACTGGTAAACGCGCTCTACAACCGGGGCCTCGGCCCAACGACGAACAGCCCCCTCCTTCGAGGGGGCTGTTCGTCGTTGCCAAGGGACGTGGCGCACACTTGACGCGTGTTCCACGAACCTGCGGTGGGGAATTCCCAGGGTTAAACTCTTCCAATGTTTAGCTACATCCTGCGGCGGCTCGGTCAGTCCTTCATCGTGCTGCTGCTGGTGATGCTCATTACCTTCACTCTTCCCTATTTCGAAGTCGGCGGCATCTTGGCTCCCGCTTACGCCGTGCTCGGCACACACGCCAATCCGCACACCATCCACCTGTGGGGCGTGCAGCACGGAATGTTTCGACCCTACTTCGTTCGATTCTGGGAGTACATTGACCAGGTCTTCATCCACTTCAACCTGGGGCACTCGTACAAGCAAAACCTCTCCGTATGGGCGATCATTTCGATCTACGTGCCTCGCACGCTCTGGTTGGCACTCACGTCACTGGTCTTGACCGTCCTCATCGCACTCCCCTTGGGCATCTACCAAGCCTCCAAGCGCAACACCACCGTCGACTACGTGGCGACCGGTACGGCCTTTGTCCTGTACGGCATTCCGGCCTTTCTGCTGGGGATCTTGATGCTGCAGTTCTTTAGCTTTGGTTGGCCTCACTTGCCCACCTCTCCCCCGAACGGTGTGGCGCCCTGGGCCATGTTCACCAATCCCGTCGGCTTTGTACTGCCCGTGCTGACCCTTACTCTCTTGAGTATCGCCTTCCTCAGTCGCTTTATGCGCAGCGCGGTGCTGGAGGTTCTGGTGCAGGACTACATTCGTACCGCAATCGCCAAAGGCTGCGGCAAACGCCGGATGCTGATTCACCACGCCTTTCGCAACGCCCTAGGCCCGATCGTGATCATTCTCGGTCTCTATTTCCCGGGGCTCTTGGGCGGCGCCGTCGTGATCGAAGCCGTCTTTAACTACAGCGGCCTAGGAATTCAGGTCGTCAACGCCGCCACCATCTCCGACGTCCCGACCGTTCTCGGCATCACACTGCTCGTGGCCATCTTGACGTTGCTCGGCAACCTGATGGCTGACGTCGCACTCGGCCTAGTGAACCCTCGAATTCGAATCCAGGGCACGCGATGATAAAAGACGAGCCAGACCTGGAACTCCCCGCCTTGGTGAGCGAAACTCTGGCCGACACCGAAGCCAGCGTCGAAGTCGTGCCCATGTGGAAACAACGAACGCGCATCTTCATTCACAACAAGCTTGCGGTGACGTCAGTACTCTTTCTCATCGCAGTCGTGTTGTTCTGCTTCGTAGGTCCGATCCTTTACCACACGAATCAAACCAATCAGGCCTCGGCCCTGAACGTGGCCTTCAACAGCGCGCCATCGCTCAAGCACTGGCTCGGCACGGACAGTTCGGGGTACGACGAGCTGGGTCGAATCATGTTCGGCGGCGAGTACTCGCTGAGCCTGGGAATGATCGCCGGGCTCATCACCATCGTGGTGGGGACTATCTACGGCATGGTCTCTGGTTTCTTCGGCGGAATTGTCGACACGTTGATGATGCGCCTGCTCGATGCCTTCTTATCGATCCCGCTGCTGTTTTTGTTGATCACTCTCATTTCGGTCTTCCAGCGCTCCACGGTCTTTCTCATCGTGATCATCGGCGTCACGGGATGGTTCGCTAACGGACGCATCATTCGCGGCGACGCCTTGCTGATCAAGAAGTTGGAGTACTCTCAGGCGGCTACCGCCATGGGAGGGAGCAAGTGGCACATTATCTGGCGCCACGTCTTTCCCAACTCCATGAGCAATATTGTCACCGTCGCGACCTTTTCGGTGGCCGACGCGATTCTGTTCCTCTCCACGCTCGGTTTCCTCGGTCTGGGCATCCAGGCTCCCCAGACCGATTGGGGAACGATGATGCAGGCGGGTTCGGTTCAGCAGTCCAACGGTTTCTGGTGGGAGATCTATCCGACCGCGTTACTGTTCGTGCTGGTGATCGTGGCCATCACCTACGTCGGGGAAGCGTTGCGCGATGCCTTCGAGGTACGTCTCCTCGAACGCTGAGTCGACCCCGGTGGTTCGTTGCAGGGCGAAGAACTACGTTCGCGACTCCAGCGTGACTGGATTTTTCAGGGGAAAGTGGCAGGCCGCCTCTTGGGTCGCACCGAAACTGCGCAAGAGGGGCTCCTCGACGGAGCAGAGTTCCTGCGCCCGGGGGCAGCGCGTACGAAAGCGGCACCCGGTCGGCGGATGTACTGGCGACGGGAGCTCCCCGCGTACCTGAATGCCGCGGCGCTCGCGAGCACGGGCGGGGTCGGGCACGGGCACGGCGTCCAGCAGTCCCTGGGTATACGGGTGCGCCGGCGAGCGAAAGACCGACTCCGCATCGCCCAACTCGACAATCTTTCCGAGGTACATCACGGCGATGGTGTCGGCCATGTAGTAAATCACGGCCAGGTCGTGGCTCACCATCACGTACGAGAGGCGATGCTCGCGTTGGAGCTCTTTCATGAGATTCAAGATCTGGGCCTGTACCGAGACGTCGAGAGCCGAGACCGGCTCGTCGGCGACGATCAGTCGAGGATTGAGAGCCAGCGCTCGGGCGAATCCAATCCGTTGGCGCTGCCCGCCCGAGAACTCGTGGGGATAGCGATCGGCCGCCGATCGGTCCAATCCGACCGACGCCAGCAGGTCATACACCCTCTTTCTCTGTTGGTTCTTGTCACCATCACCCTGCACCGCCAGGGGTTCCCCAATGATCTGGGCAACTTTCATTCGTGGATCAAGCGACGAGTAGGGATCCTGAAACATCATCTGGCGATCGCGACGATCGACTCTCGACGGCTTGTGGCCGTGGGCCGACACCAACTTGTCGTCAAAGAATATCTCGCCGCCCGTCAAGGGCTCTAGGCCCACCAGCATGCGCCCGATCGTCGTTTTGCCGCAGCCCGACTCCCCCACCAGCCCGAAGGTCTCACCTTCAGTGAGCGTGAAGCTCACGTTGGAGACTGCGTGAACGGCACCGACCTTGTGGCGAATGACTCCGCCCTTGACTTCGAACTCCTTGACCAGATCGACGGCGCGCAAGAGTTCGGTCTTGGCTCCACCGGTGACCGCCGCGGGTGGTGGCGGGACCGCCACGATCGGCAGGGGTCCGCTGGTGGGATGAAAACAAGCGAAAGCGTGCTCGCCCTCCAGGATTATCGGCGGGTCTTCCATCCGACACTGGTCGGTCGCGTAGGCGCAGCGCGGCGCAAAACGGCACCCGACGATCTCTCGCGTGAGAGCTGGTGGCATGCCAGCAATCGACGCCAGTTTGTGCTTTGAGGCGTTCTCTAAGTTGGGCATGGAGGCCAACAGCGCTTGTGTATAAGGATGGCGCATGGAGTGGAAGAGATCCGACGTCGAGGACTCCTCGGCCTTCTTGCCCGCGTACATGACGACCACGCGATCGGCCCGACCGGCGATGACACCCATGTCGTGAGTGATGAGGAGGACCGCCATTTTGAGTTCTTTGCGCAAATTGTCCAGGATGTCGAGGATTTGAGCCTGGATGGTCACGTCGAGGGCCGTCGTGGGCTCGTCGGCGATCAAGAGTTTTGGCGAGCACACGAGTCCCATGGCGATGATCACGCGTTGGCGTAGGCCACCGGAGAGTTCGAAGGGGTACTGGTTCATACGCTCCGCTGGCCGGGGCATTTCAACCATCTCGAGTACCTCGATCGATCGTTTGCGGGCCTCTTCGTCACTGACCCCACGATGGATGCGCAGTCCCTCGCCGATCTGACGGCCGATCTTGGTGGTTGGGTTGAGCGAGCTCATCGGATCCTGGGGAATCAGCGCGACGTCGTCCCCGCGGATATGCTGCATCTGCTTCTCGCTCAAAGAGACGAGATCGACCCCGTTGAGTACCACGTTGCCCGCTGCGATGCGTCCATTTCCGGGGAGTAATCGCATGATGGCGAGGCCGGTGGTCGTCTTACCGCACCCCGATTCGCCCACGAGGCCAACGCACTCGCCCGAGTCAATTTCGAGAGAGAAGCCGTCGACGGCGGTGGCGAAAGCGTTGCGGGTGACGAACTGAACCTCTAGATCATTGACGCTCAGCAACGGACACATAAAGGAAAATCATACTCTTACTTCAACAATCTGCCGGGTCCCCCAGTGGCCGCAGTCTCCGCGCGAGAGCTACGTCGAGGACTAACGTCGCCCCATGCGAGTCCGCTCCCTCGCCTTTCAGCGTGACGCCGGGTTGGAGTCACCCAGTTGAGGTCAAGCCCGTACAGCCGGTGTCGAGATTTCAACCGGGATGGGCTCACGCAAAGGAAAATGGCAGGCGGCCAGGTGACCTCCCGCTCCAAATGGTCGCAGCGGTGGCTCCTCGATGGTACAAATCTCTCCAACGGCCGGGCATCGCGTTCGAAACCGACACCCCGAGGGAGGATGCACCGCGCTGGGCAGTTCGCCTCTGATCGGCACGGCTGATTTTGATCGCTCACGCTCGGGATCAGGCTCGGGAATGGTGGCGATCAGGCCCGCGGTGTAGTGGTGAGCTGCCCGTTGGTAGATATCGTCGGCCGACCCCGTCTCCACCAGTTTGCCCAGGTACATCACACCGATCCGATCCGAGAGGTACTTCACTACGGCCAGGTCATGGGAGATCACCAGATAGGTCATCCCGTGGGTGTCCTGCAGGCGCTTCATCAAGTTGAGGACCTGACTTCGGATGGAAACGTCGAGCGCGGAGACCGGCTCGTCCGCCACGATCAGTTTCGGGCTGAGCGTGAGGACGCGGGCCAACCCAATGCGCTGACGCTGACCGCCCGAAAACTCGTGAGGAAACCGCTCGACGGCATTAGGCGGGAGGCCGACCTCGCTGAGAAGTTCGCCAACCACGGCGTCTTGACTACGCCGGTTGCCTATGCCTTGGATCTCCATTGGCTCGCGCAGCACCGCGCCGACGCGCATTCTGGGATCCAACGACCCAATGGGGTCTTGGAACATCATCTGTATGTCGCGGCGAAAGTGGCGCAGGGCCCTCGAGCTAAGGCTCGCGATGTCGGTACTGTCGAACACCACGTGCCCGCGGTCGGGGGTCTCGAGCCCCACCACCAACTTGCCCAGCGTCGTTTTTCCACACCCCGACTCGCCGACGAGACCGAACGTCTCGCCCCGCTCGACGGAGAACGACACGTCACTGACTGCCTTCACCGAGGCGGTCTCACGTCGCAGAATCAATCCCGAGGTGATCGGGTACTCGCGCACCAGATTCTCCAGCACGAGCACCGGAGCGTCCCCGTCGCCACCGTCCGAGGGTGCGGCGGGGACCAAGGGTGATCGGCGAAGTCCGACCGCGACCTGCGCTGGGCCATCGACCGGGTTCCAACAGGCAAACGCATGATCGCCCCCGTCGGGCAGAAGGAGTGGCTCTTCCCTCACGCACTTGTCGGTGGCGTAACGGCATCGGGGCGCGAACCGACACCCCGGCGGTGGCGCGGTGAGATCGGGCGGGATGCCCGGGATCGAGAACAACTCAATGTCCGGGTCTTGGGTGAGCTTGGGTATGGAGCCGAGCAGCGCCTGGGTGTAGGGGTGGTGCATGTGCTTGAACAGCGGCGTCGTGTGAGCGGTCTCGACGATGCGTCCTGCGTACATGACGTTCACGCGGTCGGCCCGGCCGGCCACCACGCCCATGTCGTGCGTGATGAGCAGGATGGCCATACCCAGCCGGTCCTTTAGATCATCGAGCAGGGCCAGTATCTGAGCCTGGATGGTGACGTCGAGCGCCGTGGTGGGTTCGTCGGCAATGAGGACCTTTGGGTCACAGGCCAGGGCGATGGCGATCATGACCCGTTGTCGTTGTCCGCCGGAGAGTTGATGGGGATAGATGTCCAGATGACTCTTTGGCTTCGGAAAGCCCACCAGCCCGAGCATCTCCGCGGCCCGATCCAAGGCCTCCGCCTTCGTCACCTCACGGTGGAGCCGAAAGGGCTCGGCGATCTGATCACCGATGTTCATGGTGGGGTTGAGTGAGGTCAGGGAGTCCTGAAAGATCATGCCGATGTCATTGCCCCGGACCTTTCGGATCTCGTGATCGCTCATCGTCACCAGTTCTCGGCCGTCAAGATTGATCGATCCCTCGACTACGTGCCCTCCGCCGGGTAGCAGGCGCATGATGGACAGCCCCGTCATCGACTTGCCGCAGCCAGACTCCCCCACCAGACCGAGGGTCTCCCCCGCTTCGATCGCAAAACTGACGTTGCCCACCGGATGCACCACCGAGCGCGAGAGTCTGATGTCGACGGAGAGGTCGTCTACTTGAAGAATGGGCATTGGTCGCTATGTCCCTCAGCGCCGCCGCATGCGCACGTCGACGGTGTCGCGCAGGGCATCGCCAATGAAGTTGAAGGCCATCACCACGAGCACGAGGCAGATTCCTACCGGGTACACCAGCCACCAGTATCCATCCTGCAGATAGGTCAGGCCGCCGGAGAGCATGTCGCCCCAATCGACCTGGGGATAGTTGAGCCCGAAACCGAGAAAGCCGAGGATGGCTAAGAAGTTGATGGAGTCAGCGACCTGAAAAGTGATGTTAACGATGACGACGCCCAGCGCGTTGGGGATGAGGTGCTTATAGATCAAGCGACGCTGGGAGGCGCCCATTGTCCTCGAGGCCAGCACGAAGTCGCGCACTCGCAAAGTGAGCACCTCCCCGCGCACGAGTCGCGCCGAGACCAGCCACGAGAAGGCGCCGATAATGAGCGAGAGCTTGATAACCGAGGCTCCATAGTGCGCCGAGATGATGAGGATGACGAACAGGACCGGCAGCGATAAGAGGACATCGACAATGCGCATGAGGAGCCCGTCGAGGAAGCCGCCGACCAGGCCGGCCACCGCGCCGACGAGCGTCCCGATTACGGTGGCGATGAGAGAGGCGAACAGGCCAATCTCCAGGGCGGCCTGTCCCCCGACCATTATTCGTCCGAGTTCGTCGAAGCCGTTGCTGTCAGTGCCCAGGGGCGCACCTTTACCGGGCGAGTCGAACGCGTTGAGTACGTTCGTGTTGATCTGGTTGGTGTGGTAAAAGTACGGCCCAAGGAAGCAGAACAGCAGGAAGAACACGATAATGCCGGCTCCCACCACGGCGAGCTTGTTCTCCAAAAAGGTCGACAGGGCCAGGCGCCATCCAGCCCGGGGACCTTGGATCTCACCACCTTCGGGCGACGGAGGAACCAGCAGGCCCTCAGATGCGTCTCCGATAATCATGATTAGGCGATCCTGATTCGCGGGTCGGCCACGCTGAGCGCGATGTCGGCTACGAAGTTACCGACAACGGTCAACACTCCACCAATGAGAACCAGGGCAATCACCGTCGGGTAATCCTCGTTGTTGAGCTCATTGATAAAGAGCAGCCCGAGACCGTGGGAGTTGAAGAGGTTCTCGACAATGAGGTTGCCGCCGAGCAGCGCGGGAATCGAGAGCCCGATCAAGGTGATCATGGAGAGACTCGAGTTACGCACCAGGTGACGACGCAGCACTCGGCCCTCGGGAAGCCCCTTAGCCCGGGCCAGTCGGATGTAGTCCTGAGCGTAGGCGTCCAAGGCCGAGGAACGCATGTAACGCGAATACCCGGCGACAGAACTCAGCGTCAAAACCAATATGGGCAGGAACATGGCGTGGATGTCCGTGATGTAGGTCACCATCGATTCGGACTGGGGTGCTTCGGCGGGGAACCAGCCCAGGTTGACGGCGAGGACGCCGATCACGATGAGCCCGAGAAAGTTCTGCGGCATCGAGTAGGTGGTGAAGGCCCCCGCCGTGAGAGCCTGGTCCGCTATCGAGTTTCGCTTGACGGCCTGAAAGATCCCCAGGGGGAAAGCGATGAAGATGCTAAGTACCAGCGACACGCCCGAGAGCCACAGACTGCGCAACACGTTTTCGGCCAGCAGCGAGTCGACCGTCTGGTTCAACTTGTAGGAGTAGCCGAGGTTGCCGTGCAGGAGCTGATTGACGTAGCTAAAGAACTGGAGGAGGACGGGCCGATCAAAACCATGAGCTCGGTTGAAGGCGTTGACCGCCCGCGGAGAGGCCCGGTCGCCGAGCAGGGCCCGACCCGGCGTCGGCGACAAGGCGTGCAGCATCACGAAGGTGAGAAGGGCGATGCCGAAAATCACCACCAGCGACGCCAACCCGCGTCGGACCAGGTACGCGGTCACTGCTGACGCATGTGCCGGTACCCAGTCCTACTACTGCGGGGTGATGCCATAGCTCTTAGTTACGTGTTCTTAGCTCTTCTTGAAGTACCAGTACTGCGGGACCGGCTGGTATTCGGACAGCGACTCGAAACTGGACTGCGGGCCCGACAGAGTGTTCTTGAAGGCGTAGACCATGTCCGGTTCGATCTGGAACAGGCCGGGCAACTCTTTCGCGACTTCTTGAAGTTCCGTTTTCACCGCGCTGGTGTTGAGGGAGTTCGCGGAGTTCAGGATGTCCTGATTGACCGTCGCGTTGCTGAACCCACCTAAGTTGAAGGACCCGGTGGTGTTAAACAACTCGTTCGTGCTCGGGTAGAGGTCGTCGCTGAATCCGCCGAAGTCGTCCATGGCCCACGTGTCGTCGTTGTTGGGGTTAGAGACGTCTGACAGGTTCGAGATCAGGTAGTCGAAGGTCTTCCCGGACAAGCTGATGGTGATACCGATCTGCTTGGCAGCCGACGCCAGCTGTTCGTCCTGGGACGCGATGACATCTGGCGAAGTGGAGTAGAGAAGATTCCAGCTGAGTGGCGTCCCCTTGGGTATGCCCGCTCCGCACTCGTTCGAGCCCGTCCCCGGCTTGGCGCAGGTCGTGGTTCCACCTGGCTTTACGTCCCAACCATGAGACTTGAGCAGATTGGAGGCGTCCTTAATGCTGTAGGGGTACGGATTGCTCGAAGCGTTAGAGGGCGTATAGGGCGACGTTGGTACGGCCGGTACTGAGGCGAAGGCCTCCCCGCCGGCGTTGTCAAAGACGCCCTTGGACTTAAGGAGCGCCGGCTCATCCTGTAGATGAGCCAGAGCCTGGCGGATATACAACTGGCTGATGATCTTGTCGAAGTCGCCCGTCTTGTCTTTGAAGTTATAGACGATGTACTCGAACCCGAACTCCGGGTAGCCCCAGACGTTGTAGCCGTCCTTTTGCAGTGTCGATACCTGGGCCAGGTCACTGAAGTCCACGTAACCCACATCGAGCTTGCCAGTCAGGAGTTGGTTGAACTCAGCCGACGTGGAGGTGAACGCAAGCTCATCGATGCCCGCGATGTGGGCCTTCTGGTTCCCGGTGTACTTCGGGTTAGCGACCAGGTCGGTAGCGTCGGTGGAAGGATCGAACGACTGGATCTTGAAGGGTCCGTCGACCACTTGCCACAGCGGGTTGGTGCCGTACGTGGACAGAGAACTGGACTGGGCGTTCAGGAACTTGTAGATCGCCTTGGCGGTGGTCGGGTTCTTAAAGTTGACGATGGGACCGTTGGCGCTGGTCTTGGACCACGCCTGCGCGGGCAAGGCCTCAAGGGCGCCGAGTTGGTCCAGTTGGATGAAGGGCTGGTTATAGGTCTTTGACAGTTTCAAGACCAGTGTCGTGGCGTTGGGAGTCGTCATGGACACGAGATTGTCTGGAAAGAGTCCAGGCGTATAGTCACCGTCGTTCGCCGGGCTGATGGCCACGGCCGCCTTGAGCAGATCGATCATGAACTCCACGTCAGTTGATGTCACCGGTGTGCCGTCGGACCACTTCCAGCCGGACTTGAGCGTGATGGTGATGGTCTTGTTGCTATCGCTGTACTTAGGAGCCAAGCCCATGCTGAGTTTGTAGTCGACCTCAGGAGTGGGACCCTTGGGGGACCACCATAGAGCGGGCCAAAACAGCTGCTGAAACTGGTCGACGTCAAAGACACTCAGGTCGGAGGCGGGAGTGACGGGAAAGATGTAGGTGGGTCCGGCGGCCGGCTGTTCGGCAAAAGTGACGATGCCACCCTTGGCGGGCGTGCCGGACTCTTTGGGAAGGCTGCCGTACTGACCAGGTAATCCGCCCGCGGAGGCTGGTGCCGACCCTAAACTGGCCGACAGACCTAGGGCCAGCATGGCTGCCGCAGCGCCTATCGACCCCCACTTTCGAACAAAAACCATTACTCCCATGGTTCCCCCTAATTGGTCCCATCCGCCTCGTCGCGGGTTGACCCCCAATATATCCGTGACGGGCCGCCCAATTCCATCGCTCGTTCACTCATTGGCCCTATAACGTTCGCACAGAGAATCACTCGCACTAGCATCGTCCGATGCTCGCGACAGCCCGCTCAGCACCCGCCATAGTGGTGGGACTCGTCGTCATTGGTCTCCTTGCGATGTGGACGAGGAGCCGCCGGCGCTAAGGGTGGCACCCGGACCCGTGGGCCACCCTATATTCAGCGAGCCGCGAGGTCTTCGATTTGCTGAACAGCTCGACCAAGGTCGGGCAGCGCGTTGATTTCTTCGCGAACCGCTCGGCCCGGTCGCGGTAGTCAGGGCTCTCCAATAGGCGTTCCGCCGCGTCGCACACTTGGCGCGGCGTGGAGTTCGCCGCGTCGAGGACCTCACCGACACCGAGCTCGGCGCAACGTTGTGCGTTGTAAGGCTGATCGGCGCCCATGGGCAGCATGAGCGAGGGCTCTTCGCGGGAAACGATCCCGCGGCCAGAACGAGGACGGTGGCACAGGGAATGTCGAGAAGTTCCGCGACGGCGGCGGTGCCGAAGTCAACCTCGTCGCGCACGAGGACGTTGGGCTCAAACTCACGGATGATGGGAGGCATCATCTCGACGTGGCGTCGCGCTCCTCTCCCCGCAAATCCGACCCGCATCGTCTCATCCTCGCGTTCGGGGCCGATGGGCTCCACTTGTGCCGCAGTGGAGGATCGAGGCCTCGAACCGGGCTCGCTAGTAGGAAACGCAGTGAACCCGTGGAATTCAATTGCGGCGACCATGCTGCCCGAGCCCGCTACTGCCACGTCATGCCCGCGCGTCTGCGCGGCTCGTGCGATCGCGAGGATCGGTAGCAGGTGCCCGCTGCCTCCAGTGAAGGTATAGAGGATCCTCATTGTTGAAAGCTGGCTCCTAGTCTTGCCCAGCTTCAGGTTCGCAGGGAACGTTGAGGTTCCACGACACGCGGTGATGGCAACACGGTCCCAACTCGAACAGCGCCCGACGGTGTTGCGGCGCACCATACCCTTTGTTGTCCGCCCAGCCGTACGGAGGGAACTCCTCCGAAAGCTCGACCATCGTTCGGTCTCGATGAACCTTGGCGAGGACCGAGGCGGCCGCGATGGATGCACTCAATTGGTCGCCCTTGATGAGCGTGGTGTGAGACAGCGAGGCGTAACGCAGCTCGGGCGCGTTGTTCCACTGATCCTCCAAGCGAGGCGGCGCGTCGAGCAAATTAAATGGACCATCCAAGAGGGCGTGGGTTGGTGCGACGGAGAGTCCGTCGATGGCGCGGGTGGCCGCTACGGCCAGCGCCAGCCGAAGACCCCAGCGATCGATCTCTTTCGAACTCACTGATCCGAGTGACCACTCCGTGGCCCACGACTCCAACGGTTCGATGAGCGCTTCGCGTTCGCTGGGCGTGAGGAGCTTAGAGTCAGTCAAGCCCTTCGGGGCTCGAGTGGCGTGCGTGAGCACGACCGCTCCGACCGTAAGGGGACCGGCCAGTGCACCGCGACCCACTTCGTCTACTCCCACGACGACCTCGCCGCGTCGTACCAGTCGCCGTTCGTGGTCCAGAGGTGCGGCGACGTTCATCTGAAAATCGTACCGACGATGCCGCCACCTAACATTCATCATCATGCCGAACGACGTCGTCGTAGTTCCTATCAAGCACTTCGACAACGCCAAAGAACGCCTGCGACTCGCACACGTGCCCGACGTCACGTCGCTGGCTCGAACGCTCGCCGGCGGAGTACTGGTCGCAGCGTCGCCACGTCCCGTGGTAGTGGTGAGCGAATCGAAGGAGTTGTCTCAGTTCGCCGAGCAGTATGGCGCCGCATTCCTCGAGTCTCCTCACGTCGGTCTGAACTCGTCAGTGCAGTGGGCCTATGCGACGCTCTCACCTGAATATGACCGACTCATCGTCGCGCACGGCGACCTGCGAACTCCCAAGGGAATCGGAACGTTCGAGTTCGAACCCGGCGTGACGCTCGTCGCCGATCACCTGGGCGAGGGGACCAACGTCCTCGTTGTCCCAACGGGCCTCCCCTTTCACTTCTCCTACGGACCGGGCTCTCTCGCGCGGCACGTGCGAGAGGTCCAACGCCTCAAGGTTGAGTACCGGGTGATTCTCGATAGTCCGTGGCGCTTTGACGTCGATGAGGCGAGTGATATGTAGGACCCTTAGACAGCATTTGAGGGGGTCTTTCGACCCCCTCAAATGACGACTCCGTAACTACAGAGACGTTTAAGTTACTTCTTCACCGCGCGCTTGACAGCCTTCTTGGCGGCCGGGCGCTTCTTGGCGGGAGCCCGCTTGGCTACGGCCTTCTTCTTGGCCGGAGCCTTCTTGGCGGCCGGGCGCTTCTTGGCCGGAGCCTTCTTGGCGGCCGGGCGCTTCTTGGCCGGAGCCTTCTTGGCGGCCGGGCGCTTCTTGGCCGGAGCCTTCTTGGCGGCTGCCTTCTTCTTGGCTGGGGCCTTCTTGGCCGGAGCCTTCTTCTTCGCGGCTGGTGCCACTTTCCCTCCTTGGGACTCAACGTTGATTCAAATTGGGACTTGGAATCTCTGTTCCAAAAAGTCAGTCACCGTTTTGATCTGTCATGTACTCGCTCATGTGCCGCCCAGTCTCTCGACTGTGCAACGACTGATCGCAGTGCACGGCCCTCGCGCGGACGACGACTACGTCCTGCGTTGTACGCAACGCAAGCGACAACGTAGACCTCCTCCGCAGAAGGACATTTAAAAGTTCAGTCGTTCTGCACACCAATGTCAAGCATTTGCGAAACTTTTACGACCGATGGTCTCAGTGAGTTCAACGCGTGGCATCTACCTAGGTCGAGGTGCACACGGTGATGCGACGAGTGGACACGAACGTTCCACACTCGTGTTGGGTCCGACGCGCAGCGGAAAGACCACCTCCATCATCGTTCCGAACCTCCTGATGACAAATGATTCCTGCGTCATCACATCCACGAAGAATGATGTCGTGTCGTTGATGTCGCGCGCGCGCCGCAACGGCACCACGTTGTTGTTCGATCCGTCCGGAACTGTCGAAACACCACCCGGCGTGTATCGAGTTGGATACTCACCTCTAAGACAATCTTCAAGCTGGGATGGCGCCGTTCTCGCCGCACGAAGCCTTCTTGATGTCGCGCGACGTGGTCGCGGCGAGAGAAGCGACGACCACTGGAGCGAGCGTGCGGGCGCGCTTGTCGCTCCACTGATGCACGCGTGCGCGTTGCGAGGCGAGTCTCTCGGTGAACTCGCGAGTCGCGTGGACGAACGTCGATGCAACGACCTCGTCGGCGAACTCACTGAGCATCACGGGGATCACCACCCAGCGGTGACCCTGCTGCGCGGAGTACTGGCGACCGAAGAGCGAGAACGATCGAGCATCTGGTCCACGACCGCGGGACTCTTCGCCGGCATACGAACCGAAGCCGCTCGGGCCTCGGCCCGCGAGGCGCCCCTGGAGGTCGAGGAGTTCCTGCGAGGACCGCACCAGCTCCATATCGTCTCGCCCAGTCGTCACCAGGCCGTTTCCATCCCCCTGGTGGTCGGCCTCGTCGAGGAGCTGGTTCACGCCACCTACGACCACCACCACGAAGGCGCGCGGCTGTTGCTGGCGTTGGACGAACTCGCCAACGTTGCTCCCCTACCGCGACTACCGGGCATCATCTCGGAGGGCGGCGGCCAAGGCGTCCTGACCCTCGCCTGCCTTCAGGATCTCTCGCAGGCCCGAGCGCGCTGGGGCACGACGGCCGAAGGATTCCTGTCGCTCTTTCCCACGACCGTGGTCCTCGCCGGCATCGCGGATCGTCCCACGCTCGAGACGCTGCGCCATCTCGCCGGGCGCGATCTGGTCGCCTCGCCCAGCATCCAGCGCGACACGAAGGGTCGAACGACCGGCCACACCATGACGTGGATCGATCGTGATCGACTCTCAATGAGCGATATCGCCCAAGGTCGACCGGGCCACGCTTTGGGCCTCAACGCGCAGAATCAACTGCAGTGGGTTGAGCTCACGCCCGCGTACCGCGACGAGCGCTTTCAGCGCTACCTCGAGCGGCCCTCACGTACGCGCGAGGTGTCGAGCGAGCGCTCGCGCCAGAGTTGGAATTGAGCGCTCTCGAGCGGCCGCGGGCCGTGTTCGCGCACCACGGCGAGCGAACGAGCGTCGCGAACGGACATCGTGGTCTCGTACACGCCGGCGAACTCGCGGGCTCGCGGGTACAACACGTCGATCTGGTGAATGAGCTCGCGTGGGTCCTGTCCAAACGTGGCTGCGTTAGCCCACGCTTCTACGACGTGTCGGCGTGCGACGCCGTAGCGACCCTCGAACGCGCCCGCAAAACGGTGTTCATCGAGAACTCGGCGACCTCGCGAGGGAGCCTCGACCACCCCCAGCGGTTCAAAGCGCGCGAGGTCGCTCGTCCACGACCGAATCGTGTCGTCCCTCGACCACGACAGTTTCTCCCCCCGCTCGGAGTGGTGTCCCGGCCACAGCGCCCGATACCCTTCGTCGAGGTCAGTGACACGCTCGACCCCTTCGAACGAGCGCCACGCACTCCACGGAGTGCGCGTGGCGAGTTCGTGTCGCAGTGAGGCGCGATACAACGCGTCCGCGGCGTGGGCGTGCGCGTAGAGAGCCCTCGCGTCCAGGACATTGCGTTCACCGGTGGGTCGAGCTCCCACCAACACGTGGTCGTGCAAGTGGGGTTCGCCGTGTCGGTTGACCCCATGAGTGAAGGCGACGACGTGCTCCCAGCGCGCCGAGCGCTCCCGAGACTGTCCCTCACGCTGCTCACGCACCACGACGGCTCGGTCTTCGAGATAGTCAATAGCCACGCGTACCGACGCCCGATGGGCGTCCACGACGCCCCGCGCGTGAAAGGGATCGATCGCGAGCAGCGCCGAGATGGGACGCGGTGCGGCCACGACGAGGTCGTAGCCGCAGACCTGCGCACGCTCGCTCGTCGTGAGGACTTGGGCGACGCGCCCAGGGTCACGTGTCTCACCCTCCCCACGCAGCCACCACCCAGGCCCGCCTCGACGCAGTCCGTCAAGTTCGTGCGCGGCGTCATTCGTGAAGTACGTAACGTCGTTAGTTCGACGCGCCATGAGACGAAGCACCGGCCACCCCCTTCGGGGCCCAACGGTCGCCTACAGCAGTTCGGCGATTTTGCGCGCCAATTCGTGCCCGGCGAGTGCGTACTTCTCGGTCGCCACCACCGACCCCGGACCGGCGCGCAACATCAGGTAGTCGAGAAAGCGCGGTTCACTGACGCGAAACTTCACCGCGTGGCGCCCGTCTCTAAGAGTGCGCCACACCGCACCGGGCAGCGGCTCGAAGAGCCAACGATTCTCCGCGTCGACGATGACGACCACCTCGTCCCCTTCTTCTCCCACCTGTGTGAGCCAGTTGGGCACCGGATCATCGGGCCGCGTCGGGGCGGGCGACGTCGCCACGACGTCCTTGATCCGATCGACCCGAAAGGTGCGCCACGCGTCACGAGAGTTGCAGTAGGCGCGCACGTAGGTGTGCCCGTTGAGAACCTTCACCTCGCGCGGCTCGATGGCGCGCGTCGTGGCCTCGTCACTCTCGCTCGAGGTGTAGACGATCTTGATCTGCGAGTGCGTCTCGATTGCTGCTTCCACCTGCTGTAAGAGCGACTCGTCGGACGTCGTCTCCACCTGAACCGGCGCACTCGTGGTTCGCTCGATCTTCTCGATCGCTGAAAAGATGGCGGGGTCCGTGTAGAGGCGCGACGCTTCGCGCAAGGCGATGTTGAGCTCGAAGAGGTCGCGCCACATGAACGCCGACGGATCGTCGCTTCCCTCGGGCAGGTCCGAGAAGTCCGCGCGATACAACGAGTCGTCTTTGGCCTCGTTATCCCAGTCGTCACACTCCTTGAGCACGTGGGCCGGAAAGCGGTTGGTGCCGTCGACCGAGTCGGCCATGGGCTCCAGCGAGACCAGTCGGTCCATGATGAGCCGGACGTGGTCGGGCGAGAGCGAAAAGCGCCGCGAGAGCTCGCTGATGCGCAGGCCGTCGTCGCTCGCGTACACCGCGTGCAGCAGTTGGAGCGTCTGGCCGAGAACGTCGTTGGCGGGCGCCGGTTCAAAGACCAACTGCGAGGCCGACGGCACTTCACCGCGGTTGACGTCGCCCAACCAGTCCTCGAGTTCACTCTTGAGGGACTTGGGTGACTGCAGGCGCACGCGATCGGCCCCGTCCAAGACGAAGCGCAGGGCCGCCCTCGGGTTCTCGAAGGTCATGCCCACTTCGACCGAACCGTTCTTTTTCGTGGCGGCGACGGCCTGGGGATATTGGCGAACCAAGAGATCGGCGTAGTCCTCGTTCGTCGCGACGACGACGTCAAAGGGCAGCAGTGACTTGGCGTACTCCGGGCGCCACGCCCGGGCCACCTCCACGTCGTTGTCGGTCGCCTCAAACGGCTCGTTGAGAACTTCGGGCATCGAGGTCATTCGGGTGAAGCGGTAGCCCTTGATCTCGCGCGTGTCACGGACCCGGGCCACCAGATAGCTCGCCCCGTTAAAGACGTCGATGACCAGTGGCTCGACCACCCGGTTCTTGTCGACCGCCGAGAGGTAGTCAAATGAGAGAACCCGACGCAGGTTCAGCGCCCGCAGCACGGGCGTGTAGTAGTTCGAGACTTCGAGTCCACCATCGCTCGCCGCCACGTCGTTAAAGACGCTGAAGGCCCCCGACTTGCCAAATCCGCAGAACCGCAGGGCCAGACGAACCACCCGCTCCTCGTCCCGCGTGAAGTAGATGGGCGGGGCGTAGCCGCTCGATGGGTCTATCTTGTAGCCCACCAGACCGTCCTCGTTCGCGACGGTCTCGATCACGAAGCCCAGCTCTCGTATCCGCGCCTTGTCGCGCTCGAACTTCTGGCGCACCGTGGAGTCCGAGCCCTCGTAGGCGCGAATCTTTCGCGGCCCCTTGGCGGCGACCGGATATTCGTCGATCGTCAGCTCGCGCAGGATCTCCTCTTGGGTCAACGCCCCGTACTGCCACGCGCGCTGCAACAACAAGACCAGCGCTACCAGGCGTTCACGACTCTGCTCCACGCCGCCGCGAATGGTACTCATCGCAACGAGAGTAGCGGCGAATGAGCTAGGTTCCCACGAGGCCGTTGCCCACTGAGTCATCGCGACGCCACGTTCCCGAACGACCCCCCGACTTCTCCCACAGTGCGACCTGCTCGATCGTCATGGTCCGGTCGGCCGACTTGCACATGTCGTAGATGGTGAGGGCCGCCACGGTGACTGCCGTCAGCGCTTCCATCTCGACACCGGTGCGATCGATAGTGTCGACGCCCGCTTCGATCTCAATAAAGGTGTCGCCGATCGTGAAGTTCACGTACACGTTGCCCACGAGCACCGGATGGGCCATCGGCAACAGGGACACGGCGCGCTTGGCCGCCTGAATTCCCGCGACGCGCGCGGTCGCCAGGACGTCGCCCTTATGCAAGGTGTTGGCCGCGACCGCCTCCGTGGTGGACGCGAGCATGCTCACTCTCCCGCGCGCGAGGGCGCGTCGCTGGCTGACTTCGCCCGGCCCGACCTCGCGGGGAAAGGGTGTTCCCGCTGGTCCGCCGCGCCTGAGCTGGTGGAAATCGTCCACCGCGTCATGCTAGGCGACCGCCCAGCAAGCCACGGGTGACCGGTAGACTCGCCTTTCAATCTGTCGTAACCGGAGTCCGTCATGCCCACCTACGAGTACGAGTGCCAGGAGTGTCGCGAGCACGTAGAGGCCGTCCAAAAGTTCACCGACGCTCCCTTAAGCGTGTGCCCCCACTGCGGCGGCGAGTTGCGCAAGGTCTTCTCCTCGGTTGGCATTGTCTTTAAGGGCAGTGGGTTCTACAAGAACGACAGTCGCAAGTCCTCGTCGGACTCCCCCGCAAAGTCGGGCGCTCCCGCGAAGAGCGAGACGGCGTCGATCTCGTCCTCGTCGGCCGACAGTTCGACGCCCGCGTCGACATCGGCTGGAACCTCGACGAGCACGACGAGCTCCTCAACCTCCTCGTCGGACTAGCCCCGGAGGGCTAGACGATCCCCGCGTCCTCGGCCGAGGTGCTCAATACACAGAACTCGTTGCCCTCGGGGTCCGCTAAGACGACCCACCCGCCATCGACCAGCCCCCGTCGATCATCCACGATGGTGGCCCCTAAACCGATGATTCGCTCGACTTCGGCGTCACGGGTCGATCCCGCGGGTCGTAGGCACAAGTGTGTGCGATTCTTGACCACTTTGGGGTCGGGCACTCTGATGAACTCGAGGGACCTGCCGCCCGGTCCACGCAGTTCGGCGTCGTCCTCGTTCATCGCCCCCTCGGGAACCAGGTGAAAGTCGTCGACGACCTGAGCCCACCAGTGAGCCTGCGAGATCGGATCCCCGGCGTCAAACGTGAAGTTGGCAACGCGCGACGTCATTCTTCGAGCGTAGAGCGCGAATGAGTGCCGCGAACTCGCGCAACTCGTGACACCGAGGTCAGCCCAGATTCTTAGTTATTCGCGACGGTAGGCTTGGTGGCGTGATCTTGCCGTCGATCGAAACGCCCGCCGACCTTCGACCGCTCTCCTATCACCAGCTCGACAAACTCAGCGACGAGATCCGCGAGTTCATTATTTCGAGCGTCACCAAAACGGGCGGACACCTCGGATCGAACTTGGGCGTCGTGGAACTCACCATCGCTCTGCACCGCGTCTTCGACTCGCCCCACGACATCCTGCTCTGGGACACCGGGCACCAGGCCTACGTCCACAAGCTCCTCACGGGCCGACGCTACGGCTTTAAGAACCTGCGCCAGCGCGGAGGCATGTCGGGCTATCCGAATCGCTCGGAGAGCCAGCACGACTGGATCGAGTCCAGTCACGCCTCGACCGCCCTCTCGTACGCTCACGGTCTCGCCGTCGCCCTCGAACAACGAGGCGAACTCGCCGGACACGGCGGCACTCGCCACGTCGTGGCGGTGGTGGGTGACGGCTCATTGACCGGCGGCATGGCCTACGAGGCGCTCAACAACCTCGGGCACTCCAACGAGCGCGTGGTCATCGTCCTCAACGACAACGGACGCAGTTACGCGCCCACCGTCTCTAAGCTGTCCGAGTCGCTGACCTCTCTGCGGATGAACCGTCGCTACCTCACGTTTCGAGAGCGACTGCGTCGCCTCGTCCCCCATCTGCCGCGGGTGGGCAAGGCCGCGTACTACGGCATTGACGGATTCACGAGCGTGGTGCGCGAAATGGTGACGCCCCATACATTCTTCGAGAACCTCGGGGTGCGCTACGTAGGTCCCTTCGACGGCCACAACATCCAGGCCCTCGAGACCGCGCTTCGAAGTGCCAAGGAGTGGGACGGACCCATCGTGGTGCACACCGTCACTCAAAAGGGCCGCGGCTATCAGCCCGCGGTCAGCGACGACCTCAAGATGCACGACTACAAACTGCCGGCCGCCCAGGTCGCCGGCGCCAAGGCCACCTCCTTCACCGAAGTGTTTTCGGAGTCGCTGGTGAAAGCGGCGGCGGCCGACGAGCGCATCGTGGCCATCACCGCGGCCATGGCCGGGCCCACGGGCCTGCTCGACTTCGAACGTCGGTATCCCGAGCGGTTCTTCGACGTCGGCATCGCCGAGCAGCACGCCGTCACGGCCGCGGCCGGTATGGCCATGGGTGGACTCAAGCCGATCGTGGCCATGTACGCCACTTTCTTCTCCCGAGCCTTCGATCAGGCTCACCTGGACGTCGGTCTCTTGAACCTGCCCGTCGTCTTCGTCTTCAAGAGCGCGGGTATCACCGGCGACGACGGACCGAGTCACCACGGACTCCTCGACATCGTGCTGTGCCTCGCTATTCCCAATATGAGGATCTTCGCGCCGTCCACCGCCGACGAACTGCCGATCATGCTGGAGACTGCGCTCTCGCTGGCCGGACCGAGTGCTATTCGCTACCCCAAAACCGACTCCCAGCCCTTCGACGGTCGGGTGGGCGAAGGCCTGGACGCCCGTCGCGTCGTCCAGGGCGACGGTTCACTCTGCGTACTGGCCGTGGGCAAGATGGCCCCCAACTCCTACGCGGCCCTCGAGCGGATGGGAGCCGAGGCGTCCAGAGTCACCCTGTACGACGTGCGGGTATTGCCCCCGGATCCACGAATGATTGACGACGCCCTCACGCACGAGCGCATCATCACTGTCGAAGACGCCACTCGCCACGGTGGCGCCGGTACCGCCATGGTCTCGGCCATTCGACTCCGGGCCCAAGAACTCGGTCTGGCGCATCCCACGACGCGCATCCTCGGCGTGCCGCGCGCCTACCTTGAGCACCACAAGCCCGACCTGCTGCTGGCCGAACTCGGCCTCGATCCTGAAGGGCTTTCGGGAGCCTTCACGCGACTGCTCAACGGCGAACCGGAGTTCCCGCCCGCCTACAAAGAGACGCCGCGACCCAACTACTCCTAGTCGACTTCTACACTTTCTAGGTGACCTTCGAGGTAGACAAGAGCGACGAGCAGTGGCGTGAGCAGCTCGCACCGGACCGTTACGCCGTGCTGCGCAAGGCGTCGACCGAGGCACCCTTTAGCGGTTCACTGCTCCACGTCGACGCCGAGGGGGTGTTTCGCTGCGGCGGATGCCAGCAGGTGCTCTTTTCCAGTGCTCAGAAGTTCGACTCGGGGTGCGGGTGGCCGAGTTTCGACTCGTGCCAGCCCGGCACGATCGTCGAGCGAGCCGATCACTCACTCTTTCGCAAGCGCACGGAGATCCTCTGCGCGCGCTGCGGGGGTCACCTCGGACACGTGTTTGACGATGGACCGGCGCCGACGGGGCTTCGCTACTGCGTGAACTCCCTGGCCCTCGACTTCGAGGACGCCCAGGACTAAACGTCGAGGAACCGGCGGATCGCGATACCCGATCCCACCGAGCCGATCAACACCCCGACAATCAAGACGACGAGGTTGGTGCCCAGTAGCGCCGAGGAGTTCAACGCGAACTCGTTGTGCAACGGATAGAACACCTTGGCCAAGCTCACCAAGCCGATCGCGACCGCCGATCCCAACAGACCTTGGATGAAGCCCTCAGTGATGTAGGGCACCCGAATGAACCAGTTGGTCGCCCCCACCAACTTCATCACCGACACTTCGCGTCGACGCGAGAAGATGGCCATGCGAATCGTGTTGAGGATGAGAACCAGCGCGCTCAACAACAAGACCGCCGCCAGCGCCAAGAACACGATCTGCAAGACGCGAATCACGTGGTTCATGGACTTGATCTCTTGGTTCGGACCGGTCACGGCGTAGATGTGGGCCTGATTCGTAAAGGTCTGCTCAACGGTGTAGGTGTCCGAGGGCACGACCGGCGTGCACTGATACGACGACGGCACCGACTTCACCGTGAGTACCTGGGACATCGCGCGATCCAGTATCTGTGTTGCTTGCCGGTAGTCGGCGGCCTGGGAGTAGAACTTGCAGTTCTTCACAATGTCCATGGACTTGAGCTGCGTGCCGATGGCCGCCACCTCACTGGGGGTAGCACTGGCTTCCACCCACACGGTGACTCGCGTACCCTCTTGCCAGTCCACCGACGCCTGGGCGGCACTTTGCTTGAGCAGTAACGCCCCTCCCACCAGCGAGAGCGACACCGCCACGGTCAGAACCGCCGCGATCGTCATCATGCGATTGCGCCACAGATTGCCCAGAGTCTCTCGAATGGCGTAGACGAAGTAGACCCCCATTTAGATGGCCACGCTCTCGTCGATGCCGTACACGCCGCGGACCTGGTCACGAATCATCTCGCCGCGGTCGAGTTCGATGACGCGTCGGCGCATGCGGTCGACCAGCGCCTTGTCGTGCGTCGCCATCACGACCGTCGTACCGGTGCGATTGATTCGCTCCAGTAACGCCATGATGGACTCTGAGTTCGACGGGTCGAGGTTGCCGGTGGGCTCGTCGGCCAAGAGGATGAGTGGTCGATTCACGAAGGCGCGCGCCACCGCCACGCGCTGCTGTTCACCCCCCGAGAGTTCGTGGGGGCGGTTCTTGGCCTTGTCGGTCAGTCCGACGAGTTCGAGAATCTGGGGAACTTGAGACTCCACCGTCGAGTGCGGCCGCCCGATCACCTCGAGGGCGAAGGCCACGTTCTCAAACACCGTCTTGTTCGGCAACAGTCGAAAGTCCTGGAAGATGCAGCCGATGTTTCGGCGAAGGTAGGGCACGCGCCATTTGGGCAGGTCGCCGATGTCGCGGCCGGCTTCGAGGATCCGACCCCGGTCGGGGTGCTCCTCGCGCAGCAGCAACCGAAGAAAGGTCGTCTTGCCTGATCCCGACGCGCCGACGAGAAAGACGAACTCGCCCTTTTCGATATCAAGGGAGATGTCCTTGAGCGCCGAGGTCCCGTTCTTGTAAGTCTTCGAGACGTTTTCAAATCGAATCACGGCTTCACACCCTTGGTTTCATCGGCGAATTGTGCAGTTGTTCGGGCACAGTGACACGCTCATTCTACTGAGGCGACTTACGCCACTTGATCCATCACCCACCAGTAATTGAACGGATCAGCAATTTTTAGGACGCTGATCTCTGTCGACGCAGTTCAGCCTCCATAAATGCGTCAAGGTCGCCGTCGAGCACCGCGTCGACGTTTCCGGTCTCGTGGTCGCTGCGGTGGTCTTTGACGAGTTGATACGGCGCCTGAACATAACTGCGGATCTGCGAGCCCCACGCGTTATCGGAGCGCACCCCACTGAGCGCGTCCATCTCGGCCTGGCGCTGCGCGCGAGCGCGCTCCGAGAGTTTGGCTTCGAGAATTTGCAGAGCGCGCGCCTTGTTTTGGTGCTGGGATCGCTCGTTTTGACAGGAAACCACAATGCCGGTGGGCAGATGCGTAATGCGAATCGCCGAATCGGTCTTGTTGATGTGCTGTCCACCCGCGCCCGAGGATCGAAACGTGTCGATGCGCAAATCCTTTTCGTCAATCTCCACCTCGCCAGCACTGTCGTCCAGCAACGGGGTCACGTCCAGGCTCGCAAAACTCGTCTGACGACGCGCCTGGGAGTCGAAGGGGCTGATGCGCACGAGTCGGTGCACACCGCGCTCGGCCGAGAGCCACCCGTAGGCAAAACGTCCCGTGACGATGAACGTCGCCGAGAGCAGTCCCGCCTCCGTGCCTTCGGTGGCTTCGTCGATCTCGACGCTGAATCCGCGCCGCTCGGCCCAGCGTGAGTACATGCGCAACAGCATCTCGGTCCAGTCCTGGGCGTCGGTGCCGCCCGCTCCGGCGTGCAGGTCGACGATCGCGGCGTTCTCGTCGTAGGGACCACTGAAGAGACTCTGCACCTCGAGGGCCGCGATGTCGCGCTGCAGGTCATCCACCGCTTCGGTCAGTTCATCGAAGGTGGCGCGATCGGGTTCACCGCTGTCGAGTGACTCGCGGGCGAACTCGGCCAGGACCACCGCGTCGTCGAGTTCGCGGCGCAGGGCATCAAAGGAGTCGAGGTCGTTGGCGAGCCGACCGAGCTCCGTGGTGACCTCGCGAGCGTGGTCTTGGTCGTCCCAGAGGTTGGGATCGGCCGCGAGTTCGCTCAGCAGCGCGTGGCGAGCACGACTCGCATCCATCTTGAGGTAGTCGCGCGCCGCCTCCCACCGGGACTCGAGCTCTTCGATCGAGACCAGGGCGAGACGAAGGGCGTTCTCTGCCTTAGGGTCGGCCATGGCACTGCTTGAACTTGCGCTTCGAGCCGCACCAGCAGGGATCGTTCCGACCGAGTTTCTCGTGCTGCGTCGTTGAGGACTTGGTGGAACCGGCACTCGTGTGCGCCGGCAGCTCGGTCGCACCCGGGGCGACTTCGTTGACGTTGGTGAGCGCACCGCTGAGACCTTCGTCCTCGACGCTCTCCTCGACGGCCGCGGTCGCCTCGACGTGGGTGATGTAACGCACATAGTCGGCGTCGACTGCTTCGAGGAGGTGTTCGAACATCAAGTACCCCTCCTTCTGCCAGGCGTTCAGCGGGTCCTGCTGGGCGGTCTGGCGCAGGTGGATACCGTCGCGCAGGTAGTCCATCTCCGAGAGGTGATCGCGCCAGCGCTGGTCAAGAATCTGGAGCATGACGTCGCGCTCGATCTCTTTGGCCGTCTCGAGGCCGCCCGGAAACTCTTCCGCCCTCTTCTCGTACTTGCCCACCGCCTCGTCGACGACCAGAGCACCGATCTCTTCGGCGTCGCGGTACTCGCGCAACGTCTCCACCGTGAGCTCCGTGGGGTAGTTGGACTGCAGGTCGAGCATGAGCGCGTTGTAGTCCCACTCCTCGGCGTAGCCCAAACCCACGTGTGAGGCAACGACGTCGGCCAGTCGCTCCTCGATGAGCTCGATGGTGGCGTCGTGGATGTCCTCGCCGTCGATGACCTGCTGGCGACGCTTGTAGATGACGTTGCGCTGCTCGTTCATCACCTCGTCGTACTTGAGCACGTCCTTGCGAATCTCGGCGTTACGGGCTTCGACGGTGTTCTGGGCGCGCTCAATCGCCCGCGAGACCATCTTGGCCTCGATGGCTTCGTCTTCGGGCATGGCGCGGTCCATCACCCACGAGACCGCCCCGGTGGCGAAGAGACGAAGCAGCTCGTCTTCGAGCGAGAGGTAGAAGCGACTCTCACCGGGGTCGCCTTGACGACCGGAACGACCGCGCAGCTGATTGTCGATGCGCCGCGAGTCGTGTCGCTCGGTGCCGAGCACGTAGAGGCCCCCGGCCGCGCGAACCTCGTCGCCCTCGGCCTCGGTGATCGGCTTCCACTTGGCGAGAGCCTTCTCGTACGCTTCGTCGTACTCGGGCGTTCCCGCCGTCAAACCCTGGGCTACGACGTCGCGCGCGGCCAGTCCTTCGAAGTTCCCGCCCAGAATGACGTCCACGCCTCGACCGGCCATGTTGGTGGCGACGGTGACCGCGCCCTTTCGCCCGGCCTGGGCCACGATCTCGGCTTCGCGGAAGTGCTGCTTGGCGTTCAAGACCTCGTGGGGCACACCGGCCTTGGAGAGTTCGCGCGAGAGCAGCTCGGACTTCTCGACCGACGCCGTACCGAGTAGCACCGGCTGACCAGCGTCCAAACGCTCGCGCACGTCCTCGACAATGGCGGCGAACTTCGCCTCTTCGGTCTTGTAGATCATGTCGGGCTTGTCGTCGCGGATGGCCGGTTCATTCGTCGGGATCGGCACGACCGAGAGCCCGTAGGTGTTGCCGAACTCGGCCGCCTCGGTCTCGGCCGTACCGGTCATGCCGGCCAACTTCTCGTAGAGGCGGAAGTAGTTCTGCAACGTCACCGTCGCCCAGGTGTGGTTCTCCTCTTGGATCCGCACACGCTCCTTGGCCTCGACGGCCTGGTGCAGCCCGTCGCTCCAGCGACGGCCCTCGAGCGTGCGACCGGTGAACTCGTCGACGATCTTCACCTCACCCGCATCCACCAGGTAGTCCTTGTCGCGGTGGAAGAGCTCCTTGGCGCGTAGCGCCTGGCCCAACTGATGAACGTAGTTCGTCGCGACCGCGTCGTAGAGGTTGGTGACGCCCAGTTGCTTTTCGACCTTCTCGATACCGGCCTCGGTGGGTACGACGGTCTTCTTCTCCTCATCCACCTCGTAGTCCACGTCGCGGGTGAGCGAGCGAGCAATCGAGGCGAACTGGTAGTAGAGCTTGGTCACGTCCGAGGCCGGACCCGAGATGATGAGGGGCGTGCGCGCTTCGTCGATCAAAATGGAGTCGACCTCGTCGACGATGGCGTAGTGGTGCCCGCGCTGGACCATGTGTTCGCTGCGTCGGGCCATATTGTCGCGCAGGTAGTCGAAGCCGAACTCCGTGTTCGTGCCGTAGGTGACGTCGGCTTGGTACGCCTCGCGCTTGGCCTCGAAATCGGGCAGGTCAGGTCCGACGCGACCCACCGTCAGTCCGAGCCATCGGTGCAACGCGCCCATCCACTTCGCGTCACGGGTGGCCAGGTAGTCGTTCACCGTCACCACGTGCACTCCCTCACCGGCGAGCGCGTTGAGATAGACGGGCAGGGTCGAGACGAGCGTCTTGCCCTCACCGGTCTTCATTTCCGCGATCCATCCAAAGTGCAGGGCCATGGCCCCCATGAGCTGCACGTCGTAGGGTCGCTGGCCGAGCACGCGCGTCGAGGCTTCTCGCACCACGGCGAAAGCTTCGATGAGCAGGTCATCGAGGGTCTCCCCCTCGGCCAGACGCTCGCGAAACTCGGGTGTCTTGGCCTTGAGGTCGTCGTCGCTGAGTAGGGCCATCTCTTCGGCGAGGTCGTTGATCGGCCCGACGAGGCCGGCCAACTCGCGCACGCGTTTGCCCTCGCCCGCCCTCAACATCTTCTGAAATACGCTCATATCGTGCTTTACCCTACCGGTCCCGGGTTGTAAATGAGAGGGCTGCGCGCGCTGACCTGGTCTTTGACCCCACACTCGCCCGCGCCTCGTTGCCTGGTCACCGTGACCAGCGAGACGCAGGACTTACTTCTAAACCGCGCCATGCTCAGCGTCCCGAGGGACGCCTTACGTGGGTCGTTTCGCCCGCGACTGGCATCGACTTTCAACCACAGACCACCCGCAGCCCTGGAGAACAAGTCTAGGTCCAATTCCTAGGTTTTCGGTCTCGTAATCAGTACCAGGGCGAGACGCAGGCTCAATACGACCGCCGCCAGAGGGACCAGGAGACGTCGCCACCCACGGGCCGTTTGTATCTCAAAGCGCAGGGCGCTCTTGTGGTGTGCGATCACCATCTCGCGCGAGACCCGAGCGCGCGAGACGCCCTCGACGTGGGTGACGACGGCCTCGCTCTCCGCTGCGATGTGGTACCCGTGCTCCAGGAGGGCCCAGCACAGCGCCATATCTTCGGCGAACATGAAGTAGCGCTCGTCGAAGCCGCCCACTTCCTCAAAGGCCGCACGGCGCACCAAGAAGCACGCCCCCGACACCCAGTCCACGCGCCCGTCGGTGTGGGCCGATCGGTAGCGCTGGGTGGCGGGGTTGTTGGGCCACAAGGGAGCGAGCAGCGCGTGAACCCCCGCCAGGACCGGATTGGGAAAGACGCGCTTGGAGGGATAGACCGTCCCGTCCGGTCGAAGGATGGTGGGCCCCACCAGGGCTACGTCGCGGTGATGGTCCAGGTACGACACCAGTGCGGCGACCGCTCCGTCGTGCACCACCACGTCAGGATTGGAGACCAGCACGTACGGCGTGGCCCGAGCGACCGCCACGCCCCGATTGACGCCGCGACCGTACCCTAGGTTGACCCCGGGCGAGACGAGGATGACGTCGTGATCCAAGAGCGCCGCCGGCACTGATCCCACCTCACCGTTCTCGACGACCACGACCTGGGAGACGCCGTTGTCGAAGAGCGAGTCGACGCACTCGATCAGAAACTGATCGGCGTGATAGTCGACCACGACTGCGACCACGTCGCTTTCCACTTCGCTCACGCGATCTCCCGTCTGCTTCGATCGGCGATCAGGCGCGCGACTCCCTCTCGCCAGGCGGGCAGGACCGACCACGTTGAGGCGAACTTGTGCGTGTCGAGATCGCTTCGCTCGGGACGGGCGGCGATCTCGGATCCCGTGAGTTCGCTCGAAAAGATGGGCGTGGCAAAGTCATCCCCGCGACTCAGGATCTCACCCACGTAGGCCGCGACGTCGAACCACGTGGTCGCGCCCGGATTCGCTACGTGCCACACCCCACCGGGCCGTTCCCGCACCACCGTGGCGAGAGATCGCGCCAGGTCACTCGCGAGGGTGACGGTCCCGGTCTGGTCTTCGACGAATCGCACCGTATCGCCGGTCAACGCGCGCTCGGCGATCACGTGAATGACGCTCTTGCCGCGAACACCCATCACCCAGGAGGTACGCACGATCGTGTCGTCGCTTGCGCAGCGCAACTCACCCTCGAACTTCGAGGCCCCGTACACGTTGAGGGGATGGGCTTCGTCGTATTCGACGTAGGCCTCCCCCTTCTTTCCGTCAAACACGTAGTCCGTCGAGATCGTGATCAGGTGCGCACCCACCTCGTGCGCACCAAGAGACATATTGAGAGTTCCCTGTTCGTTGACGGCGAAGCACGCGTCGGCGTCGCCTTCGGCTCGATCGACCGCGGTGTAGGCCGCCAGGTGCACCACCACGTCGGGTTGCACGTCGCGCAGGGTGCCCACAACCACGTCGCGGTCGGTCACGTCGAGGGTCTCGCGCGAGAATCCCAGGGCCTCGAACTCTCCCGCCACGACGTCCTTCCCATCTGGCTGAAAGGAGGGGTCGCCGCCGAGGGGGGTCTCGCCTCGCAGTACGTCCATCAGGTCGAGGCCGACCTGTCCGGCGGCCCCGGTCACGAGAACCCGGGTGGGAGAACTCATAAAGTTGCCTGACTGGCGCGCACGTGAACGACATCGCCCACGGCAAAGACCACCACGTCGCCGTTCACCTCGAGCGCCAGTCGCCCCTGGGCGTCCACGCCGAGGGCGCGGCCATGCGTCTCGGTATCGGACTGCTCCACGCGCACCCACTGGCCGATCGTGGCGAGCGCGCCCACGTACTCCTCACGCAGTGCCGCGCGCCCGCTCTCGGTCTCCAGCAGCGCGCGGCGGGCGTCGATCTCCTCGAGCAGAATATCGAGGAGAGCCCGAGGGGCGATGGTGAGGCCTGTCTGTGCGCGCACCGACGTGGCGCTCACCCCAGGCGGCCCGTCGTAGGTGAGGTTCACGCCGATTCCCACCACGACGGCGAGTTCGTGGCCACCCGACACCACCTCGGCCAGCAGGCCCGCCAGTTTGTTCTCCCCGACGACGAGATCGTTGGGCCACTTCAGCTCGGCGCGCAGCCCACTCAATCGCTCGATCGCACTGCGCGCGCTCAGGGCCACCATCGCGACCACGAGCTGGAGTGAAGCGGGATCGAGAGCGGGACGAATCAGCAGTGAGCACAGCAGCGACGAACGCGCCTTGGACTCCCACGAGCGATCCAGTCGGCCACGGCCCGCACTCTGGAAGTCGGCGAAGGCAACTAACCCTTCGGCTTCGTTCGCTCGACCCCGGAGATAGGTATTCGTCGAGTCGATCTCTTCGAAGTGCTCGACGCGCCAGATCGTGGGTTCCACGGTCAAACATTAGGGTTTTGGGGATGGATGCTAGAAAATAACGGGCTCAGGTCGGAGGATTCGTGTTGCGCAAAGTCCTAATCGCCAATCGGGGCGAGATCGCGGTGCGCGTGATCCGGACCTGTCGCGAGATGGGCATCGCTACGGTGGCCGTGTACTCCGAACTCGACCGCAACGCGCCCCACGTGCGTCTGGCCGACGAGGCGTACTCCTTGGGTGGCCAGAGCGCGGCCGAGAGCTATCTCAATACCGCAGCCATCTTGGAGATCATCGAGCGCTCGGGGGCCGACGCGGTGCACCCGGGATACGGCTTCTACTCCGAGAACACGGAGTTCGCTCGCGCGATCACTTCAGGGGGTGTCTCTTTCATCGGCCCGCCGCCCGAAGCCATCGAGGTGATGGGCGACAAGATCTCCTCGCGCCTCGCCGCCGAGGCGGCCGGGGTGGCGGGCGTACCCGGGCACAGCCAGGCCCTCACGAGTGCCGAGGAGGTCATTGCCTTCGGCGAGGAGTTTGGATGGCCGGTCGCTATCAAGGCCGCCTACGGCGGCGGCGGACGGGGTATGAAGGTCGTGAACACGCCCGAGGACGCACCGGGCGCCCTGGAGAGCGCCGAGCGCGAAGCGCTCAGCTACTTCGGACGAAGTGAGTGCTACGTCGAGCGCTACTTGACCTGGCCGCGGCACATCGAGATGCAGGTGCTCGCCGACTCCTTTGGCACCACGCTGTGGCTGGGCGAACGAGACTGCTCGGCCCAACGCCGTCACCAGAAGCTCATCGAAGAGAGCCCGGCGCCCAACTTCCCCGACGAGGTTCGACTGGCCATGGGTGCGGCGGCGGTCAAGGTCTCCGAGGCTTGCGGGTACGTCAACGCAGGGACCGTCGAGTTCCTCTACCAGGACGGCGAGTTCTTCTTCCTCGAGATGAACACCCGACTCCAGGTCGAGCACCCCGTCACTGAACTCGTCACCGGTCTTGACCTTGTCGAGTGGCAGCTGCGCATCGCGGCGGGCGAGCCTCTCGGCTTCTCCCAGGACGAGATCGTGCGCAGCGGACACGCCATCGAGGTGCGCATCAACGCCGAAGATCCGTCGGAAGGAAAGTTCCTGCCGTCACCGGGCGTCATCACGCGCTTCGATCAGCCCTCGGGTCCGGGGGTGCGACTGGACGCCGGCTACGCCTCGGGCGACACCGTCTCGCAGTACTACGACAATCTGATCGCCAAGTTGGTGGTGTGGGGGCCCACTCGTGAACGAGCTCGGCGGCGCATGCTACGCGCCATCGAAGAGACGACGATCGAGGGTGTCGCGACGACGTTGCCGGCCGACGTGCTCATCCTCACCAGCGAAGACTTCGTGAAGGGCACCCACTCGACCCGCTGGGTCGAGACGTCCGTGGACTTCTCCTCTCTGCCCACGGCGGCCGTGCCCGCCGTGTCGATCGGTGAGGGTCGGATACGCAAGGACGTGACGGCCGAGGTCAATGGGCGCCGGGTGACCGTCGCACTGTGGGTGACCGACGACGAAGAGGAGCTCCCCGCTCGCCCCCAGAGCACCGCGCTTAAGCCTCGCCGTCAGCATCACAGCGGCGTGGTGGGGAGTGGATCCGGGACGGTGCGAGTCCCCATGCAGGGAACCATCGTCAAGATCAACGTCGCCGAAGGACAACGGGTCGAAGCGGGCGAGACCGTAGTAATCCTCGAAGCGATGAAGATGGAGAACGCGGTGAACGCTGAGAGATCGGGGGTCGTCAAGAAGATTCACGTCGCAACGGGTGACTCCGTCGGCGGCGGCGACGCGGTCGTGGAGATCGAATGACGTCCGAAGAACGCTCGAAGGCCGCCATCGAGGGCGCCCGCGACGAGTTGATCGCACTCAGCCACTTCATTCACGAGCATCCCGAACTCGGCTACGAGGAGTTCGAGTCGAGCGCCGCAATCATCGACCAACTCGTCGCGTGGGGCTTTGAGGTCGAACGCGACAGCGCGGGATTGCCCACCGCCTTTCGGGCGACGAGCGGCGGCGGCGACCTTCACGTCACGTTCTGCGCCGAGTACGACGCGCTGCCCGACGTTGGGCACGCCTGTGGTCACAACATCATCGCGGCCTCGTCGCTCGGCGCCTTTCTCGGGGTGAGCGCGGTCGCTGACGAGCTCAATCTGCGCGTCACGCTGTTGGGCACGCCCTCTGAGGAGGGCGGCGGCGGGAAGATCGATCTCATCAACGCGGGGTACTTTGCCGACGAGCACATGGCGCTCATGGTCCACCCCTTCCCCAGCGATCGACTGGACGCCATCTGCCTCGCGGTCGACCACTTCGACGTGATCTTCAGCGGCAAGGAGGCCCACGCCTCGGCCGCGCCCTGGCTCGGAATCAACGCGCTCGACGCCCTGACGATCTCTCAGGCCGCGCTCGGTCTCTTGCGCCAGCAGCTGCGCCCGGGTGATCAGTTTCACGGCGTGGTGCTCGAAGGCGGTTCGGCCGCCAACATCATTCCCAGCCGGAGCGTCGGCCGTTTCATGGTGCGCGCCCCGACGGCCGGACGCCTCCAGGAACTGCGCGAGCGAGTGGATGCCTGCTTCGCCGCAGGAGCACTCGCGACCGGAGCGACCTTAGAGATCGTCGAACTTGGACAGCAGTTCTCCCACATGGAGTCCGACCCCGACGTGCTACTTCACTATCGTCACGCCGCCGAGGCCCTCGGTCGGGACTTTCAACTGGACGACGACGAAGCACCGCGACCTACGCTCTCGACAGACATGGCCAACGTCTCGCTCGTGGTTCCTTCCATTCACCCGCTGCTCATGATCCCCACCAACGGCGCGATCAATCACCAGCCCGAGTTCACCGCGGCCGCCGTGACGCCCGAGGCCGATCAGGCCGTCATCGATGGAGCCGAGGCATTGGCCTGCACGGTGATTGGCGTCGCTCGAGACGCCGCCCTGCGCCAGCGCCTGGTGAGCCGACCGTGATGCTCGAGCACGCGGTCCTGCAGGTCCGCGCCGGCGAAGAAAGCGACTTCGAGGACGCCGCGCGAGAAGCGTTGCCCATCATCGATTCCGCACCAGGGTGTCACGGCGCGGAGTTTCGCCGCCAGGAAGAAGATCCATCGATCTATCTGCTCCTGGTACGTTGGACGTCCCTCGAAGCCCATATGGCCTTTCGCGAAACCCAGCCGTACGCGAAGTGGCGCGAGCTAACGCACCCGTTCTACGTTGGCGCCCTCCACGTGACGCACTTCCACGATCCCCTCGATCGCTAGTCCGACCGAGGGATCTGGGCTCACCCGCCCAGGGTGAGGCATGCACAGGTCGTCGTACTCGGCGATGGTGATCTCGCCGGCGTGTTCGCCACACACCGGGCAGTTGGGATCGCGACGCACCTTGAAGGTACGAAAGGACTGTTCGAGCGCGTCGAACGTCAAGAGCCGTCCGACCAGTGGATCGCCCAGATCCAACAGCAGCTTGATCGCTTCGAGCGCCTGGAGAGACCCGACAATGCCCGGCAGTACGCCGAGCACGCCCGCTTCGGCGCAGCTGGGCGCAAGCTCCGGCGGTGGCGGTTCGGGAATCATGCAGCGATAGCAGGGACCCACGTAGGGGTTGAACACCGTAATCTGACCGTCGAATCGAAAGATCGAGCCGTGCACGACCGGGATGCGCTTGATGAGCGAGGCGTCGTTGAGCAGATAGCGGGTGGGAAAGTTATCGGTGCCATCAACGATGACGTCGTACCCGTCGATGATGTCCAGGATGTTGTCCGCGCCCAGACGAGTGTCGTAGGTGATGACGGTGACGTCGGGGTTCATCGCCGTCAGCGCGGCCCTGGCGCTGTCGACCTTGCGCATGCCCACGCGATCCATCGTGTGGAGAATCTGGCGCTGGAGGTTGGACTCGTCGACCACGTCCATGTCGATGATCCCGATCGTGCCCACTCCCGCGGCCGCCAGGTAGAGGGCAGCCGGCGAGCCCAGTCCGCCCGCGCCGAGCAAGAGAACTTTGGAGGCGAGCAACTTCATCTGGCCCGCCTCCCCTAGCTCGGGGAGAAGCAGGTGGCGTTGGTAGCGCAGACGCTGGTTGGCGCTCATCGTCTGAGGTGTCGACCAGGCGCGGCCTTCGTCCTTCCACTTATTGAATCCACCGGCCATCGAGACCACGTCCTGGTAGCCCAGTTCCTGGAGGGTCTTGGCGGCAAATGCGCTGCGCGTGCCTCCGGCGCAGTACACGGCGATGGGCGTCGTCTTGTCCGTAATCCGGCCCTCGATGGAGAACTCCAACTGACCGCGCGGCACATGGATCGCCCCCGCCAGGGCGCCCTGTTCGTACTCGTCGGGCTCGCGCACGTCGAGGAGGGTGATATGGCCCAGGCGCGAGGCGACGTCGTCGGGGGTGACTTCGCGGATCTCGGACTTCGCGGCGTTCAGCAGGTCCCGGGGTGAGGGCATCAGCGCTCCTTAACTGGTGCAGAAATCTTACCGGTCGGGTCAACAATGGCGACACCCGCCTGCTAGACCTCGTCCGATGGATCTTTCCAGCCTGCTGGCCGCTCGACGAATGAGCCGCTCCTTCGACGGTACCCCAGTCGACATCGGGTGGCTCGAGAAGTTGTGCGCCGTGGCGCTCTGGTCGCCCACCGCCGGCAACGCCGCGGGCGTTCGACTTCACGTCATCGACGCGCCGCACGTGAAGGAGTTCTTCGAGGTCGCCACCGATGCCGAGTGGCGCGAGACCTCTCGACGCTACGAGGGACTCGCGAGGTCCGGTGCGGCAGTGCTGGTCACCTCGCGGCCCGAGGACTACCTGGCGCGCTACGCCGAGTCGGACAAATCATGGTCGGGGCTCGTCGAGCGCGACGCCTGGCCCCTGCCGTACTGGCACACGGACGCGGCCATGGCCACGATGGCCCTGCTGCTGCTGCTCGAAGAGAGCGGCTGGCAGGCCACGATCTGGGGCAACTTTCGACACGACGCGGCCGTGCGGGACTGGGCGGGACTGGGCGACGAGGAGCTCTTCGCGAGCGTGCTGATCGGACGCGCCGATGGGAACGACGTTCGCTCGGCGTCGCTGGAGCGAGAGGTGACCTCCCGGCGCGAGCGCGTGCGACGGGTCTTTTAGTTCGACAGGGCGCTGAGGTACTCCACCAGGGTGCGAAGGGTAAAGGCCGTCGCGCCCTTGTTCACGTAGCCCCGAGGTCCGTCGGCGCGCGCCGGGCCTGCGATGTCGAGGTGCGCCCACGGCCGGCTCGCCGTGAAGCGCCGCAGCAGCAGGGCGGCCACGATGGAACCGCCGACCAGCGGCTTGCCGATGTTCTTCATGTCGGCGACGTCCGACTCGATGTGGACCTCGTAGGCATCCACCAGCGGCATTCGCCACAGTGTCTCCCCAGAGACTCTCGAGGCGTCGATGAGCTGTTCGGCCAGCGCTTCGTCGGTGGCGTAGATCGCACCGACCTCATCACCGAGTGCGGTCTTCTGGGCCCCGGTCAGAGTGGCCACGTCGATAATGGCGTCCGCGTCGGTCTCGGCGGCGAGGCTGAGCGCGTCGGCCAGGATTAATCGGCCCTCGGCGTCGGTGTTGAGGACCTCGATGGTCATGCCGTTTCGAATGGTGAGCACATCGCCGGGCTTGGTGGCGTTGTCGCCCACCAGGTTCTCGGTCAGGGGAGCGATCGCCGTCACCCGCACGCGCAGTCCCAGCTGACTGGCGACCGATGTGGCCCCCATGACGATGGCTGCGCCGCTCATGTCGGTCTTCATGGTCATCATGCTCTCGGGCGACTTCATCGACAGCCCCCCCGAGTCAAACGTCACGCCCTTGCCTACGAGCGCGACGTGCGGCATCGGAGCTCCCGGTTCGGGGTCGTAGGTGACGTAGACGAGTCGGGTCGGCTGGGCCGAGCCCAGGCCCACCCCCAGGAGCCCGCCCAGCCGCTCGTCGCGAATCTTCGACTCCGTCCACACGCGAACGTCGACGTGAGGGTCCGCGGCTAAGCGCGACTCAATCTCCACCGCGAGCGCCCGGGGCGGCAGCGAGCTCGCCGGGGTGTCGACCAACTGCTTCGCCCAGTTCACGCCGTCGGCGATGCGCGCACCGCGCTCGACGCCGCGCGTCACCTCGTCGTGAACCGCGACGGGCGGCAGCGGCGTACCCACGGGGACGATCTCGACGCTGGAGGTCGCCTCACTGGTCTTGTAGGTGTGGGACACGAGGACTGCGCCCTCGACCACGGCTTGGGCGATGGCGCCGGGATGCTCGAGACCTTCGGTCGGCAGAAAGAACGCGAATGAACCTTCGCCCGCGGCTCGAGCCGCGCTGGCCCCGGCTAACCGGTATGACGCGGCGCACTGCGCGTCGGCGCCGATTGACACCAGGGCCACGTTTGCGCCATCGAGTGAGCGCAACACCGCGATCGAACCAGCCTCGTCCTTCAGTCCCTGGGCCGAGCACCACTGCGCGCTGAGCGACGTCGGTGAGTCCACGCCGGCCCGGGCGACGGTGGGGCTGATTGAACCTGCACCGTCTCGCATGACCACCGGTACCGCGATGGTGGGCGCACCCAGCGCCTCTTTGATGGACGAGACGCGAGCCGTGCGAGACATGTCAGCCTTTCATCTGCTCGACAGGCGTGACGATGCTCACCGTGTCGAACGTTCACCCTGTCGGGTGCACGTTCCATTGTGTCAAAACTCGTGACAAACTCCCCATAATCGCTCGTTCCGTAAGTTGACACTTACGTAAGTATTTGCTAACGTAAAGACGTGGACACGCTGCTCAAGACCCTGAGTGAGACCAAACGCTGCGAGATCGTTCGACTCGTGTGGAGCGATGAGAAGACCGCGAGCGAGATCGCGACGCACTTTCCCACCGTCACTCGATCTGCGATCTCCCAGCATCTGGGTGTGCTTCGTCGCAGCGGTCTCGTGAGTGAACGACGCGACGGCACGCGTCGGATGTACTGCGTCAATCGCACCGAAGTGGCGCGACTTCGCGACTTCTTGGACTCCTTTTGGACCAACAGTCTCGAGAAGTTGCGCGACCTCGCCGAGTCAAGTGAAGCAATGAAAGGACAGTCATGAGTGAAGCAGTCAGAGAGATCGTGGTGAAGGCCTCCCCCGCCACCGTGTTTCCTTACCTCGTCAAGCCCGACCTGATGGTCCAGTGGCTGGGCCGGTCCGTGGAACTAGATCCCCGTCCCGGTGGCAGTGTGCAGCTGAATTGCGGAGGGAACGAGGGGGCCGGAGAGTTCATCGACATCGTGCCCGACGAGCGCGTCGTGTTCACCTTCGGGTGGAGCGAGCCAGGTCATCCCATCCCTCCCGGATCAACCGAAGTCGAGATCAGCCTCACGCCCCAGGGCGAGGACACATTGGTTCGACTCACGCACCGCGGTCTGCCCGAGGACGCGGTCAGCGATCACGAAGACGGATGGGGCTTCTACCTCGAGCGCCTCGCTCAAGTCATGCGCGGCGAGACGCCCAAGCCCGATATGAACTAACGGCGCAACGAGGGTGCCGCCACGGGCGTCGCCTCACTCAAGGCTTCGCGCGCGTGGTAGCTCGAACGCGTGAGGGGCGAGGACTGCACGTGACGAAGACCGAGGCGTCGTCCACGTTCGGCAAGGTCGTCGAACTCCCATGGCTCCCAGTAGCGAGCTACGGGCAAGTGCCGCTCCGAGGGACGAAGGTACTGGCCAATCGTGACGATCTGCACACCCACCGAGGCCAGATCGGCCAACGCCTCTTCTACTTCGTCCGCACTCTCACCCAGGCCGACCATGAGGCCGGACTTGGTGACCAGACCCGCCTCGGCTCCTCGGGCGAGCACGGTGAGCGAGCGCAGGTAGCCTGCGCTCGGGCGAACCGCGCGCTGCAGGCGCGCGACCGTCTCGACGTTGTGGTTGAACACGTCGGGTCGCTCGTCGATAATGAGTTGCAACGAGTCGGGATCGCCGCGCAGGTCGCTGATCAACACTTCAACGTCCGTGCCCGGCGAGCGCTCGCGAATAGCCCGCACACTGGCCGCGATCGCGCCAGCCCCCCCGTCGGCGAGGTCGTCACGCGCGACACAGGTAATCACGGCGAGCGCCAACTTGAGACGCACCACCGCCTCGGCCACGCGATCGGGTTCGGTGGGATCGAGCGCGAGAGGTTTACGAGTATCGACCAGACAGAATCCGCACGCCCTGGTGCAGCGCTCGCCGTTCACCATGAAGGTCGCCGTACCCGAGGCCCAGCACTCGAAGATGTTCGGGCACCCCGCCTCCTCGCAGACTGTCACGAGCCGTAGGTCCTCGGTCAACTTGCGCAGCGACTGATACTCCGCACCCATGTGGGCTTCGATGCGCAACCACTCGGGTTTGCGCGTCGTGATCGCCAGACCTGCGTCGGGGTCCACACCCGCCTTGCGCAACCGACGAATGAGTGGCCGCTCGTCGGACAGCGACGCCGCGCTGCGGTCAACCGCCGCGACGCGCGCCACGCTCGCGAGTTCGTGATCGAGCGCTTCACCCAACGCGGCCTCCACCTCGAGCGAACTGACCGAGAGCCCCAGCGAGGTCATCGACGCCACAGGCTTATCGGGGATGCCGCACGGCACAATCGCCGCGAACCCCGAGAGATCGATGTCCACGTTGAGCGCGACGCCGTGCAACGTGCGCCGGACTCCGTTCTCGTTGCGCTCGGTGCGCACGCCGACCGCGGCGATCTTGGCCGGCAGCGTGTCCAGTCGGGCCCACACCCCGGGATATCCCTCGAGCCGACCAATCTCACCCAGTAGTCCCTCGGGATCGAACGAGCGAACGGTGGCGATCACGGCGTCTTCCAAGTGGCGAACGTGGGTCTTGCCGGACGCGGGGTCATCGGCCACGGTGACAATGGCCCAGGCGACGACCTGACCCGGCGCGTGGTACGTGACGTCGCCACCGCGATCGGCGTCAATGACGACCGCGTTCAGCTGAGACGGGGGTATGAGGAAGTTCTCTTCGTGGGTGCGCACACCACGCGTGTAGGTCGGGGGATGCTCGAACAACAGAACGTAGTCGTCGCTCGCTTGGAGGAAGGCACGCTGAAGGTCGTTCGCCTCGGCGAACGAGACCCGACCAAGGTGACGGCGGCGCAGCATCTACCGATCGCTTTCGAGGTCCAGTCCCGCGAGCAGCTCACCAACCCGCTCGAGGTACGTGGCGGCGGCGGTCGGCTCACAGACACGGTGATCGAAGGAGAGCCCGAGCACCACGCGCCGTCCGATCTCGATCCTCGAGTCGTTCTTCGAGACCACCGGCACCACGCGCACCGCGCCCATCGAAAGGATTGCCACTTCGGGCTGAATGATGATCGGCTTTGACCACAGCGTGTGTTCCGTGGGAGCCCCGGCCACCGTGAAGGTTCCTCCCATCAGGTCATCGGCCGTGAGCTGTCGCGTGAGCACGCGAGCGTCGAGTTCATTCACGCGTCGAGCAAGGGCGCGCAAGGTCAAGCCAGCGGCGGCGTGCACGACGGGCACCAGCATGCCGTCCTCGGCGATGGATCGAACAAGACCCAGGTTGACCGTGCGGTGAAGAGTCAACTCGTCGCCCGCGTACGTCGCGTTCAAGAACTCGAACTCGCCTAGGGCTCGCACCGCCGCCAGGGCCACGACCATCTCGTCGCTGATGGGCTCGCCGTCACGCGTGACGCGACCGAGCGCGTCAAGCTCCGCGAAGATCTCCCCGTCTACCTCGACGCCGACGAAGCCGTGAGGTGTGCTTTGGCTGGAGATGGACATGTGCTGACCCATGCGGCGCTGTCCGTTGCTGAGGGGAACGACAACCTCTTCGCTCGGACCTTGAGCCACCGCGCGCTCGGCGTCACGACGCGTGATCGCCCCACCGGGACCGGTGCCCCGCAGGGATGAGGCATCGACGCCAGCATCGCTCAAAATGCGCCGCACGACGGGCGAGACCACCACGCCCGATGACGAGTCAGGCTGAGGGGTCGGTGGGGTTGACGCAGCCGTCGGGATCGGAGTCGGCTCGGGCGTCGAGCTGGGAACCGGGGGCTCCGCGGCCGTTGCGGGTGGCGGCATAGGAGTACTTGGCGACGCGTCGCTCGACTCTCGAATGACGGCGACTCGCGCGCCGGTCTCTACCGTGTCGCCCTCACCGGCGAGAATCTCGACCAGTACTCCGGCGGCCGGCGACGGCATCTCGGAGTCAACCTTGTCGGTCGATACCTCAAAGAGCGGCTCATCGCGCGCGACCACGTCGCCCACCTTCTTGAACCACTGAGTGATGATTCCTTCGGTGACCGACTCACCCAACGAGGGAAGGGTGACGTCGGTCATGGCTTCGACTCTACCGGCGCCAAAGTTGAGTTGATTACTACAAATGATGCGGCGTCAACGCCTTCTATCCGCCGGCGAGGATCGTTCTTTCTAGAAACTGACAGCATCGAGAAACACCCTCGCCTCCCGCCGCGAACGGAGCACGTGCACTGCCGTGTCTGACGCGTGCCGCAGGATCTCCGACCGCGCGTATGCAGGTTCAGAATGGCGGTTGCGCCAGATCCTCCCCACGCCGCCCCACTCGTCTCGCAAGCGTCGCCTGGCTGAGTCCGCGCAGCCCTCGGGCATTTCGCCAGATGGCTTGCGAATCCCTCGTACAAAAGCGCGACTCGCGCACAACCACCAAGGAGTATCGAGAAACACCACGGTTTCCGCGCGTTCGACCCTGAGGGCGAGCGTTTCGTTGTAGTTGCCATCGATGATCCAATCCTCGCCAGCGAGCAGCGTGCGCTGCCGTTCTCGCCACTCGTCATCCGACGGCCGCACCCAGCCCGGCTTCCAGTAGTGGACGTCGAGGTGAATCAGCGGTAATCCAGTCCTTTCGGCGAGCGTACGTGCAAACGTGCTCTTGCCCGAGCCCATCATCCCGTCAACGAGGACGCGGTGGCCGATGCTATCTAGGGACATTTACTACATGTGACATCAGCCAACGTGCAGCCCTCGCCCAGCGAGCGCGAGGAGTGTCTCGCCGAACGTCTCGGACAACGACGGGTGCGGCTGAATCAGCGCGGCGGCCTCTTCGGCCGTCGCCTCCCAGTTGACCGCGTAGTAGCCCGCGCCCAACTGTTCGGTGACCCAGGGACCGGCCATGTGCACGCCCAAAATCTGACCGCCGGACCCGTCGGCACGCTTTTCGGCGATGATCTTAACCACGCCGTCGGTGTCACCGATGATCTGCGCGCGCGAGTTGCCGCCGAAAGGGTCTTTCTTTACGACCACTTGGTAACCCTTCTCCTTGGCTGCCGCCTCGGTCAAGCCGACGAAGGCGACTTCGGGGTTCGAGTAGATGGCCCAGGGCACTCGCTCGTAGTCCACCGGGACCGCAGGCTCGCCCAAGATGGTCTTGATCGCCACGATCGCTTCGGCGAAACCCACGTGGGCGAGTTGCGGAGTGCCCGCGACCACGTCGCCCACCGCATACACGTTGGGCGCGGCCGTGCGCATGAGACCGTCCGCCTCGACGAAGCCGCGATCGTTGACGACGACTCCCGTGCCATCGCCGAGCAGTCCCTCGGTGCGGGGCCGGCGTCCTACCGACATCACGACCATGTCGGTCTCGACGCTCTCGGCGCCTTCCATCTCGATGGTCGTGGAGTTCTTCTTGGGCGTGTGCCCGGTGATGTTGACTCCCGTGCGTGTCTCGATGCCGCGCTTCTTGAACGAGCGACTCACGACGTTGGCGACTTCGGTGTCGCATCCCACCAGGATGGCCGGCAGCGCTTCGAGGATGGTCACTTGAGTGCCCATGTCCGAGAGGAGCGAGGCGAACTCACAGCCAATCGCTCCCCCGCCGATGACGACCGCGCGCTTGGGTAGGGCGGTGAGGTCCAGGAACTCATCCGAGGTCACGACGATCTTGCCGTCGATCTCGAAGCCGGGCAGTGTGCGCGGCACCGAACCGGCCGCAAGGATGATGTTCTTGCCTTGGGCCACGACACCAGCGTCGGCGCCGTCGACCACGTTTACCGTGAGGTTCGCGTCGAGGCGGCCCGTGCCATCGAAGATGGTCACCTTGCGGCCCTTCAACAGACCCGAGAGGCCCTTGAAGAGTCGGTCGACGATCTCGTTCTTTCGCCCTTGGCTGACTGAAAAGTCGACGCTCACACCTGTCGTTTCGATGCCGAAGTCTCCCGAGTGTTCCACGGTGCGTCGCACATGGGCGGTCTCGAGAAACTCTTTGGCGGGCACGCAGCCACGGTGAAGGCACGTTCCACCCACCTTGTCGCGCTCGACGATGGCGATGCTGAGGCCGGCCGCTGCGCCGTAGAGCGCGGCGGCGTATCCACCAGGTCCTCCGCCAATGACGACCACGTCAAACTGCTGGACCTCGTTCGCCACAATCATTCCCTTCGGTTGGACAGCCATATCCCCCGACGCAAAATCCTAATGTTTTCGCTCCTGTCCCCTATCGGGGCTCTAGGAGTGTTGGGCGCTCTGCGAGTCGGCGGCGACCGTGGCGAGAGTGTCGACGAACTCGTTCATCGGGTCCCCCGAGTGACCCTTCACCCACGAGAAGGTCACGCGTCGCCCACTCTCGAGAGCGAGTGGGATCAGGGTCTCCCAGAGGTCGCGATTGGCGACCGGCTTTCCGGCGGTGTTCTTCCAGTTTCGACGCTGCCACCCCAGATACCAGCGATCCTGAAAGCACTTCACCACGTAGGTCGAGTCGCTCACGATTTCGATCGCTCCGGTTGGGTGCTCGCGCAGCGCCTCGATCACCGCCATAACCTCCATGCGTTGATTCGTCGTGTGCGGGTCGGCGCCACTGCCGTAATCGTCGGGACCGCTGGCCCAGCCCCAACCGCCCGGTCCCGGGTTACCGCGGCAGGCGCCGTCGGTGTAGACACGGATCATATGACGCGGGTAATCCAGGCGTCCGGGTCCTCGGTAAAGCGGGTTACGGCCGGCGGCAGATCACCGCGCAGCACTTGTCCGAGAGTGACGTGTTCGAGCACCTCGCGTAGCGTCCCGCGAACGGCTACCCACACGTCGCGCAAATGCTTGGCCTCTCCTTCGTAGATCAGGGTTTCGGGTCGCATTCCCCGCACGCCGGCCATTGGACCACTCACCACGCGAAGGATGTCCGCGATGTAGATCGAATCGGGGTCTCGGGCGAGTTTGAACCCGCCCTCGGGGCCGCGCTGACTGGTCACAAGACCCCCGCGGCGCAGGTCACTCAGAATCGCACCGAGGAACTTGGCGGGCAGGTCCTGTTCGTGAGCCAGATGCTCGGCACTCACCGAAACGTCACTCGCCGCCAGCGTGAGAAGCGCGCGAATCGCGTACTCGGCCTTGGCGGGAACCTGCATGGCTCCATTCTGCCGTACCAGTTGCACATGTGGGGCGCCCCGAGCCCAAACTTCTAGGGTGAAGGGCGTGTTCGACCTCTCTGCGCGGCGCCTTTACCTATGCGTGGGCGTGCGAGACGACATGATCGACTTCCTAGGGGCAGCTCTGCGCGGGGGCGTCGACGTCGTCCAGCTGCGCGAAAAGAACCTCGATCTCGGCGCGCAGCGCCGGGCCGCTCGCGAGATGAAGCCGATCTGTCGAGAGTTCGACGTTCCCTTCATCGTGAACGACTCACCCGAACTCGCACTGGAACTGGCGGCCGATGGGGTACACGTGGGTCAAGACGACGTGAGCGTCGAGCGATGTCGCGACCTGCTCGGCGGTGGCGCGATCGTCGGTCTGTCCACCCACTCGAGCGTGGAGTTCGATGACGCACTGACCCATCCGGCCAGTTACTTCAGCGCCGGTCCGATCGTGCCCACTCCCACGAAGCCCGGCCGCGAGGGAACCGGACTCGACTACGCAGTCTCTAGCCAGCGACGCAGCGATCGCCCGGTCTTTGTCACTGGCGGCGTCAACGAACACAACGTCGCCGGCCTTGTCGCCGGGGGTCTTCGCCACTTCGTCGTGGTACGAGCGCTCACCGAGTCACCCAACCCCGAAGCCACCGCACGCGAGATCCGGCGGGCGCTCGATGGTGCCTTAGCGGTGGCGGTCGAGCCAACCTAAGAGCGTCGCCACCATTCGCGGGTCGGCGCGCAGTTGGTGACCCGCGCCTTGAATGAGCCGCAGTTCGGCTCGCCCTTCGGCCGCCGCGACTAGATCGCGCGCGTCGGACGCGGGCACTTCGATGTCGTCGGTGCCGTGGCCGATCAAGAGTCGGCGAGGCGGCAGCTTGGCGATGGCGCCCACGGGATCGATCGCCAAGATGTCGCGATAGAGGTCGTGGGGTGAGAGCAGGTCGTTCCCGTCGCCCACCACGCCCGAGATCTGCACCGCCCGGTGGATCTCCTCGGGCGACCCGCACCACGCAGCGAGGTGCGCCGGGGTGGCAAACGTCGCGACCCCACGCACGCGATCATCGCTGGCCGCGACGGCTAGGGCTAGGGCCCCGCCGAAGCCGAATCCCGCGAGCGAGACGCGCGGTTCACCTTCGGCCACGCGATCGAGGATCGTGGCCAGGTCCTCGCGCCACTTGGTGGGCGAAAAGGTACCGGTACTTCCCCCGACTCCCGAGAGCGTGCCCGTCGCCACCAGCCAGCCCGACTCATTCGCCACGTGCTCAGCCAGTTCGGGCAGGAGGCCCGCCGCCTGACGGCCCATGCCCATGAGTCGAGGCAGACCGTGAACCAGTACGAGCACGTGACCCACGACCGGTCGCGCACTGGAGTTCGAGATGCGCAGGTCGAGAGTCGACGCGCCGCTGGTGAGTTGCTCGTGATCGAGCATGAAAGTTAAATGCCTAAGCGTTGGGCCAGTAGCTCGCGGTGGTAGGTCGGGTCGCCGAGGAAGAGCTCTGAGCTCTTGGCGCGCTTGAAGTACAGGTGCGCGGGGTGCTCCCAAGTGAATCCGATGCCACCGTGAATCTGAATGTTTTCCGCCGCGCAGTGAAAGTAGGCCTCGGAGCAAAACGATTTGGCCAGGCTGGCCGCAATGGGCAGCTCATCGTTTCGCTCCTGGGAGGCCCAGGCGGCGTAGTAGGCGGCCGACTTCGCCGACTCCACGTCGAGGAGCATGTCAGCGCACTTGTGCTTGATTGCTTGGAACGAGCCGATCGGACGGCCAAACTGCACGCGGTTCTTCGCGTAATCCACTGAGGAGTCAAGGACCCGCTGCGCTCCGCCCACCTGCTCAGCCGCCAGAGCGGACTCGGCGATCTGTACCGCGGCCTCCAAGCCCGCGAGCGCGCCGCCCTCTTCGCCCACCAGCGTGGCGGAGGCCTTGGTAAAGACCAGACGACTCTGCTTGCGCGTCTGGTCCATCGTGGCGAGCGACTCCTTCTCCACGCCCGACGCACTTCCCTCCACGGCGAACAGCGACAGACCCTTATCGGTCTTGGCCGGGACCAGCAACAGACTCGCCGTGGATCCGTCGGTCACGAAACTGCGCACTCCCGACAGCACCCACCCGTCGCCGTCACGCTCGGCCGTCGTTGAGGTAGTCGAGAGGTCCCATCCACCCGCGTCATCGGTGAGGGCCACGGTGGCGATCGTCTCTCCCGACGCGATCCCCGGCAGGTAGGCGGACTTGGCCGCCTCGTCGCCAACGAGCAACAGGGCGTTCGCCGCCAGCGCCACGGTGGAGAAATATGGTGAGCACAAAAGGGCCGCGCCCATCTCCTCAAAGACCACGTACAACTCCACGGGACCGAATCCCTGCCCGCCGTACTCCTCGGGAATGCCGAGCCCTTGCAGCGCCAGTTCGTTGGCCATCTGGGCCCACACCGCGGGGTCGTAGCCCTCCTCGGTGGCCATGAGGCGTCGCACTTCAGTTTCGGGCGACTTTTCTTCCAAGAACCGTCGCACCATCTTGCGAAGTTCTTCCTGTTCTTCGCTGAAACCAAAGTTCATGACGGCCCCTCTTCTTCGCGGCGCGACGCACCAGGACCGAGATTAGTCAATGCCCACCCCCGATTTTTTCGTGGCAGTCTGGTGACGTGGACAACGTGGGACTGGTGTGGTCGGACGCCCTGAGTGAGGTCCACCGCTTCGTGGTGGGGCCGATTGCCAACAACGTCTACGTCGTGCGGTGTCGGCGCACGGGCGAGGCCGCGCTGCTGGACGCGGCCAACGAACACGATCGCCTCTTGGAGGTGGCACGCCGCTTAGGGGTCACGTCGGTGCTCGAAACCCACGGGCACTGGGACCACATCGGCGCGGTCGAGGCGGTACGCGAGGCGGGCATCGACGTGTGGGTGCGCCAAGAAGACGCCCATCTCTTGCCCAGCTACGACCACTTACTAGGGGACGATGACGTCCACCAGGTCGGACAGTTGAGACTTCGCACGATCCATACGCCCGGTCACACCCCGGGCAGCATCTGCTTCGCGCTCGAGAACACCCCGGTGCTCTTTACCGGTGACACCTTATTTCCTGGCGGTCCGGGCAACACGACGTTCGAGGGAGGAAGCTTCTCAAGCATCATCGCCTCGATTGACGAGCGACTCTTTGGGACCTACGGCGACGAGGTGACGTTCTGGCCCGGGCACGGCGCGCCGTCGACCATCGGCGCTGAACGCAACCATCTCGATGAGTGGGTGGAGCGGGGCTGGTAGGCCCTGTCAGCGATTCCTAGTCGGACAGTAGGCTTGACTTTGTGCCAAAACCGTTACTGGAACTTCGCAATCTGCACGTTGAGGCCGAAGGTTCCCAGATCTTGCGTGGCGTCGACCTGGTCGTCAACGAAGGTGAAGTGCACGCCCTCATGGGTCCCAACGGTGCGGGCAAGTCAACGCTCGCAAGCGTCATCATGGGACATCCTGGCTACCTCGTCACGGCGGGCGAAATACTCCTACGCGGAGAGGACATATCCTCCTGGACTCCCGACGCGCGGGCCAGGGCGGGGATATTCCTCGCCTTTCAGTACCCCGAAGCGATCGGCGGGGTCTCGGTGATCCAGTTCCTGCGTCAGGCCATTGCCGCGCGCAAGGGACTCGAGGAGCTGAGCGTGCTTGAAGTCCGCCTGGACTTGGCCGAGTGGATGGACCGCCTCGGCATCGACAGCGCCTTCGCCGAGCGCCACCTCAACGAGGGATTCTCCGGTGGCGAGCGCAAGCGCAACGAAGTGCTCCAGATGGCTCTGCTCGAGCCGGTCGTCGCACTCTTGGACGAGACCGACTCGGGACTGGACATCGACGCGTTGCGCGTCGTGGCCCGGGGCGTACGCACGGTGCGCGAACAGCACCCGACCATGGGAGCCGTCGTCGTCACCCACTACGTCAAGTTGCTCGACGAGATCCGCCCCGACGTCGTCCACGTGCTCGTGGATGGACGCATCGTGCACAGCGGTGACGTGGACCTCGCCCAACTCATCGACCACGACGGCTACGACGCGTGGCGGGCGGTCAGCGCGTGAGCAGCTTTAACGCTCGGCGCGTACGCAACGACATCCCCCAGCTGACGCGCCAGGTCCACGGTCGCACCATTACCTACCTCGACTCCGGGGCGAGTTCGCTCCAGCCGCGTGCGGTGATCGACGCCATGAGCACCTACTACCGACTGCGCCACGCCAACGTGCATCGCGGCGTCTACCAGACGGCCAATGAGGCGACCGAGGCGTACGAGAACTCTCGCGCGGCCGTCGCTCGTTTCATCGGCGCGCCCGGCGGGGCTGACGAGATCGTCTTTACGAAGAACACCACGGAGTCCCTCAACCTCGTCGCCAAGGTGTGGGGGGCGGCCAACCTAGGTCCCAAGGACGTCGTGCTGGTGACCGAGATGGAGCATCACGCCAACATCGTGCCGTGGTTCCAGTTGCGCGAGGCGACGGGCGTCGAGGTTCGCTTCGTGCCCGTGGGCGACGACTACCGGCTCGACCTCTCCCACCTCGATGAACTGCTGCGCGGCGTGAAGCTCCTGTCGGTGACCGGAATGTCGAACGTGCTGGGCACCAAGAACAACCTTCGCCAACTCGCCAGCGCCGCCCACGGCGTGGGCGCGCTCATCGCCGTAGATGGTGCACAGTCCGTGGCGCACGGGCCGGTGGACGTGAGCGCCCTCGAAATCGACTTTCTCGCCTTTTCGGGACACAAGATGCTCGGCCCCACCGGGATCGGCGTGCTGTGGACTCGCGCGAGCGTGCTCGAGACGATGGGACCGTTCCTCGGTGGTGGTGGCATGATCGCCGACGTACGCCTGGACGGGTTCACCCCGGCCAAGGGCGTCGCTCGATTCGAAGCCGGCACTCCTCCGATCGCCGAAGCCGTGGGACTCCACGCTGCAGTGCGCTACCTCGAGGGAATGGGCATGGACAACGTCGTCGCCCACGAGCGCTCACTCACCCAGGACGCACTGACGCGCCTCGAGGAGGCCTTCGACGAGCGCATCCGCGTCATCGGTCCGCCGACCGTGATCGATCGTGGTGGGGTCATCAGCCTTGACGTGGCGGGCGTGCATCCCCACGACGTCGCCCAGGTCCTCGACGAGTTCGGCGTGTGCGTGCGTCCCGGACATCACTGCGCCAAGCCCCTCATGCGCCGGTTCAACCTGGCGGCCACTGCTCGGGCCTCCTTTGGCCCCTACTCACTGAGCGACGACACGACGGTACTGATCGAGGCCCTCGAGCACGCGCTCAAGATGTTTGGCTGAGTCGTGTCGAATCTCGAAGACCTCTACCGCGAAATCATCCTCGATCACTACCGCTCGCCGCGCAACCGCGGCGAGCTCGCCACTCCGCCCGCTCACAAGGTCGAAGGATTCAATCCTCTGTGCGGCGACGAGGTGACTGTCTATCTGGAAGTAGAAGATGGCGTGCTGAGCGACATCAAGCTGACCGGGCACGGCTGTTCGATCTCGCAGTCCTCATCCTCGCTCATGAGCGCGGCGGTGAAGGGGAAGAGTCTCGACGATGTTCACTCGACGATCCAGAAGTTCAAGGAGCTCATGACCGTGGCGGGGGCGTCGAGCGACGAGGAGTCGGGAGCGAGCAACTTGCGCTCCCTGGGTGAACTGGCCGCTCTGGCTGGCGTGGTGAAGTTCCCGGTGCGCATCAAGTGCGCCACCCTCGCCTGGAACACCCTGCAACAGGGGCTCGCCGAGATTTCCGCGTAACGCGAGGCGACCTACGGGCTGCAGGGCACCGGGTCGTAGTTAGGTACCGCCAACGTCGGGTTCGTCGTGGTGGTCGTGGGAGCCGTGTGATGCTCGGCGGACTTGGTGGTCGTCGTGCCCGCCACGGTGGTTGTCGTCGTGGGGATGGTGACGACGGGTGGTTCGGGTGTCTGACCCGCCTCATTAGGCGGCGGATCAGCCGGGGTAGCCAGAGTGTTGCCAAAGATGTCGACGAGCATCTGCTGCGCCGCGGGCTGGTCGACGTAGAGGACGTCACCCAGGTCGGCGTTGTCCGCCGCGATGGTGGGCAGGGTCCAGGTCTGCACCGAGTTGGGGTTGATCCCGTGGAAGCGCTCCGCGAGACCGATGAGCTCGTTGAGCGAGAAGTTCTGGTCGAGCGCAATGCCCTGGGGCAACTTCGAGAGAAATGAGTTCAGGGTGATGGGGTTGTAGAGCCTCTTCGCGCGCGCGATCAAGGCGCGCAAGAACGCGTCTTGTCGATCGATGCGTCCGAAGTCACTCGTCGGGTCGTACATCCAGCCGGCGTTGTAGAGATCGTCGGCCCCCGAGTCCGTCGAGCCCCAGATGACCGGCGGGAAGACCTTGGCGTTATCAACGTTGTAGTAGAAGTGGCGACTGCGCGACAGGGCCAGGGCTTGAAAGCCCGTCACGATCTGACAGCCCGGGTGCAGGATGCGTAGCCCTGAGTAGGGGTCCCAGGAGGGATAGCGAAAGTCCAGGTAGACCCCACCCACGGCGTCGGCGGCGTTAATGAGCCCGGCGAAGCTCACCACCACGGTCTGGTTGATCTTGATGCCGAAGTTGGCGGTGATGGTCTGGGCGAGCAGAGAGGGTCCATTGTCAAAGTTGACGTTGATGCGGTTGAACTTTCCGTACAGCGTCTGGTTCGCGAGCAGCGTGACCACCGTGTCGCGGGGAATCGAGATCATGTTGATCGTTCCCGCGCCCGGATCAACGTGAACGATCTTCACGCTGTCGCTGCGCTGGCCGTCCACCAGGCCGCTCGTCGCACCCGTCTGGCGTGCGAGGAGACCGGTAAGGCCCGCGCGAGAGTCAGAACCGATCAGCAGGATGTTGAAGGGCTGGCCCGAGATCGGCGGCACTTCGCCCGCGACCTTGATCTTGGTGATTTTGTCGAAGCGCCAGTTCGCGTAGAGGTAACTTCCGCCCACCACCGCGCCAATCAGCACGATCAGTACGACGAAGCCGATGCCTACGCGTCGCCCGACGCGTCGCTTGCTCTTGTGGCGGTGCTTGACGCCCTCTCGCCCCTCAACGGCATCACCGAGCGCGAGAAGTCGGTCCTGATTGGCGAGGTCTCGTCGGGAGTGGTGGCGACCTGAGCCGGGCGAGTCGTCACGTCCATTGGCCATCGTGCGAGTTTACCTGTGAAGCCTTGCGAATTGATTACAGTGACGCGCCACGAAAGTGCTCGTAGCCGTCGCGCTCAAGGGTCTCGGCGAGTTCGGGGCCGCCCGTTTCAACGACTCGGCCGTCGCTCATGACGTGAATCATGGTCGGCGGCAACTCCACCAGCAGTCGACGAAAGTGCGTGATCGCCAGCACGCCACAGTTCCACTCGGTGGTCGCCGACACCAGCCGACGCGCCACCGCGTCCAGCGCGTCCACGTCCAGTCCCGAGTCAACCTCGTCGAGGACGGCGAACTTGGGCTGCAGGACGCCGAGTTGAACCATCTCGGCTCGCTTGCGCTCGCCGCCCGAGAGGTCCACGTTCACGAATCGATCCAGTAGTTCGGGTCGCAGCTCGATTCGTTGCGCCTCTTCGGACAGGCGACGACGCAGGGTCGTGTGCTCCGCCCCCGCGGCCTCGAGGAGATCAAAGACCCGAACGCCGGGAATCTCGAAGGGGTGCTGGAGCACCAACAAGAGTCCGGCGCGCGCTCGATCCGTCGGCGAGAGCTCCAAGAGCTCGACGCCGTCCAGCGTCACCGAACCTTCAAGAACGCGATAGCCGGGATGACCGCTTAACGCGTGCGCGAGCGTCGACTTGCCCGAGCCGTTGGGCCCCATGATGGCGTGCACCTCGCCCGAGTGCATGACCAGCGAGAAGCCCTTGAGGACCTCCTTGTCGCCCACCGCTACGTGCAGGTTTTCGATCTTCAGCGTCGAACTCACGGCAGCGCCACTTCCAATCGACCGTCTCGTTCCACCACGTCGTAATGAGCCACCGGCTTGGTCGCGGGCAGCGTCATCGCTGCCCCGTCGCAGAGTCGAAACATCGAGCCGTGTCGCTCGCACTCGATCTCTTTGGTCTCGACGTCCACTTCGCCGTCGGAGAGGAAGAACTCCTCGTGACTGCACCGGTCATCAAGCACGAAGACCTCTTCGTCCACTCGAACGGCCACCAGGATGTGGCCCTCGATCTTCAACTGACGAGGCACGCCATCTTCGTAGTCCGACAGCGTGCCGATGTCGAACGAACTCACGTCGCCACCACCGCCACGCCCGAGAGCACCGAGGTCACGTCGCGCTCGACGAGCTCCGCGAGTTCCTGGGGCAAGGCCGCCAGCATCTCGTTGAAGAAACCCTGAATCATGAGGCGCTGCGCGTCCTCACGACTCACACCTCGCGACTCGAGGTACCAGCGCTGCAGTTCGTCCAGCGGTCCCACGCTCGAGGCGTGAGCGCACATGACGTCGTTCTCTCGGATGTCGAGGTTCGGCACACTGTCCGCGTGCGCCGATTTCGACAGCAACAGGTTGTGATTGGTCTGGCGCGCGTCAGTGCGCTTCGCCCCCTTTTCGATCTCGATGAGCCCGGTGTAGATCGATCGTGACTCGTCGGCCACCGCCCCCTTGGACAACAAGGTCGACGTCGTGCGAGCGCCCACGTGAAACTGCCGCGTGCGAAAGTCGTGAACCTGATCGCCCGTGCCGAGAAAGGTCGTGCGCAGCTCATTCGACGCGCCAGCCCCGAGTAGGTCCGCGTCGTTGCGCGAGCGGTCATAGTGCCCACCGAGTCCGATGACCGCTTGTTGCAGTCGAGCGTCGCGGCCCAGTCGGCCGGTCGTACGCGCGACGTGCCAGGCACTCACGTCCAATCGCTGGTAGGTCACCAGTCGCAGCGAGGCGTCATCGTCCACGCGATACTCGCTCACCGGCACCACGAGCGCGTCACGACCGCCTTCGAAGTACTCGACGACCGTCACGTTCGCCCCTCGTTCGACCACGATCTGGGTCCGCGAAAACGAGGCGGTGGTCGAGGACTCGTTGAGGACCACGATCGGATCACGGACTTCCGCGCCCGATGTGATGCGAATGACGGTGGTCGAAGGGGCCAGGGCGACATTCAAGAGGGCAAAACTATCGCCGGCGAATCGTTCGGTCCAACTCTCTTCGTGCAGCGATGGCGCTGCCTCGACGAACTCGACACTGACACCATCGGGAAGTCCACTGACACTGAGGCCGAATCCATCGGTGACGCGCACCACCAGTCCGGCGCGCTCGCACAACTGGGCGGCGAAGGGCGAGTCGACGTCGTGACGTGGCGCGCTGGCCACCGAAAACTGATCAATGTTGAGATCTCGCAGCGGCGCGTATCGCCACACCTCGTCGCTCGTCGTCGGCAGACCCAGAGTCTCGAAGCGCTCCCAGGCCAAGCGCCGCTGCACAGCGTCGGGGCGCTCAGAGATGAATGAGTTTGCGGAGTCGGCGAAGGATGTCATAACGAAAGAGGCCTCAGGCAGTGTACTGGGGGCCCTTGGTGTCTCTGCGTGGCGACGTAGGCTGACTGAGCGAGCGAAAGGACTTCGTGACGTTCTCCTCTAGCGTGATCACCCTTGAGTCCCACGCTCACGTCGCCACCCTCTGGCTGGATCGGCCCGAGGCGCGTAACGCGCTCGGTAGCGCCTTTTGGGGCGACCTGCCCCTCGCGGCCGCTCAGGTCGCGGCTAACCGTGACATTCGAGTGCTCGTGGTGGCCGCCAAAGGCCCGCACTTCACGGTGGGACTTGACCTCAAGGAGTTCGGCGCTCAACTCGGCGAGAGAAGCAGTGCGAACTCGCGCGCGGCGTCGAACGCGCGCACCTACGCGAACGTCCGGGCCATGCAAGACTCCGTTACCTCGCTGGCCGCGCTACCCATTCCCGTCATCGCGGCCGTACACGGCTACTGCATCGGCGGCGGCGTCGACCTCATCAGTGCGTGCGACATGCGCGTGGCGTCCTCGGATGCCGTCTTTTCAGTGCGCGAGACCAAGGTGGCCATCGTGGCGGACCTGGGCACGCTCCAGCGACTGCCGCGCATCATTGGCTCGGGTCACGTCGCCGAATTGGCCTTCACCGGCAAGGACATCGACGCGCCACGAGCCGCAGCCATCGGCCTCGTCAACTCGGTCTGCGCAGAAGGTGCGGACGCGGTGTACTGCGCCGCCCTGGAACTCGCCCGTGAGATCGCCGCGAACTCGCCCCTGGCCGTGCAGGGGACCAAGGCAGTACTGGCGGCGAACGACGGGCGCAGTATCGAAGAGGGTCTCGACTTCGTCGCGCGCTGGAACACCCTGTATCTCGCCAGCAATGACCTACGCGAGGCGATGTCGGCTTTTCTCGAGCGCCGCGCGCCCGACTTCACGGGCGACTAGCCGCGCTTGAACCAGCGACCCTTGCGCCGCTTCTTCTCGAGTTCGGCCATTTCGCGCCGGCGCTGTTCGATGAGTTCAGGGGCAATCGCGTTCACGATCTCACTCGCCTGAGCGAGTAGATCACGCCGGTCCTCAACCGGCACGTCCGGCGGGGCGGGCTCCACCGGACGGTCCACCAAGGTGCCGTGGCTCCAGCCGACGTCGACGAATCGTCGCTCGTACGTCAAGCAGTTCTCCGGGCACGACCACGGTTGATCGGGCGCGTTTCCCAACACGCAAAATCGCGCCACCTCTCCGGACTTGTAGGTTCGGCTTTGAAAGTGCTTGCACTCCTCGCGCATCGGCATGTGAACATTGTTTCACGTACCCGTGAACCGTAGGCTTAGCGCTCGTGACGCCCGACTTTCACCTTGATACGGGGCCGCTTTCGACGAGCGACGCGAAGCAAGCGGCCCAGGTCTCTTCGCGCGCGTTCCTCGACGACGCCTACTTCTCGTACCTTTTGCCTGACGAGCGCGCACGGCCACGGGCGCTGGAGCTGCTCTTCTCCGGCCAGATCCGACACGGGGGCGACCACGCACGCGCCGTCACCGTACGGGACGAGGGCCAGGAGATCGTGGGAATCGCCGTGTGGTTTGGGCCGGGCCACTGGCCACCATCGATTGGCACCCAGTTATCCCAGTTGCCCGTCACGTTGCGCGCGCTCTATCGCCACCCGCGCGCCCTTCGACTCGGTGCGACCTACATCAACGCATTCTTGAAAGTGCACCCCAAGGAGCACCACTGGTATCTCGCCTTGATCGCGACCGACCCCTCGGTGCAGCGCCAGGGCGTGGGCACGTTGCTCATGAACGAAGGAATCGAAAAGATGAAAGTGGACGGCGTCGGCGGGTATCTCGAAACCCAGAAGGAAGAGAACCTCGCCTTCTACAACCGCTTCGGGTATGACCTGCGCGAGACCGTTCGTCCTGTGCCCGGGGGGCCGCCCTATTTCACGATGTGGAAGCCGGCTCGTTAGCCGATCGAGCCTTCCATCTGCAGTTCGATGAGGCGAGACCACTCCACCGCGTACTCCATGGGCAGCGTGCGCGTCACGGGCTCGATAAATCCGTTGACGATCATGCCCATCGCCTGACTTTCGGTCAGTCCGCGGCTCATGAGGTAGAACAGCTGGTCGTCGCCGATCTTGGAGACCGTCGCCTCGTGCCCGATGGAAGCGTCTTGCTCGTCGACCTCCATGTACGGGCGCGTCTCGGAAGTCGAGATCTCGTCGAGAATCAAGGCGTCACAGCGCACGAAGCTCTTCGCACCCGTGGCCCCTTCTTCGACCTTCACCAGCCCTCGGTACGCAGTCAGGCCGCCGTCCTTGGAGATGGACTTCGACACGATGGTCGAGGTCGTCTCGGGTGCGCAGTGCACCATCTTGGCTCCGGCGTCTTGGACCTGGCCCGCTCCGGCGTAGGCGACCGAGAGCACTTCACCCGAGGCCTTGGGTCCCATGAGGTACACCGAGGGGTACTTCATGGTGAGCCGCGAGCCGATGTTGCCGTCGATCCACTCCACGTGCGCCTCGGCCTCGGCGCGGGCGCGCTTGGTCACGAGGTTGTAGACGTTGTTCGACCAGTTCTGAATCGTCGTATAGGTGATGCGCGCACCCTTGAGCGCCACGAGCTCTACGACAGCCGAGTGCAGGGAGTCCGTCGAGTACACCGGCGCCGAGCAGCCCTCGACGTAGTGGACCTGGGAGCCTTCGTCGGCGATGATCAGGGTGCGCTCGAACTGGCCCATGTTCTCGGTGTTGATGCGAAAGTAGGCCTGCAGGGGCTGGTCGACCTTGACCCCGGGCGGCACGTAGATGAACGATCCCCCGCTCCATACGGCTGAGTTCAGGGCGGCGAACTTGTTGTCGTTGGGCGGGATGATGGTACCGAAGTACTTACGCACGAGGTCGGGGTATTCGCGCACGGCAGTGTCCATGTCACAGAACAGGACGCCCAAGCGCTCGAGGTCCTCGCGGTTGCGGTGAAAGACCACTTCGGACTCGTACTGGGCGGTGACACCGGCCAGGTACTTGCGCTCGGCCTCGGGGATGCCCAGGCGCTCGTAGGTCGTCTTGATGGCGTCGGGCAGGTCCTCCCAGGAGTTGACCTGATGGTCAGTCGGCTTGACGTAGTAGTAGATGTCGTTGAAGTCCAGGTCGGGCATGCGGGTCGCAAACCACGGCAGCATGGGCTTCTTTTCGAAGCGCTTGAGAGCGTCCAAGCGAAACTTGAGCATCCAGGGCTCTTCGCTCTTCATGGACGACATTTCGCGAACGATCTCTTCGTTCAGGCCCTTCTTGGGCGTAAAGACTGACAGGTGCTCATCAGACCAACCCAACTGGTAACGACTGAAGTCCAAGTTGTCAATCGCCATTGCGCTCCTTTGGGATAATCCCTATCCACATAGTACTAACTGCCTGAATGGATTTGCCCCAACTACTGACAGAGTAGAGGGATGCCTGAAGCCCCCCGCGCCCCCCAGCGCCCCATAGAGATCACCCGTCACGGCGATATCCGAGTCGACCCGTACTACTGGCTGATGGACCGCGAGAACGAAGAGGTTCTCTCCCACCTGCGCGCCGAGAACGACTTTCTCGCCCACGAACTCGCCCCCCTCAAGGCCCTCGAAGACGAACTCTTCATCGAAATTAAGAGTCGCGTCGAAGAGACGGACATATCGGTGCCGGTGCGTAAGGGACAGTGGTGGTACTTCGAACGCACGCGCGAAGGCTTGAACTACCCCATCAGCGTGCGCGTACCCGCGCTGAGCGACGATCTCACTCCCCCCGACGTCGACCCGCTGACCACCTTCGAAGGCGAGCAGGTCATTCTGGATGAGAACGTGGAAGCCGGCGAGAGCGACTTCCTCTCGGTGGGAGTTCTCGCCGTGAGCCCCGACGAGTCGTGGGTCGCGGTCGGCACCGACTTCGAAGGCAACGAACGTCACCACGTGACGGTCCGACCGCTCGCGGACCAGGAACCTCTGGCTGATGAACTCGACGACGTGTACTACGGCTTCGCGTGGTCGAGTGACTCGCGCCATTTCTTCTACACCCGCGTCGATGACGCCATGCGGCCCTGGCAGCTGTGGCGACACGAGCTCAACACCTCCTCGAGCGCGGACGTCCTCGTCTACGAAGAGCCCGACGCGGAGTACACCGTGTCGGTCGGGCGAAGCCGTGACGATCGGATGATCGTGGTGATGTTGAACTCCTCTATGACGAGCGAAGTGCGCTACGTGCCCGCCGACGGTCCCACCGCGGATCTTCGAGTCCTGGAAGCCCGACGTCACGGTATCGAGTACGGTGTCGAGCACTTCGTGGACGCCACGGGCGTGGCGTGGTGGCTCAAGGTCACCAACGAAGACGCCACGGACTTTCGCCTCCTCGCCCGGCAGATCGAGGGCGATGAGTGGCGAGAGATCGTCGCCGAACGGCCCGGCCGTCGTCTGGACGGCGTGGATGTCTTCTCGCGCTTCCTCGCCCTCAGCGTGCGCGAAGGCGGGTGCGCCGCCCTGCGACTCGTGCGCCTGTTGTCCGGTGACGACCCCTTCGGCGACGACCTTCTCGCTCGTTCGACTCTCGTGGAAGGTGGGGCGTTCCCCAGCACCGTCGCCCTGTCAACCAACCCCAACGTCGACACCCCCCAGGTTCGAGTGCTCATCACGTCGCTCACCACCCCGCGATTCATCGCCGACGTTGTTGTCGACACGGGAGAAGTCATCGTGCGCAAACAACAGACGGTGCGCGGCGGCTACGAGGAGTCGGACTACGTGACCGGGCGCCTCTGGGTCCAAGCGAGCGACCACCTGGAGATTCCCGTCTCGCTGGTCGCGAAGCGTGAGTTCGTGCGCGTGGGGGATGACGGCTCCCTCGAGCCCCTCGCTCCCTCGCCGTTTCTCCTCTACGGATACGGCAGCTACGAGATCTCGATCGATCCGGCCTTCTCGTCGTTGCGCCTCTCGCTACTCGATCGCGGCGTGATCTTCGCCATCGCCCACATTCGGGGAGGGGGCGAGATGGGGCGCTCGTGGTACGAGATGGGTCGTCTCGCCCAGAAGCCCACGACCTTCAGCGACTTCATCGCCGTTGCCAGGGCGCTCATCGAGCGCGGCTGGACGACCCCGGAACGGCTCGCCGCTCGCGGCGGCTCGGCGGGCGGGCTGTTGATGGGGGCCGTGATGAATCAAGCACCCGAACTATTCCACGCCATCGTGGCCGAGGTCCCCTTCGTTGACGTCGTCACCACGATGCTCGACGACTCACTCCCGCTCACGGTGGGCGAGTGGGAAGAGTGGGGCAACCCCGAAGCGAGCGCCACGAGTTATCGCACAATGACGGGCTACTCGCCCTACGACAACGTGCGAGCCACACACGACGACGGCTCGCCCACCTTTTATCCCCACCTGTACGCGACCGGGGGCCTCAACGACTCGCGCGTGGGATTCTGGGAGCCGGCCAAGTGGGTGCTCAAACTGCGCGACGCCAACACCGGGAACCGCGCCGTCCTCAAAACCGAGATGGGGGCCGGTCACGGCGGCCCGTCGGGGCGCTACGACGCCTGGCGCGACGAGGCCCAGGTGCTGGCGTGGTTGCTGAGCGAGATCACGGAGTTGTCGGGCTCGACACGTTAAAGACCAGTATCAGTGTTGCCGGCAGCGGCAAGGGAAACACGACCTGTCGACCATCGAGGGTGGCCCTCGCACTGGAGGGCGAGCCGAGGGTGATGCGCGAGTCGCCGGTCATCACGAGGGACTCGTGCGAACCCTCGGCGACCGCACCCTGCCACTCGAGGGTGTTGGAGGGCCCCATGTTGTAGACCGTCCAGGTCTCGCCGCGCGCGCCGTAGACCGTCACCCGGTAGCGCGACGCACTCACGTTGTAGACGGCATCGTCGCCGTTCGTCGACACCGGATCAAGGTTTGGTGCGGTCGTCGTGGTGGTGGGCGGCGGCTTGGTCGTCGTGGTGGTCGTGTTGCCCGCGTGCTTTTTGGGGGCGGGATCGTGATGGACGTAGTAGGTGACCACTACCGCGATCACCAGCCCGATCACCACGACGATGGCAACGGCCCGCCCGACCAGGGACGCCGTAGAGCGGTGCGCGGACCGTGAGAGAAACCAGTCCTCGTTGTGTCGAGCGCGAATGACCGGTGGTTCGTCGGGGTCGCCGAAGACGTACTGGCGCGCCGGATCGATGCGCGGTCGCTCCAACGCGGGACGATCGAGTGACTCGTCCGAGCCGTCGAGCACGCGAAAGCCCTTCGAGGGCGCGTAGGGCGAGGGCGGCGGCACGACCAGTCGTCGATCGAGGGGGCGCGAGAGTTCGCGCTTCTCGTCGCGTCGAATCTTGCGCACGCGCAGCAACGTGCCCGCGAGGAGCAGAACCACGACGATTCCTGCGACGATCTCGATCGCCAGTTTCACCCTCGCTCCAATTGGTCGCCGTCCACCGCGCCCGACCGGGTCACGACACGAAGCGTAGTGACTGGAACTATGGCGCGAGAACCCGATACCCGCCGCGGTAGTACGCCAGCGGACCGCCCGGCTCGGTGGAGGCGAAGTCAAGTTCCGCCACGACGATGTCGTGGTCGCCGTGATTCGTCACTTCGCGGATCGTTCCCTCCAGGTAGGCCAAACACCCGTCGAGAAACGGCGATCCGTTGGGCGCGGGCGTCCACGCCACGCCATCAAACTTGTCCACCCCGCTCACGGCAAACCCCCGGGCCAGTACTTCTTGATCATCGCGAAGGATATTGATGCCGACGACGCCGCTATGGCGAACACGCTGCCAGGAGGGCGAGGTGGCGGTGGCCGCAAAGAACACCAGGGCGGAGTCGACCGAGAGCGATCCGAAGGTTTGGCACGTGAAACCGGCCGGACCTTCAGGGGTCATCGCAGTGATGATGACGATGCCCGTGACGTAGTGACCCAAGACTTCCTTGCAGTGCGCGTTGTCGAACGTGGCCACCGCGCCACCTTATCGGTGGCCCTCGTCACGGACGGGTGTGGTCGCGACCTTCGCTGAGTGAGTACGACCGACCCGACTTGGTGACCAGTCCGTCGTCCACCAGGCTCGCCAAGACGTCATTCGCCCGATCGGTCTCGATGGCTAAAAAAGTCACGAGCTGCTGTTTTGATCGCGGCCTGTCGCCCAAGAGTCGCAGTACGCGACCTCGTTGCTCGCGATTCGATCCGACAAAGGGTGCCTGGCGTCGCGAGACCGCCGCACTCAACGGCGCGGGATCACTTCCGCCACGTCGTTGCCACGTGCAGTGGCGCCTAACGGGACAGGACCCGCACCGCGGCGCGGTGCGACAAAATTGCGCGCCAAGATCGAGCATCGCCTGGTTAAAAGAGGCGGGATCTCGCGCCGGCAACAGCTCGTCGGCCAGACGTTGCGCGTCGACTCGGCGCAACGGCGCGTTCGCGAGCGCGCGAGCGAGTACGCGCCCCACGTTGGTGTCGAGGACCGCAACCGGTTGGGCGAAGGCGAACGTGGCCACCGCGTGGGCCGTGTACTGACCCACGCCGGGAAGTCGCAGGAGATCTTCGACGGAGTCGGGGACCACACCGCCAAAGTCGTCGCGAATGACACGGGCCGCGCCATGCAGGGCCTTGGCGCGGCGTGGGTAGCCCAACCCGCTCCACGCCACGAGCACCTTGGAGAGTGATGCGTCGGCACACGCGACCGGAGTGGGAAAGAGCTCGAGGAATCGCGCCCACGGTTCCTTCACGCGCGACGTCGAGGTCTGTTGGAGCATGACCTCACTCACCAATATCGCCCACGGACGAGGATCGCTCAGCCAGGGCAGATCTCGCCGCAGCCCCGGAGCGACGCGACGCAGAGCCCGACGAAACGCGGCGACGTCGCTACGACCAGATGTCGTCACCGTAGGGGCGCCGACGACGCGGCGCTGCGTCGCGGGTCCAGACCATGACCTTGCGACGGAAGTAGCAGACCTCGACGCCGTCTTGGTTGAGACCCTTGGTCTCGACGGTGACGACACCGCGATCGGTCTTCGACCGGGACGGGCTGACGTCAAGGACCCGGGACTCGGCGTAGATCGTGTCGCCGTGATAGGTGGGATGACGGTGAATCAGGGACTCCACTTCGAGGTTCGCGATCGCCGAACCCGAGACGTCAGACACGCTCATGCCGAGCACGACGGAGTACACCAGATTGCCCACCACCACGTTGCGGCCCTGGAGCGCGCCGTGTTCGGCGTACCACGCATCGAGGTGCAACGGATGGTGATTCATCGTGATCAAACAGAACAGGTGATCGTCGGCCTCGGTGATCGTCTTACCGGGCCAGTGCCGATAGACGTCGCCCGCGACGAAGTCCTCCAGGTATCGCCCGAAGGGTCGCTCGTAGGTGCTCACTGCGCCTGGTCGGACGTCTCGTCAACTTCTGCGCGCGCGGGACGCGTCGTGAAGGATACCAACGCGCCCGGCAACGTCTCGCCGTCGATCACCACGCGCCACGTGTAGCGCGCGTTGCCGGCGAGAGGAATCGGACCAAAGTTCACGGCGATAGGAACCTCCACCGGGGTGCCCGCCGGCACATCGGGCGGCATCGACGTCGAGAAGTCGCCGCGGACCTCAATGAAGTGAGGTCCTTCGGGCGTTTCGAAGGAGATCTGTTGACCGTCGGCGTCTTCTAAGAACAACTCCCAGTGATGGGGCATATTGAATTCGTGCGTATCGACGCTCACCTTGAGGGCGACCGCCATGGGCATCGGGTCGGGTCCCACGATCGACCAACCGCCACCGAGGATGTACAACTTGCCGTCGGCGACCTGGGCCGAGTCGGCGAGGAGCATGGTCACGTTCACGCGCCCAGCCTAGAGGCGGACAATGAATCGCCTCGAAGTCGATCAAGGTTCTCGACATGGGCCACCCGATACATTTTCTCTGGTGCCCACGTCTCCTCTCGATCACGACGCGGGTCGACGCGCTCTGGATCATGCGGACACCGTGATCGACTCAGCGGCGCGCTCGCTGCGCGATCGAGGTGGGGTCGATATCAACCAGTCCCTGGCCTACGATCTCGCCCACGCGGCGAGCGCACTGGCTGTCGCCCGCTCTGCCCTCGACTACGGCGACCGGGGCGTGACCGAGGCGAACCTCGCCGACGCCTTCGCGTCGTCGACGTTGAGTGAACTCGGTGCGCGTGTCCTTGGCCGCGAGACTCTCTGGGGCGTGGGACCAGACTGGTTCGAGCCTTTGCGGCCCTTCGTGCAGACCTACCGAGCTGCGTCGTTTCTCGCTCCGCTGGCTGAGGCGGTGGGTGAACGCCACTTGGACAGCGACCTGGCGCTGCTCTCATCGACATTCCACCGCTTCGCCGAACGCGAGATCCGCCCTCACGCCGAACACGTGCACCGCGCCAACGCGGACGTCCCCGAGTCAGTGATCGAGGGCCTCAGAGAGCTGGGCGCGTTTGGACTGTCGATTCCCGAAGAGTACGGTGGCGCGGCCTCGCCGGAGGGGCCCTCCGAAGTCGCCATGGTGGTTGCGACCGAAGAACTCTCGTGGGGGTCACTCGCTATCGGCGGGTCGCTCGTCACGCGGCCCGAGATCCTGACCCGCGCACTCTTGCGCGGGGGAACCGCGGATCAGCGCGCCACGTGGCTCCCCAAGATCGCGAGCGGAGAGACCCTGTGCGCGATCGCGGTGACCGAGCCCGACTGTGGTTCGGATGTGGCGGCACTCACAACGAGCGCGACGCGCACCGACGGAGGGTGGCTACTCAATGGCGCGAAGACCTGGTGCACGTTCGCCGCGCGCGCGAACCTGCTGGCGGTGCTCGCCCGAACTGATCCCGATCGGTCGCTGGCCCACCGGGGCCTATCGCTCTTCCTCGTCGAAAAGCTGCCGTCCGATAGCAGCGGTTTCGCGATGGCCAAATACGACAGTGAGTCGGGGCGGATGGGAGGACGACCCATCGACACCATCGGCTATCGCGGTCTGCACTCCTACGCGTTGAGCTTCGATCAGTGGTTTGTGAGCGATGACTGCCTCGTGGGTGGTGAGGAGGGACTCGGGCGCGGCTTCTACCTGCAGATGGCCGGCTTCGAGAATGGACGTTTGCAGACGGCCGCGCGAGCTCTCGGACTCATGCAGGCCGCCTACGACGCGGCCGTTGCCTACGCGCGCCAGCGCGAGGTATTCGGGCGCGCGCTCATCGACTACGAACTCACCCGCGTGAAGCTCGCCTTGATGGCCTGCACGATCCAGTGTGCGCGCCAGTTCACTCTCGACGTGGCCCGCCAGATCGAACGTCGCGATTCGTCACTGCGGGCGGCCATGGCCAAGGCGTTCACGTCGCGCGCCGCCGAGTGGGTGACCCGAGAAGCGATGCAGATCCACGGCGGCATGGGGTACGCCGAAGAGTTCGCCGTGAGTCGTTACTTCCTCGACGCGCGAGTGCTCTCGATCTTCGAGGGCGCCGACGAGACGCTGTGTCTCAAGGTCCTCGCCCCGCGACTACTCGAGAACCTCGAGGACGCCTAGGCCGAGCGCGTCAAGCCCGCGCGAAGCCCCCGCGCGACAAAGGACTCGGCGATCTTGGCCGACGCCTCGTCGATCATCTCGTCGCCGAACATGACCGCGCCACTCGTCTCGCGAGTGGCGACCCGATAGGCGTCGAGTATGTCGTAGGACTTGTCGAACAGTTCCTGGCTGGGTGAGTAGACGTCGTTGAGGACGATGGCTTGATCGGGCGTGAGGGCCCACTTACCGTCAAAGCCGTACGACGCGCTAATCGAGGCGGCGCGCTGGAGACCCACGAGGTCACGGACTTTGAGATACGGACCGTCGATCACGTGCAGGTCGTGCGCTCGTCCGGCCACCAGGATCTTGGCGAAGGCGTAGCTAAAGGGATTCGACGGACCGTCGTGGATGCTGTCGTCAATTGTGGTGACCGGCATGCCAATAGACGCGGCGAAGTCGGCCGGACCAAAGACGATGGACTCGAGGCGGGCCGAAGCGCCACAGATCTCTTCGACGTTGGTCAGGCCCTCAGCGGTTTCGATCTGGGCTTCGATGCCCACGTGCCCCGGCGGGAGTCCCACGTTGACCTCCACCTGGGAGAGCAGCAGATCGAGCGCCACCACGTCTGACGCACGACGCACCTTAGGCAACATCACCTCGTCGAGCCGCTCGCCGGCGTGGCCCACGACCTCGAGTACATCGCCGTACGTCCAAGGGGACTCCCAGCCATTCACCCGCACACACAGAACTCGATCGTCCCAGTGCAGGTCACGAATGGCCCGCACGACTTTGTCGCGAGCGCCCACTTTTTCGCTGGGGGCGACCGAATCCTCGAGGTCGAGAAATGAGAAGTCGGCCACCGAGACCGGAGCCTTGGCGAGAAAGCGCTCCGACGATCCTGGCGTAGACAAACACGAACGACGAGGCAGATTTCGAGATCGCTGCGACATGGCGTGAGCCTAGGCCGCGTGCGAATCAGACTTCGTATCGTGATTCACAAGTGATTGATCCAACGTTCGAGTTGACCAGGTGCATTGCGTGAGAGCGGTGGCGTCTTCGCGAACGGATCCAGAGCGTTCTACTAGCCTGGTTCGGTGACTGACGTCGGGCACGTGGTGCCTTTGACCCGGCCCGCAAGGGAATCGAAATGGTTTCACTTCACGGTCGTCGGCTTTGCGCTCAGCGCACTGACCCTTAGCCTCGTCGCCACCTCGGTCCATCCTGCCGGTGCGTCGGGGCTGTCGAACGATCGCCAGAAGGCCAAGGTACTGCTCAGTCAGATCAACCGACTGAACAGCGAAGTGAGCCTGCTCGGACAGAAGTACGACGAGGCCCTCATCAAACTGCACGCGCTGAACTCCCAGATCGCCAACACCAAGAACATCATCGCCAACATCGAATCGAATGAGAAGAAGGGCCATCGTCAACTTCAAGCCGACGTCGTCTTCGCGTACGTCACCAACGGCGGCAACGCCTCGAACAATCCGCTCTTCGCCAAGAACGCCTCGCGGGCGAGCGCGACGAACGTCTACTCCCAGCTAGCCGCCGGCAACATCAACACGACGATCGCCAATCTCAAGACCGACAAGATTCGCTTGATCGAAGACCGTGGGCTCCTGCGAGCAGAAGACGCGAACGCGCGCACGTACACGCGCTCGGCCGCCCACTCCCTGAACAAGGCCAACGTCATCCAGGCCCAGCTTAAGAACAGCCTCTTCCAAGTCAAAGGTCAGATCGCCTCGGACATCGCTCAAGCCCAGGCCGCCGCAGAAGCCGCCTCCGAGAGTTCGATCAACAGCGTTGACACCAACATTCCCGCCCCTCCCCCCGGCTCGTCCGCGGTGGCCGACATCGCCATACGTACCGCCGAGAGTTACCTCGGCGTGCCCTACGTGTGGGGCGGGGCCAGTCGATCGGGCGTGGACTGCTCGGGGCTCATCATGCTCGCCTACGACGCCGCGGGTATCTACTTTCCGCACTACTCAGGCGCGATGTACGAAGACACCGAGCGCGTACCCCTCTACGACATCGAGCCCGGGGACCTGCTCTTCTACGGACCCGGTGGCGACGAGCACGTCGCGATGTACGTCGGTGGTGGAGACATGATCGAGGCGCCCGAGACCGGCCAGGTGGTGCACATCACCCCTATTCGGCTCTACGGCGGATTCGTGGGGCTGGGCCGCCCCCGCTAGGTGACGGGCTTTCCCACCTCGTTTCACCTCGGCCCACTGGTCTTTCACACCTACGGCTTCGGTCTGGCGATCGCCGCCTACGTCGCCTACCTCTATGCGCGTCGTCGTCTCGAGAGGCGCGACATCTCGGTCACGCCCTTCGCCCGCTTTACGTTCTGGATCCTCGTCAGTGCACTCATCGGAGCCCGGGCCGCCAACATCGCCACCAACTGGAGGTACTACGACGCTCACCCGGGCCGGTGGATCGCGGTCTGGCAGGGGGGACTCGCGAGTTTCGGCGGCATCGGCTTCGCACTCGTGGTCGGTCTCATCCTGTGGCACAGATACTGGCCCGCGACCACACTCATCGCCTTTACGGACGCGTTGATCCCGGCCCTGATCGCCGGTTGGGCCCTGGGCCGATTCCTGGGACCCCAGTTCATGGTCGACGGCGGAGGGCACCTGACTCATCAGTGGTTCGGCCTGCACTATCACGGCCAGGTCGGCAAGCGAGTACCCGTCCCCCTCATTCAAGGGTGCGAAGACGGTCTGCTCTGGCTCGTTCTCATCGCCCTGGAGCGCACGAGAGCAAGGAACGTTGCGGGAGTCATCACGTCCATCGGCATGATCGTCTGGGGCGTCGTGCGCTCTACCGATGAGCGCCTGCTGCTCGGCCAAGAGTCACACAGCGGCTCGCTGGGCGTGCAGATAGCGGGCCTCGTGCTCGTGGCGGGCGGTGTCGCCACGCTGATCGTGCACTGGCCGCGACGAAGAACGAACCGGGTCGCCGAGGATCAGTCGATCGATCTCGGAGGCGCTCAGCGCAGTTAGAACAGGGAGTTCCATTCGGCGACGGTGAGTTGCGCCAAAGGACCAACTGCGTCACTGGCCCGGGCCACGATCACCCGCGCGTCGTCGATGTAGGACAGGTGGTCAAGGCCGACTCGTCGCCAGGGCGAGAAGACAGAACGGGTCACCGCATCCTGGGAGTACAAAGGACGCACCAATAACTCCTCGGTCGAGGCCGCCACGACGACGGCCGGACGCTCCTTGGACGTGACCTCGGGTTGGGCTGGATCGACCGCGTCAAAGGGCACGTCGACCAGGACGAGCGAACCGGCGAGCGGATGGTCGAGATCAAATCGCGACTCCTCGAGTGACGTGAGGATCGCGCGCCGACGCACCTCGGGCACGCTGGGTGGCGGGGGCGCGGCGGGAGCCCCGGGCCGTACGGTCGCGGTGTTCTTGGGGTGCGCACGACTGGGCACCCGCGACGGGCTCAGCGCCTTCTTCTTGCGCTTCTCCTCCTCGCGGCGCTGTTTGCGCTGTTCGCGAATCTCGGGCCGTACCTCACGAGGCGGCGAGAGAACCGACGTCGCTTGGGCGTCGGGGATCTCGGGGAGGGCAAACTCCTCGCGTTCGGCCAAGAGCCGTCGACAGTGGGGTGCGGCGGGAAAATTGTCGCCGACCGCGAAGGCGAGCACGCTGAGCGCGTCGTCCACCGAACCGCCAGCGCGAAGGAACTCGTCGATCGCGGCGGCCAAGCGTTCATAGCTCGGGTTCTCCGCGTGCTCGCCGAGCAGTTCGATGACCTTTTCAAGCGGTGAGAGCGCGATGACCTCAAGCAGCCCACGAACGGCAGCCACCGGTGCGCTGACGGCGAACGACTCGACGTCGCGGCGCTGCTGGAGCTGTCGCAGTGGCACGCCCACGACGGCACTGACCTTGGCGTTGGCGCGCAGGTCCAAGGTGTCAACGACACTCAGCACGTGATCCGCGTCCATCTTCAATAGCGCCGCTCGCATGACGGCGTTGGCGTTACTCGTGGCGTCAGTCACGGAGCTACGAGTTCACGGCGATGATGTCGAGGAACGACGTGCTCGAAGAATGGGGGCGCCGAGCGACAGTCACCCAGCCATTATTGCAGGCGACCACTGCGTTCTTATCGTGCGTGCCCTCGCAGGGATGACCCTTCCAATTAGCATCTTTTCAGTGGAACAGTCGACGCCGTACCGGAGTGAACTGCCCACGTCCAGAGGGGCTCTCTAGTGTCGCGTCGCATCTGGCGACTGGCGATCGTCGTCATGATCCTCTTCGCCCTCGTCGTCGGACAGGCGGCGTACGTTCAGTTCTTTCACGCCAAGGCCCTCGACGCGTCGACGCTGAACCCCCGCAACGACGTGTCGACGCAGCAGTATCCGCGCGGCGAAATCCTGGCCGCCAACGGTGAAGTACTGGCCCAATCAATCCCTACGTCCAGCACCACGAACCCGTGGCGACGCATCTATCCCCAGGGATCGCTCTTCTCGGCCGAGGTGGGCTTCACCTCGACGGTCTATGGCAACTGGGCCCTGGAAGCGCAGTACAACAGTTATCTTCAGTCCCATCCGCTGCCGCCCCAAAGCTTCGAGCAGCTGCTTGAACCCACGACGGGCGATGACTCGATCACCTTGACGCTGCAGCCCGAACTGCAAAAAGTGGCTCAGGCGGAGCTCGCCGGGAGAGACGGGTCGGTGGTCGCATTAGTCCCCAGCACCGGGGCGATCCTCGCGATGTACTCCAACCCCACCTATAACCCACTCCCCTTTACGGCCGTCAGCACCGTGCTTCAGGAGGCGGCCTGGAAGAAGGACAACACCAAGGACTCCGAGGGCTATCCGCCCCTCGGACTAGTCGCCACGCAACAGACGATCTTTCCCGGGTCCACGTTCAAAGTGATCACGACGGCCGGCATCGTCAAGTACAACCCATCTCTGCTCACTAAGGAGATCCCCAATGAGGTCTGCACAGCGCTGCCGGACTCCAACAAAAAACTGTGCAACGACGGCTTCGTCTCGTGTGGCGGCACCGTCGAAGAGATGCTGCCCCAATCCTGTGACCCCGGGTACGCCCTGCTCGGCATCGACCTGGGTGCTCAAGACCTCACCGCCACGGCCAACGCCTTCGGGTTCAACCAAGTTCCTCCGATCGACCTGCCCGGAGCGGTCGCGTCGTTCTTTCCCACTGAGTCGAATCTTGCCGCCAACCCCCCGTTCCTGGCCTACTCGGCGATCGGCCAAGAAGACGTCGAGTCGACGGCGCTTCAGAACGCGCTTGTGGCGGCCGGCATAGCTGACGGCGGGACGATCATGACTCCCCACCTCCTGGCGTCGATCCAGGGTCCCGACGGCGCGACCATCATGCGCTACAAGAAATCGGTGTGGAAGAAGCCCCTCACCGAGTCTCAGGCCGCGCAGATCGTTCCCTTGATGGAGAGCGTGGTCACCGAAGGCACGGCTTACGGGATATTTATGCCCCAGGACGACGTGGCAGCCAAAACGGGCACCGCGCAGGTCGGCAACAACCTCACGAACGACACCGATGACTGGATGATCGCCTTTGCTCCGGCGAAAGACCCAGTGATCGCGGTCGCGGTGAGTGTGCCGTTCCAGGCTTACAACAGAACGGGAGCGATCGTGGCCGGCCCCATTATGAAGTGCGTCATTGAGGCGGCGATCGCGATGAGCCAAGGAAAGCCCGCCACCGGAACGCCCACCACCTGCGACATCCCGTCTCTGGCCAGCGCCACAACGACCTCAACGCCAACAACCACCACGACTTCGCCCGCGCCCTAGTTCCGACGGGAGCGCCACCCTAGAATCACCCATGTGCACCCACGAGTACGTCATCGTCTCGCTGGCTGGCTGAGCGTCCTGCTGGTCAGCGCCGCAGGCGCGTGGTATCTCCCCACCGTTTCGGGCGCGACCAGTCTTACCTCGGGACATGAGTTCGACTATCCCGTAGGCCTCGCCTTTAGCGGCGGAGAACTTTGGGTCGCTAACCAAGACAGCAACTCGGTCTCTGAAATCAATCCGGTGGACGGATCCTGGGTCGCCTCGCTGACCTCGGGCCCCTACGGCATCGAACATCCCGTGGGTCTGGCCACCTACGGAGCCGACCTCTTTGTGGCGAACTCAGTCGGGTCGGTGAGCGAGATCTCGGCCACCACTCGCAAGCTCGTTCGTATCGTCTTTGGCAAGCAGTACCGGTTCAAGAATCCGGTGGCGATTACCGAAGCGGGCGGGCGCGTGCTCGTTCTCAACGCGGGATCCCCGGTGGGATCGATCACCGAGTTCAACGCCCATAACGGCGCTTTCATCAGGGTAATTTCGGGTTCGCAGTACGACTTTCGCGGTACGTCGGCCTTCGCCACCTACGGCCCAGAGATATTCGTGGCCGATACAACCACTGACGCGGTCACCGAAGTCAACATGGTGAGCGGGCGTCTGGTGCGCGTGGTCTCCGACCAAGGGCTCAGTGGGCCCGACGGCATCGCGGTCAATGATGGGCGCGTGTGGGTGTCCGACAGCACCAGCAACTCAGCCACCGAGATCACTGCGTCCAACGGCGCCATCGTGGGAACCTTCACCGACTCCGAGGCCAGCTACGGATTCGGGGACCCGGCCACCGTCATCGCGGCGGGCAGCGACGTGTACATCGCCACGCCGTACGGCACCAGTCCCATGGTCACCCGAGTGGACGCGACCACGGGAACTCCGTACTGGTTCATGTGCAACACGAACGGTCCGTACTACTTCAGCGAACTCTCGGCCTTTGCGGTATCGGGCGACAACCTGTGGGTCGCGAGCCGTAGCGGCGCCAACAACCCCACGCCCGGTTCATCCACCGGATCGCTCACCGAGATGAACCTGGTGAGCGGGGCATTACTGGGGACATTTCCCGCGCCCTCGGCCTCGAGCACTACGACCACAACCAGTACCACGACGACCACGATCACCACGACGACTCCCTAGAAGCGCACCCTTCACAGCAGGGTCAGCGCGAATATGTCGCGCTTAGTGGCCGAGGTGCCACTTTCCGCAACTGTCACATTTATACGCAGTGAGTCCGTCGCCGGCGTGCCCGAGCGCTTCGTCTCGCGTGGCGTACCCCTTCTTCGCCTGACCCCGAGAGGTGGTGTGTGACCGGGGGCCTCGCCGTAGCGACGTGCCCGAACTGCGATCGCGGTCGCCAAATCGCCCAGACCATTGGAAGACCGCCACCGCGAGAGCAACCGCGGCGACGAGGACAATCGTGGTCACCCGATCTCCGCAGATCTAGGAAGCTGTCTGTTCAAGCTTGTTCTTGAGATTGTTGAGAGTCTCGCGAATCGATCGTGCCGTGAAGTCCGCTCGGTCGCTGCGCCCACTCGCCTTACCCCCGGCCCATCGAGTGAGTGCGCTACGCCGGTCGATCCACGACTCGGTCACCCGGCACCCACTCGCCGTGGGCTCGATCGAGTAGGACCAGCGAGCGACCTTGGACGGTCCCACCGTCACCTCGAAGGCGAAGGCGCGGGGCGGAGAGAACTCCACCACGGTGGAGGTGGTGCTCCAGGACTTGGCCCCGTTGGCGTTCGTACCCTTGAACTTGGCCCCGACCGACGGACCCTGAGCGCCACCCAGCCACTCGCCGCCCGTATTTTCTGGCGAGAACTGGCCCATCGATGGCAGGTCGGACACTGCGCGAAAGACGGTGTCCGCCGGGGCTTCGATATCGACGGATTCAGTTAGCTCATTCATCAAAGCCTCCTTGAGCAGTGTCGCCATGGTAGAGCGATGGCCCCCACTGGGTGCTGCGTCGGACTTCCCTCAGCGACCGCGGCCGTTTCCGTTAAAGAAGAACAGATTTGTCCTCGACCCGTCAGCGCGACGTGGCGCAATGGAGGAGTAGTCGCTCGGTTCCTTCTCGAAGATGAAATGGTGCAGCCATCCTCGAAAGCTTCGCCGAAAAACAACCTGGGGCAGTTCGGGCTCCTCGTGATCGCCCACTCCCTGTTCGGGGGGCTGGGCCAGAAATCGGCCGAGGGGATCATCTCGTTCGCCCAACGCCCGACCTCCTTACTGATCAACCACCCACTACTTAAGCAGATGTTTCGCCACCACGACGCGCTGCACTTGATTGGTGCCCTCATAGATCTGGGTGATCTTGGCGTCCCGCATGAAGCGCTCCACCGGAAACTCCTTGGTAAAGCCGTATCCTCCGAGTAGCTGCACCGCGTCGGTGGTCACGCTCATCGCGGTGTCCGAGGCGAATGACTTGGCCGACGCACCCAGGTAACTCAGATTGCCGTCCGGGTCGCCCTGATCGATAGTCGAGCACGCGCGGTACACCAGCGTGCGGGCCGCCTCGGTGCGAATCGCCATGTCCGCCAGCATGAAGCGCAAACCCTGAAGGTCACTGATGGGAGCGCCGAAGGCCCGACGGCCTTGCATGTACTGGGCGGCGTAGTCAATGGCCCCTTGGGCGATGCCGACGGCCTGGGCGCCGATGGTCGGGCGCGAGCGATCGAGCGTGTGCATCGCGATGAAAAAGCCCTGACCCTCGTCGCCGATCCGATGCGAGGCGGGCACGCGCACGTCGCGCAACACAACTTCGCCGGTCGGTGAAGCGCGCAGTCCCATCTTGTCCTCGTGCGAGGGGAACTCCAGCCCCCAGGTCTTTTCGACGAGGAAGCACGTGATTCCCCGGCCGCGGGCGTTGGGGTCCGTCTTGGCGAAGACCGTGTAGACGTCCGACACGCCCGAGTTGGTGATCCAGAACTTCGATCCGTTCAGCACGTAGTCGTCACCGTCGCGCTCGGCCCGACAACTCATCGAGGCCACGTCCGAACCGGCGTCGGCCTCCGAGAGGCAGTAACTGGCCTGGATCTCGCCGGCCGCGACGCGCGGGAGGTACGCGTGCTTGATCTCTTCGGAGGCGAAGTTCATGATCGGCAGCATGCCGAGCTTCGAGATCAGAATCGTCACCGACGTTGACGCGCAGCCCCGAGCAATCTCTTCGACGGCGATAGCCTGAGTGACCATGTCCGCTCCGGCTCCGCCGTACGCTTCGGGAATCCCGAGGGAGGGCAACTCCATCTCCACGCAGGCCTCGAAACTGTCCTGAGGAAAGACCTGCTCGCGGTCGTAGCGAGCCGCGTTCGGAGCGATACGGGCATCGACAAAGTCGTGCAGCACGTCACGAAAACTCCGTTGCTCCTCGGTGAGTCCAAAACTCATCGTGTCCCCTCTTCTTTGAAGGCTCAGTGCGACGACGCGGCGTTGTTGGCGCCTTCGACCAAGTGCTCGGCGGGCACGGCATCGACAAAGCGCCGCTGGGCCGCGTAACTGTGGGCGAGACCCCGAAAGGGCTTGGTGACCTTGGCACTCACCGGAGTCGTCTCGCGCAGCGAGAAGTAGTCGAGGGCTACGTGCACGTCACCCAGGGTCGGACCCCGGCCGAGGGTGCTCGCACGCTTGGCCGCCACGAGGCCCACGCCGATCGCCACGTCGTGGGCGTCCTGAGGACGGGCGAAGTCGAGTTTGGCGCACTCACGACTGGCGATGGTGAGCGCGTAACCCTCGCCCGGCGCGGGCGTGCCGAACCCTCTTCCGACCGGAGGTTCGACGGAACGCTGGAGACCCGCCTTCTTCACCCGGCCGATCTCGGGTATTTGGGTCGCCATGAGGGGACGGACTTCACCAGCGAGTGGAACAGGAGAGAACGTAGGTTGAGCCACGAGACGAGGTTACCCCGGCAGGTCTAGACCCGAGCGAGCCAGTCCTCATACTGGGGACGCTCGCCGCGCACCGCTTGATGGTAGGTCGTGCGAATCACCGTCGTGATGGGACCGGGCTTGGCGTCGCCGATCACCCGATCGTCGATCGAGGCAATCGGCACCACTTCAGCGGCGGTACCAGTGAGGAACGCTTCGTCCGCCAGGTACAGGTCGTCGCGGCGCAACGTCTCGAAGCTGACCTCATAGCCCAGGTCGGTGGCGATGCGCACGATGGACGACAGCGTGATGCCACTCAGCGCACCCGCCTCGGAGGGAGGTGGCGTGATGAGGCGTCCGTCGCGCACCAAGAAGAGATTCTCCCCCGTGCACTCGCTCACCCGCCCGTCGGTGCCCAACATGATGGCCTCGTCGTAGCCGGCCTTGATCGCCTCCACCTTGGCCAAGCTCGAGTTCACGTAGCCACCGATGGTCTTGGACGCGGTGGGCATCGAATTCGGATAGTGCCGGGCCCACGACGAGATCTTCATGCGCGCGCCTGAGTCGGTGTGATCGCCCAGGTACGCACCCCACGACCACGCGGCGATGGCGGTCTGGACCGGTGCGCCGATGGGGTTGACGCCGATCTCGCCGTATCCGAGGTAGACGATGGGCCGGATGTAACAGCCCTCGTTGAGTTCGTTCACCCGGACAATCTCCTTGGTCGCCTCGCACAGGTCCTTCAGGCTGTAGGGAATCTCCAAGGCCAGGATCTTGCAGCTGTTGAGCAGACGCTGCATGTGCTCCTTCAGGCGAAAGACCGCCACGCCGTTGGGCGTCTTGTACGCTCGAATGCCCTCGAAGGCGCCCAGACCGTAGTGCAAGGTGTGGCTGAGTACGTGCACGTTGGCGTCGTTCCAGTCGACCAACGTGCCGTCCATCCAGATCTTGGCGGTGGGGGTGATGGGCATCTACAAACTCTCCTGTAATTTTTGGCTCACGCCCTCGGTGCCCAGCACCGCGACGTCGCCATCAAAGTCTGCCACCGCGCGCGCGATGCGCTTGGCGGCCTCGGTTTCACCGAGGTATTCGAGCATCAGCACGGCCGACGAGATAGCCGCCAGCGGGTTGGCTCGATTCAGCCCCACGATGTCGTGGGCCGCGCCGTGCACGGGCTCGAACAGCGAGGCTCCCGTGCGATCGGGGTTCAGATTCGCACTGGCGGCAAAGCCAATCCCCCCGGTGACCGCTCCCGCCAGGTCCGAGAGGATATCGCCAAAGAGATTATCGGTCACGATGATGCTGTAACGCTGGGGGTCATCCACCAGGTAGATGCACGCGGCGTCCACGTGCTGGTAGTCGACGCTCACGTCGGGGTACTCGGTGGCCACCTCCGCCACCACCCGTCGCCAGAGGTCACCGGCGAAGATCAGCACGTTGGTCTTGTGGACCAACGTCACCCTCTTGACGTCGCGCTGGCTCGCTCGCGCAAAGGCGAAGCGCACGCAGCGCTCAACGCCGAAACGGGTGTTCACCGAACCCTGGGTGGCAACCTCGTGCGGCGTGCCGTAACGAAGAACGCCGCCCTCCCCGGCGTAGGGGCCTTCGGTATTTTCGCGCACGATCGCAAAGTCACAGCCCGCGGCCAGCGAGCCCTCGACCCCGCGAAAGGGGCGGTAGTTGATGTAGAGGTCGAGCCCGAAGCGCATGCGCAGAAGGAGCCCACGCTCCAAGACGCCGCTGGGCACGCGGGCGTCTCCGATGGCGGGACCGATCGCGCCGAGCACGATCGCGTCGAATCCGCGGAGTTCGTCCAAGGTGGCGTCGTCGAGCACGAAGCCGTCGCGCAGGTAGCGTGCCGCTCCGAGATCAAATTCGGTGGTCTCGAGGTGGACGCCCGCCGCCGCGACGACGTCGAGCGCCACCGCCGTCACTTCGGGGCCGATGCCGTCTCCGCCGATTACGGCCACCCGATACGTCGGCTGGTTGCTCACTCGCTCTCCTCTTTGCTCCATTTTGGCTGGCCGGGGCCACTGCGGGCAACTTGGGTTCAGAAGGGCGACCAGTAGAATTGGGCCTCTCTACCACCTGAGGTTGCGGCATGGCCGACGAAATTCACCGAATCACTCAAACGACGCTCGACAAGCTCGAGGCCGAGTACGCCTATCTGACCACCGTCGGACGCACCGAAATCGCCCGGGTCATCGAGGCGGCGCGCTTGCTGGGTGACCTCTCGGAGAACGGCGACTACCACGCCGCCAAGGACGAACAGGGCAAGATGGAGTCGCGAATTCGCCAGATCGACCAGGTGATCCGCAACCACGAGATCGTCGCACACGACGAGCACGCCGACACGGTTCAACACGCGTCCATCGTCAACGTCGTCTACGAGGGTGACGACGAGAGCGACTTCCAGGAGTTCTTCATCGGCTCCATCGAAGAGAGGCCCGAGGGTGCGCTGGTCGCCTCGCCCACCTCACCGCTCGGTGAGGCCCTCTTGGGCAAGAAGGTTGGCGAGACCGTCCAGTACGAGGCACCCTCCGGTCTGCTGACGGTCAAAATCGTCGGCCTGCACTGACATGGGTACCACGCTCTACGAGAAGATCTGGGGCGACCACGTCATCGAGGGTCCCGCGGGCGAGTCGTCGTTGCTCTACATCGACCTGCACCTGATCCACGAGGTCACCAGCCCCCAGGCCTTCGACGGCCTGCGCCTGAACGCTCGGACGGTGCGCCGTCCCGACCTCACCCTCGCCACCGCCGACCACAATGTGCCTACCGATCCACTCTCGACGCCCATCGCCGATCCGATCTCCAAGCGCCAGCTCGAAGTGCTCGATGAGAACTGTCGCGAGTTTGGCATCACCGTCTTTCCGCGCGGACACGAGAACCAAGGCATCGTCCACGTGATCGGACCCGAGTTGGGCGTCACCCAGCCGGGCATGACCATCGTCTGTGGGGACTCGCACACCTCCACCCACGGCGCGTTGGGTTCCCTCGCCTTCGGCATCGGCACCAGCGAAGTTGAGCACGTCCTCGCCACCCAGACCCTGCCCCAGCAGAAGGCCAAGACCATGGCCGTGGTCGTTGAGGGAACCCCCTCACCCGACATCACCGCCAAGGACATCGTGCTGGCCATCGTTGGTCGGCTCGGCACCGGAGGCGGCGCGGGGTACGTCATCGAGTACCGGGGCGAGGCGATTGGCAACCTCTCGATCGAAGGTCGCATGACGGTCTGCAATATGAGCATCGAGGCCGGAGCGCGCGCCGGACTGGTGGCGGTCGACGAGAGCACCATCGAGTACCTGCGAGGCCGACCGGGCGTACCGGTCGGCGACGAGTTCGAACGGGCGGCCGAGCGCTGGCGATCCTTCGTCTCGGACGACGACGCCGTCTTTGACGCCACGGTCGTGATCGACGCGAAGGATCTGGTGCCCTACGTCACTTGGGGCACCAATCCGGCCCAGGTCGTCGCGCTCAGCGGGGTGGTCCCCTCCCCCGACGACGCTCCGCTGGCCGATGGGCGCGAAACCTTCGCGCGCGCCCTGGAGTACATGGACCTCACGCCCGGCACTCCGCTACGAGAAGTCAGCGTCGACGTGGTGTTCATCGGCTCGTGCACCAACTCGCGTATCGAGGATCTGCGCGCGGCCGCCGCCGTGGCGAAAGGCGGTCACGTTCACGAGGGCGTGCGCGCGCTCGTCGTACCCGGGTCCCGGCGCGTGAAGGAGCAAGCTGAACGCGAGGGGCTTGACGCGATCTTCACCGCGGCGGGCTTCGAGTGGCGCGAACCGGGATGCTCGATGTGCCTGGGAATGAACCCCGACATCCTCTCGCCGGGCCAGCGCTGCGCCTCGACGTCGAATCGGAACTTCGAGGGACGCCAGGGACGCGGAGGTCGCACGCACCTGGTCTCGCCGGCCGTCGCCGCCGCCACCGCCATCAAGGGCCGCTTCGCCTCCCCTGACGAGGTCCACGCGTGAAGCCCGTTCGCGTCCTAGAGGGTCGAGGCGTCCCACTCGAACGCTCCGACGTCGATACCGACCAGATCATCCCCTCGGACTGGCTCAAGCGCGTCGAGCGCACCGGTTTCGGTCGCGGTCTGTTCAGCGAGTGGCGCGACGACACCACATTCGTGCTAAATCAGCCCGAGTACGCCGGTGCCAGCATTTTGGTGGGCGCGGCGCGCTTCGGCACTGGATCGTCGCGCGAGCACGCCGTGTGGGCCCTAATGGACTACGGCTTCGGCGCGGTCGTCGCCTCATCCTTCGGCGACATCTTTCGCAACAACTCCGCCAAGCAGGGCCTCGTCACCGTGCAGTTGGACCCCCACGACATCGAAGAGCTCACCCAACTCATCAAGGATGATCCGACCCGGCTGGTCGTTGTAGACGTTGACTCACTCGTGATCGAAGTCCCGCAAGCGGGGTGGCGAAGGAACTTCTTTCTCGACCCCATGACCCAGGAACGACTTGTCCAGGGCTGGGACGACATCGGTCTCAGTCTGCGGCGCGCCGGCGAGATCACCCACTACGAGGCCACCAGCTCTGCGCCCAGCCTCGACGGGGTCTTTGACGCCAACGGGCACGCCGTTCGCTCCTAAGAGCCGTGCTAGCGACGGCGATTCGCGGCTGACACCACGGCCTCGAGCGAGGCATCAAGGATCGACGAGCTCGTACCCATCCCCCACCACGTCGAGCCGTCGTCTCCTTCGGCTTCTACGTACGCGGCGGCCGAAGCCGATGAGCCCGCGGTTAGAGCGTGCTCGTGATAGTCGCGGACCTTAAAGGAGATGCCGAGGTCGTTTCTTAGGGCGGCGATCATCGCGTCGATAGGACCGTTCCCCTCGCCCTTGATGGTGACGTGCTGTTCGTCGACGAGCAGTTGGGCGAAGATGCGCGTCTGGTGACGATCGGCCGCGACCTCGGCGGACAAGAGGGTGATGGACGGGCTCTCGGGCTGGTAGGTGTCGGTGAAGGTCTCCCAGATCTCACGCGGCGTAACTTCCGTGCCCGACTCTTCGCTCATCTCCTGAACTTTCTTGGAGAACTCCACCTGCATGGCGCGGGGTAGGTCGAGTCCGTGGTCCGCCTGGAGCAAGTAGGCCACTCCCCCCTTACCCGACTGCGAGTTCACGCGGATGATGGCTTCGTAGGTGCGACCCGTGTGCTTGGGGTCGATAGGCAGGTAGGGCACCTCCCAGAACGCGTACTGATCGCCGATGGCGGCCATACCCTTTTTGATCGCGTCCTGATGAGAGCCGGAGAACGCCGTATAGACCAGATCACCCACGTACGGGTGGCGCACATGAACCGGTAGCCGATTGGCGTACTCCGCCACGTGGCGGGCCTTGTCGATGTCGCGAATGTCGAGTTCGGGATCGACGCCCTGGGAAAAGAGGTTGAGGGCGAGAGTCACAACATCCACGTTGCCGGTGCGCTCCCCGTTGCCGAACAGGGTCCCTTCGACACGATCCGCGCCCGCGAGCACGCCCAGCTCCGCCGCCGCCACGGCCGTGCCGCGGTCGTTGTGGGGATGCAGGGACAGGATCACCGAGTCGCGCCGGTCCACGTGGCGCAGGAACCACTCGATGGCGTCGGCGTACAGATTCGGGGTGTACATCTCCACGGTCGCTGGAAGATTCAGGATCAGCGGACGCTCGGGCGTGGGCTCGATCACGGCGATCACCGCGTTACAGACCTCCAGGGCGTAGTCGAGCTCCGTGCCCGTAAAACTCTCGGGCGAGTACTCGTAGAAGAATTTCGTCTCGGGTGACGTGTCCTCGAGGGACCGGCACAACGTTGCGGCGTCGGTGGCGATCTTCTTCACGCCCTCCATGTCGAGATCGAAGACGACCCGGCGCTGCAGGGTGGAGGTCGAGTTGTAGAAGTGCACGATCGCTCGCTTCGCTCCGTGCAGCGCCTCGTACGTGCGACCGATGAGATCCTCGCGGCACTGGGTGAGTACCTGAATGGTGACGTCGCCCGGCACGACGTCACGCTCGATGATGTCGCGTACGAAGTCGAAGTCGGGCTGAGACGCCGAGGGAAAACCCACCTCGATCTCCTTAAAACCCATCTCCACGAGGTGAGCGAACATTACGCTCTTGCGCTCTAAGTCCATCGGGTCGATCAGAGCCTGGTTCCCATCACGCAGGTCGACACTGCACCAGCGCGGGGCCTTGGTCAGTCGGCGGTCCGGCCACGTGCGGTCGGGCAGTTCGACGGGCACCGTCGCGCGGTACTTGCCAAAGGCCATGGGGCTCGACTGTTGGGGACCTGAGCTCATCTCATTCCTTTCGTTGTCGCCAGAGACATAAAAAAACCCCCGCAACGCGGGGGCAGGGCGAGTCGTGACTCGCCCCGTTACAGCAGCAGTTCGCTCTGGAGTGCTCTCACGTCTTTCATTGTACCGCTGCTTCGCGCGTTGTCCAGAGCCGTCTCGCACCAGCCTCGCCCGACGTGTCCCGCACGAAGACTCTCCTCAAACTGACCCTGGTACTGGGCGTTCTGGCGATAGCCGGGGTTGCGGCGGGCGCCATCGTCGTCAAGTTCAAGCCCCTGGGCTGAGCGGTCGCCAGGACTGTCACTGGCAATTACCCACTATCGTGAATCGGCGTGAGCCTCTTCAAGACCCTGCTCAAACTATTGGTGTTGCTCGCGGTCGGCGCGATCGTCGTCGGCGTCATCGTTGCAGTGAAGCGCCAAAAGGACACCGGACCTCTCTCGTTCGACGAGTGGCCGAGCGTCCCTCGAAACCCCGACGCCTAGGCGTCACCGTCCAAAGGAATAGCTATGGCTCAAATGGAATATCGACGTCTCGGACGCTCCGGCCTGCAGGTGAGCGCGCTCTCCTTTGGGAGTTGGGTTACCTTCGCCAACGCGAATCAGCTCGAGACGGCCCAGCAGGCGGCCGAGTGTCTGCAGGCGGCCCGCGAAGCGGGCGTGAACTTTTTCGACAACGCCGAGGCCTACGGTGCCGGTGAGTCCGAGCGAGTCATGGGGGCCGCCATTCGCGAACTGGGCTGGGCGCGACACGACTACGTAATCTCGACCAAGCTGTTCTGGGGCCTCTACGAGGGACCCAACATGCGCAACACACTCAATCGCAAGTACCTGAGCCAGGCCATCGAAGGTTCGCTCGAACGCCTCGACCTGGACTTCGTTGACCTGGTCTTCTGTCACCGCGCCGACCCGAACACCCCGATCGAAGAGACCGTGTGGGCAATGAGCGACATGATCGAGCGCGGCGAGGCCCTGTACTGGGGAACCTCGGAGTGGAGCGCGGATGAGATTCGCGCGGCCTGGGACATCGCCGATCGCCACAACCTCCACAAGCCAGTGATGGAACAGCCTCAGTACAACATCCTCACGCGCGAGCGCGTCGAGAAGGAGTACGCACGACTGTACGAAGACATTGGCCTGGGGACGACCATCTGGTCACCGCTGGCGTCAGGTCTTCTCACCGGCAAGTACCTCGACGGTGTACCCGAGGGCTCGCGGGCCACGCTGCCGGGCTACGAGTGGCTGCGCACTCTTCTCACCAACAAGGAATCGAATGCGAAGGTCGCCGAGGTGAAGAAGATCGCCGACGATCTCGGGGTGTCACTCGCTCAGTTCTCGCTCGCCTGGTGCACCAAGAACCCGCACGTCTCCACCGTCATCACCGGCGCCTCATCGGCCGCACAGGTGCGTGAAAACATGGGGGCTCTCGATGTCGTGCCGCTACTGACCGATGAGGTCATGGAGCGCGTCGACCTCGTCTCGTTGATGTAACTAGGCCGCCGTCGTGGTGCGAAAGCGCCGCAGTGCTAGCGGCACGCAGATCGCGATGATGATCGCGCACCAGCCGATCATGGACACAACGGGGTGGGTAAGTTGCCACGAGCCCGTGGCGTTCGTGCCCTGGGCGACGTGGCGCACGCTTGCCACGATGGACGAGAGGGGATCCCACTCGGCGATCACGCGAATCCACGGCTTGAGACCCGCGATCGGCACGAAGGTGCCCGCTAGGAACGAGAGGGGAAGCATGATGGCAAAACCGATGCCCTGCATCGCGTCGGACGTCTTGAGGACCATGCCCAGCCAGACGCCGAACCAGGTAAAGGCAAACAGCCCGAGCAGGATGAGCCCCACCAGCGCGAGGATCGACGACAGGTTGTGCTCAGGACGCCACCCGAGCGCCAGGCCAATACCCGCGACGATGGCGATGCCCAGAATCTGCTCGAGCACCTGGCCGATCACCTGAGCGCTGATGACCGACAGCCTCGTGACCGGCAGGGACTTGAATCGGTCAACCACCCCGCTGGCGAAGTCCGTGGCGGTCGCCACGCCGGCTCCAATGACGCCAAAGGCGAGGCTCTGGCCGATGAGCCCGGGCAACAGGAAGTTCTGATACGTCATGCCCTTGATGTGAATCGCGGAGCCGAAGATGTAGAGGAACAACAAGGTGAACATGATTGGTTGGATCGTCACATCACTCAGTCGGGTGGGTACCCGGGGAATCGTGCGCAGACCCCTGACCACGAGCAACCAGGTTTCGCGAACGAAACGGGTGAAACTCTTCGGGCGCGCCGGTAGCGGCTCATAGTCGGCCGGGGCTAGTTCCATGGTTAGGACGCTCATGAGTGGGACTCCTCCAGTTGCGGGGTCCACAGAAGACCCTCGTCGTCGTTGTCGGTGTGAGATTGGCTGGCCGGCTGGCCGGTCAGGGCGAGGAAGGCGTCATCGAGTGTCGGTCGACGCAGGGCGATCTCGTCGATCTCAACGTGGATGTCCTTGAGCGCCGCCGCCACGCGAGCCAGGTCTTCGACGTCGTTGGGAGCCGGAATCGAGATCATGCGCTGCTCGACAGACGGCGTGACATCAAAGCGCGACGAGAGCGCGGCCACGAGGCTCTCCATTCCCGCCTGATCGGAGGCGATGACGTCGACGCGCTGATCGCCGATGCGGGCCTTGAGTTCGTTCGCCGTGCCCGCGGCGGTGGTACGACCATGATCCAACAGGACGATGTAGTCAGCCAGGGCGTCGGCTTCTTCCAGGTACTGGGTGGTGAGGAACAGCGTGACCCCGCCACTCACCAGTTCGCGAATGGTGTTCCACACCACCTGGCGGCTGCGCGGGTCGAGACCCGTGGTGGGCTCGTCGAGGATCAGTACCTTGGGCTGCACCACGAGGCTGGCGGCTAAGTCCACGCGGCGTCGCTGTCCACCCGAGACGGACTTGACCAGCTTGTCGCGGAACTCACCAATGTCGAAGCGCTCGATGAGGTTGTCCGTCACTCGCGCGGCCGCCGCTCGCCCGTACCCGCGCAGGCGGGCCAAGAGGAGCAGGTTCTCTCGCGCGGTCAGATTGTCCTCGAGCGCGGCGAACTGTCCGGTGAGCGACAGCAGGCTCCGCACGGTGTCGGCCTCCTTGACGACGTCGTGTCCCAGCACCTGCGCCGTGCCCCTGGTGGGCTTGATCAGCGTGGCGAGCATGCGCACGATCGTCGTCTTGCCCGCGCCATTGGGGCCAAGCAGCGACACGACGGTGCCGCTGAAGACCTCGAGGTCAAAGCTGTTGACAGCGGTGAAGTCACCGAACTGCTTCGTGAGTGCGTTGGTGACGACCACCAGTTCATTGGAGTTTGTTGACCGAGACGACATATATCTCCCTTCGCGCAGAAACACTACAGTAACTAAAAAGATTTAGCAACTAGAAATTTAGGTTTTTTTCCGGTACAATGAGTGACGTGATGGACTCGGAACACGGCATCCTTTCAGGCGCCAGTGACAAGCCGCCTGGCGTCCCCGGATTGCGGGGCGATACCAGCGCTCTTCATCAGGGACTTCGTGAGCGCAAGAAAGCCATCATGCGTGAACTGATCTCCAACACCGCCACCCTGATGTTCCTCGAGCGCGGCTTCGATGAAGTCAAGGTCAGCGAAATTGCCGCGGCCTGCGAGGTGTCGGAAAAGACGATCTACAACTACTTCCCCACCAAGGAGTCCTTAGTCTTAGACCGCGAGGAGGAGTCCGCGCTCGAACTGCGCAAGGCGCTGGGACCCGATGGTGAGTTCGCCTCGCCGGTGGAGGCGATGGTCGGAGTCTTGCGACGCGAGCTCGAGAACTTCGTCACGTACCTGAGCACGACGGACATGGCCTCGTTCCCCCAGATCGCTGACTTCAACGACCTCATCGACAGCACCCCATCCCTGAAGGCCGCCCGAGCGGACATGATCGAACGCCTCGCCCAGATCGCCGCTGAGTCGATGGCCGAGCGCGCGGGGGTCGACCCGAGCGATCCCGAACCGCAGATCGCCGCTGACGCGCTCACCAGCCTCTGGCGAATCTTCTACCGGGCCATCGTGAAGTACTCGGTCGAGGACCTGTCGATGGACGCACTGCGTGAGTCGGTCATGGGCGACGTCGAGCGCGCCGCTCGGCTGCTCGACACCGGACTGTGGTCGTTCGGTACCGTCGTGCAGGGTGCGAGTGGTCGAGATGAGTTCAACGCCGCTGCCGACGCCTCGATTGAGGCGCGCCGGGAAGTGCTCGCCGCGCTCAAGCAAGCGCGCGCCGCATGGGTGGCCATCAAAACGGAGATGGAAAAGCACGCGCACGAAGACCACGATCTCCAGCGCAACCTTCGAGAGATGCGCGACACCCAACGCGCGCTGCACGACGCCCACCGCGAAGCATTTGACGTTCGCCGCGAAGCGCGTCAACGAGCCCAAGAGATACGCGAAGAGGCGAGGAAGCATCGCGAGGACGCCCACAAGCGCGGACAAGAACTACGCGACGACGCTCGAAAGCGTCGAGAGGAAGCTCGTAAGTTGGGCGACATCTTGAAAGATGAGATCAAAAAGGAGTTCAAGGAAGAAGCTCGCCAGCGCGGCCAGGAACTCAAAGACGCGATCAAGCGGAGCCGCGGAACGAACCGCCCCTAACTCCCTATCGCAGCGCGACGAGGTGGATGTCCTGGATGCCGTCGGTGCCGCGAAGTTCTTCGACGACCTCACTCGGCGTGGGCGCTTCGGTCGACAGCACCATGAGAGCCGTCTTGGTCTCGGGGTCGGGTCCCACCGCCATGGAGGAGATCGAGATGCCAGCGCGTCCGAGGGCGGTTCCCACGAGACCGATCATGCCGGGACGGTCGTCGTTATGCACGACGAGCATGGAGGTGGCCGGCGCGATCTCTACGGCGTGATCATCCACGCTCACCACCCGAGTTTCAAGTCGTGTTCCGATCGTCGTCAACGTGCCCGCGACGCTGTGCGCCTCGGAGCTAACGGTGATGAGGCTCACGTACTCTGACGAGGCGACCGAGGACACTTCGCGATAGGTCACGTTGTTGGCTTCGGCGAGTTGGGGCGCATTGACGAAGGAGACGCCCTCTAGGCCGGTCGAACTGAGCAGACCCTTGAGCGCGCACAGGGTGAGAATTTTGGTTCCCGCACCAGCAAGTTCACCCTGATAGGTGACGTCAAGTTCGCGGGCTCACCGTCGAGAAGACCCCCGATGAATCGCCCCAGAACCTCGGCCAATCCCATGAAGGGGCTGACCGAGTTCGAGACCTCGCCCGCCGAGACGTTGACGGCGTAGGGCACGAAGTCGCCCGCGAGCGCCAGCTCGACTTGCTCGGCGATGGTAACGCCGGCCTTGTCCTGGGCTTCGAACGTGGAGGCACCGAGGTGGGGCACGACGACGACCGACGGCAGTTCAAAGAGCGGCGACTCGGTCGTCGGCTCCTTTTCGAAGACGTCCAGTGCGGCACCCTGCACCTTGCCCTCGCGGATGGCGTCGGCGAGATCCGCCTCGTTGACGATGCCGCCCCGCGCGACGTTGATGATGCGCACGCTCGGCTTCACCTTGGTGAAGGACTCCTTGTTCAAGAATCCGGTCGTCTCCTTGTTCTTGGGCAGGTGAATCGTGATGAAGTCACTCTGAGCGAGCAACGTGTCAAGGTCGACCAGCTCCACGCCCATGTGACGGGCACGCTCTTCGGTGATGAAGGGGTCATAGGCGATGAGACGCATGCCAAAGGCGTTGGCGCGCTGGGCCACCAGCGCGCCGATTTTGCCCAGTCCCACCACGCCGAGGGTCTTGCCGTGCAGTTCGACGCCCTCCCACTTGCTGCGCTCCCACTTGCCGTTCTTGAGAGCAGCGTGGGCTTGGGGAATGTTGCGCGCCTGGGCCAGCAGCAGCGCCATCGTTTGCTCGGCCGCCGAGAGGATGTTCGAGACCGGAGCGTTGACCACCATCACGCCCAGCTCGGTAGCGCGGGCCACGTCGACGTTGTCGAGGCCGATGCCCGCGCGTCCCACGACGACAAGGTCGCTCGCCGCCTCCAGGGTCGCGGCGTCGACCTGGGTGGCCGACCGGATGATCAGCGCGTGCGCACCGGGAACGGCTTCGAGTAACTGGGCCGGGGTCAGGCCAAGTTGGACGTCGACCTCGTGCCCGGCGTTGCGCAGCTTTTGGAGACCCGACTCAGCAATCTCTTCGGTAACTAGAACTCGGGCCACGGCACACCTTTCACGTGAAAGAAACAGACTACGGGTCGATCGAGCGGACTCAGCCCGCAGCGACGAAGTCCCGCCAGCGTTCGAGTCCCTCAACGAGGTCGTCGTCGCTCGAGCGCGTAACTGAGTCGCTAGAAGCCCGGGGCGCCGAAGGCTTCTCCCGGAACGACGGCGATCTGGATCTCGTCGAGCAGCAGCTCCGCCAACTCGCTCGAGGAGTTCGCGACGCGACCCCGAGCGATCGCCCAAGAATCCCGTGACGTTGGGAAAGCCGTAGAACGCGCCCTCGGGCTCGGCGCACGACACCCCGTCGATCTCGTTCAGCATCTCCACCATGGTCTTGCGACGGCGGTCGAACACCTCGCGCATCTCGGCGACGGCCATGAGGTCACCAGTGAGCGCGGCGACCGCCGCGCGCTGGGAGATGTTCGAGATGTTCGAGGTCGTCTGGCTCTGGTAGTTGAAGGCCGCGTCCATCATGTCCGGCGCGCTGATCATCCAGCCAACGCGCCACCCGGTCATGGCGTACGACTTCGCCACACCGTTCACCACGATCCAGCGATCGCCGAGTTCGGGCGACACGACGGGCAGCGAGACGGTGTGAGCGTCGCCGTAGACCAGGTGCTCGTAAATCTCGTCGCTCAGCACCCAGATGTCGTTCTCGGCGGCCCAGCGTCCGATGGCCGCCACCTCGTCGGGACCGGCAACCGCACCGGTGGGGTTGGTCGGCGAGTTGAAGATCAGCATTTTGGTCCTGGGCGTGCGGGCGCGCTCGAGTTCTTCGACGGTGATTCGAAAGCCGTTGGCCTCACTGCTCATCACCGGCACGGGTGTCGCGCCCGTGAGGTACACCGACTCGGGGTAGGTCGTCCAGTACGGCGCGGGAACCAGTACCTCGTCGCCTGGGTTGAGCAGGCTGATGAAGGCCGTCGCGACCGCGTGCTTCGCCACCGTTGGTCACCAGAACCTGGCGGGCGTGACGTTGAGCCCGCTGTCGCGCATGGACTTGAGCGCGATAGCTTCCCGCAGTTCCGGCAGACCTGCCGTCGGGGTGTACTTGTAGTTGACCGGGTCGTAACAGGCCTTGGCGGCCGCCTCGACGATGTGGACCGGTGTGGGAAAGTCCGGTTCGCCCGCGCCGTACCCGATCACCGGCTCACCCTTCGCCTTGAGGGCCTTGGCCTTGGCGTCGACCGCCAGCGTCGCGCTGGGGGCGAATCCGTTCAACAGGTCACTAACTCTGGCGCTCACTGAATGGCTCCGATCGATTTTCCGTAAGAATGAGTCTATGAGTTCCCCCAACTTCCCCCAGATCCCCGCCGACCTTTTGCCGCGCGATGGGCGATTCGGATCAGGTCCCTCCAAGATTCGCCCCGAACAAATCGCTTCGCCCGCGGCCGACGCGTCGACCTACCTAGGCACGTCGCATCGTCAAGCGACGGTGAAGAACAAAGTCGGCGAAATTCGTGAGGGACTCGCGCTCGCTGTTCACTCTTCCCGAGGGATACGAAGTGCTGCTCGGCAACGGCGGCACCACGTGCTTCTGGGACGCGGCGACCTTTCATCTCATCGACGAACAGTCCCAGCACTTGAGCTTTGGGGAGTTCTCCTCCAAGTTCGCGAGCGCCGCGAAGGAAGCGCCGCACATCAAGGATCCCTTGATCATCACCAGTGAAGTGGGCACGCATCCGGTGGCCGTGGCCGATGAGAGCGTCGACCTCTACGCACTCACCCACAACGAGACCTCAACGGGCGTCATGATGCCTATCGAACGGCCCGAGGGCGCGCGGGACTCGTCGCCGTGGACGCCACGTCGGGGGCAGGCGGCTCTGCCCGTCGACCCGACGCAGTTCGACTGCTACTACTTCGCGCCTCAGAAGTCCTTCGCCTCCGACGGGGGGCTCTGGCTCGCCCTGTGCTCGCCCGCGGCGATCGAGCGCATCGAAACGTTGGCCTCCTCCGGTCGCTGGACGCCGGCCTTCTTCGACCTCAAGATCGCACTCGATAACTCGCGGCTCAACCAGACCTACAACACGCCCGCCCTCGCGACCTTGCACCTTTTGGCGTCGCAGATCAAGTGGTTCAACGACAACGGCGGGTTGGCCTTCTCGACGGGCCGTTCGCGCAAGTCGGCCGAGATCCTCTACACCTGGGCCGAGGCCTCGGACTTCGCGACGCCCTTTGTGACGAACCCCGAAGATCGCAGCAAAGTCGTGGGCACGATTGACTTTCACGACGACATTGACGCCAACCAGATCGCGAAGATCCTGCGCGCGAACGGCGTCGTCGACACCGACCCCTATCGCAAACTCGGACGCAACCAGCTGCGCATCGCGATGTTCCCGAGCATCGACCCCGAAGACGTCGCGTCACTCTGCGCGTGCATCAACTGGATCGTCGGCAACCTCTAGTTCGACGGCCTCACAGGGCGGAGCGTGCCACGACCTCGAGGTCACCGCTTGCGGCACTGATGACGTTGTAGGTCGAGCCCTTCTGGCCGGCGGCTCCCCCGTGGCGTCCGTCGGGCGTGAGACAGAGCGTTCGAAGTTCGGAGTGATACCGGTCCGGCAGCGCAGCCGCCTGGGCGAGCATCGCTCGACAGGCCTGATCAGGGCTCTCACCTCGAGCGAGATTGTCGACCACCTCTCGTGCTCCCGTGATGCGCATGCTGAGTTCGCCACGCCCGGTACACGCGGCCGCGCCGTAGCGAAGGTCGCAGTAGTTTCCCGCGCCGGGCAAGGCCGAGTCGCCCACTCGCCCGGGGTACTTCCAGGGATAGCCGCTGGTTGAGACGCCGCAGACGAGTTCACCCGACTCGTCGAGCGCGAGGACATTGATGGTGCCCCAGGGCCCGTCGTGCGGTCGAAGTCGATTGACGAGTTCCACCGCGCTGGTGCGATAGGCCTCGTCGCCGGATGTCGCTCGCGTATTCTCACCCTCGACCGACTCGTCCAAGTGCACCAGAGCATCGCGAAACAGTTGCCACGCCTCTTCGGTTAACAGGTCGCTGCGCTCGAATCCACACTCCTCGGCGAAGAGTTCGGCTCCCTCGCCCACCAACAGGCAGTGCTGAGAGAGTCCTTCCAACATCGCCCGAGCGATGGAGATGGGATGGGCGAAGCCCCTGACCGCTCCAACGCCGGCGAACGCGCGAGTGGATCCGATCATGAGTGAGGCGTCGAGTTCCACGTCCCCTCGCGCATTCGGTAGTCCGCCGGTGCCGACGTAGTGATCATCACGGTTGTCCTCGCACAGGCGCAACGCCGCTTCGACGGCGTCCAAGGCGTAAGCGCCCCCGCTTAACAGCCGCGCGCCTTCGAAGAGCCCGGCCTCGCTGCGCTCACTGCCGATGATGATGGGCGTCACTGTCACCCGATCTCCTTTGATCGTTGGTCACTCGCGCCTCGGCGGGCACCGCTACTCGTCGGTGTCGCCGCCCGAGATCTCCGAGACCTTCTGCTTGCCGGCGGAGACAAACGGCATCATCTCGCGCAGCGTGGCGCCAATCTTCTCGATCGGGTGATTCTTGCCGGCTTCACGCAGTTCACGGTACCGAGGACGTCCGATTTCGTTCTCTTGGATCCACTCGGCGGCGAAGGTACCGTCTTGGATCTCGGTGAGGATCTTTTTCATCTCGCCCTTGACCGTGTCAGTGATCACGCGCTCGCCGCGGGTGAGGTCGCCGTACTCGGCGGTATCCGAGACGCTAAAGCGCATCCCGGTGATGCCCTCTTCGTACATCAGATCGACGATCAGCTTGAGCTCGTGCAGGCACTCGAAGTAGGCACTCTCGGGCTGATACCCCGCCTCGACCAAGGTCTCGTATCCGGCGCGCACGAGGGCGGTCACTCCCCCACACAGCACCACCTGCTCACCGAACAGGTCGGTCTCGGTCTCCTCCGAAAACGTGGTCTCGAGGACGCCCGCGCGCGTGGCGCCGATGGCGTCGGCGTAGGCGAGCGCGATATCGAGGGCGTGCCCCGTCGCGTCCTGGTGCACCGCGATCAGCGACGGCACGCCGCCGCCCTCTAGGTAGGTGCGCCGCACGAGGTGGCCTGGACCCTTGGGGGCGACCATCGCCACGTCGACGTCGGCCGGCGGTGTGATGAGGTTGAAGCGAATGTTGAAACCGTGCGCGAAGAGCAGGCACTTGCCCGCACTCAAGTTCGGAGCGATCTCGGCGTCGTAGATTCTCTTCTGCTCGGTGTCGGGCAGCAGGATCATAATCACGTCCGCTTCGGCGGCCGCGTCGGCGATGGACAGCACGCGAAGCCCCGCCTCTTCGGCTTTGTGGACCGACGATGACTCCAGGCGCAGACCCACGCGCACGTCGTATCCACTGTCACGCAAATTCAGCGCGTGGGCGTGCCCCTGCGATCCGTAGCCCAGGACAGCAATCTTCTTGGATTTGAGCAACTCGGGCTTGGCGTCTTTTTGGTAATACAACGTCGTCATGGGAAAACTTTCTCTTCGCTTTAGGCGTTCGCCGTCTGTCCGAGTCTAGGGAGCGCCACGCGCCCGGTTCGTTGGAGTGCGACGCTCCCGAAGGCTTCGAGCGCCTTTTCCAATGCGTCGCACGCCCCCGGGGTTCCAGCCAGCATCACGGTCACCGAATCGGGACTGACGTCCACAATGGACGCGCCGTGCTCGGTCGTGACTTCAAGAACCTCCGCGCGACTCGCCTCGTCGATCGGCAGAGTCGCGAGCAGCAGCTCACGTTCGACGGCGTCCTTGGGGGCGAGGTCCGTGATTTCCACGACGTTGATGAGCTTGTCCAGTTGGCCCATGATCTGCTCGATCGGGGCGCTCTGGGCGTCGACGACGATCGTCACGCGCGAAAAACGCGCGTGACCCTCAGCCGGCGCCACAGCGAGGGAGTAGATGTTAAAGCCCCGCCGAGCGAACAGCCCGGCGATGCGAGCGAGCACACCGGCCTTGTTCTCCACCAGGACCGACAAGATGTGGTGACGAACCGGCGTGGCGTCGACCTCACCGAGAAAGGGTTCGGGAGTCACTGGTCGTCTCCGCGCAGCAGCGGATGAACCATGATGTCGTCATTGCTCGCGCCGGCCGCCACCATCGGAAAGACCTTTTCGGAGACGTCAGTGCGAAAATCGATCACGACGGGCACGTCGTTGATCGCGTTCGCTTGGGCGATCACCTCGTGCATCTCTTCGAGCGTGCGCGCGCGAAGTCCGACGCAGCCCATCGCCTCAGCCCACTTCACGTAGTCCGGAAGCTCGGCGCTCAGGTAGACCTCGGAGTAGCGCTCCTCGTAGAACATCTCTTGCCACTGACGCACCATGCCGAGGTAGGCGTTGTTCAAGATCGCCACCTTGATGGGTATGCCTTCGCTGCGGGCCGTGACGAGCTCCTGAGCGGTCATCTGGAAACACCCGTCGCCATCGATGCACCACACCGTGCGGTCAGGTCGACCCACCTTGGCTCCGATCGCGGCCGGCACGCCAAATCCCATGGTCCCCGCCCCACCCGAGTTGACCCAGGTGCCGGGCTCTTCGAACTGCCAGAACTGCGACGCCCACATCTGATGCTGACCCACTCCGGCCGTCACGATGGTGCCGGGCGCCGCCGCCTTGGCGATCGATGCGATCACGTGCTGGGGGCGCAGCGGACCCTGCGCACTCGGCTCGTCGTACACCAGCGGATACCTCTCGCGCCAGGTGTTGATCTCCTTCCACCAGACGTCCAGACTCTGGGGCATCGCCCCCACGCCGTCGAGCGCTCGCAAGGCGATCGCGACGTTGGTAAGTAGCGTGACGTCGGCCGTGCGCACCTTATTGAACTCCGCGCGGTCGATGTCGACGTGGATGATCTTGGCGTTGGTCGCGAAACTCGAGATTTTGCCCGTCACCCGGTCGTCGAAACGCGCGCCCAATGAGATCAACAGGTCCGCCTTCTGGAGCGCGGTCACCGCGCTGTACATGCCGTGCATGCCGGGCATGCCGAGGTGCTGGTCGTGCGAGTCGGGAAAAGCGCCGCGGGCCATCAACGTGGTCACCACCGGCATCTTCGTGCGTTCGGCGAAGGCCAAGAGCTCCTTGCTCGCGCGCGACTTGAGCGCGCCGCCGCCCACGTAGAGCACGGGCCGCTCGCTCGCCGCAATCAGCTCGGCCGCTCGCGCGACGTCGGCCTCATCCACCGACACCTCGGGCCGATACCCCGGCAGGTCGAGTTCATCGATCGACTCGGGGTACCACCACTCCATGGTCGTCTGGGCGATGTCCTTGGGGAAGTCCACGAGCACCGGACCGGGCCGACCGGTGGTGGCCAGATAGAAGGCGGAGGCCACCACGCGAGGAATCTCGTGCGCCGATTTGATCAGGAAGTTGTGCTTGGTGATGCCCATCGTGATGCCTGTGATGTCGCACTCTTGAAAGGCATCGGTGCCGATGGAGGCGGTCGCGACTTGGCCGGTGATCACGACCAGCGGCGTGGAGTCCATGTGCGCGTTGCCGATCGGGGTGACGATGTTGGTTGCCCCGGGGCCGCTGGTGACCATGGCGACACCGGGCTTGCCGGTCGCCAGGGCGTAGCCCTCAGCCATGTGCCCCGCGCCCTGCTCGTGGCGAACGAGGATATGGCGAATCGGTGAGTCGAGGATGGGGTCGTAGACGGGCAGGATGGCGCCACCGGGCAGGCCGAAGATGGTATCGACCCCCTCGCGTTCCAGGCTCTTGATCAGTGCTTGTGCTCCGGTGAGTTGCACGCCGCTCCTTTGTCTCCTATAAGCAAAAAGGCCTCCCTATCTTGGGAGGCCTCCGGTATGTACGTGGGTACGTGTGACTACCGGCGCCAGGCGCCTACTACTACCAGAATCTCGACTCGGCTTGTCACGTTTTCATTCTAGGCAGAATTATGCAGGCGCGACAAGCGGCACGCGGTTCCTACTGCTGATCTGACTTAGCGGCGCGAGACGAGTTCGGCAATCACCGCTTTGCCGTTGGCCTGTCCCTTGGTCACCTTCATCACCTGACCGATGAAGAATTGAGCCAGCTTGTCGTCCCCGTCTCGATAACGCGACCACTCGTCGGGATTCGCGGCAATCAACTCGCCGACGACGTCGCCCAACGAGTCGGCGGACAGCTGTTCGAAGCCCTTGTCTGAGGCAATGGCGCGTGGCTCTCCCCCGCTCACTAGCAACTCCGAAAGAACCGCCTTCGCTTGGGTCGCCGAGAGTTCCTCACCTTGCTCCATCAAGAGGGTGGCGACGAAGGCCTCCCTCGTCAGGTTGCCGATGTGATCGGCGTCGGCGGCGAGCTCGTTCGCGGCGCGCGAGAGCGCCAAGCCCGGCTCGACCTTGGCCGCAATTGCCGCGAGTACGTAGTCGTCAAAACCGAGGTCCACCACGACGTCGAGTGCGTCGAGCTGGGCGCTCGTCACGTCGCCGACCATGCCGCGCAGCGCCAGACGTCGCTCCGCGGGCATCGGGCCAAGTGAGGCGCGCACTCGCTCTTGCCAGGCCGCGTCGGGGTCGAGATCAACCAGGTCCGGTTCGCGAAAGTACCGGTAGTCCTCGGCTTCTTCCTTGACCCGCATGGTCGAGGTTTCGCCTCGCGTCTCGTCCCAGTGGCGTGTCTCCTGGCGTACGACGCCGCCGCTCTCGATCAACTCCACTTGGCGCTGGGCTTCGTAGTCGATGGCGTGCGCGAGGCTGCGCAGTGAGTTGAGGTTCTTGATCTCACAGCGGGTCCCCAAGGGTTCGCCCTCGTGGTGCACCGAGACGTTGGCGTCGATGCGCATCGAGCCCTCCTCCATGCGCCCGTCCGATGCGCCCGTCGCGATCAGGATGCCGCGCAACTCCGATGCGTAGAGGCGGGCTTGGCTCGACGAGCGGATGTCGGGTCCCGAGACGATCTCTACGAGTGGCACACCCGAGCGGTTGTAGTCCACCAGTGAGCGTTCGGCGCCGTGAATGCGTCCACTCGAGCCCAGGTGCGTCGACTTGCCGGTGTCCTCTTCGAGGTGCGCGCGTTCGATCCGCACGCGTGAACCATCGGGCAGATCGACGTAGCCGCCCACGTTGATGGGCAGGTCGTACTGGCTGATCTGAAAATCCTTGGGCATGTCGGGATAGAAGTAGTTCTTGCGATGGAACGTCGAAGGGCTGATCGTCGAGTGCAGCGCCACGCCGATCGCCATGGCCAGTTCGACGGCTCGCACGTTGAGGACCGGTAGCGATCCCGGCAGCCCCAGGCATACCGGGCACACCTTGGTGTTGGGCTCGGCGCCAAAGACGTTCTCGCACCCGCAGAACATCTTGGTGAGCGTCTTGAGCTCGGTGTGGACCTCCAGGCCCACCACCATCTCCCATCCCGCGAGCGTCACGACACCACCTCGAGGACTCGGGCCGCCGCGATCAGCTGCGCCTCGCTTCTACCGGGGCCCAGCAACTGCACGCCGATGGGCAAGTCGCCCTCACCGCGGCCGAAGGGAACCGAGATGGCGGCATCACCGGCGAGGTTGGTCGGGATCGTAAAGACGTCCGAGAGATACATGGCCAGTGGATTGCTCGTCTTCTCACCGAAGCGAAAGGCCACCGAGGGCGCGGTGGCGCCGAGCAGAAAGTCAGCCTCTTCGTAGGCGCGTCGAAACGCGTGGATCATCTGGGTGCGGACCTTGAGGGCCTGGCCGTAGTACGCGTCGTAGTAACCCGCCGAGAGCGCGTAGGTCCCCAGCATCACGCGCCGCTTGACCTCGGCGCCGAAGCCCAGGGTGCGCGTGGCCTCGTTCATGGCCGTCACATCATCGGCGTCCACGCGCAGTCCATAGCGCACACCGTCGAAGCGCGCGAGGTTGCTTGACGCCTCGGCTGGCGCGATCAGGTAGTACGCGGACAGTCCGAGGCGGCACTCGGGGATCGAGAGATCGACGATCGTCGCGCCCGCGGCCTCCAGGACGTCGCGGGCTCGATACACCGAGGTCACGACGTCGTCGTCGGCCCCCTCGATCAGTTCCCGTACGACGCCGATTCGTTTGCCCGCCACCCCGTCGTCGAGTCCGCTCAGCAGGGAGGGAGAGTCGACCGGGAGCGACGTGGAGTCCCTCGCGTCGTGACCGGCGATCACTTCGAGCAACAGCGCGGCGTCGGCCACGCTGCGGGCGAAGGGTCCAATCTGATCGAGCGAACTGGAAAAGGCGATGAGTCCGTAGCGCGACACCAGACCGTACGTCGGCTTCACCCCCACCACGCCGCACAGAGCGGCGGGCTGGCGAATCGAACCGCCGGTATCCGATCCCAGAGCGAGCGGGGTCATGTCGGCCGCGACCGCGGCGGCCGATCCACCCGACGAGCCGCCCGGTACGCGCGACGTATCCAGGGGATTGCGGGTCGGTCCGTAGTACGAGGTCTCGGTCGAGGAGCCCATGGCGAACTCGTCCATGTTGGTCTTGCCCATCACGACCGCCCCGGCGGCGAGAACGCGCTCGACCACCGTCGCGGTGTAGGGCGGTCGCCAGCCCTCGAGGATTCGTGAGCCCGCCGTCGTGAGTTCTCCGGTGTGACACAGGTTGTCCTTGAGGGCCAGCGGCACGCCCGCGAGCGCACCGGGATCCTCCCCGCGCGCGACGCGTTCGTCCACGTCGCTCGCTCGCGCCAGAGCGCCCTCCTCGTCGAGGTGAACGAAGATGTTGAGCTCTTCGTTGCGCACCCGTATCGCCGCCAACGAAGCCTCGGCCACGTCCCGGGCGCTCAGCGCGCCGCTTCGCACGTCACGAGCAGTGTCGAGAGCACTCTTCACGGCGCCTCGCCCATGATGCGCGGCACAGCAAAGCGCCCGTCCTCGGCGTCGGGGGCCATGGCGAGCACGTCGTCACGCGACAGGCACGGCTGGATCACGTCTTCGCGCACCACGTTGATGAGGTCAAAGGGATGTGCGGTGGGTGCGACATCCTCGAGCGAGAGCGCGGCGATGTCGTTGGCGTGCTCGAGAATCTGGGCCAGCTGGGACGTGAACGTGTCGAGCTCTTCGTCGCTCAGACGAAGTCGAGCGAGCGCGGCGACCTTGGCGACGTCCTCGCGACGCAGCGCTTCGACCACAACTACAGAACCCGAACGAGAAAGTCCAGCGCCAGCGACTCCACCAGCGCCTGGTCGTTGTCCAGAGTCGCGACGTGATAGGAGTTCTCGAGCCACACCCGTTCGATGGGACCGCGTACCTTTCCTACGAGTTCGTCGCCGTTGTCGCTCGTCACCACGTGGTCTTCGCGACTCGACAGCAGCAACACCGGGCAGGTGATGCGAGCCAAGTCGTCATTGACGTGGGCGACACCCTCAAAGAGGGTCTTCGCGGGCGCAAGCGGCGTCGCGTCGTAGGAGGACTCGAACACGCCGTCCTTCTTGACGTCCGAGCCGATTGACTCGTAGCTCTCAACACCCGCGGCCAGCAGCGCGTCGAGGCCCTCGACGATTTCCGCGGGCGGCACTTTGATCATTGGGTTGATGAAGACGCATCCGGCGAGGTCAACGTGGCGCTCGGCCAGGTAGGCGGTGAGCGAGCCGCCCATGGAGAGTCCGACAATCGCCACTCGCTCGCAGCGCGAGGCGAGATCGTCGAAGGCCGCCTCCGCGCTCTGGGTCCAGTCCGCCCACGTGGTGGTCATCATGTCCTCCACGCTCGTGCCGTGTCCGGGCAAGCGAGGCAACTCCACGCTGAAACCCTTGTCGGCCGCCAGTTCGGCGAGGGATCGCAGGGACGAGGGATTGCCGGTGAAGCCGTGCAGCACAAGAACGCCCGATGATCCTCCTTGATGCGAGTAGGGCTCTGCGCCAACGAGTATGTCCTGGGTCATAGGCCTCCAGAATAATGGGCGCGACTCGAGGGACCCGAGGTGCGAGGCAACGAGCGAATGAAGGAGGCCGCGATCAGTCCGCCCCCCGCCACCAGCGCACCGATCACGAAGGACGTGTGAAACGTCGAGAGCAGGGCGGCTCCGGGGTGGGCGTGACTCAGCCTTCGTCGTCGAGCGATCGCCTGTTGCACGGTTTCGAGCACCTGAATCCCGGCGACTTCACCCACCTGGACGGCGAGTAACTGAGCGGCGGACATGACGCCGAACTCACTCACCTTGACCTCGTTGGCCATCACCGAGCTCGTCGACGGCAGGGCCACGCCCTGACCGAGACCCGAGAGGGCGAGGGCGATGATCACGACCCAGGTGCCCGAACTCGGATTCAGGAGAGCGAACAACGCGAGAGAACTGGTGAGAAAGGCGGCACCGGCCACCGCGCTCACGCGCTCGCCCACCCTCACGGCCACGTAGCCAGCAATGGGCGAGGAGATCGCGAACACCAGGGGACGCGCGATGGCGATCGCGCCGACTCGCGAGATCGAGTAGCCGTACCCCTGTTCCATGAGCAGCGGAAAGAGAAAGAACGCACCGAAGTAGGCGAAGTTGGCGCACGCGCGCAGCACCATGGGAAAGACGAAGTTGCGTCGGCCAAAGTAGGCGGCCGGAATGAGGGGATGCGCGGCGTGTCTGAGCCGGTACACGAAGACACCCAACAACAGCGCACCGAGAACGAACCCACCCAGCGTCCACGCGCTGGTCCACCCCACGCTCGGCCCGACCGACAGCGCCAGCATCACCAGCGTCACCGCGATGGACAGCGAGGCACTGCCCAACCAATCGATCTGCTTGAACTCGGCGCGCGCGCGGGCCTTCGCCGCGCTGGTCTCTGAGTCCAGCCCGCGTCGCCGGGGCAGAACGATGGAGACCAGCGAAAACGAGATCGACGATGACCACCAGTTGGACCCAAAACAGCGCTCGCCAGCCGAAGGCGGCGATGATCGGCGACCCGAGCGAGACGCCCACGACCGGACCGCCGGCACCCACCAGGCTCCACCAGCCCATGGCCTTCACGCGGTCTTCGCGCGAAAAGACCATGTTGATCAAGGCTCCCGAGGCGGTGCCGGTGGCGGCCCCCTCAATGCCGTCGAGCGTGCGCGCGAAGATCAACATCTCGACGTTGTGGCTGAGCGCGGTGAGCAGGGCCGACGCCATGGCCCCCACCAGACCCACGAGGTAGAGGCGACGGTGACCGAAGATGTCGCCGGTCTTACCCAGCAATGGCGCGGCAAGTCCGTACGCGAGGAGTGGCCCCACCATCGTCCAGGTCAAGACCGTGACCGAGGTGTGGAACTGACCCGCCACGGTGGGCAAGGCCACGATGAACACCGTGAAGGTGAAGTTCAGCGAGAAGAGCCCGGCGAGCAGCGTCCACAGGACCCACCACTGATAGCGCGACGAGGACGCCGCGCGGTCTTGGACGCGTTGGCGCAACAAGAGAGAACCAGTTGAGGTCGCTGCCCGCCTCGCTGCCCAGCGTGCCAAAAGCCGCACTCGCCGGATCGGAGCGGGCGTTAAGGAGACCGTCGGGATCTTCTCGATCCACGTGCGCCGTCGGGCGCTCGTCGCTCACGAAAGCAGAGTGGGAAGTTTCGCGGCGAGCTCGCTGACGGTCCAGCGGTCATTCTTCTCGAGCGTCTCGGTCATCGTCCAGTTCTGAAACTTGCGCACGGTGCCGCCCTGGACGAAGAAGACCTGGCCCGTCGCCGCACAGTGCTCCATCGCGAGCGTGGCGACCAAAGGCGAGATGTTGGCCGGATCCCACACGTCAAAGACCGCGGCGTCGGCGGGCTTCACCACGTAGTCCGAGAGTCCGGGGGTGGACTCGGTCATGCGGGTGCGCGCGGCCGGGGCGATCGCGTTCACCCGTACGCCGTAGCGTCCGAGCTCTTCGGCGATGATGACCGTGAAGGCGGCGATGCCGGCCTTGGCGGCGCCGTAGTTCGACTGGCCGACGTTGCCCAGCAGTCCGGAGGTGGACGACGTGTTGATCACCGAGGCCCGTACCGTCTTTCCCTCCTTGGCCTGCTCGCGCCAGTAGGTCGGCGGCGTGGCGGGTGGGGGCGAAGTGACCCTTGAGGTGAACGCGAATCACCTCGTCCCAGTCGTCTTCGGAGAGATTCACCAGTACGCGGTCGCGCAGGATACCCGCGTTGTTCACCAGCACGTGCAGATCGCCGAAGGCTTCGAGCGCGCTGTTCACGAGATTGGCCGCGCCGTCCCAGGTGGCCACGTTGTCGTGATTGGCGATCGCCTCGGCGCCCATGGCCGTGAGCTCCGCGACGACCTCTTCGGCCGGGCTCGCTTCGAGGGCCGTGCCGTCCAGTCCCCCGCCGAGGTCGTTGACGACCACCTTGGCCCCTTCGGCGGCGAAGAGCAGAGCGTGCTCGCGGCCGATGCCGCGACCAGCTCCCGGTGATGATGGCAACGCGGCCCTCGAGTGCACCCATGGGATCCCCCTAGAAACGTGGGGTTAGAGCACCGATTGTACCGACGCGAGACGCTTCGACTTAGTGACGACGCCAAAAGTAGGGCGGTCGGGCGTGCGCGTGATAGTGGTCGGGGATGTTGCGCATGTGGTCATCGATGCACCAGGCGGTGTCGACGAACTCCTCGTTCGCCACCTCGGCCAGGACCTGGTGGAGGTGGCGCTTCACGTCGTCGGACGGGCAGCGCGATCGTGCGTCTTCCACACCACCATCGGCACGAAGCATATCTCGCAGTCCCCGATCCAACAGGTCTCATCTTCGAAGTAGCGCTTGGTGAGGACGGCCGCCTCGCAGAGTTCGCAGTCCCCGCTCACTGAACGGTAAGGGTGACCAGCGACTTGTAGGGGACGGAGGTGCCAGCGGCCGGTTCTACTCGGAGATGACCTTGGTCCACTTGGTGGTGCCGGCGTCGTGGCCGTCCGTGGTGAAGTAGAGCACCGCCTTTTGCATGGCGGCCACGGTCTGGGCGTAGTCATCGCCCACCACGTTGGGCACAGCGCGCGCCGCGGTCGAGCGGTCGTCGTGGTGGTGGTAGTCGTGGTGGTACTTCCCTGGGTGGGTCGTCGTGGTGGTCGTGGTGGCAGTCGACGGCGTCCCCTAGGAGCGCTCCAACATGACGGTGGCGCCTTGCGGCACCGCGAGTGGGTTCACGCTGTGGCCATAGACCACGCGCGCCACGTCGTTCGACCGGAATCACGTTGGAGTAGATGCGCCTGTGACGCGGGGCACGTCGCGTTCACGCCTTGCTTCTTCAACTGAGCGACGGCCGCGTTGCACGTCTCACCCACCAGCTATCGGGACAACGTCACCATGCCTGGACCCTTGGAGACGTTCACGTTGATCACGGAGCCCGACTTGGCCGAGGTGCCGGCCTTGGGCGTCTGGCTGACGATCTCGTTGATCGGGCCACGTGGCACTGTTCACGTCGTGCATGCCGAAAGTGAAGCCATCACTGGCAATGGCGCTCGACGCCTGCTTGGTGGTCTGGCCCACCAAGTTGGGCACGGCGTGACTCGACTTGAAGACGCCCAACTTCCACACCACGCCCGCCGCGATCGCCAGCACCACGATGACCACCGCCGCGATCAAAAAACCGCCTCGACGACTGGTCGTTCGCGGCAGGTCGTACTGCGTACCACGAATCGCGGTGTACGGCCGATCGGCACGCGCGACGCCGGTGAGGCTCCCGTGCTCTGGAGCGCGCGTAGGCGCGCGGGAAAGGCGTCCGACGGCCGGTTGAGCGCCGGTGATCTGCTCGGCCGAGGGCGCACTAAAGCCGATGGAGCGGCGTGGCTCGGGCTGCTGTTCGAACTGCGCCAGCAGCGGCGTTTCCTCCGAACCGGGCCGCACCACCAGGGGGCTCGCGTCGCCCACGACGGCCCCGAGGCGCTGAGAAAATTGCTCCGCGTCCAGGCGCAGACGGGGATCGGGCACGGCCGCCTGGGCCAGCACCATGTCGAGCGTCCCGAGTTCGAGGCGCACGGGCAGTGGCGTATCGAGTCGCGCGCGCAGCATCGCCTCGGCCGTCGAACCCTCGTAGGCCGCCGATCCGGTCACCGCTTCAAAGAGAATAAGTGCCGAGCGCGTACACGTCGCTCTCGCCCGTCGTCGGCTCACCGATGGCTTGCTCGGGCGAGAGGTAGCGAGCGTCGTTGATCGATGTGCGTGCGCGATAGGCGTCCGGCCAGCCCCGCCAAGGCGACATCGCTGACGCGAACGCTGGCCCTCGTCGTCGAAGAGCAGCTTTGGACGGCGACAGGTTGCCGAGCACGAAGCCTCGATCGTGCACGTACGCCAGAGCGCTCGCGATGTCACGACCCAGGCGAGCGCCGTCATCCACGCTGAAACGTCGACCCGCCGCGAGCACATCATCCAAGGAGCCACCACCTCAGATATTCGGTGATCATGAAGATCGCGCCCGGCCTCCTGGCCCCCATCATAGACGCGCGCCAGATGGGGATGGCTCAGCGCTGGAGGCGCGGATGATTCGATCGCGAAAGGCGCGGCGAACGCTCCTCGTGCGCCGCCAAGTCTGCCAAAAGAACCTTCACTACCACGCGACGCTGAAGTGACAGGTCTTCCGCCTCGTACACCTCGACGGTCTGGCCAACTCCCAACAGATGGACAATGCGATATCGCCCGGCGAGCACATGGTCCGGAGAATATGTAGGCGCCATCGGCCAAACACTAGTGAAGGTACGGCCCGGGCGACGGTTTACGGTCGAAACGCCCCGTTGCACAAGAGCGACTCAAAGTTCTCTGCGCTGACGATCGGAATCGCCGAGTTCCTCGGCTTTGGTGAGCTTGGACGCCCCAGGAGCCTCTCCCACCACGACGCAGAAGGTCTTTTTCGAGACCGAGCCGGGTGACGTGCCGCCGCGGGCGAGAATCGCTGCTTCCGCCTCCTCGCGGGTGTAACCCGGAACGGCTCCGGTCACCACGACGGCTTTGCCGGCTCAGCGTCACCTCCATGGTCGAGGCCCGCCCGGCTCATTCAGCGTAAAGCCCGACTGCAGCGAGGCGGGCCATGCGCTCACGATTTTCGTCTTCTCGCAGTACTGATAGATGGCTTGGGCGATGATCGGGCCAATCGCCGTCAAGGCCCTCGAGCTCTTCCAGCGGCGCGCTCTCGAGCGCGCTGTAGGTGTGAAAGTGTCGGGCGAGGAGGCGGGCCGCGACCGGCCCCACGTGTCGAATGCCGAGCGCCACCAGCACACGGCTGAGTGGCGCGGTTTCGCCTCGGCGATCGCGCGCACCAACGACGTCGCCGACAGCTCGCCGAATCCCTCGAGGATGCTGAGATCCTCCACGCGCAGCGCAGAAAAGGTCCGCCACGTCACGTGATGAGACCGGCCTGCGAGCAACTGGGCCACGCGTTGCTCGCCGAGTCCTTCGATGTCGAGGGCCCCTCGGGAAGCAAAATGAGCGATCTGCTCGAGTTGCTGGGCGGGACACGTGGGATTGACGCAGTAGGTATCGCTCTCGGCCCCGCGGCGAACCAGGGGCTGACCGCAGTCGGGACAGTTGAGGGGAAATGTCCAAGCCTTCGCCCGTCGCTTGCCCGTTTCGGGAACCGCCGAGACGACTTCGGGAATCACGTCGCCGGCCTTGCGCACGATCACCAGGTCACCGGGACGAACGTCTTTGTGTTTGACCTGGTCCTCGTTGTGCAGCGTGGCCATCGACACGGTGGATCCTGCCACGACCACCGGCTCTAAGACCGCGAAGGGCGTCGCGCGTCCGGTGCGACCGATGGAGACCTCGATCGCGAGCAGGCGGGTGGTTCGCTCTTCGGGCGGAAACTTGCGCGCGATGGCCCAGCGCGGCGCGCGGCTCGTGTATCCCAGGCGCTCGCGCAGTGCGAGGTCATCGACCTTTATGACCGCGCCGTCGATGTCGAAGGAGAGATCGTGTCGGTGATCTTCGAACCAGTCGCTGCGGGCGACCATGGCCGGCCGCCCCGTGCTCGAGACTCGACTGGGCGGCAGTGAGAAAGCCCCATTTCGCCAACTGACGATCGTGTCGCTGTACGAGGTGAAGTGCCGACTCGCGTCGAGATCGACCAGTTGATAGGCGAGGAACGAGAGGGGTCGTTTGGCGGTCGCGGCGGGATCCTTCTGTCGCAGACTGCCGGCGGCGGCGTTGCGCGGGTTGGCAAACTCCTTGAAGCCAGCAGCAGCCTGTTGTTCGTTCATCACATTGAAAATCGGCGCGAGCGAGAAAGACCTCACCGCGAACCTCGACGCGACCTCGCCTCTCTCCCTTCAGACTCGCGGGCACGTTCTTGAATGGTGAGCACGTTCTGGGTGACGTCCTCACCCACCCGACCGTCACCGCGCGTCGCCGCGCGCACGAGTCAGCCGCTCCGTCGACAGAGTGATGGACAGAGCCAGGCCGTCGATCTTGGGCTCGACGGCGAAGTCAATGGCACTCGGGTCAACCCAGTGTCTTTGCCACGCGTTCGGCACCACGTCGTCAGTTCATCTGCGCCAAAGACGTTGTCCAGACTCAGCATCGGTTCTTCGTGGGTGACCGGCGAGAACGTGGTGGAGAGCGGGTGCGCCAACGCGACGCGACACCGACTGCTCGTCGGCCAGCTCGGGGTGCGCAGCCTCGAGGTCCCTCAGTTCGCGCACGAGTGCGTCGTAGTCACCGTCGGGCAGCGTCGGCTCGTCGTGGACGAAGTAGGCCTCGTTGTGCCGCGCGATCTCCTCGCGCAACTGGGCGACGCGAAGCTTGGCGTTCACCGAAGCGAAACGATCGCCGCGCCTTCGACTACGGACGGATCGTCAACTCGATACATCACCACCGACTGGCCGGCCGCGACGGGGCGCGCCGGAGCGTGTAGTTCCAGCGCCACCACTCACCGACGACGCAGCGTGGCGAGTTGCGCTCGGCCGTGCGCACTGCATTGGGCGAGCACCGACGCGCCGTCGAGCAGCGCGTCGCCCGTGAAGCTCAGCGTGTCGTCGTCGAGAGTGAGCGACGTCACGAGGATCTCCTCGAGGCGACCGACCTCGACCCGCCGGGCGAGCAAATCGACGCGTGCCACGTAGCGCTTCTCCCCGTCGCGACCGGGCAGCACGCCGCGGCGCTGTCCGACGGTGATGAATTCAGCGGCCGAGGACTCGCCCAAGCGTCTCACCGGTGCGCACGTCGACGATGGTCGCGGTGGTCAGCTCGGCGCGGGAGCGAAGAAACGCCTCTCGGCCTTTGGAGGCCTCGATGAAACACACGTCCTGGCTGTCGGGCTTGTCCCAGGTTCGAAGTCCCAGGCGCTCCGCTTCGGCGCGCACCGCGCTCTTGTTCAAGTGACCGATGGGCAGCAGCAGCATGTCGAGTTCGCTCTTCGCCAAGGTACCCCAGGACGTAGCTCTGGTCCTTCTGGTCGTCAGCCCCGCGCACGAGGTACCGGCGCCCGGCGCGCTCGACCACCTGGGCGTGATGACCCGTCGCCACCGCGTCAAAGCCCAGTCGCGTGGCTCGCTCGAAGAGCATGTCGAACTTGATGTGACGGTTGCACTCGATACAGGGGTTCGGCGACTGCCCGTTCAGATGGCCCTCGACGAACGGGGCAACCACGTGACGCTCGAACTCTTCGGTGTAGTTAAAGACGTGGTGATCAATGCCCAAGACCTGGGCGACGCGACGCGCGTCGTCGACATCGGCGACCGAGCAGCAACCCGAGTCCGACGCGCCACCCCACAGCTTCAGGGTGGCGCCGGTCACCTCGTGACCCGCCTCCAGCAACAAGGCGGCCGCGACCGAAGAGTCGACTCCCCCACTCATCGCTACGAGAACTTTCATGTCCCCAGTCTGCCAGGCCTCACCGACATCGCCGCCGGGCACCAATTGTCACCTCTCGACGCGCGCGAGAGATGACTACATCTCGTCGTGCAGGCGGTAGACCACCGATGAGACGATTCCGATGAGCGCGTCGACGTCGTCGTCCGTCGTCTCGGCACCCATTGAAAATCGCACCGAGCCCCGCGCACGTTCGGGCACCACACCCATCGCAGCGAGCACGTGGCTACTGACCGAGGCGCCGCTCGAGCAGCTGGCCGCGGCGGCCGCACAGACTCCCTCTTGGTCTAGGAGAAACAACAGTTCGTCGCTCGCGAGTCCCTCGAAGGTGACGTGCACTGTTCCGGGCACCCGGGCCGCGTTCTCCGCTGTGACGCGGCATCCGGGCAGGAAACCGAAAGCGGTGCCGAGCTTCTGCTGATATTCGAACACTCGATCACTGGCTTCTTCACGCTCGCGCGCCGTTTCGCGCAGTGCCGTGGCGAGTCCTACGGCCGCGGCCACGTCGACGGTGCCACCACGGTGACCGCGCTCCTGCCCACCGCCCGGAACGACTCCTTCGTAGGCGACGTCGCTGCGCACGATGAGCGCGCCACTGTTGACCGGGCCGCCCAGCTTGTGCGCGCAGATCGAGACCATATCCATCGAGCCCGTCACCACCGAGAGATCCAGCCACGGCGCGGCCGCCACGGCGTCGGTGTGCGTGACGGCGCTCCCGGGTAGCGAGTGCACCACCGACGCCACTCCGTCGAGCGGTTCGCGTACGCCGGTCTCGTTGTTGACCGCCATCACGCTCACGATCGCCGTGTTCTCGTTGAGGAGCGTGCGCAATGCGTCGAGGTCGACGACTCCTTCGTCGTCGACATCCACGAAAGTGAGCGTGCACCGATTCGTAGTCGGCGGCGAGCGCCATTGCCGTGTCGAGGACGGCGTGGTGCTCGACCTTCGAGACGATGAGTTCGGTGCGTTCGTGCGTGCGCCGGTGATGATGAGTCACCCCGGCCAGCGCCAAAAAGCACGACTCGCTGCCTCCACCGGTAAAGACCACGCCACCGGGTTTGGCCCCCACGTACCCGGCCACTTCGTCGCGTGCGTCTTCCACAGCTCGTCGAGCCTCACGCGCGGCGCGGTGGCTCCCCGAGGGGTTACCCACAATTCCGTGCTGCCAGCGCGCCATCGCGTCGCTTACGGCGCCGCGTCGTGGCGCCGACGCGGCGTGATCGAAGTAGTACTGCGGGCTCATGCGACGAAGAACGACTTCACGTTGGTGAACTCGCGCGCGCCCAACGCCGAGAGCTCTCGACCGAAACCCGAGCTCTTCGTACCGCCGAAGGGCAGTTCGTTCATCGACGCCACCATGGCGTTGGCGAATACCGTGCCGACCTCGAGCCCGGCAATCGCTTCGTCGATCTCGTGGTCGTCCTGGGCCCAGATTGATGCCTCCGAGTCCCCAGGGCGTGTCGTTGGCGATACGAATCGCGTCTGGCAGGTCTCGCGCCTGGATCACGACTGAGACCGGACCGAAGAGTTCTTCGCAGCCCGCGCGCGAATCGGCGGGCACGTCGGTGAGGACCGTGGCGGGGTAGTAGAAGCCCCGGCGCTCGGGTACCTCGCCCCCGGCCAGCACCGTGGCGCCCGCCTCAATCGACGAGTTGACCTGGGCGGCCAGCAGTTCTCGCTGCGTCGCTGAGACCAGTGGACCGAGCTCAGTGGCCGGGTCCATCGGGTCGCCGAGGCGCACCGCACCCATGGCCTCTGCGTAGCGCTCGAGGAACTCATCGGCTCTCTCGCGCACGACGATGAAGCGCTTGGCCGCGATGCAGGCCTGACCGTTGTTTTGGATGCGGGCTGCGACCGCCATGGAGACGGTGAGATCCATCTCGGCCGAGGCGGCCACCACGAAGGGGTCCGATCCCCCCAGCTCCAAAACGCACTTCTTTAAGTTCTTGCCCGCTTCGGCGGCGATCGATCGGCCCGCGCGATCCGAACCCGTCAGGGTCACGCCGACGACGCGCGCGTCGGCGATGATCGAGGGCACCTGGTTGATCTCAACGAAGACCGTGGTGAGCACGCCCGCGGGAAACCCCGCGCGGACAAAGAGATCCTCGATGTACCGCGCGCACCCGGGCACGTTGTGCGCGTGCTTAAAGACCACGACGTTGCCCGCCATGATGGTGGGCACCGCCATGCGCACGACTTGCCACAACGGGAAGTTCCAGGGCATGACGGCAAAGATCGCGCCGATCGGCTCGTAGCGCAGGCCGCTGCGCGAGCCCTTGGTCGGGAGGTTCTCGCTCTCGAGCATCGCTTCGGCGTGTTCGGCGTAGTAGCGCATGGTCGCCGCGCACTTCATCGCCTCGCCCTTGGCCGCGGCGAAGGTCTTGCCCATCTCGCTCGTCATGAGCTCCGCGACGACGGGAATCTCCCCCTCGAGCAGTTCCGCGGCTCGTGTCATGCAGGTGGCGCGGTCGGCGAAGCTCGCGCCGCGCCATTTGAGGTACGCACCGTGAGCGCTCTCGAGCGCTCGATCGATACCGGTCTGGTCGAGAACCGGATACTCCGCAATGATCTCTTCGGTGGCGGGATTGATGGCGACAAAGGGCATGGCCACAGTCTGCCAGCAAATAGGGGCGCTCAACCGGGCTGCGACAAATGAAAAAACCGCTGATTATTCCTCGGAGTCGCCCTGGTCGGGTCGAGGGCGAAAGGCAAACCACCACACCGAGATGATGGTCGCGAGCGCCCCCAACACGCCGATACTCGATCTCACTTTCGACATCCGCCCATCGTACTAACGACGATGCCGGGGGCACAGGCCCCCGGCATCGTGACGCGTGTTGGCAGTGGAACTAGTCCTGCTTGAGCGCCTCGATGGTGAGCTCAATGACGACCTTGTTGCTCACGACGAGTCCGCCGTTGTCCAAGGTCGCGTTGAAGTTGACGTTGAAGTCGCGACGGTCGATTTCGGTCTTCGCCTCAAAGGCGATCGTGGTCACGCCGGGCTGCATGCCGGGGCTGGTGCCCAGGTACTCCAGGTCGAAGGTCACCGACTTGGTGACGTCCTTGATCGTGAGGTCGGCGACCATCTCGTAGTCGTCGCCACCCTTGGAGGTGATCTTGGTCGACTTCAGGGTAAGGGTCGGATAGGTCTCGAGCTCGAGGAAGTCCGAGCTCTTCAGGTGGCCGTCGCGCATCTCGTTGTGAGTGGTGATGCTGGCGGCCTGGACGGTCGCTTCGACACTCGAGTTCTCGATCGTGTCGCCGAGGGTAATCACGCCCGTAAAGTCGGTGAAATTGCCACGAACCTTCGAGGCGACGAGGTGACGGGCGATAAAGTCGATGTTGGTGTGAACGGGGTCGACCGTATACACGCCGGGAGCGGGAAGGTTGCTCATGGGATTTTCTCCTTGTTCTAAGGGCACTTTGTGCGCTTCAACCATTATACTTGCTCTTGCAACTACTTGTCAAACAGTTACTGTATGAGCAGTATCTTCCCCTATAATGGTGGTGTGATGTTGTCGACCTCTTGCCCGTCGGGTGACGAAAAAGTCGTGCTTTTCGGACTGCTCCTCGAGACCAACGCCCGGCTGTCGCGGGACTTTGGCGCCGAACTCGAGAAGACCTGCGACCTACCCCTCGCCTGGTTCGACGTCCTCCTGCAACTGCGCCAGAACGATAGCGGGCGACTCAAGATGAACCAGATTGCCGACGCGATCGTGCACTCAAGCGGTGGCACCACGCGGCTCATCGACCGTCTCGAAGAGGCCACCCTCGTGCGTCGCGAGCACTGCGCGGCTGACCGGCGTGCCATCTGGGTCGCAATCACCGACGAGGGAAACACGAAGCTCGACGAGGCGCTCGCGGTGCACCTGCGCTACCTGGACGAGAACCTCGCCACCCGACTAGATGACACCGAGCGGCGCACGCTCAGCGAGCTCTTGGCAAAACTAAACGCGCCGCTCTAGGCCTTTACGACCCAAGCCAGAGCCTCGCGCCCGTCGTCAAGGTCCAGCGCCGTTCCCTCGCCGATGCCCGGCGTCGTCTCCACTCGCGTGGCCAGGACTTCGCTCGCGAGCGACGCGAACTCGTCGCGCAGGTCGTCGAGTCCCACCACGTGCAAGACGATACGATCAGCGACATCCAGACCCGAGTTCTTTCGCAGATCCTGTACCTGACGCACGACGTCGCGCAGAAGCCCGCGCCGTCGCAGTTCGTCGTTGAGCGCAAGGTCGAGGGCCACGACCTCGGCCCCATCGCGCGAGACGGCGAATCCCCTTTGACTCTTGACGCGCAACTCCACGTCATCGCCCGAGAGGTCGAACTCGCCGCTGGACAAGGTGACGCGCACGCTTTGGCCCGACTCAAGTGCGCTCGTGGCACTCTGGGCGTCGAGCGCAGCCGAGCGCCCCGCGTAACTCCTTGACCGCCTCGCCGAGACGCGGTCCGACTGCGCGGTAGTTGGGCACGAGCTCAAAGGAGAGCACCTCGGCTAGTTCCGAGCCGTACTCGAGGTGGTCCACGTTCAGTTCTTCTTCCACCACGCCCTCGGGCGGCGGGGGCGAGTTGGCCGGCACGAACACCAGTGCGCGGGCCAGAGGCTGGCGGACTCTTGACTCCCGCCTCGGCGCGCGCGGCTCGTCCCAGTGAGGTGAGGCGTCGCGCGAGAGCCATGGATGCCTCGAGATCCTCGTCACGTCGCCCCGGCAACGAGACGGGCCAATCCTCAAGGTGCACCGAGTCGTAATCGCTCACCCCGAAGAGCTCCTGATAGAGCCGCTCAGTGAGCAGCGGGCAGAAGGGCGCCAATAATAAGGTCACGCGCTGGAGGACCTCGAGCAGCGTGGCCTGGGCGGCCAGGGACTCCGAGCCCGGCGAGTTCGGGTCAGTACGCCAAAAGCGCCGACGACTGCGCCGCACGTACCAGTTCGATAGGTCGTCAATGAGTTCGCCGAGCGCGTCGGTTCCTTCGAGAGGTTCGTACCCGTCGAGGGCTGCGGTCATGACGTCGGTGACGTGCTCGGTTCGCGACAAGATCCACCGGTCGATCGCGCTGCGATCGCTCACGGCGGGAATCTCTGGATCGTGGGGATCAAATGCGTTGAGCGAGGCGTAGGTCGTAAAAAAGCTGACCGTGTTCCACAAAGTGGCGAGCGTTTCGCGCGTCGACGCGTCGATGGCGCCTAGGCTCGCGCGCGTCGAGGTCCAGGGAGATCCCTGCGAGAACATCCACCACCGCAGGGCGTCCGCCCCTCGGGTGTCGAGCACCTCCCAGGGGTCGATGACGTTGCCCACCGACTTGCTCATCTTCTTGCCGGTCTCGTCCACGATGTGCCCCAAGCAGAGCACGTGTTCGTAGGGCGTCTCGCCGAAGACCAGAGTGTTGACAGCGAGCAGTGAGTAGAACCATCCCCGCGTCTGGTCGATCGCTTCGCAGATGAACTGGGCCGGGAACCTCATCGCTTCGACGCTGCCGGGCGTGTGGGGATAACCGACCTGGGCCGAGGGCATCGAGCCCGAGTCGAACCACGCGTCGATCACTGGCTCGACGCGGTGGGCAACTTTCCCGCAGGTCGGGCAGGCAAAGACCACGTCGTCGATCTCGGGGCGGTGGGGCTCGAGGTCGCTCAGGTCACGCCCGGTGAGAGACGAGAGCTCATCGCGCGACGCGATGCACGTCACGTGGGCGTCTTCGCAGCGCCAGAGGGGAAGTGGCGTACCCCAATAGCGATCTCTCGAGAGGGCCCAGTCGACGTTGTTGGCCAGCCACTCGCCCATCCGGCCGTCGCGGATGTACTCGGGATGCCAGTCGATGCGCCGATTTTCCGAGATCAACTTCTCCTTGAGCTGGCTCGTGGCGACGTACCAACTCGGCTTGGCCCAGTAGATCAAAGCCGTGCCGCAACGCCAGCAGTGCGGCAGCGAGTGCCCGTAGTCCAAGCGCCGAATGAGCAGCCCGCGCCGCTCGAGTTCGTCGTTGATCGCGTGGTTGGCCTCTCGCACGTGCTGACCCGCCAACCAGGGCACCGAGGAGTTAAACGTCCCGTCGGCGAGCACGGGGTTGAGGGTGGGCAAGCCGTTCTCGCGCGCAACCTGACGGTCCACCTCACCGAAGGCGGGCGCCTGGTGCACGAGACCGGTGCCGTCCTCGGTGGTCACGTAGTCCGCGGCGACCACGTAGTTCGCATCGACACCCTCCGGGAGCGGCACGTCGGTAAAGGGCCGTTCGTAGTGCAGGCCGATCAGAGCAGAGCCCGGGAACGTCGCCGTCACTCGTGCACCCTCGCCAAAGACACTGTCGACGAGATCCTCGGCCACCACGACGCCGTCGACGACGGCGTACGTGACCTCGGGGTTGACCGCGACCGCGACGTTCGAGATGAGCGTCCAGGGGGTGGTCGTCCACACGCTCAAGTGGGTGGCTGAGCCGAGGTCGGAACGATCATCGGCGTCCGTGAGGCGCAGGCGCACGTACGCGCTCTCGTCGCTCTCGTCGAAGTACACACCGGGCTGGCCCAGCTCGTGGGACGAGAGGCCGGTCTCGCACCGCGGACAGTAGGGAATGACCTTGTAGTCCTCATAGAGCAGGCCGCGCTCGAAGAGCTGCTTTAAGTTCCACCACACCGACTCCACGTAGCTCGGGTGGTACGTGTAGTACGCGTGTTCGGTGTCGAGCCAGAAGCCGATGCGTTCGGTGAGCCGTTCGAACTCATCGACGTGCTCCAGCACCGATTCGCGGCACAGCCGCGTGAACTCGGCGATGCCGACCTTGTCCTCGATCTCCTTCTTGCCCGAGATCCCCAGCTGCTTTTCCACCTGCACCTCGACGGGCAGGCCATGGGTGTCCCAACCCGCCTTGCGGGGCACGAACTGGCCCTTCATCGTGTGGTACCGACAAAACAGGTCCTTGTAGACCCGGGCCCAGACGTGATGAAGCCCAGGCAGGCCGTTCGCGGTCGGAGGCCCCTCGTAGAAGATCCAGGGCTCGGCGTCTTGGCGCAACGTGACCGAGCGCTCGAAGACGTAGTTGGCCTTCCAGCGGGCGAGTTCGGCCTCCTCAATGGCCACAAACTCAAGATCGGCGCTGACCGGGCGAAACATGGGTCTCCTTTAAAGAATCCCTCCATCGTAGTGAAGGAGGTTGTCGCCAAAGTCCGACCTCTACTGTGTCTGGGTGCACGAACTCGTCATCGACGATGAACTCATCACGACCCACGGCGCGCTCAGCGTCTACCACGCCTCGATCGATGAGTTGGATCGGCGCTACGGCGGAAGCGACGAGGACCGGTACCTACACGTCGAGGAACTGATGGCGCCACTCGGGACTTTTCTCGTCGCGCGCCTCGACGCTCACCTCGTCGGGGGTGTGGGACTGCGACCGATCAGCGATCCCGCTCTGCGCATCGGTGAGATCAAACGCCTGTGGGTGCGTCCCGATCAGCGACGCTTCGGCGTGGGGTCCGCCCTGATGCAACGAGTCCAAGAGCGCGCCAAAGAGATGGGTTACGCGCAGCTCTACCTCGAAACGGGCTACGCGCAGCCCGAAGCCGTAGAGCTCTATCGCGCCACGGGGTGGCTCGCGGTGGACGAGTACCCGCCCGGAGCACACGCACACCACCTCTCCAGCCGATTCATGAAAGACCTCTAGGCGAAGCGCTCATCGATCCACTGCGCCCTGAGCTCTTCGAGTGACACGAGTACCAGGTCCGCGAGAGCGAACTCGGGGCGGTAGAGGTCATCGGGCGTGGGAACGGCCACCACGGTCATCGTCCCGGACTTCGCCGCGAGCACGCCCGCCGCGGAGTCCTCGAACACCAGGCACTCGTCAGGCGCGACCTCGAGCGACGCCGCGGCACTCAAGAACACTCCGGGATGCGGTTTGCCGAAGGGTTCGTGTTCGGCCGAATGAATCGCCGCGAAGCGGTCGAGCAGGCCGAAGTGCTTCAGGCAGCGGATAATCAATGCCATCGGCGTCGAACTCGCCAAGGCCAACGGGCCTCGCTCACCCGTGAGATCCAAGGCGCGCACGGCCCCCGGCATGAGCACGCCTTCACTTTCGACCAGCTCGCCCACGCGCTCGAGCAACCGGTCGACCACGGCGCCCTCGCTCGGGCTCGCCCACGGGTACTGAGTGTTCCAGTACGTCACGACTTGATTGACGTACATGCCCTTGGTCGAGCGGCCCACGGCGTCGCTGAGCGATACGCCGAGGGCGCCAAAGATCTGAACTTCGGCCTTGTGCCAGAGGGTTTCGGAGTCCAGCAGCAGCCCGTCCATATCGAACAGTGTCGCGCGTAGGGTCACCGCTTCACATTTACACACGCGACAGTACGGTGAATTAATGATCGTGCGTCGCGTTGAATCGGGCGACATAGATCGCGTCGTGCGTCGCGCCAGCGAGCGCCTCGCCCACGACGCCGCGCGCAACGACCTGGTGAACCCCACCTTCAACGAGGGCCACTTCGCCGATGCGCTCGCCCGCGCGGCCGACCAGACCTGGGTCGCGGAGGAAAATGGCACCATCGTGGGCCACCTCTACGGGGCCCTCCTCGAGAGTCCCGAGTACGGCAAGGGTGCGTGGGTCGGACCCGACGGCGTGTCGTTCGACTCACCTGACGTGCTCGACGCCCTCTACGCCGACGCCGGCTCGTCGTGGATCGCCCACGACGCCGTGGAACACTACGCCTGGGTCTTCGACGACCCCGCCGACACCTCTCCGTGGTACGAACTGGGATTCGCGCGCATGCACGCGCGCGGCGTGATCGCGCTCGATGCGCCGCGCGCCGTCAACTGGCCACTCGGCTATACGGTGCGCCGCGGTGAACCCGACGACCTCGTCACCGCGCTCGAACTCGATCACATCTTGGACGCCGCCCAACAGCGCGGTCCGAGTTTCTCACTCTTCGTCGAGCACGCGTCGCGACCCGAAGAGATGCTGGACACCCTGGACGACCCGGAGGTCCACCACTACCTCGTCGACTACGACGGGGAGTCGATCGCCCAGTGCATCACCTTTCCGCTCGACTCCCGTCGGGGCTCCTTTGGCGACTCTCTGCACGTCAGCGCCCTGGCGGTGCGACCCGATCACGAACACAAGGGCATCGCCCAGGCGCTCATCCGCCGCGCGCTCAACGACGCCCTGGACTCCGGCTTTCGCTACGCCGAAGCCAACTGGCGCGTGACCAACCATCGCGCCGCGTACTTCTGGCGTCACTTCGGCTTTCGCGTCACCTACGTGCGACTGCACCGCACGATCGGAGCGGGTTAGCCGAGGTCAGTCTCGATGGCGATCAAGAGCGTGGGATCGTCGGGCGTGACCTGCGGCGCAAAGCGCATCACCGATCCGTCGCGACCCACCAGAAACTTCTCGAAGTTCCACCTCACGTCACCGGTGTACCCGTCGGCTTGGTCGGGCACCTTTTCCAGCGCCGCGTAGATCGGACTCTGGTCTTCGCCGTTGACGTCAATCTTCTCGAACAGTGGGAACGTAACGCCATACGCCGTCGAACAGAACGTCTGGATCTGCTCAGCCGATCCAGGCTCTTGTCCCGCGAACTGGTTGCAGGGAAAACCGAGCACCGAGAAGCCTCGAACTCCGTAGGTCTCTTGGAGTTTCTCGAGGCCCTCGTACTGGGGCGTGAGCCCGCACTTGGATGCCACGTTGACAATCAACATCGTCTCGCCCTTGTACTTCTCGAGTGACGTTGGTTCGCCGGCGAGGGTGTGAATGGGGGTGTCGTAGATAGTCATGACCTGACTTTAAAGGTCCGCGCGCAAGCCCGGCCACCGTAGGATCGCGTCGTGCGGGCGCTGGCCATCTACAACAAATCACTGGTATTCAGTGACCGACCCACCCCCGATCCCGGCCCCTACGACGTAGTCGTGCGCGTGAAGGCCGCGGGGCTCAATGCGGCCGACCTCATCCAACGGGCGGGCTTCTATCCCGCGCCGCCGGGCTGGCCCGAGGACATTCCGGGCATGGAACTGGCCGGAGTGGTGGTGGCGGTAGGAGATCGAGTCGTCGAACCGCTAATGAATCGTCGCGTGTGCGCACTGGTCGGAGGCGGTGCGCAAGCCGAACTCTGTGCGGTGCCGGCCGAGCATCTGTTGTTCGTGCCCGATCACATCACCTTCGACGAAGCGGGCGGTTTCGCCGAAACCTTTGCGACAGCTCACGACGCACTCGTGACCCAGGGCCACCTGCGAGCAGGCGAGCGCGTTCTGGTCTCGGGGGCGGCGGGTGGCGTCGGCGTGGCGACGGTGCAGATCGCGCACGCGCTCGGGGCCACCGTGGTGGCCGTCACGAGAGACGATCAGTTCTTCGATCAACTACGCGCGCTCGGAGCCGATGAGACGATCACCCTCGAAGACGTGACCTCCATCGACGGGGTTGACGTCGTGATCGAACTGATCGGGGCGACTCATCTCTCGCGCGCCCTCGAGGTCGTCAACCCCTACGCGCGCATCGTCACGGTCGGCGTGGGTTCGGGTAGCCGACTCGAGGTCAGCCTGCTCCAAGTAATGCAGCAGCGCCTCACGCTCACCGGCTCGACGATGCGAACACGCACGCGCGAACAAAAGACCGACGCGATTCGCCAGGTCGCCGACACGTTGGTGCCGCGCTGGCGCGATGGTGAGATCGGGGTGCCCCTGGCCAAGGTCTTCCCCTTTGAGGAGGCGAGTGAGGCCTACGAATACTTCGCTCAGCCGGGCAAGTTCGGCAAAGTTGTCCTCCGTCTCGGCGACGAGACGGGCCAAGTCCGACCTCTCTAGAGCACTTCCTGGAGCGGCGTGTAGTTGAGGTTCAACGCCTCGGCGACCGGCCCGTAGGTCACCTTGCCACTGACGACGTTCACACCTTCGGCGAGTGCGGCGTCAGCAAGCACCGCTTCACGCCAGCCGTGGCGGGCCAGTTCCATCACGTAGGGCAGCGTCGCGTTCGACAGCGCCCTCGTCGAGGTCGCGGGCACCGCGCCGGGCATGTTGGCCACACAGTAGAAGATCGAGCCGTTGACCACAAAAGTCGGGTTTGAGTGGGTCGTGGGCCGCGTTGCTTCGAAGCAGCCGCCCTGGTCCACTGAGATGTCCACAAGAACTGACCCCTCGCGCATGCGCGAGACCAGTTCATTGCTCACGAGTTTGGGGGCCCGTGCGCCGACGACGAGGACCGCGCCGATCACGATGTCGGCCCAAATGCACGACTCCTCGATGGCCAGAGTGGACGACGCGATCGTCTCGACGCGGCCATCGAAGTGAATGTCGACTTGACGCAGGCGCTCCAGGTTGCGATCCAGGATCTTCACGTTGGCGTGCAGCCCCGCTGCCATGGTGGCCGCGGCCAGTCCCGACACGCCCGCCCCGATCACCGTGACGTTGGCGGGCGCGACGCCGGGTACACCCGAGATCAGCGTGCCGTGCCCCCCGCCCGGACGCATGAGGTGGTGCGCACCCATGAGGGTGGCCATGCGCCCCGCGACCTCGCTCATCGGCGTAAGCAGTGGAAGAGAATTATCGGCGAGTCGAACGGTCTCGTAGGCGATCGCCACGTTGTCCGCCCGAATGAGAGCGTCCGTGCACTCGCGCGACGCCGCGAGGTGCAGGTAGGTAAAGAGAACCTGATCGTGCTTGGCGGCCAGTCGGGCGTACTCCGCCTCGATCGGCTCTTTGACCTTGAGCAGCAGATCGCTCTCGCCCCAGACGTCATCGGCGCTCTCCACCGTGGTCGCGCCGTTGGCCACGTAGTCGTCGTCGCTGATAGACGATCCCACACCGGCACCCCGCTCAACCAGCACCCGATGTCCGGCGCCACTCAACTCCCTCGCGCCCGCCGGGGTCAGGGCGACGCGGTTCTCGTCGGTCTTGATTTCGGTGACTACGCCAATGATCATCGTTGATCTCCTTCGTGGGCCGACACCACGCTAACAACCCGGCGCTCGCTTGTCGCGAGAGCTAAAACTCGATGTTGTGCATCACGTGCTTGATGCGCGTGTAGTCCTCAAAGCCGTACACCGAGAGGTCCTTGCCATAACCCGACTTCTTGAAGCCGCCGTGGGGCATCTCGGCCACGAGGGGGATGTGGGTGTTGATCCACACGCACCCGAAGTCGAGGTCGCGCGCGAAACGCATGGCTCGACCGTGGTCTCGCGTCCACACCGAGGACGCGAGACCGTAGTCCACGCCATTCGCCCACTCGAGGGCCTGGGCTTCGTCGCTGAACTGCTGAACGGTGATGACCGGTCCGAAGATTTCGCTCTGGATCATCTCGTCGTCCTGGTTCAGGTCGGCCACGACCGTGGGCTCGATGAAGAAGCCGTCGCGATCCAAGGTTGAGCCACCTGCGGCAACGCGAGCATGCCCCGGCGTGCGGGAAAGAAATCCCTGTACCCGCTCGTACTGCGAGCGGTTGTTCACCGGACCAAAGAGCGCGTCGTCATTGTCAGGCGTGCCCACGACCGTGTTGTTGGCCTGCTCGACCAGGGCGTCGACGAAGTCGCCGTACACACCTGAGCCGGCCAACACGCGAGTAGCGGCCGTGCAGTCCTGACCCGCGTTGAAGTACCCGGCGATGGCGATCGCTTCAGCCGCACTGGCTAAGTCCACGTCGTCGAAGACCACGATGGGGGCCTTGCCGCCGAGCTCTAAGTGCACGCGCTTGAGGTCTTTGGCCGCCGAGCCGGCGACTTCGGTGCCCGCGCGCACCGAGCCGGTGATCGAGACCATGACCGGTGTGGGGTGCTCGACGAGTGCGCGACCGGTGTCGCGATCGCCGCAGACCACGTTAAAGACGCCCTCGGGCAGGACTTGGGCCATGAGTTCAGCCATGAAGACCGTCGACGCGGGCGTCGAGTCGCCGGGCTTCAAGACCATCGTGTTGCCCGCGGCGATCGCCGGGGCCCACTTCCACACCGCCATCATCATCGGGTAGTTCCACGGGGTCACCGCACCACACACGCCCACCGGTTCGCGACGCACGTAGCTGGTCATGCCCTCCATGTACTCACTCGCCGCGCGACCCTCTAAGAGGCGCGCCGCGCCGGCGAAGAAGCGAATCTGGTCGATCATCGGGGGGATCTCTTCTGACATCGTCAGTGAGATGATCTTGCCGGTGTTCTCGGACTCAATCGCCACGAGCTTCTCGGCGTTGGCTTCAAAGAGGTCGGCAATCTTGAGCAGCGCGAGCGAGCGCTGTGAGGGCGTCGTGCGCTTCCAAGACGCGAAGGCTTTCTTCGCCGCGTCGAAGGCGGCATCCACGTCGGCCGCGTTGGAGACGGGCATCTCGAGGTACGCCAGACCCGTCGAGGGATTGATCAGTTCGACGTACTGACCGCTCTGGGGAGCGACGGACTCTCCCCCAATGAAGTTGGCTAGACGCGCCATTTTCCCCTCCTCAACGATGCTGCTTCTTTGCAGCGCTCCCGTTCACTCTGTCAGAAAAGACAAGGCTTTCGCAACCGGCGCCAGAAGGATCGAGTCACTTCTTAGAAAAAACTCGCCTCATTTCGTCGCGATATCTGCTTATACTGTCTCAAACCGCAGCATGGAGCCTTTGGGCTACCAGCTAAGGAACAACCAATGTCAGCAACCAAAGCGCAACGAGAGAGTGACAAGCGGGTCACCGACCAGCTCGTCAACTCCGCGCCGGGGGTCCTCGACGCGCTCGATCGCAAGATCATCACGCGACTGCAGCGAGACGGACGGCGAGCCTACGGTGCGATCGCCGAAGAGATCGGACTCTCCGAAGCGGCCGTACGCCGACGCGTGCAACGCCTAAAGGACTCGGGCGTCATGCAGATCGTGGCAATCACCGATCCCCTGCAACTCGGCTACGGCCGTGAGGCGTTGGTCGGTATTCGCGTGCACGGCGACGTGCGCTTGGTGGCCGACAAGGTGGCGGCAATCGACGAGGCCAACTACGTCGTGATGACCGCAGGCAGCTTCGACATCATCGCTGAGGTGATTGCCGAAGATGACAACGACCTGGTGCACCTGTTGAACGACGCGATTCGTTCGATTCCCGGTGTCACCGAGGTTGAGACGTTTTTGTATTTGAAGTTGGCCAAGCAGACCTACGCCTGGGGGGAAAAGTGACACTCAACGAAGCGATCACGGACGGCATTACCGTGACGAACGAGAAACAACCGAGCCACCAGTACTCGGAGCGTGCGCGGCGCAACCTGTGGTTGCAGATGTCGCGCATGGGGGCCTACGACCACGACAAGGAGATACCGATCTTCGTACGCGGCGAAGGCACGCGGGTCTACGACGCGAACGGCACCGAGTACTTCGACGGTCTCTCGGGACTCTTCACCAACGCCCTCGGCTACGGGCGCAGGGAGCTGGGCGAGGCCGCGGCCGCCCAGATGAACAAGCTGGGCTTCTTTCCGTTGTGGACCTACGCGCACCCGCGCGCCATCGAACTCGCCGAGCGACTTGCCTCACTCGCGCCCGGTGACCTCAACCGCGTCTTTTTCACCTCCGGTGGAGCCGAGGCGAATGAGAGCGCCTGGAAGCTCGCGCGCAACTATCACAAGATGCGCGGCGACATCGACCGCTACAAGGTCATCAGCCGTGAGATCGCGTACCACGGCACGACGCTGGGTGCGCTCACCATCACGTCGCTCCAGCCCTATCGCGTGCCCTTCGAGCCCCTCGTGCCCGGCGCGATCAAGGTGCCCGCGACCAACTTCTATCGCGCCGAGCGTCACGGCGACGATCCCATCGCTTTTGGTCTGTGGCAGGCGCGACAGATCGAAGAGGCGATTCTGCGTGAGGGTCCCGAGACGGTGGCCGCGATCTTCCTCGAGCCAGTTCAGAACGCGGGCGGCTGCTTCACGCCACCGCCCGGGTACTGGCAGGAGGTACGCGAGATCTGCGATCGCTACGGCGTGCTGCTGGTCTCGGACGACGTCATCTGCGGCTTCGGACGTCTGGGCAGCTGGTTCGGGGGCATCAAGTACGACTACGTCCCGGACATCATCACGTGCGCCAAGGGCATCACCGCGGGATACGCACCACTCGGGGCGATGATCGTCTCGGACCGCATCGCGGAGCCCTTCATGGAGGGCGACGCGGCTTTCCTGCACGGCTTTACGTGGTCGGGTCACCCGGTGTCGTGTGCGGTGTCCCTCAAGGTCCTCGACATCATCGAAGAAGAGGGGATCATGGAGAACGTCGCCAAGAACGAGTCCTACTTTCACGACGGACTGGACACGCTGCGCGATATCCCCATCGTGGGCGACGTGCGCGGCGCGGGCTACTTCTGGGGCATCGAACTCGTCAAAGATCAACAGACCAAGGAGACCTGGGCCGGCGATGACGCGGAGAGGCTCCTGCGCGGTTTCGTCTCGCCCGAGCTGTTCCGACGCGGGCTCATCTGTCGCTCGGACGACCGAGGCGACCCGGTCGTGCAACTCGCCCCGCCCCTGATCTCCACGCGCGACGACATCGACCTCATGGTGGGGGTCCTGCACGACGTGTTCAGCGAGGCGGCCAGGCGCGGCATCTAGTGCGACCGCCACATTCGCTGTGGTGGGACGGGCTTTCTCATCCCCTCAGCCCGCGCCCCTCGCTCACGACGCACCTTGACGTTGACGTCGCCATCGTGGGTGGTGGGTTCACCGGACTGTGGACCGCGCGGGAACTGAAGCGGCACGACGGCGCACTTCGTATCGCCGTGCTCGAGCAGGCGGTGTGCGGCTTTGGCGCGTCGGGGCGCAACGGCGGCTGGGCATCGTCCTTCTATCCCCTCGCCGATGAGTCAATCGTCGCGCGCCACGGCATCGATCAGTTTCGACACCTGCGCAGCGTCCTGCAAGATGGCGTGAGAGCGTTCGGCGCGGCCATCGCCGAAGACGGAATCGACGCGGACTTCGTCCAGGGTGGCACCCTGGACTTCGCGCGCAGCGAGCCACAGGTAAAGCGCCTGCAACACCACGTCGAGAACGCGCGAGAGTTGGGTTACTCGGTTGACGACCTGCGCTGGCTCGACCAAGGTGAGGCCAACGAGCGCGCTCGGGTCACCGGCTCACTGGGGGCCACGTACTCACCCCACTGCGCGCGGGTTCATCCGGCGCGTTTGGTGCGCGGTCTCGCCGAGGTGAACGAGCGACTGGGCGTACGCATCTTCGAGAACTCGAAGGTGACCAAAATCTTGTCGGGCACGACCCACTCTGAGCCCCAGGTTGTCAGCGCCGAAGGCAGCGTGCACGCGCGCTTCGTCGTGCGAGCCACCGAGGGTTTCACGCCGGAACTACCGCACGAGAGACGCAGCGTCGCGCCACTCTATTCACTCATGATCGCCACCGAACCCCAGAGCGAGGACTTCTGGGCCAATGTGGGCCTGTCTCACTACGAAACCTTCGCCGACGCCCGACACCTCATCATTTACGGGCAGCGCACGGGCGACGATCGTTTCGCCTTCGGCGGTCGAGGTGCCTCGTATCACTTCGGCTCGACCGTGGAGCCGCGATTTGACCAGAACCCCAAGGTCTTCTCCTTCCTGGAAGCGGCGTTGCGCGAGCTCTTTCCCACGTTGGAAGGATCGATCACCCACCGCTGGGGCGGCCCGCTCGCCATGGCCCGGGACCAGTCGCCGTCGGTGATCGTGGACTACGAGAGCGGTCTCGCGAGTGCAGGAGGCTATACGGGAGACGGCGTAGTGATGGCCCGTATCGCGGCCATCGCGCTGGCCGACCTCATGGTCGCTCCGGACGTCGAGACGAAGTTCACGACGCTCCCCTTCGTCCAGCATCGCGGCCCTAACTGGGAGGTCGAACCACTGCGCTGGCTCGGGATCAACACGGCCCTCGCGGCGGCGATCGGAGCCGATCGCGCGGAGTCGAGGGGCAATAGCAATAGTCGCGCCGCTCGTCTCCTCGGGCGACTCATGAACTAACTCAATGCAAGATGTTGATCGCTTCGCCGGCCACGATGGCGATCGTGATAAATGAGATCAAGGCCTCGGCCGCGAAGATTCCCTTCATTGAGGCGGTCAGGGGCATCGCGTCGGCCGGGGCAAAGCTCGTGCCGTTGGCAAAGGACGTGTACAGGTAGTCGTAGTAGCGCGGGTGCCACGGCGGATCCGTCTGTCGCACCGTCATCTGAGGAAACTGCAGATCGGGTGCTCGAGCATCGGCACCGGCCCGGAAGTGCGGACCGCCACGGTCCAGCTCCCAGAACCAGAGTCCAAAGACAATGACGTTCGTCGTCCAGATGGACGCGGCCGAGTACAAGAGCCCGAGCGCATCAATGTTGTGCGTCGAGTAAAAGACGTGGCGAATAAGTAACACGACCGAGACGATGTTGGCCAGCGTCACCAGCGCCACCATCGAGATCGCCAACCTGCGAATCCACTTGAAGTCCCTGGGATGACGCCTCCGTCGAATGGTGAGTGGAATGAGCAGCAGCACGATCATGCCCGGCAACAGCCATTTCGGCCCGATCACCAAGCGATTCGTGAGGAGCACGTACAGCCCCGCGCAGACCAGTACAGAGAGGTCCGCGGGCCAGCGGGGTTCGATCGGGATCTCCGGCATGTGAACTAACTGATCGACGTTTGGCCGAGCGAGCGAAGGGCACTCGGAATAAGGAGCGAGTTGAAGTTCACTTCATGCAGGATGCTGGACAGTCCTCCCGTGGACAGGGACTGCGAGTTGGCCGACGCGGGGACGCTGATGTGAGCGGGCTTGTTGTACGAGAGGACCGTCAAGGTGATCGTGGTCGACAAGTGACGCGCGTGCTCCACGAGCGTGCTCGCCGTGACTTCGCCTTGACTTCCCACCGTGATCGACCAGCGAACCGACCCCAACACCGAGTACGCGTTGGCCGGCGCGAAGACGCTCGAGAGGGGAACGTTGTCGCGCGAAAATACGTACGTGGTGTCGAACCCGCTGGTGGCCACCGTCTTGTGAAAACCAGTGATGAGATCGATGTCGGGCTTGGTGAACTCGAGTGAGAAGCCAAAGAGAGGGGGTGTCGTGACCGACGCCCTGTACCACGGGCCATTCTGGACGTCCGCGGATCGCGCGAAGAGCTCATCATTGGCAAAGACCAGATCGACCGACGCGGTGGTGATGACGAGGGGAACGCGCGCCACGGCCTCGATCCGATTGGTCTTGAAGTTCACGTTCACCATCGCGTCCACCGTGACGTCCGAGCCCGTAGAAACCGTGACGGCGAGTTGAGCCGAGGTGGGCGGATAGCCGTTTAAGACCAATGAGTCCTTCGCCAGGTCGCCGGGATTCGAATCAGTCGCCGCGAGCACGACGCCGGTGACGGTCAGTCCCAGAGCGACCACCGCCAGCGCGATAGCCATCACGCGCGTCTTGAGCATTCGTTCTACCCTACTGTTTCGATTTTCTCGCGAAGGGTCCTAGTCGAGTGGCTCGTTCAAGAGATCGACGAATAGTTCGTGCGCGATGTTGCGCCCGCTGACCACAAAGCCGATGCGCGACGTCGCATCTCCCACCAGGTCGGTCGCGATGGCCGCGTAGGGCGCAGCAGCCGATCCCTCAATCACCAGTCCCGACGTCTCGGCGACTTCGCGAACGCCCTGACGAATCTGGGCTTCGGGGACGAGGACGAGCTCCACGCCGGACTTGGCGATGAGTTCATTGGTCACCGCTCCGTCGTCCCCTCCGCCGGCGAGACCATCGGCGATTGTCATTCCGTGCACCACCTCGGCCATCGTCGCCCCGCGTAGTACGTGGTACAGAGCCGCACTCACCTCGGGCTGAACGCCCGTGACCAGGATGTCGCTGCGTCCGTGCGCCTCGCGCGAGAGAAGCGTTCCCGATATGAGCCCACCGCCGCCAACGGGAATCACGATGTGCTCAAGCTCGGGCGCCTGGGCGAGCACCTCGTCAAAGACGGTCGACTGACCAGCGATGACGTCGCTGTCGTTGAACGGCGAGATGAAGCGAATCGAGCGCTCATCGCCCAGCTCCAAGGCGTGCGCTTGGGCCTCGTCGTAGGAGGAGCCGAACTGGATGAGTTCGATGTCGTATGTCGAGAGTTTCTTCACCTTGGCCGCCGACGCGTTCGCGGGCACCACGACCGTGGCGGGAACCCTGAGCAGCGTGGCCGCGTAGGCGACGCCCAATCCGTGATTGCCGGCCGAGGCCGTGATCACTGCCCCGTGCGGATCGTCGCGGTGGGCCGCGTCTACCGCCGCCAGGGCCCCTCGAGCTTTGAAACTGCCCGTGACCTGAAGGCTCTCCAGTTTGGCGAACACGGGACGACCGCGAACTGAAATGGTAACCGTCGGGGTGGGCGAAAGATAGCGACCGACGATCTCGCGCGCGTGGGCGAGTTGCTCGTTCGTGGGGGGCAATACATGACGAACCATCACGAAAAGACTAGTTGTCCTCCCCTTCTTCAACTCCTACCAACGGGTAAGGTCAGCGGGTGCATAGCGTCATCGGCGCGCTTGGCGTCGCGATCATTGCGTTTGTTGCGACGACAACCGAGGGACTCTTTAGTTTCGCCGGTCAGCTCGCGATCACCAGCGAGTCACGCGTCCGACGCGTGTGCTTTGCGCACGCGTCGGCGATGGTTCTCTTGCTCGCCGTCAGTGCGGCCATCGCCGCATTCCTCTCTCCCATATCGGTGCGCTGGGTCGGCGTCGCGGCACTCGCGCTCTTCGGACTCGCTCTTCACGCCCTGCAACAACGTGGCGCTGCGCGAGAGCAGTTCGCCCGCGGCGTTCTCACGACGTTCGCCATGGCCCTCGTGCACGGAGCCGCTGTCCTGGTCACGTGGGCGGCACTGTTGCGCGCAAACGGAGTTGCCCACGGGGCTGCCATGGCCATTGCGTTCTGTCTCCTCGAGGCAGCGTTTCTTCTTCTCGCGCAAACTCTGCGCCGTCGAGCACGTCTCATCGCGTGGGGGCGCAGCCACACCAACGTGCTCGTGTCGATCGTGGATCTGGTCCTGGGTGTCCTCGTGCTCTGGGACTGCCACACGTTCTGATCACACCCCGCGTTAGTAGCGTGGAAGTCGTGGCCCGAAGCACTCCTCAGACAACTTTGCGCCGCCTGACTGTCATCGTGGCCATCCAGTGGATGGGGGCCACGCTCGGTCTTCCCCTTCTTCCTCTGTTCCTTGAGCGTCGCCACGGCACCCCGAGCGAAGTGGGTCTCGTCATGGCCGCGTTCTTCGTTGCGGGCATCGCCACTCAGTTCGGATTCGGCCATATGGCCGACAAGTTCGGACGCCGACTCCTCCTTGTCGCGAGCCTGGTGGTCTATGGACTGGCCAGCGTCACGTTCCTCCTCCACGTGGGCGCCCCGTGGTTCGCCCTCACGCGCGCGGTGCAGGGTGCGTCGGCCGGCGCCATCGAGGTCACCTCCCTCTCGGCCGTCGCCTCGCTCTTTCCCGAGGAGCGCAGGGGTCGCGCGATCTCTCAGATCCTGGCCGCACAGTTGTTAGGACTGGCGCTCGGACCGCTGGCGGGCGCGGTAACCACGGTGAATGATCTCGGCTGGGCGTACTTCGTCGCCGGCATCGCGAGCCTCATCGCCGCCGCGGTGGCCCTGCGTACCGACCTCGGTGACCGCGAGTACGACCCCACACCTCTGCCCAAACTGCAGTGGACCTCGCAACTGACCGGCGCGTTGTTCGCCGCCAGCGCCTCGGGCCTCGCGGTGGGCGTCTACGAAGCCTGCTGGAGCCTGTTACTGCACGCGCACCACGCCAGCACCCTCCAGATTCGCCTGAGTTGGACGTTCTTCGCCCTGCCGTGGGTGCTGCTCTCGCGCCTCGGCGGTTGGCTGGCCGACCACACCAATCGCAGGATCGCCGCGCTGCTGGGTCTCCTCAATGGCGCTTTCTTCCTGGCGCTCTATCCCCACATCCACAACAACGACGTCATCTTGGGCCTGGGATCACTCGAGTCGATCGGTACCTCACTGTCGCTCCCCTCGATCTCATCCCTCATGAGCCAGGGCGCTGTCGACCGCGAACTCTCGCGACGCCAAGGCCTCTTCACCATGTCCAATACGGCCGCCCTCGCTCTCGCGGCGGGCGTGTCCGGGTTTCTCTTCGCCGTCAATCCGGTACTGCCCTTTACCGTGATGGCCATTGTCTCGACGACTTTGGCCCTCACCACCCTGTACTGGTGGCGTCGCGCGCAAGGTCACGTGACAAGTGCTGCGACGCAGCAATCGGGCGGGGTTCTACCCGCCCGATCACCGAAGACCTAAGACCCGTATTACTTAGAGAGCCAGATCTGGTCCCAGCGCGCTGACCCGCCGTCAGGGCTGAGACAGCGCGTGGTGCCGTCGGCCGCCGTGCCGTAGGCCCAGTTCTGCACGTAGCTCTTGGCCGCCCAGGCGTTGATCAGCTGGTCCAGCCACAGGTACGGGATGTCCTTGGCGAACTGGTCGTTCACCGTGCGCCACCCGCGAATCTCGGCCGCCGACCCCGGGGGCGAGCCGAGCGCGGAGAGCATCGCGTCCTCGACGACGGGGTCGCCCTGGTGGGCGAAGTTGACCGCACCGGCGATGTTCGTCCCCGCAGGCAGAGAGGTAAGCCCGAGCCCTCCGTCGGCCGGAGATGCCGTGGCGGACAGCGACAAGAACCACACGTAGTTGAGTGACGGGTCGACACCCCCGAACTGATTCCAGGTCGCACAGTCGTACTCGCCGTAGATCACGTTGTTGATGAGCGTGCTCTGGACGAGGGGACGCGGCGTTGTCGTGATTCCGATGGCGCTCAACTGCGAGTCGAAGAACGAGTACGCCTGCTGAGCCGAGGCGTCGTCCTGGAGGATGTCGATGACAAATCCCACACTGGTGAGGTTGTTCGCCGTCTTGTAGGCGTCTACCAGGGCCTTGGCCTTGGTGGGGTTGTAGGCCGGGTAGTTCGGGCTCGTGTAAAACGGCGAGGACTTGCGATACAGCCCGTCCGCCACCGATCCGACGCCGCCGTCGATGACCTTGAAGTAAGTGGACCGGTTGATGGCCATCGCGCAGGCCTGGCGGATTGAGACGTCGTTGAGCACCGGCTTGAGGGTCGTGTCCCACTGCAAAGTCGACGGGTTCACGGCGCCCAGCGTTCCCAACCAGTCGGCGTCTTGCACCGCGGTGGGCACCGGCATTCCCTTTTCGATGTAGGAAGGGAGTGCCCCAGGCACGCCGATCGAGGCGTACTCGCCGGCCCAGCAGAAGTACTGGTTCAGCGTGCCGGTCGTGTTCACGATCAGGCAGTTGATCGGCGGGTCGAGTGGCTCGGTCTCGCTCGTGATCACCGAGACCCCCGACATCTTCTGCAACTGCTTAATCTGGGGGCCGTTTTCCTGGAGGATGATGTCCACGGATCCCGACTGCAAGGCCTCGTTGCGCGAGGAGGGGTCGACGATCGTCTTGAAGTTGATGCCGTCCAAGTAGGGCAACCGACGTCCCGCACCGTCCTTGCGCCAGTACTTGTCGTTCTTGGTGAACTGGGACTCAACGCCCACGCTCCACGACTTGAACTTAAAGGGACCGGTGCCAATCGGCTTGCCCGAGTAGGTGTTGCCTAGAGCCGAGGGGGCGGCCATGTAGGCGATCTGCTGCTCAGAAAGATAGATCGGGAACGATGCGATGGGCACCACCAGGGTGTACTCGACGGTGAAGGAGCCGACCTCCTTCACCGAGGCGATAATGGGCTGGATGGCTAGACCCACCGTGGCGTTGGCGGCGGCGGCGTTGTAATTTGCCACCACGACCGACGCGTCAAAGTTCGTCCCGTCGTGAAACTGCACCCCGTGGCGCAGTGCAATCGTCCACACCTGGAAGTTCGAGTTCGGCTTGGCCGAGAGGGCCAGCATAGGCAGCCACGACTTGCCATCGGCGGAGGTGACGAACAGCGGGTCATAGAGCGCATTGGCGACACAGAAACCCGAGTCATCCAATTTGCCCGATGAACCGTTGAAAATGTGGTAATTGGGCACGTCCGACAATGTGCCCACGTTCAGGGTTCCGCCCAACTTCGGCTTGCCCTTGGCTACCCCGGTCGCGGCGCCCGCGACGCCTTCCAGCAGGCCGTCGACGACCGTGCCGGCCATCGCGACACCGCCGACGGTAACCGCAGAGTGAGTAAGAAACGAACGACGATCGATCGTTGACGACATCTTTCCTGCTTTCCCCCGAAGAGCCCCCTTTGGGTTTCTCCACTGGGCGAAAACTTAGCAAGAGTTTGATTACTTGCCAGTACAGTTGGCGAACTTTGTGAGAGCGAGTTCAGCAACCCCACGAGGTGTTTTTCAGGACCCAGGCGGAAGGGAGGAGCCGCCTGGGCCCTGAAAAATCAGTCGGGACGAGTGACCGTCTCCCCCGAAGGAGGGACCCCGTCCCGGGTCGGGGTGTTGTGACTTTGAAAGTGCGTACCAGGCAGAGCTTGCACTCGTTCTTTCTCATCGAGCAACGAAATCAATTGTGGCGGACAAGTCTGAGGTCGCGATTGGAACAAGGTAAGGATCGCCTAAATCGTCGATTGTTTCAAAAGTGAGAAATCGCTAAGGAAATCACGTCACGAAGATTTCACATCGGGCATACTGGCTGCGACAACGAGCGGGTGTCGGGCGTTCACGAGCCAACCAACGAGGGGATCACCAGAGTGGCTACAACATTGGACGCGCACGGCCAAGCGAGCGCCGACGACGCCTTCCGCATCGAAGCGCACGGCATTGACTACGTGCCGCTGGACGAGCGTTGGGCGACGCCCCGCCACGTGGGAGGCATGTGGGCCGGGGCCAGCGTGCAGGTCGAGTACTTCATCTACGGCGCGATCCTCATGTCGTTTGGCTTCAACTTCGCCCAGGCGCTTTTCCTCATAGTTGTGGGCAACGTGTCGTACTTCCTGCTCGGACTGGCCAGTCTTCAGGCCCCCCAGGCGGGCACGACCGTCTTTGCCATCAATCGGGCGAGTTATGGCACCAACGGCAGTCGGATCATCTCGTTCTTTAACTGGGTCACGCAGATTGGCTTCGAAGTAGAAGGGCTCATCCTCATCGTGGGCGCGGGCCTCGTACTCACCCTGAAGTCGGGCTTTGCCCCGGGGGATGCGTCCAAGGTGATCTTCGTGGTCGTAGCCATTGTGATCCAAGCGATCATGCCCGTGCTCGGACACGCCTCGATCGTCAAGACGCTGCGCATGCTCGCCCTCCCGTTCGTCGTGATATTCGGCATTCTGCTCATCTACTCCATCACCCACGCCACCACCCACGGCGTTGCTCACGGTGCTGACTGGCAGACCATGATGGAGGGCCTCGCCTTTGTCATCACTCTCTCGGGCCTGGGCTGGACCGAGTGCGGCAACGACTACACCCGCTACTGCGCGCCGGACTCCTCGAAGAAGGCGATCGTCGGCTGGGTCTTTCTCGGCACCGCGGTTCCTGAGGTCCTGGTCATGACCCTGGGTGCGGTGGTGGGAACGTTCCTGCCCGGCATCGGGGGCTCGAACCACGGGTACGGGTCGCTCTATCCCTTCGCGCACACGAGCGACCTGCCCTCGTGGCTGGTGACCGTCTTCTTGATCTTTGCGATTGTGCAGCTCTTTTGCATCAACTCCCTGGACATGTACTCCTCGGGCGTGACCCTCCAGGCGATGGGCCTCAAGGTCAAGCGCTATCAGGCGGTCCTGGTCGACTGCGCGGTGGCGTTCCTGGTCACGCTGTACGCGGTCTTCAACTCGTCGTTCACCACGTACCTCTCCGACTTCGTGGACGTCGTGATCGTGTGGATCGCTCCGTGGTTCGCCATCTTCATGGTCGACTGGGTGCTGCGTCGTTTCCGCTACGTGCCCGCGGAACTCCAGCGCACCGATAAGGGCAGCCTCTACTACCGCAACGGCGGCTACTTCTGGCCGGCGATCATCGCCCAAGTCGTGGGCATGTACGCCGCCTTCTCGGCCCTGTCGCCCACGTTCTCGGTGCCCCATTGGCTGAACCCGATCACGTGGGCGACGCGCGACAGCTACGGCTACGGCGCGGACTTCTCCATCTTCATGGGCGTTGCGGTGGGCGGGCTGCTCTACTGGGTCCTTGCCGCACGCGCCGTGCGCGCCCAGGCCGATCGCCAGGACGAGATCCTGGCGGGGTCGATCGAGCGAGTAACTAACCGTTCCAGTCCTCGACGAGTCCGCCGGACCCGTCGGGACGAAAGACGGGAATTGATCCGAGCGCACGCACCATCTGGGCGTCGTCGCCTAGCGCCTCGCGCCACAGTCCCGCCTCGGTCACGAGGGTCCCGATCACCACGACGTCGGCCCCGACGCCACGTAGAAGGCGCAACGTGGCGCCCGTGGAGGCTCCGGTCGAGATCACGTCGTCGACGATCGCCACGCGCTTACCCTGCACGTCGCCGATCCGGGCGCGATCGAACAGCAGTCGTTGTTCGGCGTCGGTGGTGATCGAACGTACCGGCTCACTGATCGCGTCGGCCAGGTGGATCTTGGGCGTCTTATGCAGCACCACGTACCGGTCCAGACCCAGGTGCCGCGTGACTTCCACGGCGAGCGGAATTCCCATCGTGGCGACGGTCGCCACGATGTCGACCTCGTAGGGCTCGAGGACCTCCGCCAGTTCCTTGCCGGCGCGCTCCAGGAACGTCACGCCGATGTCGACGGTAATGAGAAGGGCGAGGGCGAGATTGTCGTTGAGTGAGACGATCGGCAGCTCCAGTTGCTGGGAGCCGATGTCGACGACGTAGGTACCTCTATTCACCGCAGGGAGCATACTTATCTCCATGACCGAACCCCACGCACCGCTTGATCGAGCCCTCGCGCGCGAGATGTTGACGACCGCCCTCGCCGAAGCCGAGATTGGACTCGCCGAAGGAGGTATTCCGATCGGCGCGGCGCTGTTTCGACGCGACGGCACGCTATTGGGCGCGGGGCACAATCGCCGCGTGCAAGAAGGTGACGCGTCGGTGCACGCCGAAACCGACGCCTTTCGTCGCGCCGGTCGCCGGCGCGACTACCCCGAGTGCGTCATGGTCACGACGCTCTCACCGTGTTGGTACTGCTCGGGTCTGGTGCGTCAGTTCAACATCGGAGCCGTCGTGATCGGAGAGGACGAGAACTTCCGTGGCGGTCACGACTGGCTCAAGGACCTCGGGGTGGAGATCATCGTTCTGGACGATCCGGAGTGCACCACGCTGCTCGGGACATTCATCAACGAGCACCCCGAGCTCTGGCACGAAGACATCGGACTCTGATCAAAAGTCTCGGCACCTTCACCACCTCGACCCGCGGAATCCTGGGGATTGCTGTCGTTCTCATCGCTCTCGCGTGGGCGGTTCTCGTCCTCCTCGCCCTGACTCGCTATCACGTCAATGAGCCGGCAGGCATTCGATCAATCACGACCAACGGACATACGTACTACGGAGATCCGCCCGCACTGACGCTGTATCAACGGGATCCGGTTTCCTTTTCGATAATTACCATCACGATGGGGCTCGGCATTGCTATCGCGATGCTCGACCTTATAGTTCGGAGGATCAGAAATCTGAGTGGCTATAGTTTCGGCGCTCTATTCGCCGGCTTTGGCATGATTGTGTCTTCGCTGCTGGGTCTGCTGTTCGGCCTCGCCACCGTCGGCGTCGATGGCGCACTGCTCGTACTGGCCGGATTAAACCTTCGGCGCGATGATCAGCGAGCGGGGGGTCCAAACAGTCGGTCCCCAGCGTCGCCGAGTCCGGGTGTGATGTAACCGACGTCGTTCAGCTCGGCGTCCAGGGCTGCCGCCACGATGCGCACATGCGGGTGACGGGAGACCACAAAGTCCACTCCCGGCTGGGCCGCGATGAGACAGAGCACAGTCGTCGCGTCGGCGCCGCGCTCGCCCAACATCTCGAGCACGCGATCGAGAGATCCTCCGGTCGCCAGCATGGGATCACAGATCACGACGTGTACTCCGACCAAGCTTTCGGGCAGTCCGTCAAGGTAGACATCAGGCTGCAAGGTGTGCTCGTTGCGCCGTAAGCCCACGAGACACACTCGGTGCAGCGGCAGGACTTCCTGAACGGCCGGGCTCATGCCCAACCCCGCGCGCAAGATGGGCACGATGAGGTATTCGGTGTCGATCCGCTGGGCGGGGGCCCCTTTCGTCACCGGCGTGTCGACAGTCGTGTCAGACAGCGGTGTGTCACGAAACGCCTCGTACGCCACGAAGCGAGAGATCTCGCCCGCTAATCGGAGAAAGTCGGCGTTTGAGGTGCGCGCGTCACGCAATTGGCGAATCTTGTCGGCGACGATGGGATGATCGACGACAAAGAGAGAGCCCACGCGCTCAGACTAGATCGTGGGAACTGATGTCCCAGCGGGTTATCCCAGAGAGCCCGACGCGCCCAACTTTATTCGCCGTTGTCAGAGCGTTGTCGAAGAAATCGTGCGGTGGGAGCGGCATCGAGGCGTGGTGGCGCCACCATCGTTTGGCCTCCTCAAGCACTGATTGGTCGTCACCCTCCGTTGGTAGAATTCATGGGTGTCGTTTTCTCTTTCCGATCGTTTCGCGCGAGTCGGAGAGGATGACAAGGACTCCTTAGGCGGTCCCGCCAATCCCCTAGGCGGGGTGCGCTCGAAGTATCCCGGGCCGCGGTTCGAGATCTCGCGCGATCAGAATCTCTCCTGGTGGCGTCGCGTTCTGCCCGTCATCCAGTCGCACCGCGCCACCTTCATCACTGCGATCGTGCTCTCGTTTGTGAGCTTGGTCTTCCAGGTCCTGGTGCCCAACATGCTCAGTGACGACATCGACCACACGTTCGTCAAGCACCTTGCCTCCCTGCACACCGACGTGATCTCGGTGGTCATCGTGGGCGTGCTCGCCGGGGTCGCGGGCATCATTTCGCGTCAGTTCCTCTACAACACCGCCTACAACGTCGAGGCCGACCTGCGCTCACTGATCTACCAGCACCTGACGTGGCTGTCGTTCAGTTTCTATGACCGAGTCCAATCGGGCCAGTTGATCAGTCGGGCGAACAGCGATATCCGCAGCGTGCAGATGTACTCGATCTTTGCGCCCCTCATCATCGTCCAGTGCGGTATCGGCCTCGTGGCCTTTTGCTTCATGCTCTCGATCAACTGGGTGCTGGCCCTGATCGCCATGATCGTGATGCCCATTCTCTACGTGGTGGGCATCAAGATGCGTAGAGTCATGTTTCCCATCTCGTGGGTCACCCAAGCGCGCCTCGCCGAGGTAGCAACCGTCGTGGACGAGAACGTGAATGGCGTACGAGTGGTGAAGTCCTTCGCTCAGGAGGAGGCCGAGATCGACCGGCTCGCCGACGCCGCCGAGGGGGTGGCCTGGGCCTACATCAAAGACGCCAATCTTCGCGCGATCTGGTCGCCGTGGGTACAGAACCTGCCCCAGTTGGGACTGGCCCTGGTCCTATTGGTGGGTGGGTGGATGGTATTGCACGGGGACCTCATCTACCCCCAGATCCTCGCGTTCAGCCTGTACCTGTTGATGATGCAGGCCCCTTTCATGATGCTCGGCCAACTGGTCATGATGGGTCAGCGTGCCAAGGCCAGTGCCGCGCGCATCTTCGAAATTCTTGATGAGAATCCCGAGATCGTGGAACGCCCGGGCGCCTATGACCTCATCGACGTAAAGGGCCAGATCGACTTCGACCACGTGGACTTCTCCTACGACAATGGGGCGCAGATCCTGGATGACTTCGACCTGCACATCGCTGCCGGCGACACGGTCGCGCTGGTGGGCCGCACTGGTTCGGGCAAGTCGACCGTGGCGCGCCTGCTGGACCGCTTCTACGACGTGAGCGGCGGTGCGATCACCATCGACGGACACGAGATTCGCGACGTGACGCTCTTCAGTCTTCGCGAGAACGTCGGCGTGGTCTTAGACGAACCCTTCCTCTTTTCGATCTCGATCCGCGACAACATTGCCTACGGATGGCCCGAGGCACCCCTCGAGGCGATCCAAGCGGCAGCCCGTGCGGCCAACGCGCACGAGTTCATCGAGCATCTGCCCCAGGGCTACGACACGGTGGTGGGCGAGCGAGGCTACACGCTCTCGGGCGGTCAGCGCCAGCGCATCGCGATCGCGCGCACGCTCTTGCTCAACCCGCCGATTCTCATCTTGGACGACGCGACGAGCGCCATTGACGTTCATGTTGAAGCCGGTATCTACGCCGCGTTGCGCGACCTCATGAGCAGTCGCACCACGATCATCATCGCTCACCGGATCTCCACCATCGCGCTCGCTCGTCGCGTCGTCGTGCTCGACGAGGGCAAGGTGCTCGCCTCGGGCACGCACGAAGAGCTCCTGCGCAATGAGCCTCTCTACTCCGAGATCCTCGCCCAGACCACGACGCCAGAGGACTTGTAATGGGCTGGGGCGGCGGAGGGGGATTCGGCGGGGGCGGCGGAATGATGGGGCCGGGCGCGCACGCAGCGGCGGGTCGAGCGGGCCTACCCTTCGGCGGCATTCCCGAAGAACTCATGGAAGGCGCCACGAAGCTCCTCGCGAGCGAGCCCGAACACCCCAAGTCGAACGTGCACTTCACACAGCTGCCCAGTGCGAAAGAACGTGAGCGCCTGACGCTGCCCAAGATGCTCTTCGCCTACCCCAAGTGGGTGATCAGCGGCTCGCTGCTCGTCATCGTGATCAGCCTGACCCTGCAGGCCGGACCACTGCTCACCGAGTACGCCATCCGACACGGCATGGAGAACCACAAGAGCTTCGCCGTGATTGTGGTGTGTGCGCTTCTCTATCTCGGCCTGGCGCTCGTGAGCGTGTACTTCCAGCGCGAGCAGGTCGACGTCACCGGCAAGCTCTCCTCGCGCATCATGCATGACCTGCGCATTCGGGTCTTCACGCAGTTCCAGCGACTCAGCCTGGACTTCTTCACAGAAGAAAAGGCTGGCGTCTTGATGAGCCGCATGACGAGCGACATCGAGAACCTCCAACAACTGATCCAGGACGGCATCAGCCAGTTCGCTCTCCAGGGCCTCACCATGATCGTGATCACGGTCGTGCTCTTTCTCACCAACGTCGAGCTCGCCGCGTGGACGGTGCTGATGATTGTGCCGATCCTCGTGGTTTTTTCGATCTGGTACCACCACGCGTCGGAGAAGGGATACCTGCTCGCGCGCGACCGCATCGCGCTCGTCCTGGCCGACCTCTCGGAGTCGCTCTACGGAATTCGGGTCGTCACGGCCAACAATCGCCAGCGCCGCAACATCCGTAATCACCGTCACGTGGTGGGTGCGTATCGCGACGCGAACACCTACACCGGACGCGTGAACGCCATCTACGGCCCCGCAACCTTGATGATCGGCATCCTCGGCCAGGCCATGTTGCTCGGAATCGGCGGCCACATGATCCTGGAGCACCAGCTCAACGTCGCCGAGCTCATCCTCTTCTTCCTCTACCTGAATCGCTTCTTCGCGCCAATCCAGCTCCTGGTCCAGCAGTACACGACGCTCCAGCAGGGCCGCTCGTCGGTCATTCGCCTGCGCGAACTGATCGAACTGACGCCCAGCGTCGACGAACTCCCCGGCGCTACCGTCCTACCCACGATTGAGGGACGGATCACGTTCGAGCACGTGGACTTTGGCTACCTCGAGGGCGACCTCGTCCTGCAAGACGTGAATCTAGAGATCGCCCCGGGCGAGTCGGTCGCCTTCGTCGGGCCGACCGGCGCGGGCAAGTCGACCATGGCCAAGCTGGCTAATCGGTTCTATGACCCCACCGCGGGCCGCGTCCTGGTTGATGGTATCGACGTCAAGACGGTGACGTTGAGTTCACTGCGCTCCCAGTTGGGTGTGGTGCCCCAAGAGCCGTTTCTCTTCGCCGGATCAATTCGCACGAACCTGGCCTTCGGTCGACCGAGTGCGACCGAGGACGAGATCAACGCCGCCATCGACATCGTGGGCCTGCGCGAGCTCGTCGATCGCCTCCCTGAGGGCATCGACACGGAGGTGCACGAGCGCGGCCAGACCCTCTCGGCCGGTGAGCGCCAGCAACTCGCTTTGGCGCGAGCATTCCTCGCTCGCCCGCGCGTCCTCATCCTGGACGAAGCGACGTCCTCGCTCGACCTGCAGAGTGAGACCGTGATCGAACGCGCATTGGACCGCATCCTCGAGGGGCGTTCAGCCATCCTCATCGCGCATCGCCTCACCACGGCGCAGCGAGCGGACCGTATCGTCGTGATCGACCAGGGCGGCGTTGTGGAGATGGGCACGCCGGAAGAACTACTCGCGCGTCGCGGCGCGTACGCCGTGATGTACGACGCGTGGCTCGCCTCGGGCGGCCGCGACGCGACTCGTACCGCCTAGGCCATTGCCTTGACGGCCTCGATCAGTGAGGCCGCGCTCTGGTCCCCCAACGGGATCGGCTGGACTTGAAGATGCGTGACGCCCGCGTCGCGGAAGGCCTCGACGCGTTCTTTCACGTAGCTTTCGGGACCGCATAGCGTCGTGAGCTCGAGGAACTCCTCGGGCACGGCCGCCTCGGCCTCTTTCTTCTTGCCAGCCAGATAGAGGTCCTGGATGAGCTCGGCCTCCTCTTCGAATCCGTAGCGAGTGGCGAGCTCGTTGTAGAAGTTCTTGCCCTTGGCGCCCATGCCGCCGACGTAGAGCGCGACCATCGGTCGCATGAGCTGGCGCTGGGCCGATGACATCCTCGCCCTCGCCAATGGCGAGCAGCCCCCCGGCGCTGATCATGAGCTCGCCCAACTCGCTGGCGCGCCTGTGCTGGCCCTCGGCCAAGGCCGACCCCACACGTCGTGGGCGCGCTCGGGGATGAAGAAGATGGGCAGCCAGCCGTCGGCCACCTCGGCGGTCAACGCCACGTTCTTCTCGCCGAAAGAAGCCACCCAGATCGGAATCTCGACTACGCAGGGGATGGGCAATGATCTTGAGCGGCTTGCCCAGACCGGTGCCTCGCTCGGGCGGCAGGGGCAACGTGTAGTTCTTGCCCTGGTGCACGAGAGGGTCCTCGCGCTTCCATACGTCGCGACAGATCTCAATTATCTCGCGCGTTCTGCCCAGCTGGTTGTTGTAGGGAACGCCGTGGAATCCCTCGATGACCTGGGGGCCCGACGCACCCAGACCCAGGGAGAACCGACCGTCGGAGAGTAGGTCAAGCCCGGCGGCCGTCATGGCGATCAGCGTGGGGGTGCGGGTGTAGATCGGCAATATTGCCGAGCCGATCTCCACCGTCTCGGTCTTGGCCGCGAGATACCCCATCAGGGAGGGACCGTCGAAGCCGTAGGCCTCGGCGACCCAGACGAGATCCAGTCCGGCCTTTTCCATCTCCGCCACCTGGGCTACGGCCGACTTGAATCCGCCGGCGTAGCCCAGATTGGTCGTGATCTTCACACAGTCCCCCTTCGCGTCACCGTCACAGTATCGGAACGAAGGCTGTGCACCTCATGGCCACTGCACCCTCGCGCCGCGCGTAACCTGGGAAGCGAAAGCAACGGCGCTTTCGACAATCACAAAGGTTGGTGACACGTGGTCACGCGTCCTAACGAAGCCCACTCTGACGAGTTCAATCCCTGGCTTCGCATCAGTTCCCTGATTGAACAAGCGGGACACATTCTCGGGCTCGACGAGGGAATGATCGCCCGCATCGTCATCCCCGAGCGGATCCTGGAAGTCGCGATTCCCGTGCGCATGGACACGGGCGACATCCACGTCTTTACCGGTTGGCGCATCCAGCACAACTCCTCGCGCGGCCCCGGCAAGGGTGGCATCCGCTTTCACCCGAGCGTGAACGTGGACGAGATCGCGGCGCTGTCGGCCGACATGTCGATCAAATGCGCGGTCGTGAACATCCCCTACGGCGGCGCCAAAGGCGGCGTGAAAGTCGACCCGACCGCACTCAGTCGCGGCGAACTCGAACGACTCACGCGTCGCTACGCGTACTCCATCGCGCCCATGATCGGACCGGACCGCGACATCCCCGCCCCCGACATCAATACCGACACCCAGGTGATGAGTTGGATCATGGACACCGTCTCGATGCTGCGCGGACACAGCCTGCCCGGGGTCGTCACCGGCAAGCCCACCGCGATTGGCGGCACGCTCGGTCACGCCGGCGCCACCTCGCTCGGCGTGACCATCTGCACCATGGCCCTGCTTCAGAAACTCGAGCGCAGCCCCTACGAACAGCGCGTCGTCATCCAGGGATACGGCAAGGTCGGCGCACCGCTCATCAAACTGCTCGGCGAACGCGGCATGAAGGTCGTGGGCCTCGCGGACGTTCACGGGGCGATCCACGTGCCCGAGGGCATCGACGCCGAAAAGATGGCCCACCACTTCGAAGAGAGCGGTTCGATCATGGGCTATCCCGGATCGGACGAGGTCAATCGCGACGAGTTCTTCGCCATCCCGAGCGACATCGCCATTCCCGCTGCCCTGGGTGGGGTCATCACCGAAGCGGTGGCCACGACCATGTCGGCTTCGATGATGGTCGAAGCCGCCAATGGTCCGACCACCGGCGAAGGCGCGGGGGTGCTCGCCGCGCGCAACATCCCCGTCGTGCCCGACGTGCTCGCGAATGCTGGTGGCGTCGTGGCCTCCTACTTCGAGTGGGCCCAGGATCTCCAAGGATTCATGTGGGAACCGGAGCTCTTCCACCAGCGTCTGGAAAAGACGATGCACGCGGCCTTCGACTCCGTCTGGGAGCGTCACCAGCAGCTGGACCTCGCCCTGCGCGATACCGCACTCGTGGTCGGCGTTGAGCGCATCGCCGAAGCAACTCGCCTGCGCGGTCTCTTTCCCTAACCCCGTGCTCGCGCACGACGACGGTACCCGCCGCCTTGTCGTGCAGGGTTTGGTGGCGCCCGTCCCAGGCCGCCCACAGCAGTTCGAAGTAGTGGGGAACCTGCAGCAGCACGAAGATGTAGAGCCCCTGGGTGGGCACGGTGATGTGGTGCGTGATGGAGTCGATGTAGAAGCGCAGCGGGTGCAGGAACGGGAGCAGAATCCACAGGCAGTAGAACAGCGTGCGAGTGAAGACCTGTTTCGACGTGACGGGCAATCCGTCGGCACTCGTACAGTGCATGTGGCACATCGCCATGCCCGGTGACCAGCCCTTGTAGCGAATCCAGAGCCCGAAGTAGACGGCGTTAATCCCGACCGCTTCCAGGGCGAGCGCCCAGGTCGGAACGTTGGTGGCGCCACCCTGAAGGAGTCCGATGAGCGCGTTGACGACGAACGAGTCGATGATGAAGCTGAGCACGCGCCACCAAAACCCCGCGACGTACTCCCCCGTTACCACCGTGGCGCGGTCCCCCGTCGTGTGACGTGACGTGGCGGGGACGGCACCCGAGCCGCCCGGTCGCGGACTCAGCGCGCCGCACGAACCACAGAACGACTGGCCTGGCGTTGACGTCGCCCCGCACGTCTCGCAACTCTGCGCGTCGGTGCGACGAGTGCCGCACGAGGAGCAAAAGTTGGCGCCCTCCGTTTGCTCGGCCCCACAGACCTGGCAGTGCGCCACGGCAACCCTTCTCGTATGAATCGTCACCACACTACAAACGGCGACAAATCCTCAGGAGCTCGCTGGGGCAATGCATCGCCCACTCGGCCGGGCGCCCGCGGGCTCGGCCGACTGGGCGACGTTGCGTTTAGCTTGACGGGGGTCCGTCGACGCCGGTCGCTTCAGCGGTCTCGGGGATCCCAACGGACTGATCGACCGACTTCTTATCGGGGCGTGCGAGCGCCTCGTAGAGCGCACCGATCACCACGATGATGACCATCACGAGCAAGGTGATCCAGCCGTAGTTAAAGAGCACACCGCGCCCGCTGGTGAGTGAACTGGGCCAGACGATGTTAAGCAGCATGAGCAAGAGGTATGCCCCTCCGATCACCGTCACGGGCGTACTCCACTTGCCCAGCGTGAACTGGCCACTGGGCTTCCAGCCCCGACGCTCGGCAATGAACGATCCGAGCACCGTCAAGAAGAACGACAGGTAGATGCCCGACGTCGCAAACGACACCAGCGCAAACAGCGCGTTCACGTTGGCTGGGTAGTAGAACCACAGCACGTGCACGGGCTTGGACGGGTTGACGAGCACGAGGAGCAAGAAGGCGAACGGTATGACCGTTGCCACCGCGATGGCGTTCCTCGGCGTGCGGCGATGAGGCGTAACCCGACGCAGAACTTTCGATCCGGGGATCGCGCCGTCTCTCGCCAAGGCAAAGGTCACGCGAGATCCCGCTCCCATGACCGCGGTGCCGCAACTGAAGAACGCGATGATCACCATCACCAAAAAGAAGTCCTGGAGCCAACTGGGCAGCTGCGCCAGGATGACGGGAATGCCCCCGCTCACGACGGCGCTGAAGCCCGTCTTGGGAATCGCGAGCAACAGTCCGAGGACCAGCACGAAGGACGCGACTCCACCGTAGAGAATGGCGTTGCGCATGGCGCGCGGGACCTGTCGGCCCGGATCCTTGGTCTCCTCGGCGATGTCGCCGGCGGACTCAAACCCGTAGAAGATGTAGACGTTGGCGAGAATCGCTACGAGGGCCGCGCCGGTGAGCCAGTGGCCGCCGAAGTTCACGCCAAAGGGATTGGTCTTTTGGTACTGCACGCCCTGGGTCGTCGTGAGGAAGCCCAGACCGTGGTGGAAGCCCTTGATGGCGAGGGCGATGAACACGCCGAATGTGCCGATCGTCTCGACGTAGACGCCATATCTCGCCACGCGCCCCAGAATCTTGGCGCCGACCGAGTTCATGATCGCCGAGAGAAGAATGACGACCGCCACCACACAGAAAATTGTCACGTGGTTGCCGGGATTCAGATAGGTCTTGAACCAGATGTTCATGAGGTCGGTGACGTAGCTGACGATGCCCGAGTCCACCGACGCCACCGTCGCCAGTAGCGCGAAGCCGTAGATCCAGCCCACGAACCAGCCGTAGCGCGCCCCGATGTTGAACTTGCCGTACTGGTAGAGCGCCCCCGAGAGCGGATACTCACTGGCCAACTGACCAAACACCAGCGCCACGAGCGTCATGAACAGCACGACGACCGGAATTGTCCAGATGTAGGCCGGGCCGCCCGCGCCGGCTCCAATCACGAAGATCGAAAAGATGCCGACCACCGGGCTGAGGTAGGCAAAGGCGACCGAGAAGTTGTCGAAGAGCCCTAACACTCGATTCAATTCTTGGCGATACCCGAGCGCATGAAGTCGCTCGTGGTCCTTCACCACATGTTCATCTACCGGCATGGCCATCCCCCCAATTGCCGCGCCTCACTGCGCGACTCGGCCTTTAACGATAACCAGCGACGAGGGAAGACGCAGTGCCTAACGACGGCGCGCCTGTGCAAGTCTTAAGCAATGAATGATCACGACCGGGTCGAAGATCTCGAGGCATTGGTTCGATCGCTCGCCGAAGAAGTTGAGCGATTGAAGGCCGAGTTGTCGCGACTACGCCGTGACCAGCACGAACGCCCCCCGCACTATTCGTAGACGTCGTCGCGCGTGATCACCATGCGCTGACCGCGTTCGGCCAGTGCGAATAAACGACTCGGAGCGGCGAGCTCGACCGCCCTCAGACGCTCCTTCGCATCCGCGTGTGGCGGCACGTGCGTGATGAGTGTGGTATCCGCTTCGATCTCTTGGGCGAGTACCGCGACGTCCTCGCTCGACAGGTGATACGGCCACGTCGTCTCCTCCCCAATGGCGAGGTGCACTCGAGAATTGCGAGGTTCGGACGGCGCCACGAGGGCGGAGCGCGCCAGCCCGGCCCGGTGTCCGCGCTGTAGATAACGCGGCTGTCGCCCACCGACACCCGGACGCCGAGGGTGGGTATCTGATGCGTGGTGGTGGAGAACTCCAGCGCGAAGGGTTCGAGCCAGACGCGACTGTCATCGTCGACAACCATCCGCTCGACGTCAAACGAGTCAAGAGAGTCAGCGATTCCGTCAAACGTGGCCGCTGAAGCGATCACCGCAGGGGACTGATTCGTCGCCGACGCGTGCGTGAGAAAGGTGCTCAGATCTGCGTAGTGATCGAGGTGGGCGTGACTCACCACGATGGCGCAAACATCGGAGTCAGGGGCGAGATCCCGGAACGAACCAAACGTGCCGAAATCCGCAGTCGAGCAGCACCGACGCACCGCTCGACTCGAAGAGATAACCAGAACATGGCTGTCGCACCTCCGGGTCGTAGGACGATCCCGCGCAACCGAGAACCGTAACCACAAGTAGACCGCCTCGATTGTCGAAGCGATCAGTGTCAGTTCTGCTCGTAAGTCCCCACGATGACGGCCCGACCCAGGGCGTGGGCGAACAGGTTGAATCCCACGTAGGCCGGCGTAGCGTTCTCTGGCACGTCCAACGAGTCAACGTCGAGAGCGTGAACCACGACGTAGTAGTGGTGCACACCATGTCCGGACGGCGGAGCGGCGCCAATGTATCGCTTGACGCTCGCGTCGTTGAGGTGCTGGACGGCTTCCGACGGCAGACCACTCCCCGTATCGTCGCCCGCCCCCGACGGCAACGATGTCGTGGTGACGGGAATATTGACGACCGACCAGTGCCAGAAGCCCGAGGCCGTCGGGGCATCCGGATCGTAAACCGTCACGGCAAAGCTCTTCGTGCCCTCGGGAAAGCCGCTCCACGAGAGTTGCGGTGAGACGTCCTTCCCACCGGCGCCCATGATTCCACTTACCTGGGCCATCGACAACGGTTCTCCATCGCGGATATCGTCCGACGCGACACTGAATGACGCCACCGACGGAAGCTCGGCGTAGGGATCTCTCGACACGTGGTCTCCTCTCGCAAAGCGACCTGTTGCGAGGTCACTGTCGCCACGATAGCGACCTCGACGCGTCCCACGCGCTCCTCGAAATTGCGCGCAGCACTCCTAGGATGAGGCGCGTGAACTCCGAGTCTTTTCCTCGATGCGCCATTGTTATGGGCGTGTCGGGGTCGGGTAAGACCACGGTCGCGCGTCGGATGGCCGAAGCCTGGGGCGATCACTACCTCGAGTCGGACGACCTGCACTCGACGAGTGACATCGAAAAGATGTCTGCGGGCATTCCACTCGACGACGAAGACCGCCTGCCGTGGCTTCACGCGATCGGTGAGCATCTGCGAGCTGACGTACAGAGTGGGATATCGACCGTCACGGCGTGCTCGGCTCTCAAGCGTTCGTACCGTGACATCTTGCGCACCTACGTGCCCACGGCGTTCTTTGTCGATCTCGATGGACCCATCGATCTGATTCGCTCTCGCATGATGAGTCGACACCACGAGTTCATGCCGCCCTCGCTCCTCGAATCACAGTTCGCCGCTCTCGAGCCGCTGCAAGACGATGAGCGCGGCATTCGAGTCGACGCCGAACTGCCGATCGAAACGATCATGATGCGAATCGAAAGTGCTCTGTCCGACCTTCCGCGGCTCGCGAGCGAGTAGCGATTTCACGCCGGCCAATCGCGCCGGGCCCGCCGCTACCATGATGAACACATGTCAAGCCTGATGCCCGCGGCGTTCATTGGACACGGCAGCCCCATGAACGCGATTGAGACGAATCGCTACACCGACTCGTGGACGACGTTCGCCTCCTCCATGCCAACGCCGCGGGCCATCCTGGTCGTTTCCGCGCACTGGTACGTCAACATCACCGCGGTCACGGCGATGCACCTGCCGCGGACCATTCACGACTTCTATGGCTTTCCCCAGCCCCTCTTTGACGTCCAGTATCCAGCCCCGGGCGATCCGGAGTTGGCTCAGCGTATTGTCGACGTCGTAGAGCCGACCTACGTGGGACTGGACACGGACAGCTGGGGTATCGACCACGGCACGTGGTCGGTTCTCACTCACATGTACCCCCGAGCCAATGTGCCCGTCGTCCAGCTCTCCATCAACGCGGAACTGCCCTTCGACTATCACTTCAACTTGGGCGCGAAGCTGCACGAACTACGTGGCGAGGGCGTTCTGATCATCGGCAGTGGCAACGTCGTACACAATCTGCGCCTCATCGACTGGCACTCGCCCGCCCAGGGCACGGACTGGGCCCATCGATTTGACGATGACGTGCGCGAGATCATGACGCACGACGCGAACGATCTCGGCACGGCGAGCGCGCACGGCGACTACGGCATCGCCGTTCCGACCCCCGACCACTTCTTGCCCCTGGCCTACCTCGCGGGACTCTCCGCGGCGGCGAACACGCCGACTAAAACGATTGTCGACGGCTACGAGATGGGTTCGCTGTCGATGACCGCCTACGAACTCCCGGCGGCCTAGGCGCGGCGCTTTAACTCTTCCTCGACGGCGGCCGGATCGAGTCCACGGCTGCGCAAGAGCAAGAGCGTGTGAAACCACAGATCGGCGGCTTCGCTCACAACTCGCTCGTCCCCTTCGCTGAGTGCGGCCACCGCTAGCTCCACCGCCTCCTCACCCACCTTGCGCGCGTTGATCGCCACTCCCCCCGAGAGTTGAGAGTGAACGTAGGACTCGGGCGCCGCCTCCGCCTCGCGTCGAAGAATCTTGCGCCACAGCCACGGGGTAAAGCACGAGGTCGAGCCGTCGTGGCAGGTCGGTCCCTCGGCGTGCACACTCACGAGAACGGCGTCTTGGTCACAGTCGAGCTCGACACTCGTGACGTGAAGAAGATTGCCCGAGGTTTCGCCCTTCTTCCAGAGACGTTGACGCGAACGAGAGAAAAAGTGCACGAGGCCAGTTGACGTGGTGAGGGCAAACGCCTCATCGTCCATCCAGCCGAGCATCAACACTCGCCCGCTCTCTTCGTCTTGGATAATGGCCGCGCGCAGATCGTCGCTCATCGGTACTCCTTTAAGGGTCGCAACGCCACGCCCAACTCTTCGATCTCGCGACGAAGTCCGGTTATCCCTTCGGGATTCTCGTGGACGATCGAGGCGACCAGCGCGGCGTCAGTCAGGCGCAGAGCATCAGCGACGTGGCGCGCGCAACCCGCGCCCCCCGAGGCGATCACCGGCACGCTCACCGCGTCGCGCACCGCGGCGGTGAGTTCTAGGTCGAAGCCATTGCGCTGACCATCGTGGGCGATCGACGTGAGTAGGATCTCCCCCGCGCCGCGCTTACAGGCCTCGACCGCCCACGGGATTATTTTTATCTCGGTGGCGATGCGAGCGCCGTGCGTGTAGACCACTCGATCACCGGCGTCGATGGCGACAACCACCGCCTGGGATCCAAACCGATCCGCGATGTCGCCAATGAGCGCCGGGTTCGCCAGGGCGGCCGAGTTGAGTGATACCCGATCGGCGCCCGACTCGATGAGTCGCGACGCGTCCTCAACCGAGCGCACCCCGCCGCCCACCGTGAAGGGGATCTCCACCACGTCGGCGACGCGCTCCACGACACTGGTCATGGTCGCCGCGTCGTCGGGCGCCGCCGCGATATCAAGGAAGACGAGTTCGTCAGCTCCACCGCGGCTGTAGAAGGTAGCCAGTTCGACCGGATCGCCGACATCACGCAGATCGACGAAACTCACGCCCTTGACGACGCGACCGTGCGCGACGTCCAGGCAAGGAATTAAGCGAGGGAGAGGCACTGGTCGAGGAACTCCAGGCCCGCCGGGCCGCTCTTTTCGGGGTGGAACTGCACGCCGAAGAACGAGTTGCGCCGCACCGCCACCGTCACGTCGCCGACCCGGGCCACTTCGCGCGGCGAGCGCACCGCGTAGGAGTGAGCGAAGTAGAAGGCGTCGCCCCAAGGTTTCACGACCGACCAACCCAGGCGCGGCACTCGGCCCTCGCGCAGTCGTACCACGTCGCCCTCTAAGAGGCCCAGTCCCTCCACCCCGCCGCCTTCTTCGCTGCGCTCGACCGCCAACTGCATGCCCAGGCAGATACCCAGAATCGGCAACCCATCGTCGAATCGAAGGCGCAGCGCATCGGCCGCTCCGGTGTCGTTCAGGTGAGCCATGGCACTGGCCGCCGCCCCCACCCCGGGCAGGATCACGTTCTCCGCATTGCGAATGGCCCCCGGGTCGCTCGTAACCGCACTCTCGCGTTCGATGTGCGTGAGCGCCGCGCAGACCGAACGCGTGTTGCCGGCCCCGTAATCGACCACCACGACCGTGCTCACAGCGATCCCTTGGTGGATCGCACCAGCGATCCGTTGGTGGTCAGGGCCTGGGCCAACGCTCGACCCACCGCCTTAAAGGCGCCTTCGGCGACGTGATGGGCGTTCTGTCCCTCGGAGGTGACGTGCAGCGTGATGCGCGCCGTCTGGACGAGAGACTCAAAGGCGTGGGTCACCATCCCCTCATCGGGGCTAATTGAGATCTTGGCCGTCGCCCGTCCCGACAGGTCGACGACCGCGTGCGCGAGAGCTTCGTCCATGGGAACCCGAGCCTCGCCGTAACGGGTGAGACCCTTGCGGTCGCCCAGTGCGCGGTCCAGTGCCTCGCCGAAGGCGCGCATCATGTCCTCGACCGTGTGGTGATCACCCGTCTCGAGGTCGCCCACCCCCTCGAGTCGTAAGTCGAGACCCGCGTGGAAGGCGAGTTGTTGGAGCATGTGGTCGTAGAACCCGGAACCGGTATTGACGTACACCCGACCCTCGCCGGGCACGCGCAGCCGAACGCTCAAGAGGGTCTCGGCGGTATTGCGCTCGTAGCGCAGATACTGGGCGGGCAGCGGGACGTCGAAGAGCACTGCGCGCAGCGCGTCGAGCAGGAAGTCGTTGTCGATTTGATCGCGCACGCTCACCCGCAGTCCGCCGGGGTACGCCCGAACGACGGCGCCGTAGTTCAGCAGCTGATCAACGAGTTTCTCAGGGTCGTCCATCGGAATGAACAGGAAGTTGGTGTAAGAGCGCAGGGGCGCCAGCCCCAGCGTCTCGAGTTCGCTTGACAGCCGATCGCGCTCGGCGAGTGCACTCGTGATCTCGAGCGGAGAGGTGATCGCGGCGAGCGCGAGCGCGGCGGACAGCGACGAGACTGAGAGGGGCGCCTGACGCGAACTGATCGCCTCGATGAGGTCGGGGGCGGCGAGGGCGTACCCCACGCGCGCACCAGCGAGACCGAAGGCCTTGGAGAACGTGCGCAGGATGATGACGCCGTCCTCGAGTCGATCCAGCGCGTCGACCCCGGCGTACTGGGCGTAGGCCTCATCGACGACCACCTGACCAGGAACGTCGGGGATCTCACAGAGTTCCCCCGTCGGATTATTCGGTCGACAGACGAACACCAGGTCGGCCGCGGCAGGATCGTCCACCACTGTTGCACCCGCCATGATCGCGGCGTACCGATACATCGAATAGGAGTACGCGGGCACGGTGGCGATGGAGCCACCGGCGGCGAACATGTGCGCAAGCAGGACGATGAACTCGTCACTGCCCGCTCCTATCGCCACGTTCTCGACCCCGAGACCGTGGTACGCAGCGATCGCCTCGCGCAGGGGCAGATAGCGCCCCCGCTCGTACTCGTTCACTTCGGCCAGGGCGCGCGCGAGAGCGGCCGGGCGCGCGCTGGGTGGGGGGCGGCCGCGACGTTCCCGTCGAAGCGCACGATCGCCCGGGGATCGATGCCCACTCGGCGGGCGATCGCGTCGGTCGAGGGCGGCCACTGATAGGCCTCGAGGGCGACGGGTCTCATCGCCGGGCCGTGGCCTTGTGAGCACTCATGCCCTCGAGTTCGGCTAACGCTTCGATGGTGGGCGCGAGTCGCTCCAGGCCTTCCTTGGTCACGCGCTGCACCGTGACTGTCTTCATGAATGCCTCCAGGCCCAGTCCCCCGGTGGACTTCGCCCAGCCACCGGTGGGAAGGACGTGATTCCCACCGGTGGCGTAGTCGCCCGCAGGCACTGGCGAATAGGGACCGACGAACACGGCACCGGCGTTGCGAATGCGTGGGGCCAGCGACTCCGCGCGTTCCCCCAACAAGGCGACGTGCTCGGCGGCGTATCCCTCGACCTCGGCGAGGGCGGCTTCAAGGTCGTCGCCCACTCGCACGACATATCCCCTCGAATCAGGTCCGTGCTCCATCTGGGCGGCGATCTCCTGGGCGATAATCGCCTCGTCGACGCCGTCATCGGCGACCACCACGATTTCGCTGGGTCCCGCGGGCAGGTCGATCGCCACATCGCGACTCACGATGAGCTTGGCCAGGTTCACCGCCGCGTTGCCCGGTCCAAAGATCTTGTCGACGGGCGCGATCGACTCGGTGCCGTACGCCAGGGCGGCAATCGCCTGGGCACCCCCCAGCGCCCACACCTCGTCGATGCCGAGCAGCGCGGCGGTAGCGGCCACGGCGGCCGAACCATTGGGCGGCGTGCACACCACGATCCGCTCGACCCCCGCCACCTGGGCGGGCACCGCGGTCATGATGAGAGAGGAGACCAGACCCTTGGGCACGTAGATGCCCACCGAGCGCAACGGCGTCCAACGCCGTTCGAGCATGACCCCGGGTGAGACCTCCATCATGAGGTCGCCGGGACGCTGGGCCGCGTGCCACGTGCGAACGCTTTGCGCAGCAGCCAGGACGGCCGCGGTCGGAATGTCTCCGTACGCGACGGCCCGCTCGGGCGTGTCGGAGGTTGTCGCGTCCAAGAGCTTCGACCACTCGACCAGCGCGTCGTCACCGCGCTCGCGAACCGACGTCACGATCTCTTCGATGGTGAAGGTCCGTTCGGTCTTGACCGGGGTGCTCACGGGACCATCCGCTCGACGGGCAGAGTCAGAATCGAACTCGCTCCCGCCATTTCGAGTCGGGGCAACAGGGACCAGATGTCGGCGGCGGGCACCAGTGCGTGCACGGCGACGACGCCCGGTGTCGCCAGGTCCATCACCGTCGGCGAACCGCTCGTGGGCAGAATGGCGCTCACCTCATCGAGTCGACTCTTGGGCACGTTGCACAGCAGATAGCGGTTGGCCCGCGCGTTGATGACGGACCCGAGCACCGTCGTCAGGGTCCGGCGCGCCTCGGAGTCCTTCGCGTTGACTTGTCCGATCAGCACCGCTTCGGACTCGAAGAGCACGCCGATCGAGCGCAGCCCATTGGTGCGCAGGGTGCTTCCCGTCGAGACGAGGTCAATGATCGCGTCGGCCAGGCCCAGGCGGGGCGAGATCTCAACGGAACCCGCCACCGTGACGATCTCGGCGCTGACGCCCCGATCGGCCAGCGCCTTGGCCGCGATTCGCGGGTGAGAGGTAGCGATCCGTCGGCCCTCCAGATCCTCGATCTCGCGCGCGCCGTCCTCGTTGGAGACGGCGGCCTGCAGCGAGCACGCCCCAAATCCCAGTCGCAGGAGCACCTCGACGTTGCATTCGCGTTCGTAGATGAGGTCAAGACCGGTGATGCCACAGTCCACGACGCCGTCTTGCACGTACTCGGGCACGTCGTCGGCCCGCACGAAGAGCAGGTCGATGTCCGCGTTGCGACAGTGGGCCTGCAGCATCCGCTCGCCCGCTTCCTGGGGCGACACACCGCTCGCTTCGAGCAGTACCCAGGAGGGTTCGCGTAGTCGACCCTTCGACGGCAGAGCCATGGTCAATCGGCGGGTCATCGTCGTCCTCTCTTTAGAACCGCGCGATACCCACCCTCGCCGTGGTGCAGCCACTGGGCGACGCGGGTGATCGTGGCGGTTGACGCACCAGTGCGTCGTGAGATCTCTTGGTAGGACACGCCCTCATCGACCAGTCGAGCCACCTGGAGCCGCTGTCCCATAGCGTCGAGCTCGGTGGTGGTGCACAGGTCGCGCAGGAATGCTCGCACGACGTCGGGTTCGCGCAGGTGCGCGATGGCGTCGATGAGTTCGTCAAAGCGCGACGCGGTCTCGGGGCTCGCGTCGGCCGGCACTACCTTCCCGCTGGTCATGCTTGCATGCTAATATGCTAACTCGCTACCATGCAACTCATCCCCGCCCTCGATGTCCTCGGCGATGACGCCGTGCGCCTGGAACAGGGCGACTACGACCGAGTCCTCTTTCGCCAGCCGCTTGAGGAGTTCATGGAGCGAATCGTGACGACCCGACCGCCCCTCGTCCACGTGGTCGACCTTCAGGGAGCGCGCGACGGAGCCTTACGACCCGATTTGATCGAACGCTGCCGGCGCTCGGCCCAGGGCATTCCCCTGCAGGTGTCGGGAGGAATTCGAAGTGTGCACGGTGCTCGCGCGGCTCTCGACGCGGGTGCCCGACGCGTGATCGTTGGCACGGCGCTATGGACCGACGAGGGCGCGTTGGACGCGTTCGTGAGCGCATTGGGAGATCAGCTCGTGGCGGCCCTCGACGTGCGAAACGGGCAGATTGCGGTGCGCGGCTGGCGAGCGGACACGGGTCTCAGCTTTACCGACGCTCTCGCGCGATGCTCGAGCGCCGGGGTGACACGAGTTCATGTGACCGCTATCGATCGGGACGGCACGATGCGCGGACCGGACCTCGCCCTCTACGAAGAGGCGTGTCGTAGCAATCTCCTCGTCGTGGCCGCGGGCGGAGTACGCGACGACGCCGATCTCGAAGTCTTGGCCAGCGCAGGCTGTGAAGCAGCGATCATGGGGCTGGGCTACCTGACTCGGATTGGACTCTAAGGGGCCTTCGACGCTTGTAGTTCCTGATCATCTCGGGCGAGAGTCCACGGGTAACAGATAGGTCCGCTAATAAACCGGGCCGATTGATACCGGAGTGGAGCTCGAAGTACTCCGAAGACATTGCGTCTAGAAGAACTCGGCGGGGCATTTACGCTCGGTGCGCCACGGTCGGTGCCCTTGAAAGGCCAGAGTTCGGAAACTTTACGATCGTCGAACTGCTGTGGATGTCGTGACGGCGTCTTAAGGGCCATTCGCAGCTTTTTTGTCAGACAGTGACTCGCCGCAGGGCGTAGTCGACCACCCGATCGAGGCTGAGCGCGTGCCCCACGGCGAGGCGCCGCTCGTACTCGGCATCCCCCAGCGCTTCACGCAGCGAAGACCGACAGTTCTCGCTCATCTCGATCTCCATCACGGACCACGAGCCCCGATTTTCGACGGAGAGACTTGCGGAAAGGGCATCGTGCGCGCCCATTAACTGTGCACCGCGAACCACGTCGCCTTGACTGGTCGCACAGCAGGCCAACGTGAAAACGATCCACGAAGTGATGGCCGGCTGCACGCCGATGCGCCGCGAGGTGAGAAGGGCGCGCCGGCTGAATTGCTCCGCTTCATCGACCTCGCCGAGCAGGTAGAGCGTCACTCCGAAGTTTGACCAGAGCAGACGAGAGTGCCAGGCCGACCCCAGTTCCTCGGCGATCGCCATCGCCTCTTCTGACAGCACTCGGGCGTAGGGCAGATCTCCCTTTTCGAATCCCCCCGAGATCGACAAGAAGATCAGCGCGGAACAGACGTACTGAAGATCTCCCGCCTCGCGCAGCAGACCCAACGCTTCAGCGTGCTCTTCTGAGTGGCCACCCCACTGCCCGAAGGTTCCCATAGTCAGAGCTCGACCAATGCTGCGCGGATCTCCGCTTTCGCGCGCGAGGTGTGTCGCGCGTTCCTGGAACTCTCCTCGCTCGTCGTCCAAACCGAGCCCAGCCGCCGCGATAATCATCCAAAGAAGAGCCTCGAATTCGAGGCTGACGTCGCCGAGTTCTTCCGCGAGACCGAGTGCGACGAACAACAGGTCGCGAGCGGTAGCGTCAGGTCTCTCCCCGAATTGGGTCATGAGGATAAGGTGAGCCACCATAGTCAAGGCGCCGGCTCGAAGCTCGGCCTGAATGTCTTCGGTGTCGAGCGCTTGGAGCATAACGGGGATCATCGTGGAGGTGACTCTCGTTCCGAAGAAGTCCTCCAACGCGACGCCGAGACGAAGTATCTTCTCACCACCGTCCTCCTCGGAGGAGAAGAGCGTAAACGCAGCGTGGACGTTATCCCACTCGACGTCCAGTTGACGTAACCAGGCCGCCTGATTGGGGCCAATGAGCTCCGGCGCCGCCGTCTCGCACAGGTCCAAGAAGTGCGCCGCATGACGGCGACGCGAGAGAAGCGCTTCAGACTCACCGTCGATCTGCAGTAGCTGATCGGCTGCGTACTGACGAATCGTCTCGAGCAGCCGATAGCGCAGATCCGTCGAGGCGCGTTCGGCACCCACCAGACTCTTATTCACGAGCGAACTCAGAAGATCCGCCACGTCGAAGACCTCCAGAGACCCCGTGGCGCAGACGGCTTCGGCCGCTTTCAGGTCAAAGCCACCCACGAACACCGACAGCCGACGCAACGCCTCACGCTCGGGTTCGCTCAGAAGGTCGTAGGACCACGCGACCATCGCCCCCAGGGTCTGCTGGCGAGGTAGCGCGTTGCGGCTGCCGCCCGTGAGGAGCCGAAAGCGTTGGTCGAGACGCTCATGCATGTCCTTGAGGGACATCGATGACAGCCGCGACGCCGCCAGTTCGATCGCGAGCGGGATGCCGTCCAGCCGCCGACAGATCGAGGCCACTAACGGCGCTGCGGCGTCGTCAAGTCGGAAGGTCGAGTCGTGCGCGCGGGTCCTGGCCACAAACAGTTCGATCGCGTCGGAACCAGCGAGATCGTCCACGCTCTCAACTTCGGCACCGGGCAGCGTCAACGAGCGAACCCGATAGACCCGCTCGCCGTCGACGCCTAAGGGCTCGCGCGACGTGGCCATGAGGATGACTCGGGGGCACGAGCGTGCGATGACGTCGGCCATCTTCGCGACTGCGTCGATGACGTGCTCGCAGTTGTCGAGCGTGATGAGAATGTTTTGGCTCCTCAGGGTCGCCGCCAGCGAATCGAGCGCAGACATCTCGGGCTGCTGGCGAAGCTGCAGCGTCGAGATGACAACGGCTGGCACCTGATCGGGATCGCTGACGGGCGCTAGGTCCACGAACCAGACTCCTTCGCCTGTTCCGTCCAGGAGTTCAGCTGCGACCTGGAGCGCCAGACGGGTCTTCCCGGAGCCGCCCGCACCGGTGAGGGTAATCAGGCGCGACGCGGTCACCAGTTCGCGCACCTCGGCGAGTTCCGCCGCCCGCCCGATGAAGGGGGTCAAAGACTCGGGAAGATTGTTCGCCAGTTCCGGATTGTCGAGGGAGCGCAGTGGCGGGAAATTGCCGTCGAGACCTTCGACGACTAGTTGAAAGATCGTTTCGGGGCGCCCGAGGTCCTTGAGCCGATGCGATCCGAGGTCCCTCAACCCCACGCCGGGCGCGAGAACGTCTTCGACCAGGCCGGCCGCGGCCGACGAGAGCAGGATCTGGCCGCCGTACCCGACGCCGGCGATGCGCGCCGCGCGATGGACCTCGTAGCCCACCAGACCGGTGGTGCCTTCGGACGCCTCACCGGTGTGAATCCCCATGCGCACGAGGGGCCGCGCGCCGTCGGGCCACTCGGCATTCGCCAGGGCCCGTTGCATGGTGACCACGGCGCTGACGCACGCGCTGGGAGAGGTAAAGATGGCGAAGAACGAGTCGCCCTGCGTACCTTGTTCGACGCCCCCGAAGTCGGCCAGACTCGCGCGAATCAGATTGTGGTGACGATCCAGGACCTCGGCGTAGACCTCACCCCCGATTCGGCGCAGCAACTTCGTCGACTCCTGAATATCCGTGAAGAGGAAGGTCAGGGTCTCCATAGGTGAATGGTACGAGAAAGATCGCGGACGCGCACATAAGAAACCGCCCCGTCATGAGGTTCGACGATGTGAAATCGCACCCCTAGAGTCGAGTCATGGCGACGAAGAAACTTGTGGCAGAACTGCGAGCAATGTGCCTCGCCCTTCCCGGAGCCACCGAAAAACTCAGCCACGGCGCGCCCGCCTTCTTCGCCGGGGCGCAGTTCGCGATTCTCTGGATGGAGGGACATCACGACCACACCTTCGCTCACCTATGGTGCGCGGCACCCGAGGGTGCCCAAGCCGCTCTCATCGCCAGCGATCCCAAGCGGTACTTCTATCCCCCCTACGTCGGATCGCGTGGCTGGCTCGGAGTTCGCCTCAACGGCTCGCTCGATCTCGAAGAGCTCGAGGAGTTACTGGAGGACGCCTATCGCTGCGTCGCCTCCAAACGACTCCTCGCGGAACTCGACGAGGGCCGTTAGGCCAGGGGCTTGTCGACCGCGCAGATAGCGCACCGACCGAGCACGGCGAAGTGCCGTGGGTCAACGACGAACCCGTACTTCTGCTTGGCCGCCGTCGTGAGGTCTTGGAAGAACTCTTCGGGTGCTTCCAACTCTCCGTCACACACCTCGCAGACCAAGTGACCGTGAGTCTCGGTCGCGAGATGATAGGTGGCCGGACCGTGACCAAGGTGTGCGTGAACGATGACGCCGAGGCGTTCTAGTTCATCCAGATTTCGATAAATCGTCGACAGGTGGACGTCGGGCGCGATCCTCTGGACCTCTTCGGCGAGCTCTTCGGCGGTGTGGTGGGGCCCGGATTGGAAGAGACAGCTGAGCAAAACTCGTCGAGACGTGGTGACGCGACCGCCCTTTTCTCGCAACAACTCGAGCACCCCTTCAACGGGGTCGCTCTCGGCTGACGCGCCGCCGGTCTCTGACAGTGATCGAACCACGGCCCCACCTTAGCCATCAAATACGTCCAATTCGTTCTTGCGTCCAGTTCCTATTTATGCCATGATTTCGACGACGATCGGGGGCGACCGTGACGCCGCAGTTTCGACGAGACAATCCAAATGTGGCGGGCCGCGGAGGATAGATGACTACGCTCGAGGCCCTCCCCACCCGACGCCAGCGACTACGCAGTTCGCTCTCGCCTAGCGAATGGCGTCGCGCGCAGTGGATGTTCGGCTCCATCATCTTGTTGCACGCACTGGGATTTGGCATCTTCATCGCCTTCGTCGTGCCCGGTCACTACAAGGGACTCGGATTCGGCGTCAGCATTCTCGCCTACACCCTGGGCGCGCGCCACGCCTTTGACGCCGACCACATCTCGGCGATTGACAACACCACGCGAAAGCTCATGGCCGATCGCCAGGACGTCCCCGGCGCCCGGCGTCCGCTCAGCGTCGGGTACTTCTTCTCGCTGGGCCACTCCACGATCGTGGTCGCGATCGGTCTCGGCCTCGTCATCGCCGAGAAGGCCGTTTACGGGGCGGTCTCCAACAACGGCTCGGGTCTCGAGCAGTTTGGCGGGGTCTTTGGCACCATCATCTCGGCCTGCTTCTTGTACCTCATCGCCCTGTTGAACATCGTCATTCTGATGGGCATCGTGAAGGTCTTTCGCTCGATGAGAGATGGCTCCTACGACGAAGCGGAACTCGAGCGCCAACTCAACAACCGCGGACTGATGTTCCGGTTCTTTGGCAAGTGGATGCGCTCGATCACCAAGGAGTGGCAGATGTATCCCGTGGGAGTCGTCTTCGGGCTCGGCTTCGACACCGCCACCGAGGTCGCGCTGCTCGCCACGACGGCGCTGCTCGCCTCCAAGGCCCTGCCCTGGTACTCGATCATGTGCCTGCCCATTCTCTTTACCGCCGGCATGTCGCTGCTCGACACGCTCGACGGCTGCTTCATGAACATGGCCTACGGGTGGGCGTTCCTCAATCCGGTGCGCCGGATCTACTACAACCTCACCATCACCGGCCTCTCGATCGCCATCTGCTTCTTCATCGGAACCATCGAGGTCCTTGGCTTGCTCCCCCACGAGTTGCATTGGAAGGGTCCCTTCTGGCACTTCATGGAGAACTTCAACATCAACGCCGCGGGTTTCATCATCGTGGGCATGTTCATCCTCACCTGGGGCGGGGCGATGGTGTTTTGGCAGCTACGGCCGGGTAGAGGAAAAGTGGACCTCCAAACTGCAGCCAATGGGTGGTCTCGCGGACTAACGCGACGTCAGCGGGTCTCGCTCTTTTCGCGTAGCGGGAACTGCAGAACCACCGTAAGCCCACCACCGGGCGTGTCCTCCAGATCGAACGTGTCCCTTGAGCAGGCTCCATGAAATCCGGTGACCACGCTGATCCCGAGCGCTGCGGGACGCTCACCGTTCAGACGCTCCAGCGGATCAAGGAGCACGGCGCGCTGGCTGGCCGTCAGTCCGGGACCTCGATCAATCACCAGTATCTCCATGACGTCACCGGCCACGCCAGCGGTGATGCGCATGGGCGACCCGGCCGGAGAGTAGTCGGCACGCGTTGTCCACGAAGATCACAGTGCTCGTTGGGCCAGCGTCGGATCGGTCGTCGACGTGCGCGGCAAGTCACCCGCCACGTCGATGTCGAGGGGTGGTCGGTCGTGTCAACGACCGACAACGCGTGGGTGACGAGCGAGCCCACCGTCACCGAGTTGGCAGCGCCACCACGCTGTGGGTCTCCAGGCGGCCCAGGTCGACCAAGTTGTTGACGACGCGGCAGAGGCGCTGCACCTCGGTCTCAATCGCGAGAAGCCGCTCGCGCTGCACCCGCACTGGCGCGGTCACGCCACCATCCAGCAACGAGGTCACCTTGAACTGAATGGCTTTCGAGCGAGCCACTCAGGTCCGTGGAGACCGCACGCATCAGACCGGAGCTCGTGACCTTCGACCTCAGCCAGATCACGCAACTGCGACGCCTCCCGCACGCTGCGCACGACGCGAAGTCCGTAGGCGACGCGCACCGCGAAAGCGCTCACCAGTTGGCGATCCTCCCCGTCGAGGTCAACGCCTTCGATGGCGAGCGCGTAGTGATCTTCGATCGGGAACTGAGTCGCCGTCGCGGCGTCGTTGAGTGGTGCACCACTTACGACGTCGCCGCGCCACTCGCCGTCGCGGTCGGTCATGATCGCCACGCTCGTCGCGTCAAGAACCGCGCGCAACGAGTCCAGAAGTGGTAACAGATCGTTGTGCGACGTTCCCGCGGTCGCCACCGCGCTCGCGAGGATCTGCGCTTCGGCGCGGGCTCGCTCCGCCTCGATCGACCTCCGGGCAAACCGGCTCACCAGGACACTCGCCGCGACGGCGAACACCAGAAAAGCCGCCAGGGAGACGATGTCATCGGGTCGACTAATCGCAAAGGAGTGGAAGGGCGCGGTGAAGTAGTAGTTCTCCAGGGTGAACGCGGCCAACCCGGCCGCAATGCCCACCACGACTCCGCCCAGCGTGGCCAATCCGCAGCACAATCACCAAATAGACCAAGATGTCGGTGGAGAGCGAAAGACTCGAACGAGCGGCGGTGAGAATCCACGTAAACAGTGGCAGCAGGACCACACCGCAGCCGAGCGCGAGAGCCGCCGTGACCACGGCACCGCGCCCTTTCGACGCCGTCGATGTTCGTGGCGGGGCTGGTGGCGTCATCCACCGAGATGACGTGCACGTCGAGATCCGGGGTGTGGCGCAGCAAGTTCTGGATCACGCCGCCGAAGGGCCGATACCACTTTCGCGAGTGGCTGGAGCCGACGATGATCTGCGTCCCGCGCTCGGCTCGCGCGAAGGAAACGAGCGCCGTGGAGATGTCGTCGTCCACGATCTCTTGGTACTTGCCCTCGAACTCGTCTACCAGCTCTTTGGCGAGGGTGGCGTATCGACGGTGGTCGTCGGGCTGCTGTCGGCCGGGCACCACGTGCACCGCGAGAATCTCCGGCCCCGTGCGCGACGCGATGCGCGCCGCGCGGCGCAGGAGCACCTCGTCGGGGAATGCCTCGCACGCCGACGATCAGTCGCTCGCGCGTCTCCCAGGTGGCGTCGATCTCGTGCTCATCTTGATATCGCTGCAGGGCGTCCTCCACGCGATCGGCCAGCCACAGCAGCGCGAGCTCGCGCAAGCGCGCTGAGATTGCCGACGCGAAAATAGTTCGACAGCGAGGCGTCAATCTTGTCGGCGGTGTAGATGTTGCCGTGCGCCATGCGCCGACGAAGCGCCTCGGGCGTGACGTCCACCAGCTCGATCTGCTGAGCCTGGCGAACGACGGCTGTCGGGGACCGTCTCTTGCTGAGTGATGCCGGTGATCTTTTCCACCACGTCGTTGACCGACTCCAGGTGTTGGATGTTGACCGTGGTAATGACGTCGATGCCCGCGTCCAGCAGCTCTTCGACGTCCTGCCAGCGCTTCTGGTTCCGCTGCCCGGGGGCGTTTGTGTGCGCCAGCTCGTCCACGACAACGCAACTTCGGGATGTGCGCGCCAGCATCGCATCGACGTCCATCTCTTCGAAGGTTGCGTCACGATACTCGTGGCCGGCGCGCGGCACGACCTCCAGGTCGCGCACTTGGGCGTCGGTCTGGGGACGCTTGTGCGTCTCGACGTAGCCCGATCACCACGTCGGTGCCCGCGCTCGCGGCGACGCCATCCTTCGTCCAGCATCCGATAGGTCTTGCCGACCCCGGGAGCCGACCCGAGATAGACGCGAAACTGACCGCGCATTAGATGCTCTCGCATCACGGTGGCGAGACCCGCGCCACGATCGCGGCGAGCAGGGCCGCGACGGCCCGACGCCCTTCAGAGATCGATCGCGCCGGGAGTCGGCGTGAGAACAAATCGCCCGAGGAAATGCCCTCGCCACATGCGTCGCGATCTCCGCCTCGGGACCGGGGATGCCCATCGCGTTCACCGGCCAGTGCCAGACCCACGTGAAGCCACCTCACCGGTCGGCAAGATCCGGGCCATCGGGAGATTCGGAGGTCTGACGTCGAAACGACACGCGCGAAGGTCGAGAACATCGACCAACATCGGCTTCGCCGCGCTCGATCAGACCTTCGATCCCGAGTCGTCTGCGCGAGCGTCGGTGAGTTCGCGCACCATGGCAACGTACTGGTACTCTTCGCTCCGACACGCGGCCGATGGTGGCGACCGCGCGCGGCCAGTTCTGTGACGCCAAGGCCCACGACCAATAGACAGATCGTCATCTCGCTGGATCGCGTCCGTGGACTAATCGAAACTCGTCGTAGGGTGCGTCAAGAAACAGTCGAACCACAGGGCCGAGACGACACTGGCCGAGATATCCCGGTGAACCGGGACCCCCGAGCGGCGAGCGCCACGATGAGCGCCACCAAGATCAGAGCCGCGGCCGCGTTGGTGAGGCTGTCGCGGAACGGAACAAGCACCGCCGCCACGGCGAGGGGCGCCGTGACGGCGAGTGCGAACATATTACGTACTGTCGGTGACGCGCAACCCACTCCAGAAAGTTTCCTCTTCTGTCGCGCTTACTTCTTCAACGCGGCGAGTCCTTCGTTCAGCTGCAACACGTCGATGTACTGGGCCCCGAGAAAACCCCATTCGGCGGGATGCGTGTAGCTGACGATCAGAGCATGAAGTCGCGTCTGCGATATACCCGTCGCCTTTGCCACCATGGGAATCTGGACCATCGCATCTTCCTGGGAGATGTCCGGGTCATAGCCTGAGCCTGAAGTCGTCACGAGATCCGGCGTCGGGTCAACGCCGCGAGCGTGCCAGTACTTCACGAGAATCCTTTGTGTCGTGAGCAACTTCTGCGAACGCGGGCCGAGGTTTGTCGCGCCCGAACCTCCCGCGACGCCGTTGAGGACGTAAGGGTCGTCGCCCGGGTGACCGACCGGGCTCGGGTTCTTGGCGTCGGTGCTGGCGTAGGGACCGAGGTCGTCGGGACGGCCCTGGAAGACGCAGCTACCCAAGGGGTGGCCCGGGCACTTGGTGAGGTTCCAGGGTTGACCGATCAGGGTCGAGCCATCGGCGGTAAACGAACCGTCGGCCTGGTGCGTGAAGAGCAGCTGAGCGACGCCCGTGCCGGCGAAGGCGTAGACGAAGCCGAAAAAGACCAGGCAGATGACTGCGCATGATCAACGAGCGGCGAAGGTGTACCAACATGTCAGTTCCTTTTAATAAGCGTGGAGAGCGACGAGGATGAGGTCGATGAGCTTGATGAAGATGAACGGGACGATGATTCCGCCCACTCCATAGATCAAGACGTTGCGACGAAGAATCAACGACGACTTAGAGCGCGCGGAACTTCACGCCGCGCAGCGCCAAGGGGATCAACGCGATGATCACCAGTGCGTTGAAGATCGACGGCCGAGAGCACCGCGCTCTCGGGGCTGTGAAGCTTCATGATGTTGAGCGCGCCGAGGGGCTTATTGCTCAGGCCGTAGGCGAAGACGAAGAGCGCGGGAATGATGGCGAAGTACTTCGCGACGTCGTTGGCGATGGAAAAGGTCGTGAGCGACCCTCGCGTGATCAGCAGTTGCTTGCCGATCTCTACGATGTCGATCAACTTGGTCGGGTTCGAGTCGAGGTCGACCATATTGCCCGCCTCCTTGGCGGCCGTCGTACCGGTGTTCATCGCCACGCCGACGTCGGCCTGGGCCAGCGCCGGAGCGTCGTTCGTACCGTCACCGGTCATGGCGACGAACTTGCCGCCCTCTTGCTCCTGCTTGATCAGGGCCATCTTCGCTTCGGGCGTCGCCTCGGCGAGGAAGTCATCCACTCCCGCTTCTTGGGCGATCGCGGCGGCGGTCAGCGGGTTGTCGCCGGTGATCATGACGGTGCGAATACCCATTTGTCGCATCTCGTCGAACTTCTCGCGGATACCCTGCTTCACGACGTCCTTGAGTTCGATGACGCCCACGATGTCCGGACCGTCCGCGACCACCAGTGGCGTCGAGCCGGCGCGCGAAACGCGCTCAACGATGGCGTCGAGGTCGCTCGGAACTCGTGCCGCCTTGTTCTTGGCACCCAGCGCTTCACTGACTCACCTGCTCCCTTTCGGATTTGGCGTGACCCCGATGTCGAGTCCCGACATGCGCGTGGTGGCGGTGAAGGGAATAAAGTGCGTGATCGCCCTCGATCGGGCGCTCGCGAATGTCGTAGAGCTCCTTGGCCAGCACCACGATCGAACGACCCTCGGGAGTCTCGTCGGCGAGCGAAGCCAGCTGCGCCACGTCGGCCACCTCTTGCTCAGCCGTGCCCCCCGACCGGGTAGAAGTTCGACGCCATGCGATTACCCAGCGTGATGGTGCCGGTCTTGTCGAGCAACAGCGTCTGCACGTCGCCGGCCGCCTCGACGGCACGGCCGCTCATGGCCAGCACGTTGCGCTGAACCAGACGGTCCATGCCCGCAATACCAATCGCCGAGAGCAGCGCGCCGATCGTCGTGGGGATAAGGCAGACCAGCAACGCGACGAGCACCACCACCGAGACCGACGCGCCGCCAAAGTTCGCGAACGGAACGAGCGTGACGACCACCGGGATGAAGATGATGGTGAGCACCGCCAGCAGAATCGTGAGCGCAATCTCGTTGGGCGTCTTTTGTCGGTTAGCGCCTTCGACCAGGGTGATCATCCGGTCGATGAAGGTCTGGCCCCGTTCGGCCGTAATGCGCACCACGATGCGGTCACTCAGCACCTTGGTGCCGCCCGGTGACCGCCGAACGGTCACCGCCGGACTCGCGAATCACGGGCGCGGACTCGCCCGTGATCGCCGACTCGTCGACCGAGGCGATGCCTTCGGTGATCTCACCGTCAGAAGGAATGACGTCGCCCGCCTCACAGACGACGACGTCACCCTTGTTGAGCGTGGCGGCGGCACCAGCTCTTCGGTGCCGTCGTCCTTGAGTCGACGCGCTTCGGTTTCCGAGCGCATCTTGCGCAGGGTGTCGGCCTGGGCCTTGCCACGGCCCTCGGCCATGGCCTCGGCGAAGTTGGCGAAGATGCACCGTCAACACCAGCCAGATAGTGATCGACCAGGTGAACTTGCTCGGGTGCGCGCACGCTTCGATAAAGGTGATCACCGACCCGACCAACACCACGAACATGACCGGGTTCTTCACCTGAATGCGCGGGTCGAGCTTGCGAATCGAGTCCTTGAGGGCCTGGCGCAGGATGGGGCCGATCGAAGAGGCCACGTGACTGGGCGACGCCGTGGGGCTGGGATGGCTGGCTGGTGGGCTGATTCAGAACGGTCGTCATTAGAAGAACCTCGAGTGGACTAGTTGCTCGACGACGGGGCCGAGGGAGAGCGCGGGGAAGAAGGTGAGGCCACCGATGATCAAGATGACGCCGATGGTGAGTCCGACGAACATGCCGTTGTCGGTGCGGAACGTCCCAGTGACTCGGGCACCACGTCCTTTTCGGCCAGAATGCCGCCGAGGGCCAGCGACGGGATGATGATGCCAAAGCGGCCGATCAACATGGCGATGGCTCCCAGGATGTTGTAGAAGGGCGTGTTGCCGGTGAGCCCACCGAAGGCCGAACCGTTGTTGTTGGACTGGGAGGTGAAGGCGTAGAGAATCTCACTGAAGCCGTGCGGTCCCGAGTTCAGCGGACCCGCTCGCCCGGCCACCGTCGACACGGCGATGCCCGTGAGGATGATGACCGTGAGGGGCATCACCAGTGAGGCGAAGCCGGCGAGTTTGACCTCCTTGGCCTGGATCTTTTTACCCAGATACTCCGGGGTTCGTCCGATCATCAGTCCGCCGATGAACACCGCGAGAATCGCGTAGATGAGCAGGGTATAGAGCCCACTCCCCGTGCCACCCGGGGTGACCTCGCCGAGCATCATGCCCGTGAGCAGACCGAAGCCACCCATGGGCGTGAAAGAGTCGTACGAGGCGTCGGCGGAACCGGTGGATGTCTGGGTCGAAGAGGTAGCGAAGAGGGCGGTCGAGGTGTCGCCGAAGCGCACCTCCTTACCCTCGGTGTTGCCCACCGTGGAGTGGACTCCGGCCGCCTGGACCGCGGGGTTGTTGTGGTGCTCGGCGCTGATGGTGATGGCGGCGACCGAAGCGAAAATGATCACCATCGCCGCCAGCAGGGTGGCGCCGTGCTTGATGCTGCCCACCATCTTGCCGAAGGTGTAGGTAAGGGCAAAGGGAATGCTGAGCAGGCAGGTACATCGAGAGGAAGTTGGTTAGGCCGGAAGGATTCTCGAAGGGGGTAGACGAGTTTTGGTTGAGAAAGCCTCCGCCATTGGTGCCCAGCTGCTTGATCGCCTCCATAAATCCGATGGGTCCGCGCGCAATGGTTTGGGTGACGTTGTTGAGCACGTCGTGGAACGTTGCCGTGCCGGCCAATGTCTCCACGGCACCCTGACCAACGAAGATGATGCCAAAGACGAAGGCGACCGGCAAGAGGATGTAGAGCATGCAACGGGTCATGTCGACCCAGAAGTTGCCGATCGTGGGCGACTTGCGGCGAGCGAATCCGCGCACCATGGCGATGGCAACGGCGATGCCCACGGCCGGTGAGACGAACTGCTGGACCGTGAGCGCGCCAATCTGAGAGAAGTACGACATGGTCGTCTCTCCCCCGTAGTTCTGCCAGTTGGTGTTGGTAACGAAGGAGGCGGACGTGTTGAAGCTCAGGGCCGATCCCACGCCCGGCTCGTTCTGGGGGTTGAGCGGCAGGTGACCCTGAATGCGCAAGATGACGTAGGTGAACACGAGCGAGACGAAGGTGAAGATCACCAGGGCCCCGGCGTAGCGCTTCCACGTCTGCTCTTGCTCCGGGCTCGTACCGAGGGCGCGGTAGACGGGTCGCTCGAGCCAGCTGAGCCAGTGGACGCGGCCGCCAAAGACGGCCTCCATGTACGAACCGAGGTACCGCCACGTGAGACCCAGAGTCAGCACCAGGGCCAACAGAGTGAGGAACAGGCCCACTAGAACTTCTCGGGCTTAAACATGGCGTAGCCGATGTAGAGGAACATCGCCACCGAGACGATCAAAAGAAGGATCTGGGAGTAACTCATACTTTGTCCAGAACCTTGATGAGTCCGAGCATCGCGAGCGTAGCCGCGATGAAACCGAGTATCGAGAAGAAATCTGCCATGACTCCATCGTCGTGGGTCGAATCTGAACAGAATCTCTAAAAGTTCTTAGGCTTCTTCATTTTTTCTTCTTTCGCTCCAAACAAGAGCGGTGAATCGTTTGGGGCGATACTGATGGAATGCGTAAGCAGCTTCTGGGATCGTTGATCGGTGTCGCGAGCGTGGCCGCTCTCGGCGGCGCGCTGTACCCCTTGCGTTCTCACTTGAGCGTGTCGACGAGTGCCCTCGTCCTCGTCATCCCCGTCGTAGTGGGCGCGGTGGTGGGTGGTTTCGGCGCCGGGGCGGTGAGCGTGCTCGCCGGGTTTCTCGTCTACGACTTCTTCTTCATTCCGCCCTACAACACGCTCAGCGTCGGGACGGCTCAGAACTGGACAACTCTCATCGTCTACGTCGTGGTGATGTTGCTGGTGGCACGGGTCGTCGGGCGACTGGATGCCGCTCGCCTCGAGGCCGAACGCGGCCGTGACACGATGCGTCGCGTCTCGGAGGTCTCGGAGTTGTTGGTGGGCGATCGGCCAGTTGATGAACTCCTGAGAAATATTGTCAACACGGCCCGAAGCGTCTTTAACGTGCCCGGCGTCTCTCTACTCGAAGAAGATGACGGCGTCCTAGTTGTCAAAGCCAGCGCCGGTGAACCGCTCAGCGCCGATGAGCTGTCCCAACTCGACCCCCACTCGGGGCGACCCGTGCGCGTCGGCACCATCGCCGGGGAGTCGAGCGAACTACGCACCATCGCTCTATCGGGGTCCGAACGTCCCCTCGCCATTCTCGCCATGCGCGGCGTTCCGATTGCCGAGACCGACCGCGCCCTGCTCAACACGTTCGCCAATGACGCCGCCCTCGCCCTCGAGCGAGCGGAGTTGCGCGAGCAGGCTCTTCTCTCCAAGCTTCTCGAAGAGGCGGATCGCTTCCGTCGCGGACTGCTGGGTGCGATATCACACGACCTGCGCACGCCCCTCGCCACCATCAAAGTGGCGTCCTCCACGCTGTCGAGCCGCGCCGAACTTCTCTCACTCGAGGACCGTACGCTCCTCTATCGGCTGGTCGAGATCGAGTCCGACCGATTGACCCGACTCGTGACGAATCTCTTGGACATGACGCGCATCGAGGCCGGGGTCTTGACACTGCACCGCGATTCAGTGTCGGTTGAGGGACTCGCGGAAGAGTCTCTGGGGGCGCTAAGTGCGACTCTGAGCGATCACTCGATTGAGCTCGCGGGTCTGGACACTCTTCCTCCCGTCGACGTGGATCGGGTGCTCGTGGTTCAGGTGCTCGTCAACTTGCTCGACAATGCGGCCCGCCACGCCCCTGCCCATAGTGTGATATTCGTGACGGGCGAACGCCGGGGGACCAACGTGGTACTCAGTGTCGCCGATCAGGGCCCGGGAGTGCCGCCCGCGGATCGCGAGAAGATCTTTGACCGATTCACGCAACTGGGAACAGGGGGCCGTGCCGGCCTGGGGCTCACCATTGCCAAAACCTTCGTCGAAGCGCACGACGAGCGTCTCTGGTACGAAGAGGCCCCCGGCGGTGGCGCGCGCTTTGTGTTCACCTTGTCGATCGCCGCCACAGCGCGACTCGCCTAGTTGTGGCCCACATCCTCGTTATCGACGACGACACGTCGCTGCTACGCGCGCTGCGCCTCGGGCTCGAGGCCGAAGGACACGACGTATCGAGCGCTCCCAACGCCGAGCACGGTCTGTCCCAGACGGCCCTGCTCTCACCCGACATCGTGGTACTGGACATCGGGCTACCCGACATGGATGGCCTGGTAGTTACGCGACGCCTGCGCGAGTGGAGCGACGTGCCGATCATCATCCTCTCGGCCACCGGCGACCCCGCGCGCAAGATCGACGCGTTGAACAGCGGTGCCGACGACTACGTCACCAAGCCGTTCTCGATGGGCGAGCTCGAAGCGCGAATCCGCGCGGTGCTGCGAAGTCGCGGCACCGACGCACCCGACACCACGGCCGACCTCGATCTCGGTTCGCTGCAGGTTGACTTCGTGCACCACGACGTGCACCACGACGGAGAAAAGGTCGATCTCACCGCCAAGGAGTTCGGCGTACTCGCCTACCTCGCCAAGAACGCCGGTCGCACCTGCACCTACCAGATGATCCTGCGCGCCGTGTGGGGCACGGGATACGGCGACGAGGCGGCCTACGTCCACGCGTACGTGCACCGGCTACGCCAGAAACTCGGCGACGAGAACGGCACGATAATTCAAACGTCGCCCGGCGTCGGGTACAGCCTTCAGCCCACTCCCGCGGCAAGTTAGCGCGCCGTCGGCTCCAAGAGGGCGGCGCTCACAAAGTCCTTGAACTCTGCGACGTCGATCATCACGTCGAGTTCACTGAAGCTGGGCTGAGGGCTGAGCACGATGAGCCGAGAGCCTTGGGACTCCGCGACCTGATTCTCAAAGCCCTGGGCGTCGACGGCCAACGTCGCAGGGTCCTCATCACTCGGGAGCTCAGCCACCAGTGCCGTCAGCGACGAACCGGTGACGTCCTCGGCCACGAAACTCAGGCAACCCGTGGTCGCCACGTAGGACCCCGGCGTGGTCTGGGAGAACAGCATCGCGGCCAACTGGTCCTGGCCGATGGGACCCACCACCACCTTCTTCGAGGAGTCCAACGCGTCGGCGAGGCTGACGCAGAGTTGAGCTAAATTCGTCGTGGGCACGTACGCCACGTAGTTGTCGGCCTGGCGCGGAGATCCTCCCCACCCCCGCGTCGGCCGGCCGAGAAACGCGAGCGTCTCGATGAAGCCGACCCCGTAGGTCGTCGAGACTTCGGCGATGCGACACTGGGCGAGCTCGTGAACGCGATCCATTGATTCGAGTGCGACGAAGCAGCGGTCCGCCTCGTCGGGGTGCAGGTCGGCGAATCGCTGGGCCATGGAATCCAGGTCTCCCCCGATGTCCCTCGCGATGAAGAATGCGGCCTTCATCCACGTCTCCCACGGCACGTCGCGCTCACCAGGCAACAGGGCGCAGGCGTCGAGAGCTTCGTAGATCGGACCGAGTGAGGAGAGTCGTCGCCCGAGCAGAACCCGACGCATCGCAAAGAGCCGCAGAGTGTCCAGTGCGTCATCGTCCAGCGCGTGACGAAACAAATCTCCGCCGTCCTCGCCGTCCGCGACCACCGAGCGCACAATTCCGGCGACCGAGTCGTCGTTGGCTTCGCCGCGAAAGCGGATGAGTTCGGCGGCGATGGACTGGTACGGGTGCTGCTCCAACTGACCCACCAGCGCGGTCATGCGATCACTCACGCTCATGCGGCGACCCAGGGGGCGTGGAGGGACATTCCACTACGGTACCCACCCGCGCGACCCCACCGTAGAGTGCCGATATGGATGACATCACACCCCAAATTGTTCAGATCACCATCGACACGACCCACGCGCGTGCCAGCGCCGAGTTCTGGCGGGCCCTCTTGGGTCTCGTGTACCGCGAGGGCCACGAGCCACCCGCGGACGGCGAATACGATCCCGCCGGTCACGATTGGCTCAATCTGTACTCGCCGCTTACTCACCGCACCCTCGCCTTTCAGCAGGTGGACGAGCTACCGCGCTCGACGTGGCCCGACGACGCCATTCCCCAGCAGATGCACCTTGATCTCACGGTGCGAACGCGCGAGGAGTTAGACGCGGTGCACGGAAAAGTCATCAACCTCGGCGGAGAGTTGCTGCTCGATCGCACCCAATCCGCTGAGGAGCCCCTGCGGGTCTACGCCGATCTGGACGGACATCCGTTTTGCATCTTCGTCCTCGACGAGAACTGAGATCGGCCTTAACTCTCGACTCGGCGCGCGAGAAAGACTGGAATCGTGCGTGACGTCTTGACCTGGTAGTCAGCGTAGGGAGGGTAGGCCGCGACCGCGCGTTCCCACCACTGCGCGTACTCGTCCCCCTCGATCTGGCGCACCGTCACCGCGAAGGGCTCAGGTCCGTCTTGGAGTTCGACGTCCTCGGGGTAGGCCACGAGGTTGTAGTACCACAGCGGATTATCGGGGGCGCCGCCCTTGGAGGCCACGAGCGCGTACTCCCCGTCGTGCTCAACGCGCATGACGGGGACCTTTCGAATCTTGCCGCTGCGGTGACCGCGCGTGGTGAAGATCACGATCGGCCATCCGGTATCGAGCAACGTGTTAGCTCGCGTGCCGCCCGAACTCTCATACTCCTCGACTTGGTTGCGCACCCACTCCGAAGGGCTGGGCTCGTACTCACCGCTCAGCGCCATGGCATTCCTCTCAACGATCAATCCGTCGTCGAGGCTATCGGCCTCACACGTGAACGGGGGCGGCTTGACTCGGGGCGCCCTGGGCGACGAAGTCCTTGGGTCGAATGAAGACAAAGGCGCACAGCGCACCCGCCAGCGCGAGGATGCCACTCACGATGAACAGGTCGTTGAGGGAGTTTGCAAAACTCGAACGAAGTCCGCCGAAGACAATGCCGTGGGCCGAGGGTGGAACCGACCGAAGAACCCGTGAGACGTAGCCCTCCTTCACGTTCAGCACGAGCAGATTCATGTCGGTCGCCGAGAGGTGCAAAGGCGCGAGTGAAGAGTGCAACCCGCCGGTGAGCGTCGACGTGAAGATCGTCCCGTAAGTGGCGATGCCCACGGCGATCCCGATCTGGCGAAACGTCGTGTTCACGCCGGAGGCCATACCGGAACGTTCTGGGCGCACCACGCCCACCGCCGTAGAGGCGAGCGGCGGGTTGACCATGCCCGAACCAAAGCCAGCGACGACGAAACCGAGGATGAGATGGGTCCACGTCGTGGTCCCGGTGAGTCCGCCCATGAGCAGCAGGCCGACCCCGACCAGCGCGAGTCCGGGACCGATGAGCCACCGAACGGGAACGTGGCTCGTGAGTCGACCCGCGATGGTGGCCGACACCATCGTGCCCCCACTTAAGAAGAGCAGGCGCGCGCCCGTTCCTAACGCCGAGTACCCGAGCGCATACTGCAGGTACAAAACGAGATACACCAACATCGCGAAGAGGGACCCGTTCATCGCAAAGGCGACCGCCAGACCCCCCGAAAAGGTAGGAATGCGAAAGAGGGAGAGGTCGAACATCGGGTGCGCGACGCGGTGCTCGGTGACGATGAAGGCGGCGAGAAGGACGACGGCAATCCCCAGACACACCCAGACCCCGGCGTCGCCCCAGCCCTGTTCGCTCGCGCGAATCAGTCCATAGACGAGCGATACCAGTCCGAGCGTGAGGAGAATAAAGCCCGCCCAATCCGGTCGCGAAGCGTCGGGCGTCTTTGACTCTTCGACCTGCCAGAGCGTGATCGCGATCGCGACGATGCCAATGGGAATGTTGACCAAGAAGATGGCGCGCCAGTTGATACCGCTCGTGATCACTCCGCCCAGAATTGGACCAAGGGCGACAGCCACACCGGTAATCGCACCCCACACACCGAACGCGACGCCGCGATCCTTGCCGCGAAAGCTGTGCGCCAACAGTGCCAATGACGTCGAGAACAAGATTGCGCCGCCAATACCTTGGGCCATGCGCGACAGAGTCAACATGAGGGGCGACTGGGCGAACCCACACAACAGAGAGCCGAGAGTGAAGATCACCAAGCCGATCGTGAAGAGCAGGCGTCGTCCGTATCGGTCAGCGAGAGCCCCGGCCGTCAAGAGCAGCGACGCCAGGGTCAGCGCGTAGGCGTCGACAACCCATTGGACGTCGGAGAAGCTCGCGTGAAGTCCTCGTTGAATCTCGGGCAGGGCCACCGTCACGATCGTCACGTCAAGGAGCAACATGAACGTCGCGGCACCGACCACCACCAATGTCCACCACTTGCGCTCCATGGTCCTCCTCGTTCGATCGTCAAGTCAGCGTAAAGTCAGTCTGTGACATGAGTGACGTTGTCGGCCACCTTATAAGGTGCGTTCGAGAGTTTTGCCTCAACTTTTCGCGAGGGCCGTCGTCACTTGAGCGTCAATTAATTTGGCTTCCTCTAGATATACGAAGCGAGCACCGCGTCCACGTCGAGAATCCGCCATCGACGTCCACATCCTCGTCAGCGATGCGGACTTCGACGTGATCGCTAACAGTCGGGCGATCGAACGCTCGGGGTAGTGTCGGAATCGACACGTTCGGCGACGCAGGAGGATCAGGTATGGCCAAGACCGCAGAACCGACACCGTCGCAGCTGATCGATGGACGCATCAAAGAGTTGGGCGACTGGCGCGGCGAGATGCTCGGGCGCCTGCGAGAACTCATCAAGGAGGCCATCCCGGGCGTCGTGGAGGAGTGGAAGTGGCGCGGCGTTCCCACCTGGTACGACAACGGCATGATCTGCACCGGAGAGACCTACAAGGAGGTCGTCAAGTTGACCTTCGCGAAGGGCGCGATGCTCGATGACCCCGTGGGACTCTTCAATTCGAGTCTCGATGGCAATATCCGGCGGGCCATCGATTTTCACCAGGGCGACAAGGTAAACGCCCGCGCCCTCAAGTCACTCTTTAAGGCGGCCGCGACTCTCAACCGCGCCAAGTAACGACCTAGGGTGTCGACCGAGTCACCCATCGAGAGTCGGGGCGAGCTACTCGGTATCCGTGATGCTCGATACCTGATTGCGAAGGCGACGCGCGCCGCGCCGCGCGAGCCTGCCACGATCGCGACTGGATCTCAAGCTCGAGGATCAGTCCTTCGACGATGCCTAGAAGACGGTGACCTAGACGTTGGGTATGGCGAGGTGGTACGTGGGTGAGCGATACAGGCGGCCGGACCACCCGGTGTAGGTGGAGTAGACCGAGACGACTCCCGTCGGCGCGGGGGTGGCTCGGATCAAGCACTCGCCAAAGGGGTTGGGGGCGCAGGTCTTGAGAATCGGGCCGATATAGACCTTCACCTTCGTCACCGGATAGAAGCCGCCCGCGTTCGCGGTGATGCCGGTCAGTTGGAGTGCGGTGGGAACGGCGGCCGTCAGATTGGGCCGAGCGGCGATGGCCAGACTCGAGTCGGCGACGGGAATGGCGAACTCGGGGTCGGTGGGCGCCGAAAACCCGTACCGGTTGTAGGCCTGGGCCGTCACCCAGTACACCTCGTGATTGGTGAGGCCCTTCACGATGCAGTTTGGCTGGAAGTACACGGCCGCGTGACAGTAGGTGGTACCCGAAGCGTCGGTGATGGCGACCCGGTACCCCTCCACCGGAGCACCACCCGAACGAAGCGAGGGGTGCATGTACGTCCACACTTCACCACTGCGCACGTTGCCGGAGACCTGTTGTGGCGGCGACGGAACGCCGTCCGCACAGCTGCCCTCAGGTCTCGCGGTGGCGATGTCGCCGTTGTCGTCCACCGCCACGTACTGATTGGCGCCGAAGGCGACTGACGTCCACGTCGACGCGCTGGGCGTCCCAACCGGCGCCGCGATCCACGTCGTACCGGTCACCGACGAGAGAATTGGACTGGCCGACTCCGTTGAGACTCCCGCGGCGACAAACGCGTCGCAGCCGAAGGTGGCCGCGTCGACTTCTTGGGCCGGCGAGTACTGGTGCAGCGTCCAGGCGTAACCGAAGACCGATGTCGCTACGTATCCCGCACCCGAGTCCGAGTCCCCAAAGGCCACAAAGTTACCGTTGCCGTAAGCGACGGCTCCAAGGTGAAGCCCGCCGGACGGCGCCGGAGTGCCACCGGTTAGGGGCTGAAAGATGTCGCTCCAACTCCGTCCATTGAGCGACATCAAGACGTTGCCTTGGCGCGCGTCAACCGCAATGAACTTGCCGTCGCCATAGGTGATCGACGTGAAGTCGTCCATCGGGCGCCAGAAGCGCTCGGTCCAGGAAAGTCCGTTGGGCGAGGTGGCGATCGTGCCTACCGAACTCACCGCAACAAAGAGTCCGTCCCCGTAGGTAATGCTCGCCCACTGCCCGCTCTGTACGACGCGTCCGGCCTGCTTGGGCGGGCCCGGCGGTCCCTGCTCGCTCGTCCACTGCGTGGCGTTCGCCGAGATCATCTCGTTGGGGACCACGTCGGCCGAGGACAGAGCAACGTAGTGGCCGTCGCCGTAGGCGACGGTCTGCCACGACCCAGACGGCGCGCTCTGCTCGGTCCAGGTGGACGCGTTGGTCGATGTAGCGACTTGGCCGCCGTGACTGAGCGCGATCCACTGACCATCGAGGTAGTTGACTGACGACCAGGCCACCGACGGACTCGGGGCCGTCGCCAAGGTCCAAGTGGACGGAGACACCGCAGACGCACTCGATGAGGGGATGGAAAGAGACGCGCCGACCAAAACGGCCAGCGCCGCTATCCGGTTACACCACCCTCGCTGAGGGAGTCGCGTCATGTGCCCTCACTTCCCTTGTGCCCCAATTCTCACGAGGTGAACGCACGCGTCCCGCTACGAATAATCAAGATTTCCTCAATTCTAATTGAAAATGCTCGACGCCTAATTGGGCTACGACGAGGTAAAAGCCTCCAGCACTGAATCCAGAGATGTCGATCTCAAGTGAGTTTTCTCGCACATTACTGAATAATCGCGCGCAAGTACTTTGCTAAATGCCCGGAGTGCGCCGTTCGCCCGTGGGTGCACCGAGTGCCCCAAGCAGTCCTGAGTTCACGTCGGACTCTCGGTAACTTGAGGCCATGGGCAACTACGGCGACTGGCAGTACGAGATCTACCTGAACGGGCTCTCGGGCGAGCGACCCGACCTTCCGATGACCTACGACGAACTAGAGCGTCGAGCCGAAGCAGTGATGACCAAGGAGATGTGGTCGTACGTTTCCGGTGGTGCGGGAGACGAGCGCACCCAGCGCGCCAACGTCGCGGCCTTTGGCCGCTGGGGATTCATGCCTCGGATCCTCGCGGGAGCGACGGTGCGCGACCTGTCCATCGAGCTTTTCGGAACACGACTACCAACGCCGCTCCTGTTGGCGCCCGTGGGAGTGATCGGCATCTGCGATCCCGAGGGACACGGTGACGTACTGACGGCGCGCGCCGCGGCCACGAGCGGCGTGCCCATGATCGCGTCGACGCTCACCCAAGACCCCATGGAAGTGGTAGCCAAGGAACTTGGCCAGACGCCGGGTTGGTTTCAGCTCTATCCGCCGAACGACGCTGAACTCACCGAGAGTTTCGTGCGGCGAGCGGAAGCCTCCGGATTCTCGGCTATCGTCGTCACACTCGACACATTGACGCTTGGATGGCGACCGCGCGACCTGTCGATTGCGAACTTTCCGCAACTCCAAGGTGTCTGTCTCGCGAACTATCTGTCAGATCCGGTCTTTCGAGCGAAACTCGTTACTCCTCCTGAAGAGGACCTCTTAGCGGCGGTGGGAGTCTGGTCGTCGCTGTTTGGCAATCCGGGCCTGAACTGGGACGACCTGGTGCGCCTGCGCTCGCTGACTGACTTGCCCTTACTCCTCAAGGGCGTTTGTCATCCCGAGGACGCTCGTCGCGCGGTGGATGCCGGTGTTGACGGCATCTACTGCTCAACCCATGGTGGGCGTCAAGCCAATGGTGGCCTCGCGGCTCTGGACTGTCTTCCCGACGTCGTTGATGCGGTCGATGAGCAAGTACCCGTGATCTTCGATTCGGGTGTTCGCAGTGGCCCCGATGTTCTCACTGCCCTCGCACTAGGCGCTTCGGCGGTGGCGATTGGCCGACCCTATGCCTACGGACTTGCCGTAGGCGGACAGCGGGGCGTCGAGCATGTTGTCAAGTGCTTCCTCGCCGAGATGGACTTGATGATGGCGGTCGACGGCTATCCCGATATTGCTGGGCTCACTTCCGACATGCTTCGTCGAATCGTCGATTAGATCTCCCGCCATCATGACATCTTGATGCTATGATGGTTCTATGGCGAAGACGAGAACAACCCTAACCGTCGATGACGAGGTTCTTCGAGCGGTCAAAGTACGCGCAGCCCGGACCGGAAAGGGTGAGAGCCAGGTCATCGAAGAGGCGCTGCGGCGCGACCTCGGGCTCGATTTGCTCGACGAGATCTGGGCTCACGGGACAATGAACGAGGACGAGGCGATGGCACTCGCAGTCGAAGCTCAGCACCACTCTCGTCCGCGACTTCGCTGAGTTGCACGCGGTACTTGATCCGAACGACATCGTCTCGGCCCTGTTGGCCCCCTCGGGTACACCCGCACGTGTGCTTGGAGCGTGGCTTCACGGTGACTACGAACTCATCGCGTCCCCGCTCTTGCTCACGGAACTAATCCGGGTTTTCGACTATCCGAAGATTCGTTCACGAATTAACGAACACGAGTCACAGCAGTTCATCGAACTCCTCGAACGTCACAGCGAGATCGTTAACGACCCCGAACTATCGCTCTCGGTCCGTTCGTCGGATCCGGACGACGACTATCTCATCGCGCTGGCGGCGACGACCCGCTCCGTCGTCGTCTCTGGCGATCACCATCTCCTCGACCTTGCCGATCGCCTTCCGATTTACTCCCCTGCGGAGTTCTTGGAGTTGATTTCCAGCCAATGATTACGAACGCGAGGCCCTCAAAATAATCGGAAGGCCTCCCTTTCGGGAGGCCTTCTTCACTTCGTGGCGGGGGTAGGATTTGAACCTACGACCTTCGGGTTATGAGCCCGAGTTTTATGGGCGCAGTTTCCTGTCCTGGTGTGCCACAAGCCCTTTGGATACTACAAATCTGTGAAATCACCTGGTCAAAAGGAAGAGGTGTAAATCGAGTGTTTTTTACCTAGTTCTGGCTGGCCCCGGTCGTGGCAACAAGCAGCGTGGCGATTTGCTTAGCCAGAACTTCTCCGCACCGTCTTCTTTGTGGAGAACGTTCATATCCAATGCTGTCGCCCCGTCCGCCTACTGATGACGCGTGCTGACACCCACACAGGGGAAATAACCAAGCGCGAACACCTAAGGTCCTGCGGTAGCCGGTTGGTCGAGAAATGCCCCCACTGTTCCAACATTTATCGCCGTGACGCCATCAGCGTTCTTCGCTCTGGGCTAATCACTGCCGAAAACACCGCCGTCCCGTTTACTTTCATCACCTTCACAGCCCCGGGCGCTTCCGTCTTCGGTCCTACGCATCAGCGCGTAGTGGATTCTGGTAGAGGGCAACGGTCACGCGTTCGCAAGTGCGGCTGTCGAAAAGTCCACGCTGAGAATGACGCGCTCGTAGGAACGCCTCTCGACCCTGACACTTACCGTTACGATTTGGCCGCTGATTTCAACGCTAACGCGAGCCGTCTCTTCGCTGTGACAATGCAGCGTCTAGGTCGAGTTGTTGGTCGAAAACTTGTCTATACGCGCGTTGCTCGAGTTCCAAATACGCGGGCTCATTCACTACCACGTCATCGTCAAGGGGATTGTCACTGAACGATGCGTGCAGACGGTCGTTCGAGGTGGAACCGACCTTCGCATTATTGAGGCAAACAAGAACCGGGGGCCAGGTACAGGCCAACGTCGTCGCAATGCGAAGGTCGGAGCGGTTCGCCACGGTAACTGGACGTGGGGTACGCAGGTTGATGTGCAGCACGTTCTGCCTGGCGCCAAGTTTGGCGTGGGTGCTTACCTCGTAAAACTACTCGGCTACGCAGTGAAGGGAACCGATTCCTCGGCCAATGGGCCTTGCGAACATCGGGGCAAGATGCGGAGCGCGGCGTTGCGCACTTGCAAGTGTCACGCTGGTCTCAAATGCGCTCGTGGTTCACGCCTGAGCCCTGACAGAAAATCGTTCTACAAGTACTGGCCGTCTGAGAAGTTCTGTCGTCGCCATCAGTTAGCGTACAACGGCTGGGGCTTTCGTGGTCACGTACTTGCGTTTTCGCGCGACTGGGGATTGACCTTCAAGGAAGTTCGCAACAAGCGTAAGGCCTTCGCTACTGCGGGGTTGGCGTCCAACCGCTACGTCGTTCTAGGTTGGGCAGTGATTTCGCGAGGCTCCCCGCTCATCGCGTAGTCACTCCGTGCTTCTTGCGTTGCCCAAAGGGGCGGAGCCTTCACTTACTTGCGGAGAAGTGCGCAATCAAGGCTGTCCGTGCGTGGTCAGCGTCGAAAGTGAGCGCGAAGCGTTCACGAAAGACAGATGACCCGCGCGGCGACGGGGCCGAAGGCCGCGTCCTTGACCCCGTATAGAAAGTCATCACAGGGAATTACCAAACCGTCCACGACGTCTTTCTACAGAAGCACAGGTGAAATGGGTATGCGACCAAGTTCCGGTATGTAGGTCTTTGCATTCTGTGCCGCTGCGATGCAAAAGGTCATCGTCGGACAGTCGGTGTCAGTCAAAAGAATGTAGGGGGCATTTACGGTGTCGTAGTCACCGGAGACCTCAAGCTTGTTGTTCAGGTAGGTAATGTCCACAATCGCTCCGTAGGAGGTTCCTGCAAAGCAGTAGTCCTTCTTTGGGCAAGAAATGTCGTCGATGTACGCCTGGAACCTCGGCACGGAATCTGGGGTCGTGTCGATGCCGCCGCCGTAAAGCCAAGATGAACCATTGACTGTCTGGATAACGAGAGGGAACGTATGAGCGCTGGTGTAACCACTCGTAACGGTCGATTGTCCCCCTGCAACGCAATAGTTCACACTCGCGCACGTGATGGTGTAAAACGCGAACTTAGCGATTGGGTTATCCCCCGGATACCGAATCATATTTGGCGGGATTGGCATCACGACCCACGATGCTCCACTGTTCGTGGACTTGTACGCTCCGACACCGAAACTCCCCGAAGCCCCATAGCAAATCAAAGTGGTAGCGCAGGAAACAGACTCCATTGCGAGAGCGCCAGTCGAAACTTTCTTCCAAGTCTCACCAGCATTTCTCGTGATTAGCGTGAATCCCGCTTTCCCATCATTGCCGGCCACAATGCACACGGACGTCGTTGGGCACGAAATGGAATCGAGGCTATAGGTGGGCTGTAGACCGGTTTCTGGTGGCACATTCGACGTGTAGACCACGTCCCACTTCGCACCACCGTTTCGCGACTTCGCAATGGTAACGCCAACGTACTTATGACTTGCGTTCTGCAATGCACCTAGTTCGTAGCAAGTGCCATTGGACAAGCAGACCACAGTCCCCTGGCGTCCGACGGCCTTCTGAGTATGGTCAATCGTCCAACTCTTTCCCTGGTCAGTAGTGATGTAAACCGAACTGTCATAGCCGCTTGTCGCTGTGCAGTCGGATGAGTTGTAGCAACTCAAACTTGAAATGAACTGGTCACCACTGGAGTTATTCGTAAGGGGCGTCCAAGTCTCGCTTTGACCCGCCGAAGCGCTGATTGGAAGCGCAGCCGCAGCAAGCACCAGGGCGATGCCGGTCAATGAAATCTTCGAGCGAAGGCCACGAGAACGCATTTCTGAATGCTAACCAGGTGGACCATTCTCCGCAGTTAGGAAGCCCGCTATTGCGTGACTCGCTTCTTGAATAGCCACCAAGCTCCAAAAAACACCCAGTCGAGCGACTGCATCATCTCGCAAAAATCGTGAAAAGGAAGCGGGTCCCACGAAAGGCCTAGTTCTCGGAGGTGCGGAGCAATCACAAAGCCGAAAATGGCGGCCGCCAAGAGCGCAGGTCGCCGGTGAACCTTAGGACGCGATTGTTTAGGGTTCGCAAAAGTCGATGTCCTACGAGCAGTTGGCGGCGGTGGCGGGTACGAAGTTGGTCGCGCCGATGTTGCTGACGAAGCCGCACGTTGAGCAGCGGCAACCCGCTGGGACTCTGCTTGGTAAAACTCACGCGCCCCTTCAGTTAAGAGAACACCCGCTGCCGCCTGAACCTCTCGAAAGGCCTTCGCGTTTCCCCCGTGGTCAGGATGCGTCTCATTCGCTCGAACGCGCCAAGCCTTCTTTATCTCGTCGGGAGAGGCGAATACACGAAGGCCCAGCGTCTGGTGCGCTCGTTCGATTGTGTCAGGGGACATCTCCACACAGCCAATGGTGAAGCCTGCCTGTCACACACAAGGGGCGTTCCAAGTTCGCGCCGTTGCCCTACTTGCCATTTCCAATGACCCGCTCACGGTAGTTGTCGGGCACCACGTCCCACTTACTTTATGGAGGAACACCACAATGCGATTACCTATAGATACAACCAAACTCACAGTGCTAGCGATTGGCGAGCCACGCGCAGTCTTTGAATACGGTACAGAGACTCCGAAGTTCGACCTCGAAGGAAAGCCGGTGGTTCGAGTTCCCGTACTTCTCATCGGCACAGGAGAACGCACCGACCCGACAGCAGCAATAACCGTCAGCGGCGACGTGTCCCAAGTGAAAAGTGGCGCGACACTTCGCTGTCATAACTTAACGGTTTCCACCTGGTCAATGCGCGACAACACCGGCCGGGAACGTACTGGTGTCACTCTGCGCGCCGACCGCCTGGACGTTGAGGTTAAGCCCGCGCGATGAACCTAAGACTTCGGCTGGTGCAGCGTCTTCCATTCATCATCAGTTGGCCAATGGTGGTGGACCAGATTGGTCTCGACGGGACCAAACTCGTCGCAGTTAGTGAAACCGCTCTCGGGCACGCCATTCAGTTAGAACTGCAACCAACGAACTCCGTGGCGCGTGTTGAGATGATGTCAGACCGGTTGGCCGTCGCGTTTGGTATAGCGCGCGTCCGTGTGCTTGCTGACCCGAAGTACGCGCACCGCGTAACGGTGATGTTGGACCAACGACTAAGCGTTGGAAGCATCCCTTACGTGTCTGAATACAATCCGGTTGGCCTGCCACTCGACCCACTTAGGTCCATTCCCATCGGTCTCAACGACAGCGGTGATGTCGTGGCGTCATCGTTCTTCGGCCAATCAGTCTTGATTGGTGGCAATCCCGGTTCTGGGAAGTCCGTCGCGACGCGAGTCATACTCGCGGGATTGGCTGCATCTCGGAACGTCTGTCTCGTCGGTATCGACCCGAAATACGCCGAGTTGTCAATGTGGCGTCCACGCTTCAGTCGGCTTGCGCTCGGAAATGAAGTCGAGCCGACGGCCAACATTCTGAATGAACTTCTCTCCGAGGTGCACCAACGAGCCACCAATCTCTCCACCACCGGTACGGCAACGCTCCGACCAACCGCCGCAAACCCCTGGATTTATTGGTAATCGACGAGTGGGCTGAACTGGGTGCAGCCGGTGATGTGAAACAGCGCGCGCACATCAACGGGCTACTTCGTCGTTACCTAAGTCTGGGCAGAGCTGTGGGATGTACGGCGCTCCTTGTCACTCAGCGACCTACAAATGACTCCATAGACGTCGGAACAAGAGCACTAACCACCCATCGCTTCGCGCTCAAATGCGGAGACCGACATCAGGCCGAAGCAATCCTCGGAGTAGGTGCGTACACGCCCGACCAACTTGTCTCGGCGGTTCCTGGTCGTGCACTTTACAGCGACGGCGGACAGTCATCAGTTGTTCAGTTCTTCAACGTGACTGATGAAATACTGCCCTCACTTGTTTGCGCAGGGCTACGCATCTAACAAGTCAATCGAGAAGACCGTTAGCCCAACTTCTTCCGAACGTATGCGCCTTTTCGGCCCCCTCGCACATAGAGGCCCTTCTTGCTCGCCTGCTTGCCTACGCGAAGCCCTTTAACTCCGAATGATGCACCTAAGCCCTTCTTCGAGAGATTGAGGCGTAACGGTCCCAAACTCTTGCTCTTGCGGAAAAATATTCCCAAGATGCACCTCCAGTTTTCAGCCTCCGACGACGTTCTATCATCAAATGGCTCTTCGGCTGACTTCTTCTCCCGGTTGTTCTTCAACTGCTCGGTGTATCGTCCCTCCTACAAACAGAGGGAGGGCAGAATGTCACTGGAGTCCGATTTTGATATGGCTTGGACGGAGTTTCTGACTAGCAAGAAATGGCTCACAGAACACGGCAATAGCAATGCGATGCACCAACTTGCGGCGATAACTGCTGGGAGCATCAAAGGACTTGCCGCGCAAATCGACCAACTCCGAAGTGAGTTAGTCGAAAAAGGATCTCTATAAGCCTGGCGAGACTTCGGCCTTGCCACTGTAGTGCGAGACCATTTGCCATCATCAGTCGTAACGATGCAGATACTTCTCGTGACTTAACGCCTCACCGACACCTTCTGTTGCTTCACGAACGTTTCGCTCTCGCGCGGCTGAATAATGGCGAAGTGTCGTCTGCGCAGATTTATGTCGTAAGACTGCCTGAGCGGTCGTCACGTCTCTCCCTTGACTAGCCAACTCACTCGCTGTGTACGCCCTCAAAGATTTAAATGTAATGCGCTTCGATTTTTGGCCCCTGCCAATGGAGTCGTTGGCCCTTCGGATTTTCGCCGTGAACGTATCGGGATGCCAGGGAATCTGACCCGCCTTGTCTGACGCGAAAATGAAGGCCCTGGGGTCAGTGTCATTGGCCTTCAAATGCTCTAGGTACTGCTCTTTCAGCGCTTCAGATAAAGCTTCATCCACCTTCAACTGGCCCGCACCAGACGCGCCAGTTTTTGTCTCGGTCCGCAACGTTCCTTGTTGGGGAACCCGTACCAAACCCTTGTCCAGAGTGACGTAGGTTCCCTTCGGCTTCCATCGAACGTCAAGCCAACGAAGGGCTGCGAGTTCGCTGCGCCGCGCCCCCGTCGTTGCGGCCAACCTCACTGCCAGCCACAGTTTCCGGTCGCTCTTCCAAAGTTCGTTTAGTAGATAGCCAACTGCGTCAGTTTCCGGTGGTCGCGGAGCCGGAACGACGACCTTCGGACGCTTTACTTTCTGAAACGGGTTATCGGAAATCATCTCCATTTCAACTCCCCAAGCGCACATCGCTCGCAGCGTCTCGTGAATGCGCGCAACCGAAGTGGTGGACAGCGGCTGCTGGTCTTTCCGGCCAGTCCGGAGTTCGTTGTAGAACCGCTTTATCTGAACCGGCTCAGTCTTGGCAATGAGCGCATTCCCGAACCGAGGCACAACGTGCCTCTCAAATCGCCGTCGCTCCTGGTACTGCGTCGTCGCGGCACGCACCCGGTCAGTTGTTAATGACAAGCCTGTTATCCAGTTGTCGAAAAGGTACTTAAACGTCACGTCTTCGGGGCTTGGAGTTTTGACAAACCGACTGTTTACTTCGCTAACCATTGTGGCTAGGACCTGCCTGGCTTTTCTTTCAGAGCCGTGCACCGTTCGAGTTTCCCACGACCTTCTTTTCCCATTTCGGGGCATTTCTACCCGCAAAGTCCAAACTCCGTGTGCCCGATTGTGAAGTGTCCCCGAACCTGCCACAAAGGGAACGTATCACCGAAATGTCGAAATAGGTGTAAATCGACGTGTAATGAATGAAGGCCTCCCTCTCGGGAGGCCTTCATTTGCTTGGTGGCGGGGGCAAGATTTGAACTTGCGACCTTCGGGTTATGAGCCCGACGAGCTACCAGGCTGCTCCACCCCGCGTTGCGAAGTACACATTAGCCGATCGCTCAACATTCACTCCAATGCAGCGAGTACCGATCAGAACTGCTCTGACTCCGTCGAACCCGCAAGGGCGAGCGTCGAAGAGACACCGTTGGTCAAAGTCGTCATGACGTCGTCAAAGTATCCGGCGCCGACCTCGCGCTGGTGGCGAGTTGCCGAGTAGCCCTCGCTCTCCGCGGCGAACTCGCGCTCCTGCAGTTTGACGTAGGCGCTCATGCCGCTCTGGGCGTAACCGTGGGCCAGCTGGAACATGGACTCGTTGAGCGCATGCCAACCGGCCAACGTCACGAACTGGAAGGCGTACCCCATGGCTCCGAGCTCGCGCTGAAAGCGGGTAATGGTGTCGTCGTCAAGGTGCTTGCGCCAGTTAAAGGACGGCGAGCAGTTGTAGGCCAACAGCTTGTCCGGGTACTCCTCGTGAATCCGATCGGCGAAGAGTCGCGCTTCGCCGAGATCGGGCGTCGAGGTCTCGCACCAGATGAGATCCGAGTACGGGGCGTAGGCCAGAGCTCGCATGACGGCCTGTTCGATGCCCGGGCGCACGTAGTAGAAGCCCTCGGGCGAGCGCTCGTCGGTCAAGAACCGCTGGTCTCTAGGATCGACGTCACTGGTGAGCAGGTTCGCGCCCAGCGAGTCCGTGCGAGCGACGATCAGCGTCGGCACCCCGGCGATGTCAGCCGCCAGGCGAGCCGCGATCAGGGTGCGAATGTGCTGACCTGTCGGGATCAACACCTTGCCGCCCATGTGGCCGCACTTCTTCTCCGAGGACAGTTGGTCCTCGAAGTGAACGCCCGCGGCTCCCGCTTCGATCATCGACTTCATCAACTCGAACACGTTGAGTGGACCGCCAAAACCGGCCTCGGCGTCGGCCACGATCGGCACCAACCACTCGCGTGGCTCGTCGGTGCTGCCCGTGGCGAGGGCTTCGCCCCACTCGATCTGGTCGGCGCGGCGCAGGGCGTTGTTGATGCGACGAACCACCGCCGGCACGCTGTTGGCGGCGTACAGGCTCTGGTCCGGGTACACCTGCTCGGAGAGATTCGCGTCGGCGGCCACTTGCCAGCCCGACAGGTAGATGGCCTTCAGGCCGGCCTTCACCATTTCCACGGCCTGGCCCCCGGTCATCGCACCCAGCGCGTTCACGTAGGGCCTGCTGTGGATTAGTTCCCAGAGTCGCTCGGCGCCTCGTCGCGCGAGGCTGTGCTCGACGTTCACCGAGCCGCGCAGCCGGATGACGTCGGCGGCGTCATACCCGCGCTCGATGTCGGCCCAGCGCGGGCCGGTCGCCCACTCGTGCTCCAGGGCGGCGATCTCGATGTCGTAGAAAGTCGTCACGTCAGGTTCTCCTTGTTGATGGTTACGTCGTTGTTCAGTCGAGGAAGTCGTAGGCCGGCAGGGTCAGGAAGGTAGCGAACTCCTCGCCGAGAGCGACTTCTTCAAAGATGGCCCGAGCGGATCGGACGAGTCGCGGGGCCACTGCTTCGGCGATGAGCTGTGTTTCGGTGATGTCGAGGAGATCGCGGACGAGCGCCTCGGTAATGGTTTTGCCACCAACGCTCAAGGTGATCCCGTGGCGCACCCACTGCCACACCTGAGCGCGACTGATCTCGGCCGTCGCGGCGTCCTCCATCAGGTCGTTGATCGCGGCCGCGCCAACGCCCGACAGCCACGAGACGATGTAGCGAACGCCGACGTCAATGTTGGTGCGCAGGCCGGCTGGCGTCACGCCATTCTCGGGGTACTCGATGCTCAACAGATCCGCTGCCTCAACTTGCACCTCGGGACGCAGGCGGCTCAACTGGTTCGCGTTGTCGCCCAGCACCGTGGTCAAACTCGGACTGCGCCACCGCCACCAGGTCGGGGTGGGCGACCCACGTGCCATCAAAGCCGTCTCCCGCCTCGCGCTGCTTATCGTCTCGCACCTTGGCTAGGGCCGCCTCGGTCACCGCAGGCTTGCTGCGATTGGGGATAAAGGCAGACATCCCACCGATCGCGTAGGCGCCCCGCCGGTGACACGTCTTCACGAGGAGTTCGGAGTAGGCGCGCATGAAGGGTGTGGTCATCGTCACCGCACTGCGCTCGCGCATCACGAAGGCCTTGTCGTCGTGGAACTTCTTGGAGATGCTGAAGATGTAGTCCCAGCGTCCCGCATTCAGTCCGGTGATGTGATCGCGCAGCTCGTAAAGGATCTCGTCCATCTCGAAAGCAGCGGTGATCGTCTCGATGAGGACCGTGGCGCGGATCGCTCCGTGCTCGAGTCCCAGGGACTCTTCGCTAAAGCTCATGACCTCATCCCACAACCGCGCTTCGAAGTGGCTTTCGAGCTTGGGCAAGTAGAAGTACGGCCCGAAGCCACGCTCAAGGGACGCCTTGGCGTTGTGGAACGCGTAGAGGCCGAAGTCAAAGAGACTGGCCGAGATCGGCTGGTCGTCGATCAAGAAGTGCTTCTCGGGCAGGTGCCAACCGCGGGGACGCACCACCAGCGTGGCGAGTTCACTTTCGGGACGTAACTGGTAGGTCTTCTCGCGCGTGGCGAACTCGATCTGGCCGCGAACCGCATCGATGAGGTTCAACTGGCCCTCGATGATGTTGTGCCACGTCGGGGAGTTGGAGTCTTCAAAGTCCGCCATGAAGACCTTGGCCCCCGAGTTGAGCGCGTTGATCATCATCTTGCGCTCAACCGGTCCCGTGATCTCGACGCGTCGATCCTCTAGGCCCGCCGGCGCTGTCCTGACGCGCCACTCGCTCTCACGGATCTCGAAGGTCTCGGGGAGAAAGTCGGGTCGTTGGCCCGCGTCGAAACGAGCCTGACGCAGGCTTCGTTCGGCCAAAAGTTCTGCGCGCATGCCCTGGAATCGGTCGTGCAACGCCACGATGAAGTCAACCGCCCACGGCGTCAAGACCGTGTCGACCCCGTGGTGCGGCTCAATCGAGAGATTCCTAGTAACGAACATAAATAGGATTATTTCCCGGTGTCGGGCACTTAAACAAGTGAAGAAACGTAATACTTGCCACTTAAGGGAATATGTGCGAAAATATCTGGCATGACCGTTGTAGAACCGCTGGACTCGTTCGTCTTCGGCCAGCGCCTGCGTCACCTGCGCAAACGCTCGGGTCTCACGCTCGGCCAACTGGCCGAGGCGGTGGGCTCGTCGTCCTCGTATCTCTCGCAACTGGAAAACGGTCACCGCGAACCGCGACTCTCCACAGTCAATCAACTCGCCGCTGCTTTGGGCTGTCGACCGGCCGAACTCTTGAGCGCTGCCGCGCCGAATCGGCGCGCCGAACTTGAAGTGGCGCTCGCGCATATTCAAGACGACCCGGCCTATCGCGAGCTGGGCCTTCCCTACCTCAAGGCGTCCCCGCGCCTCGACGCGGCCGCACTCGAGCACGTGGTGGCGCTCTACCATCGCGTGCGAGAACTCTCCGACGGCGTGCCGCTCAGTGACGCGCCACCCGTGGCGCGCCACACGACGAGTGGAGCGCGAGCCGCCAACGCCGCACTACGCGACGAGATGCGACGTCGCGACAACTACTTCGAAGAGATCGAACTCGTGGCCACCGCGGCGCTGGACGCGGTCGGCTACTCCGGTCCGGGCGCAGTCTCCGAACGCCAGCTCACTGACGCAGCGGCGTACTTCGGCTACACCATCTCGCGCGTGCAGGGTATGCCGCGCTCGGCTCGCTCCATCACCGACACCGAGCACAAGATCATGTACGTGCCCCAACGAAACGCCACCGGCGGAACGCGCTCGTCGCGATCGGTCATCGCCCAGACGCTCGGGCACTTCGCCCTCGGTCACGACGCGCCGGGCGACTTTGAGACCTACGTACGCCAGCGCGTCGAAGCGAACTACTTCGCCGGCGCCCTGCTCGCTCCCGAACGCGCCGTCGTGTCAGTGCTGGGTGAAGCGAAGCGCAACGAGGACATTGCCGTCGAGGACCTCGGCGAGCTGTTCTACGTGTCCTACGAGATGGCGGCCCACCGCCTGACGAATCTCATCACGCGGCACTTTGGTATTCCCGTACACTTCCAGCGCTCGGATCCCGAGGGTCTGCTGTGGAAGGCCTACGAGAACGACGGGGTGCTGTTGCCGGCCGCGGTGGATGGAACGATTGAGGGCCAGAGGCTCTGTCGCTGGTGGAGTTCGCGTCAAGCCTTCGCCTCGGAGGACTCCTACGAACACCACTACCAGCGCACCGACACGTCGGCGGGGACGTTCTGGTGCACCACGCACATCGACCTCGATCGCGACCGGGGCGATGCGATCACCATCGGCACGATCGACGCCATGTCGCACTGGTTCCGAGGTTCGGCCACCATGCGCCGAGCGGTCTCGACCTGCCCCGATCCGGACTGCTGTCACCGGCCCCACGTCGAGGCGCGCGATCGCTGGGAACGATCGACGTGGCCCTCGGCGCGCGATCACAGCAGTTTCGTGTCGGGTCTACCGACCGACACTGTCGTCTTCAACCCTTATCCGGGTGTTGACCTCATCGACGTCTACGCATTCTTAGATCGTCAAGTCGAACGAGACGACTAGGTCATCTAGGTCGCGATCACCTCAAGCGATAGCGCACGACCGTTCGCTGACCGTGGGCGAACACGATCGTGAAGCGGTAGATGCCGGGGTGGCTGCCGCGCTCAATGATCACGTGCAGCGTCAGGTCACGACCATTGTCGTGGATGACGATCGCACTCGTCCCCACCAGATCGCTCACGACGAGGGGGCGCCCGTAGAAGCCGGAGCCGACCACCACGGCGTTCATGGTTCGACCGACCCACAGAGACCGATCGAGTCGCGCGGCCTTGGGCGCGGGGGCCAACACCGTGATCGTCGTCGCCAGCGAGGTCGCCTGGGCGTACGTGCCGTCGGCCGCCTTGGTGGCCACCACCACGCAGGTTCCGGCCTTGGAACTGGTCAGCACGTCTCCTTGAACCTGACAGTCCGCGGTGCCCTGTGAGGCGACCGCGTAGCTGATCGCGCCCGAGCCTGATCCGCCCGACGTCGCCAGCGAAAGCGGGTGACCGAAGTTCATCGAGGTGGTCACGATGGCGATCGCGCCCTGGCTCTTGGGATTGCCGCTTCCGATCGTGATCGACTGCTGGACCTCGGACGCAGCGGCGAAGGCACCGTTGCCCGCGTCATTGAAGTCGATGACGCACACGCCGTTGTCGTTGAAGGTCACCACGCCACTGGAGAGGGAGCAGCCGGTCGACTGGCTGTTGAGTTTGATCGAGACCTTGTCGCCGGAGGTCGCCGAGGCGCTAGGCGTGTACGTCTCGTGAATCGTTCCCGCCGCGGGCGGGGTCGAGACCGAAATCGTGTTGGATCCGTACACCTTGATCCATCGCTGGACCTGGCTCGCTGCGGCGAAGGCGCCGTTGCCCGGATCGTTCAGATCGATGATGCACTCCCCCGAAGCGTTGAACTCAATCCAGCCGTAGTTGAGGTAACAGCCGCCGGAGTCCTTGTCCAGGGTCATGACCACCTTGTCACCCGAGGTCGCGCTCAGCCCCGGCGCGTAGGCGCCACCTTTGCTGGCGGCCTTGGGAAAGGCGCTCGTAGTGATCGTGTTGCTCGAATACACCGTGATGCTCTGTTGTACTTGGGCGGCGGCAGCGTACGTGGCGTTGCCGGGGTCGTTGAAGTCAATGACGCAGGTTCCCGCCCCAGTGAACGTGACTTTGGCGTCGCTCAGCGAGCATCCCGTTGAGCTCTTGTCGAGCGTGATCGTCACCGTGTCGCCCGAGGTCGCTGATGCGCTCGGGCTATAGGTGCCGTGCGTGCTGCCCGCATGGGGCGGCGCACTCGCGCTGATGGTGTTGGAGGTGGTTCCCGTAGCGAACGCGGGCGCGGCGATCAGTCCGGAGGCACCCAGAATGACCGCAGCGCAGGCAACCGCGCGGGAAAGGTTTACGCGAGACGAAGAAGCCATCCTTCGCTTCGCACAAGTGGTGATGTGTCTCATGTGGCCCATCTTCTTTCGGACCTACGGCGCAGTGTCCGTCAGACCGCGAGATCACAGGGGACCCACAAACTCGACGATTTATTAAGTAAACGCTGGCTTTTCGCCCACTTTTGGCGACTGGTCGCCTCGAAGTTCCCAGACGACTCTCATTCACGGGGCGGGTCGATGCGGGCGCGCGACACGGCCATTGACGACCGAAAGCGAGTTAGGTTAGCCTAAACTAAATGCCAATGGAAGTCCCGCGACCAGACGTCTATCGGTCGGAACGGACCCACGAGGTGGACGAACTCCGATGATCCCCCGGGACCCCCCTAACACGCGTAGCCCCTCTTATCAGGGATCACTCGGATGACGACGACTCGGTCGCCCGTCGAAGCGTTTGTCGCAACGCCCCGGCGGCGGCGCCCCCGTCCCAAGGCTCTCGTTCTGTTGAGCGCAATCGTCATCGGGGCTCTTTCCCTTCCCCTCATCTTCCTGCTCTTAGAGGCGTCGGACGCCGGTGCGAGCAACGTCTGGCATCTCATCTGGCGAAGCCTGACCGCCACCCTGCTGTGGAACACGGTGCGACTCACCGTCGTCGTCACAATCCTGTGTGCGATCATCGGCACGTTATGCGCATACTGCGTCGAGCGCACCGATCTGCCGGGACGACACGTCTGGGCGGTCCTCGTCGTTATCCCCTTCGCCATGCCCGACTTCGTGGTCTCGTTTGGCTGGTCGTCGCTCTTCACCTGGATCTCCGGCTTCCGCGGCGCGGTCGTCGTGATGACCTTGGCGGTCTATCCACTCGTGTACCTGCCCGTCGCGGCGAGTTTTCGTGGGGCGGACACCGGCCAGGAGGACATCGCACGCAGCCTCGGCGCGTCGCGCCTGGGAGTCTTTTTTCGCATCACCCTCGCTCAAGCTCGTCGCTCGATTCTCGGCGGGTGCCTGCTCGTGTCGCTGGTGATACTCGCCGAGTACGGCGCCTTCGAGATCCTGGGGTACCGCACCTTTACCACCGAGATCTTCTCGGAGTTCTCGATCGGCTTCGACACGTCGTCAGCCTGCGCACTCTCGCTGGTCATCGTGGTGATCTCGATCGCGGTGATGGTGGGAGAAGGGGCGATGGGTGGGGCTCGGCGCACATCGCGCAGCGGTCGGGGCGTCGCTCCCGTGCGCGCTCGGGTGACGTTGGGTCGCTCACGAATTCCCGTCCTCGCTCTCTTCAGTGCTCTCGTTCTGGCCGCGCTCGGCGTGCCGATCGGCTCGGCCATCTACTGGATGTTTGAGGGCGGGGCCGACGCGATCTCCGGCGTCTCGCTGGGTTCGGCCGCGCTCTACACCACCCTCTACGGCGCCGGAGCCGCCCTGCTCGCCACACTCATGGCCCTGCCGGTGGCGCTTCTCGTCGTGCGCTACCCCACGAAGTGGACACGGGCGTTCACGCGATCGACCTTTCTCCTGTTGGCTATGCCCGGACTCGTCATCGCGCTCGCCCTGTCGTACTTCTCCGAACAGCACGCCGACTCCTTTGGCTACGAGACCGCTCCCATGTTGATACTGGCCTACGCCCTGATGTTCTTTCCCTTGGCGCTCGTGGGCGTGCGCGCCTCGGTAAGCCAGGCACCGATCAGGCTCGAAGAGGTCGCCGGATCGCTCGGCGTGCCCCGCGGCCAGGTTCTTCGCCGTGTGACGCTGCCCCTGATCGGTCCGGGACTGGCGGCCGCGTTCTGCCTGGTCTTCCTCAGCTGTGCCACGGAACTCACGGCCACGCTGATCCTGATTCCCACGGGCGTCCAGACCCTCGCCACTCAGTTCTGGGCGTATCAGCAGAACCTCTCCTACGGCCAAGCCGCGCCCTTCGCTTTGCTCATCATCCTCATCGCCGCTGTGCCGGCGTACTTGTTGGGCCGGTTCTTCGATCGTCTGCCCCACCGGGCCCTCGCCACCCCAGTGCCTAGCGTGGTCGCATGAGCGAACTCGATATCTCGGGCCTCGTCAAGTCCTTTCGGACCCAAGAGGTGCTGTGCGGGCTCGACCTCGTCGTAGATGAGGGCTCCTTCGTCTCGATTCTCGGACCCTCGGGCAGCGGCAAAACCACCCTCTTGCGCATCATCGCGGGCTTTGAACGAGCCGACGCCGGCTGCGTGCGCCTGCACGGCGAGATCGTCGACGACGCGACGCACTTCGTGGACTCGCGCAAACGTCGCATCGGCTACGTGCCACAAGACGGGAATCTCTTTCCCCACCTGTCGGTCAAGATGAACGTCGGCTTCGGCCTGCCCAAGGCAGAACGCAACGGCACACGAGTGAACGAACTCCTCGAGATGGTGGGCTTGGGGAACCTCGCCGAGCGTTACCCGCACCAGCTCTCGGGTGGCCAACAACAGCGCGTGGCCCTGGCGCGCGGACTCGCCATCAATCCCGACCTGGTCTTGCTCGATGAACCGTTCTCCTCGCTCGACGCGGGTCTGCGCGCGAGCGTGCGTCACGACGTACGCCACATTCTCAAAGACGCGTGGCGCGACCGTGATCCTGGTCACCCACGACCAGGACGAAGCGCTCTCGCTCGCCGACAAGGTGGCGGTCATTCGTGACGGCCGCATCAGCCAGTGCGACGCGCCGGCCACGCTGTACGCGAAACCGGCGACACCCGCCCTCGCCCGAGAGTTCGGCAACGTCAACTTCGTACGGGGGACCGCGCGCGGACACGAGGTGGACACCGACATCGGACGCTTGGTGCTCGAAGACGTGTCGTCGATCGCTGATCTGCACGACGGCGCGCGACTACTCGTGCTGATCCGGCCCGAACAGCTCATCCTCACCGACGACGGCCCGGCCCGCGCCCACGTGCTCGACACTGAGTTCTACGGACACGACGCCGTCGTCAAGTTGCGCGCCAATGTTCATCGCGAACTCACGTTGCACGCGCGCACCTCGCACGCCATCGACCTGCCCGCGCGCGATAGCGATGTCGGCATCTCGGTGCGCGGCGGCGTGGTCGCGTGGAACGACGAGTCGAGCGACTGAGACAAATCTGAGAGTTTGATGTGAAGGGCGTTCGCGTCGTTCATCCCTAAGTGATTTCGCACAATCGGCGACGCGCGGGTAGGCGGGGTCGACAGGACGTGGCGTTCGGTCCCCTTTTAACGTGGGAGGAGCGGCACATCGGTGTCGGCTGGACCCCCACCTACAGCCAAAAGGGAGACTCAATGAACAACCCGAACGCACGACGTCGCGCACGCGGCGCGAGAACACATTGGACACCGCTGTTCGCGCTCGGCGCGTCGATCGCGCTCATGGCCGCAGCGGCTCTCACGATCACGACCGACGTCTCGGCGGCCCCCGTGCAGGCGCTGGGCGCACCGACCCTGCCCTGCAACGTGTCGGTCTCCGGAGGGGGTCAACTGGTCGCCTCAACGACGCTTATCACTGGCGTCGTGGCCGGCACCACTCAGATCAAGTTCGACTGCGACGCCTCGTCGGGTGCGGCGGTCGTCGCCGAAGCCTCATTGCTGGCCGGTATCTCCACGGCGAACGTCATCCCCACCGCCGAGGCGGACACCGGCACGTTGGGGGACTTCAGCGCGAGTGCGACCGACACCGGCTGCCCGGCAGGAACCGCGGGTTCCTGCACCGAGGCCACGTTCGCCGTGCCGGCGACCTTCAGCGCGTCGGGTGACAGCGCCGCTCAGTGCCCGCCGTCCCAAGCCCAGATCAACGCCGGTCTCTTTGGCTGCGCTATCGCGGTCGCGAACTCTTCGGAACAAGAGGTCGCCGGCGGCGAGTATCTCGTGATGTACGCGAGTCAGAGCACGGCGCCGGCGGCGCCCACCATCGCCGCCCAGCCGGCCACCGGATCGCCGGGCAGTTTGATCAACGTGAGTGACGCGGCGGGTGCCACGAGCTACTGGTGGGGTGACGCCGTCCAGGCCGTTCAGGCCCTGGACTCCGGAACCACCGCCGCGGTCGCTCCCTCGACGTGTGGCGCCAGTGGCGGGTACGGCGACGTGCCCACTACCGATCTTGAAGAGGCCTGGTACGCCGCGGGCGCCTCCAGCCCCGCCTTCGCGGGACCGGCCACGGGAGTGACGATCTCGAATGACTGCTACGACGGCAAGACGCTCAACGCGCCGGTCCTCGGCGGCACGATGACGGTTCCCGCGGCGGTGGCCACCGGCTCGTCCTACACGGTGTATCTGTGCGAGGTCAATGCCACGCCCTACCCGAGCAACGACGCCAAGTCCGCCAGTGTGTGTGGCACGACCGCGCCCTTCATCGACGCGTCGTTCTCCTACGCCGTGCTCGCCAAGACCCTCAGTCAGAACCTTCCGCTCAGCGCGTCGGTCACCACGTCGGCTGGATTCACCGCCCAACTCGCCACCAGCGGCAACAACGGAGCGGTGACCTACACCCAGAGCGCCGGAACGCCTGACGTCGTGGTGTCGAGTTCTGGCGCCGTCACGGCAGCCAGCGCGCTCGCCTCGGGCACCTACACCGCCTCGGGTACGACGGCCGACCCCAACGGCGACTCGGGAACCTTCACCTTCAAGCTCACCGTGGCCGGTGCGACCATCACCAAGACCCCCGCACCCAAGGCGAAGCGGATTACCGGTTGGGGCATCATCGGTCACACCGACGTCCTGGTCATCATCGGTACGAACTTTGGCACGCGCCCCCGGGTGATCGGTCACGCCGGCACGGTGGCGTCGGTCATCCGATCCTCCGCCACGCACATCTACCTCAGGGTGCGCGTCGTCAAGGGCGCGAAGAAAGGTACGTACCGCTTCACCATCCAGTTCAGCAACGGAAAGCGGACGTCGATTAACTACCGCGTTCGATAGGTTCACAACCACCGCGACGGTGTCCCTCGCGAGGGGGACACCGTCGCGGTGATCATTCACTCCAACGGCGGCGAGGCGATTCGCGCACGGTAGCGTTCCAGAGGTGAAAACCTACGAGATGCGCGCCGAACTGTTCTCGCTCGTCAAGGACGTGACCTTTTCGGGTTCGCACAACCCCGATGACCTGCGCGACGAGTCCCTGCACCCGCGCGAACGCGAGCCCCTCGCGGTGGCGCGACCGCGCAGCACCGAAGAAGTCGCCGCACTGGTTCGCTGGGCCGCGCGCAACGAGGTTCCCATCACTCCCAGAGGTTCGGGCACCGGGCTCTCCGGCGGTGCCGTGCCAGTCATCGGCGGACTCGTGATCGCTTTCGACCAGATGCGCGACGTGGTGTCGGTGAACGAGCGCGATCACGTGGCGGTCGTTCAATCGGGTATCACGCTGCGCGAACTCAACGAGGCCCTCGCCGGCACCGGATTGCACTACCCCGTCTACCCCGGCGAGCTCTCCGGCTCGCTCGGCGGCAACGTCAACACCAACGCCGGCGGCATGCGAGCTGTGCGACACGGCGTCACTCGCCAACACGTCTTGGGTCTCGAAGTCGTACTGGCCGACGGGACGGTCATGAAGACCGGTGGCCCGGTCATGAAAACGTCCTCGGGCTACGATCTCACCCAGCTGCTCATCGGCAGCGAGGGCACCCTCGCGCTGGTGACTGCAGTCACCCTCAAGCTCTCGCCGGTGCTGGCCCACTCGGCGACGCTGCTCGTGCCCTTCGCCGGGGTGCACGAGGTCGCAAGCGTCGTACCCACGCTGATCTCCTCGGGACTGATGCCCTCGCTGCTGGAGTACCTGGACTCCACCACGCTCAACGCGCTCCAGGGTTCGTCCGAACTTCGCCTCGGGGTGAACCCGGCGATCGCCGAACAGAGCGCGGCCTACCTCATCGTCGTGCTCGAGACCAGGACGCGTGAGCAGCTCGACGCCGACGTGGAGGCGGCCGCGGAGATCGTGGGAGAGGCGGGCGCCCTGGACGTCTACGTGCTGGAGGGCTCACCGGCGACCCAACTCATTCAGGCCCGCGAGCGAATGTTCTGGGTCACCAAAGCCGCCGGGGCGAATGAGATCATCGACGTCGTCGTCCCGCGTTCGACGGTGCCCGTCTTTCTCGACACGGTGAAAGCCCTGGGCGAAAAGTACGACGCCTTCATCCCCGGGTGCGGGCACGTGGGAGACGGCAACGTCCATCTCTCGGTCTACTTGGTCGACGATGATCAGCGCGAAGAACTCTTGCTCGAACTCTTTCGCGCGGGGGTGGAGTTGGGCGGCGCGGTGTCGGGCGAACACGGACTCGGTCGGGACAAGCGCGACGTCTACCTCGCCCTCGCCGACCCCGCGCTGGTGGACCTGCAACGTCGCATCAAGTCCGTCTTCGATCCCCAAGGGCTGCTCAATCCCTACCGACACCTCGACGAACGTCGCGACGACTAGCACTCGACAAGAATTTTCCGCAGTCGCCGCTCGCTTGTGGTCGGCGGTCTCATCTCGGGCGCGATCTGTCTCAGCGTCATCTTCGTGCCTGGCTTTCGCGATCCCGAACGCGCAGCGCCGTCAGCCCAGGAGCTCGTTGTCAAGCCGCGAGGACTAACTCGACGGAGTGGTCGTGGTCGTCGTGGACGTCGTGGACGTCGTGTCGGCGCTCGAGGTCGTGCCTTTGTTGAGGGCGTTCTCGGCCGCCTGGAGGGCAGTGTTCATTGCGTTGACGTCCTTTTGGTACTGGCCGAGTTCGCCCCTGGATAGTGCGGTTTGGGCCGCGGTGTAGTCGGACGACGCCTGGGTCAGATATTGCTCGGCCGTCGCGTTGGAGGTCGTCGAGCCCTTGCCCTTGCCGGTGCCCGTCGAGGGTGGCGCCACCCCGCTCACCGCGGTGCCTAGCACGGCCGAGAGCGCTTGGGCCAGGGTGGGCTCGATGCTCACCTCCTGGTTGAAGACGGCGATCACGTAGCGCAGTTGTGGCATCGGGTTCGTCTTACTCGTCACGTACAGCGGGCGGATATAGAGCACCGCCGAGTCGAGGGGGACCGTCAAGTTGTTGCCCAGCAGGACCTCGGAACCGTGCTGGTCGAGCAGGCTGATAATCGAAGAGGCCTGTGAGTACTGGTTGATCTCGGAGTCGGCCTGGAGGGGACCGGTCACCGATGCGCCGCGCTCGGTCTCGTAGACGTTGAGCTGCCCGTAGTCGTCGGGATCGCTCGTGGCGATCATCATGCCCGTCAGGTTCTGGACCGTCGACGAGTTTCCGGCGGGCACGTAGTCGATCGTCTCGAGCAGCTGCTGATGGTTCGCGTTGGGCAGCGACCCCACCGTGAAGATCGGACTCATCGGGGTATTCGACACGTTCGTGACCTGGCCCGCGGCGTTCTCGGTCACGGTCTGGTTGATCGTGCTCGACGGGGATCCGGCCCCCGTGGTGGGCGAGACCTCCCAGCGGTCCGAGGCGGAGTAGAAGGAGTCCGCAGCGGTGATGTGGTAGCGCCCGTAGGTGGCCGCCTGAACGGCGAAGAGATCCGAGGGGTAGCGAAGGTGCGTGCGAATCGTCGAGGGCATCGCGCTCATGGGCAGGAACATCGAGGGGAACGCGGAGCGGTACGCCTCGATGATCGGATCCTTGGGGTCGATGACGTAGAACTTCATCTGGCCGGTGTAGGCGTTCACGACGACCTTGACCGCGTTACGCGCGTAGTTGAAGCTGTTCGGCAGTCCGCCGGTGTTCATGTTGAGGTTGCTGGCGTTCTCGGAGTATGGGTACTGGCTCGTCGTGGTGTACCCGTCGAGCACGTACTGCACCTCGCCGTTGGCGATCACGGCGTAGGGCTGGGAGTCGAAGGACAGGAACGGCGCCGCCTTCTCGGCCATCTGGCGCACGTCGCGCACGAACATCACGCGGCTCTGGTCGGTGATCTGATTCGAGATGAGGAAGTTGAAGTCTCCCAGGCGCAGCGCCAAGGCGAATCGGCGCAGAAACCCTCCAACCTGCACGCCGCCGGTGCTCTTGTAGTGAACCTCGACCGGCGTGCCAGCTTTGGGGCCGGAGTTCACCTGGTAGTCGAGCTCGGCCTGCTTGGTGTTGGCCACGACCCAGCCGTTCAGACCCAGCCCGAAGTAGATGTCGGGCTGGGTGAGCGTCGGCATGCCATCGGTCGATTGCGGGGGCACATTGGAGACGTCAAAGATAGGGTTGCCCGTCGAGTAGTCCACCTGGTTGGCCGCCAACACGGCGGCCCCGATGCCGTGGGTGTACTGCAGGTGCTGGTTGACCCAGGTCTGGTTCGGCAGGTTGGCCGTGTTGATCTGGCGGGCGCCAATGAGCACGGGCGTGAGCTTGCCGTTGATGTAGTAGCGGTCCACCGACAGGTTCGGGAAGTTGTAGTACGAGCGAATCGACTGGCGACGCGTCACCGTTTGGAGCGAGACGTTGTTGGCCGGATCCCAGAGGCGGATGTTGTTGAGGGTGGGCGCGTCGGCCTTCACCTCGCTCGCCGTGATCGAGGCCGCCCCGGCGAAGTTGTGATACGTCACGTTGTCGAGCCCAAAGGCCGACCTCGTCGCTTCGATGTTTCGCTGTATGTAGGGCGCCTCAAGAGACTCCTGGTTGGGCGAGACCTTGAGGGCCTGGAGGATGGTGGGATAGAGCACGCCGATCACCAGAGCCACGAAGGCCCACAGACCCACGGCCACCACCGGCAGCGACCAGCCCCTCGAGCGAACGTTGTAGAGCAGGATCCCGGCCGCGGCCAGCGAGAGCCAGAACAGAATCGTGAGGGCCGGCATGCGCGCGTGTACGTCGGTGTAGGTCGCTCCTTGGACGTAGCCGTTGGTCGAGATGACCAGCTCCCACTTGGCGATCAGGTAGCCGAGCGCCTTCATGATCGCGATCGCCGCCCCGATGACCGAGAGATGGGCCTTCACGCGGGGCGCCACCCGCGGGGTCACCTTGGTGGTGCGGATGCCGCCATTAAGGAAGTGAAAGCCCGTCGTGACCACCAGCGCGATGATCAAGACGACCAGGAACCAGGTAACCACAAAGGACACAAAGGGCAAGGTGAAGATGTAGAAGCTCAGGTCCTTATGAAAAATGGGGTCGACCTTGTGGAACGGCTGGGAGTGCGTGAAGAGGATGTAGTTGTTCCACTGGCCGGTCGCATTCAAGCCTGCGATAAGCCCCATTACCAGGGCAATCGCCGCGTAAATGCGGCGAGCGTAGGGCCGCACAATGTTTTGGTATCGCCGCACCACCTCGTCTTCAGGATCGAAGGACAGATCCCTCGCCCCAAAGCGATCGGTCAGGAGCAGGTTGCCCCACATGATGAAGAAGAAGATCGCCCCGAAGGTGAGACCGAGCCCGATCTTGATGAAGAACAGGGTGGAGAACACGCTCGAGAAGCCCACCGAGGAGAACCACATCTCGTCGGTCCACAGCACGGCCAGATTGCGCAGGGAAAAGAAGAGGATCAGGAGGACGACAATGATGATCCCGATCCAGAACCGCCGAGACAGTCGTCCTAGGCGCCGCGGGCGTTGAGGAACGTCGGTCGAGCTGCGCACAGATCGAGCCTACGACTTATTTAAACGGGAATTACAGTGCAGGCACAGCCCGCATGTAGTGGCGGGTAGGGCGATCCGCTCGGAAAGTTCTCTCCCGCGAGGCGCTCGCCCGAGTCGGCGTCGTGCGCACACAGGTCACACGGTGCGTCATTCGGCGTGGCAAAAAAGCGAATCGAGCGGCCCTTGGACGCGGTGACCACGCCCAGGTGAAAGGCCCGCCGCGCGGCGTCGGTACAGAGCCGCTCCACGCGCGCCCCGCGCCACTCGCGATAGGCCGCGTTCACCCGGTCCGTCGCGTCGCCCGCCGACTCGCTGAGGATGCGCTTGCGCAACGCGAGCACAATCGTGACCGCGAGGTCGGCGGCCACGTCATCCAAGAGAGATGGCTCGACGGTCGTCTCACTCACCCCGCCCTCGTCGCGAGCGAACTGCACACCCGCTTGAGCGGCGAGCACGAGGCCCTCGCTCGCGGCTTCGGCGTATCGATTACGCTGGACCATCTCGTCTTCGAGCTCGTCAGTGATCATCGCCTTCACGTGGCGGATGCGTTCGAGCATGATGTTCTGATCATCCTGGAGCACGCGCTTGACGCGACGGGTGAGAACCGACAGAGCCTCATCGAGCGCGTCGTCGCGGTGCCGAAACAAGGTTCCCACGGGGGTCTCGGGCTTGGCCGGTGCCGCCTTCTTCGGTGCGACGGCGGTCGCGCCCCGCTCTTCCAAGGTGGCCTTGCGTAGACGCGCGAAGATCTCGTTGACGACGTCGGTCCCCGATGGATCGTCTTCCAGGAGCGACTCGCCTTCGTGGGGAGCAGCCGAGCGCGCCAGCGGCGGTGCGGCGTCGCTGTGCCGAGCGGTCTCAGGAGTCGAATCCATCGGCGCTTCGAGCGCGGCCGCGGGCACTTCACGCAACGGCGTTCCGGCGAGCAACTCCTCATCGGTGGGTTCGGGCACCGCGGCGTGCGCGCGCAGCGCCTCGAGCGCGGCCGAGCGAGCGGCTTCGTCGGATCCGTTAATGCCAGTGAGAATGTCATCAACCTTCTCGCGCAGTTCACTCACGAACGTGCCGAGCGTGTCGCGGGCGGCGCGCAACTGGTCGATCTGCATGTGCAGGGCCTTGCGCTTGACGGCGAGGTCGTTGAGCACCGTGCGGCGAGCTTCGTTCGCTTGCTCGACGATCGCACGACCTTGCTCGCGCGCGCGATCGATCAGCGCTTCGCCGTTGACTTTGGCCGAGTCGATGAGTCGCTCCGCGGCGAGTCGCGAATCGTGGTCGATCTGGTTGCCGGTGTTCTCGGCCTCGGTGATGAGCGCGGTGGAGCGTTCCTGGGCCTCCATGAGGTGAGAGGACGCTCGCGCTTGGGCCTCGGCGAACACCGCCGCGCTTCGTTCCTGCGCCTCGGCGGTGACGCGTCCCGCCTCTTCGTGGGCCAAGCGCAGGATCGAGGCGCTCTGGGTCCCCAGGGCGTTGGTCAGCGTGGCCTCGTCGAACGTGGGGTGCTCGGCCAAATGATGGGCTTCGCTCAACTGATCCTGGAGTTCTCGAATTCGGCTTTCGAGATGGCCCATCTCGCGCGCGGCGGCCTCCAGGTGGAGTCGAACCTCGTTGGGGTCCACACCCCCCTTGCGCAGGGAGGTAAAGGTGACCCGAGTCAATTCGTTTGAGGAAAGGCGCGTGGTCGAGACTGTTCGGCGGTCGTCCATTGGTTACAGCCTAGAGTTTCTAGCCCGAAGAATCGGTGTCTCGGGGCGTCGTCAGGGGCGTGGGGGTCACGCCTCCAATCCGCTTTAGATCGGCCAGCGCCTGCTTGAGCGACCTCACCGGCAGAATCGTGAGGTCCGGTTGATCCGCCGCCTTGGCGGCGTCGACGTCGCCGCCACCGTTGGGCACGAAGAAGTACGTGGCTCCCGCGCTGTGAACGGCGACAGCCTTCTCCTTGACGCCCCCCACCGCGCCTACTTGGCCATTCGGTGACATGGTGCCGGTGGCGGCCACGGCGTGGCCGCCGGTGAGGGAACCTTTGCTCAACTGGTTGATCAGCGCCAGGGTCATTGCCAGCCCGGCGGAGGGTCCGCCAATGTTGGCGGTGTTGATGCTCACGGCCGCGGGCAGCGTGTAGTGAAATCCATCTTCGAGAGCGATACCCACCCACGACTTCGCTCGCCCGCTTGCGCCACAACTCTCCAGGTGGAGATCGCCGGGCGGCGGTGCGGTCGTAACGCGGACCGTTGACGGCGCCGCGTAACTGAATTGTCCGGAGCCAGAGATCTTCACCTTGTTCACATCCAGAACCTCCGTCGTACCCGGCGGCGTGTCGTGCGACAACGAAGTGAACTGACACGCCGAACGAACCGGGGCGGAGTTGAGCCCGGTGATGAGGTCGCCCACCGCGAGCTTGGCGCGACTGGCCGGAGAGTTCTCTTGCACCGCCGTGATGACCGTGCCACTGGGCGTCGGGTGAACTTTCCAGCCAAGGGCGCGAAAAGCCGCCACCTCGGCGGAGTGCTTGGCGTCGTACATCTCGAGGTACTCCTGGGCGATCAGCTCACTGGTCGACACCCCCGGTTCGATGAGCGCAGCGGAAGGAACGACTTGGACGTTCTTTTGGAAGTGAGTCAAGATCAACTGCCACTCCGAGAGTGACGTGAGGTCGACGTCGGTGAACAGGATTCGACCGGGATGAGCGTTCGTCTTCAGGCCGCTCAGCTTGATGAGGGGTGCGACGGGCGTGCTCTTGCCGGGAGTGATGGAGTACTCGCCCGAGGATTTCGCTTCGAGGGCCAAGATGCCCAGCAGCAGCACAGCGATCACGACCAGGGGAATCCACATTCGCGATTTCTTATTTGGTGTGGAGGGAGTACTGAAGATGGATCAACGCTACCGGAGCCGCTAGCGCTCAGAACCTCATTGGCGGCTATCGATCGGCGCTGCGAAAGAGGGCGTGAAGGGCGGACATCTCCTCCAGACACGCCTGCAGACCTTGAATGACGACGAGATCAGCCTGAGGTGCGAGGCCGACCTCGACACCGCTCGATTGGGCGACGAGTTCATCGAGGTCAGTCATGTTGGCGTGACCGCCCGCCACGGTGAGCCCTCGGGCACTGACGTCCTGGGCGAGGTCGGGGGGTGCCCCGCCCAAGCACTCTTGGATCATGCGCATCGTCGCCTGCAAGATGTCGTGGGCGGCGGCGTTCACGAGCTCCGCACTCACCTCGATCTCGACGAGGCGACCGCGATCGACGGTGCGTGCCAGCACCACTTCCGAGAGCCCCGCGGTGCGCCCGAGGGCCGAGGCGAGCGAACACTTGAGCATCTCGAGGACCGACGGTGCGACCACAACACCGAGACTCAGGCGCAGTGCGGTGGCGATTGCCGAGTCGACGTCACTACCGCCAATGCGACGAGCAGCCCCCGTCACGATGCCGCCCAAGGAGACCACCGCAGCCTCGGACGCACCCGCGCCCAGGAGCACGATCGCCGAACCAACCGGATCCTGGATCGGCATGCCCAGGCCGATCGCCGCGGCCAGGGGTGCTTCGATGAGACTGGCTTCGCGCGCTCCCGCCTGAATGGCGGCTTGGCGCAGGGCGCGCCGCTCGATGGCCGTCGCCAGTGACGGCACGCTCATCACGACGCGCGCCCGACTTAACCGTGAGAGTCCAGCGCGCTCGAAGAGAGATTCGATGAGTCGGGCCGTGACGTCAAAGTCGGTGGTGGCACCTTGACTGAAGGGCCGAAACACGACCACGTGGCGTGAGGTGCGTCCGATCATCTCCAGCGCCCCGTGACCCAGATCCTGCACCTGGCCGGTATTCGTGTCGATCGCTACCATGGTGGGCTCATCGAACAAGATGCCGCGTGTCGAGGTCGCTAAGCGCGTGTGCGACGTGCCGATATCCAGCGCTACGTCCACGGCCATAGGTGCCAACTCTAGGGCGACGCAAGTGGCAAGCCCTTCGTTACTAGCCTTTTCCAGGTGGCGGGGCGGTCGTGGTGGAGTCGGTGGCGAGGTAGCGGTCAATCACGACCGCCCGCTGAGTCACGTCACTGGGTGCATCCCAGCGAACTGCCGAGTTTCAAAGATCTCCCCAGTCCACGTCCCCACGTGGTCACGCCGCGAGGGGTGATCTTCGTGATGGTCCTGTTTCTCATTGCGGGTGGCACCTTTCTCGCGGTGAATCGTGCCCCGGCGACGCCCAACCCCGACTCACCAGCGAAATTGGCCAAGTCACTGGACGAACTGCCAGCTTCGGCGCGCGCCGCCGCGGCCGACACGGTCGTCCTGACGATTACTCACGCCGGCGGGACCACCAAGGTCGCGGCCCTGGTGTTGCCGGACGACTTGGCCGTGACCACGACGGTCATTCCCATCAACGCGGTCATCACCGGGGCCACCGCCACCGAGGCAAACTTCGCGGTCACGTTGGAGGGGCGCGACAGCGTGATGGGTTTTTCCATCGTTCACCTGGGCGCAAAGATCAAGGCGTCCATACTGGACCCCATGCCCGCGAGCGCGTCGGTCGTGGCGATCGCCCCCGTGATCAAGAACGCATACACCGCTCCGGAGTACGACTGGACGACCACCACACTCGGTGATCCGACCAATGACGCCCAAGGCGTGGTCCACTACCTGGCAACCTCGGCCAAGACGAAGCTCTCGGGATACGTGGACGCCATCGCGGTTGACGCCCGGGACCGCGTGGTGGCCGTCTTGTCGGCCCAACACTTCTGGTATCCGGCCAAATTCGTCGCCCAAGTCGCCGAAGTCGTCGCGACCGGTCACGGCTGTCACGCCGACCTCGGGATTGACGGTACGACCGAACAGGGAGGTGGCGTGAGGATCACCAAGATTTTGCAGTACGGCACCGCCGCCCACGCCGGCCTGAAGGTGGGCGAGGTGATCACCAAGTGGAACGGCACGGAACTCAATACGTGGAACCAGTTGCTCTCCACGCTGTATCTCACCCCGGCCTACACCCACGCCGCGATCGCCTACGCCAAAGGAACGACCGTGCACGACGTGGACGTGACCCTGGGGTGTCCCTCTAAGTTGGCACCGTGAGTGACAATCCATTCGGCAACATGTTCGGCGACATCTTTTCGATGTTGAGCCAGCAGGGACCCGACGCCTGGTACCAGACCGCCTCACAGCTCGCCCTCAACATCGCGCGCGGTGAGGACGGTGACCCCAATCCCCTGCCCGCTGAACGTCAACGCCTCGAAGAGTTGGCACCGCTCGTGGGCCGTCACGTCGAGGCGCTCTTTGGCGTCTCTATCGAGCCCAGCGTGGTGACGGTGAATCGCTCCGCGCTAACTCAGGCCGCCCTCGAGCAGTGGCGTCCCCTCATGGATCCCGTCATGAAATCGGCGTCGAGCGTGACTCCGCCGGTGAGCGAGGACTTGGACGTGCAACAAAACCAGCTGCTCAACCAGATCTCGTCGACGATCGGCCCGCTGTTCGCCGGATTCCAGATGGGTTCGGTCGCCGGACATTTCTCCGAGCGCGCCTGGTCGCTCGCCGTGCTGCCGCTACCGCGCGAGAACCACTTCCATCTCCTCGTAGTGAACAACCTGGCCAAGTTCGCCAGCGACTGGTCACTCGAGAACGAAGAGGTCTACGTCTTCGCGCTCGCCCAAGAGTTCATCGCCTCGCTGGTGCTCACCCAGCCCGGCACCAGCGACGCGCTGCGCGCACTGCTCATTGACGCCGTCAACGAATCGAACGCGATGCAGGGTGACATCCTCGGCCGACTGACGAGTTTGATGGAGTCGGGTGACATCAACGAGATGATGAACAATCCCGAGGCACTCCTCGAGGGCATCGAGGTGCCCGAGGAGACCAACGCCACCCGCGCGATCAACGCGGCCACCAGCGTGCTCCTGGCCTTCTTCGACGCCGTCGCCAAGGACGTCACCGAAACGATGTTAGGACCGCGCCCGGGGCTCTTTGAGGCGTACGCCCGACACCGTCGCAGCGACGCGCGCGGCGAAGACGCGGCCGCGGCGCTCTTTGGGATCTCGACCCAGGGCCCGCACCACGACGCGGCGCGCGAGTTCGTCTCGACGCTCGTCGCCGAACACGGTCTGGGCGTCTTTAGCGCGTTGTTGCGCGTCGATGGTCTGCCGAGTGCGAGTGAACTGGCGTCACCGAGCGCCTGGTACGAGCGGGTGACGACCTCGCCCCTCGCCTAAATCAGACCTCTTCGTCGTAGCCGAGGTTCCACTCGACGAGCAGGTTCTCGCGCTCGGCGTCGCGGTTCACGCGCTCGCGATTGCGCCGAAACTGTGGATCGTGCGGGGGCAGGAACCGCAGGCGCGCGTCCACGCGGTCAACGAACGCCTGGATCTGCTCCTCGTCGCCAAAGACCATGCGGCACTCCCAGTGTGGAGCGACGGGACCGAGGTAGACCACCTGGACGTGACCCACCGGATCGACGACCTCTACTGCTTCACCGACCGGTACCTGGCTCACCACACTCCTTTGAGAACGCTTACATCATGAATCCTACCGGTCAATTCCAAGACGACTCCAAGGCCATCTCGTACCCCCATGGAAACTTAAGGAAAAGGACAAAGGATCGTAATGACGGGCCTGCAAGAAGTCACTACTGTGAGACATGGAAGTGGGAAAGGAGGCACTATGAGTTCGGAGTGGATGGCCGATGGAAAGTGCCGCGACTACCCGGCTGAAACGTTCTTTCCCCGCGATGGCATGGGCGTTATCGTCGCCCAGCGCATCTGTGCGAGTTGCCCCGTGGCGAAAGAGTGTCTGATCTACGCGCTGGACAACCACATCGACCACGGCGTGTGGGGCGGGAAGAGTGAGCGCGAGCGCCGTCGTCTCCTGCGCGAGCGCCGTCGTCTGCGCCTCTTTAACCGCGACCTCTTCTAGTAGGTCCGCGCATTGTTCGAGTGCGTCGTCAACGTTTCTGACGGACGTCGTCTCGAGGTACTCGAGGAGCTAGGACGCGCCGCTGGACCGACTCTTCGAGACCGCCACAGCGATCCCGTCCATAACCGCAGCGTCTTTACTTTGATTGACCACCGACCCGAACTGCGCCGCTATTTGCGTGACTTCATCGTGACCACTATGAAACTTCTGGATCTGCGCACCCATCAGGGCGTGCATCCACGATTTGGCGTGCTCGACGTGGTGCCCTTCGTCGCCCTCGACCCAAGGAAGAAGGACGACGCCTTTAGGTTGCGCGACGAAACCGCGTCCTGGGTCGCCAGCACCTTCGATGTACCGGTCTTTCTCTTCGGACGTCTGCGCGACGGCACGAGTCGCTCGCTGCCCGAGATTCGTCGGCACGCCTTTAAGTCCCTCGCCCCCGACATGGGTCCGATGAAGCCCAGCGCCGAGCGCGGCGCGAGCGCCATCGGCGCGCGTCCCGTGCTTGTCGCCTGGAACCTATGGATCCGTGGCGGCGACCTCGCTGACGCGCGGCTCGTCGCCAAGGCATTGCGTCGTCACGAGGTGCGCGCTTTGGCGTTTCAGATGCCCGACATGGTTCAGATCAGCTGCAATTTGATCGATCCCGAAAAGGTCCGTCCCTCGGTGGTCTACGACAAGGCGGCCAGTCTGCTGGCGGCGGGCGAGATCGATCACGCCGAACTGGTGGGACTGATTCCTGAATCGGTGCTGCGCTCCGAGGATCCAGCGCGCTGGGCGGAGTTGGGGCTGTCGGAGGCTGCGACCATCGAGTCGCGGCTCAACTAGGTCAGCCCGCTTGGGCGCGCCGCTCCAGGGCCCGGGCTCGGCGCAGACGGCGGCGCTCGCGCTCGCTCATTCCACCCCAAATCCCGAACTTCTCACCGTTGTCGAGCGCGTACTCCAGGCAGTCTTCGCGCACGACGCACCCGCGACAGACCTCCTTGGCCTCTCGAGTGGAGGCCCCGCGCTCGGGAAAAAAGAGGTCAGGGTCAACTCCCATGCAGTTGGAGCGTGCCTGCCAACCTCGGTCCTCTAGACCACTTAGAAGTTCAACAATTTCCACGTTGTGATTCCTCCCCGTCGAGGTCTCTGCCATCGATGTAATTACAACGGTGTCATTGTTGCGGGAATTCGCACAAAATGCAAATTGAATTTGTGAACTACCTGATGAGGGGCTTTTCGCTCAGCCAGCGCGGCGGTGGGTCACGAAGTCGTCGAGGGCGTACGTTCCCAGGTCGTTCACGTCGGTGTAGAAGAGCCGTCCCCCATTGACCCGGGCGATCTGCTCGACGAAGGGGAACTGGCTGCGCTCGATGTCCAGGGCAAACGTGTTGATCGTGATGCCCGCTTTGGTGCAGCGTAGGACCTCGGCCATGGTCTTTTCCAGGGTTTCGGGCACCGGGGGCCACGAGAAGAACGGCTCGCCCGTGCTGGTGAGGTGGGCGGTGGGCTCGCCGTCGGTCACCACGACCACCTGGCGCTCGCCGCGCTCGTTGCGCAGCAAGTGACGACTGAGGGCGAGCGCGTGCTGGAGGTTGGTGCCGTAGTTGTAGTCGATAGTGAGAGCGGGGACGTCTTCGAGCTTGAGTTGCTGGGCGGTTTCGCCGAAGCCAACGATGGCCAGAAAATCGCGCGGGTACTTCGAGGAGATGAGCTGGGAGAGCGCGAGCACCATCTTTTTGGCCGGCAGCAGGTTCCCGCGCATGGCCATCGAGAGCGAGAGGTCGATCGCAAAGACCGTCGCGGAGCGCTTGGTGGCTTCGTACTCTTCGACCTCAAAGTCATCGGGGTGCAACGTGACCGGCGTGCCGGGGCCCTGGCGCAGCAGCGCGTTGCGCAAGGTGCGCGGCAGGTGCAACGACACGGCCTCGCCGGGTTGCCAGGGCTTGGACGTCTCTTCGCGATCCCCGCCGTGGGCCAAGGTCGCCACCGTATGACCGCCGAGGGCGGGTGTGTCGCGCATCTGACGATAGAGGTCGCGCAGGGCGATCTGGCCGATCTTGCGCACTCCTCGCGCGCTTAACTTGAGTCGGTCGGCGGTGCGGTCGATGAAGCCCTGATCTCTCAGTTCCGCCAGGGCCTTTTGGAGGCGCTGGACGTGGCGCGCGGCGTCATCGCCCAGGTTCCGGCGCACCGATTCGACGTCGACTTCGGGTAGCCCCTGGGCGGCGTGGCTCTGTCCGAGGAACTCCTCAAGACCCTTTAGTTCTCCCAGTTGTTCGGCGACCGAGGCGGCCTGGGCGAAGGACGAGCCGTCCTGGCCCCGCATGCGGTGCGCACGGTGCCAATCGATGTCGGGCGTCGCCTGTCGGAGATTCGAGACGAGGCGGTTCATGGAGAAGTTCAGTTCCATGTTCTGCATCATCTGATCGAACAGCGCGCGCAACTCGCCTTGCTGCTCCGAGGAGAGCGAGTTGAACATCGCTTCGGCCGCGGCCGCGCGTTCGGCCATCATGCGAATCACGTCCTCGAGGTTCTCGGCGCCGGGAAAGAAATCGCCAAACTTCTCCATGAAGTCGCCGAACGTTGGATCGAGTTCCTCGCCGCGACGATCCTGCTCGATCATCGTCGAGAGCGCGTCCATCATGTCGCGCATGCGCGCCAGTTCTTTGGGGTCGGGTGAACCCATGAACTCCTTGGACTGCTGGAAGTACGTGTCCAGCACGTCGCGCTGGAGCTCGCCCATCATCTGCTCGAACTCTTCGCGCGCGTCCGAGGAGACGAAGTCGTAGTGCTGGTACTCCCCCAGGCGTTCAGTTAGTCGGTCGCTCATGAGGTCGCGCTGCATGCGGCGCTGGTCGACGATGTCGCGCGTTACTTCCTCGCGGCGCTGGTCCCCCGACTCCTCGGCGTCGCGCATGAGCTGATCGATCTCGGACTCCTCCATCGCTTCGATGAGGTCCAGCCAGTCGCGATACCGCTGCATCTCGCCGTCGGGATCGGCCCGTTGCTCGAGTTCGCGGCGCCGACGGCGCGTGCGCTCTAGGAGTTCGCGCAGACCCTCGACGCGATCGCCATCCTTGGTGTCGTACCCTTCGCGCAGGAGGCGGTCCATCGCCTCGTCGAGGTCGCCGTTCTCCATGTAGTCGTCGGCCAGCAACGACAGCACCTCATCCAGATCCAGGTCGTCGAACTCATCGCCGTCTCCGACGCGGCGAAAGCCGTAGCGCACCGCCACTTAGCGGTTCCTCGATCGATACAGGGCGCGCGCCCCCGAGGCGTCCTTGGCGAGGCGCTTCGTGAGATAGAGCCCCTCGAGCACGAACTCCACGGCGGCGGCCTTCTCGCCGTCGCTCGCCCCGGGCCCGGCGATGCGATCGACGGGCGTCGACAGGGCGGGCATGGCGGCGAGAACTTCGAGGTAGTTCGCGTCGGGCAGGTCGTCGCCGGTGTGCACGATGACCTCATCGTTGAAGGCCTCGACGATGTCGGAGGCCTCTTCGAGCAACACGTCAGCGAAGCACTGGCGAACAGCCAGCGAGACCAGGGCCGCGATCACCTGGTCCGAGTCGCTGTCGTCCATCGTGTCGAACTCGATCTTGCCCTGGGTCGACTGCACGACGGCACTGAGGTCACTCACGCGCGGCACGACGACGTCATCGTGGGTGCGCAGCGTGCGACGCAGAGCGTTGGCGACGACCGTCTCGAAGTTCGAGATCGACAGTCGCACCGAGACCCCCGAGCTCTGGCTGATCACGTGAGAGCGTCGTGCGACGTGGCTGATGCGCGCGATGATGTCGTCAATGAACCACGGCACCACGATGGGCACGTCACTCACGGGCAGACGCGCCTCTTGGTACATGATCTCGATTTCGGTGGTGACCTCGTAGGGGTAGTGGGTGCGGATCTGAGAGCCGAAGCGGTCCTTGAGCGGGGTGATCAGGCGACCGCGGTTCGTGTAGTCCTCGGGGTTCGCCGTCGCGACGACCATGACGTCGAGGTCGAGGCGCACCAGGTGACCGCGAATCTGCACGTCGCGCTCTTCGAGGACGTTGAGCAGACCCACCTGGATGCGCTCGGACAGGTCGGGCAACTCGTTGATCGCAAAGATCCCCCGGTTCGACTTGGGCACGAGACCGTAACTGAGGGCCTTGGGGTCGTCGAGGTAGAGACCTCCGGCGACTTTGATCGGGTCCACCTCGCCGATGAGGTCGGCCATCGAGGTGTCCGGGGAGGCCAACTTCTCGGCAAAACGATGGCTGCGGTGCACCCACGCGATAGGCGTGTCGTCGCCGTGCTCGCCGACCAGGTCGCGTCCGTAGGCCGAGATGGGCGCGTAGGGGTCATCGCGCACGTCCGAACCTTCGACGACAGGCAACCACTCGTCGAGCAGGTCAACGAGTGAACGGATTATGCGCGTCTTCGCCTGGCCGCGCTCGCCGAGCAAGATGAAGTCGTGCCCGGCCAGCAGGGCGGTCTCCAACTGGGGCAGCACGGTGTCTTCGTATCCCAGCACCGACGCGCTGAGCGCCTCGCCGACCACGAGACGGGCCTCGAGATTCCGGCGGATTTCTTCGCGAATAGGGAGGGACTCGTATCCCGATGCGCGCAGGGCGCCGAGGGTTGTGGGGAAGTCCGCGGGGGCGAGGGGGGTGCTCATAGGAGCACCTTAGAGGTTTCGAGGTGGACCTTGGACCTCACCGAAGCGTCGGCAAAGATAGTCATGTGAGCGATTCGAACGACGTGGACGCAACGTCACGAGATACCTCGAAGTACAACCAGTACCTACGAAATGTGCAATACGTCACACCGGACAACCTGCAGGCACGTATCCGTTTGCACGCCAAATACGCCACATCACCGATCACTTTTTCCGGGTGGTTCTTCGAGCAGATTGACTGGTCACACGTCACCCACATACTCGACGTGGGCTGCGGACCAGGCACTTTGTGGGCGTCGCTGCCCCGTCCACTGGAGGCGAACCTCACACTGTGCGACCAGTCCGCAGGCATGGTTGCGGCGGCCACGGCGTCGGCCCGAGGGCACGTCGCCGGGTTGCGCGGCGTCGTCGGCTCCGTGCAGTCCCTGCCCTTTCCCGATGCGACCTGTGACGTCGTGATCGCGAACTACATGCTCTACCACGCGACGAACATCGATCAAGCGGTGGGCGAACTTCGCCGGGTACTCAGAGCCGATGGTCTGCTGGTCGCGGCCACCAACGGGCCGGCGCACCTCACTGAGCTCGTGGAGATCGAGCGTGATGTTATGCCGAAGGACACCTACCGCGATCACCGCGAGGTCTTCGGGTCCCTCTCGGGCCGTCAGTATCTCGAGCGTCATTTTGATTTTGTGCAGTGGCGACCCTTCGAGGACGAACTGCGCTGCCGCGACGCCGAGGACGTGTTCGCCTATATCCGATCGATGCCTCCCGGAGATCGCGCGACGCTCGAACAGCAAAGCGCCCTGCGCGAGGAGATCAACGAGCGCATGCGAATGGGCAACGGCGTGTTTCGCATCACCAAGGACACCGGCGCCTTCTTCGCTCGCGGCGACGCGTAGAGATCCCTAGTCGCGCTCGTACATCTCGAGTCGCCACCCACCGGTCATCTCGTGCTCGCAGAGCTCACTCGAGAACCGGCACATCACGTCGAGCACCTGGGCGGACGGCGTCGCGGGCGGAACCGTGAGCAGTATTCCGCGCTGGGAGTGATCTTGACGAAGGGCGAAGGGCGCGCCTTGGAGCATCGTGGTGATGCGATCCTTGCCGAGGCGGCCGCCCGAGTGCAGCACACCCAGGGACGAGGGCTGCGCCTCGCCATTGCGAGGCGCCACCGTCAAGAACGTCGCGACCGGGATCCCGTGGTTCGTCCAGCCGATGAAGTTCACGTGAATATCCGGCAGGTCGTCATCGGTGACGCGCGGCAACACGTTGACCCAACCGCGCCCGCCGGCGATGGCGTCCAGCGCGATCAACGCATCGCGAGTGTCCTCGTTGAAGTAGAGGCGGGTCTTCTTGGTCATGGCCTGGCGCGATGAGTGGTGGCCACGATCTGGGCGCCGGGGCGGTACGCGAGGTGGGCGGCTCGAGGGGCGTTCAGTATGGCGAAGTTGGCGGCCGCACCCACGCCAAGATGTCCGACATCGCTTCGCCGTAACGCCAGTGCCCCGCCCTTGGTCGCCGACCACAGCGCCTCGTCGACGCTCATCGCCATCTCGCGCACCGCGAGCGCGATGACGAAGGCCATGCTCGTGACGTACGACGAGCCCGGATTGCAGTCCGTTGCGAGGGCGACGGTGGCACCCGCGTCGATCAAACGGCGAGCCGAGGGATAGGGCGAGCGAGTGGAGAACTCGGCTCCCGGTAACAAGGTGGCGACGGTCGCCGAACCGGCCAGCATTTCGATGTCGGCGTCTTCTAAGTAAGTGCAGTGATCGACGCTGGCGCACTCCAGGTCAACGGCCAACGCGACTGCGCCACTGTGGGCGAGCTGATTCGCGTGCAGGCGAGGCGCGAGTCCCTTGTCGCGCGCGCGCAACAAGATCGTTCTCGCCTCGTCGACGCTGAAGGCACCACGATCGCAGAACACGTCAGCCCACTTGGCGTGGGGCGCGCAGGCCTCGAGCATCGTGGTGGAGAGGAGATTCAAGTACTCGTCACGATCCGAGGCGAACTCCGGGGGCACGACGTGGGCGCCCAACCAGGTGCGCTCAGCGGTGAAGTCGCCGGCGACCTCGAGGCAACGAACCTCGCCCTCAATGGTGAGTTCGTATCCCGACTTGATCTCCAGCGTGGTGACTCCCCCCGCCCGCAGCTCGCCCACGCGCTCGGCTGCACCGACGCGCAACTCCTCGCTCGAGGCGGCGCGCGTCGACCTGACGGTGCGCACAATGCCACCACCGTCGTAGCGACGACCGGCCATGCGCGCTTCGAACTCGTCGCTGCGCTCGCCGGCAAAGACGAGGTGCGTATGAGAGTCAACGAATCCGGGAATGACTGCCGCGCCGTGGGCATTGATCGCCTCGTCGGCGTCGGGAGCTTCGGCGTTGGGTCCCACCCAGAGAATCTGTTCGCTGTCGACCACGAACGCGGCGTCGTGCAGGCGACCGAGGAGGGTCCCATCACCGAGGGAGCGGTCGTTGGTCGTCAGTTCACCGACATTGGTGACGACGAGTGTGCTCACGGGCCCTCACGCATCGGCACGCGCAGTCCGGTCGCCTCGGCCGTCTCTTCGGCGATGTCGTAGCCCGCGTCCACGTGACGCAGCACCCCCATGGCCGGGTCGTTGGTGAGCACGCGGCGAACCTTTTCACCCGCGAGGACCGTACCGTCGGCGACGCAGACCTGGCCCGCGTGGATCGAGCGTCCGATGCCCACTCCACCACCGTGGTGGATCGAGACCCAGGTGGCACCCGAGGCGGTATTCACCAGGGCGTTGAGAAGCGGCCAGTCGGCGATGGCGTCCGAGCCATCCAGCATCGACTCGGTCTCGCGATACGGCGAGGCGACCGATCCGGCATCCAGGTGGTCGCGTCCGATCACCAGTGGCGCACTCACTTCGCCGTTCGCCACCAAGTCGTTAAAAGCCACTCCGGCCTTGTCGCGCTCCTGGTACCCCAGCCAGCAGATGCGCGCGGGCAGACCCTGGAAGGCCACGCGTTCTTCGGCCTTGGTGATCCAACGACGTAGCAGATCGTTCTCGGGAAAGAGATCGAGCACCGCCTGGTCGGTGCGGTAGATGTCCTTGGGATCGCCCGAGAGTGCCGCCCAGCGAAAGGGGCCTTTGCCCTCGCAGAACAGGGGGCGAATATAGGCGGGGACGAAGCCTGGGTAGTCGAAGGCGCGCGGGTAGCCGCCCAGTTGGGCTTCGCCGCGCAACGAGTTGCCGTAGTCGAACACTTCGGCACCGGCGTCCATGAAACCGACCATCGCTTCGACGTGGCGAACGATCGAGGCGCGCGCGCGATCGGTGAACTCCTCGGGCTTCTTCTCGGCGTAGTCGTGCCAGTCATTAAGGTCGATGTCCTCGGGCAAGTAGCTGAGCGGATCGTGCGCCGAGGTCTGGTCGGTCACGATGTCGACCTCGACGCCGCGGCGCAGCAGTTCGGGCAAGATCGTCGCGGCGTTGCCGAGCAGTCCCACGCTCAGAGCTTCACGAACCGTCTTGGCGCGCAGCACTCGGGCAATCGCGTCGTCGAGGTTGGCCGTCCACTCATCGAGGTAGCGCTGATCGACCCGGCGCTGCAGGCGACTGGGATCGACGTCCACGCACAGACACACTCCGTCGTTCATGGTGACCGCGAGCGGCTGGGCGCCGCCCATGCCACCCGCTCCGGCGGTGAGCGTGAGGGTGCCGGCGAGGGTGCCGCCAAAGCGCTTGGCCGCAATCGCGGCGAAGGTCTCGTACGTGCCCTGCAAGATGCCCTGGGTACCGATGTAAATCCACGAGCCCGCGGTCATCTGGCCGTACATCGTGAGCCCCAACGCCTCCAGGCGACGAAACTCGGGCCACGTGGCCCAGTCCGGCACCAGGTTGGAGTTGGCGATCAAGACCCGCGGCGCCCACTCGTGAGTTTGGAGCACGCCGACCGGACGTCCCGATTGCACGAGCATCGTTTCGTCGTTCTTGAGCGTGGTGAGAGTGCGCACGAGTGCGTCGAAACTGCGCCAGTCGCGCGCCGCGCGTCCCGTCCCGCCGTAGACGACTAGATCGTCTGGCCGCTCGGCGACCTCGGGATCAAGATTGTTGCACAGCATGCGAAGTGCTCCTTCTTGGGGCCAGCCGAGTGCACTGATCGTCGAACCCCGGGCTGCGCGAACGGGGCGTGCACCTTCCATGACTTACCTCCTAGCGCAGGGTGAGAAAACGCGCGGCGGTGTCGAGGAGCTCGCGCGAGGCGACGAGATCACTCACTGCCGCTATCTCCGGTGCGAGCCATCGGTCGTGACCGGGTCCTCCCGAGAGCGCGTTGACGCGATCGACCATCGCCTGGGTGACGGGCGAGGGTTCGAGCGGTGCGCGCAGCGCGAGAGCCCGTGCGCTCGCTAGCAACTCGATGGCAAGCACGTCGCGGAAGGCGTCCAGGGACCGTCGCAACTTGCGCGCAGCGTGCCAGCCCATCGAGACGTGGTCTTCTTGCATACCCGAGGAGGGAATGGAGTCGACCGACGCCGGCGAGGCCAGACGCTTCATCTCGGTGACCAGCCCCGCTTGGGCGTACTGGGCGATCATGAGGCCCGAGTCGACACCGGCGTCCCCCGCGAGGAAGGGCGGTAGTCCGAAACTGCGATTCACGTCGAGCAGTCGGTCGGTGCGCCGCTCGCTCATCGACGCAACGTCCGCCAGCGCGATAGCGAGGAAGTCCAGCACGTATCCGATCGGAGCCCCGTGGAAGTTGCCGTTGCTCGCGAGCGTCCCATCCGAGAGCACCGACGGGTTGTCGATCGCACTCGCCAGTTCGATGTCGGCCACGCTCTGCGCATGGCTGAAGGTGTCGCGCGCCGCCCCGTGCACTTGGGGGGCGCAACGCAGCGAGTACGCGTCTTGCACCTGGGTGATGTCGTCGAGATGAGAGACGACGATCGGTGAGTCGGCCAGCAGGTTCACGAGATTTTGCGCACTGGCGCGCTGTCCGGGGTGAGGGCGCAGTTCGTGGATCTCGCTCACGAAGACCTGGTCGGTCCCGCGCAGCGCCTGGATGGAGAGAGACGCTGCGATGTCCATCTGTTGCAAGAGGGCATGACCGTCATCCAGTGCCAGGATCAACATGCCGAGCATGCCGTCGGTGCCGTTGATGAGCGCAAGGCCCTCTTTCTCGGCGAGTTCCACTGGCTGGAGGCCCGCATCGCGCAGCACGTCGATCGCGCGCCGACGCGCACCACCTGCGTCGCGCACGTCGCCCTCGCCCATGAGCGCGAGCGCTACGTGGGCGAGGGGCGCTAAGTCCCCCGAGCACCCGAGTGATCCAAACTCGTGCACCACCGGCGTGATGTTGGCGTTGATCAACGCCGCGTACGCCTCGGCCGTCGTTGGCCGCACGCCCGACACCCCACTGCACAGATTCGTCAAGCGCGAGACCATCATGGCGCGCACGACTTCGGCTTCTACTTCAGGTCCCACGCCCGCGGCGTGCGAACGAATGAGGGAGCGCTGTAAGTCACGTCGGCGTTCGGGCGAGATCGAGGTCGTCGCGAGTGAACCGAATCCGGTCGAGAGTCCGTAGATAGCTTCGCCGCTGTCCACCAGCGCGTCGATGGCGTCGCGCCGGCGCGACAGGCGCGCAATGACCTCCGCGCTCAAGGTGAGTGGTTCGTAGTGCCGCGCGACACGAACGAGTTCGTCACCCGTCAGCGGCTCGATTCCCAGCTCAATGGTCACGACGGTCTCCTTTGAACGCCCGAGAGCGTCTCCAGTAGTAGTAGCGCACCCAAGCGCACCGTGCGCTCATCGGGCGTGTCACGCTCGACGTCTACTTCGGTGAAGTCAATGGCCAGCACGTCTTTCGACGTGGCGAGGGCCCGCACGAAGCGGCGCACCTCGTCAGCGCGCAGCCCGCCCGGGGCGGCTGCGGGACATCCCGGCACCACCGAGCGATCGGCGACGTCAAGGTCAATGTCCACGTAGACCTTGCGCCCACCCTGTCGTGCGACGTCCAGGGCCCGTCGCGCGATGACCGCCGCGTCGTCGCGGTTGAAGGCGTCGCGTTCGATGATGCGCACCCCCGCGGCTTGGGCGTCGCGCGCGTAACCGGGCGAGTTCGCGAAGTCGCTCAGCCCGACTTGAACGACGTGGTGCCCATCCAGGCCCTCCTCGAGGAGTTGGCGCACTGGCGAGCCGTTCGAACGACCATCTCGCATATCGAGGTGAGCGTCCAGCGTGATCAGTCCAAACTCCTCGACGCGATCTTTCATCAGCGCGCTCATCGCATGCCAGGTGGCGGCGTTGTCGCCGCCCAGAATCACGACGGGCGACTGCTCGATGTTCACGAGAGCCCGCGCCACGCGCTCGTGCCCACCCTCGCCATCAGGATCATCGACGTCGCCGTAATCGACCATCGCCACGTACTCCGCGAGATCCACCCGGCTCGACCACGACCAGGTCGAGTAGTAGTTCAGAGCGTGGCGGATGGCCGCGGGGGTACTCGTCGACGACCGCGGCGAGACCGAGGTCTTGAAGGTGGAGATACCGAGCAGCCCCACGTTGCGACGCACATTGATGGGCCGATCAAAGATCAGTGACGACGCTGGGCGCCACTTGGTATCGCTCACCGCCACACCGTCATGTTAGGCAACGACCACGTCACGAGAGTGACGTTACGTCCTTCGCGCGAATATTTAGCGCTCGACCGTGCGCACGCCGCCCTGGCTAGTGGCCTCTTCGGTCTCGTCTTCGATGAACGTCGGCACGGGTATGGCCTCGTGGCCGTGCTCGACGTCATCGGAGTAGGTAGGTGTGGGAGTAGCAATGTATTCGCCCTCGTCCGAGCGCGAGACGACATTGGGCGTCTTGCGCTTGCCGGCACGTCTGACGCCTTGAAGCTCCTTACAGATCTTGTAGGTGACCGGGTAGGCGATGATCGGCGTGACGATCACCAAGATGCGCATGGCCCACAGGACCGTGTTCAACGAAATGTCAAAGAACTTCGCGATGACGTCGGTCGCACTGGCGATGAAGAGCATCGCGACGAGTACGAGCACCGAGGCGCCAAAGGCCGTGCGCTTGGGTCTGTCTCGCGGACGATCAAGCAGGTTGTGGATCAGATCATCGCCGGTGATCTTGCGCTCGATGAGCGGCCAGGCGTAGGCGATATTAAAGAGGATGCCCGGGAACAGCACGGCCGGAATGAAGACCTCGAGGGGCCACGTATGACCCCAGGCCGTGAACTCCCACGAGGGGAAGATGCGCAGCGCCCCGTCCAGGAAGGCCATGTACATGTCGGGCTGGACGGCATAACTGATGCGCGAAGCCTGGTACTGACCGAACTGCCAGATGGGGTTGATCTGGAAGAAGGCCGAGATCAGAGCGATGAAACCGCCGATGATGAACAAGAAGCCGGTCGTCTTGGCGATGAAGACCGGGAACATGGGTGAGCCGACCACGTTCTTCTCGGTGCGGCCCTCGCCGGCGAACTGCGTGTGCTTCTGGCGCACCAGCAGGGTCAGGTGCGCGCCCACGAGGCCCAAGATGAGCAGGGGAATGATCAGGACGTGCAGGATGAAGAAGCGAGGAATCGTCGCGCTACCCGGGAAGTTGCCACCGAAGATCCAAAACGCCAGGTACGTCCCGACGAAGGGGATGGAGAGCAGGATCGAGTAGGCGATGCGAATACCCGTACCCGAGACGAGGTCGTCGGGCAGCGAGTAGCCGAGGAAGCCGTTGGCCATCGTGAGGATCAGCAAGGTGAGACCGACGGTCCAGTTGAGCTCGCGCGGCTTACGGAAGGCGCCGGTGAAGAAGACCCGTGCCATATGCACCACGATCGCCCCCACGAAGATGTCGCACGCCCAGTGGTGCATCTGGCGCATCAACAGACCGCCGCGCACAATGAAGGACAGGTTCACCGTCGACTCGAAGGCCTCGGTGACACGCTGGCCGTCGAGCGGTAGGTACGGACCGTGGTAGACGACCAGCGTCGTGCTCGGCACGTAGTACAGCGTGAGAAAGACACCCGTGACGAGCAGGATGACAAAGGAGTACAGCGCGATCTCGCCGAGCATGAAGGACCAGTGATCCGGGAAGATCTTGTCCATGAAGGTGCGCCCACCCTTGGCGATGCCCAAGCGGTCATCGAGTTCGTCGAGGGCCTTGCCGATCTTGCCGTAGGGGCCACTGGCGCGCTTACGCGCACGGGGGTTGGTGGGGATCGTGGCGTCACTCATGCGGTAGTGCGCTCCCAGAAGCCGGGACCAACGGGCTGGTTGTAGTCGTCTTGGGAGCGAATGTACCCGTCAGAGTCGATGTAGAGCGGCAACTGCGGGAGCGGACGAGGGGCCGGGCCGAACTGGGGAATCGCGCCGTTGGTGACGTTGAACATCGACTGGTGACACGGACAGACCAACAGCTGCAGTTGCTGTTCGTAGAGCCCCACGGGACAGCCCAGGTGCGTGCAGAGCTTGGAGTAGGCGATGTAGCCCTTCGGACCCCACGACTCGCGCCCCTTTTCGGTGACGAAGTCTTCGTTCGAGATCCGGATCAGGACCGTTTGGTCGACGGCCTGGCCGCGATCGGTGTTCTCGGTGCCTTCGGGGTAGACAGTCACAATCGAGCCGATGGCGAGTTCGCCCACCGAGACGCGACGGCCCGTGGAGTCCACCGCGTACGAACCCTTGCGCCAGTCGGTGTGAAAGAGCGTGCCCTTGGGCAGGGGTCCGAGACTGCGCAGCAACGGAAACATCGCCACGATGCCAAAGATGCCCAGCCCCCCGCCGAGGATGCCCGCGAGGACCTTGCGGCGCTTGACGATCGCTCCACCGCGCTCGACGACGGCCGCCGCCAAGGCGTCGCGGTCGGCCTGGTCGCCCGCGAGCGTGTGGCGTTCTTCGACGAAGGGACCGCGCGGCATGAGGTATTTGCCCCAAGCCACGAGGCCTACCCCGAAGAGAAAGAGACCGATGCCCATCGTCGAGGAGATGACCCACGGCTTCGCGTTCACCACGTAGGCGGCGCCGAAGCCCGCCATCGCGAAGATGCCCAGGATGAAGCAGATCGCAATGACCAGTTCCACGGTCTGAGGGTTCTTCGCCAGGGGCTGTAAGTGCGGGTCGTCCGCGCGCAGCCCCGAGATGGCGACGGGCGTGTGAGTGTTGGCGAGATCCTGAGCCTCGCGCGCGCGGCGCGCGGCCAACTCTTCTTGGTGCATCTCGATCTTCATCGCCTCGTGCGGGCTGACCTGCTCGGGGAACTCATCGCTCACGAGCGATCTCCGATCCAGTAACAGATCAGGGCCAAGAAGCCGACGCCGACCAAGAGCGCGATGAAGCCTTCGGCGACGGGACCCAGCCCGCCCAGACCGAACCCGCCGGGGTTATTGGGGTGCTGAATCTCGGTGGTCACGTACTTGACGATGTCGTCGACCTGCTGGTCGCTCAGGTTGCCGGTAAAGCGCGGCATGTTGGCGGGGCCGGTGCGAATCGCTTCGACGACCTGAAACGCGGGGATGTGACGCAGCGAGGGCGCGAACGTGCTGAAGGCGAGCGCGTCGCCGTCACCTTCGATCGTGTGACACGCCGCACAGTTCAGGGCGAAGAGCTCCTGGCCCTCGGACACGTTGGCGTTCTTGAGGTGGGGTGTGGGAATACCCGGATAGCTCGGCGAGAGCGAGTTCACCCAGGCGGCGATCGCCTCGGCCTGGTGGGGGGTGAGGGCGGGCTGACGCCGGAGCGCCTCGACCGCTTCGGGGTTCTTGGCGGGCATGCGTCCCGAGTCAACCCAGAAGTCAATGGTCGCGGGTCCAAGGCCCACCAGGTCCGGGTACGAGCCCACCGCCGAGGTCGGTACGCCGTTGGCCTGGCTACCGTGGCACGACGCGCAGTTCTCCATGAAGAGCGCCTGTCCGAGCTTGTCCAGCGAACTCGAGGGAATCTTGTAGGTGATGTACTTGTTGCCGTAGCTCGTGACCTGGCCACTCGCGTTCTTCGTGACGTCGGTCGAGTTCGGAGTGCCGGCGTTCTTTCGCGTCGTCTGGAACGAGATCGTCTTGTAGTTGCTCGCATTCGCCGGCACGACGAACAGCACGAGGGGTGCGACGACGAATAGCCCCGCACCCGCCAGGAGGGCACTTCGCCGAAGGAATGTGTACGCCACGCCCTTCACCTACTTCAGCAAGAAGAGGGACGAGTACAGGCCGATCCACACGACGTCAACGAAGTGCCAGTAGTAACTCACGCCTTGGAACGTGGCGAGCTCACCGGGGTCCCCTTCACGACCACGCATGCGATACAGAAGAAAGCTCATCGCGACCAGACCGAGGAACACGTGCAGACCGTGCAGACCCGTCGTAATGAAGAAGATCGAACCGTAGGAGTTCGTGTACCAGCGCGTGGTGAGATGCGTCCACTCGTAGGCCTGGTTGCTCACGAATAGGGCCCCCATGATGATGGTCGCGATCACCCAGTTCCGGGCCGCGCCGCGGTGGCGGTGCTCGATGAGCCACACGGCGCGCTGCATCGTAAAAGAGGACGCGATGAGGATAAGTGTGAAGATTCCGGACTGCAGGACGTCGAGGTGGGTGCCCTTGGGCGGCCACGAGGCCAGGTGCGCGCGGATGGTAAATAGGGCGGCGAAGAGTCCCGAGAAGAACATCAGCTCTGAACCGAGCCAGATCATTACGCCAATGGCCAGCATCGGCGGTCGATCGTGGACGATCTTCTCTTGCTTCGCCAGGCTTTCGGGGGAAACTGCCTGACTCACGCCATCATTTCTAGTAGAAATCGCGACCCCACTTTGTCGATTGCGGGGGCCGTGGCTCTCAGGCGAGGGTGGGCGGAAGATCCTTCGTGGCGATCACCGCGAGTCGCCTGGTGGGACGAGTGAGGGCGACGTACAGAGTGCGCAATCCGCGCGGGGTGTACGTGGTCTCGTTCGGTGCCCCGCGATTGGCAATCTGACCAGGCTCAACAACAACGACGGCGTCGAACTCCAAACCGTTCGCACCTTCTGCCGCGAGGACCACGAGGTCGGCCGCAAGTCCCTTGGACTCTTGGTCGTTCGGATCCACCGCTTCGAGTCCGCCATCACGCAGTGTCGACACGATCTCACTCACGCGACGTGCGGCCACGATGACCGCCACGCGACCTGGGGCAACCGCTTCGATCTCGCCGCGCGTCAGTTGCACGAGCGCGTCGCTGAACTCCGCCGCGCTCGAGAAAACAACCAACGGCATCGATCCCGCACGGCGAACGGGGCGCGGCGGCTCAAGGTCGGGCGCGGCAGCAAGCAACGTGGGCGCAGCGAAGGCGAGAACCTCTTGGGGCGTGCGATAGCTGACGGTCAGGTCCACGCGCGTGGGCTCCCTGCGCGGTGAGAACACCTTGAGCAGAGTGTCCCACGATGCCGACGATGACGCGGTCGTTGCCTGACCCATGTCGCCGACGATCGTCATGGAGCCAGTGAGGTCGCGGCGCTTGAGTACGCGCAGCTCCATCGGTGAGAGATCCTGTGATTCGTCCACCACGATGTGCCCGTAGGTGACGAACTCCGCTTCGTCGAGCTCTTGGCTCTGGGCGACCGCGAGACGCTGCGCCTCGCGTAGGGCGGCGGCCCGATGATCGCCGGAATAAGCATCGAGGTCCACCCCGGCCAGCACGTTGTCGGCGGGCCGCAGGGCGGGACGGGGACGCTTGCGGGGTCCCACGAGAACTCGCGCCTCGTCGATCAACGCGGCGTCGGCCTTGGTCCAGGCGATCTCCTCAGTCGAGGTGAAGCGCGGTCGATAGAGCATCTCGATCTCGCGATCGCTCAAGATTCCCTTGCTTGCCGCGCGCAACAACGCGGGCGCACCCAACAGGTCGTGCACGAGCTCCTGACCGGTGATGCGAGGCCAGACACGTTGGAGCGCCTCTTTGAACTGGGGCGTCGCGCGAATCGCCTCGGCGAGTTCCGTCTCGTTGCTGACCTCTTCGGATCCGTCGCGAGATCCTTCTTTCGAAAAGCGGTCACGGTACTCTCCAGCCAGGCGAGCCGCGAGCTCGCGACCGACGGCCGATCGGCGCTGATTGTGGTTACCGGGACGGCGCCGTGCGCGTTCGACGGCGTCCTGGGTGTACTTCGCCTTCAGGACAAGGGTCGCTCGCCCGACAGGAATCTCCACGTCGTGTCGCAGGGCGCGCTCTCGGGTGCCCATCGCCCGGCTGAGAACCCGCGCCATGCGCAGGTCGCCTTTGAGCTGGTCGACATCTTCGTCGTCGACGGCGCGCACCTCAATGTTGGTAACGAGTCCGGCGATCGTCGAGAGGGTGACTCCCGATTCACCCAGTGAGGGCAGCACGTTCTCGATGTAGTTGAGGAACAGCGGATTCGGGCCCACCACCAGAACGCCCTGGCGCTCGAGTGTCGCGCGGTAGGTGAAGAGCAGGTACGCCGCGCGGTGCAGCGCGACGGCGGTCTTACCGGTGCCCGGACCACCTTGAACCAGCAGAATGCCCGCCAGCGGACTACGAATGATCTGGTCCTGCTCACCTTGAATCGTAGCGATGATGTCGCCCATGCGCCCGGTTCGTGCGCGCCCGAGTGCGGCGAGCAACGCGCCCGGCCCGCCCAGTGCGAGTCCCCCGTCGACCAGTCCTTCTTCGGTGGCGGCGCGCACGTCGCTGTCGGGCAGGTCGAGTTCACCGTTCGCGTCGGCGAAGTACTCATCTTCCACACCCGTGACTTCGTTGGCGTGAATAGCCACGTGGCGACGGCGCGAGAGTCCCAGAGACTCAACACCCGTCGCGCGGTAAAACGCTTCGGCGACAGGAGCGCGCCAGTCGATGACCAGTGGGTTAAGAGATTCGTCGGAGACCGCAAGTCGACCGACGTGATAGGTATCGCCGCGACCATGACCGTTCGCCTGGTAGTCGATGCGACCAAAGAAGAGGGGCTGATCACCGATGGCGAGTTGATCGAGTCGGTGAAGGGCGGTTCCCATCACCACGTCGCGCTCGACGAGATCGCCCGCGCCGCGCATATTCGCCACCGCCGCGCTGTCGCGCAGCGAACGCGCCCCTTGACGCATTTGATCGAGCGCCTCGAGGGCCACGTCCAGGAACTTCTGCTCCTCGGCGATCTCACGCTCGTGGGACATGAACGACCTCTTTCTGTCTTCCCAAATTCGGGAATCATCAATTCTAATCGTCTGACCAGAGGTGGTTTCCGCCAGTCATTTCCCTCGCATCGTGCGGGGTGCGGCCCTAAGGTGCGGGGGCAGACACCTTCGAAGGGAGTTCCATGAGGTTCAGCGGCGTAATGATTGGCTCAGACAACCCCGAGCGCCTCGCGGAGTTCTACACGGCGGTCCTGGGAGAGCCCGGATTCCACGAGGACACCTGGTACGGATGGTCGGACAAGGCTGATTTGATGCTCGGCGCGCACAGCGAGGTCAAGGGCAAGAGCCCGAATCCCCAGCGCATCATGTTGAGTGTCGAGTCCGACGATGTGGCGACGTCATTCCAGGCGCTGGTCGCCCTTGGCGCTGAAGTCATTGCCGAGCCCTACCAGCCCGAGGGCGCCCCGGGCGAGGTCTGGCTCGCGACCGTGACCGACCCTGACGGAAACTACGTCCAGCTCGCTTCGCCCTGGGAATAATCGACCCGACGCGACCTGGAGTCGCGCAAAGGCGAGCACCTAGATTGGTCGTTGTGAGCGCGACCGAACCAGACTTTCTCAAGGCCTGTCGCGGCGAGGCGGTGGAGCGAGTCCCGGTGTGGTTCATGCGACAGGCGGGCCGGTCCCTACCCGAGTACCGTGCCATGCGAGGGACCGGATCGATCCTCGAAGCGATCGCCTCACCCGAGACCGCCGCTGAAGTCACGATGCAGCCGGTGCGACGTTACGGCGTGGATGCGGCGATCCTCTTCTCGGACATTGTTGTGCCGTACCACGCGGTGGGATTCGGCGTCGAGGTCGTCCCTGGTCGGGGACCCGTTATTGCTGAACCCTTCGTCAGCCATGCCGACCTGGAACGACTCCCTGATCTCACCGAAGAGCACGTTGAGTACGTCACCGCGACCATCGATCTCGTGATGCCCGAACTCGCGGCCACCAACACTCCCCTCATCGGCTTCGCCGGTGCCCCCTTTACGGTGGCGAGCTATCTGATCGAAGGTGGCCCCACGCGAGAGTTCGCGATGATCAAGAGCCTCATGCATCGCGACCCCGAGTTATTCGCTCAGCTACTCGATCGACTCGTGGAGATTTCGGTGACCTTCCTGCGCCTCCAGATCGAGCACGGCGTGCGCGCCGTGCAACTCTTTGACTCGTGGGCCGGAACCCTCACGCGATCCGAGTACGAGCGCTTCGCGCTCCCGGCGACCCAGAAGGTCTTCGCCGGCATCGCCGACCTTGACGTCGCAACGATTCTCTTTGGCGTCGGCACCGGAGAGCTTCTGTCGCTGATGGCCACTTCGGGCAGTCACGTGGTGGGCATCGACTGGCACGTCGACCTCGACGAGGGTCGCAGACGTGTGGGCGACAAGGCGGTGCAGGGCAACCTCGACCCGGCGCGGTGCCTCGCGGGCGCCGATCTCGCCATCGAAGCCACCCGGGAAGTCTTGGCCCTTGCCGGCCACGACGCAGGACATATCTTCAACCTCGGACACGGCGTGCTGCCCGCCACCGATCCCGACGTCCTCGCGGCCGTTGTGAAGGTGGTGCACGAAGAAGGTAAGGCCGGGGTGCGATGAGCGTGGGCGTGTTGGTCATGGCGCACGGCACTCCCTCATCGCCGGAGGGCATCGAGCCCTTCTATACGCGTATTCGACGCGGCCATCCCCCTACCGCAGAGCAACTGGCCGATCTCACGTCGCGATATCTCGCTATCGGCGGGGTGTCACCCCTCACCGAACGCACCGCCGCCCAGGTCGCGGGCATCGCTCGCGCCCTTGAGTCGACTCACCCCGGTGAGTTCGACGTGCGTTTCGGCTCCAAGTTCGAACCGCCCCTGCTCGAAGAGGCGGCGGAGAGCTTTCGTGGCGAGGGCTTCGACCGAGTCGTCGGCATCGTGCTCGCCCCGCACTCCTCCTCGATGTCGACCGAGCAGTACATGAACCGTGCGCGATCGACACTGGGCGAGAGCGTGGCATTCATCGAGATCGGCGCGTGGTATGACGCGCCAGGATTCTTGGAGCTCATTGCCGGCCGGGTGAACGACGCGCTGGCGAGCGTTCCGGCGGGCCGACGCACACGAGCCCACGTCATCTTTAGCGCGCACTCGTTGCCCGAACGAGTTGTGGAGATGGGTGACACCTATCCCGATCAGCTAGCCGACAGCGCGGAGAGAGCGGCCGCGATTGCGGGTTTGTCATCGTTCAGCGTCGCCTGGCAGTCGGCTGGACGCACGGCCGACACGTGGTTGGGTCCCGACATCCTCGACGCCATTCGCGAGTTGGCCGCGACGGGCGTCACCGACATCGTCTCGTGTCCCATCGGTTTCGTGTCCGATCACCTCGAAGTCCTCTACGACATCGACATCGAGGCCCAAGGCGTAGCCAAAGAAGCGGGCGTGAACTTGATTCGCACCGCCTCATTGAACGATGACCCGACGTTTGTCGCAATTCTCGCTGACCTCATTTCGCGCGCGGCTCGCTAGGTGAGTCGTTCGTCGATCGTCATCGTGGGCGGTGGCATCAGCGGGTTGGCTGCCGCGTGGGAACTCACCGGCGGAGAAGCCGGACCCACGGAGGCGACACCTCGCGTTGAACTCATCGAAACCAGTGACCGATGCGGTGGCTCACTCGCGACCACTACCTTCGCCGGTCGAACGATCGATCTCGGTGCCGATGGTTTTCTAGCCCGTCGTCCCGAGGCAGTTGAACTGGCTCTCGAACTAGGCCTCGAGGCGGAGATGGAGGCGATCGCCGAAAGTGGTGCTTGGCTGTACTCGAAAGGAGGCCTCCACGAACTTCCCCAAGGTCTGGTCCTCGGAGTACCCACCAGTCTCGAGACGGTCCGTCGGTTCAAGGGGCTCGGTTGGCGCGCGCGCGTCGGCGCGGCGCGTGACGCGTTTGTTCCGGCGCGACTGCAGGTGGGCAACGACATGTCCATCGGTGAAATTACGCGCACAAAACTCGGACGTGAACTGAGCTACCAGTTCATCGAGCCGATGATCGGCGGAATCCAAGCGGGGCGCATCGACGACCTCTCGGCCAAGTCAGTCTTCCCCGCGCTCTACGCCGCGGCCCAGGCGGGCGGCTCGCTCATGCGCGCCCTACGACCGGCGCCAGCGACCTCCACGAGCGACACGCCACTCTTCTATTCACTCGTTGACGGAGTGGGCTCAATGCCCAGCCAGCTGGTGCGACTACTCACCGAGCGAGGGGTGGTAATTCGAACCAGTGTCGCGGTCACCGCGGTGCGCCGAACGCCAGCAGCGAGTTATCCCCTCGAGATCGACACTCCGTCCACGACCACGCCCGCTAACGGGGTCATCCTCGCCACCCCCGCTCCGGTGGCGGGTGCGTTAATTGGCTCATTCGACCCTGACCTTGAGTCACTGCGCAGCATCGATAGCGCGAGTGCGGGCATTGTCACGTTCTCAGCTCCCCGTGGCGCCGTCACCCTGCCCTCTCGCGGTACCGGCGTGCTCGTCCCGCTACACACTCCCTGGGCCGGTCAGGGCTCACTGATGGTGACTGCTCTCACATTCCTTGACCGTAAGTGGCCCCACCTGTATCGAGGTGACGACTTGCTTCTTCGCGCGCACGTCGGTCGAAGCGATGACGCGCGATGGAGCGAACTCAACGATGACGAACTCACCGGTCGTGTTAATGACGAGCTGATGATCCTGCTACCCAAGTGGAGCGGGGCATCTGCGTCACTCGTCCAGCGCTGGCCCGACGGCCTCCCGCAGTACCGAGTCGGTCACGATCAGCTAGTGGAGCGAGCGCGAACGGCCAGCATGAAGCATCGAGTCACCTTGGCTGGCAACGCGTACGACGGAGTCGGCGTGCCGGCCAGCGTCGGGTCGGGACGGCGAGCCGCAAGGGAACTCGTCGGCGCTCTAGCCTGAGTGGGTCTTCTCCGTTCGTAGAGGGAGTTCGACCTGATGGAACGAGCAATTCGGTCAGTGGCTTTATCGTGTCTCTGCTGGAGCGGTCTCTTCGGTGCCGCGGTTGGCGCCTATGCGCTCTCGCTATGCCTCGGCGTGTTCGACATGGTCACTTTGGTCCGAAATATTCCGTCGTTTGACCTCTATCCCTGGGGCTGGATCACTTTCACTTTTCAGATCCTGTGGCTTGTGCTCATGGTCGCATCGCCTTTCATCGCGAGACGCGCGTCGATCAGAGCGATGGCCGAAGGACTTAAGGATCGATATGACGTGGGCGACGAATTCGTGTATGCATGGTGGTCGGCCGTATTTCTGATCGGGACATTGGTTCTTCTCGTTGCCACGTTCACATTCTCATGACGTAATGATGGCGCCAGATTCAGATACCGAGCCGGGCTACAAGTAGTAGCCCGAGTGGATGTAGATGCACGGAACGCCCTCACTCACGTACATCGCGTGATTCTTGGGATCATCGTCGAGCGCGAGACGAACGTCGAAACCCTGCGCGAAGAGCTCGTGCAACGTCTCGCGTTTGAAGCGATCCACCCCCGAATAGTCGCCGTAGTCGCGCATGACGAGCAGATCCCAGCGAATTCTGTACCGTTCCAGCCACGCCAGCGTGTGGGGTTGCACGCGGCGTGGACGTCCGGTTACCAAGATGACCAGGAGTGACGGATCGAGTAACTCGAGGAGTCGTTCGATCTCCTCGATAATCGGGTCCTCACCCACGCCATCAAAGAATCCCTTCCAGTCGCCCCAATCCAGGTAGTGCTGGCGACCAGCGGCGTCCGCCAGGACCCCGTCGATGTCGAAAATCACCGCCCTGCCTGGTTTGAGCCCCGAATCGCGCCAACGCCAGTTCTCGGGGACGTTCTCCGGTGTCATCACAACTCTTTATCGACTCATTCGCCTTCAGGGTACGTCTGCGAGACTAGATGTCGTGGAAGTAGCAGAACGACGGACGATCCCCGTCCCCTACGGGCATCACGTCTACGTGGTGAGCGACCTGGACCTCTCGCCTTTCACCAACGCCGAGAACCGGCCAATTCGAGAGTTCATCAACCTCTTGGGCGACATCGACGACGCGGCCATCGTTGTCGTCGCCGGCAATCTCTTTCATCCCGGTCCGACCGAAGACCTCGCCAAATTCATTGAAGCGACCTTCGCCGCCCAGCCCCGTGTGCGCGACGCCATCACGGCATTTACGGCATCCTCGAATCACCAGTTCCTCGCGCTGCCGGGAAGTAAGGACGGCGAACTGCGCGATCATGTTCGAGCCCAGCAGCTTCTGATGAATCTGGGAGCGCGAGTGGCCAGCGACCTCGTATTACAAGTCGCCACCGCCGAGGGCGTGCGCGACGTCGCAGTAGCGGCCGGGTCCTACGATCTCGATGTCACTCCGGTGAACGAGCGAGATCGACGGGACGCGGCAAATCTCGAGGATCCGCTCGCGCTGCAACGATTCGTCGCGTCGCGTACCCTCTACCGACGCCTCGCCGCGTGGGTGTGGCTGCCCATACTGGCCTTCTTCGCGCTCGACGTCTGGGCGATCTTCGCGAGTGTCGCCGACCACCTCGCGCGACACCACTACCGCGTGCACGTCTTGCACTCGCACAACTTCTGGGAGAATGCGTTCGTCGCGCTGGTGATTGTCGCCATCAGCGAGACGTTGGTAGCGGGTCTCGCCGCGCTGTGGGTGCAGCGTCGGTTCCATCGGACCGCAACCGCCCACCAACGCGACAACCTGAGTGAGCCACTGGCACTCACCTCCGTCGACGACGTCGATGCACTCGAGCTCGCCCGCCGCGTGGTCGAACGGGGCGGCGCCGGTGCCGTCGTCGGTGGCGCTCCCTCTCCGGCCCTCGCGTTCCTTGACGACGGCTTCTGCGCCACGCCCGGCCCCTCGCGCACCGTGCTGGTGGAGCGACGCGGACTCTTCGGGCTTCCCGACGTCTTCGCCGCGGTCGAGCGTCTCGGTGTCATCGAGATCGAAGCGGGGAGCACCGTACAGGTCCGACTCTTTGCCGGCGAGTCCTCGACGCGTCAGGGAACCGTTCTGGAGCGCTTGGTGGGACGAGAGAACGTGCAAGCCGAGACCAGTAAAGAGGCTGAGGCGGTCGCCTCGTGGCCGAGCGGATTGCCCTTTCCTATCAACGTCGAGCGGCTCTACGAGCAGGTCCACCAGCGCACGATGCGCCGTGCCATGGCGCTATTGGTATTTATCGAGGGCGTCTTTAACGTCGTCATCACCACGTTTCGCCCGCTACGCAGTCATCTGCACCTCGTGTTGCAGGTCTTGCCTCTCGAGGTGGCCAAGGACGCGGCTGCCCTCACGGCGGTGGCCGGCATCGCGCTCATCATGTTGGCCCGCGGTCTACGACGGGGGCAACGACGATCGTGGTTCTTCGCCGTGACAATTTTGGCGGTCACCATTGTGGCTCACGCCGTGCGGGGTGGAACGATCGTCTCACTGGTCATCGCCGTCGCCCTGACCGTGGCACTGATCACCCAGCGCCGCTACTTCCAGGCGACATCGGACCGCTCGGGTGCCTCCACGACGTTGCCGCGTCTGGCATTTATCGCCGCCTTGAGCGTGGTCACCGCCTCATTGGGAATTGAAGCCACGGACCGTCATCAGCATCTGGCGAACTATGGGGTCGTGCTCATGGCGTGTTTCGAGCGTCTCGTGGGGCAGTACGACATCGCGCTGCCCGATCGCGTCGACGACTTTGTCTCTCCGGCCCTGCTCGCCATCGGCATCACGCTCATCGTCCTTGCGCTTTACCTCCTGACTCGACCGGTGGTTGATCGGCGACTATCGTCAGCGTCGAACTCGCGCGAGCGACGCCTGGCCGAGTTCCGCGGGCGCGAGATCGTGCGACGACACGGACAAGGAACCCTCGACTATTTCGCGTTACGCGACGACAAGCAGTTCTTCTTCTTTCGCGACTCTCTCGTGGCGTACGCCGTCTACGGGGGGGTGGCGCTCATCTCACCCGACCCCATCGGGCCGGTCGGCGAGCGCACCGAAGTCTTCAGCGCCTTTCGACAGTTCGCTGAGAGCAAGGGCTGGACGATCGGAGTCATGGCGGCCGGCCAGGAGTGGCTCGGCATCTATCACGAGGCGGGGCTGCACTCGATCTACCTCGGGGACGAGGCGATCGTGAACTGCCAGACATTCAGCCTCGAGGGTCACAAGATGAAGGGCCTGCGTCAAGCCCGCACGCGCCTGGCGCGTCACGGCTATCGCATCGAGTTCTACGACCCTGCCACCATGGACCCAGCCAAGGTGACCGAGATCGTCGAGCTGATCTCGATGCTGCGCCGCGGGGATACCGAACGAGGATTCTCGATGATGCTCGGGCGACTCTTCGACCCCAAAGACAAGGGTCTGCTCCTCACCGTCGTCTACGCACCCGACGGGCGCGCGGCGGCGGTCTGTCAGTTTGTGCCCTCGCCGGCCACCCAGGGCTACTCCCTGGACCTCATGCGCCGCGACCCAGGTGAGCACCCCAACGGGCTCATTGACTACGCGCTCTGCACCACGATCGCGCACCTACGCCTTCTCGGCAACCAAAGCCTCAGCCTTAACTTCGCCGCGTTCCGATCCGTCATCGAGGGCGAAAGTGATTCCACGTTCTCACGCGTCGAGCGCTGGGCGATCAAGCGACTCTCGGGCATCCTGCCCATTGAGTCGCTGTGGAGCTTTAATTCCAAGTACCGACCGACCTGGCTACCGCGCTACCTGGTCTATCCGGCCGCCGAGAGCTTCGTACCGGTCGTGGCCGCCACGCTTCGCGCCGAGAGCATCACCGAACTACCCGTCATCGGGCGCTTCTTCGCCCACGACCCTTCGAACCGCCCCGGGACCGTGGTGCCCGAGGAGATTCTCGCGGCCGCCCGTGAGGTCGATGAGGCGGGCTCGGGCCGACGGTAGGTGCAGCGTCAGATCGCTCAGGCGGTTGACTTTCCGCTGATTGACAACATCGTGTCCGCGGAGTAAGACGAGGTCAACACACAGGAGGAGGTCAACATATCTGGACTGACTCGCAAAAGTCTGAACTTACCTCACCCTGGCGATTGCGCCGTGATGTTTGGCTAAGTGAGGCGACGTGAGATCGCCGCCGCGAGCGCGCTGGACGCCGACCCTTCGTAGGTGAGAAAGAGCGATGGCTCGACGAGCTCAATCTCCATTACCAGCCAACCGCGAATCGTCGCGACCAGGTCAACCCGCGCGTAGAGCAAAGAATCGAAGCCCAGTGTCGCGAGCACGTTGGTGGCCGTCTGAACAGCGTCATCCTCAGCCGTGACCGCCTTGACCTGTTCGCGACGGTAGAGAAAGTTGCGTTCATCAGGAGAGACGTTGAGCATTGCCCCCTTGGCGATGGCGTGGGAATACTGACCGTCGATGAAGATAAGTGCCCGCTCGCCGAGCGTGTCGACACTGTGGATATAGGGCTGGATGAGAACGTCGCGGCCCCGGGCGTGCAGAGCCTCAACGTGACGGATCGCAGCCTCTTCTTCTCCTTCGTGGTAGCGCACTGCGTCGTTCGACCCCGCTCCCACCCGAGGTTTCACGACGAAATCGCTTACGAAGAACTCGGGCGTCTCGCCTACCGCGGCGAAGTGAGACGGAATGATTGCCAGGCCGTGGGCTTCGACGTCGGCGAGGTAGATCTTGTCCGAGGAGTACTGCAGGACCGACACGGGGTTCTCGATACGCGCAATGGTGCGAGCCCAGGCGAGAAAGTCGTCGCGACGTGCGGGGTAGTCCCAGGTCGAGCGCACCACCACGAGGGCGTAGTCGCCCCACCGTACGGCGTCGTCGTCCCAAATAGCGAGATCGGCGCTGACGTCAGCGTCAGCCAATGCATGAAAGAGAATCGGATCGTCCGGATCGTCAGCACCCCGGGCGGTCGCAATCGCGACGCGGCTCACGGAACGAAGAGGAGCGTCGCGTGCTGGACCCAAGCCGCCAGCGGTCCGGGCCAGATACCAAAGAGAATCGATACCACCACGCCCACCGTGATCACGATCCCACTCGCGAGCGGCACGGGAATTCGCGTCGCCTCGCCGTCGTCGTCGGCGAACAGCGTGAGGGCGAACCTCAAGTAGAAGAACGCGGCGATCGCGGCCGAGAGGATTGCGATCAGCGCGAGGGCTCCGCCACCGGCATCGATGACTGAGGCCAGCACCGTGAACTTGGCGTAGAAGCCGATGGTGAGAGGCGCGCCCAACTGTGTGAGCAACAGGACCGTGAGGGCCGCTCCCAACCAGGGCTGGCGGCGCCCCAGTCCGCGATAGTGCTCGATGCCGTGGTTGGTGTCTCCCCGGCCGCCCACCAGTGTCACGATCGCGAAGGTGGCGATGATGACCGGGGTGTAGGTGAGGATGTAGAAGAGAGTCGCCGCGATACCGCGAGGAGTGCCCGCCCACACGCCCAGCAGCATGAAGCCGGCCTGGTTGATCGAGGAGTAGGCGAGCAGGCGCTTGACGTTGCGCTGAATAAGGGCGAGCGAGGCACCGACTACGCAGGTGAGGATGATGAGCACGTAGAGGATCGGGCGCCACGTGTCGAGCTGTGTGCCCAGGGCCGAGATGAGCACACGCAACAGCGCGGCAAAGGCGCCCACCTTGACGATGGAGGCCATGACCCCGGTGACCGGCGTGGGTGCGCCCTCGTACACGTCGGGCGACCAGGCGTGGAAGGGAACCGCCGCCACCTTGAAGGCGAAGCCGATCAGCAACAGGGCCCCGCCGGCGTAGAGCAGGCCCGGATGCAAGACGGTGTTCTCGGCCAGGAAGTACGAGATCGAGGACAGGTTCGTCGATCCCGTCGCCCCGTAGACGAGGGCGGCGCCGTAGATGAAGATCGCCGAGGCGAACCCACCGAGCAAGAAGTACTTGAGCGCCCCTTCCTCCGAGCTGCGGCGCTGGCGATCGAAGCCCACCAGGACGTAGAGGCCGATCGAGAGGATCTCCAGGCCGAGGAAGATGACGATGAGGTCGTTGGCCTGGACCATCAGCAGCGCGCCCGCACTCGACGCGAGCGCCAGGATGTGAAAGTCGGCCCCGGCGACGCGTTCGCGCGTGGCCCAGTCGTGGGCCACGAAGGCCGAGAGCAACATGCCCACCGCAATAGCCACGTTGCCCACGACCGAGAAGCCGTCGAGGACGACGGCGTGGGCGACGCTGGTGGTCGCACCGTGCAGGTCGATGTAGTGCCACTGGAAGAACGCAATGACAATGACCGCCACAGACGCGGCGGCCGTCACGCCGGTCGAGATGTTGAGGGCCACCTTGTCGGGCACCAGGGCGCTCGCGAGCAACAGCACCAGGGCCGCGCCAAAGAAGATCAGGACCGGCAATAGTGCGAGGTAGTGGATCGAGGGAATCACGACGCCGATCACTTGGCGACCCCCGCGGCCAGGTGGTGCACGAGAATCTGCACCGAGGGCGTGATCTGGTCCAAGAACGGGTGCGGGAAGACCCCGAGGCCCACGATCAACACGACGACCGGCACCATCACCCAGCGCTCGGCGAAGCTCGCATCAGAAATCTCCGCGTTCGGGCCAGTCGCCACACCGTGAAAGACGCGCTGGTAGGCCCAGAGCAGGTACGCGGCCGCGGCGATGACGCCGGTGGTCGCGACCGCGGCCCACCAGGCGTGAGTAGCGAACGTGCCGATGAGGATGAAGAACTCGCTCACGAACCCCGACAGCCCCGGCAGGCCGATCGAAGCCATCATCACGACCGTGAAGAGAGCCGCCAAGATCGGCGCGGGCCCCTGGAGACCGGTGAGGTCCTTGATCAGGTAGGAGCCGCGGCGCTGCTCGATGAACCCGATGAGCAGGAAGAAGCCAATCGTGATGATGCCGTGGTTGAACATCAAGAGCACCGCACCCGTCGCGCCGATCACCGAGCCCGACATCACGCCCAGGGTGATAAAGCCCATCTGGGCGAGCGAGGAGAACGCGACCAGACGCTTCAGGTCCGGCGTGGCGCAGGCGACGAATGACCCGTACAGGATGCCGATCACCGCCAAGGTCAAGAAGAGCGGGCGCATCGTCACGAGCGCGAGCGGAAAGAGACCCGACGGCGAAGCGCAGGAGCCCGTACGAGCCGAGCTTGGCGAGCAGGGCGGAGAGTTGGATCGACCCTCCGGTGGGCGCTTCGGCGTACGTGATGGGCGACCAGGTGTGCAGCGGCCAGATCGGCGACTTCACCGCGAAGGCGACGGCAAAGGCGAGAAACAGCCACACCGAGGTGCCATGCGTGAGCACCGTCGACGCGAGCGCGGTGTCCGAGAAGGTGAGGGCTCCCCCGGTCTGGTGCTGGTGCAGGAAGCCCAGGTACAACAGGCCGATGAACAAGAACGCCGACGCGCCAAAGGTGTAGATGAAGAACTTGAGCGCGGCGCGGGCTCGCTGAGCCCCGCCCCAGCCCGCGATGATGAAGTAGCTCGGCACCAGGGTGAGCTCGAAGAAGATGAAGAACTCGAGCACGTCGTGGCTGACGAAACTGCCGACGGTGAAGGCGGTCAGCACCAGCATCCAGGCCACGAACGACGCCTCGTGACGTCGCTCGCGCGCCCCGTACAGCGCGAGAGGCAACACGATGGTCGTGAGCATGATGAGGATGAGCGAGATGCCGTCGATGCCCACGTCCCAGGCCAGGCCGAGCGGGGCGGAGAGGACGTGGCGCGAGAGGAAGTCGAAGGTGCCCGCGCCCTTGATGTGGTTGTTGTAGAGCACGAAGACGACGACCGAGAGCGCGAACTCGACCATCGGACGCAACGATGCCGACGATGAAGGACGCGTTGGGTACCTTGCGCGCGAGCATGGCCGCGAGCGCCCCGAGCAGGGGCACGACAATGAGGAGGTCGAGATAGATCGAGGAGTGCATCTAGTGGACTCTCGCCACGAGGTAGACGATGATGACGGCAAAGCCCAGCACCATCGCCAGCGCGTACTGGCGCACGAAGCCGGACTGGATCTTGCGCAAACCTTCGGCGCTGTTGCGGATCCGCGACCGCCACGCCGGTGACCGCGCCGTCGATCACCCTGGGCTCCACGACGGCCTCGTCGAAGTCGGCCATCGCGGTGAGGGGGCGCCCAATGGTCGCGTCGTAGAAGTCGTCCCAGTACCAGACGTGCTCGAAGAACTTCGACTCGTACTTCTCGCCGACCGTAAGATCGCGCCAGATCGTGAAGGCCGCGGCCAACCCGAACAGGGCCGCCACCACGTCGACCGCGGCGAGCACCCACTGCTCAGCCGTCGAGGCGGCCGCCACCGCAGGCACGTACCCGAGCACCGGGTGCAAGAAACCGCTCAGGGCCGCTTCGTGGGCCCAGGGCAAGTCGATGACTCCCCCCGACCATCGCCAGAACACTCAGCACCACGAGGGGCAAGGTCATGACCCAGGGCGACTCGTGCGGGTCGTGTCGATCGGTCTCTTCGCGGAAGCGCTCGGTGCCCCGGAACGTCAGGATGAACAGTCGGGTCATGTAGTACGCGGTGAGGATGGCGGTCACCACCCCCAGCGCCCAGAGGAACTTGTTGTGCTGATAGACGTTGGTGAGCACGTCGCCCTTGGCGAAGAAGCCCGAGAAGGGCGGGATCCCCGAGATGGCGAGCCACGCGACGAGGAAGGCGGGGAACGTGATGGGCAGGTACTTCGCGAGTCCGCCCATCTTTCTCATGTCCTGCTCGCCGTCGAGTGCGTGGATGACCGAACCCGCGCCGAGAAACAGCAACGCCTTGTAGAAGGCGTGGGCCACCATGAGGAAGATGGCCGCGCTAGTAGGCGCCCACGCCCGCGGCGAGCACCATGTAGCCGATCTGAGACACCGTGGAGAAGGCCAACACCTTCTTGATGTCCTGCTGGGACGTGGCGATGGTCGCGGCCACGAAGGCCGTCAGCCCGCCGATGATCGCGATCACGCTGCGCGCGTCGGGCGACATCGCGAGCACCGGCGACATGCGCACCAGCAGGTAGACCCCTGCCGTCACCATGGTCGCGGCGTGGATGAGCGCCGACACCGGGGTCGGGCCCTCCATGGCGTCGGGCAACCAGTTAAAGAGCGGGATCTGCGCGCTCTTGCCGGTGGCGGCGAGCAACAGAGCGAGCACCGTCACCGTCGCGACGGTCGGTGAGAGCGTGCCCGCGGCGTGAAAGATGCCGACGTAGGTGAGCGTGTGGGTGTAGTGGAAGAGCAGGAACATCGCCACCAGCAGACCGAAGTCGCCCACGCGGTTATAGAGAAAGGCCTTCTTGCCGGCCGAGGCGGCGCTGTCCCGGGTGAAGTAGTAGCTCACCAGCCAGTAGGAGCACACCCCCACGCCCTCCCAGCCCGACGAAGGTGAGCAGCAGGTTGTTCGCGAGCACCAACGTCAGCATCGAGAAGACGAAGAGGTTCAGGTACAAGAAGAACTTGCGATAGTCCTTCTCTTTGTGCATGTAGCCGATCGAGTACAGGTGGATGAGCGCCGAGATGCCGGTCACGAACAGGCACATCGTGATCGAGAGCGGGTCGACCAGAAGGGCCGCGGGGACGTGCAGAGTACCAACGTTGATCCAGTTGAAGAGATGGATCGTCATCTCGCGGTCCGAGTGGTGCAACAGCACGAAGAAGGCGCCAACCGCACAGACGAACGAGATCGCCACGACGCCCGTGGCGATCGCCCCGATGGCCTTCTCCTTCAGGGCCGGCCCCATCACCAGAACGAAGAGGAACCCCACCAGGGGCATGAGCAGAAGAAGAGTGGCGAGAGGTGCCATGTCAGCCCTTCAACTCGGTGAGGTCGTCCACCGAGGTGGAGGAGCGGCGGCGAAAGACAGCGACCACAATGCCCAGACCGACCGTCACTTCGGCGGCTGCCACGACCATGACGAAGAACACGCTGGCCTGGCCGGCGATATCGCTCATGGTGCGCGAGAACGTGACGAACGTGAGGTTCACCGCGTTCAACATCAGCTCCAGGCACATGAACATGATGAGCGCACTGCGCCGAGTGAGCAGGCCGAAGGCGCCGATCCCGAAGAGGAGGGCCGCCACGACGAGGTACCAGGCGGCGGGCACGTTCACGAGCTCACCTCCTCTTTGGCCTCGTGCGTGGTCGCGCGTTCGCGACGGGCCAGGAGCACGGCACCCACGACCGCGATCACGAGGAGCAGCGAGGTCGCCTCGAAGGCGTACAGGTAGGTCGTAAAGACGGCGGTGCCGAGCTGCTTGACATTGCCGTTGCCCTTGGCGAGCGAACCGGTCACCGAGGTCGCGCCGGTCACCCAGTGCGAGGACGCCATCAGCGCGATGAGTCCCGCGATCGTGATCACGACGCCGGCGAGCGCGAAGGCGCGCTGTCCGACTAGTGGATCGACGTCACTGCGCGAGTCATGCCCCACGCCGAGGAACATGATGACGAAGAGGAAGAGCACCACGATCGCACCGGCGTAGACAATGATCTGTACCGCCGCCAAGAAGTCGGCCGACTGGGCGATGAAGGCGACCGCCACGCCAAACAGGGTCATGATCAGCGAGAGCGCGGCGTGCACCGGATTACGGACCGTGATGACGCCCAGTGCGCCGACGAGAATCAAGATCGCCGAGGTCATAAAGACGACGACGCTCGGAATGGCGTAGCTCGTCGCGATCACGACTTCGCTCGCTTCTTGGCCTTGCGATCGGCCATCTTGGCACGGGCCATCGACATCTTCTCCTCGGCCATGGTCATCATGCCTTGGATGCCGCGCTGGTCGTCGTTCACGTCAATCGCGTTGAGGTGACGAAAGAACGCTCGGCGCAGCTGCTTGGAACCGGTCTTCTCGTCGTCGCGATTCTCGCTCTGACCGCCCTCGGGGGCCTGCACCCCGAAGCCCAGATCTCCGGCCCACTGCACGATGCCCTCGAAGTCGGCGTCACCCGCCGGAGACGTCGCGCGCATCCAGCCGCCGGTCATCTCGGCCTCCCCCGCGCGCCAGTCCTCCCAGGGCAGTTTTTTGGGGAAGCCATCGTCGTCGACGACGAGTTCGGCCTTGGTGTAGATAGCGTCGGCGCGGTTGGTGAAGGAGAACTCGAACATCTTGGACTCGGTGATCGCCTGAGTCGGGCAGGCCTCCACGCACATGTCGCAGTGGATGCAGCGCAGATAGTTGATCTCGTAGATGTAGCCGTAGCGCTCCCCCGGGCTGACCGGGTGGTCCGGCGGGTTGTCGAGCCCGCGCACGTGGATGCAGTTGGCCGGACACACGCCCGCACACAGCTCGCAGCCAATGCACTTTTCCATGCCGTCCTCGTAGCGATTGAGCACGTGGCGACCGTGAAAGCGCGGCTGCTTGGGCCGTTTGGCTTGGGGGTAACTGGTCGTGACCGGCAGCTTGCCCAGGTGCTGGAAGGTGAGCTTGAACCCACCAAAGAAACTCAGAGGTTTGCTCACCAGTCCTCCTCGTCATCGTCGGTGACCTGGACGTTGCGGTCGGTGTACGCGCGCAGCACCTCTTCGGGCAAGGGACGTCGACCAATCGGCGGCAGCACCGATTCGGGGCCGGTCTCGCGCGACTGACCGAGCATGAAGGCGCGGCCCAAGAGCACCGAAGCGAACAGCACGACGGCCGCCATCAACAGACCCCAGGCCGGCTTGATGATGAAGCCTGCCACGACGAGCATCCAGCCCAAGGAGAGTGGAATGAGCCGCTTCCAACCGAGGTCCATGACCTGGTCGTAGCGAAAGCGCGGTAGGGCCGCGCGGAACCACACGTAGCAGAAGCAGAAGATCGTGGTCTTGATGACGAACCAGAGGATCGGAAAGATCCACTTGAGGTGACGACCGGCGGCACCCAGCCGGCCGGACCGCCGAAGTAGAGGGTCACGATCAAGGCCGACATGGTGATCGTGTTCATGAACTCGGCCATGTAGAACAGCGCGAAGCGGATCGAGGAGTACTCGGTGTTAAATCCACCCACGAGTTCGCTCTCGGCTTCGACCACGTCGAAGGGCGGGCGATTGAGTTCGGCCGTGATGGCGATCCAGAAGATGATGAACGGCACGACGCCCGAGTCGAATCACGTTCCAGTGCCAGAACTCAACCGCCCTGGGCGTCGACGATGTTGTGGGTGCGACAGCGATCCGGTGATGAGTGCGACCGTCACGATCGAGATGCCCAGGGCCGCCTCATAGGAGATCATCTGGGCGCTCGCGCGCACCGAGGAGATGAGCGGATACTTCGAACCCGACGCCCAGCCGGCCAGCATCACGCCGTAGACCGAGACGCCCGACATCGCCAGCATCAGCAGAACACCGATGGGCGGGTTGGCGATCTGCAGCAGGACGGTGTGTCCGGCGATGTGCATGCGTGCCGCCCACGGGAATGATGGCGAAAGTGACGATCGCGGGCACCAGCGAGAGATACGGCGCCAACTTGAAGACGAAGCGATCGGACTGATCGGGGATGAGGTCTTCCTTGAAGAAGAGCTTGATGCCGTCGGCCAGGGTCTGCAGGAGTCCAAAGGGACCCCAGCGCTGGGGTCCGATGCGGCTCTGCATACCCGAGATCGCCTTGCGCTCGAACCAGATCATCATCGTCACCGCACCCATGAGGGCGGCCCAACCGACGACCAAACGGATGAGCAGGATGAGGATATCCACGCCGCTCACGTGGCCGTGCACGAAAAGCGGATCGACCGAGGCGAGGAAGGTCACGACGTGGCCAACTTCACTTGCGTGATCGCACCCGCGGGGTCGTAGAGCTTCGTCGCCGTGGCGTCGCTGCCCTCCTCATCGAGGCTGGAGAAGACGACTTCGATGGTGCCGCGCGGAGTGTCGTCACTCACCGTCACGGTGAGGCTGAGAGTCTCGGCCGGTGCGAGCACGCTGACGTGATCGCCGGTGCGCAGGCCCAGGCGATCGGTATCGAAGTGGTTGATGTAGGCGGTGGTCTTGGCCGACAGGTTGGCCAGAGCGGGTGAGCCCTGCATCATGATGCCGCGATCGTAGAGCCGCCGCGAGATGTTGAGGGCGAGCCCGTAGGCGTCGTAGTGGCCGACGTTCACCTCACGACCAATGGTTATCTCGGCGAGGGTCGCGACCTTGGGAGCGGACCCGGTGCGCACCGGCTCAACGATCAGATCCCCCGTTAGTTCGCCCAGGCCCACCGTGTTGGTCGAGCGAATGCCCGGAAACGCCATCGGGTCGAGGGGGCGACGCTCGACGCGCGCCGATCCGCGCCCGACCACCGCGCCCTCGTCGCTGACGTCGTTCATGATCGACAGAGCGGGGTACCCAGTCGTCTCTTCGATGATCTTGGCGCAGAGTTCCACCGAGTCGAGTCCGAGGTTCTGGCCGCAGGACTCCGCGAGTTCCGAAGCGATCGCTACGTCGGTCCACGCCGAGCCGGGCGCTACGATCTTGGCGGTGACGTTGGTCACCCGACCTTCGACGTTGGTCACGGTGCCCAGGCGTTCGTGCTGGACTGCGGCGGGCAGTACGACGTCGGCGTAGGCCAGGGTCTTACCGCCGTGTCCGGCGACGACGACAACCTTGGCGGCGTCCAGCGCAACTTTGGCGCCCTCGACGTCGAGCACGTTGCCCAGCAGGCAGCCGCCGAGTAGCAGCACGGCCTTCTGCTCGCCGGCGCGCATCGCCTCGAGTTGCTCAACGCTGGAACGACCGGTCGCACGTAGCGTCATAGCCACGTCCCGGACGAAGTCGTGGGCCCAGACCCATGTCGAGCGCGCCGCGCACGTTGGCCCGTCGTAGGGCCGGCAGGAAGGTCGCGGCGGGGAACGCCTCGGCGAGCGTGCGGACGGCGGCTTCGATCACGACGGCGGACTCGGCCAGATTCGGGTCGCCCGACCACAAAAACCACGCCCTCGCCGGTCTCACCGATCAGACGTCTCGCCTCGTCGAGTTGAGCGCCGGTGACTGGTCGACTCCTTGGCGACCTTGCCACTCGCGCTCGCGAGCGCTTGGGCGACGACGTGCGCCTCGCCCGGACGCGTGGGAAGCGAGACGTGTGGCCAGTGAGCGCAGCGCACTGGCGCCAAAGGCGAATTCGACGAGCGAGTTGTGGCGCTGCACGAAGTTCTCGCGCAGGCGCAAGAACAAGACCGGCAACTCTTCGCGGACGTCCCCGCTCAGCGTCACGACGACGCGCGCGTTGCGCCGCCTCGTCGATCGTCGCCATCGGCAGTGCCTGGAGGAGTGTTCCGTCGAGACCGTCGTCGTACTGCGCATCGAGTGAGTCACTCGCGAGGACCCCGCGCACGAAGCGCTCCCACGCGAAGGCCCCTTCGTTGGTGAGCGCCGCTCCGCCGATTGCCCCCACGCCATTCGGGCGTCGAGGAGGCGTCTTGAAGGATCGTCGCGGCGCGCGCCAGGGCTTCGCCCCAGGTAGCGGACGCGAAGCTCGCCGTTCTCGCGAATGAGCGGATCGCGCAGACGCGTGGAGGCGAGACAGCGGATCGACTCTCGTCCTCGTGTCCGTCGATGGCGTCGAGAGTGAAGCGACCCTTGTCGCACAGCCATCCGTGGTTGACGGGCTCGGAGTCCACGCCCAGCAGGCGCGTGAGGCGATTGCCCGACGACTGCACCGCGACGCGGCACCCCACCGCACAGGTCGTGCACGTGCTTTCGACCTGTTCGAGGTCCCAGGGGCGAGCGGTGAAGCGATACGGCTTGGCCGTGAGCGCACCAACGGGACAGATCTGGACGGTGTTGCCCGAGAACGTGGAGTCGAAGGGCGTGGTGGGCGAAGTCGCCACTTCGATCAAGTCCCCGCGACCAGAGAAGGCGATCTCGGTGTCACCCGAGACCTCTGAGCTGAAGCGCGTGCAACGCGCGCACTGGATGCAGCGTTCGCGGTCCAGAAGCACGAGTTCGCCGATCTCGATGGGCTTGACGAAGTGGCGCTTCTCTTCGATGAAGCGCGTCTCGCCCGATCCGTGGGTCAACGTCTGATCCTGGAGGGGGCACTCGCCACCCTTGTCACACACCGGACAGTCGAGGGGGTGATTGGCGAGGAGGAACTCGAGCACGCCGTCTTGGGCTTTCTTCACCTTGTCCGAGTCGGTGACGACGTTCATGCCGTCGTTCACCTTGATATAGCAAGCGGGCTGCAAGGTCGGGCCGCGCGGACCGTCCACCTCGACGAGACACATGCGGCAGATACCGACCGTCTCCATGCGTGGGTGGTAGCAGAAGCGCGGCACGTAGTGTCCCGCGCGCTCGGCCACCTCGATCAGGAGCTCGCCGGGCTGGGCCTCGATGCCGCGCCCATTGACGGTGACAGCTCACGGAGGTCTTCACATCAGTCAAAGGGACACCCTCCGTCGTGGACGTGCTGAAGCGAACTCGTCGCGGAACATCGTGATCGCGGAGTTCACCGATGAGGGGATCGACGGACCGAGCACGCAGATCGTGGTCTGTTGCGGGGGCCAGTTGAGATCCCGGCGAGATGTTGTCGCACAGGTCGAGCAGCATGTCGAGGTCTTCCATGCGACCACCGCCGTGCTCCAGGCGGTACATGGCGCGCTCGATCCAGCCCGAGCCTTCGCGACATGGCGTGCACTGGCCACAGGACTCGCGCGAGAAGAACTTGCGCGATGCGCCAGGTCGCGCGCACCATGCAACTGGTCTGGTCAAAGACGACCACCGAGCCCGAGCCCAGCATCGAGCCCTTTTCGGCGACCTCGTCTTGGCCGATCGGCAGGTCCAGCAGGTCCGGCCCGAACCACGGCGCCGAAACGCCGCCGGGAATGAAGGCCTTTACCTCGCCCCCGTTGACGATGCCGCCGCCCAAGGCGGGTCGAAGATGAGGTCGCGGAAAGTGTTCTTCACCATCTCGATCTCGTACATGCCCGGCTTGTTCACACGCCCGGCCAGCGCAAAGAGTCGCGTACCGGCGCTGCGGCCGCCACCCAACGCGGCAAAGGCCGCTCCGCCGTTGATGACGATCCAGGGCAAGTTCGCCATCGTCTCGACGTTGTTTACGACGGTGGGCTCACCGTAGAGGCCGGTGACGGCGGGAAAGAAGGGCGGCTTGATGCGGGGGAAGCCGCGCTTTCCCTCAAGACCTTCAATCAGTGCTGTCTCCTCGCCACAGATGTACGCGCCGGCGCCGGGGTGCACCACGATGTCGAGTGAGAAGTCCGAGTCCAGGATGGCCTTGGCCCGAGCGCGCCGTACTCGTAGGCCTCGTTCAGGGCCTGTCTGCACCCGCTCGAGACCGAGGGCGAACTCCCCGCGCACGTAGATGAAGGCTTGATTGACCTGAAGGGCGTAGGCCGCGATGACCACGCCTTCGATGAGTTGGTGCGGGTCGCGCTCAATGAGGTAGTGATCCTTGAAGGTCGCGGGCTCGGACTCATCGCCATTCACGACGAGGTAGGACATCGGGGGCCTTGCGCAACATGGACCACTTGCGACCGGCCGGAAAGCCCGCACCGCCTCGACCGAGCAAGGACGCGGCGTCCACTTCGGCGGCCACGGCTTCGGGGAACATGGTCAGCGCTGTGCGCAACCCTTGGTAGCCGCCGGTCTCGAGGTAGCGAGCGAGCGTGTAGGAGTCATCGAAACCCTCGCGGGCGGTCACGATACGGGGAGCGTCGAGAACGGCCATTACTTGTTCTCCGCGTCGCGCTTCTCACGCGCCGCTCGCGCGCCGCTGCGTTCTGTCGCTACGTCGGTCTTGCTGGCGCGAAGACCACCCGACGCTTCACGCGAATGAGCGTGCCAAAGCTCGGAATGTCGTGATCGCGTTTCCCGGCTTTCAGTTCCTCGACCAACGCATCGAAAGTCTCGGGTGTCGTCGTGCGCACGTAGCGGCTGTTCACTTGCACGCACGGCGCGATGTTGCAGTCGGCGAGACACTCCGCCTCTTCCAAGGTGAAGAGTCCGTCGTCCGAGGTAGAGCCCACGGCACATCCCAGCGTCTTGCTCGGCGTGCTCGAGCATCTCTTCGCCTCCGGCCAAGAGACAGGCGATGTTGGTGCAGACCCCGACCACGTACTTGCCGACCGGCGCGAGGTGATACATGTCGTAAAAGGCGGCAGTGCCGCGTACATCGGCGGGCGTCGTGCCAGTGAGTTCGGCGACTTCCGCGATACCTTCGTCGCTCAGGTAGCCGTCTTGTTCTTGGGCCAGGTGAAGCAAGGGCAACATGGCCGAGCGCTTGCGAGGATAGAGGGAGACGAGCTCTTCGGCGCGTTGACGAAGATCGTTACGAAGGTGGCTCATCGGTCCACCTCGCCCATGATCGGGTCGATCGAGGAGATCACGGTGATGGCGTCAGAGACCGAGCCGCCACGCATCATCAAGGGAACGGCTTGCAGGTTCACGAAACTCGGCGCGCGCACGTGCAGGCGGTAGGGCTTTGGGCCGCCGTCGGACACGATGTAGCAGCCCAGTTCTCCGCGCGGCGACTCGATCGCGCTGTAGACCTCGCCGGCGCGGCACCATGAAGCCCTCGGTGAAGAGCTTGAAGTGGTGAATGAGCGCCTCCATCGACTCGTCGATGCGGGCCCGCGGTGGCGGGGTGACTTTGGGGTCCTGGCTGCGATAGTCGCCCCGGGGCATCTTCTCCAGGCACTGGCGCACGATGCGCACCGACTCACGGATCTCATTGAGTCGGATGGCGTACCGGTCGAAGTTGTCGCCGTAGGTGCCCACGATGACGTCGAAGTCCACCTGGTCGTAGGCCAGGTAGGGCATGGTGCGCCGTAGGTCCCAGGGCACACCGGTCGAGCGCAGCACCGGGCCGGTCACGCCGAGCGCCAGGGCCTCTTCGGCGGCGATGGGCGCGACACCGACCATGCGTCCGCGGAAGATCGGCTGACCGGTCAGGAGTTCGTCGTACTCGAAGGTGCGCTCGTAGATCGTGTCGCAGATGACCAGCACGTCGTCTTCCCAGCCGTCGGGCAGGTCGGCCGCCACACCGCCGGGTCGCACGTAGTTGAGGTTCATCCGCAGCCCGGCGGTCTTTTCGAAGAAGGCCAGGATCAGTTCGCGCTCGCGAAAGCCGTAGATCATGATCGAGGTGGCGCCGAGGTCCATCCCGTTGGTCGCGATCCACACCAGGTGCGAGGTGATGCGATTGAGCTCGGACATCATCATGCGAATCCAGATGGCGCGCTCGGGAATCTCCATGGCGAGCAGCTTCTCGACAGCCATGGCAGTAGCAGAGCTCGTTGCCGATCGGACTCAGGTAGTCCATGCGCGTCACGTTGGTCGCCGCCCTGGATGTAGCTGAGCACCTCGCCGGTCTTTTCCATGCCGGTGTGCAGGTAGCCAATGACGGGCTTGGTGCGCAGCACGAACTCGCCGTCGAGCTCCAGCATGAGACGCAGCACGCCGTGAGTCGAGGGGTGGGCCGGACCCATGTTGATGATCATCGTCTCGTCGTCGCGACGCTCGAAGTCGACGTCGTTCGGATCCAAGGTGAGGTCACTGGTGCGCAGAACCGCGCCGACCTCGCGACCGAGTTCGTCGGTGCTCGTGGCCTTGCGCGGCTGAAGGCCCTGGAGACCCTCGGCGGTTTCGGCGGCGATCAGGTCGACGCGTTCGGCGACGCGAACGCGTCGTGGGATTCGCTCATCGCGGACCTGGGCGATTCTTTGAACTGAACGGGGACCTTGCCCATGGCGTAGTCCTTGCGCAGCGGGTGACCCTCCCAGTCTTCGGGCATCAAGATGCGCGTGAGGTCCGGGTGGCCGTCAAAGAGCACACCGAAGAGGTCGAAGGCCTCGCGCTCCATCGCTTCGGTACCGGGATAGAGGAAGAAACAACGACGGCACGCGAGGCTCGTCGTTGCCCGGCCTGGACGCGAATGCGCACGCGCTGACGCTTCGAAAGACTGAGCAGGTTCACCACGATCTCAAAGCGCGTGGGCACCACGCCGTCGGGCAGTGCTCGACTGAGGTGCTCCAGGTAGTCCACGGCGCACAGATCCACGCACATCTCAAACTGTCCTCCTTGAAGGCGCGCACGAGGATCGACGTACTGGTCGGTCGTCGGGAAAGCACCCGAGGTCGCTCGCCAACGCGTCGGCGGTAACGACTCCTGGGGGGGCCGTAGGGGGAAGGGGGATCACTTCGGCGTTCCCACCCTCACGGCGACGGGGACTTCGGGAGTCCAAACATTCGACTGGTCGGCGACGTGCGTCGGGCGACCCTCCGCGCGACGCTTGCAGAATCTCACCGGTGCGAATCTGCTCGTGCAAGGTGAGAATCGCGTGCATGAGCGTCTCGGGGCTGGGTGGGCACCCCGGCGCGTACACGTCAACGGGGACGATCTGGTCGACGCCCTGGACGATGGCGTAGTTGTTGAACATGCCGCCGCTGGACGCGCACACGCCCATGGAGATGACCCACTTGGGCTCCATCATCTGGTCGTAGACCTGACGAAGAACCGGGGCCATCTTCTGGCTGACCCGACCGGCGACGATCATGAGGTCGGCCTGACGCGGGGAGTTGCGAAAGACTTCCATGCCATAGCGCGCGAGGTCGTAGTCGGCCGCTCCCGCCGCCATCATCTCGATGGCGCAACACGCGAGGCCGAACGTCGCGGGCCACACCGAGGCGCGGCGCGCCCAGCGCACCAGGTCCTCGACCTGACCGGTCAGAAAGTTGTGCTGAAGGTCTTCAAGGGCCACTAGGCCGCCTTGTCGGGGTCGGCGCCGATGCGCACGATGGTGGACGAACTAGTGCGGGCGGGCATGCCGCGGCACCAGGTGCTTGACGGGGCCCCAGGTGAGCGCCCCTTCGGCCACCAGAAAGAGCAGCGCGCCAAAGACGGCGAAGCGAGAAGATCACGACTTCGACGAGTCCGAAGACGCCGAGCTGGCGAAAGACCACGGCGAAGGGGTACATGAAGACGACTTCAATGTCGAAGATCACGAAGATCATCGCGACGAGGTAGAAGCGCACCGGAAACCGCTGTGGCGGCTCCGCCTTCGGGGACGATCCCGCACTCATAGGGTGCCAACTTCGCGTCGGTCGGCCGCTTGTGCGGCGCGAGAAGCCCCGAGGCTACAAACGAACCCGACGCGAACAGCACTCCGAGGATGAGGAGTCCAAGTATTGCGATGTACTGGTCCACGTCCATCATTTCTACCAGACCCGGCGAGGCCTCTGGACGGGTCCAGCGCCCGGAGATACGACGTAGGATTGTGCGCGTGAAAAGCCTCGAGGACGTGCTCGCCCACCCCACCACCTATGACGTCGTCATCGTCGGCGGCGGCCCGAGTGGGTCGGCCTGCGCGTACTGGTTGGCCTCGGCCGGTTGGTCGGTCTGTCTGATCGAGAAGAAGCACTTCCCTCGCGAGAAGACCTGCGGCGATGGCCTCACCCCGCGCTCGGTCCATCAACTCGCCGAGATGGGCCTCGAGGGCAGTCGTCGCCTGCGAACGGACATCGCTACCAGGGTCTTCGCGGCTTCGGCTTTGGCGCCCAACTCGACATGAACTGGCCCGAGCACCCCGTGTTTCCCAACTACGGCTACACCATTACGCGTTTTAACTTGGACGGCCTGGTGGCCGAGAACGCCGAGAAGTACGGCGCCGACGTCCTGAATGGCGTCGAGGCGATCGATCTCGATCGAACCGACACCCGGTCGCGACGAGCAACTCGTCGGCGCCGCAGGGCGTCGTCGTGAAAGACAAGGACACGGGCGCAGTCGGCCGAGATCCGGGGCGCTACCTCGTGGTGGCCGACGGCCAGAACTCGCGCCTCGGTCGCGAACTCGGCGTCGTGCGCAACCGTGACTGGCCCCTCGGGATGGCGCTGCGGGGCTACTACACGAGCGATCGTCACGACGAGCCGTGGATCGACTCGCACCTCGACATTCGCGACACCAACGGCGACGTCGTGCCGGGGTACGGCTGGGTCTTTCCCCTCGGCGATGGTCGGGTCAACGTCGGCGTCGGCCTGCTCTCGACGGGCGGCCACTGGAAGGGCGTCAACACCACCAAGCTCCAGGAGTACTTCGTCGCCCAAGTCGGCGACGCCTGGGGACTCAATGACGAGACGTGCTGTGGCCCGCCGACCGGCGGTCGCCTCCCGATGGGGCTCTCCATTGGACCGCGCGTCGGGCGCAACACGCTTGACCATCGGCGACGCCGCCGGCATGGTCAATCCCTTTAACGGAGAAGGCATCGCCTACGGCTACGAGTCGGGCCGACTCGCGGCGGCGGTGCTCGGCGAAGCGCTCCTCGCCAACGACAACGAGATTCTCGCCCTCTACGACGAGCGACTGAACGCGGCCTACGGCGACTACTACCGCGTGGCGCGCGCCTTCGTGCGCCTCATCTCTGATCCCAAGGTCATGCAGGTCTGTGTCAGCACGGGCATGCGCATTCCCGATCATCATGCGCGAGCTGCTCAAGATCATGGCGAACCTGATGACAACGACGACAACGGTCCGGGCGAAGATCGGATACCGCGCGATGACTCGCCTCGCCGGAGTAATTCCCGAACAGGCGTGGCACTTGATCTTTCCCGAAGCAAGGGCGAACCGGCGTAGCCCAACTACGCGGACGTCGAACTGGCGTCCTCCGTCGCGAGAGCAGAGTGTTCACGAGGCCATCCAGTATTTTCTCTGACTTCTTAAACGATCCCACGATCGCGCTCAATGTCACTTCGTAGTGCCCGTGGGTCATGACCACCATGACCAGATGCACCTTGGTCTTCACGTTGGGCACGTCGAGACGAACGACCCCCCGCGCGACCAGCCCTTGGTGAACGTCGTGGGCTGCCAGTTGGTGGCCACGTAACTCGCGGGATTCTTGATCCGAAGCCCGACATGATGATGTCGGCGCTGGACGTGACGAAACACGAACCGAAGTTCGTCATGGACATCTCGTGAGTGTCCTTGTCCACCATGGTCACGGAGTGGTAGTACTGCGATGTCGAGGCGAGTTCGATGCCGTCGAGGGAGTTGGTGTTGAAAACGGGTGACGAGACCTGATAGTCGGGCTCTTGGCCCGCGGCCCCGTAGACGCGGTCCTTCGCGTTGGACACGCCGAGGCACTTCTGAAAGACGCTGGCGCGCCTTATCGAAGATCGAGTTCTTGGGCGGGGCCGTCGTGGTCGTCGACGTGTAGACCTTGCTGGGCGGCGAGACCAGGTAGTTGAGCACGGTGTCGGACGTCTTGTACCAGCCACTCGGCAGGTCGTTCGAGCCTCAAGTTGACGTGGCGCGCGTCGGAGAGTTCGGTCCGCCCGGCACTACCCCGGTTGAACCAGGCGGCGATGCCGCCACCAAAACTCGCGAGAACCACGATCGCCACGACGACGTAGACGCCGAGTCGCCGGCGACGCTCGGTGACGATGACCGCCGTGTTCGAGGACCACGCGCGCAGGGCGTCGTAGCCCTCGAGGTCCCGGTGACGCCAGAGGTAGCGAACTCCCCCGGCACTGGCGAACAGCATCATCTGGTGACCGACGCGCACGAGTTCGAGGTTGGCGATCTCGCTCCAGGGCGTCTGCCACGCGATGGCCGGAATGCCCGCGAGTTGGGTGAGCCCCGCGTCGTCGAAGAGCAGAGTGACCGGCGACGTCGGGCCGTTGGGCACGAAAGGTGGCTGAACGGCCCAGTCCTCGCTTCGTAGGCTGGTCATCGCCGCACGTCTTTGGCCGCGTCGGCGGCGATGTTGACGGTGCGCTCCAACGTGTCCTCGTCGTGGGCGAGTGAGACGAAGAGGATCTCGTAGGCGCCCGGGGCGAGCGCGACGCCGCGCGAGAGCATGGCGTGGAAGAACCGTCGATATAGGCCGTTCTCGTTGAGGGCCTTCGCCTCGACGAAGTTTCGAGGTGCCGCCACTTCGTCGTCGCTCAGGTACAGGCCCATCAGCGAGCCAACGTAGGGCGCAAGCGCGAAGATGCCCGCCTCGCGAATCGCCGATTCGAGGTCTGCCGCGAAGTTCTTCACCCGTCCCGCCAGCAACGCCAACTCGTCGACGGTGACGTGCTCCAGCACCGCCACGCCCGCGGCGGTCGCCAAGGGATTGCCCGAGAGCGTGCCCGCCTGGTACACCGGTCCGAGCGGCGCGAGTGACGACGTCAACGTGCGCGAACCGCCAAAGGCCCCGACCGGCAATCCCCCGCCGATGACCTTGCCGAAGGTCCACAGGTCCGGCGTCACCCCGAAGAACTCCTCGGCCCCGCCCATCGCCAGACGAAAGCCGGTGATCACTTCGTCGAAGATCAACAGTGCGCCGACGCGGTCGCACTCCGCCCGCAGACCCGAGAGGAACGTCGAACTCGGCGCCACCAGGTTCATATTGGCCGCCACTGGTTCGACCAAGATCGCGGCCACCGACTCGTCGAGCGTGGGCACCTCGTTGTAGGGGGCGACGAGCGTGTCTTGGGTCGCACCTTTGGTCACGCCCGCCGAACCGGGCAGACCCATCTGGGCAACGCCGCTGCCGCCGGCCACGAGCAGCGCGTCGGAGTGACCGTGGTAGCAGCCGTCGAACTTGAGGATCTTGTCGCGACCGGTGACACCGCGCGCTAGGCGCACCGCGCTCATGATCGCCTCGGTGCCCGAAGAAACGAGGCGCACCTGTTCGAGTCCGCTGACTCGCGAGTTCATCGCTTCAGCGAGCAACACCTCGCCGGGCGTCGGTGCACCAAACGTCGTGCCGCGCCCGGCCTGTACGCGCAGCGCCTCCACGACGACGGGGCTCGCGTGGCCGAGCAGTGACGCGCCATACGACTGGACGTAGTCGATGTACTGCGTACCCTCGACATCGGTGACGAAGGCGCCGTTACCACTCGCGACGGTGTAGGGCACTCCCCCCACCGACGCGAACGAGCGCACCGGTGAGTCCACGCCACCGGGAATCACCGCCTCGGCCCGCTCGAACCAGGCCTCGTTCGAACTCAACGATTCAACTCCTCGGCCAACTCTCGCGCAAAATACGTCAGGACGAAGTCCGCACCCGCACGCCTCACGGCGGTCAGTTGCTCGAGCGCGACCGCGGTGCCGTCGATCCAACCGTTCGCGTCGGCCGCTTTCACCATGGCGTACTCGCCGCTGACGTGATAGGCGGCGAGTGGCACGTCGAGGTCGCGGCGAAGGTCCGAGATGATGTCCAGGTACGTCATGGCCGGCTTCACCATGATGATGTCCGCGCCCTCGTCGACGTCGAGGCGCGCTTCGCGCAGCGCTTCGCGTCGGTTTCGCGGGTCCTGTTGATAGTCCTTGCGGTTACCGCCACCTTCGATCTCGACGCCGACCGCTTCGCGAAAGGGACCGTAGAGTCCGCTGGCGTACTTCGCCGCGTACGCCAGGATGATGGTCTCTTCGTAGCCCGAGCCTTCGAGGGCGGAGCGAATGGCGGCGACTTGGCCGTCCATCATGCCGCTCGGCGCGATGACGTCCGCTCCCGCTTCGGCCTGGGCGAGGGCCACGCGAGAGTAGAGCTCGAGGGTCGCGTCGTTATCGACGGTCCCGTCACTGCGCACGACGCCGCAGTGACCGTGGGTCGTGTACTCATCGAGGCACAGGTCGGCCATCGACACCAGTTCGTCGCCGAAGCTCTCTTTGAGTGAGCGCAACGCCACCTGGACGATACCCTCGCGTTCCCACGCGCCGCTGCCGAACTCGTCCTTCTTCTCGGGGACGCCGAAGAGGATGACGCTCGTCACTCCCGCCGTCAGCAGCGCCTTAACTTCATCGTTCAGCGAGGACAGCGTGTGCTGGACGTGCCCGGGCAACGATTGAATCGCTCGAGGCTCGCTCAAGCCCTCGGCAACGAAAAGTGGGGCCACAAAGTGATGAGGCGCCAGGGTCGTCTCGGCGACGAGGTGTCGGATCGCGCGCGTACGGCGAAGTCGACGGGGACGCTGAGCGGGAAACACGAGTTCTAGCCTATTCCGCAGTCTGCGGACGCTTTCCGCAGGAACTAGAGCGCAACGAGACGATTCGCGATCTCCGGACTCCAGCCCTCGATCACGCGCGCGTGCTCGTGCGCCACGACGTCGCCCGTACTGGGACCGGGCACCACGACCCAGCAGGCTGGCTCGATGAAGGCCGCGGCCACCCGCCACGCGGAGGGGGCGCCGATAAAGGCGACGTCGGCTTCGCGCAGGTTCGACTCGCCGCTCGGAGTCAGCTCAGCCGACACGGTTTCGTAGCAGGCGAGGTGCTCGACCTCGATGCCGCGTACAACCAGCGCATCGCGCAACTCCTCGCGCATCGAGGCCGCACCTAGCACGAGGACCGGTCCGACGCTGATCTCTTCGGCGAGATCTCCGGCACCGCCCTCTCCCGTCAGGTCGACGACCACATCTTCTTCTTCGAGTGCGCGCGCCGTCGCGGTCCCGACCGTCAGGACGCGCGCGCCGGGGGCCAGGGCCTCACGCGCCAGGGCGACGTACAAAGCGCTGCGCGCGCTGGTCACCACGAGGGCTCGAAACTGTCCATTGTTTGGGCTGGCGACAAGAGCGTCGCGAACCTCGTTCGAGTCGAAGTATCTGGTGGTGGTGAGCGGGACTTCGCTCACCGCGGTGCCCTCGGGGAGCCACGAGATCAACTCTGCGTTGTGGCCACGCTCGCGGGTGACGACGACGCGCACTACGGCCCGGCGAGGAACTTGCCGCCCCCGAGGTCATCACGAAGGTACCGAGCCAGTCGTCGACCGAGTACGAAGGGATCAGCACCGCTGAACTCGCCGCGCACGCTCTTGCCTCCATCGTCGTCGAGCATGACCCCACTCAAAGTCACGAGTCCCGCGCGTACCGTCGCGTGAGCACCCGTCGGGATGGCGCAACCCGCGCCCAGTTCCTCTAAGTACGCGCGCTCGGCAGTCACCGCGAGAAAGGCCGACACCACGTTGATCTCGTCGAGCGCCGCCAATGTCGTGGGATCATCGGCTCGCGCCTCGAGAGCCAGGGCACCTTGACCCACTTGGGGCGTGAACCACTCGGGGTCGAGTCGCTCACTCACGAGCTCGCTCTCACCCAGGCGATCGAGGGCAGCCAGTGCGGTGACGATGGCGTCCACGCCGTCACGACCGACGTGCGCCAAACGGGTCGCCATGTTGCCGCGTAGCTGCACAACCTCTAAGTCGGGCCGACGCTCCAAGAGCAGGGCCCTGCGACGCGGCGAGCCGGTCGCAACCCGTGCCCCGGGTCCAAGCCCAGCCAGTGAGCGGCCCACCAGGACGTCGCTCGCGTCGAGTCGCTCGGGGACGCTGGCGAGAACCAGCCCAGCAGGCGTGATGCTCGGCAGGTCCTTGGCGCTATGGACCGCTGCGTCCGCCTCGTTCGCGAGCACCGCTCGTTGGACCTCGACGGCGAAAGCGCCTTGTCCCCCCAGTATCGACAGATCCGTCGTCGCGTCGCGGTCACCGCGCGTCTCCACGAGTATCAGATCGCTCTCGACTCCGCAGCGCGCAAGAAGTCCCTGGACTCGCGTGGCCTGCACCAGCGCGAGTGGCGACCGACGCGTCGCCAGTCGCAGGGTCATAGATCAAACAGGTTGCGCGTGGCCTCGCTGAGTCGCGTGCCCTGATCGGTGCCGGCGGCTTCCTTGAGCGCGACCGTCGGGCGATGCGCGATCTTGGCGACGACGGAACGGATAAGTGAGACGACGATCTCTCGCTGCTCATCACTCAGTCCGTCGAGGTCGTGGCTTCGTCGTTCGAGTTCACCCCCGACCACGTCATCGAAGTGCTCTCGTAGATCGCGCACGATCGCCGCCGCCCCGCGGGCTCGTTGGTCGTTCCAGAATCGCTCCACGTCGCCCTCGACGATGCGCGTCGCGTCGTCGATGGCGTCGCGGCGGTCGCCGAGCGCGCGATCGACCCGCTCGCGCAGGTCCCCGATGTCGATGCGTCGAACGTGAGGCAAGTTACTGACGTCACTCGCCACCGAGCGCGGCACCGCGAGGTCGATCACCAGGACGTCAGTGACATTTCCCTCGAGAGTCAGCCGCGACACGACCGGCGCGGACACTTCCAATGCGCTGATGACCAGTCGCACTCCGGTGAGCCCCTCGGCGAGGGCATCCAGGTCCCGGACGCTCACGCGGTCATCGTCGAGTTCGCTTCTGAGCGTCTCGGCTCGTTCGAGGGTGCGATTGAAGATCGTGAGGGTCGCCAGACGAGGGGTGGCGGCAAGCAGGTTCTTGGCCACACCCGCACCCATCTGGCCCGCACCCAGGACCACGACCTGTGCGCCATCCAGCGCGTCGCCGAGGTCATCGATCGCGGCCGCGGCTGTGGCGTGGGCAAAGCTCGTCGTGCCTCTGGCGATCGTGGTCTCGGCCCGAACCCGTCGACCGGACGTGATCGCGCGCTGGAACAGTTCGGTGACCTCGCTGCCCGCGGACTGCTCTTCCACGGCCAGATCCAGCGCGCGGCGCAGTTGGCCCAAGATCTCGAACTCGCCCGGCACCACTGACCTGAGTCCGGCCGCCACTTCAAAGAGATGGGTGGCGACGTCGTGTTCGAAGTTGACCGTGAGCCGGTCGTCGAACTCCTTGACGCTAAGCCCCGTCGCATCGGCGAGGGTCTCGGTGATCTCGTCAATCGCGCCGTGGAATCGGTCGATCACCGCGACCACCTCGGTGCGCAGACAGGTCGAGACGAAGACGGCTTCGTGAATATTGCGATGGCTCACGAGCGTGCGCAGCATCTTGGCCCACTCGTGTTCGGGCACCGTCGCGCGTTCGAGCAGGTCCAGCGAAGCGTGCTCGTGATCGATGCCGACAGAAATCAGTGCCACTTCGCCTCCGCGGTCCCAACCATGTTACGAGCCCCGCAGTGGGTTGGTGCTCGCGATGCCCAGTGAGTGCAGTAGTCCCCCGCCCAAGGGGCCGGTGCCGTTGTTGAGGTGATACATCAAGATCTGCAGTTCGATCGAGAAGTCCACGTAGTGCACGGCCGTGCCCAGCGGCACACTCACCACCTGGGGTGCGAAGTTGAGGATGGCGTGGATTCCCGCCTCGACCATGCGGTCGGTGACGTCCTGGGCGGCCTCGCCGGGCACGCAGATGACCCCGACGGTGGCGGCGGGCATCGGGTCGGTCACGGGCTGGACGATCAGTCCAGCCACCTCGTGGCCCACCACGTCGGGATCCGTGTCATAGAGGGCGACGAGTCGTGCCCCGCGGATCAGAAAGTTCGAGGAGTTCACCAGCGCGCGACCGAGGTTGCCGATCCCCACCACGATCACGTCGTACAGACGGTCATGGCCCAGCGCTTCGGCGATGCGATCGATGAGGATCTCGGTGTCGTAGCCCGCGCCCCGGGTACCGAAGGATCCCAGGCCCGCTAGGTCCCGTCGCACCGTGGTCGCCGTCACGCCCGCGAGTTCGCCAATTTGCTTGGAGTCGATCTTGGTCTCGCCGCGTCGCAGAAGGCCCTCGGCAATGCGCTGATACACGGGCAGGCGGGCGATCGTGGGCTCCGAGAGCTTCTTCGAGCGAAGACGCGTCGTTACCATCGAAACAGGCTATCGGTAAAGAAATACGACGAAAAGCCCGTTATCGGCCGAGAGTGCGACTGCGTTCCGCCGCCGCAGCGACGGCGTCGATGAAGGCGGCGCGCACCGCGCGCTGTTCCAGTATGCGCAGTCCCGCCGCGGTCGTCCCGCCGGGCGAGGTGACTTGGGCGCGCAACGCTTCGGGTGTTTCGCCCGACTCCTTCAAGAGCGCACCCGAGCCGGCAAAAGAGTCCACCACGAGGGTTCGGGCGACGTCGCGGGGCAGGCCCTGGTGCACGCCGGCCTCGATCAGCGCCTCGACCACGAGGTAGAGGTACGCGGGCATCGGTCCCGAGAGTCCCGTCACCGCGTCGATGTTGCGCTCGGTCACTCGAACGACGGTGCCCACCGCACTGAGTATGGATTCGGCCCAGTCGAGGTCGTCGCTCGTGACGTGAGAGCCTCCCGCCATGGCGGTGACTCCCTGGCCGATGACGACGGGCGTGTTGGGCATCGAGCGAATGACCGCGACGGGACCGGGGAAACTCGCTTCAAGGCGAGCGGTCGAAAGTCCCGCCACCACCGAGAGCACGCGGGCGATCCCGACCGCCCCGGCGAGGCGCGCCACCCCTTCGGCGTAGTCGGGCTTGACCGCCAGAATTGCCCCGGTCTCGGCGTCCACGTCGATCACCTCGAGTGAGGGGAACACCCCGACGCCGGGAAACCGTGATTCGAGTTCGAGTCGCGTCTCGACCGAGCGCGCCACCAATGCGAGATCAGCGGGCTCGCACCATGATGCGCGCAGCAGCCCCGCGGCGAGAGCGGATCCCATCTTGCCGGCCCCGATGATGACGAGTTTGTAAGCCACACCTCAACGCTAACGGGTTCTCGGCGGGCTATTTGGGCCTGCGTCGTCGATACAACGACGGCAGGCCCATCGACATGACGGTGGGAAACATCTCGTCGACGTAGGTCAGCGTCGCGCCGGCGAGCTCGTCCATTCGGGCGACGTTGAGTTCTCCCACCGGCACTTGGGCGACCAGATAGATACCCGCTTCGGGACCAATGGCCAGGTGTAGTTCGCGCAACTCGTGGTTCTTCACCAAGAGGTAGCGATAGAGAGTCTCGAGGTTGTCTTCGGGCGCGGGCATGAGTTCCGTCTCGACAAACACCGTGCGCTGGCGTAACGACAGCCAGATCGTGATGACGTCGCGCTCATCACCCTTCAGGCGAACAAGCCAGTGGAAGTGTCCGCGGTCGTCCGGTTGATCCTGGTGTTCCACCTTTCCCACGAAGGAGCTCGCCGTCCATTCGCGAGCCCAGGCGGCCAGCGTGTCACTCAAAGTCGTCACCGCGTCGGCGTCACTGAGCGGAGCGCGCGTCACCTAGCAGTGCGCGAGACTCGCCGAGGCGAGCGCCTCGGTCAGCGCCGCGAGCCACTCACCGGCGCGCTTCCAGGTATATCCGCGCGCGCGCAGCACCGCGGCATTCGACATGGCCATGGCGTCTTCGCTGTTGAGGACGCGTTCTACGGCATCGGCCCAGGACGAAGCGTCGCGATCGGGTAGCAAGTATCCGGTGACACCCTCGTCGATCAGCGTCGTGAGACCCCCCACGTCGCTCGCTACCACGGGTGTCCCGCACGCCGAGGACTCGAGAGCGACCAGCCCGAAACTCTCCGCGCGAGAGGGAACGAGTGTCACGTCGGCGGCGCGCATCCAAGACGAGAGTTGCCGGTGCGCCTGGGGCGCGACGAAGCGCACGTCATGAATTACTCCCGCCTCTACGACGCGCTCGTGAAGTTGGGCCAACGTCGCGCGCCCTTCGGGACCCGAGGGTCCACCGACGATGGCGAGCGACGCCGGTCGACCACGACGGCGCAACTCAATCAGTGTCTCGAGCGCGAGGTCGGCCCCCTTGAGCTTCTGGAGACGGCCGACGTACAACAGCAAATCCGACTTTTCGTCCACTCCGAGCGCCCGCCGCGCTTGGGGCCGGTATCCGGGAGAGAAGTAGGCATGCTCGACACCGAGGGGCACGATGTGCACACGCGCGGGGTCAGCGTTGTAGAGCCGCACGAACTGTTCCGCCTCGACGTCGCAACTGGCGAGAATCGCGTCAGAACACGTGATCAGCGCCGCCTCCTGAAAGGCGCGGTCGTCGGACTCCGCCTGAAAAGTATCGGCCTTCACTCGCTCAAGCGTGTGGAAAGTCATGATCAAGGGGATGTTGAGCCCGTGCTTGAGACGATGACCGGCGAGGCCGCTCAACCAATAGTTGGCGTGCAACGCGTCAGGAACGCCGTCGCGCTCGAATAGCAGTGCCACCGTGTCGGTGAACTCACCCACGTGGTCGGCCAGTTCTTCGCGTTCGAGCGCGGTGGGAGGACCCGCCAACACGTGGTGGACGCGAAACCCCGGTTCCACGAACACCGTGTCCTGGACCAAGAGGTTGTCTCGACGTGTATAGACGTCAACCTCGTGGCCGAGGCGCGCAATGGCGCTCGAGAGTTCGCGGACGTACACGTTCATCCCCCCGCCGTCCCCGGTTCCGGGCTGATCCAGGGGCGAGGTGTGATACGAGAGAACGGCAAGGCGTGCCATGAATGAATTCTACCGGTCGACTTTCCGGCTCGGATTAGGAGTTTTTGGTGCTCGCCCGCGTGACCAAGCGGACGGATCACGATGACGTACTAATGACACCTCCTGCGTCAGGCGTCAGCCCGCATCCTCGGCTCGAGCACGATGTAGGAAATGGCTCCCTGGGTGACGAGACCAAAATCTCGCGAATCCGTGGACGCCCCGGCGTTGTCGCCCCTCAGGTCCAACTGTTCGCCTACCCGCGCCACGCAGCGCTTGAGAATCCATCGTGCCTTGTCTCGTGGGTCGCGGAGAACTACCACATCACCCGGGCGAACGTGACGCCACCGGCGCACGCCCGTCACGCGTTCACCCGGCAAGTACGTCGGTGACATGGAGCTCCCGTCGACGGTGATCCGCCGCACGAAGAAGTTAAGGAGCGGGCTCACAGCGAAACGCTACTCGCGGCGCATGACTAGTCTGCTCAGTGACGCTCCCACCGATCGTGGATGCGACTACAGAAAGGCACCGATATGACACTGCTGTCCCGCCTGAATGCTTGGCTCGATGCGTCGAGCGCACCGCTGGTTGCCTCCGCTCACTGTGACCTGCCTTGTGGCGTCTACGACCCGGCCCAGGCTCGCATCGAAGCTCAATCGGTGAAGGGCATCATGGAGAAGTACAACGCCTCCACCGACGACGAGTTCAAGACACGCGCCCTATTTATTAAGGAGGAGCGCTGCGATCTCGTCAAGCATCACCTGTGGGTTCTCTGGACCGACTACTTCAAGACCGAGCATCTCAAGGAGTTTCCGAACCTCCACGACCTGTTCTGGATGGCAACAAAGACCGCCGGCGAAGCGAAGAAGACCACCGACGTCGTGGTCGCCGATCGCCTGCTCGCCGAAATCGACGACATCGCCGAGATCTTTTGGGCCACCAAGAAGTAAGCCTCTAAATAGCAAAGCCCCGGCGACTCCGCCGTGGCTTTGACATTATCGAGCTCGATTATCCGACGCCAAAGTGGGCATCACAGGTTGCGCGAACAGGGTCGGCCTCCAGAAGGTTTTGGTCGATCGATGATCCGCACACCTCACACGTACGGTATGCCCCAAGGCGCAAGCGCTCGAGCGCACGATCGACGTGATTCAGTGTGGCCTCGATTGATTTGAGACTTTCGCTGTCTTCGCTCACGGGATTCAATTTAACGCTCGCATCTGCCATGCCCGGCTTACGTACCCAGTTGATAACGTGGCCTCCCAATGTGATGATCCTCCAAACTGGGTCGTGACTTGACGGGCCGCTAGCTCATCGGGAAGAGCAGGGGACTTTTAATCCCAAGGTGCCGGGATCGAGACCCGGGCGGCCCACCACTAGTTGTAAACGTTCGGCAGATCCTTGTCGAAACAGTTTCGGGTGATCCTTTACACAACTCCGGCTGATGCTTGACACCGTTTTGGGAGTTGCTTGACACCGAGGCCGCCACTGTCCTTTGCTCGTTGCTGAGCAGGAGGTGGCCCCATGCTGTGGGAGTCAAGCAAAATGGAACAACGTTATGACGCCGTGCTCGGCGTCTTGAGAGATGGTTTCAGCGTCACCGAAGTCGCCCGCAAGTTCGGCGTGAGCCGCCAAGCGGTCCACCTTTGGCTCAAACGATATGAAGAGGGTGGCGTCGAGGCGCTCGGCGAGCAATCACACCGACCTCGGGTCTCACCCAATCAGATGCCGGCGGTCGCTGAAGCACGCGTGCTCGAGTTGCGCCGTCACCATCCCAGTTGGGGACAGATGCATATCCGTCATCAGCTGGAGCGAGAACACGTGGAACCGTTGCCGTCGCTGTCGGCGATTTATCGCGCACTGGTTCGAAGTGGACTCATTGAAGAGCGCGCCAAGCGCAAAAAGCTGCCAACTTACAAACGCTGGGAGAGAGGAAAAGCTATGGAACTGTGGCAAATGGATGTGGTCGACGGGCTGCTGCTCGACGACGGCACGGAGTGCAAGATCTTGGACGGCATTGACGACCACTCACGCTTCATCGTGTGTGCGGGCATCATGACCAGAGCGATCGCACGCCAAGTGTGCGGGCACTTCACCGCCGCCTTGGAGAAGCACGGAGTGCCCGAGGAGATCTTGACGGACAACGGCAAGGTCTTTACCAATCGCTTCGGTCTTACGCCGACCGAAGTGCTCTTTGACCGGATCTGTCGCGACAACGGCATCATCCACCGACTCACCGCGCCGGCCAGTCCGATCACCACGGGGCAAGATCGAACGTTTCCACCGGACACTGCGCCAGGAGTTTCTGATGGACCGCACGTCTTCGTCCCTAGAACGGGCTCAAGGCGAGCTCGATGAGTGGATCGAGGACTACAACCTGCGTCGTCCGCACCAGAGCCTGAAGATGGCGACCCCGGCCGAGCGCTTCTACGCGGCTCGCGCGGAGGTCCCAACGCCACCGCTCGACCTGCGCACCTTCAATGAGGATCGCAGTGGTGACGACTGGGTGAGTCGCACCGTCTCGATCAACGGAGTGATCTCGATCGCCAACCAGATGTTCAGCGTCGGCAAGATGCGCAGCGGCCACCTGGTCGACGTTCGGGTCCTTCCGACGCTGCTCCAAGTCTGGGACCGCGCCGAGCTCATCAAGTCCATCCCAAGAACCAACACCAAGGAGGTGAGAAAGAAGCGAGCAGAACCACACCGAAAGAGGCAGGATCAATAACAAGAAAGTGTCAAACAACTCCTGACGCTATTTAGTCAACGATCCGCCGGAGTCTCACAGGCCCACCACTAGTTATGGAACTGCGATACCTGCTTGACAGACCTTCACGACTGAATCGGCCTGGGAATCCTGGAGGCTCCATACCTTGGTTTTCTCATGCCGCAGTGGCGTGAGATTGGTCAGCGTAGTTCCTTTCGACCTCGGCTGGCGAGAGGTCGTCGAGTTCACTGTGGATGCGCTCCTCGTTAAACCACGACACCCACTTTGCGGTCTCTATTTCGAGGTCGTCGAGTCCCTTCCAGTGGCCGCCGACGCGGGCGAGCACGGCGGGGTTGCGAAACAGTTCGGTCTTGAAGAGTGCGAACATCGACTCGGCCATCGCGTTGTCAAACGAATCACCAACTGTTCCGATGGAAGCCGAGACGCCCAACTCTTCGAGTCGCTCGGTGTAGGCAATGGAGACGTATTGACTGCCCGCATCCGTGTGGCACGTCAATTGGTCGAACGAGAGAAGACGTCGTGTCCAGGCCGCCATGTTGAGCGCGTCGATGACGAGTTCCTTGGTCATCGAACGAGCAGCCTTCCAGCCGACGATGCGTCGGCTGAAGACGTCGGTGACAAAGGCCACGTAGGCGACGCCGGACCACGTGGAGCAGTAAGTGAAGTCGGCAACCCATAACTCGTTGGGACGAGAGGCGATGAAGTTGCGCTGCACCAGATCGGGAGCACGCAGGTTGTTCTTGTCGGCGTGGGTCGTGAAGCGCTTCTTCGCCCGTGACGCCCCGCGAATGCCTTGACGTTTCATGAGTCGCTCGACCTGGTCTCTTCCACAGTCCGAGTCCTCGTCGCTTGGCCGCCTTGGTGAGTTTGCGCCGTCCATAGACGCAGTAGTTCTTCTTCCAGAGGGCCTCGAGCGCGGGAGCGAGTTCGTCGTCGCGGACGGCTCTCGTTGAGGGCGGGCGGGACTTCGCGTCGTAGTAAGTGGAAGGGGCGACCTGCAGTTGCGCGCAGATCGGCTCGACTCCCCAACGACGTCCCCGGGTCTCAGATCCCCGGTGGACGTCGATGAAGGTGACTACTTCTTCTGTCGGCGGTCGAGCTCCGCCCCGAAGAAAGTTGCCGCGGCTTGCAAGATGTCGTTCGCCCGTTGCAACTCGAAGTTCTCTTTGCGCAGCCGCTTCAGCTCCTCGCGTTCCTCAGAGGTGAGACCCCCTCGAGTGCCGGCGTCGATCTGAGCTTGCTTCACCCAGATGCGCAGCGACTCACCACCCACCCCGAGTTGTCGAGCCACCCTCGCGATGACGCTTTTGTCACTTGGATCTGACCGCTGAAGATCAAGGACCATGCGCACCGCGCGCTCCTTCAGCTCAGAGGGATACCTCTGGTATCCAGTTCGCTTCTTTTCCATGATTCCATCCTCTCTCCCAAGCGGGAGAGCCTCCGGAATACCCAGGCCGATTCAGTGAGAGGAATTCGGTGGACGTTGGTGGACATTCAACTCCTTCTGGCCAGCAAATCTGGACACTGAGGAACGTCCCTGGACACTCTGGAAAAACTCCCAAGGTGCCGGGATCGAGACCCGGGCGGCCCACCGTTTGAAAATCCTGATTAATAGCCTTTTATCTGGCTCACTGACGCTTTCCAACATCGAGAAGAGGCCTCAATTGCGCGAGGCCTTCCCTTTTGAAATTTCTGGCTTGAGGGGCGAAGTTTGAGTAAGGTCGGACATATTCCCTGGTCTGACGGCAACAGATGCGTTACTGTGTCGTTAATACATAGATCTATGGAATAATGGTACACTGTCAACATGACACCAATAATCGAAGTCGTCTGGAGACACCTCCTCGTCGAGGCCGCGGTCGGGCGACGTCGGTACGACGGTCTCGCGGATTTAGCAACTGAGTTCGAATATTGGCGTGTCAACGATCCACGCTGCCTTGCGCCATCCGGTAGAAATCGGTGCCGTAAACATTTCGCGGCGAGCCGGCGTCCGCGTTCTTGACCCCGCTCGAGTGTTGACTCTCTATGCCGCCCACCGCCACCTGCGCCGCGACGTCATTGACGAGCGCATGGTCGATCTACCCCCTGAGGACGTTGAACGACATCTTGCGGGCCAATTTGGCGTCATCCTGGGAGGGTTTCGGGCCCTCATCGATCATGCCGGGGGAGTCAATCGAGTTGCCGACTACTCCACGGTTCTCGTGTACGGAACGCCTGACCTTAATGAGATGGCGCCGACCAACTCGAATGTCGCGACAAAGGTGCTGGTCCTCGAGGCGGACCGGTGGCTCGCGAACTACGGCTCCGTCACGCCCGCGGCACAGGCTTACGCCGACCTGTTCTCTCTGCCTGGTTGGCAGGCCCAGCGCTTCCTCGAGGCGACAAACGTGCAGGAAATCACTACCAATGAGCGAATCCTTCTACACAGTTGACCAAACTGCTGCCTCGCGTGCAGTCCTTGATGAACTCCTCTTTCTTCATCCCGACGCCATACTCATCGGCGGCTGGGGTACATGGGTCCGCGTCGGAGGGCAGATGAGCCACGACATCGACCTGATCGTGACGTCCGAACAGAGGGCAGATATCGCTGTGATCGCCCAGGACGTGTCGACGTCAACGCACCTCGCCGGGAAGAAGTGGCGCGCAACGTATCGCGACATCCACGTCGACATGTACGAGCCGTACAACTCCCGGCTAGGGGAAGCGTTGTCATTACGCGTGGAGGAGCTCGCGCCGTTCGCGGAACGCGTCGACGATTTCAGAGTGTTGAGTCTCGCCGCGCACATCGCGACGAAATGGGCGGCGCTGTTAGATCGGCCAGACACATTGCCAGGGGAGAAAGACCGTCACGAGCTCCTCAACCTTCTCGACCAGGATGGCGCAAACGAAACCCCTCAAATTATTCGGGCCGCGTCGACACATGACGCCGACAGAGTGAACGAATTGATTCTCACGGGCTTCGGTTACCTGGCGGAGTCCAAGGAAGCCGATCGCAACGAGCGACGTCGTCTCGCTCGAATTGCTAAAGCCTGGACGTAATCAACGACGATGAGCAGTTTAGGTTTTCGAGCCAATTTACCCCAGTAGACATCGCCCCAACGATGAGGGTCCAACGAACGTAATTAATTCCACCAACTGAGGCGTGTTGCGCCGACCGTCTGCACCCATAGGTGTATTGACTGCCCGGGTGTGCAACCCAAGGCCTGAACTATCGGCGCCGATATCTTTGGAGAACGCATGCCCCGACCCCATTTCGATCAGCCAAGTCGAAGTTGATCATGACCGCTTACTACTTGGTTTCGCTTCGGCTCCTGAGATCCTTGCCGACATCGAAACCGAGAGCGGCGTACCCTGGAAGCCTCTTTCGGTGCATTCTGGCGAGCACCGGGCTCTGTGCGTCGACGTAATCGTGAACCTCAACGGATGATTTGCCATCCAAGGGTCGCAAGATTCGGCCAACGTACTGAACGACTCTCCCTCGAAAGGCGATCGGAAACGCCATGAACACGGTATCGAGCGGCGGACAATCGAACCCTTCGCCAAGGAAACTGCCGGTCGCGACAAGCACCATTCCCCCTCGCTTGGATGCGACGCCCAGATCCGCCATGACTTTGGCGCGAGCCTTCTTTCCCATTCCACCCTGAAGGACGAGAGGGGTTACTCCCCTCGCACCAAGTACCGAAACCACTGACGAGAGGTGCTCAGTCCACTGCGTCAGGACCAGACAGTTTCTGCCTTTGGAGACTGCGGCGGTAATGTCATCACAGATGGCCATCGTTCGAGCTTCGTCGTCCACTAACGCGCGAAACAGGTCCTGGATGTGTGCACCGTCTTCGCTCACGTTGAGATTTGTCTGGTGCACAATAAGTTCTCGACGAAAGCCGCTCTCCGTGTCCACCTCTTCGTCCATTCGGTAGCGAATCGGCCCGCAGTACATGGCGATGAGACCTTGGAGACCATCGCGCCGGTAGGGCGTGGCGGTGAGACCCAACCACCGGCGGACACTCATTTGTTTGACACATCGCTCGAACGTCACCGCCGGCACGTGGTGGCACTCGTCCACGACGACGAGTCCGTAACGTCTTGACATCTCGTCGAGATCTTCTCGTCGAGCAAGGCTCTGTGCCATGGCGATGTCGACGACACCGGTGGTCTTGTTCCGGCCCCCGCCGATCTGACCAATCTCCTTTTTGGTGAGGCTCAGGTGCGTGGCCAGTCGCTCAGCCCATTGCTCCACCAGTGGTTTGCGATCGACCATGATGAGGGTGGGCCGTCTGTAATGCGCAATGAGCGCACAGGCGACCACGGTCTTCCCAGACCCGGGCGCGGCGACGAGGACACCCAGTTCGTGATCGCGGAGGACTCGCAGCGCCGCTTCTTGATCCTCTCGAAGCTGGAAAGTGGGCGCGAAGTCAATCTGCTCGGGATCGGGGCGACCTTCGCGAATCACCAATCGGCTCCCCGCCTCCGCGACCACACCGGCAGCCTTTTCGATGAGACCGCGGGGAAGCAGCAACGACTCGAGGTTCTCTCCGTAACAACGAATCATCCTCGGCGTATCCCACGTGGAGAACCTGAGCCGCTCTTTCTCATAGAACGCCGGATTATGCAGAGACGCAAGATGCTTGAGTCCCGTGAGCATCGCCGGTGGAAGGCCGGATCGCTCAATCTCCAACATCGCGTTCGCGACGCCGGAGACCGTCTCGGGCATTGCGATGGAAACGACGTCGCGAGGACGCCGAAACGTACTTCCTTCGGGTCCCGCTCCCACCTCCGGCGACGTCGCAAGAATCGACTCGACTTCCATCCGCGATATTCGCTCCAGGGTCGACAGATAGGCCCACTGATCCTCCATTGGTTTCAAGGTGCTCGGGTCAAGGAAAACGGTGGCTTCGCGTTCTCGACACTCCTTCTGGAGAGGTAGCGCAATCAAGTTACCGAACGACCCCTTCGGCGTGAAGTCCTGAGCGGGAAACAATCGGTCGTAGCTCGCGAGGTCGAGCTCTCCTCGGAGATTCATCGCTTCACGAAGAAGCACGGTACCGAGTCGCCGAGCCATCGTCGCGGACACGGCGTCGCGAAAGAAGATCCATACATGCGCGCCGTCGCCCGAACGCGAACGTTCGAGCGCCGAAGTTATTCCCATCGACTGCGCCGAGTCGAAGTAGGCGAGCGCGTCGAGCGCCCAGCCCGGCCCGTCGAAATCACATGCAACCAGGCGACAAGTGTCGTCAGCGAGCATCGGATAGAGCCCCGCGTGGACCTTGCCCGCCAAGTGGTCAGCGATCACACTCGACGTCAACGGCAGATACTCCTTATCCATCGATCGAGCGCTGGCAAAACCTCCCACCACCGCCGGCGACCATCCGTGCTTTCCCGTTCTTGCGCTCTCCCATCTGAGCGCATAGACATCGCCACGACCGACAAAAAAGCGACTGAAAGAGCGCAACTTTCGACTCTGGTAACGAAGATCGATCGACAAGAGAGAGCGGAGCTCTCAAGTTCGACCGATCCATTTTGATTGGCGCGAGGTGTTCGAGATTCGCTCGAGGACTTCAAACCAAGAATCTCCGTCAAGCGATCATTCTCGCGCTTCAACTCCTCGATTTGGCGGCGAAGGTCGGCGACATTTGAAGTTCTTCATCGTTCATGCCGATCCCGACGCTCCTCCCCATCGCAGATGTTCGACACTACCCACGACTTGGTCGATGTTGTGCGCCGTCGGGACAGCGCGGTGGCCTTCAAACGTCCACGCCATTAGGCGCCGCCTGGGCCAATGGCGAACAGTAACCTCACGGGCCACAGCCTCCTAATATGGAGACGTGATTAGACAGCGTGCGACGACCGTTGCCGAATGGGCGGAACGGATGCATTCCGCAGAACCCCCCACAGAGGACGATGTCACCGTACTGCTTGATGGACGCCGCCTTGACTCGAAAGAGTCAGTTGAGGCGTGGCTGAAAGAGGTGGAGGCCCTTCGGGTACTGGAAGCCGCAAGCCGTGACGCTGCCCAGTAGCGGGCCACCACTTGACCTCAACCGACTGCTTGAGGTGCTCACGAGACATGATGTCGACTTTGTCGTCGTCGGTGGATCTGCCGCGGGATTTCTCGGGGCGTCGCGCCTGACCGAGGATGCCGATTGCGTCGTGCGTCGTGAGCGCGCCAATCTAGAGAGACTCGCTTCGGCCCTGCGAGAACTGCACGCTCGACTGCGTGTTGCTCGAATGAGCGACGAAGACGCCAAGGCGCTACCGGTGCAAATTGACGGCATGATGCTCGAGACGGCCGGAAACTCGACCTGGACAACCGATGCTGGACCCTTTGACGTATTGGCCGATTTGAAGGATTTCGAAGGGCGATCTGTTCCCTATGAAGAATTGATCACGCGTTCGTTGGTGGTCAGTGGCGACGGCTTCACGGTTCACGTCGCGTCAGTCGACGACATCATCGCAGCAAAGACTTTCGCCAATCGCGACAAGGACCACGAAGCACTGCCCGAGCTCGTTGACATTCAGGAGCGTGAGCATTCGCAACGACCCCGACAATATGGCTCCGACTTCACATTCGAAGTTCACGAAGGTCTCGATCATGACATTGAGCCGTGAGATCAGACGGCACACGCCAGAATCGCGACCCGGTAGGTCCTCGTTCTTGACGCACGACCGCTGTGAATGTTGCTACCCATACTGCGAGAACAGGCCTCGAAATAGGCCTCCGATTCTCGCAACATCACGCGACGAGACTGACACCAGACAACGCGTTTCCTTGAAAACAAACGACATACGAGACGAAAACAACACCACGCAACAGCTTGGAAGTTTCTTTTAATCCCAAGGTGCCGGGATCGAGACCCGGGCGGCCCACCGTTTGAAACTCCTGGTCAAATGGCCTTTCGTGACACCTCGGCCTGACGAACAAGCGCGTCCTCAACCAACCAGGCTTCGACGGCATCCCGGGAGTCGAGGCGACGACCGTCAACAAGTGTCGTTGCTTCGTCACTGGTTGCGCGCGGAGCCCTCTCCAAAAGAGCGATCCGCTCATCGATCGTGGTCAAACTACGCACCATGACATCATTTTAGGTCGGCCCGAGGGGAAGTGTCGCGAAGCGCAGTCGTGAACGTGCCGAAAGTGGCCTCAAAGTAGGTCTCCAATTCATCCTATCGATCGGCATCCGACCCCGACGTTGCGCGAGTTGACTCATCTAAAACCTCCGCGTAGACGCCATCGTTGCCTCATATAAAACCTCCGGATCATGGGTGGCCCGAGCAGAGCGCTGATCGTCGCCTACGCATGAACGATGGAGCTAACGATGAGTCAACGTCACGCCGTCACGAAGAAGCTGGCGGTCGCCTATCAGCGCTCCACCAAGGCCGAGAAGTCCAAGGTGCTGGACGACCTGGTGACGCTCACCGGGTGGCACCGCGACTACGCGCGCCACGAGTTGCGAGCAGCGGGCACGGTGAAGCTCGTGACGCCCCGTCGAGTCCGCGCACCGCGCTACCCGGCGCACCTGACGGTGGCCCTGGCCTTCGTGTGGTCACTCACCCGCTACCCGGCCGGCAAGCGCCTCGCGCCGATGCTCGGTTCACTCGTGACGATGCTGCGCCGTGACGGGGACCTCGCACTCAGCGACGAGGACGCCACGTTGCTCGCCTCGATGAGTGCCGCCACCATCGATCGTCACCTCGCTGGTGAGCGACGTCGCCTCGGGTTAAAGGGCCGCAGCCACACCAAACCCGGCACGCTGCTCAAGTCCCATATCCCGATCCGCACCTGGGCCGAGTGGAGCGAGGACCAGCCGGGCTTCGTCGAGATCGACCTGGTGGGCCACGAGGGCGGCAACTCCTCGGGCGAGTTCTGCTTCACCCTGACCATGACCGATATCGCGACGGGCTGGACGGTCAACCGCTCGGTGAAGAACAAGGCGGCCGTGTGGGTCGTCGAGGCCATTGACCACGCCGCGGCGCAGTTTCCCTTCCCATCCTCGGCATCGACTCGGACAACGGCGCCGAATTCATCAACGTCCACCTCTTCGAGTACTGCAAAGAGCGAAAGCTCACCTTCACCCGCTCACGCGCGGGCAACAAGAACGACGGGGCGCACGTCGAACAGAAGAACTGGACCCACGTGCGCCAGCTCGTCGGTTACCTGCGCTTTGACACCGACGCAGAGCTGTTCTGTCCTCAACGAGCTTTGGTCGCTCGACGGACTCTTCACGAACTATCTGCTCGCCCAACAGAAGCTCTCTCGAGAAGCACCGTCACGGGGCCAAGGTCACCAAGCGGCACGACCGCGCGCAGACGCCCTTCGAGCGCGCGAGCGCCCACGGCGGCGTCGCCGAGATCGCACGAGCGTCGATGGCGGCCACCTTCGCCACCATCCACCTCTGCTCGCTCAGCGATCAGATCGACACCCTGACCGCGCGACTGGAGCACCTGGCACTCACCAAGTCCGTCGCGGCCCCACGACGCGTCAACAAGTCCTTCAATCGATCACTTCATCCGGAGGTTTTAGATGAGGCAATGAATCAGGCTTCGCGGAGGATTTGACGTGAGTCAACAGGTTGCGGATCGATCGTCTTCCTTCATCGGTCGCGCCCTGCTCGCTCGCGCAGCTGCGGTTCACTCACCAGATGCCATCGGGCAGGGTGACCTGGAGTCAGAAGTTGACGATCACGAGCAGCGTGAAGAGTGCGGGATCAGATACGCTGCAAGGCTTGAGTGCCAGCCGGGGTGTCTGGAAAGCTCACCAAGGTCTGTGACGCCGACGACGACTCGCCTATGCTGACGCAAACGGTCCTGGCAACGAGGCAGCCAATGCTCACGACGAGGACTTCTCGCCACTGGTCATGACGCCGAAAACGCACTATCCCATGACCCGACACTCTGACTTGCTGCCGCTTAGCAAAGAAGCATGACCGAACGGGCATCGCAGATCCTCCCTTTGGCCCGGGCTCCGCGACTTTGAGCAGGGAAAGAGCCAGCCCATCACACAACAAACAACCGGTGCCCGTTAAGCACTACCCGCGAACCCTGTGGCAGCCGGCACTACCAATGTGGAGGCTACCAGGCTCGTTGGGCTGGAGTCGCATCTTGTAGGCGAAGCACCCAGCGGGAGTCCGCGAGGTCAGACCAACTAGCGCCTACGTCGTCGTAGCAAGAAGCTGATTGCCAGTCCAATCACTACCAACGGGACCGCCAAGTAGGGCGTAAGAGTACTGTGAGTGGCCAAGAGCATGCGGAATTAGGGTACTTCTCCGAGCAAGGACGTCCTCATCGCCTCACCACACCCGTGATTCACTTGGATTAATTCATGCCTGTCCTGACGCTCCTTCTCGATGCAGATGCTCGACACTGCCCAGGACACCCAGCAGGGCGTCACTTTGGACTCGAAAGAGTCGGCTGAGGCGTGTCACAATGAGACGGAGATCATTCCGGTCCGGCAAGCCCAGGGTACCCAGTTGCGGACCGCCGTTCCAAGTCGATATCGCCGCCGTCCCGTCGCTCGGACTTGTTGGGCCACGTTCCAGGCTGCTATGGTCACTTTTGCTCTTCTTCTGATACACTAAATCCATATGTGTTCTAGTATCAGGAGCAAAATCATGGATAACAGCACCTCCACGATTGTCCTCAGTGGCGACCTTCCTCGTTCGACACTCTCACAAATGCTCGCACGAGGTGTAGTAAATCGACTGGCTGCAGGCATCTACACAACCGACACGTCAAGCGCGCCCGAACGGGTGACCCGGCGAGAGTGGCGGACGATTGCAGGGCGCCTCTTCCCGGATGCCACTATTTCGGATCGTTCGGCTCGGACAGCCGGACCCGTCGAAGAAACGCTCTATCTGGTCTACCCGCACAACGACCGAACCCTCTCCTTGCCGGGGCTCACCGTGTCACTACGCCGCGGGGCTGCTCCACAGCCCGACGACATCCCACTACCCAGCGGTCTACACCAAGCCTCCCTCGCCAGGGGTCTCGCCGAAAACGCGATGCCCTCACGGGCGCGCCTCGGCGCACTTTCTCGTCGGCTCACCCGCCACGAGCTAGGCGAATGGGTCGAGCGCGCGGCGCGATTTGGCGGTGACGACGAACTCGGTCTGATCCGCGACCGAGCGCGCGCGCTGGCACCACTCCTCGGGGTCAGCGCCAAGGATGCTGGCGATCTGGACGACCTCATCGGTGCGGCACTCGGTACTAGGCCGGCATCGGGTCTCCCGCGAGCGCTTCGCCAGCGTGCACTCGGCATTCCTTACGACGCCGAACGAATCGAACGATGTGACATCCTCGTCACTGCACTGCGGTCGACCGCTCCGCAAAACCATCCCGCGGCTCCGCTCGAACCAAGCACCCTCCCTTTCTACGAGGCCTATTTCTCGAACTACATCGAGGGCACCGAGTTCACGGTCGACGAGGCTGAAGACATCGTCTACCGCGGAGTCGAGCCGCTCGGACGGCCTCAAGACGCCCACGATGTGCTTGCCACCTTCTGGATCGTGAGTGACCTCGATGAGATGAGCCGGCGCGCTGATACCCCCAACGAGTTCGTTGAGCTTCTCCGGGAACGCCACGAACGGATGATGGAGGCGCGACCCGACAAGCGCCCGGGCCTGTTCAAAGAGCGCGCCAACCAGGCCGGCGCCACCATGTTCGTCGACTCCGATCTCGTTCGCGGGACCCTCGTCGAAGGATTCAGTCGACTCGACGACCTCGACAGCGCGTGGGAGCGTTCGGTGTACGTGAAGTTTCTCGTGTCCGCAGTGCATCCGTTCGACGACGGCAATGGGCGCCTTTCCCGCATCATGATGAACGCCGAATTGGATGCTGGTGGTCAGTCACGAACGATCATCCCGACGGTCTTTCGCGACGATTACATCGGCGCTTTGCGTCGTTTGGATCGTGCCAATGATCCCTCGGTATTGATTGACGCGCTGAGGTTCGCCAACGACTGGACATCTCAAATCGATTTCGTTGAGGCTGTCACCGCCCGCGCACAATTGAAGGCGACCAACGCGTTCGAAGACGAAGGCGGTTCTCGGCGCCTTCTGCTGCCGCCCTTCCGTCACGTCCTGGTTCGTGACGAGCTGTCGCCGGGAGAATAGACGGACTTGAAAGGAGTGAAGAACGTACCGCCAATACCCACCATGACCTCGGCGCTTCTACGGACAACTCACCACTCAACCGCGAGCCAATACCCAATTTGTCGTGTGACAGCGCGATAACCAACCGATGGCGTTGCCTTGTTCTCGATCTCGTTCCGTGGCGAACGGAACCGCAGCCCGAACGTTCGCTTCAGTCAATTCGGGAAAGTCTGCGACGATCTCCTTCGGCGTCATTCCGGCAGCGAGATACTCGAGAATGTCGTAGACCGCGATTCGTGTTCCCGCGAACACGGACTTGTCGCTCCGAACACCCGGGCGAACCTCGATCGCATACTTGACCTCAGCAATGGAGACACCTTCTCAAATTGCTACCACGAATTGCCACCGAGAACATCGCTGAGGCGCCGCCGAAAGGTGAACGGACCTGGATTAACATTTTTTGAAGAGAAGGGAGACCCGTGCGCCGACTCGCCCCCACTCTCCTTGTGATGTTTCTCGCCCTTAACTGCCTGGCATTGCCGATGGGGGCAAGTGACGCACCAAGAGAGCCACTGATCACCTTGGCCAATTTGCCGTCGGGTTGGAGGATGGTGGCAACCGCTACACCGAGCGGCGCGGCCGGGGGGTCCTGTCAGAAAGTCTCGAGTCGACTCTTCAGCGGGCGGCTAGTAAGAATCGCGAGCTTTACTCAGGGCGCGGCAATCCCATCGCTCAGCGAGATTGTTGTCACGGGACACGATCTCAAGTCTGCGTGGGCCACGTACCAGGCGGGCCTGAGGAAGTGCCGGAACCCTCACGTGACGATTGGCGCCAAGTCCGTGGCGTTACACGTCAGTACTATTCCGTTTCCTGCCGTCTCTTTGGCGAGCGCTGCGCTGCTCGATCGTTTCAGTACTTCCGGTCTGCGCTTTGGGACCGAATCAGTGTCGGTGCTGACAGCGAGTTCAATAGTCTTCGTCGTTTACAGCGATCTAGGGACGCCGAACCCAACGATTACCGAAGACGCAGTTGAAGTGGCGCTCGCTCGACTCCAAGGTCGCCCGGCTGCGCTTGACTCCAACCTGTCGGTCACGAGCGCCTCGCCGAAGGTCGCAGTCACGAACGATGGTGACGTTGAATATCGCGAGGTCGGTGCCGGTCCGCCTCTTTTGATGATTATGGGGTATGCGGCGCCCATGGAAGTATGGGATCGACGACTCGTTGACTCGTTGGCCAAGCACTTTCGAGTGATCATCTTCGACAACGCCGGCATTGGCGAGACCTCTTCTCTTCCGCGCCCGCTCACGATCGACGAAATGGCCCAACAAACGAGCGCATTGATTTCGCGCCTGGGCTTTCGCTCAGTTGACCTGCTCGGCTGGTCGATGGGCGGCATGATCGCTCAGACACTTAGCGTCTTGCATCCATTCCAGGTTCGACGGCTCATATTGTGCGCAACCTTTCCTGGCGTCGGCAACGTAGTACGACCTTCGCAAGCAAGGATTGCCTCACTAACTACCCCATCATCACCGCTTGCGAGCACCGATCTGTTTCCCAAGAATCGTCGTCTCGCTCTTGAGGCGTACGAACTCGCCAATTCGAGCTACCCCGCCGCTCCGTCGACGAGCGAGAAGGTCATTCAGGCTCAAAATAAGGCGATCATTGCGTGGTGGGGTGGTCGCGATCCTGCCGCGCGGCGGGTGGGGTCCCTAGACGTAGCGACTCTCATTGTCGATGGTCGCGATGACAAAATTGACGCGACCGCCAATGACAATTCTCTTAAGGGGCTGATACCAGATTCGACTCTTACCTTGTACTCAGATGCCGGCCACGCATTTCTCTTTCAGGACTGGCAGGAGTTTTCGAATAAAGTGACGTCGTTTCTCGCTGGACACTAGCGAGGCTGGCCCAAGAGCGCCTCACAACCAGCGGCGGCTGATCTGCGACACGTTTGTCGCCCCTGAACTCGATTTCGAGGTGGAAGGGAGAGATCCCAAAGGAAACCGCGCTGCAACACGTCTGCTTGAAAACAATCGACTTACGCAACCAGACCGACACCGTGCAACCGTTCGAAGGTTTCTCGTCGCTCCTCCCACTGGGTCTAGCTCGTCGCTCGATAAGACCGTCTTCGGTTTCCCGATTGCTGTACGGTTCTCACATCGTCGAAATCCATTTCGTCAAAGCACTCTCTAAGATCGGCCATCTGTATCGTTCGGCCGCCGACGTTGATGCCGCGAAGGAACGCCACATAACGCATGGGGTGATGGTATCTGGTGTGGCTGACGCGAAGGTTGCTGAGCGTTAGAGCCCGAGTACCTCCCGCAGGCCCTCATCGACGCTCTCCATTGTCAGCGGCCTTACGCGACCAACTCGTCGTCCGAGCTCAGCTTTATCCAACGTGACTATTGACGTCACGTTGGCGACCGACGTGCGCGTCATCCCGGCCTCGCCCTTTTGATGCGAACGTTGCCTGGCATGTCAGCCAGGCGAAGTGTCCCGGTGAGGGTGACCGCCACTACCGTCGCCAACCTGCTCGAGTTATATAGGTCGTCAGACACGATCAGCACGGGTCGACGTTTGGCGGGTCGAGGACCCAGTGGTTCGCCGAGATCTACCCAGTAGACCTCGCCACGCTGGATCACCACTTCGTGCCGTCGTCCTTTTCCAACTGACGACGAGACGCCGCCTCCGTGAACTCCCTCGTGTCGTCGTTGACGGCGTCAACCACGGAGTTGATTCGATCAATGACGTCAACAGACGTCTGCGTCGCGTTGAGCTCCTTTTCGGCCGCATCGGCAAAGAATGCCGAGCGGCTGGTACTCGAGTTCCTTTGCGCGACGCGTCGCGCGGGCGTAGACCTCGCCGGGCACCGAGATGGTTGTCTTAACGAAGTGGTTGGTTTCTGCCATGCAAATAGTATAACTGGTCATACTTTCACCGCATAGTTTGCGCCGTTCCGCATCCGACGGTGCCCGTGTGTCGGTGATCATGGTCGCCGCGGGGGCGCTGGTGTTCGCCAACCTCGTTGCGGCCCTGCCCGGTCGAAGCGCGGCCCGTACGTCGACCGCGGCCCTGCTGCGGGCGGAGTGAGTTGGGACAATCTATTCCCATTCGTTTGCCTACGGGGAGAAATCGGAGAGGAAGTCGGGAGATAGCTAGGGATTTCACGCGCAATTTGCTTGTGAAATCAAATATCTATTCAAAGGCGACGAATCTAGATTCACTCCCTCGGAGCCCTCCCCATGTCGTCATGCGACAGACTCCCGTTGCTCTGTGGTTTCGTAACGTCGGTGATGAGAGTTTCGGCTAGGCCCGCCACTTGTGTAACAACTCGTCCAGCCCTTCGAGCGCGTCCGAAGATCGCACCGACTCATGGAGATGGTCCTCCAAAGCCCCTTGAGCAAGCGATCGCAGTTCTGTCCGGCTCGTCACATGAGCGACTTCGACCAGATCAAGACGTTGCAAAATCTTTTTCGTGATAGGGCGTTTTGCATCCCAAAAGGCAAACGACTCAATGACCCTTTGGCAGGTTGACGAGTTGAGTAGCGCGCTTAACGCCGCGGCTCGAAGCGCGCTGCCTGCTGGAACGAAGTAGCACGTGTCGTCCAACACAACAGGCATATTTTCGATTGGGCCAATCGCTCGAAAGCGGGCTTGCTTGTGAAGACCAGATACCGCAACCTTGAAGGGCGCGAAGGAGTACTCGCCAACTCCAAAAATCCAGAAGCGGGGTCGGTTCTTGTAGATCGACGATTTACGCGCGTCCATTGTAGGACTGTGTTGCATGAGGTAGTCCCAGATGTGGGGGGCGAGATCGCACAACTTTGATGGATCATCTTGTAACGAGCGCTGCGGCACGACCATTCTTTTCCCGTTAGCCAAGGTTCTCCCTCGGAATACGTCCGTCCCTTTCAGCATCGGATACACGCAGTCGGACTCAAGAGCGAGAGTCTCACCTGACTTTGATCGGAGAGTCTGGCCATCGAAGGTCAGTTCCATCACTCCAGACGCGTCATGTTTGATGCCTTGACGCCATTCGACGGGGCTTACTCCATCGATGTTGCTCGTTTCTCGGTAGGCAACGGCATCTGACACAAAGCGCCCGTTGACCAATCCGATAATGCGCTCCTCTGACGTTGCGGAGAGCGATGGAAACCATCGACAGGTGTAGTTGTTTGCTCCTTGGCGGATCGTTACAACGAAGAGACAGGCATCCACGGTGACGCCGAACCACTTTTTTGCATCGATCCGATAGATCGCCGCATCACCAATTGGCAGACGATTTTGCGCTGAGTACGTCAAGACATTCCGGGCGACCGAGGTCTTACAAAGCAAGGCGATAGTCGGTTCCTGGTGTTGAAGGTCAATGATCAACTTGAGCCAGATAGCTTCGGCAATGTCGAAATTGGACGATCCGGTCATTGCGTCGAAACCTCGAAGCTGACGAACGTTCCTTTTGACGGGATGGTTGATCGAGCCAAGAAGGCCGAGCTGAGAGTTGGTAACCCAGGGGGGATTACCAACGACGAGGAGTGAGCCCGTCGGATCGGTCCAAGGGAGATCGCGCTCAAGGTCAATGTCGAAGATGTCAGCTTCAACGACAGGTGCGACATTCCTTGCCTTCTCTGCGCGCACCGCGAGGAGTTCAATGCCAATTAGTTCCCTAGGGTGAAGTTCGGAACTCGCCCGCAGAAAACTCCCTGCTCCGCATGTTGGCTCCAGCACTCTTTTAAATTCACGCGTGCCAACGATCTCCACGACTCGGCGAGCGAGTTCGAGAGGAGTTTGAAAGTCACCTAACTCATTGCTGGACAACGAGATCATCCATTCCCGCTCCGCTGGAGACGCTGACTCGGTGATCGCACGGCCATGTTGCAATCTCCATTTGGAGAGCATTCGAGATGGTGAGATACCGGTGAAGACACGTAAAACCGTGTAGCCGAAGAGCATCGGTCTCGAGACTCCAACGACGGGGCCCGGCTCCTGAACCGGGTCCCGTCGTTGGCGATTGGGGCTGACACACTCCCGACTTGATCAGTCGGAACGTGGCTGTTGGGTTAGCCCGGTGGCGACGGCGGTTCCGCTTCGTACGATGTCGGGGGCGTAAAGGACCCCACGTTGATGCCGACCCCAGTCAACGCAGCGTCTCTCCACATTTGGTCAAACTCCGGGGTCAACTCTTCGTCGTGGATCGCCAGGTCGCCCACGCCGAGTATCTCGTCCTTGTAAGCCGCACCATGCAAGATCCACCCGATGAGTTTCATCAATATGAACGTGATGAGCGCGGACCAGAATATGACGAAGATGGCAGCCCGGAACTGCTCCCAGAGCTGATGGAAGGACCCCGTATACATCAAGCCACTTACTGAGAAGGGTGTACAGGACTTGCTGGTTGCTAGATACTGTGCGTTCGACGTATTGATGACCTGCCCGTACTTGTTCAACGTGCCGCACCCGTACTCGACCATGTTCGGGTCCCCAAAGACACCGACGAACAGTCCACCAAAGAATCCCGCGATGCCGTGGGTGTAGACCACGCCCAAGGTGTCGTCCACCTTAGAGAATGGCCGCACTTTCGAGAGGTAGTTCCAGGCGACCCAGACGATGGTGGTACAGAACGCTCCGACCATGATCGCGCCCCAGCCGTTGACCCAACCGGCACACGGCGTGATGCCCACCAGGCCACAGATCATGCCATTGATGGCGCCCATGAAGGTCGGCTTTTTCGCCTTGGAGAAGAGACCATCCAGGGACATCCACGTGAGCACGCCCACCGCGGTGGCAATGTTGGTGTTGACCACCGCGGCCGCCATGTCGACACCCGCGTAGTACGGGTCACCTCCGTTGAACCCGTTCCATCCGAGCCACAGGATTCCAGCACCGACCGCGGCAATGAGCAGGTTATTTGGTAAGAACCGTTCTCGATCTCGAGCGAGCCGAGGTCCAAGGACCCACGCGGCGATAAAGCCCGAGACACCGGCCGACATATGGATGACGAATCCGCCCGAAAAGTCAAGAGCACCTTCTTGAGCAAAATATCCACCGCCCCAGAGCATGAATGCGTCGACGCCGTAGACAAAGGTGGACCACAGCGGGCAGAGAAGGCACCAGGCGAAGAACTTGATGCGCCCGAGCACGCTACCGATGAAGAGCAGTGGCGTAATGGCGGCGAACACGAACTGGAAGTACAGCAGCGAGTCCGTCGAGAAGTGGAAAGGAATAATCGTATTGGCCGCGGAGATTGCCTGACCCTGTTCAACTGTCGCATTCAGGGCGTTACCCGGTTTACCTACGAAATTCTCGAAGAAGTGTTTAAAGAATCCGCCGGAGCTGGCTTTCGCGTTTTTACACGCCGCCACCCACGTCTGACATCCGTTATGGACGCCACCACCGAGTGACGTGCTGCCGAAGCCCAACTTGTAGCCCCACAGCACCCAAACGACGAGGACCAGCGAGAAGCCAGCGAACATCATCGCCAGCACATTCACCGCCCACTTCTTGGGAACGACCGCCGCGTACAGAGCGGCAAGTCCGGGAATACTTTGAAGGGCCACAAACGTCGCGGCAGCTACCTGCCACGTGTTGTCACCGGTATTCAACCAACTCGGATAGGGAACGGGAACCGCCCCTAATAGAAAGTGCATTGCTCGAACTCTCCCTATGTTCAGAACTCCAGGACCAACCCGGACGCCACTTCTCTTACGGGTACGACAAGGCCTAAAGTCCGCCCTCCGACAACAACAGAATTCACAAAGTTAATTTCGAGTGAGTTTCTCAACTGTTAACGAAGTGTGAACTGGCGAACTCCTGAGAAGACTCTTCCTAATGGAGAGGAAGTACTTCCGCGTGTCGGGCGTCGGGCCTATCATGCGGGACCACGTAATGGCGCGAGTGACATGACCGAACCTCTGACGAAGTTGCGTGGCGCAACGGTTGACGTTGATGTTCGTCGCGCCGCGCGAGTGATCGTCGCCATCCTGTTGACGGCGCTGGCCGCAATTGTTGCCAGCCTCTTCGTCGCCGATGCGAACACCAACGCCGAGATCACTTCTTTGCAGCTCCACGGGGTACCGGTGGAAATCACCGTAACCAGTTGTGACGCGCTCTTAGGAGGTAGCGGCAGCAACGCTGCCGGCTACAGGTGCCAGGGCATCTTCGTATTGGATGGGCACCGGTATCAAGAGACCGTGCCCAACGATTCCCTGTACGCCATTGGCGCGAAGGTCAAGGTAATCGCTGCCAAAAACGATCCGGGGCTTGTCGCCACCGTTCGCCAAGCGCGCAGCGAGCGGGCGTCGTGGAGCCTATTTATTGTGCCAGCTGCACTGCTTGTCGTATTAATTGCTTCACTAATCGCGATCGCTCTTCGTCGAAAGAGTCTGAAAACCTGAACGGGGCGTGAACCCGAACCGAGACTACGAAGGCGGCGTGTAGCGCTTGTTCGGTGATGGGGGAGCGGCGGACGCGACGTCACCGCAGGTCCGTTGTCAAGATTCGACTCGCGAAGATTGCGATTCAGTCGATAGGCCCGCACCAGGTACCAGGCGCCGACCAACACAAACGGCACGCCGAAGCCCCAATAGTGCATATTGAAAATGGCCAAACCGTACAGGGCCGTCGCTATGCCGAGTGGAATCCGCTTGCGCCACATGGCCATGGCGGACATCCCGAAGGAGAGAATGAGAAGTATCACGAACAGTTCGTAGTAGATAGACGGGTTCACGTACGCGCTGTTGGCCGCCCCGTTAGATAGATATTGCGCGGGATCGTGGGTCACCACCTCGTGGACGACCGCGAAGGCGATCAAAGTAGCGACCGGTCCCGCCAGTAACCCGATCGCCCGCTCTTTTTCATTGAGGCGCTTCTGTTCAATCTCAAGTTCTCGGCCGGAGAGTTCGTACGCACCCTTAGGTGAATCCTCGGGATCGATTGGCCTCAACACACGGTCGCGGAATCGGTCGATAAGGCGGGGCTTGCGCTGCCCACTACCGGAGGTCATCGCGACAGACTAGCGCGACTCGGCCACGGGCAGAATTCAGTGACGACACACACATAGGCCCAACGCTTCGACTTCTGCCTAGAAGGCATCAATGCTGTTGCGATGTCTCGTGTACGCCTCTCGGCAGGCTCTCGCCAGTCTTTTTGTAGAGATAGAAGAGTCCGCCGAGAATTGGAATGAAGAACGCGATGATGAACACCGATGCTGGTCCGCCGCCAACCTGCTGCTTACTCGCTCCAGCGGCAATTCGATGCTTCGCATCCAGTGACGCCCAAAGTGCGAGTCCACCAAAGATCAGAAGATAAACAATGAGTCCACTCATACGCTTTCGTCCCCTTTGAACGAGAGATCGATAACGGCAAATGTAGATGTCAAGCTCCCTTGATTAAGCGCATAAGTCGAAAGTTCACAGTCCCGATACAATCCCACTTCCAAGGCTCAAGACCACGGTCATAAACTTTGAACGTCAGCTCACTGATAGGTTTTCCCGTGCAAACTTTGCGGCGGAACCTACGGCGAGAATGTGTAAGCAGTCGCGTAAGAAGGCGAACTGAAATCTGAAACAACAGCGCGCAACCACACGCATCAATCCTCGATTGCGCGAATTAATTGGACGGCGGCGGACACCAGTGTTACGTTGGCGCACCTTGAACTACTTAGTGGCGCAGCAATGAAGTGAGCCGGCCTATTCGTTGAGACGTCAGTCATCGTTTGCGCAACGCGACCAAGTAGCGGCAGATTGAATTCTTCGGATTCTCGAAGACGCAAGCCCGCGGTTCGCCGAGTTGTAGACAGTCGCCGACCCGAAGCTCGTGCGTCTCCTCGCCTTCGTGAAAGTTCAAACGCCCCACTAATACCCAGATTTGCTGGTCGATGAACAAATAGCTTTCTCGCGGCATCGAGACTCGGGCTCGCGCGGGTAGCTCGACCTCGACTAGCTGCAGTTTCGAGCTTGCCGATGGCGAGACAGCCCTTCGTGAATAACCACTCTCGGGGTCTCGCCAAACGTGTTGATCTTCACGACGGGCAACTCGCTCTGGGGCTCCCTCGGCACTCGCGATCAAATCCGAAAGCGTCATCTCGAAAGCCCCCGACAGCCGCGCTAGCAATGCCGCCGTCGGCTGGACGTCACCACGCTCAATCTTGGCAATCATGGCCCGCGAAACATTCGAAGCCTCGGCTAGGGCATTCACCGACCAACCTCGACTGAGACGAGCCGCTTCGACCGCCCCCGCGAGCGACGCAGTCATGCGGTTGGCGCGTACGTCAGCCTCAGTGTCGATGCCCGCCATGGTTGTCATTATAGTAACTATTCTGTGTACTATCAGAGCATGTCGACTCCAGTGATGCGCATTCGCTCAGCCACGGCGGCCGACGCGCCCGCCTGTTCCGAGATCTACGCGCCGTACGTTACGGATACGTGCATCAGTTTTGAGCTTGAGCCGCCGAATTCCACCCAGTTCGCCAAACGCATTGCCGACTCACAGTTGTCCCACGAGTGGTTCGTCGTCGAACGCGACGAGAGAGTCGTCGGCTACGCCTACGGCCACGAGTTTCATGAACGCGCCGCCTACCGCTGGTCGTGTGAAACGAGCATCTACCTTGCCCTTGACCAGCGACGCCAAGGCACGGGGCGAACTCTGTACGAGGCACTGCTGCTTCGCCTTGGCGAGCGCGGATACCGGCGAGCTTTTGCCTGCATCGCCTTGCCGAATGAAGCGAGCGTGGGCCTCCATCGCGCGCTGGGCTTCGAGGAGGCTGGCTGCTATCGCAAGGTCGGTTGGAAGGACCACGCCTGGCGTGATGTCGCCTGGATGCAACGAGATTTACAATCCGATGAGAGAGACCCGCCCGGGCCGATCGCCCCAGTTGTTGGTGTTCAGGGATGATGTGGTTAGTAAGCGGAGACGGGGCCTGCGCGATCCAAATCAACTGAATGTACCAAGCGCCGGTGGCCGTCCTCCGTTAGACCTCATATGCAACACTGCGATACCGAACCGACTTAGAACAACACTTTCCCTTGAATAAGACGACCCCATCAGCGAGACCAACACCACACACAACAGTTTGAAAGATTTTTTTAATCCTCATGGGATCGAGGTAGATCACCTTTGACCGCCGCGAGGTCAGTTGCGAGTCGCCGCGGCCAGAACATGCCCGCAGTACGGCTTTAGCTCGATCGTTACCGCTGCCTCCAGGACCGCTGCTGCTGCCGCTGCTTCACCGAGCTCAGCCACCAGAGCAACCTGCTGGGCGAGGATCGCACCGAAACCCGCTTCGACTTGGTCTGCCCAGTGAGGAGTCTGGCTGTATTCATTGATGTCGAAGCCGATCTGTGCGAGGAGCGGTCGGTAGTCAGATATGGCATCTTGCCAGAACGGCAGCCCGGCCACGCGATCCGGGTCAAGCTCAAAGGCCACGAATGCGAATCGACCGCCAGGACGAAGAATTCGGGCAACTTCGACTAGGGCTGCGGTCTTGTCAGGAACGTATTGGAGCGCATCGACGCTCATCACAGCGTCGGCCGAGCCTGCCTCGAGGCCGGTTGCCGCGAAGGTCCCTTGAGTGAAAGTCGCCCTCCCGCTCATCCCGAGAAGACCGGCCCGCTCGGATGCTCTCTGAGCGGCCATTGGGGACAGGTCAATGCCGACGAGACGCGCACCGGATTCCTTTGCCGCCCACAGGCCCGGACCGCCAGCTCCACACGCCACGTCCACCAGGAGTTTCTCGGCGCTGAGCTCCAATGACTCCACGAGTGACCGCAGTTGCGCAAGCGCAAGGAAGCTGATGTGATCGAACTCCTCTGGATAGTCCGCTCCGGTGACGTATTCCCGCCAGATCTGACGCAACGTCGGACTTTGGCCCCACATGGCGTAAAACGCCTCGTACCCGCTCGCAACCACATCGCTGGCCTCTGACACAACCTCACGGTAGCGGCCCGCATTGGCAAAGTTGGTCGGTGGCAACGCCTGCACTGGCTAGCCCGGCGAAGGTAAAGTACGGCCCTCAACCCCACGAAATCCGACGAGGATCATCAATCGGCATATTTCGGCCCACGCGGTCTACAGACCTTCAGGAACTCAGCCGGTAGCTGCACATTCCGGACAGGTACCGAGAATCGCGAATGTGTGGGTCACGTCCTTGTACCCGTGCGATAGTGCGACGCCAATGGCCGAGGCTTCCAACTCGGGCGCCTGAATTTCCGTAGAAGCGCCGCACGATCGGCACACGAGGTGGTGGTGGTGGTCCATACTCTCGCAGCGTCTATAGAGAAGTTCGCCGCTCTCGGTTCGCAGCACACTCAGCAGACCCGCCTCTGAGAGCGAACGCAGCTGACCGTACACGGTTGTCAGTCCGACGCTCTCGCCGCGCTGACGCAACGCCGCGTGGAGCTGTTGAGCGGAAAGAAATTGGTCGGATTCCTCGAGGACGGCCGTGAGCGCCCTCTTTTGGCGCGTCTGACGGCCTATTTCCCGCGTGATCTCTACTGTTTTGCTTGAAGGGCCGCTCGCATTCTTCACCTAGTCAGAGTACGCGACCCGTCGGCGAGAGAGAGCCCTTATCTGCAATCGTTTCGGTTTCTGTTAGAGTCTGCGCCATGACATCCAACTTGTTTCAAACCTTTCGGGTTTCGCTCCTCTCGGCCATCGTGGTGGGGACCGGGCTCGTATCGGTGTACGCGTCGTCGCCCGCAGGGGCGGCATCAGGGAAGATAGCAATCGTCGCGGCCGAGAACGAGTACGGCAACGTCGCGATGCAGATCGGTGGAAAGTACGTCTCTGTGAAGTCCATCGAGTCCAACCCCAACACCGACCCCCACGACTACGAAGTCACCCCGAGCGTCCCCGCCGAGGTGAGTGCCGCGCAGATCGTGATTCAAAATGGCGTTGGTTACGACACCTGGATCAACACCATTGAGAAGGCGGCACCGAACCCGAAGCGCTACGAGATCTCGGCCCAGGAGTTGCTCGGATTTCCGACCGACACTCCCAATCCCCACCTCTGGTACAACGACGCAACGATGCCCGACGTGGCCGCCGCACTGGTCACGGATCTGTCGAAGATCGAGCCAAGTCACGCGACGTACTTCAAGAAGAACGAGACGAAATTCCTGAACGCGCTCAAGCCTTGGTACGCCGCGATTGCCGATTTCGCGGCCAAATACTTTGGCACCCCGGTCGCGAGTACCGAGCCGGTCGGTGACTATCTGCTCGAAGCGATGGGCATCGACAACTCGACCAAATGGTCGCTCCAGGCCGACATCATGAACAACGTTGATCCCACCCCCCAGGACGTTTCGTACCAGGAGTCCCTCTTCTCGAAGCATCTAGTAAAGGTGTTCGTATACAACCAACAGGTGACCGACGCGCTCACGGCGAGCTTCGTGGTTGATGCCGAGAAAGCCCACATTCCGGTAGTTGGCGTCTACGAGACGATGCCCACTCCCGGCTACAGCTACCAGAGCTGGATGCTGGCCGAGACACAAGCTCTCACTCGTGCAGTGGCAGACGGCACGTCCACGCAGAAGCTCTAGTTGTGACGCAACTCTCAGAAGACGCACCACCGATCCTCGTCCCTCGAGGGCGTATCGGTCGCCCTCGGGGGACGGACGGTGCTGCATCACGTTTCGGTGTCGTTTAAGGCGGGTGAGTTCATTGGCCTTATCGGGTCCAACGGTGCGGGCAAGACGACGCTCATCCGCACCGTCCTGGGCCTGATCACGCCGTATGAAGGGACGCTCCGCATTGATGGCGAACCCAGAAGCCGCCGAACAATCATTGGCTACGTCCCACAGAAACTCGGCCTCGAGCCCGACGTGCCTCTGCGCGCTCGGGACCTCATCGGACTCGGTCTAGATGGCCAGCGACTCGGCATACCTCGGCCTTCAAAAAAGCGAAGGGCCCTGGTTGACGAAATGATCGACGCCGTCGACGCGGGCCGCTTCGCCGACCAGCGAGTGGGTTCCCTCTCCGGCGGCGAGCAGCAGCGGGTCATGCTCGCGCACGCGCTCATTGGACGCCCGAAGCTACTCCTGCTTGACGAGCCGCTCGCCAATCTCGATATCCGAAGCGAGCAGGAGATCGTGAGCCTCGTCGATATATTGAGGCACGAGAACAACGTGACCGTCCTCATGTCGGCCCACGACGTCAATCCACTCCTCGGTGTCATGGATCGCGTGGCGTATTTCGCCGCCGGACACGTCGCTTGCGGTCCGACCGATGAGGTAGTGACGACAGAGTCGCTCAGCAAGCTGTACGGTCACCGCGTCGACGTCATCAAGGTCGGCGATCGCGTGCTCGTCGTCGCGGGTCGCGACAACGCGTGGGCTCACTTACACGTGGACGGTCCCGATGGCGTCGCCAATGCTTAAGTGGCGGCAATGATCGGCCTGCTGGGTCCGCTCATCGAACCGGGTTTCTTCGCGAATCCGGCGGTGCGCACCGCGCTCGTCGTCGGGTCCATCTCAGCAATTATTTCGGCGATCGTCGGAACGTTCACGGTGATCCGTGGCCAATCCTTTGCCGGACACTCTCTCGCGGACATCGGCGCGGCGGGCGGGGCAGCCGCATACTTGGTCAACGTGAACCCGCTGTGGGGCTTCACCGCGATGAATCTGATCGCCGCCGGAGCCATGGAGATCATGGGCATCCGGCGCCCTCGCGGTCGCGACGTCGCCACCGGCATCGTCCTGGCGGCGTGCCTTGGACTCTCGGCTCTGTTCCTGTACTGGGACACCACGTGGACGTCCCACAACAACGCAACCTTCAGCGTGCTGTTCGGATCGATCTTCGAGCTCACCCCCGGGCTCATTCCCTGGGTCGCCGGCCTCGGGGTTCTCGCGATCGGGCTCGTCGGACTGCTCTATCGGCCGCTGTTGCTCAGCTCTGTCAACGCGGACCTTGCGGCGGCTCGTGGGGTCGCCGTGCGACTCGTCGGGCATCGGATTCCTGGTCGCACTCGCTCTCGCCGTATCGCTGTCGGCTATCACCATCGGCGCCATCTTGTCCACGGCGTTGCTCATCGGTCCCGCCGCGACGTCGCTGCGGATGGCCAAGTCGACCTGGGTCGCGATCGTCCGTCGCCGTCGGGAGTAGGTTTCGCGACGATCTGGCTCTCGATCCTCCTCGCGTACGACTCAGCTTCGCCTGGACCGACGCGGAGCTGGCCAGTGAGTTTCTTCGTCGTCGCGCTCAGCTTCCTCACCTACGTCATCGTCGAGGCAACGTCGTCGCGCCTTCGCGCCGACGAGCAGGTCACGGAGTGCACGCCACGGTGCGGGCTGGCTGATGTTCGCGCTCGTACTTCATCCCCGCCTGGGAGGCCGCGACCATCGTTGCGGTCGTGGCCGGCGTCGTCGGCTTCTTCACCGTGATGCGCGGTGCCGCGTTCGCCGCGCACGCGCTGCCCAACGGCGCGTTCGCCGGCGCCGCGGGCGCGTCTCTCGATGGGTGCCAACACGCTTCTCGGGCTTGGGACGTTTCGATGCTCGGGGCAGTGGTCGATCGCCACGCTCGGTCGGCGGACGCGCAACGACGTGGCCACGGCGCTCACGATCGTGCTGATGCTCGGACTCGGGGACTATTCTTGGCCCAAACGCGCGAGTACGCCCAGGCGATCTTCGCGCTGCTCTTCGGCGAGGCGATCAGTGTTCCCACTAGCTACCTCGGTCCCACTGAAGTGTTGGCAGCACTGTGTGTCCTGGCGATCGCAATTCTCTTCCGGCCCCTCCTGCTCACGTCGGTCTCGCCGGACGCCGCCGAAGCACGAGGCATCTCTCCGCGCGCGATGGATCTCGCGTTTCTGTTGTCCTCGGTATGGTCACGACGATGGCGGTGCCGGTCGTCGGCACGCTGTTGATCTTCTCGCTGTTGGTGAGCCCTGCGGCCTCGGCTCGGTGCTTGACCAAGAGCCCGCTGCCCTCGATGGCTCTCTCCGTCACGATCGCGCTGCTCACCGTGTGGTCCTCCTTTGCGCTGTCCTACGTAGCGAACCTTCCGATCGGTTTCTTCGTGGGAGCCATCGGGATCGGCACGTACGCGTTGGCAAAAATCATCGCTGCGGCGCGGGTCGCGCTCGAATCACGTCGCGCGGTTAGCGCAGAGCAACGTATCGAGGTCGTCCTCCCCCGTGATTTCACGAATTGACATCGCCATCTCGACTCCCTCTCAGCTGGTAAATCCAGTCCCAGTCCCTTGACGGGCATCAACTTGGGTCTCATATTTCTGCAACACCACGAGACGAAACGCTCAGAACAACGCGAGATCTGGCATGCGTGCGGCCCGGCAACCGGCGCCATAATGGCCCATGGCTGAATTGTTGCACGCGTTACTCGAGACCCGCTCCGCACTGCTCGTTGACGTCTCTGCTGTCATCGATGACCGCAACCGTCTCCTCGTTCGTAGCGACCTCACCGGGACGATGCAGCTCTACGAGTTTGGAAACAGCGGCACCTTGCGGCCGATCACTGACCTACCCGAGCCGGTCGGCAATGCCGCGTACGTACTCGGCGGTGACTTCGCGGTGGTTGAGGTGGACGCGGGCGGCGACGAGCGCTACCAGCTCAACCTGGTCGAGCTCAATCGCGAACCCGCGGATCGGGGCGACCTCACCGCGATTACCAACGACCCTCGGTTCGGTCACCTCCTCGCCGGCGTCAGTCCAGATGGCACACTCGTCGCCTACTTATCAAACCGTGCCACAGGCGTCGATTTCGATCTGTGGGTGTGCGATGTGGCCTCGGGAGAGCATCGGCTTCTCTACGCGGGCGGGGCATGGTGCCAGCCCGCCTCGGGATTCTCACCCGATGGCCGCTGGGTATCCGTGCTGCGACCTGGACCTCGGCCCCTCGATACCGAACTGCTCTTGGTGGAGGTGGCTACTGCGAAAGTCCAGGCGATCCTGGCCCACCCCGACGAGGCGGCCGAGGTCGGGCCGCCCGTGTGGTGGGATGCGACGACCCTCTTCGTCTCCTCCAACGTGGGAAGCGACCGTGCGATTGTCGTTCGCGTCGATCTCGCTACGGGTCGATCGACACAGCAGATTACAGATGGCGCCTGGGACGTGGCTCCGGTGGCGGCTGTCCCCGGCATCATCCTCGCTGTCGTCGAAAACCGCAACGGCGCCAGTCGCCTCACACTGCTCAACCCCGATGGCCAGTCCGAGCCGGTCGACGTTCCCTTCACCGAGCCCGGTGTGGTCTCGACCTACGCCATTCCGGCACCCCGGCTCTCGCCGGACGGCTCTTTCCTGTACTACACGCTGTCCACCCCTCGGCGAGCGGGCGACGTGTGGTCCTTCGAGCGGTCGAGTGGTGAGACACGGCGCCTGACGACGAGTCCCACCAGCGCGGAGCCTGAGCGACTCGTTTCGGCCTCCCTGGCCGAGGTCAAGAGTTTCGACGGAGAGCTCATCCCGCTGCACATCTACCGACCGATAGACGCGAACGCGTCGCCCCCGGTTGTGATCGTCATCCACGGCGGTCCCGAGAGCCAAGCCACGTTGACGTTCAACCCGGTCGTCCAAGCCTTGGCCGCGGCCGGGTACGCCGTCGTCGTTCCCAACGTCCGCGGCTCAACCGGATACGGGAAGCGCTACGCCAGCCTCGATGACACCACCCGGCGACTGGACTCGGTCCGGGACTTGGCCGCGATTCACGGCTGGCTCGCCTCGGCCGGGCTGGACGCAAAGCGTGCGGCACTGTGGGGTGGCTCCTATGGCGGGTACATGGTGCTCGCCGGCCTCGCATTTCAGCCAGCGTTGTGGGCCGCCGGCGTCGACATCGTCGGGATCTCGGACCTCGTGACCTTCCTTGAGAACACCTCGGAGTACCGTCGCTCCCACCGCGAGCGGGAGTACGGGTCGCTTGCCACCGATCGCGAATTCCTCGCTTCGGCGTCGCCGCTGCGCCACGCGGACGACATGCGAGCGCCGCTGTTCATGATTCACGGCCGAAACGACCCGCGGGTGCCGGTGAGCGAAACCGAGCAGCTCGCGACTCGGCTCCGCGAGCGCGGAGTGGACTGCCAACTGGTTGTCTACGACGATGAGGGTCACGGACTGGCCCGACTGTCCAACCGTCTCGACGCATACCCCAAAGCGCTCCTCTTCCTCGATCGAGTCCTCGCTCTCTGACTCCAATCAGGAGCAACCGCCTGGCATAATCGGTCTGGCTGAACTGGCATGCGCACCTCGTCACCGCGTCTTTTTCTGCAACCGCCAAAGACCAGAGCCACGGGAATGCCCACGCGGGGCGGAGGGACCGAATATCAAGTCCTGGTACCTATTTTTGCACTTCAATTAAAGTGCAAGGAAAGCCGTCAGAGGAGTCTTCGTGACTGCACGATTACGAGCGGTGGGCCCAGACCTGCGCCGGGTCAATCAAAGTGCACTTCTACGACTGCTCTTTCTGGAGGGCCCCCTGGACCGGGTGCGCCTGGGTCGAATGACCGGACTCAGCAGCGGAACGGTCACCAACTTTGTGGCGTCCCTCCTCGACGACGGATTGATTGTGGAGGTGGGTCGCGAACAGTCCGAAGGTGGCCGACCCCGGATTCTGCTCGGGGTGAACCCCGACTACGGCGCCGTCGTAGGCGTCGACATTGGAGAAACGGGCATCCGCGTGGAGGCGTTCGACCTTGACCTTCGCGTCATTGGCGTTGCGGACGTCGCCCTCTATCCCCAACACGTCGATGCGTCGGTCACCATCGCCGAAACCGCGCGAGCGATTCGAACAACTTCAAGCACTCCTCCAGGCCAAGGGCCGCCGGTTGCTCGGCGTCGGCATCGGGGTGCCAGGGATGGTCGAGCACGGCTACGAGCGGCGCTCGCGTGCACGCACCCATCATCGGCTGGCATGACGTGCCCGCTCGAACGCGAACTCCACGAGCTCGTGGGGGGATCAATCTTCGTCGAAAACGGAGCCAAGGCACTCGGGCAAGCCGAGATGTGGCTCGGCGCGGGACGCGGTGCGCGACACGCAATCGTGACCCTCTGGGGTACCGGCGTGGGTGCGGCCATCTTCACTGACGGGACGCTGTATCGCGGAGCGACTTCGAGCGCAGGAGAGTGGGGCCATACCTGCGTCGTGGCCGGAGGCCACAAGTGCCGCTGCGGTAGCAGCGGCTGCCTCGAGGCCTACATCGGGGCCGAGTCGCTGCTCGACGAGTGGCGCCGCAACGACCCTCGCGCAACACCAGAAACTTGACGCCGACGACGAGACGTGGGCCGCCCGACTGGTCGAGGCCGCCGCCGAGGGCGGCGCCGCCGCCGAGACCCTCGACGTGGCGGCGAACTACTTCGGCATCGCGGCGGCGAATTTGGCGAACCTCTTCAATCCCGAAGTTATCGTGATTAGTGGGTGGCTCGGCCTGGCCTTGGGACCGACCATTCTCGAGCGAATTCGCGCCGTGGTGAACGAGCAGGCCCTCGGCTACACGGCCAGCAGCGTGCGAATCGAACTCGGGCGATTCGGCGACGATGCCGTGGTGCTCGGAGCATCCAGCCTCGTCATTGACGAAATGCTCGGTAACGGCGGGGTCGTGCCGAAGAGTGTCGTGCGTAGCCGTCCGGGTCTGCTCGCTAGACCGCGCTGATCGCACGAGTTCGAGCGAGTTCGGAGTACCAGCGTCCGCTGGCCTTCACCAGACGCTGCTGGGTCGCGAAGTTGATGTGCACGATGCCGAAGCGCATGGCGTATCCCCTTCCCCACTCGAAGTTGTCAAAGAGTGACCAGACGAAGTAGCCCCGCACCGGCACGCCATCTGCGCGCGCCGACAGTGTCGCCGCGACGTGTTCTTGTATGTAACTCAACCGCTCGATATCGTCGACTTCGCCGTCGATCACCTGGTCTTCGAAGGCCGCCCCGTTTTCGGTGACGTAGAGCGCCTTCAGCCCGTATCGGCGATCGGCCCCGACCAGGATGTCGCGCAGCCCCTCGGGGCGAACAATCCAGTCCATGGACGTGCGTACGGCGCTCGGTTCGGCGACTGACTCGAAGCCGAGCCACGTCGTGGGGTCATTGCGTACCAGATACCCCGAGTAGTAATTCATCCCCGCAAAATCAGGCACGACCCTCAGGCTCTCCATATCGCTCTCGTAGCCCTCGGGCAAGTAGGGCGCGAGTCGATCCTCGATCGATTCGGGGTAGCGGCCGTTGATGAGGGGCTCGAGAAAGAGCGGATAGTTGTGCCAGTCGTTGGCACGCTGCGCGGCCTCGACATCTTCGGGCGACTCCGTTGCCGGATAGGCGGCCGCATTGTGCAGCGCGATGCCGACTTGAGCGTCAGGGTACACATCCTTCAGCACGTGCCAGGCCGCCACGTGAGCACGGAGCTGGTTATGAATCGCGTGACCGGTTGCGTAAATGTTGCGAACTCCCGGGGCGTGAGCACCCACCAGATGCCCCTGCTCGGCCACGACGAAGGGTTCGTTGAGCGTTATCCAGTGGCGTACCCGATCACCGAGTCGCCCGGCCACCACCGAAACGTAGTGCTCAAACCACCCCGCCACGTCCGGATTCGACCATCCCCCACGACGTTGCAGCGCCGCGGGAAGGTCCCAGTGATAGAGAGTGACGAACGGTTCGATGTCCGCGGCCAGCAGCTGGTCGACCAATCGGTCGTAGAAGTTGAGACCCTGCAAGTTCACTCCGTCGGCCCCATCAGGCAGAATTCGGGGCCAGCGAATCGAAAAACGGTAGGCACCCAGCCCGAGCTCGCGCATCAAGGCGACGTCCTCGTCGCGACGGTGGTAGTGATCGCAGGCGACGTCTCCCGTATCTCCGTTCTCGACGTTGTTGGGGGTATGAGAGAACTCGTGCCAGACGCAGCGTCCAGCACCGTCCGCGAGGGGGAAGCCCTCGATCTGATATGCGGCCGTTGAGGCGCCCCAGTAAAACTCCTCCCGGGATTCGGACTCATCGGTCACAGGTACCTCCTTGGGTTATGCCGGCCCGCGCCGGGCTGGTCAAAAAGCGACGTCATTCGGCTTCCTCATCGACGAGCACGCAACGAACCTCGTGGCCCTCGCCGGCCCGTCGCCATGAGGGAAACGCGACGACGCACTCCTCGCGGGCGAACGCACACCGGGGCGCGAACGCGCACCCGACGGGCAGCGCCGTGAGGTCAGGCGGCTCCCCACGCTCTTCGCCACGAATGCGCGCGAGTCCGCGCTGAGCTGGGTCGGGCGCCGCGTCGCGCAGCAGGTTCGTATAGGGATGACGCGGTGCGCCCAGCACGTCGCTCGCCGATCCGACCTCGACCAGTCGTCCCGCGTACATGATGGCGATGCGATCACTGACGTAACGAGCCGACGCGAGGTCGTGAGTAATGAAGATGAGTGAGAGCCCGCGACTGCTCTGCAGGTCGAGGAGCAAGTTCATGATCGTCAGGCGGATCGAGACGTCCAGCATCGAGGTCGGCTCGTCGGCGATTAGCAACTTTCGGTCGCGCGGCCAGGGCCCGGGCGATGCCGACGCGCTGGCGCTGACCGCCCGACAACTCGTGGGGATAGCGCTTCAGAAAGTCCTTCACGGGGGTGAGGCCCACCTGATGGAGGAGATCTTCGACTTCGCCGCGTTCCTCGCGGCGCGAGACGATTTTGAATGCCCGCAGCGGCTGGGTGACGGCGCTCGCGACGGTGTGGAGGGGGTCGAGCGAAGAGTAAGGGTCCTGAAAGATCATTTGGACCTCGCGGCGATGCTCGCGCAGCCGGGCCGGACTCGGGTGTTTGGGCACGACGTCACCGTCGATCGCAATGGTTCCGGCCGTCAATCGCTCCAGGTACACCAGCGTGCGCGCAAAGGTCGTCTTACCCGAGCCCGACTCGCCCACCAGTCCGAGGACCTCCCCGCGCGGCACCGTGAGATCCAGGTCGGTGAGGGCCGCCACTTCCTCGCGTTTGCCGACTCGTCCGATGCCATAGGACATCGAGAGCCCTCGAACCTCAAGCAGCGGCGCCGACTCGCCAGACGCGGCCATCTCCGAAAGGGAGTTGGGACTAGACATGCGACGACTCGCGTGAGCCAAAGAGGTGACAGAGCACGCGCCGGCCCTCACCGATAACGACATCGGGAGGATCGATCACGTCACACACCCCAGGGATGAACGACGGACAGCGCGGCGCGTACGGACACCCCGGGGGCAGGTCCCGAAGGTCTGGGGGCTGGCCGGGGATGCCACTCAAGCGCCGGCGCTCACCGTCCAGTGGCGGGAAGGCCTCCATCAGCGCGACGGTGTAGGGATGCTTCGGACTGTCGTAGAGTTCGCGCGCCGGCGCCTCTTCCACTAGGCGTCCCGCGTACATGATGGCGATGCGATCGGCGATCTCCACCAGTAGCGAGAGATCGTGGGTGATGAAGATCACGCCGAAGCCCAGTTCTCGGCGCAGCTCGTCGAGCGACTGCAGGATGGCCCGCTCCACCACGACGTCGAGGGCCGTCGTGGGCTCGTCGAGCACTAACAGCTTGGGGCGCATGACCAGAGCGAGCGCGATCACGGCGCGCTGGCGCATGCCGCCCGAGAGCTGGTGAGGGTAGGCGTCGAGGTAGCGGCGCGGCACCTTCACCAGGTCGAAGGCTTCTTCGGCGCGACGACGAGCCTCGGCGCGCGACGTCACCCCGTGGGCGGCCATAGCGTCGCGAAACTGGGACTCGATGCGCGTCACCGGGTTCAGCACGTTCATTGACGCCTGAAAGACCATGGAGGCCGACTGAAAGTGCATCTGGCGCAGATCCTCGCGGCTCATGGTCGTGACCTCGGACCCGTCGAAGACGACCGAACCCGACAGGATTCGGGCTGGCGGATCCAGTAGGCCCGTGGCGGCAAAGGCCAGCGTCGACTTGCCCGAGCCCGACTCGCCCGCCACGCCCACGACCTCACCGGCGTGTACCGTGAGGTCCACCCCACGCACCGCCGTTACGGCTGGGGGGAAATGCCAGCCGTAACCGACGGTGAGGTCGCGAATCTCGAGGAGGGCGCTCATCCCAGTCGCCTCAGTCGAGGGTTCGCGATTTCATCCACGGCGAAGTTGAGCAGCCCCAAGGACGTTCCCACCAGTGCCAGGCACAGTCCGGGCACGAGGAGCCACACCCACTCACCCAGCAAGAGGGCGTTGCCCTCTTGCGCCCAGTACAGCATCGTGCCCCAGGTGACATCGTTGATGTTGCCGAGTCCAATGAACTCCAAGCCGGCTTCAGCCAAAACGGCGAAGAGGGCCGCTCCGAAGAAGTTCGAGACGATGATGCCCAGCATGTTGGGAACGATGTGCGTCAGCACGATGTGCCAGCGACTCTCGCCCGATACGCGAGAAGCTTGCACGAAGGGCCGCTCACGCAGGGTGATGGCCTGGGCTCGCAACACTTTGGCGCCCCAGGCCCAGCCCGTCACCACGATCACCGCGATTAAGACAAAGACGCTGCCGCCCTGGAGGTAGGCGGCGAGGATGATCAGCAGAGGCAGCGAGGGAAGGACCAGAAAGACGTTGGTCACCGCACTGGCGACGGTGTCGACGAGTCCACCGACGTAGCCGGCAAAGACACCCATCACCAGCTGAATAAGGCTGATCAGCGTCGCACAGACAAAGCCGACGAAGAGGCTCGCGCGCGATCCCCAGATGACCTGGGACAAGATGTCCTGGCCGTTGATCGTCGTGCCCAGCCAGTGGTGTGCGCTCGGAGGGAGATTCGGCGTAAAGCGAATGGCCGTGGGCGAGTACGGCACGATCAGCGGCGCGAGGAGCGCTATCACCACAAAGATGCCCAGCATGGTCGCACCCGTCATGGCGCGATGGTTGTGACGGATCTCGCGCCAGTTCATTGACGCGCTCCCACCCGAACTCGGGGATCGACGAAGACGTACAACGCATCAGCGAGGAAGTTCGCGAGCAGCAATGCGACCGTGAAGATGAGAAAGATTCCCTGGATGAGGGGGTAGTCCTGATTCTCCACGGCGTTCAGGAGTAGGTAACCAATGCCGGGATAGGAGAAGACGATCTCGATGAAGACCTGGCCCCCAACGACAATGCCCAGTGCCAGAGCCAGCTGAGCGAAGACCGGCAGGACGGCGTTGCGCGCCGCGTAGTGAACGGCCACCGTGTGATCGCGCAGTCCCTTGGCCCGAGCGAACTTCACGTAGTCCTCCCCCAGCACGCTGAGCATGTTGTTACGCATCAACAGGATCCACAGACCCATCGAAATCAACGTCAGCGTGATGGCGGGCAACGCCGCGTGGTGAATGAGCGAGACGAATCCCGGCCCGGTGAGGAGTCCGACGCCCGTCGCCACGCCGCCACCCACCGGAAACCACCCCAGCCGGAATGCGACGAAGTACAACAAGATGAGCGAGATCCAAAATGAGGGCAGAGCGCCGAGCAGCAGGCCAAAGGGCACCAGGCCCGAGTCGACGACCGAACCACGCTTCCAGCCGGCGTTGCCCCTTCGCCAAGCCGCAAACATCCCCAGACCGGTGCCCAAGATGAAAGCGAGGACCGTCGCAAAGCCGACCAGTCCGAGCGTCCACGGAAGGGTCTCACCGATCAGAGTGCTGACGTGCGCTGGAAAATAGGAGAAGGAGATGCCGAGATTTCCCGACGCGAGGTGGCCCAAATAGTCAACGTACTGACCCCACTCACCGGTCTTGGTGTTAAGACCGAAGTCCAACTGCATCGAGTGAATGGCCGTCGGGCTCACCTTGCCCTGGTAGCGCGCGAACATTGTCTCGACCGGGTTGCCGGGCATCAGGCGGGGCAGGGCGTAGTTCGCCGTGACGGCAATCCACAAGGTCACCACGAACGCTCCCGAACGCTTCAACAAGTACCGCACGTGTCCACCGATTTCATCTGCTGCTTTCACCGCGCGAGAGCGGCCCAGTGAACTGCTGGGCCGCTCTCGCGACGGTGCGTGTACTCAATACCGGACGTGCGTCCGGATGCGAGTTGGCTATTTCGCTGTCACGTTGAGGTAGACCAACATCGCGCCTTCCTGGTCCGCCGCACTGCCGTCATTGTAGGGATCGGACGCAGATGGGAAGCCCGCTGAACGAGCCGGTCTGGTAGTCAAGCCAGTCCCCACGGCCCGTGAGCGGCACGAGGGGAACGTCGGTCAGCACTGTCTTTTCGATCGTCGCCATCGCGGACTTCTGCACCGAGAGACTGCTGGTGCCGGAGTACGTGGCGAGCGCCTTCGTTATGACCGGAGAGGTGAAGCGCTCCCAGTCCGACGTGGCTACCTTGCCGATCGGAGCAGACTCGCTGGGATCGAACATGTAGTAGTACTGGTAGTATGGCGTGGAGTTGTTGCCGTTGCCCCACGATTCCGCGAAGGTGTACAGGCCCCTGTCGAGGTCATTGGCGTAGGTCGAGTACGGCTCTTGAACCACCGTCGTGTCAATACCGATGGACTTGAGTTCATTGGAGATGTTGTCCGCCGCCGAAATGTAGTCCGTCCACCCGGGTCCTCCAATGAGAACCGTCATTTTGGGCAACGCTTTGCCCGACTTCGACTCGAGCTGGCCGCTCTTTGACCACTTGTATCCCGCGGCCTTCAATGTCGCCCTGGCCTTCTTCACGCTGTAGCTGTACTCAAGGCCCTTCAGCGAACTGGAGAACCACTCGGGCACCTGGGGCCCGGTGACTGCCGACTCCGCTCCGCCGGTTGCCGGTAACAGGGCGCCGAAGTAGGCCCTTTCGGCGATGAACTTTGTGTTCATGTCTTCGGCCACGGCCTTGCGAAACGCCACATCGTTGAACGGCGCCTTCGCGTCATTCATGTACAAGTAGTTCGCGCTCACCGCTGGCCAGAAAGAGACGTTCTGTGACGGATTCTTCGCGACGAAGGTCTTCGCCGAGTCGGTGATGTAGTCGTAGGACATGTCAATGGAGCCGTTCTCGAGTTCGAGTTCAGCCGTGGTGTCCGAATCAACTGAGTTGAAAACCACTGATCCGATGGAAGGCTTACTCGTCTCGTAGTACGTCGGGTTCTTTACATACGTGACCGACGTGGCCGAGAACGACGACATTGTAAACGGGCCAGTACCCACGGGCGACGTGTCCGTGTACGTCGCGGGGTCGGTGACCGTAGACCAAATGTGCTGGGGCAAGATGTCGGTTGGCTGGCCGTCGGTCCCGTACAAAATTGCCACCGCCTCGGGAGTGTCAGGCTTAGAGAACGTGAACACCACGGTGTTCGGACCCGACGCCACGACCGACTTGAGTGGACTGGTCCAGATGCCATTGACGTCCAGCGCGGGATTGGCTTTTAGGAAGTTGAAGGTAAACGCCACGTCAGCGGCCGAAAACGCCGTTCCGTCGCTCCACGTAACACCGCTACGAGTCGTCACGGTCAACACCAAGTTGTTGGTACTCCATTTGTATCCGGTAGCGAGCAGTGGGGTTTGCACGCCCGTTGCCGCGTTGATGTAATAGAGCGATTGGTACACGCAACTCTTCGTTCCTGGCGCATTCGACCCCGAGGGCGCGTAGGGATTGAAGTTGTCGGGAATTGTTCCCCACGGCTGTGCGACGGTGAAGGTCGCGCCAGTGGTTCCCGAGGCAGCGTTGGTGATCTCAGGCACAAATACGCCCACGAGCGCTAATGATGCCGCCACGACCACTACCCGCAGGTACCGAGTCCGAATGTGATTCATGTTGAAGCCCCCCTCAGAGTTTCGATTGTCGTTTCCCAGCAGAGAACGGCGAACGAGGTCAACCCTTCCCTTCTTTTGGACCTTACCTTATCCTGTGAGAGAAGTCCACTGCGGGCTTGGGTCTCAGTAATAAGGGCAGATTGGCCCTTGAGTTCTGACTTCTTGCATGTCCGCAATCAGTCGCGCGAGAGCGGCGTCCCGTCGGCGTCTAAATAGTCTTTCCAAGAACGCTTCGGAGTCCAGCCAAGCATTCGCCGCGCTTTCTCACAGGAGATACCCGACGCGTCGCTGCGTGAAGTCGGTCGTAGTTCAATCCTGTCTCCATAGGCCTGATGCAGAGTCAGCTCGAAGTCTCGGCTTCCAACGTTGTCGGCAGACGCGACATAGAACACCTCGTGCCCAGCAAGTTCCGACTCTGTCGCTGACACGATCGCGTCGGCGAGGTCCAAGACATCGACGTAGCTCCACAGGTTCGCGCTGGGTTCCGCGGGACCACTTACCAGTGAGCCAAGGTTCTGTTCGTAGGTTTCATCGGTCTGCACCCAGCTCGGGCGCAGCGAGATGCAGTGGATATCTGAGCGCTCAACGGCCGCGTGCATCAGTTGCTCCCCGAAGTACTTAGAGAGGGCGTACGGATCCTGCGGACGTACGGGATGACCTTCATCGACCGGGGCATATTCGGGAAGGAACACTCGTTCTGGAAAGATGAATCCGGGCACGGTCTCACTCGAGATGTAGACGAACCGACCTGCCCCAAAGCGAATGGCGGCTTCGAGAACGTTGAACGTCGCCATCAGGTTGTTGAAGAACACGACCTCAGGCGGATTGTGGAGCGGGTCGGGGATCGCGGCGGCGTGCACGACAGCTTCGGCGCCGCGAACGATCGAGAATGCTTGGCCGGCGTCGGTGAGATCGGCCATTTGGTACCGAGCCGATCCCGGCGGATCTGGGTCGAATCTTGGCCGGGTCAGATCCGTCGCAAGTACGTCATGACCCGCCTCAAGGAGCGCTTTAGTCGCAGCGCGGCCCACTTTGCCGTGCGCACCTGTGACGACTACCTTCATCATTTCCCCTCATCTAATCGAGACATTGCCCAACTGTACGAGGGCGACCATAATTCTCACGAACCTTTTATCGTCCATACAGGCGCAGCTACGCGTCCCGATACGGTTCTATCCGCGTGGACCGCTTCCGCTCCGCCGCGGGGCATTCGCCGCGAGATGGCGAACGACTTCGCCGTTTGTCGAGACCACAATAGGTACGGCGGCGTCATCGGCGGAGACCAAAAGAGTGCTCGTGAGGATGGGATACAGGCGATGCCAGATATCACCAACGAGAAATAGCGATGGCGATGCACTCTCGGTTTGAGCTGTACTCCAAACGATGGCCAGCTCGGACAAGGTGCCAACGCCACCATCGAGAACGACAACTGCATGGCTCGAGAGAATATGGATCGCGCGCTCAGAGAAGTTCTCGCACCACCGGAGTTCGTCGTGAGACTCATCGGGTGCGAGGTGAGTCCACGATGAGATGGGCAGTCCGACGGTAGCGCCGCCGACCGACTTCGCCCCTCGGGCCGCGGCGGCCATAAGACCGCGATACCCACCGGTGACCACAGTCCATCCGGCGTCGGCCAGTTGTCGACCTAGGTCGAAGGCCGCGTCCCAACGAGGGTCGTTCTCGTTGATCTGTGCTGAACCAACGACGGTAACGAGGCGGTTGCCTCGCCGGCGCAGGTCACTCACGAATTTCGCCGAAGACTCGCCCGGGCTCGTCAAACGGCCTCACGCCGACTGCACGAAGTCCACGACGACGCGGGCCAGTTCGGGTCCTTTGTCCTCTTGGAGGAAGTGGCCGGCTCCCACAATGGTGATGTGAGGCTGCCCACGTGTGCCGGGTATTCGTTGCTGGAAGATTCTGTCGAGGCCAGCGGTGATCGGATCACCTTCACTGAATCCGGTTAGGAATGGCCTATCGAATGATTCGAGGACTCTCCACGACGCCTGATTGGCGGCCACGGAGGGGTCGTCGGTCGAGATCGGGACCAGTGCAGGGAACTGACGGGCCCCCTCGACGTAGGTCTGGTCCGGGAAAGGCGCGTCGTAACCCCGGACGACCTCAGGCGCCAAGTCGGTGACACAGCCTCCATTAACGATGTTGCCGCAACGAAGGGTCTCCGCCTCCTGGGAGTAGGTGCGCCAGGCCATGAATGCCGCACTCGGCGTCCCTTCGCCGGTCGGCAGGAAGGTGTTCGCTGCCACTACCCCGGCGAAGCGCTCGGGATGCTCTCCGACGAGCCGCAGACCGATCAGGCCTCCCCAGTCCTGGCAGACGAGCGTCACCTCATTCAATCGGAGGTGGTCGAATAACAGACTTCGCATCCACTCCACGTGGCGTTCGTACGTGTATTCGCTCCGAGGCGTCGGCTTGTCGGACCGACCGAATCCCACCAGGTCCGGTGCGATGGAGCGTAAACCCGCTGCGCTCAGTACCGGCACCATGTGCCGGTACAAGAAAGACCACGAGGGTTCGCCGTGCAGCAACACGACGACGGGTCCATCGTTGGGCCCCTCGTCCACGTAGTGAACCCGAAGAGAGCCTCCGTCCTGGTCCGCGATATCGGCGTAATGCGGTACGAAGTCAAAACCGGGAAGACCCTCGAACCGGCTGTCAGGAGTACGCAAGACGTCCATGGCGGGACCACCTTTTCTGACCGCACTTCGTTGACGAGTTACGTCACGACAGAGCTATCGAACGGGTTGACGATAGCAAACTCCAAACTCTCTCGACGACCATCGTCGCGGTGGATGACGCGACTCCAACCGGAATTGACCGGTTGAACTGTGCGCGCCGAGGACATTGAACGACGCGCTCGGCGAGAAACAAGCGACTCACACGACCAGGCCGACACCACGCAGCGTCACGCGCGTTGCGTCCTGGGTATCGACTCAACAGAGTCGTCCATAGACCTCCGGACGTCTGGTGCTGAGAAACGGGAACAGAGTTAGCCAGTCCTGGCGCTGGTCCAAATCAAGGTCTGCGACCAGCACCGCCGGCTCGTCGCGGGGCGCTCGCACGAGAATCCGGCCGTAGGGATCCGAGATGAAGGAACTTCCGTAGAACGTGAGCGACCTTTCGGTGCCGATCCGGTTGACCGCAACCATGAATGTACCGTTGGCAATGCCGTTGGCGACGATGACGCTTCGCCAGAGGGGCTCGGTATCAAAGTCCGGGTGATCGGGTTCAGAACCGATTGCCGTGGGATACACCAGAACGTCAGTGCCCAACAGCGCGTACGCTCGCGCCAGTTCGGGGAACCACTGATCCCAACAGGTGGGAAAGCCAAAGCGACCTTGTGCCAACTCGACCACGGGGAAGCTCTCCGGTTCAGAAGGGCCGGGTTGAAAATAGCGGTCTTCGTAGTACCCGGCTGTGACCGGAATATGAAGCTTGCGGGTGCGAACGAGTAGCGCTCCCCCCGGGGCGACGACGATCGCGGTGTTGAATCCGAGTGGGCCCTCGGTGTCGGCCCGCTCGTAGAGCGACGCGTGAATCGGCACGCCCAGGTCAGCGGCAAGCTGGGCAGCAAATAGCCGGGTCGGTCCGTCGTCGATGCTTTCGGCGAGGGCGGCGGGCGAGGTAGTGGGCAGCTCATCGGCAAAGTAACTCGACAGCGTGAGCTCTTGAAAGCAGACCAACTGAGCGCCCAGGTCGGCGGCGCCTGCGCCAGCTTCGCGCAGCGCGGCGACGTGCGCCGCGGGGTCGGGGTGCCAGCGCTCTTGCACCGCCCCGATGCGAAAGAGTCCTCGTTCCGGTTCGGCCACGCGGGCTGGCGAACTCGGCCGTCCGAGACTGGTGAGGGTTAGCATGAGCACCATGTTGTCATCTTTTCAACGGGTATGAACCGTTGGCGGATGCCCGCCGAGTGGGAAGTCCACGAGCGCACCTGGATGGCGTTTCCTCATTCCAACAACACGTTCGGCGAGGATGGCTCCAGCACTCTCCGCGCCGCGAAGACGGCGTGGGCGGACGTCGCCACCACGATTGCCCGCTTCGAGCCGGTCACGCTCATCGCGGGAATCGAAGAGGGCGCTGCGGCAAGGGCGTTGGTGGGATCCGACGTTACGGTCATCGAACGTGCGCTCGACGACGCCTGGATTCGCGACAGCGGCCCTACCTTTACCAGTGACGGTACAGCTCTTGGCGCGGTCGACTGGATCTTTAATGGTTGGGGCGCCCAAGAATGGGCTGCGTGGAGCCGAGACGCGCTACTCGCAAGTGACGTCGCCCGCCAAAGTGGTGCGGAACTCTTTCACTCGCCACTTACCAACGAAGGCGGTGGAATCCACGTCGACGGCATCGGCACCGTACTGCTGACTGACACGGTCCAACTTGATCCCAACAGAAACCCTCACTGGACTCGCGCGCAAGTCGAGGCGGAGATTCACGCGCAGCTGGGAACGACCCACGCCATCTGGCTGCCGCGTGGGCTCACGCGCGATTATGAGCAGTTCGGAACCCGCGGCCACGTCGATGTCGTCGCAACTTTTGTGCGTCAGGGCGTTGTCGCCGCACACGCGCAGCTCGATCCCGCGCACCCCGATTACGAGGTAACCCAAGAACTGATCGCCCTCTTGCGCGCCAGCCGCGACGCGTCCGGCCACTCACTCGAGGTGGTCGAGGTTCCCGCGCCCACCGTATTGGAGAGTCACGGCGACTGGACCGACTTCTCCTACATCAACCACTACGTCGGCAACGGATTCGTCCTAGTTGGGACCTTCGACGATCCCAATGACGAGGGTGCGCTCGAACTTCTGGCGCGGCTCTATCCCAATCGCCGAATCGTGCAGGCCGACGGGAGCGCCATCTTCGCCTTCGGCGGGGGCGTTCACTGCATTACCCAACAACAGCCTCACGTCGGTCAAAGGGCGGACTCGATTCACTGAGAGAAGATCACCGTTCTCTTGCCCACTAGTGCGACGCGGTCTTCGGCAATGAGTTTGATCGCACGAGCGAGTACGAGGCGCTCCACGTCGCGACCGAGTGCGACAAGGTCACTCGTTGTGCGCGCATGACTCACGCGGATGACATCCTGATCGATGATGGGACCTTCGTCAAGATCGCCTGTGACGAAGTGCGCCGTTGCGCCGATAAGTTTCACACCTCGCTCGTAGGCCTGGTGGTAGGGCCGGGCACCCTTGAAGCCAGGGAGGAAGGAGTGGTGAATGTTGACGATCCGACCTCGCATCTCATCGCATAGCTCGAGCGAGAGCACCTGCATATATCGGGCGAGCACGACGAAGTCGACTTCCAGATTGTTGACGAGGTCGCGTAGTTGGGCTTCGGCAGCGAATTTCGTGGCTGCGGTGACTCGGATTTCCTTGAAAGGAATCCCGTACCGCGCTACTAGAGGTGCAACGTCAGCGTGATTGCTTACGACCGCGACAATATCGATAGGGAGGTCGCCGATGTCCCATCGATACAGCAGATCGGCGAGACAGTGCTCGGAGGACGACACCATGATGAGCACACGCCGCCGCAGATTCTCGGGGCGTAGGCCCACCGTGGGCGCGAATTTAGATAGGCCTGCAGCTATCCGCGATCGGACGTCCTCGGTTTCGCTCGCCGGCGACTCGAACCTGGTTCGCATGCAAAAGAGGTTGGTCACCGGATCAGTGAATTGGTCATTCTCGAGGATGTTGCCATTCACTTCGACAATCGCGGTTGTCGCGGCATGGACAATGCCTGGCTGGTCATCACACTGAAGTGTCATCAGATAGATCAATTGCTTTGCCTCCACATCCTGACAATCTTGGTCGAATTACTCCGATGCGTTCGGAACGTCGGCGTCCCACCGCGTGTTTTGAAGTGAATATGTTTATCAAATCCCAGTGCCTGGGCAACGGAGGCTGAGCCCTCGCACGGGCGTGTCGATCTATTTCACGGCGACGATGTCAACCGTTCGGATGTCGGGGTCCTTCGCCAGCAGCTCGCTGGCCACTTGACCCAGAGCGGTAGGAATCTCGCCGTTTAGATGGGCCTGGCGGCCGCCCTCAGTCTCGAACGAGTCGAAGATGCCATATTCGGTCTCGCTGATCTTGAACGCGTACCACGTCACCGTGTCTTTTTCCGCCACGGCCAGAGCGCGCCCGCTTTCGAGGAACGCGCCAAGTTCTTCTCCCTTGCCGGGCTTGGCCTCAAGCAGGGCAATGATTCCGAGTTTTACAGTCATGCTGCCTCACCGTCTCTTTGGGGATTGCCGTGTGTGCCGAGCGTATCTGTCGACGGCGCACGTGTGACGGTGCGGGATCCCTCGCCGTCGAACAAGGCGATCGATGCCGCGCCACACACCTTCAGGACCTTCTCGACACTCGATCACCGCCGGCATAGCTCGCAGCAAGCGAGGTGGCCCACTGGTACGGACCGACGCGGATAAGAATCTAGATAGCGACCACGATTGGCGGTTAGATGAAGCACGGACTCTTTCTCCCTGCATTCGACGGCCTCGCCAGCGTCAAGCGAATGTCCGACTTGGCCGTTCTGGCCGAAGAGTCGGGATGGGATGGTTTTTTTGTGTGGGACCACCTTCGCTATACCCCGCCGGTACGCGACATCGCGGATCCCTACGTCTGCTTGGCGGTGATGGCCGCGCGCACCTCGCGCATCACGCTCGGGCCAATGGTGACGCCCATAATCCGTCGTCGCCCACAGGTGGTGGCGCGTCAGGCCGTCACGCTCGACCACCTCTCCCAGGGCCGACTCGTGATGGGCTTTGGCATTGGTGACGACTATCCCGACGGGGAGTTGGCCTGCTTTGGGGAACTGACCGACGCCGTCGATCGCGGTCGCGCCGCCGACGAGGGGATCTCTATCTTTCAAGGCTTGGTGTCCGGGGAAAAAGTGAACATCACCGGTGAGTTCTTCCGGGCTGAGGATGTGGCATTTCATCCGACGGCGTTTCGCTCGAGTGGCATCCCGATCTGGACCGCCGGTCGCTGGCCGAACCCGGCACCCATTCGACGAGCCGCTCGACACCAAGGGATGATGGTCATCCAACTGACTGAGCCCGAACACATTGATGAACTCAAGGCAAGGTTGATTGCTGCGGGCGCGGACCTTGAGCATTTCGATATCGCTCTCTGGGGCCAACGGGACGAGAACATGGCGTATCGACCGGACGATCGCTACGAACAGTGGGCCGCCGCCGGAGTTACCTGGTTCCTGACGGGACCGGGCCCGTTCAATCTCGACTATGACGAGGTGCGCGAGTACATTGCTTCGGGCCCACCTCGCTACTAGGCCGGAACGATCCAGCCACCGAGATTGTCTCAACGTCTCAGATGTGGCCGAGCGGTCGACGAACCTCGACACTGACGTCAGAGATCGTCATGAGGTTTCTTAAATCGCCATGAGGGGCCGACATCCAGACCCCCGCCGGGTCTTGCGAGTCGACCATAGACTTATGTGCAGTGATTTTAGATCGCTACCTCGAGCAGTATGAGTTTTCGTGCAAGTTGTGCGCGCACCTGTGGCGTGAGTCGATTGAAGTGCGAGAGATAGAAGACTCCGAGGGTGGATCGTGGCACTACTACTACGTGTCGGGTCTGCCCGCGGCCGCTCCCGCGTTTCGGAACGTGTGCCCAAAGTGCAAACAAACAAGCGTGGAGCATCGACAAGTTGATCGACGGCGCATAGGGGACGAGTCCTGACACTGAGTAACTCCGGCCGCGAGGTTCGTGCACGCGCCGTCCCGTGACACGAACTCATTGATCGTTGTCGGAAGATTCTGACTCTGGCCGCGTCGCGTCGCGGCGAACTGCCGGGGCCAACAGGGTCACTCGATCTCCCGCCTTCAGATCGACTTCGCCGCGGGGCGAATCGAGTCCACCCACCCCTGTGACGGCGACCACCAGGCAGCCGGAGGGCCAGGGAACATCACCAACCGAACGACCTAGTTCAGGGGACTCCGGACTAACGGTGATCTCGATCACGTCGTAACCCTCCAGCGGGCTCGGCGGATCGTGAACGTGGGACGCGGGGTCGTCGACCGCAAACTCGGCCGCCAGCGCGCCCTTCTCGACTTCGTGCGTCGAGTCTCTGAGGCTTTGGGCGATGGCCCGAATCACACTTTGGCGAGTCATCCAACCCGTGAGATGGTTCCGGTCGGGCGACAGAACCGGAAGGCCATCCTGTCCGTAAAGTTCGAGTTGCCGCAGAGCCTGCTCCAGGGACTCGTCGGACATCAGGGTCTGAGGTTGATGGGTGATGATGGCCGGACCCACCAGCGCCTCCCACTGCGCGAGGTTAGGCGCCGCAAGTTGGAGTTGAGGGGGGCCATGCTGGGTCAGTTCGGCTGAAGGCTCGACAGGCAGCGGCTGCATCACGTCGGCCACAGTGAGCGTTTGCAGTACGCCGGTGGTGTTGGGCCGCTCGATGTCGATACCGCGCCGCAGCAACTTCGTCGTGTAGATGCTGCCGTAGGAGAACCTCTTGGACACCGCAGAGGCGACACCGGCGGCCAGCATCACGGGCAGCGTCAAGGTGTAGTTGCCGGTCATCTCCACCACGCTCGCGATGGCCGTAAGTGGGGCCTGGGCCGTGGCGGCGAAGACTCCTCCCATGGCCACCACGGCGTAGATGGCCGGTGGCCCCACAACCGATCCAAACAGGTCGTGCACGCCCACTCCAAAGGCCATACCCCCCGCCGCCCCGGTGAACAGCGACGGCGCGAACACTCCCCCGGAGCCGCCGATGGAAAGAGTGAGGCTCGACGCCACGATCTTGCCGACCATGAGAATGATCACGAACCACAGCACGTCGTGACCGGCAATGACCTTGTCCATCACGGGGTAGCCCACGCCGTACATCTGGGGCAGGGCGAGCAGCAGCGCTCCGAGCGCGACCCCGCCGACTGCCGGGCGGGCCCACTCCGGACGGCCCTTCCATATCCGGTCGACCACGTCCTCAAGTCCGTACAGGAAGGTCTTGAACCCCACTCCTATGAGGCCCGCCAGGAGCCCGAGTACTCCGATGAGCAGGTAGGCGGGGTCGTGGGCGAGGAAGAGATTATGAGGGATCTGGGCGAAGAAGGGGGCCGAGCCAAAGAAAGCCCGACTGACGAGATCGGCGGTGACCGCCGAGAGGATCGTGGCGAAGAGGGCGTCGAGAGAAAACTCACGCAGCACGATCTCAAAGGCGAAAAAGACACCCGTGAGAGGAGCATTGAAGGTGGCCGCGATTCCGCCGGCCGCCCCGCACGCGACAATGATCCGCAGGCGCGACTCGGACATCTTGACGAGTTGGCCCAGCGAAGAGGCAAAGGCCGAACCGATTTGGACGATGGGTCCCTCTCGTCCCACCGAGCCGCCGGTACCGATGCAGATCGCCGACGCCAGGGCCTTGACGATGCTCACCTGGGGACGAATGCGTCCACCGTTCTCCGCCACCGCCAACATCACTTCGGGCACTCCGTGGCCTCGCGCCTCGCGGGCGAAGCGCTGAATGAGCGGCCCGTAGAGCAGGCCGCCGATGACCGGTATCAACAAAAAGAATCCCAGTCCCAGCCACTCCAAGTGCGAGCTGGCGACCCGACCCTGTTGTCCAAACTGCTCGTGACCGGTGGCCAGCCACGTGACGGCGAAAATAAGCCAGCGAAACCCGACGGCGCCGACGCCCGCGCCTGCGCCGACAACTAGGGACATCACGATCAGTCCGAGCCGTGAACCCCGAAGCCACGTCGTCGTCTTGTCGAGTTCAGCGTGTTTCATCATCTGTGCGGGCCGTAAGAGCCACGACGACGCCGCGCTCATAGCTCCCAACTCCGATGCCAACTGTCCTCGGGGACCTCTCCGGCCGCGTCGCCGAAGGTCGTGAAGGCGCGCACCAGATTCTCGTACTCGGCGGGATCGACCATCGCGAGGATCCGCGCGATCTCCCGGCGTCGCCGCTGAGCGACCCGTGTGACGAGGCGCTGACCCGCCGCGCTCAAATCCAAGGTCACCCCTCGCCGATCAACAATGTCACGGCGCCGGGTGATCAGACGCTTGCGCACAAGGCGGTCGCACATTCGCGTCGCCGTCGACGGGTCGACGCCCAGGGCCTGGGCGAGATCCACAATTCTCTGAGGTCCCCGAGACCCAAGAACGACCAGGGTTCGGTACTGCGGCAGAGAGACTTCGGACTCGTGTTCGGACAGTGAGCGCGCGGCCACCGCCACCAGGACCCGACTGGCGGTGAGAACGGCGTCGGCCAACCGATCAGACAGAACTTTCGTCTGATTCCGAGGGGGAGTAGGAGTAGAGATGCACTTATTGTATCAGTACACGTACTTTTCAGCCAATCACATCTCCAACAACAGGTCAAGGGTGATCCTTGCAGCCGTTCTTCTTAAAAGCTGATGGTCTTCAATCGAATTCTCAGCCTCCATCAAGCAGCGCAGCGATCAAGTGAAACTAATCACGCCAGGCGCGAGTCACATCGACCAGATATCAGCGACGCGTGACCTGGATTCTCACTACGGCAAGGCCGCCTAAAAGAATCGCCATCGACAGCGCAAGGGCGTAGGACGCGCCCGCGGCGAGCGACAGGAGCGAGTTGCCCTGATGCACCCCAACGGAGATTGCTGTGCCAGTGACGGTCGGCGGAAGGACTGTAATTGCCGCGACGATCATCAACTGTCGTGTCGTGCATCCAACGATGCGCTCAGGTGCGAGATCACTCCTGAGCGACTGGGCCACCTCGCGACCAAGCACACCCACGATGAGCAGGCCCCCTAAGAAGATACCCAGGCTCATGAGCCATTTCGCCTCGGAAAAGGCCAGGGTTGCAGCCAGAGCAATCAGTACCAACCCGATCGCCCGAAATTCAGCGAAACCTTTGGCGAGAGCGAAGTCGTCCTTCGACGGACTTGGCTCCATCATCGAATTCAGGACTTCGATGTTGACGAGCTGCTTGACGTCGACAGCGCTGATCGACTCTTCGAAGACTTCACCAATGAAGTCTTCGCATCTGATGATCGCATCCTCAACTCTTATGATCTCGACACTCGTCTCCATCTTGAGACTCAGGATGTCGTCGCGCGGAATGACGTACGCGGGTCTACCGAGCGGCACCCACCTCCTTCGCAACGGAATCAGATATACGTTCCACTCATCGATAACGAGGACGACGTCGTAGTGAGTGCCCGACACATCGATCCACGCCCGGCCGAACTCATGAGCCATTCGACTGACCCGTCGTCTCTTTGACGCGAAGCGAACCGGGATCGAATTTCCGAGCGTCGACGTAGTCGAACGAAAATACGCGTTCGCCGCGCAACAGTAGCCCGCAAAGCACGAAACGATAGTGAACATGAGAATGATCGTCGTCATCGTCACAAGCACACTCCTCTCACCTTGGCCATGGGCCCGTCGACCAACCGCAGCTACCGCGACCGGTTCAGGTCGTGGTCAGAAACGACAGATCGTCCATGGACACCCCGACATCGTCGGGAATCTCAATCTCAAGCCAGAGTTCGCTATCGCGAATCAAAAGACGAAACTCGAAGAAGCCGCAGCACCTCTTCTCGCGGCGTGCCAGATCGACGGCTGAAATGATTGACAAGTCGTCGCCTCGAAGTCGAAGGCTCACTGTCGCCGATGTGCGCACCTTCTCTTCGACGTGGACATCGAGAAACTCAGACCACTCATCGAGACGGTGGGCGGCGTCTCCTGGCGACAGAGAACACGCAACGGGAATCTTCGTCACGGGGCCACATTAATGTCGCTGAAAGATTCCACACTCCCAAGAGCGAAGAGTCGAACCGAAACGCGTCAGAGTGGCCCGGCCGGAATCAGATCCGTCTAGTGGTACAACTACCGTCCGCGAAAGTTGACTCCCGGCTCGATAGAAAGCAAACTACAGACTGATGAGTGAGAGTCCCGAAGGTTCGGACGCTGGGGCGACTGCGGGTGGCCGAGCGACGATCCAGTTGTGGCGAACCCCGAATCGAATCTGGCCCGGGTTTCCGACTCTGCTCCTGGTCCGGGCCACATCACGCCGGAGTCCTGCAGTCGGGCAGAGCGGCGTTGTCACAGTCTTCCTCGACGGCTCGAAGGTGGGGACGATCGCGCCCGAGCAGGTCGAGTTGTACCAGGTCTCACCCGGGGAACACACCTTGTGCCTTCACTTCCTCGGGGGTTTGCGGCGATCGAGGAAACTCAACTTTGCTCTAGCCGAGGGCGAAACGAAGCAATTCACCTGTCGACTGAACAGATTTGCCTGGCCCTCCGTACGGCCCGCCAACCTCGACGATGTCGCCGCCATGAAAGAGCGGCAGTCTCGCACCAGTGAGGATTCCTAGCCGATGCCACGAACTAGATCTCAATGAGACGCTCAATCGGTGAGGATGGCGACATCGAGAGCATGAAGTTTTCGGGGATCAGCGATCAGTTCGACGGCCAGGATCGTTTGCTGGACCAGGTGGAAGTCAAACAACCCGGCGGTGCGAAGCTTTCCTCCCGGCGCCAAGATCATCCCTACTTCTCCGTTGACGAGCGCGAGCCGAGCAACCCCGGCTCGACTCGCGTACGCGAGTGCATTTGAGGCGACGGTTCGCGCGCCACGGATCTCGGTTGGTGCGCCCGACGACACCAACACCGGGTCGACCCGAAAGACGATGTCCGGGTCGAGGACCTGGAGAAGAGAGTCGAAGTCCCCATTGCGTGAGGCCGCGAGGAAAGCGTCGACGATGGCTCGTTGGCCCGCCAGCTCCGCGCTCGACTTGACGGGCTGGCCTTGCACTCGACGCCGGGCGCGACTGGCGAGCTGTCGAGTGGCCTCGACGGATCGGCCCACAATGGGCGCGAGTTCGTCGAATGGCACCCCAAACATGTCGTGCAGCACGAACGCGAGCCGCTCGGCGGGACTGAGCGTATCGAGCACCACCAAGAGGGCCAGGCCAACCGAGTCGGCCAGAACGGCCTCGTCCTCCGGCCCAGGTTCAAAGTCACGGTTGGTCAGCGGCGCTTCGCTGTCGAGCACCTCTGTTGGCTTGGCGTTGCGGGCGCGAAGGTGGTTAAGGCACACCCGGGCCGCTACGGTCGTCAGCCGTCCACCGAGATTCTCGACTCCCTCGACCCCGGACCGGCTGACCCGAAGCCAAGTGTCCTGAACAGCGTCTTCGGCCTCGGCGTACGAGCCCAGCATTCGATAGGACACCGCGCACAGGTGCGCTCGATGATCCTCAAATTGGCGAGCCAGCCAGTCCTGATCGTCCATGCGTCACATTCCCCTGGTTTCAGGTGTCATATGTAGTGACACGTCAACCTACGTCGATGTGACAAGGAGACACCATGGAAGCACGAATCCAAAACCCCGCCCTCACCATTCCGGGGCTCTTTGACACCCTTCAAGCCCTGGGGGCGGCCACCGAGGTCGAGGGACTGCCCAAGGAGATACGCGAGTTAGTAGCCCTGAGGGCGAGCCAGATCAACGGATGCAGCGTCTGTCTTGACATGCACAGCCGAGGCGCCATGAAGAACGGAGCAAGCGACGAGCGACTCTTCACCCTGGCGGCGTGGCGGGAAACGCCCTACTTCAGCGACGCCGAGCGCGCCGCGCTCGCTCTCACCGAAGCCGCCACTCGACTGAGCGACCGCGCCGATCCCGTTCCCGACGACGTATGGAACGACGCTGCGAAGAACTTCGACGAGCCGGCCCTCGCAGCACTCGTGGTGACGATCGCCGCGATCAACCTGTGGAACCGGCTGAACATCGCCACGGGACAACTCGCCGGGCCGTGGACCGCGCAGTGGGCGTGAGTGGGTTGTTCGATTGGGCGAAGTGGTCGTGGAACTCGCAGATTGACCATTGATGAAAGGAGTCGACGATGAACGCGAATGAGGGCGGGCGAGTATCAAATGCGAGGGCGCGAACCCTGGCTCTCCAACGACCAGTCAATCGGATCGTCCGAGGGTTGCTGGCGACACCGCTCGTCTGTCGACTGGTGGGAAAGCGTCTCCTCGTCGTGTACCTCGTGGGTCGCAAGACCGGTCGTCACTACGCGGTTCCGGTCGCGTACACGCGAGCGAATGGAAACCTGCTCGTAGGCTCCCCCTTTTCCTGGATCCGCAACCTGCGCAGCGGCGAGCGCATCGTCATTCGCCTACTCGGTAAAAAGCGGCCCGCGGACGTTCAGGTCCTGATCGAGGAGACCGAGGTTGTTGAACACTTGGCCATCATGACAAGGAGTAATCATCAATTCGCGAAGTTCAACAAGATCAGAATCGACGAGAACGGAGAACCCGAGCCGGACGACTTACGCCAAGCTTGGCTGGGTGGCGCGCGAGTGGCCATCCTGACGCCGCGCTAATGGCACATGGCTACCGAATGCTCTCGGTTCACCATTCACGATGATGCGGTCGTGGCCGCTCAGCCCTAGGCGGCCCTGTCAGCATCGAGCGCAACTGCTCGATCTCCGCCTGAGTGCTTTGCCTCGTACAGAGCCCTGTCGGCAGCCGCGTAGGTTGCCTGGGGACTCGTCTTCGATCGGTGTACGGCAACCCCCGCACTGATCGTGGCGACGTGCGAGAACCGTCGCCACTCACCAAGCAGGCGCGAGATGATGTTGACTCCTTCTGCGCCCGCGCCTCGCATCACGATCATGAACTCATCTCCGCCCATGCGCGCAGCGGCGTCGCGTTCTCGCATGGATACAACGAGGTACGAACCGAGTTGGCGGAGCAGCGCGTCGCCCTTGGGATGTCCGTACTGGTCGTTGACGCCTTTGAAGTGGTCAATATCCAAGATCGTCAACGCGTCGTCTGGCTCGAGGGACTCGATCAACATCTCACCCAGGCGACGATTACCGACACCCGTGAGCTCATCGGTGACCGTCTCGCGACTCAGTTCGCTGAGGAGACGTTCCCGCGCGACGTCAGCACGCCGAACCCTATCGGTGTAGTGGGCGATGATCTCGCCCGCCAGGACCGTAATGGGCACCACGAGAAACACGGCGGGCACATCTCCGGGAGACCGCGGCGCACCAAGATAGAGCGGCACGAGGTAGGCGCACGTCATCAAGGGCGACAAGGCGAGCACGGTCCACGGCTTGTACCAGATGCCCACCCAGACCATGACCAGCATGAAGTACGTTCCGTAGGTGGCGGGAGCAAGCGACCCATTCGCGTTGTTGGCGCCGATCAGCGCCATGGCGACTACCGCCAGCAGGAGTCCCCGCCGACCTTGAAGCAGCCAGCTCTTGCGCAGCACAATCACAGCGACGCCCAAGGGAAGAAGTGCTGCGTCCAAGATCACCGACGTCAAGCGGCCGTGGCCGATGCCGCCGGGAAAGGTGTCGCTGACTAAGCCGATCACTCCCACGACGGCGAAAAGCAGACCCGCCTGCAAAACGCCACGCGCGGAATCGGAACTTGCTCGACGCTCGCGCAACGCGGCAAATGAACGTCCACCGAACTCACTCGAAGCCACCGCGCAGCCTCCTACCTCTATCTCGACGCTACCGACATTCAAGTCACGAACTCAATCATCCCGAAGCGACATTTCGTCCTACGAGACAGGCCTGGTGGCCCCGGGCCTCGGATAGACCGGATCCGCCCGCCGACACGGAAGAAGACCAAGTCCCAAGCCATGGTTGCCTTCTCTGGCTCTGGTGTTATTGAGCAACGAGTTTCTTGCACTCAAATCGGTGTGTCAGTTGACGACGCCACTAAGTGACAGGTCAAGAGATGGGCGGCGGCGCTATCTACTAATCACTTCGATGTCGACTTGGAGCGCTCGATACACAGGTATGGCTCGTGCGTCGCGCGTAAGTAGAGCCAGGCCGCTCTCGACTGCCGATGCTCCAACGAGCGCGTCGTAGACCGACCCGCCGGCGATGCCGAAGTTCGCGAGTATTGGCCAAAGCGCCTCGGCACCTGACCTTGACAAGAACCTAATCGGCGAAAAATTGGCCCTCAGGAGGCGAACGACGGTTTCAGGCGATCGACGAGCGGGCGGAGGCAGTCGCGTCAGGACCGAGAATGTCTCGAACGCGGCGTGACCCGCCAGTCCCAAGCTGCGGTCCCCAATGGCTCGCAGAGTGGCCCCGTGGTGCTCGTGATCCTCGACCACAACAGCGACCGCCACGCTCGTGTCCACAAGAATGTCCACGTCGTTACTTTCGGTCAGCATCCCTCAACTCTCGAACGAACTCATCAGTGAACGTGGCGTGAGAAGCAGGTATAACGAGACGACCGTCCTTCTCAACGAGCGCGTCGTCGAAGACGGGCTCGACGCGAAGTGAGGCGCCTTCGGCCGTGATCTCAACTTCGCCGGAACGAAGCCCTAACCGGTCCCGAAGTACTTTCGGAACGACCAGACGGCCCGCCTTATCAATGGTTGTTCTCATACCATTACTATACCATTGAGGTGGTATCACAACCAACCGTGCGGAGTCCCCGGCTCATATCCCTGCACCACAACCGAATCGAGGACTCCACGACAACTTGTCGTCTCGAAGCGTGACCAGATAATTCCGGCGCGACTGCGATCAGTTGCCGGAAGCGTGTTCACGGATATAGCGAATCATGCCGACCACGTCCTCTGGCACCAGCCGTCCGATGGCGCCACTCGAGTACACGCTCACCACTACGCGACCAGCTGGATCGAGAACGAAGCCGGTGGATTGCAGGTAGAGCGGCTCGGGGTTGGTGAACGCTCCCGTGGCCGCGGCGACCGCGTGAGCATCGGCGCCGTATCCTACCGGAAAAGTCAGCCCGTGCTTGGCAACGAGCTCAGCGGTGGTGGCCTCGTCGTCAACCGACAATGCGACGACTTGGGTGTCAACCTCGGCCAAGCTGTCCGCGGCCCGCTGGAAGGCCCGTAGTTGCGCATTGCAGTATGGGCACCACGAGCCCCGGTAGAACAGGACCACCCCGAAATGGCCCTCGAGGGCGTCGGGCAACTCTAGGATTCCTCCGCCGATCGGGGTAGTGGCGAGGCGCGGGAACTTCTCACCCGGATGTAGCAGCGTCATGGGACTCTCCTTGGTTGCTTGGTACGGCGAGTGCGCCGCGAAGGTTCCGCTCTCGAACATCGGGTTCTAGGAACAAGTGCTTGAGCCACACACTCTCGTCCTCGAATGTGGGCTTCGCGTTACACACACTGCGTCCGGTCGATTTATGCCAGGGCCGGGAGCAAAATTGCTCCCGGCCCTGGCACCATGGGGAATAGTTTTCGACTACAAACCGGTCGTCACAATGCCAGCGGGGTGGGCACCGCCCGGGACCGCTACCGGCGAGCTGGGAAGTTCGGTGAGCGTACCGCCATTGCTGATGGCGAAGGCGCCGACCGTGCCCACACGGCTCTCGTTCACATACAGCGTGCGTCCGTCAGGGCTCACGCTGGCGTCAGTCGCGCCAACCCCGGCAGTGTTGCTGACCTCAGTGCTAGTGATGAACGTCAGGGACCCGTTGGGCGCGATCTGGTAGGTGGATATGTAACCCGTTCCGGTGTTCACGGCGAACAAGTACCGGCCGTCGGGGGTGATGGCGACCCAACAAGTGCCGGCCTGGTCATCTGCGACCGGACTGGCTCCAATGGAGGTCAGCGACCCGTTAAAGGCAACGTTGAAGGCCGAGACCGTTCCGGGGAGGGGATCGGTGGTGGTCCCGACATTGTGGGCGTTGGAGACGAACAGCTGCTGAGGGTTGGTCGGGCGAAACTCACTGCCGAAGGGCCCAAGCCCCTGAGCGCTGAAGGGCGCGCCAGCGGCCTCGGTCAGAAGGCCGTTTCGACCCACCGAGAAGCTGTCGATCAACGACGTGCCCACCCGGGTGCCGACCAGGTTGGTGCCAGTCGAGTTGAACAGGACGTCGCCGGGCTGGGAGCCATTCGGAAGGGACACAGTCGAGTTGGCCAACGGCTGGAGCTGTCCAAAGGGGGACAGCGTGAACCCGGTGTAGTTCGGTTCAACGGTGGTGGGGTTGGGAACGTTGGCGCCGGTGGCGGCGTTGGCGGCGTAGACGAGACCGTCATGCACCGCAACGCTGACCGGCGTATAACCATCCGAGGAAACCACTCCATTGGGCACCAGTTGCAGACTGCCGTTGAAGTTGATTCGTAGCACCGACAGTTGGTTGCTGCCCGCATCCACCGCAATCAAAAACTGCCCATCGTTGGTCACTGCGATCGCGCCCTGCGATGCCAACCCACCCGCTGCGCCAGTGCCTGCGCCGCCAGCGACGAAGGGGGACCCGGCGAGCGGCGTGAGGGAACCGTCAAGGTGGCGGTCGAAGCCGCTGATGGTGTTGGTGCCCGTCGTGTTGTCATCGAGATAGACGTGTCCGATAACCGGAGACCCCCCCGGTCCGAACGTCGGTGCGGCACCTGCTGTACCGGCGCCGAAGGCTCCGACAAGACCGATGCCACCGAGTGTGGCAATGCCGAGCGCCAGGCGCGCGGCTTTCTGTAGTCGCTTTTGCATAATTGATCCTTACTTTCGTTTGGTTGAGGGGACGAGTTACGTAACAGAATCACAGTCTTGGCGCAGGGCACAGCGTTACAGCCATCTCCTAAGCGTTGGCGTTAATGACGACGCGATCGACGACGAAGAGGATTGGTACGTACTCAGTCGCCGAGTGAAAATGTGATTCGACGCACGGTACAAATGATGGGTGGGGATCGTGAGAGCTGACGAGCGCCGGCGCCTCGTCTGCGCCGCGATTGCCACATTGATACTCGGGGTGCTCCCGGCGCCCGTCGTGTCGGCGGCGACCAACGCCCCGGCTCGACAGATTCTCCTTGCGCTCGGTGACTCACTCGCCGCCGGGTACCAACCCGCAGATGGGACGACGGTCCTCCCTCCGATCGATCCAGCCACGGGACTTCGTGACCAGGGATACCCCGGGGGGTACGCCTCCGATGTCGCGGTCGCCCGGAATCTGCGATTGATCGATCTGGGGTGCCCGGGGGAGACAACCCTCTCAATGATTGGCACACCCGCGCGGCGCGCGTGCGCCACGCTCTATCGCACAAAACTGAGCGCTACCTCTCAACTCGCCGCAGCCGAGCGGTTCCTCTCTCGCAACGTCGGCCACGTCGCGCTGGTCACACTCGACATCGGGGTCAACGACCTCGATCACTGCATCTCCGGACGCGGCGCGGACCTCTCTTGCCTTGAGTCGAGCGACGTCGCCACCGTGAACCGGCTCGTCACGATCGTGCGTGCACTGGTGAGCGCGGTGCGACGAGCCGACCCGGGCGCAATCGTGGTCGCAATGAACTACTACGACCCGTACCTCGGCCTCGTCTATGAGCCCGGCGGGAGCAAGGGTGCATCGCTCGCCGCCGCGACGTTGGCGGCGACCGACATCTTCAACGCCCAGCTCGAAGCAACCTTCCGCAATGCCGGGCTAAAGGTGGCCGATGTCGCGGGCGCCTTCGACACCCATGTCACGACGCCGAAGGTCAGCTTCGAGGGAGCGCTGCTCCCCCGCAACGTGGCCACCGTCTGCTCGTTGACGTGGATGTGCCCGAACCCAAAGAGCACGAGCCAAAATATCCACCCCAACGCCGCCGGGTACGCGGTGATCGCCCGCGCATTCGAGCGCGTGCTCGGACCGTAAGGTCACTGCCGCCGGATCGACTTGGGAAGTCGTGAGAGAAAGGCGGCCTCGACCGCGGCGTCGGCACTCGCCGAAAGGGCGGTCAGGTTCCCCGACAGCCCAGTCACTCCGCCATCGCGCGAGGCCGCTCGATTGAGTGCTCCGGCGACGTCGACCACGGTCGCTCCCTCCGAGCGCGCAACCGAGACAATCGCGGCGTTATACGCCGAGACCGCCACCGCAAGCTTGGCGGCCGACGGCAGGACGCGGCCCTTCTCCCCACACGCCGCGGGATCATCGACGCACGCCTGATAGAGCGCAAAGTGCTCGATCTCGGGTGCGTTCGCAAGGAGCACAGTAGCCCCCGTCGCGCGTGCCGCCGCGACCACGGCATCGAGCGAGCGCTCGAATCGTTGGACCGGCGTCTCACCGAGGAGGTCCGCGATGTTGAGCCAGATCGTCACGAGGGCTGGGTGGAGAGAGCGCAGGAGGCGAGGGTCGGTGACGAGGGCTTCGGCCGCCGTCTCACCGGGCTGGGCGAGGTCGACGAAGGTCCCCGCCGTCCCGATCGCCTTGCGGTACAGGAGTTGGGGCCAAGCCGAGCGGATCGCCCCGCGCGATACGAGCTCGCTCGATTCGCTGCCGCCGATCGCGACGTAGGTGATGGGCGGTTTGGTGATGTTCGCCGGCGCACCCGTCGACGAGATCGCGCTGCCACACCCGGCGAGCGCGATGGCTGAGGCGATCACCACGACGGCGATGGCGGGAGGCCGTCCCCTCACGCCTCGACCGCCTGACGGGCCCCGACTCGCGACGCCCGACGCGCCGGGATAGCGCCCGCTCCAATCGAGATCACCGTCGCCCCGACGATCGCTCCGACCGGGATCTGCCACGCCAGAGTGATCGGCACACCCGGGAGGGCCTGGGCGGCCAGATAACTGTTCGCGATCTGGCCAATCCCATAGAAGACGGCGATCCCGATGCCACTGCCGAGCGCGCCGCCGACGAACCCGAGAAACCCGGCCTCGATCAGGAATGTGCGCAAGATGTCTCGGTCGCGTGCCCCGATCGCCTTCATCACCCCAATCTCGCGTCGGCGCTCACGCACCGCGGCGAGCAGCGCGTTGGCGATCCCCAGTGCGGCGATCATGAGTGCCACGGCGCCGATTGCGGTGAGGATGATCTCGATCACGTGAAGGTACTTCTCGACCGAGACGATGACGTCCTCGGGCGCACTGCTCGAATAGCCAATCGCCGCGATGGCCGTGCGCACCGCGTCGACGTGGGCCAACTGGTCCGCCCCGACAAGTAGCGCCGCGTAGGGCGACCTCGGTGCGTCTCGGTCGCCAAAGGCTCGACCCGCTGCGGTCCAGGCGGAGTCGGTGAGGACGAGCTTGGGGTAGGCCAGGATCTGGCCTGAGCCGGCCTGCTGGTTGACGACGCCGACGATCTCGGCGGTCGTCCACCGCAACCCGATCTGAAAGCCCCGACCGATCACGGAGAACGCACCGATGTCGACGTCGGTGCCGACGACCTCACGTGCATCAGACTCAGCGATCCCCAGGTGGCCGAGGTAGCTCTGGGTGACGTCGACCTCGGTCGTCGAGCCCCTCGCTGGGTAGTTCCCGGCGAGGAGAGACACCGGCACCGAGCTCGGATTGTTGAGATCGACGCCGATGATCGAGTCGCCGTAGGGAGCAACGGTGATGGGAGTCACCGCACCGGTCGCTGGCGCGCCGCAGCGTGTCCCGGGCTTGGGCGCGACGCACAGCTTAGAGCCCGAGGGCGGTGTCGCGGGCGGGACCGAGTTGACTCATCTAAAACCTCCGCGTAGACGCCATCGTTGCCTCATATAAAACCTCCGGATCATGGGTGGCCCGAGCAGAGCGCTGATCGTCGCCTACGCATGAACGATGGAGCTAACGATGAGTCAACGTCACGCCGTCACGAAGAAGCTGGCGGTCGCCTATCAGCGCTCCACCAAGGCCGAGAAGTCCAAGGTGCTGGACGACCTGGTGACGCTCACCGGGTGGCACCGCGACTACGCGCGCCACGAGTTGCGAGCAGCGGGCACGGTGAAGCTCGTGACGCCCCGTCGAGTCCGCGCACCGCGCTACCCGGCGCACCTGACGGTGGCCCTGGCCTTCGTGTGGTCACTCACCCGCTACCCGGCCGGCAAGCGCCTCGCGCCGATGCTCGGTTCACTCGTGACGATGCTGCGCCGTGACGGGGACCTCGCACTCAGCGACGAGGACGCCACGTTGCTCGCCTCGATGAGTGCCGCCACCATCGATCGTCACCTCGCTGGTGAGCGACGTCGCCTCGGGTTAAAGGGCCGCAGCCACACCAAACCCGGCACGCTGCTCAAGTCCCAGATCCCGATCCGCACCTGGGCCGAGTGGAGCGAGGACCAGCCGGGCTTCGTCGAGATCGACCTGGTGGGCCACGAGGGCGGCAACTCCTCGGGCGAGTTCTGCTTCACCCTGACCATGACCGATATCGCGACGGGCTGGACGGTCAACCGCTCGGTGAAGAACAAGGCGGCCGTGTGGGTCGTCGAGGCCATTGACCACGCCGCGGCGCAGTTTCCCTTTCCCATCCTCGGCATCGACTCGGACAACGGCGCCGAATTCATCAACGTCCACCTCTTCGAGTACTGCAAAGAGCGAAAGCTCACCTTCACCCGCTCACGCGCGGGCAACAAGAACGACGGGGCGCACGTCGAACAGAAGAACTGGACCCACGTGCGCCAGCTCGTCGGTTACCTGCGCTTTGACACCGACGCAGAGCTGTCTGTCCTCAACGAGCTTTGGTCGCTCGACGGACTCTTCACGAACTATCTGCTCGCCCAACAGAAGCTCCTCGAGAAGCACCGTCACGGGGCCAAGGTCACCAAGCGGCACGACCGCGCGCAGACGCCCTTCGAGCGCGCGAGCGCCCACGGCGGCGTCGCCGAGATCGCACGAGCGTCGATGGCGGCCACCTTCGCCACCATCCACCTCTGCTCGCTCAGCGATCAGATCGACACCCTGACCGCGCGACTGGAGCACCTGGCACTCACCAAGTCCGTCGCGGCCCCACGACGCGTCAACAAGTCCTTCAATCGATCACTTCATCCGGAGGTTTTAGATGAGGCAATGAATCAGGCTTCGCGGAGGATTTGACGTGAGTCAACAGGGGGACAATGATGACGCGATCGTGAACGACGGGGAGCACCGAGGTGACGTCGTGAATCGCCCGGATCGCGGCGATCGCGGCGGGGGTGATCGGTTTCTCCTTGCCCGGGGTCGGGTTGTCGAGACCCACCTGGGACGGATTCGGTGCCGCGGCGGCGACCGAGATGCTCGCCAGCGGCCCGCCGTTGGTGATCTGGTTGAGCACGCGAATACGGGCGGTGGTGGCGATCGCGACGAGCGCCGTCAGCAGTGCGGCCGCCAGCGCGACCGAGACGATCGTGAGCACTGCCCGCCCCGGGCGTCGCATCAGTTCCTTCCTGGCCATCGCCAGCGCGTCACTCCAGCCCATCGCCGCTACTTGCTCGCACGGGTGGAGTCGTCAACAAGACGCCCGTCAACGATGCGACGCCGAATCGCTGCGTGCGCGGCCATCGCGGGGTTGTGCGTGACAACGATCAGAGTTGTAGCGCGAGCAGTGCGCACCGTGCTGAGAAGCTCGGCCACCGCCTCGGCAGCGCCGACGTCGAGGTTTCCGGTCGGCTCGTCGGCGAGGATGACTTGCGGCTCGTTCGCGATCGCGCGAGCGATCGCGACGCGCTGTCGCTCGCCGCCGGAGAGCTCGAAGGGCCGATGGTCAACGCGCGTCGCGAGACCAACGCTGCCCAGAAGGTCGCGCGCCTGGCGGTGGCGGGCGTTGCGACCGACCCCCGCGAATGCGAGCGCGATCTCGACGTTCTCGCTCGCGGTGAACGCCTCGAGCAGCCCGAAGTGCTGGAAGACGAAACCAACGGTGGTGCGGCGAAAGTATGCGAGGTCGTCGCCCGAAAGGCTAGAGAGGTTCGTCCCGCCGACGGCCACGGCGCCGCTCTGAGGGCGCTCTAGACCGCCGACGATGGCGAGGAGAGTGGATTTGCCCGAGCCCGAGGGGCCCACCAGCGAGACGTATGCTCCCGCGTCGACGTGAAGTTCGACGCCCGAGAGGACGTTGATCGGGGATCCGCGGCGCAGATAGGTGTGCGACAGGTTGTCGATCGCAATTGATCCGGTCCCCGGTTGGCCGCTCATTGCGGCGCCGTCCCTCCAATCGCGTAGAGGGTCCCATGTTCATCGCCGACGATCAGCGCACCGCTCGCGGTGAGCGCGGGATAGGAGTCAACTGCACCTGAGGTCTTCACCGTGAACAGGTGATGGCCCGCGTGGTTGTAGCCGACGATCTGCTTGCCCTGGGTGGCGAAGTAGACATCGCCCCGTGCGTCGATCACCTGCGCGCTCCAGATCCCCTTGTCGGCCTGGTCGGTCGCGACCGCGCGCCCCGTGGACGCGTGAACGATGTGGAGGGCACCTCCGTTGTCGCCGAAGTAGAGCAACCCCGACGGCGAGACCGACGACGAGGAGTACGACTCCTGCCCGATGTGCTGCTTCCAGCGCAACTCGCCCGTCGGAGAGAACGCGTAGACCGTCGCGTGGTTCGACTCCACGTACACCGACCCGGAACGATCGACCGACGCGGACACCTCGACCGGGGCGTTGAGGGTGTGCTGCCACCTCACCGATCCGCTCGAGCCGTGGTCAGCGATCGCCACCACGGTGTCGCCCGCGGTCGTGATCACGTTGCCGTCGGGGTCGACGACCGGGCTCCCGAACGACGTGGAGCCGACGGGGAGCGACCACTCCAGCGCCGGCGTGGAACCCGCCACATCGATCGCCCACACCGTCGCATTGGCGAGGACGACGTAGACGCGCGAGCCCGCGAGAACCGGTGAGAGGACTGCCGCTGCGAAGGTGTGCGACCACAGCTTTTTCCCATCTGGTGAGATCGCAAAGAGCGTGTCACTCGGGCCCGGCCACAGCACCGTGCCCGAGGGCAGGATGAGTGGGCTGGTCGAGAGGTCCTCACCCCCCACGTAGGACGCTCCGCCATCGAAGGTCCACCGGTCAGAGCCGTTCGCTGGATTGAGCGCGTGAAGCACTCCGAGGCTGGACGCTGCGTAGATCGTGCCATCGGCGCCGACCACCGGCCCTTGGGTGATCTTGCCTCCGAGATCGCGCTGCCATGAGATCGTGCCCGCCTGCGGCCCGACTGCGCTCGAGGTACCCGAGTGCTGCGCATCGTGCAGCGCCATCGGCCACGCCGCCACCGGCGTGGCGGGACTGGCGGGACCGGCGAGGAGCGCGAGTCCGGTCACCGACATCGCGACCAGGAGAGCCAGCGGAGCAGCGCTTCGGATTGAGCGATGACGTGCGCGGCGGACGGTCATCGTGCGGTCGTCGCGGGCTGGCGCGGCGGGATCATCTCCACCGCGCTCGAGTCGCGTGGGGCGAGGGTCTTGTTGCGCGTCACCGTTACTTACCTCCCAAGGCGAGCGTAGAGAATGTCTCGCCGCTTCGTTACTCAGTCCTCGGGATCTTCTGCGCGTTACGGATGTTCGTGTCGTTCGCGCGGATTGTGGTCAGTTCTCTCCATCCCCAGCCCGTCGCGGCGGGGCCGGTCGTCGTGTCGACGGTTGCTCAACGTAGCGTCGGGCTGGCGAGGGCACTGCGGATGCGCCAGACTTACGACTTGGCGGATTTGCGAACACGAAGAAAATACTCTGCCCACTCAATGACCCCTGACCGATGCCCGAACTGACCGCCGACATTGCCGTGATCGGCGGCAGCGGCTTCTACTCGTTCTTTGACGGCTCCGCCGAGCGCGTCGTCGTTGACACGCCCTTCGGTTCGCCGAGCGCACCGATTTCGATCGGTGAGGTGGCCGGTCGATCGACGGCGTTTCTCGCGCGCCACGGCGAGAACCACGAGTTCCCGCCGCACACCGTCCCGTACCAGGCCAACATGTGGGCCCTACGAAGTCTCGGCGTGCGACAGGTCCTGTCCGCGTGCGCGGCGGGCAGTCTCGTTCCCACTCTCGGTCCCGGCACGATCGTCGTTCCCGATCAGTTGGTCGATCACACGTCGGGACGCCCGCAGACCTACTTCAACGTCGGCGCGGTCCACGTGCAGTTCGCTGATCCCTACTGTGCGAGCCTGCGCGCCGCCGCCCTCCATCCGGGAGTCGTCGACGGTGGCACGATGGTGGTCATCGACGGGCCGCGATTCTCGACCCGGGCGGAGAGCCGGTGGTACAGCGAGCAAGGATGGAGCCTGGTCAACATGACCGGCCACCCCGAGGCCGTGTTAGCTCGAGAACTCGAGCTCTGCTTCGCCACCGTCGCGCTGGTAACCGACGTGGACGCCGGCGTCACCGAGGGTGACGGCGTCAACGCACGCAACGTCTTCACGGAGTTTGAACGCAACATCGCTTCTTTCAAGGAGCTGTTGCGACGAACCGTCGCTCGGGTACCGGTCGAAGCCGGGTGCGCGTGCCGTCGCGTCCATGAAGGGGTGGCACTCCCCTTCGACCTCCCGTGAGGGTCTTGCTGACCGGCGCCGCCGGCTTCATCGGCGGTTCAATCTGGTCGTCCCTCATCGAGCGTGGCCATGAGGTCACGGCGATCGACGCGTTCTTGAGTTCGGCTCACGGAGAGTCGCCCGAGATCCCCCCGGGGGTCGAACGACTCGACGTCAGGTCGCTCGATGCCGTCGAGCACGCGCTCGACGGCATCGACGTGGTGTGTCACCAGGCCGCGGTCGTCGGTGCGGGTGTCGACGCGCAGGACGCCCCGGCCTACGCCAGCCACAACGATCTGGGCACCGCGGTGCTGCTCGCCGCCATGCAGCGCTCCGGCTGTCGGCGCCTCGTACTCGCGTCGTCGATGGTGGTCTACGGCGACGGACTGTATCGCTGCGAGGTGCACGGCCGAGTTGATCCCGAACCTTGGCGCCAGAGCGATCTCGAGCAGGGTTGGTTCGAGCGTCGCTGCCCCCTCGGTGACGAGATCCTCTCGTGGGAACTCGTCGGGGAGGAGAGTGCGCCGCGACCGAGAAGCCTCTACGCCGCCAGCAAACTTGCGCAAGAAAATTACGCGCTCGCCTGGTCGTTGGCGACGGGCGGAGACGTCACGGCACTTCGGTATCACAACGTGTACGGCGAGGGGATGCCAAGAGACACTCCCTACTCGGGTGTGGCGGCGATGTTCCGGTCGTCCCTCGAAGCCGGCAACGCGCCACAGGTCTTCGAGGACGGTCGCCAGACCCGAGACTTCGTCCATGTTCGAGACGTCGCGCGAGCCAATGTTCTCGCGATCGAGGCGGAGCTGCCGGGCTTCGTTGCTCTGAACGTCTGCTCGGGTTGGCCCATCACCATCGGCGACGTGGCGCTCGACCTCTCCCAAGCGCGCCACGGTATGCTCCCCGTCGTGACAGGACAGTACCGCCCCGGTGACGTCCGTCACATCGTCGCTGATCCGGCTCGCGCACGCGCACTGCTGGGCTTCGATGCCTCGATCTCGCCCGCTGACGGCCTGGCCGACTTCGCGTTCGCGCCGCTGAGAGACAGCGTTCCCTTCGGCCCTCCGCGTGTCTGAAGAGGATCTGATCACGGTCGTGATCCCGTGTCGCAACGAGGCCGGATCGCTCCCGGCGGTGCTCGATGCCCTTCCCTCCGGTTACACGGCGCTCGTGGTCGACAACGGATCGCGTGATGCGACCGCAGAGATCGCGCGCGCTCACGGCGCCGAAGTCGTCTACGAGCCCGCCCCGGGCTACGGCGCGGCCGTGCACGCGGGCGTCCTGGCCGTGCGCACGGCCGTCTTGTGCGTCCTCGATGGCGACGGGTCACTGGACCCCGGAGAACTGCCCGCCTTAGCGGCCCGGCACTTCGAGGGGACCGACGTAGTCATCGGGCGACGTCGTCCGGTCAAGGGCGCCGGTTGGCCGCTGCACGCGCGAGTCGGCAATGCGCTCATCGCCGCGCAACTACGACGTCGCTACCGGATTCCGGTCCACGACATCGGCGCCGTGCGCTGTCTTCGACGCGACACTCTTCTGGGATTGGGCGTGACCGATCGGCGATCGGGCTACCCCTTAGAACTCTTGGTGCGCGCCGCCAGGGCCGGACTCCGTGTTGAAGAGGTCGACGTCACCTACCGTCCGAGAACGGCCGGCGCATCCAAAGTTTCAGGATCGGTCATTGGTAGTGCCGTCGCGGCCTGGGACTTCATGAAGGTCATCCGGTGAAGGATCTGGCGTGCTCGATCCTGGTGGTCGCCAAGGCACCGGTGGCGGGACACGCCAAGACGAGACTGGCGACGCAGTTCACGGCGGAACAGTCGGCCGACCTGGCGGCGGCCGCTCTGCTCGACACGCTCGAGGTGGTACGGCGATCTTCCTTCGCGCACAAGGTGGTCGCGCTCGTCGGCGATATGGAGGAGGCTCGAATGAGCGCGCAACTCCGAGCTGCCCTCGATGAGTTTGTCGTCATTCCCCAGCACGGCGACGGCTTCGGCGAGCGACTGATGAGAGCGCACCTCGACGCGGCGTCGCTCGGCGGACTTCCGGTCCTCCAGATTGGGATGGACACCCCGCAGCTCACTGCGACGATCTTGCGCGACGCGGCGACGATACTCCTCGCTACGGAAAACGACGTGGTGCTGGGACCGTCGACGGATGGCGGCTGGTGGGCGATCGGACTCTCCACGCCCGATGTCGCGCCGATCCTGTCGCGCATCGCGATGTCCCAATCCGATACTGGTTCGATGACGATGTTGGCGCTGAGCGAAGCGGGGTGTTCGGTGGTCGAGCTCGAGACGATGACCGATGTCGACACACCCGCCGAGGTGTGGGAGGTCGCTGAGCAGATGGATCCCTCGAGCCACTTCGTCCGAACGCTGAGCGCCATTGGCGCGGACGACGAACGAACGCGAGCGATGTAGTTCTACCAAACAGTGATGAGCAAACTGTTGATGGCGAGCGCGGCGAGGATCTGGACCACGAGCCAGAACCGATGGGTGCGCACCGGGAGCAGCGCGGGCGCCGCCGTGAGCCAGAACGCGAACGGAAGCCGAGATCCTCTCAGTCTCGGCCTTACTGAGTCCGCTCAGATCGGCAATGACAATGACGAGGCAGAAGGAGACCATGAGCAGTTGCAGCGGGCTCCTTTTCTTGAGTGCCGTGCGGTCGAACGCGCGATGGATTCCGGCCACGGGCGCCAAGCCCGTGGCGCAGACCAGCGCGGCCAGGTCGCCCCAGACCCAGTAGGCATACGGCCGCAACCGGGCGATGCCCACCGCGTACAGATGCCTGACGTGGTCGAGTCCGGTGAGCCACCAGAACCCCAATGACGCGAAGGCGCCGGTTACGAAGAGAACGCCGCCGACCGCCCCAAGGAGAGGTCGATAGTTTCGCGCGCCGAACATGATGGCGACCGCCGGGATCACCATGAGGGCGAGGCCATAGTCGAGAAAGATGCTGCAACCGAGAACCAGTCCCGCACCCACCGAGGTAACGCCGGAGAACCGGACTCTACGCGAGGCCGCCAGAGCGAGTAACGCGAGTCCCCAGGCGGCGACCGCACCGAAGTAGGCGTCGGCGGACACGGCAATCCAGATCGCCGCGGGCCCAATCGCGAGAAAGGGCGCCGCGCGACGGGCGGTCTGTTCATCACTGATCGCTCGCACGGCGATGACAATCGCCATCGCGGCGCTGGAGCCGGCGAAGACACAGAAGGCCGACGCCCACACCGAGGCTCCCAACCCCAAGCGGTGGAGTTCGACGAACGTGAGGAGCGCCCCGGGCGGATGGGCCGCTACTTGAATGTTCCACCCCGAGTGACCACTCCCGATGTTCGAGGCGAAGTGACGGAGGAACGACGAGATCCCGGTGACCCGGTGCACTTGCACTAGATAGTCGGTTGGACTGCTCAGTTTCGTGGCGAACCCCCGCTTCCAGCCGTCGATCGCGGCGAGCGCCATCGACCACGCGGCGGAGGTGAGCCAGATGACGAAGGTGAGTGTGCGCCAGGAGAGCGACGCGGCGATCCTCGATGCAAAACCGATTGCCAACGCCGCGATAACGACTGCGGCGGGCGTTCCCCAACTGGCGTGCGGCCGCCACCGGGCCAGTAGCGGCGCGGCGCGCACCAAGTTCATTCGCTGGACTGGCGTGGCGTTGACCAAAGGAGTGACGATTCCGAGATGCAAGTGCCCAACGACAAACGCCACCGCGACGAACGCCGCGGCCGAGGCCACCCAAAGCACGTCGGGTCGAACGCGCTCGGGCGTGGACGACGAGGGTGGCGACTGATTCTGGTCGCGATCCTCTCGGGACAGATTTGGCACGATGCTCAGAGTAACCAGTGACATGGCGTCAAAGCGTCCGGCGAGAGGACCGAAGTGCGGTTCGTGGCCGGCTCGCCACCGCGACGGGAATGCGGCGAAACGACCTCGGCGGTGCGAAAAGAATTCTGTAACGCGTAACGCACTGAGGGGACTAAAGGACGATGAGCGCCACTGGGCGAGGTATCGTGACGCCTCGCATGAACCGTCCACGGTCTTTGGGACGCGACCAACGCAGGCACGATGACGCCGACATGGCTGGTTGCTCCCGGGGTCTCCGGGGTTCAGCGACGTGAGCGTACCTGACACCGAGGTGTCGCAGGAAGACGCACTCGACGAACTTCGCGCGACCGAGGAGATAACCTACGGCTTCCCCACCGGACTCTGGAAACGGATTGGCAAACTACGACCTCCCGGGCTTCCCGGAGACCGGGCGTGGCGTAGTCCGTTGCGCGGACCGTGGCTGACCTCAGTACTCGGGACGTTGATCGCGATCTCGCTGCCTCTGGTCTTTCTCACCGGACTTATGGACTTCATTGCCTACGGTCCTCAGTTCCATCAGGCGAGCCCGCACCACGTGGGCTGGCTGCACCTGCCCTACTTCAACTGGCCCACGAGGCCCGACTGGTTGTTCCAGTTCACTGAGGGTCTTCACGTGCTCCTCGGTTTGGTCCTCGTACCCGTGGTGCTCGCGAAGTTGTGGTCGGTCATGCCGAAACTCTTTCGGTGGCCACCGATTCGATCCGTGGCTCATTTTCTCGAACGGCTTTCGCTGATCTTTCTGGTCGGCGGCATCGTCTTCGAGATGGCGACCGGGATTCTCAACATCCAGTACGACTACATCTTCGGGTTCAGCTTCTACACCGCGCACTACTTCGGTGCGTGGGTCCTGATGGCCGCGTTCACCGTACACGTGCTGCTCAAGGCACCCTTGGCAGTTCGGTCCCTTCGGTCGCGCTCGTTGCGCACCGAACTCCATACTGATCTGGCCCACACGGTTCCTGAGCCCCTCGACGCGGAGGGTCTCGTCGCGCGCCATCCGAGCGAGGCGACGATGAGCCGACGTGGAGCACTCGCGATGGTGGGAGCGGGGTCGGCGATGATCGCCGTTCTGAGCGTTGGTCAGGTGCTCGGCGGCTGGACTCGAGCGGCGACGCTGCTGCTGCCGCGCGGACGTTCCTACGGCTCGGGTCCGAACGACTTCCAGATCAATCGCACCGCGCTCGCCGCGAAGATCGACCCGAGCGAGACCGGGTCCGACTGGCGCTTGACGCTGAGCGCGCGTGGCTCCAACGTGGTTCTGGACCGAAAGGCGCTGCTGGCGATGCGCCAGCACGGCGTCGTGTTGCCGATTGCCTGCGTCGAAGGGTGGGCAACGACCGAGCACTGGAGTGGCGTGCGCCTGGCGGACCTCGCTCGCCTGGCGGGTTTGCAACACCCAAGTTCCGCGCTCGTGTCATCGCTCGAAGAACACGGGGCCTTCAATCACGCAGTGCTCGAGTCGAACCAGATTGCGGACCTCGATTCGCTGTTGGCGCTCAAAGTAAACGGCGTCGACCTCTCCGCGGACCATGGCTTCCCCGCGCGGATCATCGTCCCCGCCCTTCCCGGAGTGCACTGCACCAAGTGGGTTCGTTCGATTGCGTTCGAGGCGTGACGTGAAGGACAGGCTGCGTAACTTCAAGCGACAGGTTGGTGCCAATCCCTTGGAGCTCTTGACTATCCTGAGTTCCTTCGCCCTGGTCGGGTACGCGTGGAACGTTCTTCACATCCATCTCTGGAATACCTCGGTCTGGTGGAAGTCAATACTCGTGTGGTTCCTCGGTGCTCTCCTGGCTCACGACCTGCTCCTCTTTCCTCTCTACGCCCTCGCCGATCGCTCGTTGGTGGCCGGGTCGCGTGCGGTAACGAGACACAATGGGCACCGGGTCTCCTCGGTGTCTCCGCTTAATTACATACGTCTACCGCTGCTCGGAAGTGGTCTGCTCCTGCTCCTCTTCTTTCCCGGGATCATCCAGCAGGGCAAGGGCGCCTACCTTCGCGCCACGGGACTCACACAAGCTCCGTATCTCGATCGTTGGTTGGTGCTGAGTGGGTCAATGTTTCTCCTCAGCGCAGTGCTCTACGCCATCCGGGTGGGTCGCGTGGCACGCCGCAGCTCCTCAAGCGTCTCGGGCGTCGCCGAGGTAGCGGATCCCGAAAAGACTCACGGGCCCACGCCATGACATGGGTGTCCGCGACCGCGACCGGGGAAGATGGCGACGAAGAACTCTGGGAGGGACCGACCGAGACGACCCCGCGCTCCGAGGTCCACCCCGATGTGATTTACGAACAGATCTCTAGGGGCGTGCCGTGTTGGATTACCGATTCAGCGGGCGTCCGTTCCACCCTGCACATCGATCGCTGGCTGGGAGGTGTCGCGTCGACTCCTGAGGACCGACTCGCCGACGCGAGGATGCTCGAGTGCTGCTCGGGACCGACGCTGGACATCGGCTGTGGCCCGGGCCGACTCGTGGCGGCCTTGAACGACCGAGGCGTCCCTGCACTCGGCATCGACACCTCCGCGCTCGCCGTTGAAATGACGCGACGTCGCGGAGGCGCGGCAATCCACGGGGACGTCTTCGACCCGCTGCCGGAGTACGAAGGGGCATCTCACGTGTTGCTCGCTGATGGCAACATCGGGATCGGCGGAGATCCACTGCGGATGATGGTGCGGGCAAGCGAACTTCTGGCTCCCGAAGGGAGCGTCATCATAGAACTCGATCCAGCCACCGAAGGGGTCCAGCAACTGACGATGCGCTGGGAGACCGTCCTTAATTTTGGCCCCTGGTTCCCCTGGGCTCGCGTGGGGGTGGGTACCTTCAACGAGGTAGCTCGACACGCAGGTCTCGTGCTCGTCGATGAAGTGCACGTCGCGCATCGCAGCTTCGTGGTCATGGAGCAGGGCTGTCGGATCTGACCGATTTCGATGTGCAAGCGCGACATTCATATTCTCCTAGCCACTTGGTCGCTGTCACCGCGGATGCCTTCGAACAACCAGCGAAGCGCGCGGGCGAAGAGTTCGTCACTCACGCTGGAACCCTCGATCCTCCTGCGACGCATCAGACCTTGCGTCAAAGCCATCACGGCAATCGTCACCTCGGCCGCCGATGGTCCGTCGATCCCCTCACGATCAAGTACCGCCTCAATGAGATCCTCGAGTGCAGCAGTGCGCTCTCGCATCTGAATCTCGGCGCGATGCTTTAGATCGGGGTCGCGGTTGGCGAAGCGCAAGAACTCGCCCTGCAGGGCGACGAAGTCCGCGTCGCTCTCGGTCGCATCTAAGAGATGTTGGGGAAGTTGTTCGAGGGTGCATTGGATGTCACCATCGACATTCGAGAGCTGTTTGTGGAGTGACGCAAAGCGACTCGCGCGTCTCGTCGACATGAGTTCGAGGAAGAGTTGCTCCTTGTTCTCGAAGTTCGAGTACAGCGCTCCGATTGAATAGCCCGCCGACTCGGCTATCTCTTCGACCGATGCGCCGGCGAAGCCCTTCGCCATGAAGACGCGTGACGCGGATTCCAAGAGTCGCTCTCGAGTCCGGGCCTTGGCTTGCACCCTCGTAAGGCGCTTCGTCTCCCCAACTTGACCATTCACAGAGCCTATGCTACTCTCACAATTCTCACTATCTGAATGATTTCAATTATTTGGACGGACGATTCAGGGTGGAGAGGGTGCCGATATGACAACGCAGGTATGGGCCGCGCAGCTCGCCTCGGCGAGCGCTCACCACCATGGGCTGCGGCTCATCATTCTGATTCTCCTCCTCATCGTCATCGTGGGCGTCGCCATCTACCTCATCCGACGCGCGAAGGAACCTCGACACCTGAGCGACGACTGGAAGCCCCCCGTCGGGCCGCGAGACGGTGATTCGAACGGCACGCCGTGATCCACGATCACCGCACGCTGGCATCGAGTCCCTCCCGAGCGGGCGGCCGAGGCATCCCACGTCGGTTCGTCGCGTGCAACCTGACCTCGTCTAATCGGAGATCGTCGTGATCGAAGTCCGCGAGCTGCACCAAACGCTACGGCGAGAAGCTCGCCGTCGACGAACTGACCTTCGACGTGCGGCCCGGCCGGGTCACGGGTTTTCTCGGCCCCAACGGCGCGGGCAAGTCCACCACGATGCGACTCATCATGGGCCTTGACTACCCGACGTCAGGAACCGCCACCGTGAACGGACGCCACTATCACGACCTTGATTGGCCGCTCCGCGAAGTCGGCGGACTCCTCGAAGCCAAGGCAATCCACCCGGGGCGCACCGCATTCGATCACCTCGCGATGCTCGCCCAGACGAATCACATACCCCGCTGGCGCGTCCACGACGTGCTCGAACTCGTCGGTCTCGCGGCGGTCGCGAGATCGAGGGTCGGTGGTTTTTCGCTCGGCATGGGCCAGCGCCTCGGCATCGCCGTCGCGCTGCTGGGCGACCCCAAGGTCCTGCTCTTTGACGAGCCGGCCAACGGACTCGATACCGACGGCATCCGCTGGGTCCGCGATCTGTTGCGCAGCCTCGCGAAGGATGGACGAACGGTGCTGGTGTCGAGTCACCTCATGGCCGAAATGGCGCTGACCGCCGATCAGGTGATCGTCATTGCGAAGGGACGCCTCGTGGCCAATATGCCCGTCGACAAGTTCACGTCGAAGAACTCGCGCCGATCCTGCTCCTCGTGCGCTCGCCGCAGCTGGCCGAGTTGGCCGCGCTGCTGAGAGCAGCGGGTGCGACGGTGGCAAGTCAGAGGCGATCAGTCAGCGTCGGTGATCGGCATGAACGCTGACGAGATCGGCGAGACAGCGGCCAGCCACTCACTTGTCCTGCACCAATTGGCGACTCGTTCGGGCACGCTGGAGGAGGCCTTCGTCGAATCGACCGAGGACAATGTCGAATATCGGGTTCAGCCCATTTCGGCCAAGAGCGAACCCGAGAGCGGACACGTATGACCGCGACCAGCCCTCCGGCGCTGCGCCCACTCCCCCCGCCGGCGCGCCGACGATACGGATTGGGTGGGATACTCCTCTCGGAGTGGACGAAGATGCGCTCTGTTCGCTCGAGCGTGTGGACGCTCGTCATCACCGTGGTCATCGGCATCGGATTGGGTGCGATCGTCACGACCGCTCGGGCCTCGCGATTCTCCACGCGCTCCGTGGCGGCGCAGCTGGCGTTTGATCCGACGAGATCGAGCCTTTCGGGCCTTCTCTTTGCCCAGCTGGCCATTGTGCGTGCTCGGCGTGCTCGTCGTGAGCGCCGAGTACAGCACGGGAACGATCCGCGACTCGTTCGCCGCCGTTCCCCGGCGGTCGTGGGTGCTGGCGGCGAAAGTGGCCGTGTTCGGCGTCATCACGCTCGCGGTCGGCGAGGTCGTCTCCTTCGGGTCCTTTTTGATGGGCCAGCGGATCCTCTTGGGCGAGACACCCACCGCGTCATTGTCGGACCCGAGCGCGCTACGAGCGGTGTTCGGGGGCGGGTTGTACCTCCTTGCCCTCGGACTGGTCGCCCTCGGTATTGCGACGATCATCCGTCACACCCCCACGGCCATCAGTGCCTTCGTGGGGATCCTTTTGATCTTGCCGATCATCGCCTCAGTCCTGCCGTCCTCGTACGCCAACGACATCGGCCGGTTTCTTCCGGCGAACATCGGAACGGCCATGATTTCGGTTCACCATCCGGGCAACGGCGCGTTCAATCCCTGGGCAGGGTTTGGCTTACTGTGCGCCTACGCGGTCGTCGTCCTGGTCGTCGGAGGAGTCCTGCTGGTGCGCCGAGATGCGTGAAGCGAATGACGAACCTCGAACCATTGTCGAGCGGATCTCGCACGTGATGGACGAGGCGATTGGAGAGTCAACGGTCGAAGGGTGGGGTACGTGCACGGGCTAGGGGGCTCCTACGACAGGCGCTCGTGCACGCGAAGCCGTGGCAGCGGTACCTGAATGGCGGGCTCTTTCGATCGCCCTCGGCATCGCGCTCATCGCCTTCGGAGAATCCAAGGAATCGTTCTCGCACTCGTGGGGGTCCTGGTGGTGTTCGAAGGCGTTCGACACCGACGCAACTCACGACGCGAACCTTAAAAGCAGTCTGAAGCGCGAGCCCAAAGGTAACTCAACCCGATAGCGGAGCTGGGCCTTAACCGATTGATCGAGGTTCTCACGCGAAACTGAAGTGGACGCTGCGTGCGCTTCAGTGAGGATAGGGCGCGCACAATTCGGTGACTGCGGGGATTCTGTTGGGTCCGTGGGGGTGGCTCGGTGGGCCGCAGCTCGACACGTGGTTCGAGATGCTCGCGGCGGGAGCAGTCGGTGCTGCCGTCGCCGCTCGACGGCAGTGGAAGGCCAGCGAACGCCTGCGATACGCGCAACTCGAGCTAGCACGAGAGGAAGAGACGCGTAGCCGAGTGGTCTCTGAGCGGCTTCGCATTGCCCGAGAGCTGCACGACGTGGTGGCTCACTCCATCTCGATGATCAACGTGCAAGCCACCGCGGCGGCGGTGCTCCTCGCTGACGATCCCGAACGTGTCGCGGACGCCCTCCAGGCGATCCGAGCGCCAGCAAGAACGGCTTGCGGGAGTTGCGATCCGTCCTTGATGTTCTGCGCCAGGTCGACGGGGGTCAACCGGCGGTGCCGCTTCCCGACGAAGGAGCCTTCCAGGCCCTCGCCGACGCCGCGACGGCCGCGGGAATCGTGACAGAGCTGCACTGCGATGCGCGCCTGGGTGACCTACCAGCCGAGACGGCTCTGGGGGCGTATCGAATCGTCCAGGAGTCGCTCACGAACGTGGTTCGCCACGCGCCGACATCCGCGGCTGAAGTCACCATCAACGCTCGAGACGGACAGCTCCTGATCATCGACATCGTCAACGACGGACCGCGCGGCTCGGAGCCATTCGTTGGCGGATCCGGAACGGGACTTTCTGGCATGCACGAACGCGCCCGCGCTCTCGGGGGGCGACTGCGAACAAACGCGGTCGCTTCCGGTGGCTTTCGCGTGCACGCAGAACTGCCCATGAGGCCACTCGAGCCCGACACCTTCCCACGTGTCGCCAGCGAGGTTTTCGAATCATGATCCGGGTGATACTCGCCGACGATCAGTCTCTCGTTCGAGCTGGCTTTCGAGTCCTCCTCGAGACAGCCGACGACATTGAAGTCGTCGGTGAGGCCACGGACGGCGAGGCCGCGATCGACCTCGCTCGGGCCGCTCCCGGCCGACGTCATCCTCATGGACATCCGAATGCCCGCCGTCGACGGACTCGAAGCCACCCGGCGCATCGCGGCCGACCAGGACCTCTCCGGACTCCGAGTAGTTATCCTCACCACTTTTGAGGCTGACGAGTACGTCTTCGAGGCGCTTCGCGCCGGGGCGAGCGGATTCCTCGTCAAAGACACCGAACCCGAGGACCTGATCAACGCCGTGCGAATTGTTGCGCGCGGTGACGCACTCTTGTCGCCGAGCGTGACGCGCCGTCTGATTGCCAACATCGCAGGACGCGGAACTTCTCGTCCGATCGACACGGCAACCCTGTCGGCGCCGACCGACCGAGAACGCGAGGTCCTCGCCCTCGTCGCCGCGGGCCAGAGTAATAACGAGATCGCCGCCACTCTCTACATGAGCCCACTGACCGCCAAGACCCACATCAACCGGTCCATGACGAAACTCAACGCCAGGGACCGAGCACAGTTGGTCGTCATCGCCTACGAAACAGGATTAGTGATTCCGGGTCTCGGTTAGCGCGCGGAACTTCAACTGGGGCCGACGAAATCCGCAACATGTCTGCCAGTGCGTGGGCAACGTGGCCCCGTACGGGCGTCTCTCTACTTCACGGCAACGATGTCAACGGTTCGGATGTCGGGGTCCTTCGCCAGCAACTCGCTGGCCACTTGACCCAGAGCGGTGGGAATCTCGCCGTTCAGATGGGCCTGGCGGCCGTCCTCGGTCTCGAACGAGTCGAAGATGCCATATTCGGTCTCGCTGATCTTGAACGCGTACCACGTCACCGTGTCTTTTTCCGCCACGGCCAGAGCGCGCCCGCTTTCGAGGAACGCGCCAAGTTCTTCTCCCTTGCCGGGCTTGGCCTCAAGCAGGGCAATGATTCCGAGTTTTACAGTCATGCTGCCTCACCGTCTCTTTGGGGATTGCCGTGTGTGCCGAGCGTATCTGTCGACGGCGCACGTGTGACGGTGCGGGATCCCTCGCCGTCGAACAAGGCGATCGATGCCGCGCCACACACCTTCAGGACCTTCTCGACACTCGATCACCGCCGGCATAGCTCGCAGCAAGCGAGGTGGCCCACTGGTACGGACCGAGCGATAAGAATCTAGATAGCGACCACGATTGGCGGTTAGATGAAGCACGGACTCTTTCTCCCTGCATTCGACGGCCTCGCCAGCGTCAAGCGAATGTCCGACTTGGCCGTTCTGGCCGAAGAGTCGGGATGGGATGGTTTTTTTGTGTGGGACCACCTTCGCTATACCCCGCCGGTACGCGACATCGCGGATCCCTACGTCTGCTTGGCGGTGATGGCCGCGCGCACCTCGCGCATCACGCTCGGGCCAATGGTGACGCCCATAATCCGTCGTCGCCCACAGGTGGTGGCGCGTCAGGCCGTCACGCTCGACCACCTCTCCCAGGGCCGACTCGTGATGGGCTTTGGCATTGGTGATGACTATCCCGACGGGGAGTTGGCCTGCTTTGGGGAACTGACCGACGCCGTCGATCGCGGTCGCGCCGCCGACGAGGGGATCTCCATCTTTCAAGGCTTGGTGTCCGGGGAAAAAGTGAACATCGCCGGTGAGTTCTTCCGGGCTGAGGATGTGGCGTTTCATCCGACGGCGTTTCGCTCCAGTGGCATCCCGATCTGGACCGCCGGTCGCTGGCCGAACCCGGCACCCATTCGACGAGCCGCTCGACACCAAGGGATGATGGTCATCCAATTGACTGAGCCCGAGCACATTGATGAACTCAAGGCGAGGTTGATTGACTGCGGGCGCGGACCTCGAGCATTTCGATATCGCTCTCTGGGGCCAACGGGACGAGAACATGGTCGTATCGACCGGACGATCGCTACGCACAGTGGGCCGCCGCCGGAGTTACCTGGTTCCTGACGGGCCCCGGTCCGTTCGATCTGGACTATGACGAAGTGGCTGAGTACGTTGCGTCCGGACCGCCCCGCTACTAGCAGCCAGCTATCCGGAAGCAACCCCACATACGAAAGTGGAATCGCTCACGTGTCGGACGAGTATGGGTAGAACCGGGACTGATCTCCCGCGTCCCACGCGGCGCGCAACTCGGGTACCGTGATGTCCCAGTCCGGGCGACACTCGCGAGAGACCTCTCGCAGATCACGGTGCAGGTCGTCGAACGAGGGTCGCCCCCAAAACCAGTAGCCGTTGTAGATGCTGTAAATGACCAGCCTGGGTTTCAGCACCAGCGTGTACGGGATCATCGGGTCGTGGTGAGGATCGGTGTACTCCTGGATCTCCAGGTCCTTTTGGACGTGGCGGCCCGCGTCGGAGAGGAACGTCCACTGGGCGCACCGACCTGGTCGCGAAACTCGCTCGTTTCGATGAGGTTGTCGGTGGAGATCGTCACGAGCCGGGTATAAGCCACGGCGATCTTGGGGTAGTTCGCGGCGAGCTCCAGATGTTGTTGATGGTCCTTGGGGCAGAAACTGCCTCGCGCGAGCACCAGGATCATCGGGTCGATGCCCTGCAGCTCACTGAGCTTGCGCCTCGTTCGCGTGTGATCGGTGAGTTCGTAGTCGGGAAACGTCGCCCCGGGAACGATGTCAGCGCGCATCAGTCAACCTCCTAGTTCAGCAGTTCGCTCTACGTATCCCTTGCCAAGCGCACCCCGGTGAAGGGCCACCGAGCGCCAGGCGGGAAGAAGTTACGGTAGGTCGCCCGGGCATGGCCGGGCGGCGTGATCGCCGCACTTCCCCGAAGGACGTGCTGGCCCACCATGAACTTGCCGTTGTACTCGCCCACCAGCCCCTTCAGTGGTTCGAATCGTGGGTACGGGAGGTACGCGCTCGAGGTCCACTGCCACGCTTCACCAAACAGTTGGCGGGGCTCGCCCTCATACCGGCTGGGTTCCGCCGGGTGCGGGTGAAGGGCAACCGGTTTGATCTCGGGCGCCGGCGCGTTGCTCGCGACCGCTTCCCACTCCGCTTCGGTGGGAAGTCGTGCTCCCGCCCAGCGAGCAAAGGCGTCAGCTTCGTAGTAACTGACGTGGACGACGGGTTCGTCCGCCCGTAGTGGTTGACGACCGCTCAGAGTGAACACCTCCCACCCGTCCCCGCCCCGAGACCAGTAGAGCGGCGCCTCGCGATGCTCGACCTGGTTGATCGCCCAACCATCAGCGAGCCACAGCGCTGCGCGTTCGTACCCGCCGTCCTCCATGAACTCCAGCCACTCTCCGGCAGTCACCAAACGGTCGGCCAAGCGCAAAGGGCTCTAGCCAGACCTGATGTTGGGGCGCCTCGTTGTCGAAGACAAATCCGCAGGTGAAGTCCATCGCTCCCGCGGCGTTGGTGGGACTGTCGGCACCGATCGTGACGAGCGCCGCCGGAGTGAGTGACCCACCCGAGGGACTGCGCCGAGCCCGCGGCCTCGGGTTTGAATCCTCCCGGAACGTAGCTCGGAGCCAGAGGATTGACTCCGAGCACGTGCTTGATGTCCATCAAGATCAGCTCTTGATGCTGCTGCTCATGATGAAGGCCGAGCTCAACCAGCGCAGAGACTTCCTGTGTCAGCCCCGCGACCAGAAATTTCTCCATCGCGTCATCAACGCTCTGGCGATAGGTCGTGATCTCCACCACGCCCGGGCGTGAGAGCAGTCCGCGATCGGGACGAGCGTGCCGGCGACCGGCGCCCTCGTAATACGAGTTGAAGAGGTACAGATAGGCGTCATCGATCGCCCGGTAACCGGTTCGGTGCGGAAGCAGCGCGAACTGCTCGAAGAACCAGGTGACGTGTCCGCGGTGCCACTTGGTCGGACTGACATCGGGCATCGACTGGATGGTCTGGTCCTCCGCCGACAGGTGCCGCGCCAGCGCCTCAGTGGCGGCGCGAACCTCTCGGTAGCCATCCACCGAAGCCGTCGGCGCACCGTCAGTCGCCGCGTCTAGTTGCTCCACTTCATGGCGTCGAGCATTGGTTCGCCGAGCCGGAGCCTTCTGGGCCAGCGTGAGGGCGAAATCCCCCGCATCGTCTTGCCACTGCCCCACGACCACAAAGCCCGCCGACGCCAGCTCTCGAGTGACGCCCTCGAGGTGAAACTTGACCGAGATCTCGGTGCGAATCTCTTCGCCCTCATCGAAGTGGAACGACCGCCCCAGGCTCGGGATCGCCACGTCTTGGGCCCCGAGCGAGCGAAGAGCCATGTCAATGAGTTCTGCGCCCGCGTCCCAGCGCACCACGTACTCAAAGCGCTCGAGATCAAAGTCGGCGCCGAGGTTCGCGTTGATGACCTCAAGGACGTTCTTCTCAAAGGCCGCGGTGACCCCTTGGCGATCGTCGTACGCCGCCAGCAATCGACCCTCATCCTTCACGAGGTCCGCGCCCAACAACAGATGCTCACCGTCATCCAGGAAATCGGCGAAACGGGACAATAAATTCGATCGCTCCGCCCGCGCGAAGTTACCGATCGTCCCGCCGAGAAACACCAAGAGCCGCTCGAGGCCGGCGGGCATCTGAGAGAGGCCCGTGTTGAAGTCATCCACCACGCCCGACACGGCCGTTCGCGGGTAGCGCACGGCGAGTTCATCGACCGAGCGGCGAAGCATCTGGGCGGCCGTGTCGAGAGCCGTAAATGCGTCGAGTCGCTTGGCCTCGTAAAAGGCGTCAAGGAGCAGCGTCGTCTTCTCCGACGTACCCGAGCCCAGCTCGACTACCGTGCGGGCCCCCGACAGCAGAACGATCTCCATGGCGCGCTCGGCCAGAATGGCGCGCTCGGCTCGTGTGGGATAGTACTCGTCGAGTTCGGTGATCTGCTCGAAGAGCTCTGAGCCCGCTCCCTCGTACAACCATCGCGACGGCAACGACTTCGGTAGCGAGCCCAGACCGTGGCGAACATCTTCAGCCAGGACGGTGAGCATCTCGGCCGTCGGCGCCGAGCGCACCGCTCCCGGGTCCTCGGACTCTGGCCTGCGGGTGTGCGCGTCGGTCACGGGTCGTCTCCGAACTCTCTTCTGGCTACTCACCATGGTGGCCCGCTATTACGCTCATCGTAGCGAAGGGCTGTTTCACGACCGTCTGCCATAAGGATTCGAGTGTCGGCGCTCGAGATTCTCCGGTTGGCTTTTCGAGACGTCGATGCTGGCCACACCTCTAAGTCCTCGCTTGTCACCATCGTGTTACGCTGCGCCACTATTCACTCCGGTCTCTCCTATTGGTCCGACTACTTCAGCCCCGAGGGACGCGCTACACGCCCGGGGTTCTCGACCGGGTGGATCGCCGAGCGGCTGTACGGCATCCTGAGCGAGCGCGGAACGGTCGACTACTGGGACTACGCGCAACGCCCGATCGGTGCCAACGCTGACGTCTTCGTTGGACACTTCTGGGCCTTCGCCGAGCTGTGTCGCCAGAACAATTTCTGCCGACCAGTGGCCGTCTACGTCCTGTCTGACCCGGTGCGCGCCGCCACCCTGCTACACGAGGCCGCCACGCGTTACGGCGTGCCCTACCCGGACTGGGATCTGCCCCCCTCGGACCTCGATCACGAGGCCGCGATGGAGTTGGCCGACGCCGTGATTCTCCTCGGCAACTCGCACCACGCTCGCCACCTTCGACGCTCGATGGCACTCGAAGATCACGCTCGTCAATTACGCCCCCGGACCGTCCAACTGGCCTCGGGTTCCCACGTCGCAGCGGCGCAAAGAGTTCATCTACTCGGCCACGACGTGCGGGCTGCGCAAGGGCTTCATTGACGTCATCGACACCTGGCGAGACATCCCGTCGAGTGAAACCCAGCTCCACGTCGTGGGACGGATCGATGAGCCCTACCGAGAACGGCTCGACGCGGCTCACGTATCGAGCGTGAAAACCTACGGCTGGATCCCGTCCGAGTCGACTCGTTACCGCAAACTGCTCGAGCACCTGTCGCTTCGCATACATTCCGACCTGGGTGGAAGGACAGATGGGAACCCTGCTGGAAGTGATCGCCGCCGGGTGCATTCCGATCACCACCCGAGCGAGTGGCATCGACGACCGACTCCTCGAGCAGTGCGTCGTCGTCGAACCCGGCCAACCGGAGCAACACCGTAACGAAATTGCCAAGATGCTCGAATGGAGTGAAACGGAGTACCGTGACCGTCAGGTGGTGCTGAGCGAGTGCCTGGAACGCCGCCACACGTGGGCGGGCTTTGACGAGCGAGTACGAAAAGTGGTGTGGAATGACGACTGACTTCTGGCGGGAAGGGGTGGCGCTCCAGCCGGACTTCCTCAGTGCCGAAGAGTGCGAGAGGTACTGCCAATCAGTACTGGCGCTCGATCGCGCGAGCGGGCTGCCGCTCATCGAACGGCGGGTGCGCGAGAGATCACTGCGATACAAAGTCGTTGACGGACTGATCATCGCCGACGCCTTGCCCGACATTGACGACCTCACCCAGCGCGTCGAGGAGGCCCTCGAGCGCGTCTGTGGACCGGGCCTGCTACCCATCGACGACGCGGTGGCGGCCCGAAATATCAACGTCACCCCGCCGAGCGGGGAGTACCGCTGGCACTATGACCGCAACGCCGCTACCGCAATCATCTATCTGAACGAGGTCCCCGGCGGCGAGACAGAGATATTCCCGAACTTCAGGATGCTCCTGCGCGACGGGCGATACGCGCGGATCCAGCGGTGGCTCGACAACACACTTCGACTTCGTCTCATTCGTCGACTCTTCGGTCACCAGATGTTGGTGGAGCCACACCGAGGCACGCTGCTCATTATGCGCGGAAACACGACCTTGCACAGTGTGCGAGCGGTGCTCGGCACCGAGGACCGCATCGCTGTCGTGCTCGCCTACGACTACCCCGGTGCGGCCAGTCGACGAAGTGCCCTCAACAGTTACCTGTACACCAGTGCACCCCCTAGCGAAGGTGACCCCAACTACAGCCCCTGAGCCCGCACTTGCGTCACCGCCAGTGCGGCCGACTCGATCTTGGGCAGCCGGAACCCGCCCAGCGGAGGTCACATCCGGGTCACGACGGTGGACGGTAGGGTCGGGTCGGTGGACCGCACCCTCGCAGACCAGTCCGACCTCGTCAACTCACTCAGTGATGCGGCGTTGTCCGAGGCCGCGGTTGGCGGGGCGAGCGAGGCCAGCGTTCGAATCGAGGAGATTCGAACTCAGACGCTGGTGCTGCGCGACGGTGTCGTCGAGACGACGCTCGATCAGGTGGAGTCCGGGCTCGGCGTAAGCGTAATCAGCGAAGGTTCGAGCGGGTTCGCGGCAACCGTCGAACTCGACAGCGACGCCGCTGCGCTCGTCGCACGACAGGCGATCGAGGGTGCCCGACTCGTGGCTCCGGCGCGCAACGCCCGCTTCGAACTGGTCGACGAGCCGGGGCACGGTGAGGTCGAGTACTCCTCGACATTCCGCACCGACCCGACCACCGTTGCCATGTCCGACAAGATCATGTTGCTTGAGGAGTGGAGCCGAAACCTGCTCTCGGCACGAGGCGTGACCCACGTCACGGCAGAACTTCGAGCGGTAAGTGAATTCAAGCACTACGTGGACTCTGCAGGCACTGCTGCGCGACAGCGCCGAGTTCGCATCCATCCCGTCTTCGAGGTGGTCGCGGTCTCCGATGACGGTGACTTCGAGACGATGCGGACCCTCGCCCCACCGGTCGGCCGGGGCTGGGAGTATCTCGAGGGCGACGGCTGGGACTGGCAGAGCGAGCTCGCGGCGCTGCCCGACCACCTGACCCAAAAACTAGCCAGCCCTTCGGTCGTTTCAGGCTCCTACGACCTCGTCATCGATCCCACCAATCTGTGGCTGACCATCCACGAGTCCATCGGCCACGCCACTGAACTCGATCGGGCGCTCGGCTACGAGGCCGCCTACGCCGGTACCTCATTCGCAACGCCCGACCGACTCGGGAATCTGCAGTACGGGTCCGGAATTATGCACGTCACGGGTGATCGAACGGTCGAGTACGGCCTGGCCACGACCGCCATCGATGACGAAGGTGTCGAAGCTCAGCGATTCGACCTCATTCGTGACGGGGTGCTGGTGGGTTACCAACTCGACCGATCGGTGGCGTCGATCGCCGGAGCGCAGCGCTCCAACGGCTGTGCGTTCGCCGACTCGCCGCTTCACGTCCCGATCCAACGCATGGCCAACGTGTCCTTGCAGCCCGCCCCCGAGGGTCCCACGACAGACGAACTTATCGGGGACGTGGCGCACGGGCTCTTCGTCGAGGGAAACAACAGTTGGTCGATTGACATGCAGCGCTACAACTTCCAATTCACCGCCCAGCGCTTCTGGCAGATCGAAAACGGCCGCATCACGGGGCAGGTCCGCGACGCTGCCTACCAGGCCACGACGACCGACTTCTGGGGGTCGATGGAGGCGGTAGGCGGTCCGACGACCTACCTCCTCAATGGTGCCTTCAACTGTGGCAAGGCCCAGCCGGGCCAAGTGGCCGCGGTGAGCCACGGCGCACCATCGGCGCTCTTCCGGTCAGTAAATGTTCTCAACGCGAAAGCTGAGTCGGGCCGGTGAGCACCGAGCCGACCCTTACGCCGGCCGCCGACGTCGTCGAGCGGGCACTGGCCGCGAGCCGAGCCGACGGATGCGTGGTCATCGTGCGCGAGATCTCAAGCGTCAACGCGCGCTTCGCGGTCAACACGGCGACGTCCAACGGACGCATCCGTTCGCGCGACGTGACGGTCGTGAGCATCGTGGAGGGTCCCCAAGGGGTGTCGGCCGCGTCGGTCACTCGATCGGGGGCTATTGACGTCGTCGAGCTGATCGCCGAATCAGAAGCGCTGGCGAGATCGGCTCCGCCGGCACCTGATGCCGCGCCGCTGATCACCGGACAGGCCGACGCGAACTTCGCCGACGAGCCGCCAGAGACGTCCCACGACGAGCTCATCGCGGTGGTCGACGGACTCGCCCGGGCGTTCACTGAGGCCGCGCGGCTCAACGTGACGCTCGCCGGATATGCCGAGCACTCGATTGCCACCACCTACCTCGGCACCTCCGCCGGGCCGCGCCGCCGATTCGTCCAGCGCAACGGTGAGTTTCAGTTGAACGGGCGCACCGAAGGCGGGCGCAACTCGGCGTGGACCAGCGCCGCTGGCCCGCAGCTGGCTACCCTCGACATCGACGCTCGAGTCGCTGAGATCCACCGACGTTTAGAGTGGGCCCGCACAACCCATGAGCTCGAAGCCGGGCGTTATGAGACCATCTTGCCGCCAATAGCCGTCGCCGATTTGATGACCTTTCTCTATTGGACGATGTCAGCACGCGACGCGCGTGACGGACGCACCGTGTTCTCCTCGCCGGGCGGCACGACGAAGCTGGGACAGCGTGTCAGTGATCTGGGCTTCACGCTCTTCTCCGACCCGACGGCGCCGGGCCTCGAGTGCGAACCCTTCGCGTCAGTGAGCACATCGAGCGCCGTCGCGTCGCTCTTCGACAACGCGGTGCCGCTCGGACGGTGTAACTGGGTCGACGGCGGAATCCTCACACGTCTTCTAACCCCGCGCGCCGACGCTCAGCGCGAAGGCACCGAGTTCGCCGCTCCCGTCGACAATCTCGTCTTGGAACTGTCCGGTTCTGCGGGCACCACCGAGGACCTCGTCGCGCGCACCGAGCGCGGGCTGCTGGTGACCAGCCTGTGGTACATCCGCGAAGTCGATCCAGCGACCCTGCTGCTCACCGGGCTGACGCGCGACGGCGTGTACCTGATCGAGAACGGCAAGGTCGTCGGCGCGGTGAACAATTTCCGCTTCAACGAGAGCCCGGTCGACGTGCTCGCCCACTCGCTCGAGGCGAGTGCGACGACGCGCACGGTCGGCCGGGAGTTTGGCACGTACTTCAATCGCGCCGCGATGCCCGCGCTACGCGTAGCCGAGTTCAACATGAGCTCGGTGAGTCCCGCCAACTGAGCGACAAACTCGCCCAACGCCGCGCTGAGAACTTCTGAGTCGAGGGACGACGGCGCGAAGTATCTTCGTGGACGAGATAGCGAATTGCGCCATGCCGCCGACCTTCGACTACGAAAACGAGTCGAATACTCCTCATCGAAAATCCGGCACGACGTCCTTCAGGTCTACGATCTCCACGCTGTTCTTGGCAAGCGCCCAATACTCGAATACGTGTTCGAACCTGTTGGGTCCATAGACCGCATCGAATCGCGCTGGGGCTCCAGCCTTACGGCCCAATACTGAACGAGTCTTCCTTCGACTCGACTGCAACCACTTAATTGGAATGTCCGCTTCGAATAGGTATACGACTTTCCTTTTTGAAGTCTCGAATTGATCGAGATTGAAGATGTCTATAACGAGGTTGTCCTGCCTGACCGCATCAGCCCCTCTCCAGGTGATGAACTTGAATTCGGCGACTTGCATATTGGTCATCAGGTCGAAGCCGCGACTCGCGTTTCCGGCACCAAGCGATACGAATGAAATCCGTTCTTCTGGATCAAGGATCAGCGGTAGCGAAGTGACGATTCCGGATGCATGCAAAACTACGTCGACCTGTGATGAAAGCATTTTCACAAGGTGTGCACCTCTAAGGAGATCCGATGTGATGCCGTCTAGCGCGGCGCTCGAAGCTGCCTCCTCCCCGCTGAGGCCAGAAAAGGAAGCCTCAATTGCAGAGATTTTTTGACCCAGACGGCGCGTGTCACCATGGAAATCAAGGAATGCGTCTACAAGCAGGAAGTCAGGTGTCTTTTGGACTGACCCATCTTCGCCCGTCACTTGGACCACACTATTTCGACTCAGTTCTATGATTGGACCGTTGCTGAGTCCCGTCGAATACGGGCCCGTTCAGGTGACTCTTATTAGGCCTCTCGGTGGAATTCACTCACTTCGCCATCGTTTGCCTCGAAACGAATATTGGATAGACCGGAGCACGAACTTCTCGTCTAGCCATTCGTCTAGCCAAGAGATCAGACTCGAGACGATTCCAGATAACGTCGGCGAACGGCCCAGCTCCCTGGACCAGCAAATTTGGACGTTGAGAAACGGCCCTGGATGAGGTGGAATAACCCCCCAGGTGCCGGGATCGAGACCCGAGCGGACCACCGTTCAGGAATTTATTTTGTTTCAACAAGACCTGCAGTAAGCCCTAGCTCATAGTGCATGCAAGACACCGGCGACTTTCAGTTCGTTGATGTCTCACATTCCAAAATTAAGAACTGCATTCGGTTTGACTGTCCATCTAGGCATAGGCTGCAGGCGGTGCGCAACTGGTGGGTCAGCCATAATCAGACGTTCGAGCACGAAGTGTACGGCGGCTTCTTATGGTCACCAATTACTAAAGCGAATGGTCAGCGCAACCACTTTTACGACAATATGGAGGAAGCTCGGCCCGGTGACTTTGTATTCTCTTTCGCCAGATCACGCATTCAGGCAATCGGCATTGTTAAGCGCCGAGTAGTAGTCACACCTAAACCCGACTTTGACGGAGCAGGGTCTAACTGGAACAACACGGGCTGGTTTCTAGAGGTCGAATTCGAGCTTCTACTTGACCCATTTCGGCCTCGCGATTACAAGGGCCAAATTCTTCCTTTGCTGCCATTTAAGTATTCGCCTCTGAACTCAGTGACCGCTGACGGCCTCCAGGGCGCGTACCTTGCCGAAATCTCGCAGGAGCTAGCCGACCTCCTCATTTTGCTCTCGCGTCGCGACGTCACCGAACTCATTCGGAATCTTGAGGACCCGCGAGATGACGAGGATGAAGAGTTCATACAGCTTGAAATTCGATCGAAGCAGTTGCAGGGAGATCTTGAGAGAATTCAACTAGTGAAATCCCGGCGAGGTCAAGGATTGTTCAAGGCAAATGTGCGTCTCTATGAATCTGAATGTCGCGTTACGCACGTGCGCTCCATCAAGCATCTGCGAGCAAGTCACATCAAGCCGTGGAAAGACTCTGACGATCGGGAGAAAATCGAAGGGGCCAACGGGCTCCTATTGGCGCCGCACGTTGACCATCTGTTTGATAGAGGATTCATCTCATTCTCAAGTGAAGGAGGACTTCTTGTCTCAACTCAACTCAATCTCGACGTACTCGATAAATGGGCAATCTCACTCCCACAAAGTGTGGGGTATTTCAAACCAAAACAGTGCGAGTTCCTCGAATACCACCAAGATGTTGTTCTCCAGAAGTAGGTCACGAACTGGAGTAAACCCGGGCTGATTACCCGGGAGCATTCGGTCTTGGAATGTTCAGGGCACTGAGCGGCCGCACGTGATGGAGATACGCTTCGAAGCCAACCGACCGTTTGATTCACACTTACTCAGGACCAAAAGGTGGCAAGCCCTCGAGCACTTGCTTGCCCGAGGGCTCGTCCTGCGATTGCAGACTCTCTTCGCGACGAAGGTGAAAGGGGATTTGAACCAAAGGCCGCCTGCGACAAAGAGTTCGCGAAAATGACTCGAGTCATATTGGGACCGAAACTCTGAAGTTCATCGTCAAGCGATCCCCATCTATAAGGCGCGTCTGGAGTGGAAGGCGTAATGACTAGGACGCGGTCGCTACCATTTGCGAGGTCGGCGTTGGTCGTGGATCGAACACCACCGTCGATGAATCTACGCCCTCCAATTGTCGCCGGCGGCCAAATCCCTGGCACAGCGCAACTCGCCGACACTGCGTCTACAAGGTTGACACCAGATTTAGCGGTAAAGACTTCAAGCTCGCCAGACTCGGCATCAACGGCGGTTATCCAGAGCGCTTGATCCGGCCACTCATGATTTGGCAGACGTGCGGCAATTACTGAGCGCCGCTGATCTTCATCAATAGTTTCTGCACTCATCGCAAACTTGCCAATGGCGCGTCGTACCTCGGTGTCATCTTCCGACCCGTCGATCAATCCCTCCACCAGTGAAGCGTGAGTCGTTGAATCGAAGTCAATCATGATTTCGTTTGATTGGGTGGAACATTGAACCTCATACAGGGCATCGAGGTCACTATCGCTCGAAATTTGCGCCGCTACCGCCGAACCAGCGGACGTTCCGATGATCAAATCGGCAGAAGTTATGGACTTAGCCAACTCCGGCTCAACATCCGAGATCCCGAACAGCACCCCGAGTTCCCATGCGATGCCAGCAACTCCACCCCCGGCAAGAACCAATGATCGCTTCACTCTTCCACCCTCTGTTGAAACAAGTACTTTTTGAGAAATCCCGCGGCTCGCTGTACTGCGTTGCGGGCGTCCCGCATGACGCCCAAGAGATCAAAGAATCCATGCAACTGACCTAAATACGTGTACGCCATCACGGGCACCCCAGCTGCACGGAGTCGACAGGCGTACTCTTCGCCTTCGCCTCGCAATATGTCGTGCTCTGCGTTGATAATCAGCGCGGGAGCGACCGACTCAAGTGACGAAGCGCGAAGCGGCGATGCGTACGGCTCGGATCTGCGTCGAGCGTCGGGGATATAGACATTCCAAATATGTCGATTCGATTCCTGCGCCAGAGCGCCAAATCCCGCACAGCCAGCGAGCTCCCTGTAGGTATCTCGAAACTCGAGATACGACGCCGAATCGGGCCTCCAATCCAGCACCGGATAAATCAGAAGCTGCAGGGCAAGTTGCTTACCCTCATCGCGAGCTCGGAGGGCCACCACCGCCGCGAGATTTCCTCCGGAACTATCACCCCCCACCGCCACTCGATCAAATTGGTCGAGCGCCCATGTCGTCGCACTCCAGCAGTCATCAACCGCCGACGGATAGACATGCTCTGGTGCCAATCGATAGTCAACCGAGAGGACAGCACAGTGGGCTGCATTCGCGAGAGCGCTCACCACCGCTTCGCTGGTATCCAAGTCACCAAACATCCAGGCGCCGCCATGAAACCAGACCAGTACTGTTCGCTCTTCTCGCGAAGGCCAATAAATTCGAGCAGGCACTCCGTTGGCATTGACCAGTTCAACGGACGCCACATCCTCAACGCGACCGCCCCCGGCCAACAAGTCGGCCCTGCTCGTCGCGCGCGCCTCACCGATCGGCACTTGCCAGTCCGGCTCCCCCAGTGGATGCGTATCGAGATACCTCAGCGCATCGTCACACAGAGGCAAGTAGACGGTACTCATTTCTCCTCAATCGCGCTACCCGCGACGGGATCAAAGAAGTGCAGCGCACGAGGAGCGACTCCGAACTCCACTCGATCGCCAGTTTTCAATTGGATTCGCGCATCAACTCTCGCGATGCACTCACTTCTCCTTGCGTTTCCTCCCAATTGCACCAAGTCATCGTCTGCTCGTGGTCCGCTCTCACTGGACACCATGTTGGCGTCGAACGCAAAATGCACTAATTGTTCGAAGCCGAGTTCTTCCACAATTGCAACTTCACCTCTAATTGTTCCGATTCCCTCTTCCCGCGCATCGCCCGGCTTCGAAGTAATCAAAAAGTCTTCGGGCCTGACTCCGACGACAACCTTCTTGTTGCCCCACTTGCGGAGTTCCGATCCGTCAGAACTGAACTCGTTGGGCAAACTGATTGTTTCGCTGCCGATTTTCACCGACCGAGCGCTTTCGCCCATAAATCCCTCGAAGAGATTCATTGGCGGTGCTCCCATGAAGCTCGCCACGAAGATGTTGGCCGGCCGATCGTAAATGGCCTTCGGGCTATCGCATTGCTGCAGCGCCCCAGCGCGAATCACTGCCACCCGATCCCCCATGGTCATCGCTTCCACCTGATCATGAGTCACGTACAGTGTCGCGACCCCAACTTGTTTTTGAATGCGGGTGACCTCGGAACGCATTTGAACGCGAAGCTTGGCATCGAGGTTCGAAAGTGGTTCATCCATAAGGAACGCGCTTGGTTCACGAACGATTGCTCGACCCATGGCAACTCTCTGGCGTTGACCCCCTGACAGCTGAAGGGGCTTGCGATTAGTGCATTCGCTAAGACCGAGAAGTTCGATCGTGTCGAGAACTTTCTTATTCACCTCATTTCGAGGCAGCTTCTTCAACTTCAGCGAGAATCCGATATTTTGTTCCACCGTCATATGGGGATAGAGCGCATAGTTCTGAAATACCATCGCAATGTCACGATCCTTCGGCGACACACTGTTGACGACGCGTCCACCTATCTTCACTGTTCCTTTCGAGATGCGCTCTAGCCCCGCGACCATCCGCAATGCCGTTGTCTTGCCACAGCCCGAGGGTCCCACGAGCACCATGAACTCACCGTCTCCCACTTCGAGACTTAAGTCCGCAATGACCTCGACACCGTTGGGGTAGGTCTTCGCCACATGTTCAAGTGAGATGGCTGCCACTGAATGCACCTTTCATGCGAGTTGCACACGACTAGTCATTTGATTGCGCCCTGTAGGAGAGCTTTCGCGAAGGAGCGTTGGAAGATGAGGAAGATAATTAACGACGGCACAATGAGAATCAGTGAGCCCGCGCAAAGTAACACGATATTGGTGCTGTACTGACCCTCAAAAGCACCAAGGGCGCCCGCCATCGTGCTTTGACTAGGTATGGGGTCCAGAACGAGAGCTAGTAGGAACTGATTCCACGTCCAAATGAAAAACAGAATGCTGAGTGACGAGATGGCGGGGATGGCGAGCGGTACCTGAATCTTCCAAAAGGATTGCCACGTTCCCGCGCCGTCCATCTGAGCCGCCTCGACGAGTTCCAACGGACTGCCCAAAAAATGCGTTCGCATCCAGTACACACCGAACGACATGTCGAGGCCCACGAGCGGAAGGATCAGGGCCCAACGCGAATCAATCAATCCCATGCTGTTGAGCTCGTAGTACAAGGGGGTCACCAGCGATACCGCCGGCAGCGTCAATCCCAGGAGAAACAGCGGATAAAGGAGACGTCCTCCCGGAACGCGAAAGCGGGCCAGTCCGTAACCAGCAAATGTTGCGAACACCACAGCGGCGGGGACAACTCCGAGGACGATCAGAGTGCTCGACTTCATCAGTGGCAAAAAATCTGCGGCGTTCCACGCGGTAACGAAGTTGTGCCACTGGGGATTACGCGGAATGCCAATGCCCTCGGGAGCCGTTCCTTGAGGCTGCAATGCAGTGGAGAGCATGCTGAGTAACGGCAGTACCGTCAACGCCATGAAGACAAGGAGTATGCCGCTGCGGGAATATCGTTGACCGATGGCACCATGCTCGGTCATTTCTGTCGTCCGAGGCGTTGGAGGGGAAGTATGACGACTAGTACGAGGACGGCGAGGAAGACGGCAAGGGCCGACGCCAGACCGACCTGTTGTTGGAGAAACGAAAGGTTGTAAATCGCAAGTCCGGGCACCAGAGTCTGGTAACCGGGTCCGCCCTGCGTCGAGACGAATATTACGTCAAAGCTATTGAGTGCCACGATAACGGTGACGGTGACGCACACCAATAATTCACGCCGCAGACCAGGCATGGTGACTGATCGAAGTTGTCGAAACCTTCCTGCACCATCCAGTACTGCGGCCTCGTATAGGGATGGTTCAATCTTTCCGATTCCAGAAAGTATGAGCAGCGTGCACAGGCCGAGATTGACCCACGTGCCAATCAAGCCCACCGCGGGAAGAGCGGTGTTGAAATTGCCCAGCCATGGTTGGGCGAGCGAACCGAGCCCTACCGCTCGCAAGGTCTGATTCACCACGCCATTCATCGAATACATCCACGTCCACGCAATGCCGGCCCCCACCAGAGGAACGATCTGTGGAATGAAGAGGACCGTTCTCGCGGTCGTGCTAAACGCACCGGACCCCAGCTCTCGCATGAGTGTGGCTGCAACCAGCCCGATCACTATGGGAAAGACGCTGAAGAAGATAATTAAGACGAAGGCGTGAACAATTGACGAGAAGAGTTCGGGTTGAACGAAGATATTTCGATAGTTGGATAGACCTGCCGAAGTTGGTTTACCGATGCCGTCCCAATTCCAAAATGAATATCGGATGGTTTGGACGAGCGGATATATCCCAAAGAGTGCGTACATCACCAAGGCGGGCAACAGCCACAGCAGTCCGGACCACTGCCTCGGTTCTACGTTGTCTCTACGAGAAGTAATTCTTCTCGAGAACGAGAGAAGAGACACTGGCCTAGCGTTTCCCCGCGGCTGGGTTGCGGGTGACCTTCATTCCAGTGTCTCTTCTCACGTTCAGTGCTCGCATCGAGTGCTCAGCCGCCTTCGGTTGTGTAGTCAGTCTGCATTGTCGAAGCGAATTGGACCGGGGTCGTCATGTTGGCAATGAGCAGTTGCGTCTCAGGTATGAACCCGTCAACAGTGATAGATCCGGTGGCGTTCTGCATAAATTGAACGAGTCCGTTCTGACTGCTCACCTGCTTAAAGACGGTTACGGTCTGAGCGAGCACCGACCCCGCTGTCGCCGTTTCAACTGCTGCATTTGCGGGCCCCGCTGGAATTACGCCACCGTCGGTCACGCTAAGTTGACGCGCGGCAGGATTCGTCGTCACAAAGTTCAGAAACGCAGCCGCCACTCTTGAATCAGGCGCCTTCGCCGGAATCGAGAACTGGTCCACCGCCGAGAGTCCATAGTGGGCTCCTCCTGCACTTAGCGGTGGGAACGCGAAGAATCCAAAGCCTTGTGGCAGCGCAGCGTCTAAGGATGGTGCAGCCCAGTTACCATTCGGGAAAAATACTCCCTGGCCCGCAGCAAAATCACTGATCGCCGTGGGGTCGTCAATCGTGTTGGCGTCAGAAGGAAAGTATCCGTCTTGCGCCCACGCCAACAGTTCCTGGGCCGCTTCCACGGTGGCTGGGGTGTTAATCGTCGCGTTTGGAACGTCGAAGCACCAATTTTCTACTGCCTTTGACGTTCCGGAGAAGTCGATCGTCAGGTTCTCCAAGGGGTCGACGATTCCACCGTCTTCCGCGTCGGTCATCATCGGCAGGAGCCCCGCCGTTTTGGCATCGGCGAGGTAGACCTCGAATTGCGCGAGCGTGGTCGGTGGCGTCGTCATTCCAATCTTGGCGGCGAGCGCCTTGTTGTAATAGACCCCCGTTAGTCCATAGCCGAAGCTCATGCCATACAGGTTTCCCGCTCCAAATACCGTGCCTGCGGTATTGGCCTCCATTGCTGCAAACTGAGATTGCGGCCATTTGCTCCATCCATACGCTTTGGCATACGCGTTGAGATTAAGAAGCAATTTATCCTTCACCGTGTTGTTGATGGCAGTCAAATTAATCAGATCGGGAACATCTCCTCCCGACATCAGGTGAGGCGCTTCGAGTGCCAATGACGCGTACGGAAGATAGGTGATCTTCACGGTGACGTTCTTGTGAGCCTTTTCGAAGAGCTTGGCGTCGGCGTTGTACCACGTTTGATCACTTGAATCAGCCGTAATCGTGAGGGTCACGCGCCCCTTGCCAACTCCAGTCAATGCCGGTGACGTTGAACCGCCCGCCATCGATCCAGCACTAATGAATGCGCCAACGGCAAACGCCATTGTCACGGTGCTGGTCACGAGCAGGCCCCCTCGTAAGACCCCATGACGCCGCCGTCTCACCGACGCTTTACAAAACTTAGACATTACAAATTCCCCCACTTTCCATTGTTGTTTGATACTCCTCAAATCTGTGGCTTCTTCCCGTGTGAGCTCATTGACTAGCTACAAGTCGGTCCTGAGTCAGCGAAACCAATGACAATCCACCTCGGATCAAACAGTGATGTTTCGCCAACACTGTTAAAGGCGAAGCCTTCGCGGCGGCTCGCGATATTCCGGTCTCCCATGCAATGTCGCCGACAGAAGCGTGCGAAAAAACGAGGGCAGTTCCGGCTCTATTCATCGGACGAAAGACACTTACGGTCTTTCGCTGCCGAGCAACGAAATACACCGAATGGCGTCCATGCAACGTTCCACCACTGCCCCCTCGGATGTGTGCCAATATACGGTACACTGTGCTATAATTGACAAAGTATATCTACGATGGGGGGGATTGTCAACGTGGGCAGCAGCGTTCTTACGACGTTAAAAGTGCTGGAGTATGTGTCCGAACATCAACCGGTAGGGGTGAGTGACATAGCTCGGGGCGTGAAAATGCCAAAGAGTTCAGCTCAGCGGGCCTTGACGGCGTTGTCCGAGGCAGGTTGGATCCGCAAAGTTGACGAAAGCGTTCTCGCTCGATGGGTGCTAACGCCGAGAGCGCTCATCGTCGGAAGTCAAGCGGGCGGCGAGGACGGACTGACTGCACTCGCTCGACCCGCAATGGAGTACCTACGCTCACAGACTCAAGAGACAATCAATTTGCTCGTCCGTGATGGTGACTTCATGGTGATCGTTGAACGAGTGGAGAGCCCGCACATGCTCCGAAGTGCGTACCCGCTCGGAATGAGAGCGGCCATGACGTCTTGTTCTTCCGGAAAGGCGTTCCTGACCACTTTGCCGCACGACCAAGTGGCTGAAATATTGTCTCACGAACTCCCAGCTTCAGATCACGCACACATGTGGGAAGAACTCGATCAGACTCGAGAGCGCGGTTTCGCGATGAACGATAACGCCCGAGGCTTCGCTGTCGATGATGGGGGTTTGGCGCCGGACATAAGTGCGGTCGCGGCGGTGATATTCGATGCCCGTAGCTTGCCGGCCGGAGCCATTAGCGTCACGGTCCCATCACAAAGGATGACGGCGGATCGCTGGGACAGTTATGGACTTTACGCCGTAGAGGCCGCGGACAAAGTGAGTGCAGGTCTTGGGTACAAGCGGCTGGCCCTTCGAAGTCGCTGATCGAACTTGCGATTTTCCCATCCCTACTCTCGTTGAGAATCGTCCGGATCTAGATGCACTTTTACAGACTCTCGGGACCTTTCTTGACACCTGCGCAGCCTTGACGGCGAGGTCCAATAGCTTTGCCAACGTCGAAGTCGCAGACATCGTTCTCCGGAGTTGCAGCCAAGGCACCGAGCAGCGTGATCTTCAGGCCGAAAAGCGAGGATACGGTCGAGACCGAGATCTTGTCACAGAAAGCCTTGGGCGAAATCGCCGATGCCTGCGCCAAGGTCGGTGCGACGAATACGCCGATAAAGACTGGGAACACGACGGCGCTAATTCCCATGCGAAGGCAGCGCGCGCGTCGTGAAGCCAAGGCTCCGCCGGCATCTGGGCGTTTGCTGATTCGAGAGTTGAGCGACATTGCGATCCCACTACAGGCCCCGTATCCGCTGTCACACCATGAAAGCGTTCATCCCGCAACTCTTACAACCGGTCATAGCCCGCTTCCGCGTGATCGCTCATATCCAATCCAGCTCCTTGGTCGGCGTCACTCACGCGTAGACCCACTGTTTTGTCGGTGATCCACAAAATGGCCCAAGTCATGACGAACGGGAAGACCAGTCCCGCGAGTGCGAGCACTAACTGTCGTCCAAACTGGGTTATCCCACCCGAGACGCCGGCGGCATTGACAACGAGACTGGCAAAACCCCGGTAAGAACGACGCCAATAAAACCGCCGACCATGTGGACACCCACCACGTCGAGCGCGTCGTCGAGCGAAACTTTCGGAGGCGCTGCCTCCGAAAGTTTGAGTCCGCTTAGAGCGACATTCGAGGCCGCAATTTCAACAAGTCCGATCTGCGGATCTCACGAGTTCAGATATACAAAATGGCGTAGCAAAACCCGCCTGCGCAAAAATCAATCTGATTGAAGCCGCTAGGTCACGGGCACATTGCGACCGTGACCTCAGAATGAGTTAGATGACGCGAACGTTCTGGGCTTCTTCGCCCTTCTTGCCCGGCGCCGCGTCGAACTCGACTCGCTGGCCTTCTTCGAGGCTCTTGTAACCCTCGCCTTGGATGTTGGAGAAATGTACGAAGACGTCTTCACCCTGCTCGCGCGAGATGAATCCGAATCCCTTTTCCGCGTTGAAAAACTTAACTGTGCCTTGTGCCACGATACTCAATCCTAAAAACGCCGGACGACTAGTTCGCTCCGCGCGCTAGAGCAAGCGTACTTGCCACAGCCAACTGCTCCCGCACTTTGACCTGGTGACGTCGCCAACCCTTCATTCGCCACGAATCCTGGGTCACCTTCTCCGCGCAGGACAGCGCGCGGGCGAAGACATGAACGAATGATCGACCAGAACTGATGCACCTGTATTCATGAATTCTGGCCAATGACGCAAGCTCGTTACTCGGAGATAAAGCCCTTTTTCGCTTCCTTCTTGGCGTGCTTCACGTTTCGCTTTTCCTTCAGCGACTTGCCGACCTTCTTGGTGTTGTGTTGATTCGGTGATTTATCTGCCACGGTGACTCCTTACAAAGGCGTCGTCGTTGTTGGCGACGCCGAGATCAAATCATGTGGGAGTCCGTCGATGAGGCCTTCGGACTTTAGGTGGCACTTCTCCCATATGGAGTCTCGTTAGCGACTTTAATCGGTGGTCGCTTTCAAAAGGAGATCGAACCGAGAGACATGTCGATGGCGATCAGACGTATCCGATCTTCTGGTACGCCGCACGAATGGCTCGGCGATTTGCCTCGGGGAAAAAGACGATCGGTTGACCGGTGCCCCAGTCTTTGTAAAATATTTCCGTTCCATCATCGGTTGTGACGTAGGGCATATTGCCTCCTCTGTATTGGCCGCTCAACCTCAGCAACTCGTCAGTCACCAGACTGTCCTTCGACTAGAAGGTCCGCTCGACTTCCCAACTATGACAAGTTGCGGACCTTGTTGCAAGAAAAATGTCGTCGAATATGCCTTCATGTCATCACGGTGATCTGCACGTGAACGGCGTCGCAATCACTCAACGACCCTCAGCACGTACGGTTCACTTGACTCGCGGCGCAGTGACTTCGATACCTACGATCGATCGCCGGGCTGCCTCCATTGACGGGCAATTAGTAAGGCTCACATAAGACCGTTGTAAAAATGCGTCGGCGCAACACATAAATTCCCTACTCGTCCCTGAAGTGATGATTACTCTTCGGGTGTAGTCAAGGCCCTTGGCGACAACCGATTGCAGAAGGTATCTCTTGTTTTCCCTTAGTTACGCGTGGAATGAACTCCGTCGCCGGCTCGGTCGCACCATCGTCACGGCCGTCGGACTGGCCGCCGGTGTCGGTCTGGTCATGGGCATCATCGGGGTTTCGCAGGGACTCAGTGACGCCCAGAACAAGGCGCTGTCGCCGCTCAATTCAGTGGGAACCGCGATCATTGTGACCCGCACCGTGGCGCCCACTCTCTCGACCGCAACGACCACGACCACCACCCCTTCCTTTGGCGGTGGGGGCGGCGGATTCGGCGGCGGCGGTAGCGGAGGTGGTGGATTCTTCGCCGGGAGGGGTGGCAGCGGATTAACGCAAGCGATGCGGCGGCGCTGGCTGCAGCAAACTCGTCGGTCATCACCGACTTGGCCAAGCTCGGTCCGGCGGGGACCAAGTTCACCCACGACTTCTTCGTGCCAGGAACGCTGATTACGTTCCCATCGCAGGCCGTCAGCGATGTGGCCAAGGTCAAAGGCGTCACCAGCGCCGTGGGCGCACTTTCGCTCGACGCGCTACACGAAACCGGCACGGTCCCCAAGATCACCGCGTCGGTAAAGACCGGAGGCCAGACGATCTCGACCTCGGTGAAGCCACCCACCCTCACCGCGGCCCAACAGGCGGCAGAGCGCACCTGTATCGAAGGAATCATCAACAAGCAGATCGGCTCCACCACGACGACTATTCCCAGTGGTGGAGGATCGGGTGGTGGCGGATTCGGCGGCGGCGGGGGCGGATTTCGCTTCCGAGCTGGCTCGAACTCGGCGTTTGCCAAGTGCCTCACGCCGGCCCAGAAGTCCTACGAGGCGAACGTCGTTGTTCCCGAACGGACAGTTGAAGAGGTACTCAACCCACCCACGACGAACACCCAAACCTCGACCTATACGGTGGCCGGGGTGAATCCCTCGGACACGTCATCGGGACTCGTCACCAAGGCGCAGTTGACCAAGGGCAAGTGGCTCTCGTCCAACCCCACCACCGCGAAATCCCAGGTTCTGGTCACGACTGCCTACGCGTCACAGAAGGGGCTGAAGGTCGGCCAGGTCCTTACGATCAATTCAATTGGCTACACAATTGTCGGTCTGGTGAACCCGACGCTGACGGGCGACGTGTCGGACATCTACTTCAGCATTTCGAACCTCCAAGCACTGTCGAGCAACACGGGTCGCATCAACGAAGTCCTCGTGTCGGTCGCCAACGCCAAGGACGTCAACGGCGTCGCCAAGGCGATCAAGAAGGAACTGCCGGGCGCCACGGTCCTCACGTCGACGTCGCTCGCCGATCAGGTCACCGGCAGCCTCTCGAACGCCCGCAAGCTCGCTAACGACCTCGGTGGGGCACTGGCCGTCGTGGTCCTGCTGGCCGCCTTCTTGATTGCCGGTCTGTTGACCTTGTCCAGCGTGTCCAAGCGCGTCCGGAGATTGGGTCATTGCGGGCCATTGGGTGGTCTCGCGGGCGAGTCGTTCGTCAAATCATGGCCGAGACGATCGGCATCGGCATCGTCGGGGGCGTACTCGGCGTGGCCCTCGGCGCCATCATCTGTCTCATCATTGGAGCGGTCGGTCCGGCGTTGAGTGTGACGAGCACTGGCCTCTCCGTAGGCGCGTCAAGTCTGAGCGGTCTCCTCCACCAGACGACCAGCGCGTCGATCGCCCGGACCGTTCATCTGACTGCCCCGATCCGCCCGTTCACGATCGTCCTTGCGTTCATTGGAGCGCTTCTGGGCGGCGTGATTGCGGGTGCGGTTGGCGGGTGGCGAGCCGCTCGGATGTCTCCCGCGTCTGCTCTTCGAGACCTCGGCTGAGCCTCGGAAATCGAAAGGACCCTGCTATGACCGAGGTACTAACCAGTGAGCACGGCGCCAGTTCCGGTGGATCGCGGCTCTACGAGTTGCGCGGCGTGACGCGCACCTACTCGAAGGGCAGCGTCGAGGTGAGCGCCCTTCGCGGCATCGATCTCACGATCGAACGAGGCGAGATGCTGTCCCTCGAGGGTCCCAGCGGATCCGGAAAAACGACCTTGCTGCAGCTTCTGGGAGCGTTGGACACTCCCTCGACCGGACAGATTTTCTTCTCGGGCCGTTCACTGGAAAATGAGTCGGACAAGGTTCTCACGGATATTCGCTCGGCCGAGATCGGCTTTGTGTTCCAGCAGTTCAACCTGATTCCCACGCTCAGCGCCGAAGAGAACGTGGCGATCGCCATGGTGCCTCGCGAACCGTCACACGAGAAGAGAACCGCCCGCGCCCAAGAGCTCCTCACCCGGGTGGGACTGGAGGAGAGATACACCCATCTTCCGTCACGCCTCTCGGGTGGTGAGCAACAGCGCGTCGCTATCGCGCGCGCCTTGGCCAATGCACCCGAGGTGATCATCGCCGATGAGCCCACCGGCAACCTGGACTCGACGAACGCCAAGGAGTTCCTGGCGCTGCTAAGCGATCTTCACGAGCAGTCCGGTGTCACGATCATCATCGCCACCCACGACGAGGACATCGCCTCGCGAACGCAACGGCGGATCCGGCTGCGTGATGGTTCCATCGTCTCTGATACCAAGGACGATTCGTCGTCCTGAGCGGATCGCCTGGGACTACTTCCCCTGCGTGAATCCCCGACGCGTCGATCGCGACGGTGACCACGTAACCCATGGCGTCGACTTCAGCGTCGAGATAGAACTGAGTTGGTACGACGCGTTGAAGGAGAGGCATTGACGTTCATCAGCCGCGGCTTTCACGGGCGCCCGCGCCAGACTGGGGCCGGGCTCATCCCGCCGGGTCAGTACGTGACCGACGACTTTCCGGTCCTCACGGCCGGTCGGACGCCCCGAGTGCCCCTCGACACCTGGGACTTCACCATCGTCGACCAGTCGGGCGCACAACTGGCGCGATGGACCTGGGATGAGTTTCAGGCCCTCCCCCACGAGGACACGACCGTCGACATCAGTTGCGTTACCAAGTGGACGAAGCTGGGGACGAATTGGACCGGTGTGTCGCTCGACGTGCTCCTCTCAGGAATCGACACCAACGCGGCGTACGTTCTCGCGTTCGCCGACCCTGACTACACCACGAACTTTCCCATGGCTGACTTGCGCGACGGCAAAGCCTGGGTCGCGTTCCAGTTCGACGGCAAAGATCTCGCGCCCGAGCACGGCGGACCGGCCCGACTGCTGGTCCCCCACTTGTACTTCTGGAAGAGTGCCAAATGGGTGCGGGGTCTTAAGCTGCTCGATCACGACCAGCCGGGCTTTTGGGAGTCACTCGGGTATAACAACTACGGCGACCCCTGGCGTGAGCAGCGCTATCAAGGAGACTGAGCCGTGCTGAATTGGCTTCTCTCGAACGTGACCAAGACCATCACCGAGACGCCCGACGCGACGAGTCTGTGGCTGAATGTCCCCGAGTGGCCCGGCCATCGCGCGGGCCAGCACATCGACGTGCGCCTCACCGCAGACGACGGCTACTCGGCCGAACGTAGTTACTCCATCGCCTCGTCGCCCGGCTCAGCGGGGGTGGAACTCTCCATCGTGCGCCTCGACGACGGTGAGGTGTCGCCTTATCTGACGGGCCTTTCGGTCGGCGACCAGTTCGAGATTCGCGGACCTATCGGTGGGTACTTCGTCTGGGAGAAGACCGAGACGCGCCCCGTCCTACTCCTCGGGGGCGGCTCGGGCGTAGTGCCGCTCATGTCAATGTTTCGCTACCACGCCGAGCTCAGTCCGGAATCCCACATGCGCCTCGTGTACTCGGCGCGAACCGAGCAGGACCTCCTGTACCGTGAGGAACTCGCGACGCTCACGAGCGACCAGCGAGACGTCGTCATCACATTGACCAGAGAGCAGTCTTCAACATGGTCGGGACGCAGAGGTCGGATCGACCGTGATCTGCTGTCTGAGCTGACGAGCCCCATTCCCAACGATTTACTCTGCTTCGTCTGTGGCCCCACGCCATTCGTCGAGGCCGTGGCGGACGCGCTCGTCGCGCTGGGCGTAACGCCGGGGAATGTGAAGACCGAACGCTTCGGCCCTACAAATGGAGGTTGACATGAACACCGCGCCATTGGATGGAAACGTCGCCGCGGGCATTCTGGCCTCGATCTTTTTTCCTGAGATGACGGTCGCCGCCACGAAGTGCGCGCACTGCGGTGCGGTTCGCCCCCTCGGCGAACTCGACGCCTACGTCCACGCCCCCGGCGTCATCTTGCGATGTTCGTCCTGTGACTCGGTCGTCCTTCGGGTGATGCAAAATCGCAATCGCGTGTGGCTCGACCTGCGGGGCATGTCAGTACTGCAGATGGAACTACCCGACGAAAACCCGTCACCGTCACCTTGAAAGTGACTCAAAACAGTCGAGACTCGGTGTAACGGTATCGCTCTCAGGTGGACTAAACGCTAGGCGGAATCGTTTCACGTGTGACGACAACCAGGTCGTCACGGGGGGTATCGTTCCTAAGGAAATCACGAGGGGCCTATGGCTACTAATGACGTCACCAGAAGGACCTCGTCCACCGTTGTCTCCTTTTTTCGAGGAGCATCACGATCGTGACGCCCTACGTGAAAACCAAACCGGTGGCGGTCGGGCGTCGGGTGTTTCTTGGCCTCACGGGACTGGCGGCCCTCGGTGTGGCGTTCGGCGGCAGCGTCCAGAACTTCCTGGGCGATGCCGTCGGCTCGGGACTCGGCGGTCTGTTGCCCTTCGGTGACCGGTTCCGGATCTACTCGATCACCGGTCGGTACCCCAAGATCAAAGACACGGACTACCGACTGCAGGTGAGCGGTTTAGTGCAGCGTCCCAAGACGTTCACGCTGGACGACCTCAAGGCGATGCCGGCGACCTCCTTCACCAAGACCTTCCAGTGCGTGACGGGCTGGCGGGTCCCCGACGTGCACTGGGAGGGAGTTCTGCTCTCGGACATCTTGGACGTGGTGGGCGTTCGGCCCGGGGCCGTGGCGCTGACCTTCGAGTCCTACGACCGAGCCGACACCGAGAGCCTGACGATCGACCAGGCCCGACTGCCCGACGTCATCGTGGCCTACAAGATGCTCGGCGCCCCCGTCACCACCGAACACGGCGGCCCGGTGCGCCTGTACGTGGCCCCGATGTTCGGGTACAAGTCACTCAAGTGGCTCTCGGCCATTCGCGTCATCGACCAAGTGGAACCCGGTTTTTGGGAGATGAACGGCTACCCGGTGAATGGATGGCTGGACGGAACGACAGGCCCGACGAACCCTGATCCGAGCCTGACTTAAGCCCATGACTCTCACCCAGGTCACCACCCAACACGTCGTTCCCATTCTGCGATTCGACTACGTACAGCGCGCGGCCCACTGGGTCAATGCGGCGCTGTTCGGCTCACTCATGTTCACCGCCATCCCGCTCTACTTCGGCTCGTTCTTTGGCGTCGTCTTTCCCCGCCACCTGATGGAAATGATCCACCTCTGGAGCGGACTCGCCCTCCCGATTCCGATCATCGTCTCGTTGCTCGGTCCCTGGGGCCGCGGGATGCGACGCGACGTGCACCGTATCAACACCTGGACTCGCCAGGAGATCCGTTGGCTTTTCTCGCAGGGACGCACGCCGCTTGAGGCGGACAAATTCAATCCGGGCCAAAAGCTCAACGCCATCTTCATTGGCGCGGCGATCCTGGTGATGCTCGTCACCGGCTCGATGTTGCAGTGGTTCCGATTCTTCCCGGTGTCGCTTCGCCAGGGTGCCACGTTCGTCCACGACGTCTTCGCCTTCGCCATCTTCGCCGTGGTGATCGGCCACATCTTCATGGCGATCACTCATCGCGACGCCCTGCGGTCGATCTTCACGGGATGGGTGAGCGAGCAGTGGGCGAAGACCCACGCGCCCAAGTGGCTGAAGGAGTACCGCGAGTCCGAGGGCGCCGTCGATTCTCCCTAGATTCCACGCGGCGGTATCGCGTCGAATGTTCACTAAGTTTCCTAGGGAGTTGGACGTGACGAGGAGGGTCGAGATGTGGAGTCGAATCATCATCGGCACGCTTCTGGTGCTGACCGGGGTCGTCTGGATCCTCCAGGGCGCCGGCGTCCTGCACGGCTCAATGATGAGCGGGCACAGTGGGTACGCGGTACTGGGCGCGGCGGTGTTGGTGGTGGGCACCGTCGTGCTGGCGTGGACCTGGCGCCGACGGGGTGCGGGTGGATAGCCCGTTCAGCCACGTCGGTGGGGCCGGCAAACTCCGCATGGTCGACGTCTCGGGCAAGCGGCGAACCCTTCGCAAGGCCTGGGCGCAGTGCCTGGTGGTCACGAACGTCAAATTGGCCACTATCGAGCGTCGCCACGATGGTCTCGAGGTCGAGCACGTGGCGCGGGTGGCGGGGGTGCTCGCCGCTAAGAGAACCGCCGAGATCATTCCCCTCTGTCACCCGCTTCTGCTCAGCGACGTCAATGTCGAACTCACCGAACGCGAGGGTGGCGTCGAGATCTCGGCGAGTGCGATCGCGACCGAGTCGACCGGAGTGGAAATGGAGGCGCTCACCGCGTGCGCGGTGGCCGCACTGAGCATCCTCAACTCGCTCCGGGCCCTCGACCCGCATGCGCGCATCGACGACCTGGCGCTCTTGAGGAAAGAAGGCGGCAAGTCGGGAAGTTGGGGGCGGCTCGTCGAGGCACCGACCCGTCGTCGACGGCGTCGTCGCTCGCAATAGGCCTGAGAAAGGACCGCCGTTAGCATGGACGCAGTGGTCACTATGGCTCATTTCGTTGGTTCTCATCGTCGTCACGGCGAGGGCGACTCCCGATGTCGCTAAGCGCGGGCCCTCCCGTCGCGGTGTCCCTACGGCCGCACCCCCGAGCCGTCGAAGGCGACCGAGGTGAGGTCTCGCAGGCGAGCATGCCAAAGGCGGGACCACTGGTCGACCGATACGGACGGGTGCACGACGACCTTCGCATCTCGGTGACCGACCGGTGCAACCTTCGCTGCGTCTACTGCATGCCCGAGGTGGGAATGACCTTCCTCGCCCATGACGCCTTGCTCAGCTTCGACGAGATCGTTCGGGTCGCCGCGGTCGCCGCGTCCCTCGGCGTCAGGTCTCTTCGCCTGACCGGTGGCGAGCCACTCGTTCGCAAGGGTCTCGCCTCGCTGGTCGCACGACTCTCGGCGATCGGCTTTGACGACCTCTCGCTCACGACCAACGGAATGTTGTTAGCGCCCCTGGCGGCGAGCCTGGCGGGTGCGGGACTGAGCCGCGTGAACATCAGTTGTGACTCGTTGCGAGCTGATCGATTCGAGTCGATCCGCCGACGGGGCGACCTGGCGACGGTCCTGGCCTCGATGGACGCGGCCGAGGCGGCGGGCCTGGCCCCGTTGAAGGTGAACGTGGTCATCCTGCGCGGGATCAACGACGACGAGATTCTCGACTTCGCCGCCTTCGCTCGCGACACGGGCCGGATCGTGCGGTTCATCGAGTTCATGCCCCTGGACGCCCAGGGCCAGTGGGACAAGTCCCAACTGGTCTCGGGCCACGAGGTCTTCGAACAGATCTCGAGCACCTGGCCTCTCGAGGCCGTTGACCGCGGCGGCTCCGCACCAGCCGAACGCTTCCGCTTCGCCGACGGAGGGGGCGAGATCGGCCTTATCTCGTCGGTGACCCAGCCTTTTTGCGGTACGTGCAATCGCCTGCGACTGACCTCGGACGGTGCGCTTCGCAACTGTCTGTTCTCCGACGACGAACTGTCGGTGCGAGATCTGATCCGCAAAGGCGCAGCCGACGCGCAGATCGCCACGTTGTTGCGCCAGGCCGTCTGGGAGAAGTTCCCCGGGCACGCCATCAACGAGCCCGACTTCCTTCGGCCCGCGCGTTCGATGTCCATGATCGGTGGGTAATCTCATGACCCCCTGGACCACGCCCGAGTGCGAGGGACGAACGTGAAGTACCGCGCCACCCAAGCCGCGGAGCTGCTGGGGGTGAGTGCGGACACCATTCGGCGCTGGGCGGACGCCGGACGGATCAAGTCGTCGCTGGGCGAAGACGGCAAGCGCTACTTCGAGGGCGTCGACCTCGCTCACGCGGCCGTCACCGAAAGTCGCTCACCGTCGCCCCGCAGTCCGCGCGCACAGTCGACGCGCAATCGCTTCGTGGGCATCGTGACCCGAGTGGTCAAGGACAAGGTGGTCGCCCAGGTCGAGATCCAAGCCGGTCCCCACCGGGTTGTCTCGGTGATCACTCGCGAAGCGGCCGACGAGTTGGGATTGGCGCCGGGCGTGGTGGTGGACGCCGTCATCAAGGCCACCAGCGTCAGCGTCGAGATTCCCGACACCTTCTAGTCGTCGGTCACCGCCGGCCACACCGACACCGACTCGGCGCGAAACGAGACCTGACAGCGTTCCCCGGGCGCGACGTCGGGCGCGCTCGAGGTGCGAGCTCGAATCTCCAAGCCGCTGGCGTACTCGACGAAGAGCTCGTAGGCGAGACCGGTGTCGGCAATCTCGATCACTCGGCCCACGAACTCGCCCGCGGCACTCGGACTCTTCGATGCGGTCACGTTCACCGACTCGGGGCGCACGCTCCAGTGCACGTGGGTCCCCGGCGCGAGGCTCGTCGGCAGTATTGCCACGCGAGCGTCGCTGACTGCGAGCGTCGTAGACGACACGACGGTCGCTGCGTGGACGTTCTCAATGCCGACCAGGCGCGCGACCTCGGGCGAGTTCGGTTGCGAAAAGACTGATCGACTCGATCCGGACTGCAGTACCTCACCGCGCGCGATGACCATCAACTCCTCCGAGAGGAACGCCGCCTCTTCGGGATCGTGGGTCACGAGCACCGTCGCGAGACCCGTCTCCCGTTGGACGCGTCGTAGTTCGCGACGCAGTTTCAGTCGCACCGGTGCGTCCAGTGCGGAGAACGGCTCGTCGAGCAAGAGCACCTGGGGCGATCGACACAGCACCTGGGCGAGACCCACGCGCTGGCGCTGGCCGCCTGAGAGTTGCGACGGCATCCGCTCCTCGAGCCCGTCGAGGCGAAGGTGCTCGAGCCAGTAAGAAGCGAGTTCGGGGCTGGACTCGCGCGCGAAGGTGAGGTGGCGCCAGACGTTGAGGTATGGAAAGAGGGTAAAGCCCTGAGCGACGTACCCCACGCCGCGTTGCTCGGCGGGAACGTTGCTCACCAGTTGGTCGCCGTACCACACGGGTCCTGGACTCGGCCCATACAGTCCCGCGAGGCATCTCAGCAGCGCGGACTTACCCGCGCCCGACGGGCCGAGCACCCCGAGGTGATTGACGCGGGACTCGTGAGAGACGCGAAGGTGGAACTCAGCGAGTCGATGGTCCAGGTCAAAGCGCACGGGCTGGGGATCAACTATTGCGGGCGCGGGCGGGCGTGACACGATCGCGGGCCGCGACGACGGCACGCGAACGCGCACGCGACTCACCATCACGACCACCACGGCGACCGCCAGCGCCAAGGCCGTCGGCGCCAAGGTCGTGGGCAGTCCCCGGCCGCTGAACTGGTTATAGGTGTAGATCGGCAACGACGCCGGGTTGTAGGCGAGAATGACGACTGCGCCGTACTCCCCGAAGGCCCGCAACCACGTGAGCAACATGCCCGCACGAATGCCGTGACCGGCACTGGGTACCGCCACGCGCACGAAGCGTGACACGGCCGAGTAGCCCAGGGTTCGCGCGACGTCCAACATCCCCTGGTCGACGCCACTAAAGGCGGCGCGCGCAGCCACCACCAAAAAGGGAGCCGAGACGAACGACATGGCAATCACCACGCCGACCATTGAGTCGGTGAGGTGCTCGCCGAAGAGCTGACCGAGAAAGGTATACGGGCCGATGATGTAGACCAAAATGATGCCGCTCATGAGTGGTGGCAGGGCCAGGGGGATCTGGACCAGGACGCCCACCACCGCGGCCAAGCGACCCTTCGAGCGAGCGAGCACGTAGGCGAGGGGCACGCCACAGAGCGTCACCAGTGCGAGCGACATGGTGGCTCCCGCGACCGAGACCCACAACGCCGAGAACAGTCCCGGCGCGTGAAATCCTCGTTGGGGCGACGTGACGAGGCGCACCAGGAAGCCCACGATCGGATAGCCCAGGTACAGGACGAGCAATCCGCCGAGCCACGTGAGAGGACTCTTGAGAGTCCTCGTTGCGGTCATGGCGACGTGGTGGTGGTGGTTGCCGCAGTGGAGTTCGCGGAGGCGCGGAAGAACAGCGCCGGGGAGATCGGCGTCACGCCATTATCCTTCAAGATCTTGCGACCTGCGGGACCGAGCAAGAAATCGACGAAGGCCTTCGCCGCGGCCGGGTGGGGGGCGCGATTGAGAATCGCCACCGTGTACTGGCCCGAGAGTTGCGTACCAATGAGCGGCACTGTCTTTAAGTGTGCCGCGGCGGCCTCCACGGCGTAGAAGAAGCCCGCGTCCAACTGTCCGGCCTGCAGATCACCGACCAGGGCCGTCTCTTCAAAGACGTTGGACGTCGAGGACGCCAGGGGAGCGAGGTTCGGTTGGTCGTAACTGAGGGCGACTCCCGTCAACGCATCGACCGCGAGCACGCCTTTGGGGTCGGTCGCAGGGTCCGTCCGGCCGAGCAGGAACCCCGGAAGGTCCACCACCTCGTACCAGGGCTTGGTCTCTAGGTCCTTGGCGAACTTCGACTTCGGGTTGTAGCCGAGCACGAGGGGTGAGTAGCCGAACTCCTTGTACGTCGACACCCAGTTGCCATTCGCGCTTCCCTCGAGGCTCGCGTTCACCGCCGGCGACGCGCTGATGAAGACGTCGCCCACTTGGGTGCCCCCAGAAATCTCTGTGGCCAGGGCCGTCGATCCGGCGGAGTACCCGCTGACCGTGTAGCCCGTGGCCTTGCGGAATGCAGGATCGATCTGTTGTTCCATGAGGTCGAGAAAAGAGCCCGCGTAGAGAACGTCGACCGTCCCAGACGCCTTGGCCCTCGTCGAGGGACTCGCGTCCGCGCTGGTCAGCGAGACCGAGAGCGCGCCAAGCGCCAAGAATGCAGTCGCCAACATTGCCACGATTCGACGCATACTGCCTCCTCCGTCGTAGATGCATTCACAGTAACATCACGCCTCTTTTAGCGTGTCTGCGTGATTAGTCGGTCCTCGGGGGCGCAGGTGCGTTACGGGACAAGTCGCGCTCGCACCGTGCGAGTGGACCGGCGAGCATCGGATGCGTCGGAGAACCTGCCTCCGGGGCCTTGTTCGACGCGACCGTAGAATGACGTCAATGAGCTCGCCGTCGACATCTACGTGGATAGTGGTGAGCGAGGACCCACTCTCGAGTGATGAGTTGTCCGCCTGGGCGGTGCGACCCAACTGCGGCGCCGTTGTCACCTTCAGCGGCGTCGTGCGAGACCATTCTCGCGCCCGCGACGACGTGCTCGCCCTGGAGTACGAGACGAGCCCAAAGCTAGCGGAACAGAGAATCAATGAGATCGTCACCGTTGCGCGCCAGCGCTGGGCCTCCCTGGAAGCCGTCGCGATTCATCATCGGATTGGCCGGGTTGAACTCTCCGAGCCAACCGTCGTCGTCGCCGTGTCCTCGCCCCACCGCGACGACGCCTTCGAGGCAGCCCGCTTTTGCATCGATACCCTGAAGGAGACCGTACCGATGTGGAAGCGCGAGATTTGGGAGGGCGGATCGGCGTGGAGTGAGGAGACGTCACCGCTCCTCGACGTTCCCCGTCCGTGATCTCCATCGACGAAGCGCGACGCTTCGTCCTCGGGGGCCTCGAACCGCTCGATCCGAGCCACCTCGAACTCGCCCAGGCGTTGGGTTGCGTCTGCGCCGAAGAGGTTCGAGCTCGCGAGCCGTCGCCTCGGTTCGAAAACTCCTCGATGGACGGTTTTGCGCTGCGGGCCACCGATACGCAAGGTGGCTCTCGGCGCTTGCGCGTGACCGGCACGATCTTCGCCGGTGACAATCCGTCGGCGACGGTGGGCGAGGGCGAGGCCGCGCGCATCATGACGGGCGCTCCCCTACCCGCCGGGGCCGACAGCGTATGTCTGCGTGAGGCGACCGTCCTCGACCCCGACGGCACGACGGTCGTCATTCAACGTGAAGTCAACGTCGGAGAAGCGGTTCGCCGGGTAGGCGAGGACGTCTCCCTCCACCAGGTGTTGGTGTCACCGGGCGACGAACTTGGTCCCGCCCTGCTCGGCGTACTCGCGAGCCAGGGATACTCGAGCGTGATGGCCCACCGCCGGCCCATCGTGGGCGTGTTGTCGACGGGCAACGAACTCTCCCAGACGACTGCCCCGTTGTCGCCCGGGATGATCCGCGACACCAACCGCCCCTCACTTCTCGCGTCGGTGCGCGCATCGGGATTCGACGCCGTCGACCTCGGAATCGTGGGCGACTCGTCCGCCGACATCAACGAGACCTTGACACGGGGGGCAGCGTCGTGCGATGCGATCATCTCGACGGGTGGGGTGAGCGTCGGCGACGCCGATTTCGTGAAATCGGTTCTGCTCGAACTCTGCGGCGATCAGGCGCGCTCCATGCAGGTCGCGATGAAACCGGGCAAACCATTCGCGTTTGGCCTCACGAAGGACTCGGCTGTGCCCATCTTCGGACTAGCTGGCAACCCCGTGTCCACCCTGGTGGGATTCGAGGCTTTCGTGCGACCCGCCCTGCGTCGCCTTGGGGGACATCGCGTTCTTGATCGGCTCACCATCAACATGGTCCTCGACTGCCCGGCGCCGCGGAAACTCGACGGTCGACTCCATCTCGTTCACGCGGTCGCACGGGTCCACGACGACGGCGTGGCCCACGTGGAAAGCATCGCGCGACACGCGTCTCACTTACTCCACGCGGTCGCCTTGGCCAATGCGCTCATCTTCCTACCCGACGGCGAGGGCGCCGAGACGGGTGACGTCGTTCGAGGAATGGTGCTCGAGGCGGACCAGTTGAGCGCTATCTGATGGCTCGACTGGTCTTATTGGGTCCAGCCCGCGAGGCGGCGGGCACCGGCGTCGACATCGTTGAGGGTCACTCCCTTGACGTCGTGCTGGACGAGGCCGTTCGTCGCTACGGGCCGGGGTTCCAGAAGGTACTCAAGGTCAGTCGAATCTGGGTGAACGGCGAGCCCGCTGAGCCGGGGGCCCTGATCGATCACGACGACGAAGTTGCGGTGTTGCCCCCGGTCTCGGGCGGGTGAGGCGAGGCGGGGTCACTCAGAAGCTCGAGCGCGTGCGGCACGACGTCAAGCACGGCCTCCAGACACTCGATCGCCCCGCGGGGTGATCCGGGGAGGTTGAGAATCAAGCACTGGCCAACGGTGCCCGATCGCCCGCGCGACAGTCGTCCCAGCGGACTCACAAGGCGCATTGCCTCGCCGAGTCCGGGCGCGTCGCGTTCGAGTACGCGAGCGGTTCCCTCTGGGGTGAGATCGCGGCGCGAAAACCCGGTGCCCCCCGAGGTAACGAGGAGTCCGACGAATCCGTTGCTCATCGCGCGCAGGCTCGTCTCAACCGAATCCTCGCCGTCGGGGACCACTCGGTAGTCGGCGATCGCGAAGCCCGCCTCTTCGAGTCGCGCGCGAAGGAGCGGGCCCGTAAGATCCTCACGCTCCCCCCGATCGACCGAGTCCGAGACAATCAGAACTTTGGCGTAGAGATCCACGGCGACGAGCGTAGGTGATGTGCCGGGCGCTTCGCTCAGCCCCCGGCCATCGCGCCGATCACGAAAAATGGCTCCTGGCCTCGCTCGACGGCTTCGGGCAGCGCCGCGTCGATCGGTTCCAGTGAAAGATCCATCTCGCACGCGTAAAACCGGACGAACTTGCGCCGTTGTTGGGTCGCCGGATCACGAATCGTGCCCAAGAGGTCGGGAAAGCGAGTCTCGAGAGCGTCGATGACACTGGCGGGCGAGGGCGTGCCAACGACCTCGACTTCGACCTCACCCGAAACCTTGGCGATATTTCTGAGGTGGGCCGGGAGGACGACTCGAATCATGCCAGCGTTTGGACTTCGACCGACAGCACCGCGGGTAGGTCGCGAGCGATCGGCTCCCACGAGTCACCCGAGTTGGCCGACGCGTAGACCTGGCCCCCGGTCGTGCCGAAGTACACGCCACAGTCCTCCAGGGCGTCCACGGCCATCGCATCGCGTAGAACGTCGACGTAGCAGTGTTCTTGGGGCAGTCCCTTGGTGAGAGGCTCCCACTCGTTGCCGCCGGTTCGACTGCGGTAGACCCGCAGTTTGCCCTCCGGCGGAAAGTGCTCAGAGTCGCTGGTAATGGGCACCACGTAGACGGTCTGCGGTTCGTGGGCGTGCACGTCGATGGCGAAGCCAAAGTCCGAGGGCAAGTTGCCACTCACTTCGCTCCACGAGTCTCCGGCGTTGTCGCTGCGCATCACGTCCCAGTGCTTTTGCATGTAGATCACGTCCGGGTTCGACGGATGCAACGCGATGCGGTGTACGCAGTGCCCGACCTCGGCGTCCTCGTCGGGCAGCCCCTCAGAGTGCAGTCCGTGGTTGATCGGGCGCCACGTCATGCCCTCATCGTCACTGCGAAAGGCGCCAGCTGACGAGATGGCGACGAAAATACGGCGCGGATCCGTGGGACTCACGATGATCGTGTGCAGGCACATCCCGCCCGCCCCGGGCTGCCACGCCGAACCGGTGTCGTGACCACGCAGGCCCGACAGCTCACTCCAGTTCTGTCCCCCGTCGGTCGAGCGAAACAGAGCTGCGTCCTCGACGCCCGCGAGCACCGTGTCCGGGTCGCTCAAGGACGGCTCGAGGTGCCAGACCCGGGCGAACTCCCACGGATGGGGCGTCCCGTCGTACCACTGGTGGGTGCCCGGCACGCCGTCGTAGACGAACTGGTTACCCACCGGATTCCAGGTGAGACCACCGTCGTCGGAGCGCTGAATCAACTGCCCGAACCAACTCGTGGACTGCGAGGCGAAGATGCGATCGGGATCGACTGGCGAACCCTTCACGTGAAAGATCTCCCACCCGCCAAAGTACGGTCCACTAACGTCCCAGTTCTTACGCGAGCCATCCGCACGAAGCACGAATGCTCCCTTTCGCGTTCCGACCAATACCCGCACACCGCTCATAACCGCCCCTCTCCGCGTCCGGCAGGACGCGTCAACGAAAGAAGAGTACATCGCGCTTGACCGAAGCACGACACCCGTGACTACCCTCAACGATGCGCTCTATAGCGGACACTCGGTTTCATCGTTCGGCGCGGGCGATGGCCGAACGAATGTAGGTCATTCTGGGCTAGGAGTGGCATCGGGAAGGACTGATTCCGTCAAAGAGTTATTGCCTCGCGTTGAAACCCAGGTGTACCATCCCGGCTACAGGCGCAACCACGACGCAAGTGGGGTGCGCCGATGCACCAACGAACCCGCATCGGAGGGTTGACGTTGAATCTGCTCGCTGCCACCCAGCTTCATGCCGAGGTATTGCCGGCTCGGGCTCAGATGGCGGCCACCCTGGGATTCCACATCATCCTGGCGTGCTTTGGCATTGCGCTGCCGGCCTTCGTCTTGCTGGCCGAGTACGTCGGCCTGCGCCGCGAGAACGAAACTGCCATGCGACTGGCCCGGCGCTGGTCTCAGGTGATGGGCGTGCTCATTGCCGTGGGCGCGGTGACCGGAACGGTGCTCTCCTTTGAGATGGGCTTGTTGTGGCCCGGACTGATGCGACAGTACGGCGCGGTACTGGGATTTCCCTTCGCCCTGGAAGGGATCTTCTTCTTTCTCGAAGCGATCTTCGCCGCGATCTATCTGTTCGGGTGGCGCCGCCTCTCGGGTTGGCGGCACTTTTGGAGCGGCGTTCCCATCGCGATCAGTGGAATCTTCGGAGCGATGTCGGTGGTGGCCGTCAACTCCTGGATGAACCAGCCCGGGGGCTTCGTTCAGAAAAACGGGCGCATCATCTCCATTGATCCATGGCAGGTGCTCTTCAATCACGCGTCGACCTACGAGATGCCGCACATGATCCTCGCCGCGTACATGGTCGCGGGATTCTTCGTGGCCGGCGTCTACGCCGTTGGCATCCTGCGTGGTCGACGCGATCGATACCACTACACCGGTTTTTCGCTCGGATTCGTTCCCGCGGCGATCGTGACGCCGGTTCAGATCTTCGTCGGTGACACGGCGGCGCGCGCTATCGCCCACGACCAGCCGGTGAAGTTTGCGGCCATGGAGTACGTGGCTCACACCTCGCGCAATGTGCCCGAGTGGCTGGGCGGGGTCGACGTGGGAGGCCGTATCTACGCTGGCCTAAAGATTCCGGACTTGGACTCGCTACTCGTGGGCTTTCGACCAAGTACCAAGGTCATTGGTTTTGACAGCGTTCCCCTCGCCGACCGCCCGCCGGTCATCTGGCTTATTCACCTCTGTTTCGACGCGATGGTCGGCCTCGGCACCTTGCTGCTACTGGTTGGGCTGTGGGCAGGATGGGAGTGGTTGCGGCGCCGGCGACTCCCACCCCAGCGACTGTTCTGGCTGGCCGGTGCAGTCAGCGGAGTGGCCGCAATTATTGCCATGGAATGCGGATGGATCGTCACCGAGGTGGGGCGTCAACCGTGGGTGGTCTACCACTTACTGACCACGGCCGACGCGGCGACGACCAACGGCGGGGTGGTCGTCACGCTCAGCATCATCGTCGTGCTGTACGCGCTCCTTGGTGTCACCACCGTGCTCATCGTACGCACGCTGACCCGTCGCTGGCGCGACAACGATCTTGAAGAAGCCTCGGTTCCTTACGGTCCAACTTCACCCTTCAATGACGACGTAAGCGTGGGTTCGTGATGGCTGGGACGATTGGGGCCATCTTGTTGGTCGGTATTGCGCTCTACGCCATCTTTGGCGGCGCCGACTTTGGGGGCGGACTATGGGACCTGCTCGCGGGCGGCGCGAGTCGCGGGTGGGCGCCGCGACGTCTCGTTGACGAATCGATCACCCCGGTGTGGGAGTCCAACCACGTGTGGCTGGTGTTCGACCTGGTCATCTTTTGGACCGCGTTTCCCCGCGCCTTCGCGTCGGTGATGACGGCAGCGGCGCTGCCTCTCTGGCTGGCCGTGGCAGGGATCGTGTTGCGTGGCGCCGGCTTCGCGTTCCGCAAAGAGATCACCGATCTTCGACTCCTCCGAGTCGCGGGGGCCACGTTTGCGCTGTCGTCGCTCGTCACTCCCTTCTTCATGGGTACCGTGATCGGCGCCATCGCCACGGGCAGTATCCCGGCTGACGCCACGCACGCGAACCAGTCCGCGTGGACCAGCGCGACGTCCCTACTGATCGGCTGCCTGTTCGTCGCCGCGTGCGCCTACCTCGCGGCGGTTTATTTGACGGGCGAAGCGGCGAGGCGAGGCGAGAAGACGTTGCGAAGCTACTTTGCCCGGCGAGCCCAACTCGGCTCCGTCGTCGCGGGCTTGCTATCTCTGGCCTTGCTCTTCGAACTTCACCGTTCGAACCGACTCCTTTACAGCCACCTCACCGGCCGCGCCCTTCCCCTGGTGATCGTCGCCGCTCTCTGCGGGGTAATCACCATCGCTCTGCTGAACGGGCGCACGGTGCGACACCTGAGAACGCGCTCGGTGGCCGCGCTCGGCGTCGCCGCGGTCATCTGGGCGTGGGGCGTTGCGCAGTACCCCGTCCTGCTGCCGGGTACATCGATAACGCTCAGCACCGCTGGTGCCCCTCAATCCTCACTCGACGCGATCTTCGTCGTCTTCTTGATCGCGGTGGTGTTGGTGGGACCCTCTTTTCTTCTCTTGTACGTGATGCAGAGTCGTCGCCTTCTGGGCACCGATGAGGCGGGACTCTCCCCGACATCTGTTCCCAGGGAGGGCCCGAACCGTCCGGCTGGTCCGAGCGCTAGATAGTTGCCTGTCCCGCCCGCGTCGCTCGCTATCCCGGCTGGTTCAGGCGGAGACCCGAGGTCGGATCAAAGAAATGGACGCTGTCGTGCGGAGCGCTCAAGGTGATCGAATCACCGATCGCCACGGCGGAGTGCGCGTCCAAGATCGCAACCAAGTCGGTGTCATCGCTCGTCACGTGAATGTGCTCGTCGTTCCCGAGGAACTCAATGACCAGTACTTTGGCCACCGCGCTGAAGCCCGGCCGGTCGATTGCTCCTTCGCTCAGGTGTTCCGGCCGCACGCCGACCACGATGTCATCCCCCTCAGTTTTGCGAAGAATGTCCGACTGCTCGTCGGTCAGCGTGACCCTCATACTCGAGCCTGCGCTCAGATAGACACGCTCACCCTCTCGGTTGACTCGCATCGTCACAAAATTCATCGAGGGAGAGCCAATGAAGCCAGCGACGAACAGATTGTTCGGAAAGTTGTACAGCTCGCGAGGTGATCCGTACTGCTCCAGGACGCCCAGGTTCATGACCGCAATGCGGTCGGCCATCGTCATGGCTTCTACCTGGTCGTGAGTGACGTACAGCATGGTGGCTTGGAGTCGATGGTGCAACTGAGCGATCTCTGCTCGGGTTTGTACGCGCAGCTTGGCGTCGAGGTTGGAGAGGGGTTCGTCCATCAAGAACACCGCCGGATCACGCACCAACGCACGACCGAGGGCGACGCGTTGGCGTTGGCCACCCGAGAGTTGGGCCGGCTTGCGGTTCAAGAGGGGCACGAGGTCGAGAATCTTGGCCGCGCTCTGCACGGCTTGTTCGATCTCGGCCTTGGGCACCTTTCGCAACTTGAGGCCAAAACTCATGTTGTCGGCCACGGTTAGGTGAGGGTAGAGCGCGTAGCTCTGAAAAACCAGCGCGATGTCGCGATCCCTGGAGGGCAGATCGTTGACGACGCGATCCCCAATTTCGATCTCGCCGCTGGTGACGTCTTCGAGGCCGGCGATCATGCGCAGGGCGGTGGTCTTGCCGCAGCCCGAGGGACCGACGAGGCACACGAACTCGCCGTCGTCAATCTCCAAGTTGAGCGCCTGGAGAGACGGGGCGTTGTTGCCGGTGTACTGCTTGGTGAGGTTCCTCAGAGTGACACTGGCCATGACAACCTTCTATTTAACGGCGCCCGCGAGGACGCCCCGGACGAAGTAACGCTGAAACGAGAAGAAGACGATGAGTGGCACCACCACCGACACGATGGCGCCCGTCGAGATAATCCAGTAGTTCGCTTGCAGTTCGTGATTTTGGTCGTAGAGGAAGACTGTAAGGGGAGTATGGAGGTTTCCGCCCAAGAACACCAGAGCCACGAGCAGATCGTTCCACACCCAGATGAACTGAAAAATCGCGAGCGACGCCAGAGCCGGCAGCGCGAGCGGCAGCACGATGCGATAGAAGACCCGCCACTCCCCCGCGCCCTCCATGCGGGCTGCTTCGAGCAAGTCCTTGGGTATGCCGCTCATGAAGTTGCGCATCAGAAAGATCCCAAAGGGCAGACCGAACGCCACGTGAAAGATGATCACGCCGGGAATCGTCCCGTAGGGATTCAAGCCGAAGAGCGTCCCCAACTCACGGTAGAACTGCACGACCGGGATGAGGGCGACCTGTACCGGTACCACCATCAAGCCCACCACGGCCAAAAACACCACGTCGCGACCACGCCATCGGCCAAAGACCAAACTATGTCCCGCGAAACACGCCAAGAAGGTCACCAACAAGGTGGCGGGTATCGTAATTTCGAGCGACGTCACCAACGAGTCCAGCAGTCCACCAGCGACAAACCCTTGGTCGAAAAGGACCCGGTAGTTCGAAAAGGTGAGGCTGGCGGGACTGAGCAGCGCCTTCCACCAGCCGCTCACGCCGAAGTCCGCCTCGGGACGCAGCGAGATCACGAGTAACGACACCGTGGGAACCAGCCACACGATCGCAATGATCCCGAGCACGATGTTTGCTGGTCCCCGAGTTCCCAGTCGCCGCACGAGTCCGCGCCGGCGCGGGGTGAGATCAACCGACTCCACGATGTTGGCCATCAGACCCCCTTGATCCGCTTGAGGTTCATGATCATCGCGGGCAGGACGAGCAAGAAGAGGATGACCGCAATGGCACTCGACACACCGGAGTGCACACCACCGGTGAAGCCATCGTTATAGATCTCCACCGCCAGTGTGGGTGTGGCGTTGACCGAAGATCCCGAGGCCATATTGAGGACTATGTCGAAGACCTTGAGCACGTTGATAATCATCGTGACGAAGACGACCGCGAGCACGGGCGCGAGCATGGGGACGGTCACTCGGCGAAATACCTGCCACTCCTTTGCCCCATCGATGCGAGCGGCCTCCAAGACCTCGCGATTCAGCGACGCGAGCCCCGCGCCGATCAGCACCATCGCAAATCCCGCCCAAATCCACAAGTAGCAAATGATCATCGCAATATCGGCGAGAGGAACCGAGAGCAGCGCCTGGGCCGTTTGGTTCAACCCCGACACCGGCGTTATTGAACTGCCACCCAGCCACGAGATACCCGTAAAGCCCGAACTGAAGTTGGAAGAGACGATCTCGACGTAATACTTGCCCGAGCCGACGTTGGAGAACTTGTACTGGCCGGTCGTCGTCGTGGTGGTCGTCGCGACGGACGCACCCGCTGAGTTCACCAGCGAGAGGCGAAGTAACGGAAGTCCGAGTTCTCCGGGCAGGATGTCCTTCGAGTTGGTCGGCGCGCTCGGTGAAAACGCGCGCCAAACGACTCCCGTGATGGCACCCGATATCGGCTGAGGTTTGAGTGCGTCTTTGGCCTTGAGCACCGTCAGGGTCGCGGGGGCAATATCTCTCAGGCCGATGTCGATCATCCCCCCCGCCCGGGCCGAGGAGGTGCTGATGAGACTGCCGTTCTTCAGTGCGCGTGAATCGCTCCCCACGAGGTCGGCGACCGTTTGACCCGCCGTCGTGCTCACCGGGTACGCGCCGGGCGGGTTGAACCAATCGCTGACGGTTAGCGCAAAGGCGTTCACCGCCCCAATCTGAGGGCTGTTGTCGAAGATCGTCGCCCACACGAGAGCTGAGGCGGTCGTACTGAAAACGATCGGCATCACGATCAACGCTTTGAACGCCGTGGCCCAACGAATTCTCTCCGTCAGCACGGCGAAGATGAGACCAAAGGTGGTGACAAAGAAGGGGAATATCAAGACCCAGATGACGTTGTTGCGGAACGCAGTCAGGATCGTGTCGGTTGAAAAGACGGTCTTGTAGTTGGTGAGCCCCAGAAACTTGGTGGCCGACTCGTTAAACAGGCTCAAACGGACCGTATCGATCGTCGGCCAGACGACGATGAACAGCAACCAGATCGCCGCGGGGGCCAAGAACGCGAGCGAGACGGCGTGCTGACGAATCCACGACCACGGCGCGCCCGTTCGCCTCGTTACGTTGATTGCGCTCGCGCTCACGGCCCCCCACCACTCATGACTGTGCGATTGCACTAGACGGCGACCGCCATCGAGTGCACATCAGCGTGCGTGTAGCTCAAGAACTACACGCACGCTGATGGTGCTACGTACGACTATCCGTTTGAGGCCAGGTACGCCTTGGTTTCGGTCTGCATCGTTGACTCAAACTGAGCCGTCGTGTCCGTGCCGCCCACCCAGGCCAGCATGTTCGACCACATCTCGGGCTCCAGCGTGCCACCGTATTCGTCGTCCATACTGAACACCGTCGAGCTCGCAGTGTCGAGGTTCTTCACGATGCTCGCCGTCACGGGGTTCTTAATGGCACTCGCCGGCACCGCCAGGTTGGGGGTGATCGTCCCTCCGGGAGCTTCTTCCCACAACGTCGCGAACTGCTTGGAGCCCAAGTACTGGATCACCGCACGCGATGCTTTCGTCGACTTCAGCAGCATGGCTACGTCTCCGGACGACTGGTCATCGTTGACGTACTTGCTACCTGAGGGTGCGGGGAACGGGAAGTAGCCGTAGCACGGGTTCGTCTGGGTCAAGGTGCACGTCGATGCGCTCGACGCCACGTAGTTCGCGGGTATGGACTGCTCCACAAAGGACGCTTCGATCACCATGGCGGCCGTGGGCGAGCCCGACGCGGGGTATACGTCGTTGAGGCACGTGGGCCACAACTGGTCGGTGCCCAGAGCGTTGGTGATGCCGCCGACATTTGCCCCGTTGCTACCAAGAAGCGAGGCGTAGTTGGTGAACGCCGCGGTAACTTCCGGACTCGTCCAACTCAACTTCCCCGTCACCAGGTTGTTGTACGCCGCGGCGCCATTCAACTTCACGAACAGGTTTTGAAAGAGGTCCGTGGCCGCCCAGCCCGCACCGGAGGTTCCGCTGCAGTAGGAGATCGGCGTGTAGCCCGCCTGGGCAATCGTGGAGGCATCAGTGAGAAACTGCTCGAAGGTCGTGGGCGTCGAGGTGATGCCCGCAGCCTTGAACACCGCTGGGTTGTAGAAGATGGTGTTCTTCGATGACGAGTCGAGCCAGACCCCGTACAGGGTTCCCTTGTACGTAGCCGACGAACTCCACCCCGCCGAGAAGTTCTTCACTTCACTACCCAAGATTGACTTCAGCGGCGTCAACCGCTTGCCGGCGGCGAGCAGGTCAAACGACCCCGGGGTCGGGGTGGCCGCAATGTCCGGTGGCTTGCCACCCGCTACTGCGGCCTCCAGCAGTGTGGGCAGACTGGAGCCCGCGTTGCGGATCGTGACCTTTATCCCCGTCTTGCTTTCGAAGGGCTTCAGCGCCGTGGCAAAACCGGTCGCCTCGGCGCCGGAGAACTCGTTCCACAGTGATACCGATCCGCCGATTTTGGCCGACGCGCTCGCCGCATCGTTCACGCCAATTGCTGTTACTGAAGCGATCATCGCCACCGCTGCTGCGGCAGTGGCCGTACGCTTCCCAAAAAATTTATTGGATCTCAATTTTCCCCCCACCCAAAATGCGAGCGACACCGCCGTGGTGCCGCCCTGTGCTGCCTCACATCTGTAACCGTCTGTTCACCAGCGGTTCAGTTTGGAACGTACTACCTGACGCGAGCGAGGACAACAGCACCCACTCTCAGGAAATTTTTGAGAATGGGCAACGGGAGCGACGAGCACCCAGAAAAGCGTTTCCCTGTCGGGGATTGCCTACTGGCGACCGCAACGTCTCCGACGACCAACCGCCAATGGGAGAACTCACTCTTGCTTCACAAATCGCCGAAGGAAGGACAGCGCCATCTCTGCGACTTCGCGCCACCCCGAGTCAATGATCAACGAGTGACCGCGGTTAGGCGCGACGGAGAACTCCGTGACACCAGAGTTCTTCTTCTGGAGTTTGTAAGCGGCTCGAGCCAATCGAAGCGGAACGGTGTTGTCGCTCTCTCCATCAATGATCAGCAGCGGACCCCTTGCCGACGTTCGACGATTCACCTTGGCTTCGGTCCATGGATTGACGTTGGCGAAGGCCGCCTGAAAGAGGGGGACGCCTGATCCAGGCACCGCGAATGTTTCGTAGAGATCCCTCGCCTCATCGGGGCTAACGGCGTTGGCAAAGGCGAAGCGAAACTGGGCCAGGGTGAGCGGAACGGCTCGTCCCCGATTGAGCGGATTCGCGATGACGGGAGAGGCGGCCTTCAACGCCGAGAGCGGCAGGGGCAGCACGCCACGAAAGGGCGCGGGGTCGATTGCGACCGACGCCCGTGAGAGACCTCGACCCGCCACAATCTGGGTCAACAGACCACCGAACGAGTGCCCCACCACGACGGGCTGAACCGTGAGTGCGCGAATGACCTCGTCCATGTGGTCAGCGATTTGACCGACGGACTTGTGGGCAAAAGTCGACGGGTTGGCGTTGGCCTGAGTCACGGTCTCCGGGTCGTCGGGCCACTGCGCGGCGACCGGAGCGAACCCGGCCTCCTCGAACAAGACTGTCCAGGGATCCCAGCTGCTGGCCAGCAACCAGAGGCCGTGGATGAACACAACCGGTACCCGACCCGACTTGTTCGCCTCATCTATCTGATGTTCTTCGTAGGCAGTGATGTTTGTCATGTCCACACACTCTCATGGAAGCGGCATCTCCGGCGCGATCGCGTAGCGTTGCGGAATGCTTTTCTGATCACCCCTAGAGGAAGACACGCCATGCCGCCTACGTCGCGCTCGAGTCGACTTCAGTGAGCAATCAAGCCGTTGGTGGCGCGCCACGGGCCGTCACGAGATCCCCGGACGGACTGCTCGCGCTGCTGTGCACCGCGCAACTCGTACTCACGCCGACTTCAGCATCGTCAACGTCGCGCTGGCGACGATTCATCGCCAGCTCCACTTCTCATCGGGCGATCTTCAGTGGGTGGTTACCGGTTATGCGCTGACCTTCGGGTCGCTGCTGCTTCTAAGCGGACGCGCGGGAGATCTTCTTGGCCGAAGGCGGCTCCTCGTCATCGGCCTCATCGTGTTCGTGTTGGCGTCTTTGACGTGCGGACTGGCCCAGAGCGCGTTGATGTTGGTCATCTCGCGCATCGTTCAAGGCATCGGCGGAGCGATGATTTCGCCGACGGCGCTGGCTCTGCTGACAACGAACAATCCCGAAGGTCCCGCGCGGAATCGAGCCATCGGACTGTGGCAGGCCGCCGCGGCCGGAGGCGCCTCTTTGGGCGTCGTGCTCGGCGGAGTGCTCGTGGAGTACGTGAACTGGCGAGCGATCTTTCTCATCAACGTGCCCATCGTCGCCGCGCTGATCTTCTTTGTCCCGCGCCTGATCCCCCCGAACCCGCGTCAGCACGGCGTCAACCTGGACTACCCCGGCGCCACACTCGTGACGTTCTCGCTGGCCTCGCTGATCTTCGGCTTGAGTCAGGGCGAAGAGAAAGGATTCGGATCCGTCCAGTCAGTGGTTGCCTTGATTGCGTTCGTGGTACTGGGCATTTCATTTGTGGTCGTCGAGCGACGATCGCCCGCGCCAATGCTTCCCTTCGCCGTTCTGGCCGGTCGCAGTCGTCGAGCCGCCGACGGGGCGATGCTGACGATGGGATCCATCACCGTCGCCTACACCTTCTTTGCCTCCCTCTATCTCCAACGCGTGCTGCATTTCGAGCCGCTGGTCACGGGACTGTGCTTCATCCCCGCCACGTTGACGGTCATGGGTACGTCAACCCTGCTCACCCGACGACTTCTCTCGCGCGTAGGGGTGAAGTCCTTACTCGTAAGTGGACTCGTCAGCGTCGGCTTGGGACAGTTGTGGCTGTCGCACATCACAACCGGTGGGGCGTATTGGCCGAACGTCCTCCCTGGACTGCTGCTCACGGCCTTCGGGATGGGACACGCCTTTCCCGCCGCCTCAATCGGCGCCGTCGCCGGAGTCGCCCCCAACCAGCAGGGCACGGCCGCCGGGCTCCTCAACACGAGCCAACAAGTGGGATCCGCCGTCGGACTTTCGATCCTCGCGACGATCGCGGCGGCCGCTTCGCGCGGCGCGGGCGCCACCCTCACGACGGGTTTTCGGCTGTCCTATCTTGTCGCGACCGGCTTTGCCGTTCTTGGCATCATCCTTGTCCTCTCGCTGCTCAATGGCAAAGAGTGCGAACGGCAACTCGCAATGCAACAGGGCGCAGCAGCAAAGGCGAGATCGTAAGTCAGCGCTCTACTTCGACTCCGAGGATCGAAGGAAGCCCTCGCCACTCGATATGCGCGCGGCGTACGCGATGGGAACGATCGTCAGTATCAACACGAACACCACCACGGCGTTGACCTCGGGCAGTTCTTGGCCACGCAAGATGGCGCCAAAGATCCACAGCGGCAGTGTGTTCTGCGCACCCGCGGTGAAGGTGGTCACGATCACTTCGTCGAAGCTGAGGGCGAAGGCGAGTAGCCCGCCCGCGATGAGGGCGGTCTTGAGCATCGGCAGCGTGATCAACCGGAACGTCTGAACTGGTCCCGCTCCGAGATCGGATGACGCCTCAATCAGAGACGTCGATGTTCGACGCAGCCGGGCCACGACGTTGTTGAACACCACAACCATGCAGAACGTCGCGTGTCCCACGATGATCGTGTAAATCGAGAGGTCGATGTGCGAGAGATTGAACGCCGATTGCAGCGCGAGTCCCGTGACGATACCGGGGAGAGCGATCGGGAGCACGAGCATAAGCGAGATCGTGTCGCGACCGAAGAACCGAAAGCGATGGATCCCAAAGGCCACCAACGTGCCCAGGATGAGAGCGATCGCCGTCGCCGCGAGACCGGCCTTTACGCTCAGCCATAGGGCACTGCGCACGGCCGGGTCGTCGAAAGCGACCGCGAACCAGTGCGTGGTCCAGTGTTTGATCGGCAGCGACTGGACATTCGACTTGTCGAAGGCGAAAGAGCACGATGACGAGCAGTGGGCCGAGCAGGAACATCACGACGAGCGCGGAAAAGACCGCCAGACCGGCCCGCGAGAGTCTGGACAGTCTCATATGGCGTCAAAGGCGCCGGCCGCGCGCGCCAAGAAGAGATAGACCGCCATGATGGCGATCGACACGAAGGCGAGCGCCGCGGCGAAGGGCAAGTCGCCCCCATTGATCGCGCTGTCATAGATCGCGTTGCCGATGAAGTTCGAGTTCGATCCGCCAATCAACAGTGGCGTGATGAAGTCGCCCAACGTGAGTGAAAACGTGAAGATTGATCCCGCGACGACACCCGGCAGGATCAGGGGAAAGAGTATGCGACGAAACGTGAACCAACTGCCCGCACCCAGGTCCGACGACGCCTCGAGGAACGAGTCGGGCACGCGTTCGAAAGCGCCGTAGATGGGCACAATCATGAAGGGCAGCCACAAGTACGAAAAGACAATCCACATCGCGGTGTTGGTGTAGGCGACGTTGGTGATCGGTAGGCCCAAGTGCCGCTCAAAGTCCGGCAGCACGCCGTGGTTCGAGAGAATGTTGATCCACGCGTACACGCGTGCGAGGTAACTCGCCCACAGCGGCAGAAACACCAAGGCGAGAAACGCTTGACGCACCCGGCGCTGGGCGATCTTGGCGATGAAGAACGCGAAGGGTAGTGCGATGACCGCGTCGGTCACCGTCACCAGAACGGCCATGATCACCGTGCGCAAGATGATCGAGCCGTAGACCGACTGAGTGAAGATCTGAGAGAAGTTGGCCCACGTCCACTGGTAGATGATGTTGCCGGTGAGTGAGTTCACGCTGAAGAACGCCGTGGCAAGAAGGGCGACCAGCGAGGCGATGTAGACGACGAGGAACCACATGAGTGGCGGCGTCAACATGAATGCCCCTCGCAACCAGGGGCGGCGCCACAGCGCCGCCCCCAGTCGTTGGCGAGTTCCTTCTCGAGATGGCAAGCGTTATCCCGTTATCTGCGTCCAGGCCTGTTGCCACTGCGTAAAGTCCACGCAGTCGTTCTGCCCGTTGTCACACGTGGACAGTGGCGTCTTCCAGAACTTGATGGTCTTGAAGTAGGACTGTGGCGCGTTCGCGTGGTACGCGGCACACCCACCCTTTTGCAGCGTGTTCATGATCGGACAGGCCAAGCGTGTTGGCCGGCGTCTCACCATAGGAGATGGCGTCTTCGGCTTGGATCTTGGGCGTAGACATGTAGGCCATCCAGTTGTAGGCGCAGTTCGGGTCCGGTGCGTTGGTGGCGAGCATCCACGTGTCGGCCCAGCCGGTCGCCCCTTCCTTGGGGATCGTGTCCGCGACAGGCGCGTTGGCCGCTTCGAGCGTCGAGGTCTGATAGGGCCAGGCCGCTCCGACGACCGCTTCGCCGTTCTGGAACAGAGAGATCTCCTGACTCGCGAGGTCCCAGTACTTCTTCACCAGTGGGTGCTCGGCCTTGAGCAGGTTGACCGAGCCGCGTTGAACTGAGTCTGGGTCAACTCGTACGGGTCGGTGATGCCCAGGCTCGGCTTGGCCGACTCCAGGTACAGGGCCGCGTCCGCGATCTGAATCGGGTTATCGGGAATCGTGATCTCGCCCTTGTACTTCTTGGAGTAGATAACCGACCAGGACGTGGGGGCCGTCTTGAAGGTCTTGGTCGAGTAGAGCAAGACGTTGGGTCCGAACTCGAAGCTCACCCCGTAGTGGTAGCCGTTGATCGTGTTGAACGACGGCGACTTAAGGAAGGGCTGGAACTCACTCCACGAGGGGATCAATTTGATATTGATCGGCTTGACGTCACCGCCGTAAATAAGGCGTAGGTCGGCGTCGCCGGAGGCCGAGACCAAGTCCCACTGGTGACCACCGCCGTTGGCCATGAGCGAGACCATCTCGCTGGACGAACCGGCGTACTTCACGTTGACTTGGCACCCGGTGGTCTTCTCGAAGGGCCTGACCCACTCGGGTTGGGTATAGCCCTCCCAGGCGATGATGTTCAACTTACCCTCGCCCTTGCCGATGGATGTCGGCGGCTTCATGCCCTGGGTCGGCGGTGTGCCCAACGAGGCCCCCGCGGTGCCGCTGAGCACGATCGGCACGACGAATGAGCCCAGGAGCGCAACGCCCGCGGCCGCACTAGCCCACCTCAAATACCGTGATCTCTTCATTTCTCCCCCTGTTGTTTAGTGCTGCTGTGCTTCAGCCACACTGTTTGATGCAAGTGCAAAGGCGTCATCGGGGTCCCAGGTGAGTACCACGGGACTCTCGAGGTTGAGGCTATTCCGTTCTGCGCCACCGGACCGATTCTGGCGAGCGACCGTCATCGTCGATCCGTTGTCGAGGCGAACGGTGAACCTGGTGACCATGCCGAGGTACGCCACGTCTTCGACCCGCCCCAGAGCGCCGGGGCGATTCCCGAGGGTCGTCCCTGGGGCGATCTCGATCTTCTCGGGCCGCAGCACCGCGCGTCCCGCAGGGGTCTCGATGACGTTCGAGGTGCCCACGAAGGACGCGACGAACTCGGTCTCGGGGCGCTCGTAGACCTCGGTGGGCGCCCCGATCTGCTCGATGCGACCTCTGCGAAACACCGCCACACGATCGCTCATGGTGAGCGCCTCCTCCTGGTCGTGGGTGACGTAGATGAACGTGATGCCGATCTGGCGCTGAATTCCTTTCAGCTCGACCTGCATCTCTTGGCGCAGCTTGAGGTCCAGCGCCCCCAGGGGTTCGTCGAGCAAGAGGACTTGAGGTTCGTTGACGATGGCGCGAGCCAGGGCCACGCGCTGACGCTGGCCCCCCGAGAGCTGAGCCGGTCTGCGTTCGGCGAACTCGGTCATCTGCACCATCTCGAGGGCGTCGCCCACTCGGCGCGCGAGCTGGTCCTTGGGCGTGTGGCGAACGCGCAGGCCGTACCCGACGTTTTGGGCCACGCTGAAGTGAGGAAAGAGAGCGTAATCCTGGAAGACCGTGTTGACATCTCGTTGGTACGGCGGTGCACCCGTGACGTCAACCCCCCGCAGCGAGATGGTCCCGGCGTCCGGTACCTCGAATCCCGCGATGAGGCGAAGCAGAGTGGTCTTGCCGGAGCCCGACGGCCCGAGCATGGTAAAAAATTCGCCGCGAAAGACCTCGAGGTTGACGTCGTCCACGGCGACGCTCGAACCGAATCGCTTGGTGATTCCTCGAAGCAGGATCCCTTGATCCGAGCCCACCGACTCGCTGCTTCGTTGATCCACGCTCACCATTTGGCAATCCATCATGCCAGGTGTTCAGACACCACCATGCTCTGGAAGTCTGAACGTGATTGGTCGAAACTACGTCTCGTGCCTAGGCCGCGTGATCAGGTGCCGAGAACACGGCCGACCAGGGTTCGCGCACCTTCGGCCGAGACGGCGGGCGAGAAGAGGAAGCCCTGTCCCAACTCACACCCGAAGCAACACAGTCGGATGTACTGACCCTGGGTCTCAATGCCCTCGGCCAGTACCGACATGTTGAGGTTCTGGCCCAACGAGACGATCGCTTCGAGCAGCGTGTCGTTGCGCGCGCTCTCGAAGGCGGGGCTGATGAAGGACTGGTCGATCTTGATGACCCGAGGACGCATCAGGGCGAGGTACGACAGCGAGGAGTATCCGGTGCCGAAGTCGTCGAGCGCGAAGCCCACGCCCATGCGGTTGAGGTACTCGATCACGTTCATGGTCTCGGCCACGTTGGCCAGGGCCACGCTCTCGGTCACCTCGATGATGAGCCGCTCGGGTCCCAGGTCGTTGGCGTAGAGCGCCTCTTCTATGGTCGCCACGAGACTCGGGTCGTAGAACTGGCGAGCCGACAGGTTGACGCTGACGTAGGGCCAGTTCGACGGGTCTCCCGAACGCGACCAGGAACTGGCGGCCTCGATGGCTCTGGTGAGCGCGAACCTGCCGAGCTCGAGGATGAGATCATTCTGCTCGGCCAGGGGGATGAAGACGGCGGGGGGGACCATGCCGCGCTGGGGGTGCTGCCAGCGCATCAGCGCTTCGAAGCCGACGACCGTGGTGGTCGCGAGGTCGACGATGGGCTGGTAGTGCATGGCGAACTGATCCGAGTGGAAGCCTCGACGAAGGTCCTGGACCAGCTCAAAGCGGTTGACCGCCTGCTCGTGCATGTCCGGAGAGAACGTCACGTAGCGACCCTTGCCCGCTCGTTTCGCCTCGAAGAGGGCCACGTCGGCATTTTGGACGATCTCGGCGCGATCGGTGTTCAGCACATCCCAGACCACCACGCCCATGCTCGCGCGCTGCTCGAGAGGTGTGCCATCGATCAGGAACGACTGAGAAAAGACGTCGAGCATCCGCTTGGCGACGATGGCCGCCTCCTCGGGGGAGTTCATCCCTTCGGCCAAGTACAAGAACTCATCGTCGCCCGAGCGCGCCAACGAGTCTGACGTGCGCGACACAACGTCCAGGCGATGGGCGATCGCGACCAGCAGTTGATCGCCGACGCCGTGGCCGTAGGTGTCGTTCACACCTTGGAAGTTGTCGAGGTCGATTAGCAAGACCGCTCCGGTTCCGCCGTTTCGCGCGGCCCGGGCCATCGCTTGGGACAGCCGGTCCATGAAGAGTGCCCGGTTAGCGAGCCCCGTGAGGGGATCGTGCAACGCCTGGTGGCTGATTTGGGCCGACAGCGCCTTCTCCTGGGTGATGTCGCGCTCCGAGAAGACGAAGTAGAGCAGTTCGCCGGTGTCGTCTCGCGCCGCCGATCGCAGCACCTCAACGAAGATGACCTGGCCGTCCTTGCGCAGGTAGCGCTTGATGTAACGCGACTGCTCGGTCTCACCCGATATCGCTCGGCGGTGCGACTCCTCGGTAATCCCGATGTCGTCGGGGAAGGTGAAGGTCTTCGAGTCCCGTCCGAGCAGCTCGTCCTTGGAGTAGCCCACCATCTCACAGAACGCTCCGTTGGCGGCCGTGATCTGATCGTCGAGGTCGGTCACGGTCATGGGCGCCATGTTGCCTTCGAAGGCCAGGCGAAAGCGCAGTTCGGTCGCCACGCGCAGCTGCTCGGCGGCACTGATCAGGCGCGCGTCGCGCACCAGAACGACCACCCAACGTTCGCCGTCAAAGACGAAGGGGGAGATGGCGGCCAGTACATCGATCTTTTTTCCATCTCCGCGGCGAAGTGGCAGGTGGACATCGATCGCTCCGGGTGGCGAGGGTTCCTCAGCCGACTCGCTCGGGGTGGAACCCGCGTACCGCTCCCAGTTCGGAAAGAGATGCTTCGCGGGCTGGCCGATCAAGCCGGCGTAGGAGTGACCAGCGAGATTGATCAGGTCGTCGTTGACGTGGCGCACTACCCCACCACCATCCACCACCACGACGCCGTCGGTCAGCACCGAGAGCATCCGGTGCAGAGACGGAGGGAAATCTCCCACTTCGCCCGGGTACGCGTCGGACTCCTGAGTGAGCAGGACGAGGTCCGCGCCCAACTCGTCGTGTTGGCCGCGCGTTACTCGTCGCAGGATGGAAATGGCCATGCGCCAAGTTTTGTTGGCGAGTCGCCAGATTATTAACGACAATCACACAACAACTGAGCAAATTTGCTGGCCAGCAGTGCCTTCTCAATAATCGATATACAAACCGAGTCAGGACGCCCGAGTGATGCGAAAGTCCCCCGACACGGTCGAAACCCTGATCGTGAGCGTCTCTTCATCGCCGTCTTGGTCTCCGCTTCCGTCAAGCGGGATCGACGATCCCATATCCCCCGACACCGTGGTTCCATTGACGTCGATCACGAGGCCGCTAGCGACATTTACGCGAACGTCCCCCGAGACCGCCTTCACCGAGATCTCCCCGGCCTGCTCGGCGGTGACCGTGACGTCACCCGACGCGGTCGCCACGTCAGTGCGCGCCGCCGCGCTCGCGCAGCGCACGTCGCCCGAGGCGCTGCGGCACTCCAATAACTCGGTCACCCGACCCACCACGACGTCTCCGGATGCGGTCTTCACCTCGAGCGAGACCACCGGGTCACTCACGCGAATGTCGCCCGACGCACTGTGGAGCTGCACCTTCTCCAGAGGACCGTGGCACTGCGTGTCGCCCGAGGCGGTCTTTACTTCGAGGGACGACTCCTCGGGTACCGAGATCATCACGTCCAGGTCCGAGCCAATCGTCCACGAACTCTTCTTGAAGAGCGTCTTGAGTCCGGTGAGCGAGTCGAACTGGTCGTGCATCGTGCGCACGACCAGAGTGTTCGACGTCGAATCGAACTCGACTTCGGCGTTCTCCAGTAGAGCGCTCGCGTCGCTTGCTCCGGCCACGAGGCGCACCTGCACCTCGTGGCCGGGCACGGTTTGAACGACCACGTCTCCGCTCTTGGTTATCACCCGAACATCGACGGGTCCGCTTGCGGTGTAGCTCTCTGTTCGAATCTTGTTCTCGCTGGTCATGGTTACTTACGCCTTTCGCTGTAGTCGAAGAGAGAATCGAGTCGTTGCGCGCAACGGGAACTGGTAGATCCGTGCGAGCGGTCGAGCTTCGGTGTCGTGCTCGAAGTACCGCTCCCCCCCGGTCGCTTCGAAGTCGATCGTTTCGCGACGCCGAGCAACGTAGGAATAGTTACGGAGCAAAGAGAACTGAGCGTAAGGGAGGAATCGCATGGTGTGCCTTTCGGGTTAGGCGCGGCCCCGGCCGCGAAGTTGGTTGCGGGACTTAAATGATGGTCCTGGGGTGTCACCTCGCACCGAGCGCTCCAGGTTGCGCACGATCCACGTGTTCACCGACGAACCCACGTCGGTCGCCAGGTTCTCGATGTTCTCTTTGAGCTCGTCGCTTAGTCGCAGGGCGATGCGCGCGGAGAGGTCCTGGGGCGTCGACGTCGGCACGTCGGCACCAGCAGCAATGAGCCGGGTGAGGTGAATCTCGTCACCCTCCAGGTTGAGACTGAGGGGCGCCGAGTCATTGAGGTTGAACTCCTGAATCAGCTCATTCAGTGAGTCCAGGAAATGCTTTTGGAAGGCGGGCTCCAGCGCGGCTCCCAGGCGCTCGGCGATGGCTTGGGTGTCCGGACCACCCAACTCGCCGAGGGTCCGAAAGTCACCTCGGATGCTTTCCATCAGTTCTGATATCAACATGACATCACTATAACATCAGTTTGATGTCGAGTGCCAGCAACTTTTCTTTTACCGTGCCACCAGGATGCTCTCTCATCTTTTGCACTTTGCGCACAGTTTGGACACATCCAATTAATTGACTTCTCCCAGAATCGGGCTACGTTAGAGGGCGTGACCATGAGCCCCGTTGAGGAGTTGCGCCTACGCGGCATTCAGGCAACCGCCCAGCGATTGGCCGTTCTTCGAGCCATCTCGGGGCACCCCCACGTCAGTGCCGAGGAGATCGTGGGCTTCGTGGAACTCGACATCGGCACGATCTCGCGTCAAGCGGTCTACGACACGCTTGCGGTGTTGGTGGACAACCAACTCGTGCGCCGCATCCAGCCCGATGGTTCGCCCGCTCGCTACGAGGACCGGGTAAACGACAATCACCATCACCTCATCTGTCGCGTGTGCTCGTCGGTGGTGGACGTCGACTGCGCGGTGGGCTCGGCTCCGTGCCTGAACGCCGCCGACGACCACGGCTATGAGATCGACGAAGCCGAAGTGGCGTACTGGGGACTGTGTCCCACCTGCCAAGAGAACTCGTCCGCACGATTGACGACGTAAAGGAGAAAGCAATGACCGACGAGACCAAGTGCCCGTTCCCCCACGGGATCAATACCCAGGCCCAACCCAACGAACAGTGGTGGCCCAATCAACTGAACCTACGCGTGCTCCGCGGCAACTCGGCCACTGCGGATCCGATGGACGAGGACTTTGACTACGCCGAAGAGTTCGCGGGGCTCGACCTTGGCGCCCTGAAGAAGGACCTCACCGCACTGATGAGTGACTCCCAGGAGTGGTGGCCCGCCGACTTCGGTCACTACGGACCTTTCTTCATCCGCATGGCGTGGCACAGCGCGGGCACCTACCGCATCCACGACGGCCGCGGAGGGGCGGGCTCGGGAGCTCAGCGCTTCGCGCCGCTCAACAGTTGGCCCGACAACGTGAGTCTCGACAAGGCTCGCCGACTGCTCTGGCCGATCAAGCAGAAGTACGGCCGCCAGATCTCCTGGGCCGATCTGTTCATCCTCACGGGCAACGTCGCTCTCGAGTCGATGGGCTTTGCGACCTTCGGCTTCGGCGCAGGTCGCGTCGATGTCTGGGAACCCGACGAGAGCATCTACTGGGGGCCCGAGACGACGTGGCTCGGCGATCAGCGCTACAGCGGCGATCGAGATCTCGCGACTCCGCTGGGTGCGGTGCAGATGGGACTCATCTACGTGAACCCCGAGGGACCCAACGGCAACCCCGACCCCCTGCTCGCCGCACGCGACATTCGCGAAACCTTCAAGCGCATGGCGATGAATGACGAAGAGACGGTGGCCCTGATCGCCGGCGGTCACACGTTCGGCAAGACCCACGGCGCGGCCGATCCCAACGTGCACGTGGGACGCGAGCCCGAAGCAGCTCCCATCGAACTTCAGGGTCTGGGATGGCCGAGCAACTACGAGTCAGGTTCTGGTACGCACGCGATCAGCAGCGGACTCGAGGGCATCTGGAACCCCATGCCCACGACGTGGAGCAATAGCTTCCTCGACACTCTCTTTGGCTTTGAGTGGGAGCTCACCAAGAGTCCGGCGGGCGCCTCGCAGTGGATGCCCAAAGACGGCGCGGGGGCCGACCTGGTGCCCGATCCCTTCGACGCGAGCAAGAAGCACGCGCCCACCATGTTGACGACCGACCTGGCGCTGCGCTTCGACCCGATCTACGAACCGATCGCGCGTCGTTTCCATGAGAACCCCGACCAGTTCGCCGACGCGTTCGCGCGAGCGTGGTTCAAGCTGACCCACCGTGACATGGGGCCCCGCGCGCGCTACCTCGGCCCCGAGGTGCCCGAGGAGGTCCTGATCTGGCAGGACCCGGTCCCCGCAGTCACCCACGAACTCGTGAGCGACTCACATATCACGGCACTCAAGGCGACCCTGCTCGCCTCGGGTCTCTCGATCGCTCAACTGGTCAGCACGGCCTGGGCGTCCGCCTCGACGTTCCGGGGCACCGACAAGCGTGGTGGCGCAAATGGCGCGCGCATCCGCCTCGAGCCCCAGAAGAACTGGGCGGTGAACAACCCGAGCGAACTGGCTGGCGTGCTCGCAGAGCTCGAAGCGATCCAGGCGAACTTCAACGACGCTCACGATGGCGGCGTTCAGATCTCCCTGGCGGACCTCATCGTCCTGGGTGGCGTCGCGGCGATCGAGCAGGCGGCGAAGAACGCCGGCTTCGCTGTGGTGGTGCCCTTCGCGCCGGGTCGTACCGACGCCTCCCAGGACGAGACCGATGTCGAGTCCTTTGAGTATCTCGAACCGGTGGCCGACGGATTCCGGAACTACCTCGGAGCGAACCACGTCCTGCCGGCCGAGTATCTGCTGGTCGATCGAGCGCACCTGTTGACGCTCAGCGCCCCGGAGTTGACCGTTCTGGTCGGTGGCCTTCGCGCGCTCGGTGCGAATCACGGCGGCGGCGACCAAGGAGTCTTCAGTGAGCAGCGTGAGGCGCTCACGAACGACTTCTTTCGCAATCTGCTCGACATGGGGACCGTCTGGTCGGCGTCCTCACCCGACCAGGAAGCCTTCGAGGGACGTGACCGCGCCACCGGCGCGCTGCGCTGGCACGCGAGTCGCGCCGACCTCGTCTTTGGCTCGAACTCCGAGTTGCGCGCGTTGGCCGAGGTCTACGCGAGCGACGACGCGCGAGCGAAGTTCGTCCACGACTTCGTCGCCGCCTGGGACAAGGTGATGAGTCTGGACCGTTTCGACCTGGACTGACTCCTGCGGCACAGCGGATTTTCCAACGCCCGGTTGCACATTCGTGCGACCGGGCGTTGTGCGTCCCAGGCCCGAAATTAGATGCTTGCTGGCAGGCAACTAAATGCTACACTGGGGTCATGGCTCCCACGTCTGCCCCCATCAAAGCCCGTCGCGGCAACGCCGAAGGGGCCGAGCGGCTCAGGCGGGTGGTCGCCCGGCTCGGGCGAGCGCTGCGCCTGACCCACGTGGACGCCAGTCTCTCGCCCAGCCAGCGCGAGGTCCTGAACACGATCGTTCGGCGCGGACCGCTGCGACTCTCGGAACTGGCGGCCGAAGAGGGACTGAATCCCACCATGCTCTCGCGCATCGTGGGTCACTTGGAGGCCGCGAAGTTGGTCACGAGGACGCCCGACGCCAAGGACGCGCGCGTCGTGCATCTGGCCGTCACCGCCGAAGGCTCAGCCCTGCACGACGAGATCAAGCGCGAACGCACCGAAGCTCTCATGTTCGCCCTCGACCAGCTCACCAAAGACGAGCGCCAGGCGGTCCTTGTCGCCCTGCCCGCGCTCGAACGACTCGACGAAAAACTAAGGACCCGAATTCAGTGAATCTTCACGCGTCCGCCCAGCGGACCTTTTCATCGCTTAGCAATCCCAACTACCGCAAGTATTTCTACGGACAGAGCACCTCGCTGATCGGCACCTGGATGCAGATGACGGCCCAGTCGTGGCTCGTCTTTACCCTGACCCACTCGGCGACGCGCATCGGCTTCGTCGTCGCCCTGCAGACACTGCCCGTTCTCGTGCTCGGCCCCTACGGCGGAGTCATCGCCGACCGCGTCGACAAGCGCCGGCTCATGATCTTCCTCCAGTCGATGATGGGCCTGCAGGCGGCCGCCCTGGCGGTGCTCTCGCTCACTCACGTCATCACCTACCTCGACGTCTGTGCGCTCGCCGTCGTGCTCGGTCTCAACAACTCCTTCGAGAACCCTTCGCGCCAGGCGTTCGTCCTCGAGATGGTGGGTCCCGACAACCTGCGCAACGCGGTGAGCCTCAACTCCACCTCGAACAACGTGGCTCGTGCCGTGGGACCGGCCGTCGCGGGTGTATTGATCGCGGCGGTGGGCGAAGGGTGGTGCTTCGCCCTCAACGCGCTGAGCTTCATTGCGGTCGTGGGCTCGCTCATGGCCATGGATCGTTCGCAGTTAAAGCCCAGCCCGCCCGCGGAGCGCGCCAAGGGCCAACTGCGCGAGGGCATCCGGTACGTGGCCAAGACCCCCAAGTTGGCCATTCCGCTCGTCATGATGGCCCTCGTTGGATGTCTCGCCTACGAGTTCCAGGTCACCCTGCCGGTCGTAGCGGGCAAGGTCTTCCACGGCAGTTCGACCACCTACGGCATACTCCTGGCGGCGATGGGATTTGGCGCGGTCGTTGGGGGCCTTCGCACCGCGGCGCGCGGCAAGACCGGATCGCGCGCGATGGTCAGGGCGTCGCTCGCCTTTGGCGTGTGCATGACCTTTGCCGCACTCTCACCGCTGCTCGCGATAGAACTCTTCGCCATCGCGCTGGTGGGTTTCGCCAGCGTGTCGTTTCTCTCGATGGCGAACTCGACCCTGCAACTGGGTACCGACCCTCAGATGCGCGGTCGCGTGATGGCTCTGTGGGCGGTCGCCTTCATGGGTTCTACCCCGCTCGGCGGTCCGTTCATCGGCTGGGTGACGAGCTCGTTGGGCGCACGGGCCGGACTCGGGGTGGGCGCGGCGTCGTGCTTCGCCGCGTGTGCGATCGGTTGGTTCGCCCTGCGACACCTCCACGCCAAAGACGTGGTGGTCCCCGTCAATCTGGCCATCGCGGAAACCGAAAACCGCTAGTCGCCTTCCGTGGGGTGATCGGTTCCCTTGTAGCCCGCGGGCGGACCCTCTTGGGGTCCCAGGATTCCTTCGAACCTCTGTCGGTACTCGTTGAAGTGCGTCTTCCACGCGCCGGGCGAGACGGGGCGACCAAATAATCGATCAAGGCAGTCGTCCCAGCCAGCCGCATTGCGCGCCGCCGTCGCAGCGTCGAGCTCATCGCGCAACACCAGGGTGGTCGACCCCTTCTCGTGGTGGAGCTCGAAGGTGAGCACGTCCTCGCCCCACGTATAGGAGAGGCGCGTCTGCTCCTCGCACTCGAGAACCTCACCGCGCAACGTCAGGTCAATGACCTCCGCGGGGAAGGGAAACGAGATTGTCGCCCCGACCCGCCACGCTCCGCCCTTGACGATCACGTCGCAGGGAAACCAGGTGCGAAGTCGATCCCGATCGGTGAGGTCACTCCACACCTCGGCCGGGGAAGCTTCAAGTTGACGCTCGAGACTCACCGTCGCACGAGAACGGGCAGAATCGAACTGGACGTTGGCCACGACTCCTCCTTTGATGGTGCCCGTTCCTAAAGATACGGGCGAATTTGGCGATCCGGCCGCACCAATCTCGAGCGTCGTTAGAGAAGTTGGGCTTCCTGCAGCAGGGCGATGGCCTTGGCACCGGTACCGAGTTGGGCGATGGTGATGGGATAGGGCGCCAGGTCCTGAAAGGGCGTCTCGGGCTGAACCGTGGTCACACCTGAGGCGATCGGGTACTCGAAGCTGATCGAGTGAGCGATGACCTCTTGGCCCTTCTTGGAGACGAGAAAGTTCACGAACTTCTGTGCCGCCGCCTGATGCGTCGACGACTTCAGGACGCCCGCGCCCGAGACATCGACCACGTAGCCCGGGTCGCGCGGCGCGAAGTAGGTGATCAGCGAGTGCATGTTGGAGCGTCCGATTTCGGCGCGCAGCCGGTACCAGTAGTACTGATTGATGACGCCAAAGGCGACGACACCACGATTGACCTCATTGGAGATCGTTTCATTGTCGGGGTAGACGTGACTTCCGGCGTTCGCCTTGATGCCATCAAGCCACTTGAGCGTGGCCGGTCGTCCATATGCCCTGAGTACTGAGGTCACGATGGGCTGGAAGTCCGTCTCACCCGCGGCGAAGGCCAACTCACCCCGGTACTTGGGGTTCGCGAGCTGCAGCACTCTCGTGGGAAGTGCGCTCTTCTTGATGAGTGAGGGGTTGTAGATGAGGACGCTCACGCGCGCCGACACTCCGACCCAGTCACCCGAAGGCGAGTTGTACCTCGAGGGAGTCTTGGCCAGCGTCGCGGCATCAACCTTGGCCAAGAGTCCCTTTTGCTGAAGGTACTCGAGCGCGGGCGAGTTCTCGGTGTAGATCACATCAGCCGGAGAACGAGAGCCCTCTTGAACAATCTGTGTCACGAAGGTGTCCTCGTCGTTGCTGCGCACCGCCACCGAGATGTTCGGATACTCCTTCTCGAACGCGGACACGAGCGCGTCGGTCGTCTGTACGTGCTGACCGTTGTAGAGAGTGATGGTTGTCGTAGATGATCCCGATGACGATCCGCAGGCCGCGAGTGTCACCGATGCCAGGCTGACCACGGCGAGAGCGAGCCCGGCCTTCTTAATCCAAAGGCTCACGGGCGACGTTGTCACAAAATCTCCTGGGCGACGAGGGTTCCCCCAGGTTAGCCTGAACTAATTAGTCGAGGCTAACTAGTCACTCCGACGACTGCGTTTAGCGCCGTACCGTCCCACCGCCGCCGCGCAGGCGCCCGAGGATGTTGAGGATCTCGAGGTAGAGCCAGATGAAACTGATTAGCAGACCGAAGGCCCCGTACCAGTCGTACTCGCGGTCCGCGCGCATCGCAATGAGCTTGTCGATGCGATCGAAGTCCAACAGGAACGTGGAAGCGGCAACGACGGCGAGGATGAGCGAGATGCCGATGCCGAGCACGCCACCCGAGCTGTTGAAGTTCGGACCACCAAAGAGCGAGACGAGCAGCGTGACGCCGTAATAGACCATCGCTCCGAGGACGGCCATCGTGATCACTCGCGTAACGCGTTGGGTCACCTTGATCAAGCCCGTGCCGTAGAGGAACCACACGCACAGCGCTACGCCGAAGGTTGCCCCGACGGCTTCGAGCACGATGCCGTGATACTGCGCGTTGTACGAGGCAGAAATGACACCCACGGCAAAGCCCTCGAGAAGCGCGTACACGATGCCCAGCGACTTGGCCAGCTTGGGTCGCGAGATGATGACGAAGGACAAGACGAGGGCCGCGATGATGGCGACGATGATCAGCGTCTCGGTGCGGTTTGTCACGAAGCCGCCCGCTCCCTCGTGCCAGCCATACGCCGCACCCACCACGCCGAAGAGCCCGAAAATCGCCAGTGCGCTGGCGACACCGCCGTGCGTCATGACTCGTCCCGTATCGTCCGCTCGTTCAATCTCTCGTAGTCGTCGATCCGTCAAGGCGGGACTGGCCATCGATGTTCCTTCTTTCTGTGCTTGCGCAAGCGTTGACGACTCTACCGGGAATCACTTCGCGAAGGACGGTTCACCTTTGAAGGAAAAGCGAAAGAGATGTGATGCGCCCCTGTACTCGTAGCGAACCGTGAGGACAGAAAAAAGTCTGCCGTTCTGCGTCGACAAGGGTGCGCTGAAGTGCACGGGGCTGTGCGGGAAGTACGTGATCGGCGACGCCGCGCAGTAGGGCTTGCAGAAGTTCATCGCGAAGTCCGTCGTGCCGATCGCTTCGCTGGCGTTCCACGTTGACCAGGCCGTCTTGGTGAGCTGAATACCGGCGTCGGCGCACGTGACGATGTAGTTGACCGGGCGAACGACTTTCGCGCCCGTACACGTGAGTACCTTCGCGCTGGTCTTTACGGCCTGTGGTGCGTCGCCAGTGGATCCACGCGGCGGCGATCCGCCCGCGCGATGGGTCACGCCCACCAACACGCCGATTGCCACGACGGCCGCGAGGGCGAAGGTGAGCCAGCGAAGGCGGCGGCGGCGCTGCCGCGCCCTCGCTTCTCGAAAGAGAAGTTCGAGCGTCTGATTCGTTTCGGGCGAGTCGGGCGCAAGCTCTCGGGGGGCGTCGGTACGGATGGTCATAAAGCCACTATAATTGTTTTTATGAGTGTCAGCAAGTCGAGTTCGGGCGACGACGAGGCGACTCTCGACCTAGCGCGACTCGACCGCCGAGACCCTACTCTCCTCCACGAGCAAGTGGCCGCGCAGATTCGTCGAGCCATCGCCGAGGGTGAGGCGGGACCGGGCGAGAAGATCCCTCAGGCCCGTGATCTCGCGGCCGAGTTGGGTGTCAACACCAATACCGTGCTGCGGGCCCTGCGCGTCCTGCGCGACGAGGGAGTCATTGAGATGGGACGAGGCCGATCGATTCGCGTCACCGCTCAACCGGAGCGCGGCGTCGTCGCACTCAAACTCAAGGAGCTGATCGACGTGGCGCGTCAGCACGGGTTTCAACGCGATGACCTCGTCGCCATGCTCGAGGAACTACCTGGACGCTAAAAAGCGCCGCCGTCACACGGTGACGGCGGCGCTTTTCAGTGCGATCAGACTTCTTCGCCGACGCAGACCAACGTGAGTTCCTCCGGCGTGGGCAGATCGAGGTGGACCGTCTGGGTGCGCTTAGCGCCCACGAAGACGGCCGCCACCACAGCGGCCGCGGCGACGAGCAGTGCGCTCACTTCAAAGGCGGTGGTGTAGCCGTGCACGCTCGCCGAGCGCAGCACGGTCGTCGACGCCACGCGAGTGGCGAGGAACGCCGCAGTCGAAGACGCCGCCACCGTGTTGAGGTACGCCGTGCCGAGAGCTCCGCCCACTTGCTGGGTCGTGTTCACCAGCGCACTCGCGACACCGGCGCTGTCGTCCTCGACTCCCAATAGGGCGGTTGAGTTCATCGGCACGAAGCTAAGCCCGAGACCCAAGCTCACGAGGAGTTCCGGACCGAGGATGTGCGTGAGGTACGAGCTGTCAGCCCCCAGGCGCGTGAAGCCAATCAGGCCGAGGGTGGAGATCGCGAGACCCGCGACCATGAGAGTGCGCGCACCGAGTCGGGGCAAGTAGCGACTGGCGAGTCCCGCGCCCAGAATGATGCCGCCCGAGAAGGGCAGGAACGCAAAGCCCGCCCGCAGCGCGCTGTAGCCCAGGATTCCCTGCAGGAAGTAGGTCAGAAAGAGGAACGTTCCCAGGAGGGCCATGCCCACCAACAGCGAGGAGAGAAACGCCCCACCCCGGTTCCGATTCAAGACCACGCGCATTGGCAGCAGCGGATGCGCGACGCGCATCTCGATCGCCACGAAACTCGCCAGCAGCGCGCCGGCCGCGACGAGTAGAGCAATCACGAGCGGCGATCCCCACCCGTGGGAGGCGACCAGCGTGAATCCGTAGACCAGAAAGAACAGACCGCCGGTTGAGGTCACGACGCCCGGGATGTCGTAGCCGTGTCGCTCCTCCACGCGGCTCTCGCGCACGACGCGTATCGCCATCACGGCCGCGATCATGGCAATGGGCACGTTGATGAGCATCGTCCAGCGCCACGAGGCGAACTCGGTCAACACGCCGCCGAGCACCAGCCCGATGGCCGCGCCGCTACCAGCGATCGCGCTGTAGACACCAAAGGCGCGTGCGCGCTCGTGCGCGTCGGTGAAGGTCACCGTCAGGATCGAGAGCGCGGCCGGGGCCATCAGAGCGGCGAACCCACCCTGGAATGCTCGCGCGCCAAAGAGCATCGCCTGGTTCTGGGCGAGCCCGGCGATCGCACTCGAGGCGCCGAAGCCCAGCAGGCCGATGATGAAGACGCGTCGGCGCCCGACGTAGTCGGCGATGCGACCGCCGAGCAGCAGGAGGCTGCCGAAGGCCAGGGTGTAGGCGCTCAGGACCCACTGACGGTTGGCCACCGAGATGTGCAGAGCGTGTTGGGCCGAGGGTAAGGCCACGACGACGACCGAAGCGTCGAGGACAATCATGAGCTGAGCGATGCCAATGACGGCGAGCGCCCAGTACCTCTTGGGGTCGAGTGACGCGACCGTGGCGATCGAGTCGTCTTTGAGTTCAGTGATGCTCACGGGACTCTCCTTTGCTTGTGGGGTTGATGAGTAGCGATTTTTAAGGGAAACTGCGGTACAATTCGGAGCCCGGAGTTTTAAACGGATTCGGAGTTCCGGTTCCGATTAAGATAATAATAACGAACGTTCCGGTTGTCAAGCGTCTCGAGGAGGTTTTTTATGGTGCAGGTGACAGAGGTCTCACCCGACACCGCTACGCCCGACGGTCCGAGGAAAATGCGGGCTGACGCCCAGCGAAATCACGACAAGATCCTTGAGGCCGCCGAAGAGGTGTTCGCTCGCGACGGCGTCGCGGTGCCAATCGACCTCGTCGCCGAACGCGCCGGCGTGGGCATCGGCACGCTCTATCGGCACTTCCCCACCAAGGAGGCGCTCTTCGAAGCCATCGTGGCCGCGCGCCTCGCCGAGCTCATCGAGACGGCCGACGTCTACATCGGTGACGCCGACACCGACCCGAAGGGCGCCTTCAACTCGTTCCTCCAAGAGTTCGCCCGACAGGCGACCGCGAAGCAACACCTCTTTGACGCCCTCGATCAATCGGGTCTCGACTTCAAGGTCACCTTCGCCGACGGCGTCGATGCGCTCCATGATCGCTTCGAGGAACTTCGTCGTCGCGCCGCGGAGGCGGGAGCGATTCGCGCCGACATTCAAGTCGAGGACATCATGACCCTGGTGATGGGTTCGTGCAAGTTCGCGGACCACTCCGGCTCCGACGACCAGTCGCTGGATCGCTGCCTGGGCATCGTGATCGCGGGCCTTCAGGCACCGAGCATCTAAGTAACGACAGCGCACGTGAGTGACCGAAAGAAGCGCTGCGCGTGGTGCGCCGACGACGACTTGTACGTCGCGTATCACGATCTCGAGTGGGGCGTTCCCCTGCACGAGGACAAGCGCCTCTTTGAGTTGCTGTGCTTAGAGGGCGCCCAGGCCGGACTGAGCTGGATCACCATCCTGCGCAAGCGCGAGGGGTACCGACGAGCCTTCAAGAAGTTCGATCCCGCAAAGGTCGCGCGGTACGGCGTCGCGCAGATCGACACGCTGCTCGGTGACGCGAGCATCGTGCGCCACCGCGGCAAGATCACCTCGGTCATCACCAACGCTCGCGCGGTGCTCGACGTGCAGCGCCAGCACGGAAGCTTGGACACCTACCTCTGGGCGCTGGGCGCGTCTGACTCCGATGCCCGCAGCGCGGCCGCGGCGATGAGCAAGCAGCTACGCAAAGACGGTTTCGCCTTCGTGGGTCCCATGACGTGTTATTCGTTCATGCAGTCGGCGGGCATGGTGAACGACCACGCTCGGGACTGCTTTCGCTTCAAGGAGATCGAAAAACTCCGCCGCCAGGACGCCGCTTCCTACTCAACCGGAGGTTGAGCGGGCTCGCGATGACGCGCGGCGACAACGGCAATCGCCGCGAGTCCAATGAGAACCCCCGTCACCTGCAACCAGGTCAGGGACTGGCTCAGAATCGGAATGGCGAGCACCGACGCGACCAGGGGCGCCAGGCAGCTGATGGCCGCCGAGATCGAGGCGTCGACGTAGCGGTGGGCCCAGTTCATGACCAGATGACCGCTACCGGGCACGACGGTGAGCAACACAATCCAAAGCCAGTCACCGGCGTGAATACGGGTAAGGGACTGACCGGCGATGAACACCACGGGCGTCGAGAGGAGTGCGGCGAAGATCATCACACCGGCCGTGTACTCGATGGCGCTGGTGAGTTCGCGTGCGCGTTTCGACGCCAGCCAGTACGCCGTAAAACTAATGAGCGCTCCCGCGGCGAGCAGGTCGCCGAGCACGCGATGCGGTGCAGTCCCGCCCGGGCCGATCACGGCGATCGAGACGCCCACCATCGCGAGCATGATCCACGACACGTCGCGACGACTCATGCGTTCGCCGAACAACGGTCGGGCAGCGACGAGCACCAGGGCCGGTTGCAGAGCCCCGATCACCGACACGTCCACGATGCTCGTGAGTCGCACCGCGCTGTAGAACATCATCATGTCGCCGCCGAGGAACAGGCCCCCGAGCCAGGTGGCACGTACGGTCGACCACGACAGTCTCTTTCCGCTCACGTAGACGATGGCGGTGAGCACCAGCGCCCCGAGCCACAGGCGATAGAAGGCCACGACGAGCCCCGAGGCGAAGGTCAGCACGACGAAGATGCCGCCAAACCCCCACAGGACGGCCGCGGCCGCCGACCCGCCCAGACCCAGGGCGGCGCCCTTGGTCCCGAGACGCGCAGGGTGGGGTGACGATAGGGGCACGAGGAGGCGCAGGGCTACTTGCCTTTCGCCGGCCGATCGTGGGTGGTGTTGGCGGGGAAGCTCAGCGTGGCGTGGTGTTGTCCGATGTTGGCCCAACGGCTCGTCACGGCCTTGCTCCGCGTGTAGAACTTGACGCCGTCGGGACCGTAGACGTGCAGGTCACCGAAGAGCGAGTTGTTCCAGCCACCAAAGGAGTAGTACGCGACGGGAACCGGGATCGCGACGTTGATGCCGACCATGCCCGCTTCCACTTCGGTCTCGAAGCGTTGCGCGGCGGCGCCGTCGCTGGTGAAGATCGCTACCCCGTTGCCGTACCCGTTGCGATCGACCAACGCGATCGCGTCGTCGACGGTGTCGACTCGCACGATCGACAGAACGGGCCCAAAGATCTCATCGGTGTAGACCTGCATGTCTTCGGTGACGTTGTCGATCAGACACGGCCCAAGCCAAAACCCGTTCGGGTCGCCCGCGATGTCGTGCTCACGTCCGTCAATCGCGACCGTGGCGCCCTGCGCCTGGCCGATGCCCAGATACGACGCCACCTTGTCGCGGTGCTCCCGCGTCACAAGGGGTCCCATCTCGGAAGTGGCGTTCGTGCCGTCGCCCACGGTCAGTCGATCGACGCGCGCGCGGATGCGCTCGACGAGTTCGTCGCCCACCCCATCGACCGCGACGAGGACCGAGGCCGCCATGCACCGCTCGCCGGCCGAGCCGAACCCCGCGCTCACGGCCGCTTCCGCCGCGTCGGCGAGGTCCGCGTCGGGCAGGACAATCATGTGATTCTTGGCGCCACCCAGGGCCTGGACGCGCTTGCCCTCGCGGGCGGCCGTCTCGTAGATGTAGCGCGCGATCGCGGTGGAGCCCACGAAACTCACCGCCTTGACGTCGGGATGCGTGAGGATGCGATCGACGGCGACCTTGTCACCTTGCACGACGTTGAAGACGCCGTTGGGCACCCCCGCTTCGGCCACGAGTTCGGCCAGCAGCAGTGACGCCGAGGGGTCCTTCTCCGAGGGCTTGAGGACGAACGTGTTACCCGACGCGATCGCCAAGGGGAACATCCACAGCGGCACCATCGCGGGAAAGTTGAAGGGCGTGATGCCCGCCACCACACCGAGAGGCTGGCGCAGCGAGTGAACATTGACCCCGGTCGACGCGTTCTCGGTGAACTCGCCCTTGAGGAGTTGGGCGATGCCGCAGGCGAACTCCACCACGTCGAGGCCCCGGGCCACCTCGCCCGCGGCGTCGCTCTTGACCTTGCCGTGCTCGGACACGATGAGGTCCGCGAGCTCGCTCGCGTGAGCGACGAGCAACTCTCGCAGCGCGAACATCGCCGCACTGCGCCGGGCGAGCGACGTCGCTCGCCACTCCGGAAACGCCGACCGGGCGGCGGCAACAGCGGCGTCCACTTCGTCGTTGGTGGCAAAGTCAACTTCACCGCTCTGCACGCCGGTCGCGGGGTTAAAGACTTTGCCGTGTCGTTGCGCGTCGCCGACGAAGGGCTTGCCGTCAATCCAGTGAGTGATGCGCTTCATGAGTCCCCTCATTTCCCGTGGGTTTTCGATTTCGTTCTCACTCCAGTGTGTCAGATCGTTTCGCGACCCAATCACCGGAGGACGCGCCAAAGAAACGTCGTGGCGTAGCGAGTGCGTTACGCCACGACTCCCTCGTCCAACACCCCACGACGTTGAAGATTCTCAGCGCGCTCGACACTCACGCCCCACGTCGCCATCGCGTCGCTCACTGAGAGCGCCGCGCGAATCGCGCCCGGCGTGCGGGAAAATCGCGGCGCCGGCGCGGGTTGGACCGGTTCGCTCAGAAACACGTCGCGCTGCGTGTTGTAGGGATGACTCGCCGCTTCGCGGGACGTAAGAACGGGGGTGACGCACGCGTCGAGGTTGTCGAAAATGCTCGTCCACTCGTCGCGGGTCTTGGTCGCAAACACCGCGGCGAGGCGCTCCTTCATCGCGGGCCACTGTGCTCGGTCCATCTGAGGAGGTAAGTTGGCGGCCTCAAGTCCCAGACCTAAGAGAAGTTGCGCGTAGAACTTCGCCTCGATCGCGCCCACCGCCATGAACCGGTGGTCGCCCGTCTCGTAGACCTCGTAGAAGTGAGCACCCGTGTCCAAGATGTTGGTGCCGCGCTCCTCGTGCCAGAAACCCACGTTGATGAAGGAGTGCATCATCGACAGCATCGACGCCGAGCCGTCGACCATGGCGGCGTCGACGACTTGGCCCTCGCCCGTCTCACGCGCCGACCAGACTCCAGCCAGGATGCCCATGGCGAGAAAGAGGGAGCCACCGCCAAAATCACCCACCAAGTTCATGGGCGGCGTGGGTCGCTCGCCCGCGCGACCCAGTGGCCACAGCGCCCCCGAGATGGAGATGTAGTTGATGTCGTGGCCCGAACGTTGAGACAGCGGTCCGCTCTGGCCGTATCCCGTCATGCGCCCGTACACCAGGCGAGGATTCTGCGCCAACAGTTCATCGGGTCCCAGCCCCAGTCGCTCCATCACGCCGGGACGAAACCCCTCGATGACGGCGTCGGCTCGCGTCGACAGTTCACAGACGAGTTCGCGACCGGCGTCACTCTTGAGGTCGATCGCGACGCACGTCCGCGATCTGGTCAGGATCTCGCCGCTCGAACTGCGAGTGCCCGCCTCGAGTCGTTCGAGGCGCAAAACGTCGGCACCTAAGTCGGCCAACAGCATGGCGGCGTAGGGCGCGGGGCCGAGGCCCGCGAACTCCAGAACCCGTAGTCCCGCCAGTGGTCCACTCACGCCCGAAGCCTAATGATGAGTCGAAAGTGGGGCGAATTACGCGATGTCCGGCGAGGTGCGTTCACTGGCGACTCCCGCGACACCGCGATCGATCAGCGACGTGATGTCGTCGCTCGAGTAGCCCAACTCGCTGAGGACCTCTCGCGTGTTCTGCGCTACCAGGGGTGCCGCACGACGAACGGAAGCGGGCGTCCTGGACATCGAGACGGGCGGGGCGATCTCGCGATACTCGCCCACTACCGGGTGGGTGGCCGTCGTGATCACACCGCGATTCAGCGCGGCATCACTGACCACGTCATCGAGCGAAGACACCGCGCTCACCGGAATGTCGTAGAGCTCACAGATCTCGATCCACTCCTTGGTCGTGCGCTCGGCCACGATCTCCGCGAGGTCGCCGAACACGCGGTCCGCTTCACGAGTGCGGGTCTCGTAGTTGGCAAACCACGGGCGCTCGAGCACGTCCAGTCGGTCGATCGCACGACAGAGCGACTCCCAGTTCGCGTCGGTATAGGGCATGATCGCGACGTATCCATCCAACGTTCGATGCGGGCCGCGCCGCGAGGACATGATGCGCCCATATCCCGCGGCGCCTCCCTCGATGGCCGCACGACCGAGGTGCTCCACCAGGTTGAAGGAGAGCACCGAGTTGAACATCGGCACCTCGACCCGCTGACCTTGTCCGGTGCGCTCGCGGTGCACGAGTGCGGCGAGCACGGCGTAGGCGATGGTGAGGCCCGCGACCTTGTCGCCGATCAGCGTGGGCACGAACGCGGTGGTGTCGAGGACTTCTTGGTTGAGCCACGGGAGTCCGGTCATCGCCTGGATGATGTCGTCGTAGGCGGGACGGTCTTGGTCGACGCCGCCCGTGGCGAAGCCCTGGGACTGGCAGTACACGAGGCGAGGCATCGACGCCGCGAGATCGTCGTAGCTCACCTTCAGGCGCGCGAGGGCGGCGGGTCGCACGTTCGTGATGAACACGTCACTCGTCGACAGGAGACGCCGGAGAACCTCGTGGCCCTCCGGCGTCTTCACGTCCAGACCGAGGGAGCGCTTGTTGCGATGCAGATTGAGCGCGATACCAGACAACTCTCGATGCGGCCCTCCTCCCATCAGGCGGCTGTTGTCAATGACGTCGTGCTCCACTTTGATGACGTCGGCCCCGAGATCACCCAAGATCTGTCCGGCGTAGGGCGCCATGATCACCGAGGCGAGTTCGACGACGCGAATCCCCGCGAGTGGACCGGACGTTTCGTCAACGGCGCGCGACAAGTCGGACATAGTCCAGTCTTTCCTATCATCGCCCGCTACGCGGGCCCGCCGTTACCCCAGCGCCTGCGGCTCGCTCTCGATATCGAGACGCGACCATTCGCGCGCCTCGGTGGATAGCCCGGAGAGCAACATCAGCTGGGCACTCACGATGAACGAGTCGACGGGTGTGCTGCGTCCCACCCGCCAGGTGGCCACGAGAGCATTAAGTGCGCCGAGAATGAGTTGCTGGGCCACCTTGGGATCCACGTCGTCGCGCAACAGTCCCGCCGTCTTCGCCTCACCGATGAGTCGAGTCCAGATTCTGACGTACGCGCGCTCGTCCGCGCGGCACTGCTCTTGGACGTGATCCGGGGCGCCGCCGGCGATCCGGTGGATCCAAGCTCGCGCGTAGTCCGGATAGCGCGCACACAGCCGCAGGTGCGAGTCAATCGCCAGGGCAAGGCGCTCGAGCGGATCGTCCCCCTCACACTCTTTGAGCACTCCCTCGAGGTTCGTACGGCATCGGGTGAGACTGGTGACGAACACCTCGACCACGAGTTCCTCCTTGTTGGAGAAGTGGTAGTAGATGGCGGGCGCCTGAATGCCGGCGACCTCCCCGACGTCGGCGAGGCGCATTCCCGAAAAGCCCCTCTCGGCCAAAACTTGGGCCGCGGCGTCCAGTATGCGCTGCCTGGTCGCGGCGGCCTTGCCGCCGACGTCGTTACCGTTCAGAGGTGAACGCGCCGCGCGTGGCGACTTGATCGCTGACACCTCCACTTTGCCCATCTCGTCACCCTTGCTGGTTTCGTGCCATAGAACTCTGGACGCGCGCGTCCAGCCACTAGAGGCATACCAATTCACTAATGAGTTACATTCTGGGCCACGCAGGGACCGCCAAAAGTTGTAATCGCCTTACAGATTTCCTTCGCGGGTGTGGGCGCGCGTATCGCTCGAGCTAGGCGAGTTTTCTGGGGTGGCCTGCACCACAGAGCGAAAAAAGGCGTTAATACTCTCGGGTGAGTAGCGATTATTCTCCGAATGTACGAAGATCGCCTGGCCGATCGACCCCGCCCAACAGGTGGTGACCAAGGCGTAGGTATCGAGGTCGGCTCTCACCCACCCCAGCGGTTTACCCGCCTCGATGACGGCGACCCATCGTTCGATCTGCACGTCGAGATTCGCGCGAAACTCCTCGCGAGTGAAGTCGTCGGCCCAGATGTCGCTGAGCAAGGTCGTCGTCTGCCACTTGTCGTCGTGCTGTCCATACGACCAGGACAACGCCGTGTTCTCGCCGAGCGCCCACCAGTACGTCTCTTCGTCTTGCTCGGCGACGGCGCGTTCGACAATCTCCAGGTACCCGTGCAACGGGGCGATGAGGCGAAGGTACGCCGACGCTTGGGCGCGGGCGATCAGTTGGGTGCGCGACTCGAAGTGGTAGTAGATGGTCTGCAAGCCGACCTGGGCGCGCTCGGCGACCTTGGTGAGGTGAAGATCGTTGCTGCCGACCTCGAGCAGCAGTTGTTCGGTGCACGCGATGATGCGTTGCCGCGTACCACCCGGCTCTTTGGCAACCGTCATGACCTTGCACCCCCTGGGGATCCACTATGGCACGGCCCACCGCGAAACACGAGCGTCGCGGGACATGTCCGGTCTCGCCGGGAACGGCTTTCGCTACGAGAAGCTCCAGCCCTGTCCCGATTCGTAGCGGTGGATGATGTTCTTGGAAATCAATATTTTGTGCACTTCATCGGGTCCGTCGGCGATGCGCAAGATCCGCGCAGTAAGGTACATCTGGGCGAGCGGGAGGTCGTTGCTCACTCCCGCCCCACCCCAGACTTGAATCGCGCGATCGACGACGCGATGGTAGGCGGCGGGCACGAAGACCTTGATCGCCGAGATCGCGGTGCGCGCTTCGGGGTCATTGGCGGCCACCCTGTTGGCCGCATCGATGGTCATCAGTCGGGCCGACTGGACGTCCATAAAGCTCTCGGCGATGAATCCCTGGATGAACTGCTTGTCCTTTAGCAGTCCTCCGTGCACCTCGCGCACCAGTGAACGCTCGACCATGAGGTCGAAGGCTCGCCGCATCTGACCGATCGAGTTCATGCAGTGATAGACGCGACCCGCGCCGAGGCGGTCCTGGGCCGCCTGGTGACCCTGACCCACGAGTCCCAGCGTGTTCTCGATGGGCACGCGGACGTTCTCGTAGCGAATCTCGCAGTGGTCCGACGTCGAGCGACCAAAGACGCCGATACCCCGGACGATGTTGACGCCCGGTGCGTGGGCTGGCACGATGATCTGGCTCATGTGTCCGTTCGAGCCCAGTTCGCCGCTCGCGTCGACCGTGCGGCACATCACGATGAAGAAGTCGGCCTCGATCCCGTTGGAGGTGAACCACTTGTGTCCGTTGATGACCCACTCGTCGCCCTCGCGGACCGCCTCGGTCGCGAGCGACCGGGGGTCCGAGCCCGCGTGCTCGGGCTCGGTCATGGAGAAACCCGACTCCATATCGCCCGCGATGAGCGGCAGCAGCCACTTTTCTTTTTGCTCCTCGGTGCCGTACTTCACCAAGATGCTCGCGTTGCCCGAGTTGGGTGCGGCGATGCCAAAGAGCGCGTTCGCGCCCACCGCGTAGGCGAGTATCTCGTACATGTAGGCGAGCGAGAGGAAGTCAATTCCCGCACCGCCGTACTCAGCGGGCAGGTGGGGCGCCCAGAGCCCAGCCGCCCTCACCTTCTCCTTGATGGCCTCTTTTAGTTCGTGACTCTCCTCGCGCGCCGCGGCGCGCTCGTCGTCGGTGGAGCCCGCGGCGTGCGCCGAGCGCCAGAGCACGGCTTCGTGCGGCAGGATCTCCTCGTTGACGATCGCCGCCGTGCGCAAGCGCAGTTCGTTGACCTCGTCGCTGAGCTCGCTGATGGGTGTGACGGTGATGGGCATCGCGACTCCTCGTGACGGTGGCGTCCCTCGATTATGTCTGACGAATCAGTGGCCTTGAGTCGAGCAGTTTGTTAGGTGCGTGAGACGTCGGCGACCGGCTCGCGCATTGCGACATGACACGAGACGAAGTGGCCGTCGACTTTGTCCAGCAGCGTGGGCGCGACCTCGCGGCAGTAGGGCTCCACGAGTGGGCAGCGCGGCGCGTAGGGACAGCCCACCACGACGACGACCGGAGCCGACTCAGGTGCTTCGGAGCGCAAAGCCGCATGGCGAGCGCGCGCGATTGTGGGATCGGGTATGGGGATGGCTTCACCCAAGGCCACGGTGTACGGGTGCAACGGGTGGTCGAGCACCTGGTCGTAGCGGCCCATCTCGACGACGCGCCCTAAGTACATGACGGCGATCTGGTCGCTCAGGTGGCGCACCATGGACAGGTCGTGGCTCACGAACACGTACGACAGATTCAGTTCGTCTTGGATGCGCACCAGAAGATTGACGATCTCGGCGCGCACCGAGACGTCCAGGGCTGAGGTCGGTTCGTCCAGGACGAGCACTTCGGGCTCGACCGCCAGGGCGCGCGCGATCGCCACGCGCTGGGCTTGACCGCCGGAGAGCTCGTGGGGATAGCGCGTCGCGAATCGACCGGTCAGTCCCACCATGGCGAGCAACTCGGCCACGCGTTCGAACTCGCGACCTTTGTGCAGGTCGTGCACCCGCAGCACCTCGCGCAATGCCTTTTCGACGTTGAGTCGGGGGTCGAGCGAGGAGAACGGGTCCTGGAAGACCAGCTGGATCTTTCGTGCGAGGGCTTTGTTGTGGCCGCGCTCGTGCAGCGTCATGACCTCGCCGTCAATCTCGAGTTGGCCCGACGTGGGGACTTCAAGTCCCACCAAGAGGCGCGCCAGGGTCGACTTGCCGCACCCGCTCTCGCCCACGATGCCAAACGTGGTGCCCCGCACCAGTTCGAGGGACACCTCGTTGAGCGCGTGGACCGGGTTGCGCCCGCGACGTCCGTAGACCTTGACCAGATTGGTCGCGCGAAGGACGACGTCTACCATTCGGAGGGATCTCGCCAACAGGCGGCGAAGCTTCCGTCGCCGCGATCGATAAGTGGTGGCTCCTCCTGCTCGCACTGCGCGATGGCGTAGGGGCAGCGAAAGCGAAACGGACAACCCGCGCTCAGGCGCGTCGGGTCAGGTGGCGTGCCACCGATCTGGTGCAGCGCTGAGCGATGCGGCGTCTCGAGCCCGGGCAGCGACTCCAAGAGCGCCTTGGTGTAGGGGTGGGTGGGCCGAGCGAAGAGCTGCTCGGTGGGCGCGGTCTCGACGATGCGTCCCGCGTACATGACGAGGACGCGATCGACGAGGCTCGCCACGACCCCCAAGTCATGGGTCACCCACAGCACCGCCATGCCTGTGGTGGCCTGGAGCGAAGTCACCAGTTCCAGGATCTGGCGCTGGATGGTGACGTCCAGGGCCGTCGTCGGTTCATCGGCGATGAGGATCCGCGGCGAGGTGGCCAGCGCCATGGCGATCATCACGCGCTGGATCATGCCGCCCGAGAGTTGGTGCGGGAACGAGGTGCGCACCCGTTCGGGATCGTCGAGGCCGACCTCTAGGAGAACGTCGCGCGTGCGCGACTGCGCCGTCGCCGTGTCGGCGCCGTGGGCGCGCAGCGCCTCTTCGATCTGACCGCCGACGCGAAGCAGTGGATTGAGCGAACTCATCGGATCCTGATAGACCATCGCGATGTCACCACCACGCACTTCTCGAAGACGCCTGTCCTTGACTCGCGCCAGGTCCTCGCCGTCGAGCAGCACTTCGCCGCTCAGCACACTCAAAGGCGGACTTGCGAGGAGTCGCAGAACCGAGAGCATCGTGAGGGTCTTGCCCGAACCACTCTCGCCGACGATGCCCACCTTCTCGCCCGCCTCCACACCAATGGTGACGCCGCGCACGATCTCGTCGGCGCCGCGTCGACGTTTAATGCCGATGTGCAGGTCCTGAATCGAGAGTAGAGCGCTCATGGTCGTCCATCGTGAAAGACAATCGCTGTGGGCGCGTCGTGGCGGGGCAGGGTGATGATCGTTTGACGTCCGGGCACGATGGCGCCGAGCACGCTGGCTCTATGGGCACCTGTGGCCGAAGGCACAATCGCGGCAAGGCCGTGAACGCTGAGGAACCCGATGATGGCGAACAGGCAGGCCTCCTTCGCCCCCTCGGGAACGCCAAACTCATCGATGAGCGCGATCGGCACGTCGGCGAGTCGACGGCGAAGTCCGGTCATCAGCGTGGGATTGCGCGTACCACCCCCGGCCACGAACAGTTCGGTGACTTCGTACTCCTCGACGGCGCGCGCCACGGTCTCCACGGTGAGTGCCGCCAATGTGGCGAGCAGGTCGTCGGGGGCGATCTCGCGGGTTCCCACAGAGTCCTGGAGGTACTCGAGGTGGAAGTACTCCTTGCCGGTCGACTTGGGGGCGGGGGTCTCGTAGTACGGGTCGGCGAGAAGGTGCTCGAGCAGATCAACATCGACCATGCCGCGCGCGGCGCGCTCACCATCACGATCGAACGCCTCGCGACCCTCGGTGAGCCAACCCACCGCCGCGTCCATGAGCGCGTTCGACGAGCCGATGTCAAAGGCGATCGGTTCACGCTCGGGTCCGACCACGGTCATGTTGGAGATCCCGCCCAGGTTGAGCGATCCCCGCACGACCACGGGATGCACCCCCAGCAACAAGACGTCCAGCAGGCTCGCCAGTGGCGCGCCGTGACCTCCGGCCGCGATGTCGCGAATGCGCACATCCTCCACGATCGTGGCCCCCGTTCGTTCGGCGACCCACGCACCCTGTCCGAGCTGCAACGTCCCGAGCGCGTGCGCTCCCTCGACCCAGTGAAAGACGGTCTGACCGTGCGTGCACACGACGTCGGCTTGGCCCCCGAAGTACTCATCGGCCAGCGCACCCGCCACTTCGGCGAAGTTCTGACCGATCAGCGTGTCGAGTTGGCAAACCTCTTCGATGGTGGTGGTGTGCCCCGGCAGCACGAACTCGATGCGACGATGCAGGTCGCTCGGGTACTCGACGGAGTGATGGGCGAGTAGTTCGGCAGTGATGAGATGCTCGTCGAGCGAGAGGTTCATCGCGACGGCCTCGATCGCGTCGAACGACGTGCCCGAGATCATTCCGATGACTTTCATCCCGACCTCGTTCGCGTGCGCGGGTCCGACGCGTCTCTTAGCCCGTCGCCGAGAAAGTTAAATCCGATGACCGCAATCACAATCACCAGGGACGGACCGGCGAGTGTCCACCACGCAATGGCGGCCAGGCTGCTCGAGTTGCTCACCATTTCACCGAGTGACTGGGTGGGCGGAGGTGGACCGAGTCCGAGGAAGCTCAAACTCGCCTCGGCCAGAATTGCCCACGCGAGGGCGAGGCTCGTCTGCACCGCGATGACTCCGGTCACGTTGGGCAGAATGTGGTGAAAGAGCAGACGGGTCCTCGAGTATCCCAGAACTCGTCCCGCTCGCACGAAGTCGGACTCGCGCAGCGCCAGCACCGGTGAGCGCACCACGCGCACGTAGATGGGAACCCACCCCACGCCGATCGCGATGGCGCTGTCAAGAATGCTCGGCCCCAGGGCGGTCACGATGGCCAAGGCGAACAGCACGGTGGGAATCGCAAACATCATGTCGGTCACGCGCATGATCGACGCGGACGTCCACTTCCCCAGAAATCCGGCGGCGATGCCGCCGAGGGATCCGATCACGCCGGAGATCGCGACCGCCAGGGCCGCGATCTCGAGGGAGACCCCGAGACCTTGCAGCGCGCCGGAGAAGACGTCACGCCCAAACTGGTCGGTGCCCATGAGGTGCGCCCACGAGATTCCCTTGAGTACCGAATTGGGATTCTGGGCGTCAGCGGGATACGGCGTCCACCCGGCGATCCCGCAGACCGCACCGATCACCACGAGCGCGACCACGATCATACCGATGCGGCCATTTCGGCTGCGCCACGTGGCGCGGATCCAACCGCCGCGACGCGCGACCGTCTCTTCTTTCGCCACGGGACTTGGCGGGACCAGCTCAATGAGTTCGGTTGTCATCGTGGCCTCGTACGGGGGTCGATCACGTTATAGAGGACGTCGACCAGCATGTTCACGATGACAAAGCCCGCGGCAAAGATGAGCACCTCGCTCTGCACGACGGGAAAGTCACGATTGTTGATCGAGGTAATAAGGAGCCGACCCATGCCCGGCAGGATGAAGATCTGCTCGATGATGACGGTGCCTCCGAGCAGGTACCCGAGTTGAATGCCGCTCATGGTCGTCACCGCGGTCAGTGCGTTGAGGAAGAGGTGTCGCCAGATGAACGCCTGGCGCGACACGCCCTTACCGAGGGCCGTGCGCGCGAAATTCAGGTTCGACACCTCCAGGACCGCGGCCCGCGTGGTGCGCAAGATGGCCGCCGCGATACCCAGGCTGAGGACGAACGCGGGAATGATGATCTGTTGAAAGTTCAGCCAGGGATTGGTGAACACCCCCGCGAAGGGCAGCGACGAGGGAAAGTAGTGGAACTTCGAGGACATGAAGACCACGAGCACCGTGCCGAGAATGAAGGTGGGAATGGCGAGTCCGACGACCGAGATGACCTGACCGATGTCGTCTTGCCAGCGACCGGGATGCAGGGCGCTCCACATGCCAAAGCCGACCCCAATGAGAATGCCGAGCAGCATCGCGTAGAACGCCAGCTCGAGGGTGACGGGAAGTGCGGTGCCGATCAACGTGCTCACCGGCTCGCGAGACACGAGCGAGATGCCCAGGTTGCCGCTGAAGAGGGCGTGGAGCCACGACCAGTACTGCTGGAAGGCGGGCTGGCCGATGCCGTAGTAGTGGTTGAGGGCGGCTACCTGGCCTTTGGTCAACAGGCCCACGCTCACGCCCATGGCGGCCGTGACCGCGTTGCCGGGTAATAGTCGTAGCACCACGAAGATGATGATCGACACCCCAAAGAGAGTGACCACCATCGAAAGAATCCGCCGCACGATGGCTAAAAAGAAGCGCATCGTGCGGCGGACCCTCAGGAAGTCTTCATGACGCCTAGGAGAGGCTCGTGTTAGCCAAGCTCGAGAGCTGCGTCGTGTTCACCGGCGACAACGTGAATCCCTTGACCGACGGCGACAGGGCCGCGAAGTCGTTGGCGTCGAAGAGCCAGATCCACACGGCGTTGCCGGTCAGCGTGTTGTTGAGCGCCTTCCAGTCAGCCTTTTGGCCCGCGGCCGTCGAGTTTTCGTCCCCGGCCAGCAGTTCCTGCTGGAGAGTCTTGGAGCTGTAGCCCGCGGGAACCCCGAGGTCGGCGCCGGCACCGAAGTAGCGACCGTACATCACGTAGGGATCCGGGTCCGCTCCGTTCTCGGCGAAGGCGGCTTGGAACTTGCCCTTCAGCCAGTCCTGGATGTACGCGTTGGAGGCGAGGTTCGTGATGGTCATCTTGATGCCGACCTTAGCCAACTCGCTCTGCATCGCCACCGCCTGAGCCGCGCTGGTCGAGTCGAGGTCCGTAGACGTGATCGCGTTGAACGTGAAGCCGTTGGGCTTGCCCGCCTCTTTCAGGTACGTCTTGGCCATCTTGTCGTTCGTGGTCGGGCAGACCGCCGAGACGGGGCTCGTCGCGTACGGGCCCAGCGGCACGGGGCCCACAACCTTGCCTTCGCCGAAGACGGCGTCCTGGAGGATCTGCTTGCGGTTCGTCGCACAAGCGATCGCCAGGCGAGCGTCCTTGTTCGACAGCACCCCATGCTTGTCCTGGAGCTGCAAGGCACGGTACGACAGGTCCAGGACCTTCTGCACCGGGTAGCTCTTGGGCAACGTGTTCACGACGGTCGGTTGGTCGAGCAGGCCCATCTGGATGGTGCCGGCTTCCAGCGCCGCGGCGATGGACTGCTCGGTCGGAATCGTCTCAAGTTCGACGCTTGACAGAGCCGGCTTGCCACCCCAGTAGTTCGCGTTGGCCGTCATCGTGAAGGACGTGTTGGGTACCCAGGACCCGTATACGAAGGGGCCGGTACCATCGGGTTGGGTCGCGATGGTGCCCGCAGTGATGGCCGCAGCCGGCATGATCGCCATGTTGACCGTGGCGAGACCTTCGAGGACCGACACGTCAGGGTGACTCATCGTCAGCACGACGGTGTTGGCTCCAGAGGCGGCGATGTTCGTCACCGAGCCGATGAAGGACGCCGACGGGTCGGCCGTCGCGGTCGCTACGGCGCGGTTGAGCGACGCCACCACGTCAGCCGAAGTCAGCGTCGAACCGTCGTCGAACTTAACGTTCTGGCGAAGTTGCAGCGTGAGCGTCTTGTTGCCGTTCGAAAAGGCCCAACTCGTGGCGAGGTCGGGCACGATCTGCAGATTGGCGTTCTCTTGAACGAGAGTCTGGTAGATCAGTCCGAGGGCCTCGAAGTCGAGGAAGTTCGTGACCACATCCGGGTCAATTTTCTGCACGCTAGCCACGGTGCCGATCACGAAGGTCGAACTCGCCGCCGACGATGAGCCCGAGCTCACGATCGCGGTCGAGAACAGGCCCACGCTGCTCACCGCTAAGAGTGCCGAGGCTACGCCTCGTAATCCGATTATTCGCTTCATTGATGCCCCTTCGGTCTGAAATCAAAGTTCTTGCCTGAGTGCGACACTATCCGTGAACCTTTGGTCCAGTCAAGTCGCTACTTGTTCTATGTTGTACGGTTCGAGTAGAAATACCATGGTGAAAATAATGGAACATTCGAATATTGGATTTATAAATTGACCAGACCAATCAGCGTTGGTAGATTAAGCCAAATCCACCGAATCAGGTGCAATATCCCTTGTGGAGAGTGTTGTGATTGAAGAACCAGGCGTGCGTGCGGAGACTCCTCTCAGTGGTCCGAAGTACCAAAGCGTCCACGACGCGCTGCTGCTCGCCATCGAGGGTCTGCCCGCGGGCACGGCCATGCCCACCGAGCGCGAGCTCTGCACGACCTACGGAGTTTCGCGCGCGACCGTGCGCCAGGCGCTCGGTCAGCTCGAGATCGAGCAACGCATCTTTCGACGCCAGGGCAAGGGCACCTTCGTCGCCCGGCCCAAGATCGACCAGCGCCTCGAACTCACCAGCCACACCGAGGGGATGAAAGAGCGCGGCATCTCGCCGAGTTCCAAGCTCATCGACGTGCGGCGTATTCCCGCCGGACTCGATGTCGGCGCGCAGCTCGATCTCTCCTCGAAGGCCGAAGTGTTGCGCATCGAACGACTGCGCCTCGCCGACGGAGAACCGATCGCGATTGAAGTTGTCTACCTGAACGCGGATCGCTTCGACGGCATCACCGCCGCACTGAGTGACAACGCGTCGCTCTACCAACTCCTGGCCACCAACTACGGCGTGGAGTTGGCCTCGGCCGAAGAGACTATTGAAGCCGTCGTCGCCGAGGGTCGAGAGGCCGGGCTCCTCAAGTGCCAGGCGGGCATGCCTCTCTTGATGTTGTCGCGGCGCACCCTCGACACCAGCGGCCAACCCACGGAGTTCGTGCGCTCGCTCTATCGCGGCGATCGCTACCGCTTCCAGACGGGCCTGCAGCGTCCCCGCACCTGGGGCGCACCACCCGCGGCGTCCCACGAACTCATCGTGCGCGTCGCGCGACCCGACGACGCGGATCAACTCGCGACGGTCTTTATCGAGGCGTGGCGCGGTTCCTATCGCGGCGTGGTCGATGACACCATCATCGACGCCCTGTACCACCCCGACGTGGCCAGTTGGCTGCGCAACCTGGTGGAGAACACCGCCGCACGCACGGTCGTCGCCGAGAAGAACGGGCAAGTGCTCGGCTTCACCCGCTTCGGCGACGAGACCGCCAACCCGGCTCGCGGACACGTCTTTGCGCTCTACGTCGACCCGGCCCAGAGCGGACACGGCGTAGGCCGACGGCTCCTCGAGCGCGCTATCGGAGAACTCGATCCGATGTCGACGCGCGAAGTCACGCTCTGGGTCTTTGAGGACAACGAACGAGCTCGCCGCTTCTACCAGGCGGCCGGATTTGCCCCCGACGGGGTGCGGCGCGTCGAAGAGCTCTACAAGGCCCAGGAGATCTCGATGACCCGCCGCGCCGCGCGCGGTGCGCGTCACGCCATCCCGCCCGACCTCGACTCCCCCTTCGCGCCCGTCACGCCATGAGCTCTCGCTCGCCCCGTCTGCACGTCGATCTTTCGCGCGCAGCGGGCGGGTTACCCCGCGACGTGCGCGACGAACTCGCCGAGGCACTTCTCGCGATGACCGAGGTTGAGTTTCCCGTCGGGTACAACTTCACGGTTGTGACGAAGTCAGCCACGCTCTTTCGCGCGTGGGGGGGATTCGCGAACGCGATCGATCCGATCGTGGAGACCGAGAGCGACACCATCTACGACCTGGCGTCGCTCAGCAAGGTGGTCTCCACGACCACCGTCGCTCTCTGGCTTATGCAGAGTCACGTATGGCGCCTCAAAGACCCCGTCTCTAAGTGGCTCACCGACTTTCCCCGCGATGACCTCACTCTCGCCCAACTCCTTACCCACACCTCGGGCCTGATCCCTCATCGGCCGTTTTTCCACATGGGTCGCGATCCGCGGGCTATCCGTCGCGCCGTCTACGCCGAAGCCGCCACGGGCGGCCCGCCCGGCGACGTCCTCTACAGCGATCTCAACTTCATGTTGCTCGGCTGGGCCATCGAACGCTGCACTCACCAACCCCTTGATCGACTCTTCCACGAGGTCGTGGCCGAGCCCCTCGGTATGAGCGAGACGCGGTACCGGCCACTTCGTCGACAACGAGGACGAATCGCAGCGACCGAGCGCAATGGAGATCAACGTCTCACGATGCAGCTGGTGTGGGGCGAGGTGCACGACGGCAACGCCTGGGCCCTGGGTGGGGTGGCCGGTCACGCCGGGCTCTTCTCGACGAGCGACGACCTCACGCGTTTCGTGCAGTCTCTGCTCGGCGCGCGCGCACCGCGCGTCTTGAGCGCCGCGAGCATCTCATCGATCTCACAAACACCGATCGGAACCCCACCCGACGTGCGCGGTCTCGGGTGGCGCCTGGACCCGGCCGCGTGGGGATCCTGGCCCACCGATACCTTGTGGCACACCGGATTCACGGGCACCTCACTGCTCGTGGCCCCGAGCGCCAACCTGGGAGTCGTTCTGCTGACCAACGCCATCCATCCCACGCGTCAACTCGATCGCCACGAGGAGCTACGCGCCTCCCTGCACTCGATCGTGGCGAAGAGCCTGGCCTGATGGAACCCAACGACCTCGAATTCCTAGAGCAACTCGGCACCGAACAGGTTCGCCACGAACTCGCGGACCTCGATCAGCTCTCGGTCGGCGAACTCGTCGACCTGATGTGCGCCGACGTACGTCAGGTGCCCGACGCCCTCATTGCCGCCGAGGCCCAGATCACGAGCGCGGTCAGCGACATCGTGGGTCGCATGGGGCGAGGTGGGCGCCTCATCTACGTCGGTGCGGGGACCGCGGGTCGCCTGGGCATGCTCGACGCCGCCGAGGCCGGACCCACCTTCAACGTCACCGAGGGTCAGGTCGTGGGCATCCTCGCGGGCGGCAGCAACGCCTTCGGCGTGCCGATTGAGAACGCCGAGGACGACTATCAGGGCGGCCGTGACGCCGTGAGGTTACTTTCGATTTCTCCCTCCGACAGCGTCGTGGGTATCTCGGCGAGCGGGCGTACCCCTTACGTGTTAGGCGCCATCGATGAAGCCAGCGCCGCGGGTGCTCTCACGGTGGGGCTCGCCTGCAACGTCGGCACACCGCTCGGCCTGAACGTCGATCGACCCATCGAGGTTGCGGTGGGACCTGAACTCATCGCCGGCTCGACGCGGATGAACTCGGGCACCGTGCAGAAGATCGTGCTGAACGTCATCTCCACCGCGACCATGGTTCGTCTCGGCAAGACGTACGGCAACTTGATGGTCGACTTGCGCCCCACCAACGAAAAACTCCGTGACCGCTCGGCGCGCATCGTCGCGCGCATCACCGGCGCCTCACTCGATGAGGCGCGCGCGACTCTCATCGCGAGTGGTTGGAGAGTCAAAGTCGCGTCGGTCATGCTGATCGGACGCGTCGACGCCGACGAGGCGAGCGATCGCCTGAATTTCTTCGACGGTCGACTGCGCCCCGCCCTGGATTCATTTCGCGCTCCCCCTTTGGCTTCTCGCGACACCCGTCGCTGGGCCCGACTCGGCGTCGCGGCCGCGTTCGTCGGTGGTTCATTGATCGAAGGCGACGTCGCCATCCACGACGGCGAGATTGTGGCGGTGGGACTCTCTCGCCCGGGCGGCGGCATCGCCATTGCCGGTCTCGTGGACGCCCAGGTCAACGGGTACGCCGGAGTCGATCTGTTGAACGCCGAGGTTGACGAGATCCTCGAGATGGGTCGCGCGCTCGAACGCGATGGCGTCGTGGCCTACCAGCCCACACTGATCACGAGCGAGTTTGACCAGACCCGTCGCGCGACCGAGCGCCTGCGCAGCGCCAGAGAGAACCGCGTCGATGGCGCGTTCATTCTGCCCGTTCACCTGGAGGGACCGTTCTTGTCGCCGCATCGTGCGGGCACGCACCCCCTCGCGCTGCTTCGTTCCCCCGACCTCGAACTGCTGGGCCGACTGCTCGACCTGCCGGACGTCGGATTTATGACGCTCGCGCCCGAACTGCCCGGCGCACTCGATCTGATCGAAGAGTGTCGTCGCCGTGGCGTGAGCGTCTCGCTCGGACACAGCGCGGCCAACGCGCAGGAAGCCGAGCGCGGATTCGACGCCGGAGCGACGACCGTCACCCACCTCTATAACGCGATGGAGCCGATGAGCGCACGCTCGCCCGGCCTCGCGGGAGCCGCCCTTGGCCGAGCCGACGTCACGATCCAATTCATCGCCGATGGATTGCACGTCGATGATCACATGATGCGCCTCGCCATCGCGGCGGCGGCTAATCGATGTGTCGTGGTGACCGACGCCCTGGCGGCCGCTGGCTGCGATCGCCCCGTCGTACGGCTCGGCGACGTCAGGGTCACCGTGCGCGACGGTGTGGCGCGCAGGGATGACGGGACGATCGCGGGCAGCATCGGACAACTGCGCGAGGGCCTGGTTCGCCTGCACGCCCTGGGGCTCTCTCGCGTCGAGGCACTCAATGCGGTCATTGCTCGTCCGGCCGCGATGCTTGGCGCGCCGGAACGAGTCGCGATGACCCCGGGATTCCCCGTGCGCATGATTGTCCTCAACGACGAACTTGAGATGATGTACCGAGTGACGAGCGAGGGGCGCGTCGACTTTTAAACCGTCACCCTAGGATGAGCCGACGTATGGCTCCCAACCCTGCTCGTCTGGTCGTCAGTGTGTCCGACGCCAACATGGCCGCCGCGCTTCGCGACATCGAAGGCGTGGACGTCGTGGTCTGGGACATGAGCGCTCCGTCACCCGTGCCCGCCATTGATCTCCTCGTACCGCCGTTTCTCACCGGCAGCGATTGGACCAAACAGCTCTCGACCGCCAAGATCCGCCTCGTCCAGAGTCCGATGCTGGGCTACGACGGCATGGCCGAACGCTTGCCGGCCGGGGTCGCCTTCGCAAACGCTGCGTCGGTGCACGAGACCTCCACCTCCGAGCTCGCGCTCGCTCTCATCTTGGCCATGCAGCGAGGAATCCCGGACTTCGTGCGAGCAGCCGAACGCGGTGAGTGGAAGCGCGGGTGGCGCCAGAGCCTCGCCGATCGACGCGTTTTGCTCGTCGGCTGCGGCGGCGTGGGTAAAGCCATCGCCCAACGCCTCGTGCCATTCGAGGTCGTACTCACCCGGGTGGCCCAGCATCAGCGCAGCGATGAGTTCGGAGACATTTACGGAATCGAGTCGCTCCCCGACCTACTCCCCAATGCCGAAGTCGTCATCATCGCCGTCCCGCTCAACGACAGCACCACTCACCTCGTTGATGACGCCTTCCTCTCGCAGATGAGCGACGGCGCGATGCTCGTCAACATCGCGCGTGGCCAGGTCGCCGACACCGACGCGCTATTGGATCACGCGCGCTCGGGGCGTCTCCGATTTGCCTTGGACGTCACCGACCCCGAGCCATTGCCCGAGGGTCACCCACTCTTCGCGCTCGAGAACGTACTGATATCGCCCCACGTAGGGGGAGCCACCAGCGCGGCCATACCGCGACTCATTCGTCTCGTGAAGCAACAGATCGAGCGACTGCGCGATGCCGAGGAGCCTCTCAACGTCGTCATTCGCACGTAGCCGACGGGCGTTCGTCAGAACTGCTGGTACATGATGTGAAGTCCGACCAGCCCGCGCGAGGCGGAGTCGAATGCTTCGGGCACCGTCGTAAGAATCTCAAATCCCAGGCTTTGCCAGAGCCGCACGGCCGCCGTATTCGTTTCCACCACGGCGTTGAACTGCATGGCGGCGTACCCCTCACGGCGCGCCCAACTCAGAACTTCCAACCCGAGGGCCCGGCCCACGCCGCGACCCCGTGCGTTGGGGTCGACCATGAAGCTGGCCGTGGCGACGTGCGCACCGCGTCCGGGACGATTGGGTCCAGCCTTGGCCGAGCCCACGATGCGACCTTCGTCAATGGCCACGATCACCCGAAACGGTGGCCTCTCCATCCACAGTGCGCGGGCCTCGTCGCTCGAGAGTCCCGGCGGGTACGCGTAGGTCTCTCCCGCGGCGAGGATCGCCGAGAAGATCGGATAGAACGACGGCCAGTCCTCGTCGCGCGCGTCACGGATGTTCATCAGCGCTGGAGCGTACCGGATCGAACCCGTGCGTGCGATCGCGGGTTCAGATGAACCCCTGCCCGAGCGACCGCGGCGGGACCATCTGCGGTAGCGAAAAGTAACCTGCAGGAAGCGAGGAGGCGACGTGGCGCGAGAGCGACGGGGCGTGTTCGGCGAAGCCGTGGAACAGTACGCGCGGGCGCGCCCCGGGTATCCCGATGCCATGATCGAGGACATCGTGGCCTACGCCGATCCCGCCAATGAGATCCTCGAAGTCGGCGCGGGAACCGGCAAGGCGACGCTGTCGTTTGCCTCACGAGGCGTGACCATGACCTGCCTCGAGCCAGATCCGCGGATGGCGGAGCGCCTTCGAAAAGAGTGCGCACCGTTCGCGAACGTGACCATCGAAGTAAGTCGTCTTGAGAACTACTCGCGCCCGCTGGCCTTTGACGCGTTGATCGCCGGCCAGTCCTGGCACTGGGTCGATCGCCTGCGACGTTGGGACCTGGCGTACGAAGCAGTGCGCGAAGGCGGCACCATCGCCCTGTTCTGGAACGCGTACGTCATCACTGACGAGGCGATCCGTGGCGAACTTCGAGCGATCGACGAGCGCTATTCGGTCGACACCGGCCACTACGGGGTCACCGGAGACGACCTCGAAGGTGGCGAGATCGAACTGGAAGAGGGCTGGCCCGCCTACGACCTGGTCACTGACTCGAGATTCGAGGACCTCGTCAGTCGTCGCTACCGGCGCCACTTGGAGTACGACGTCGAGACCTACATCGAGCTTCTGGCCTCGACCTCTTCGTACCGTTTGTTAGAAGAGAGCGATCGAGAGAAACTCTTCGAAGACGTCAGGGCCGTTCTCGCCCGCCACACCGAGCTGGTCGCGATGACAATCGTCACCGATCTCTTTCTCGGCCGCACGGTGTCGCCGACTAGCGATCTTTCAGGTATCGAGTAAAAAAGTCGATGATGCGACGGCGCGCGTCGTTCGCTGACTCCTCGTCCGCGTGCACACCGATTAGTCGCCCCGCGACGGCGAGGAAGAACGCGGGCTTGCTGACGTGTTCGTTCAAGAAACCGTGACCAGCGTCGGGATACACCTTCACGTCGTGGGGGACGTCGTTTGCATCCAGCGCGTCCTCTAGTCGAGCCACGTGTTTGACGAGCCGTCGATCCTTACCTCCGTAGCTCGCCACGACCGGGCACGCGCCGGCGAGCACGCTCGCCGCATCGTTGGGCACGTCCCCGTAGTTGACCGCGGACACGTCGAAGCGCTCGCCCGCGGCCAGCAACAGTGAGAATCCTCCGCCCATGCAGTAGCCAATCACCCCGACGTGTCCGATGCAGCGCTCGTCGGCGATGAGACGTGCGCGAGCCGCGTCAATGGCATCAAACGTCGGGCCGCGCTGAGCTCGGAGATCCATCACGATCGAGCGAAGGCACGCGAAGGTGTTCGCACGAGAGTAGAGATCGGGTCCGAGCGCGAGAAAACCTTCGCGGGCAAACCAGTCGCACTGGGAACGAAGATCAGCGCTCAGACCGAAGACGTCGTGAATGACGACCACGCCCGGCCACGGGCCGCTCCCGCAGGGAGCGGCGAGGTAACCACGCAACTCTCCAGAGCCAAAGGAAATAGAGATGTCCGGAACAATTCCTCCTCAAATGTTCTTCCTCCCTGATGGTAGGAGGTCGGGGCCTGTCGCGCCGTGGCCGAGATCCGCTAATTTAGTTGCATGCCGAAAGCAAGTTCTGCGGAGGGCCCCCAGGTGGTGAACCTCTCGCAAGACCAACTCAAGCGCGTCGCCTCGAGCATGTCCATACTCTCGCGCGCCTTTACGTCGGCGCGCCCGCACGAAATCCTCCTCCAGGAAGCGGGCGTGCGACTGGATCGCGCGGGCTCGGCCCTGTTATTCAAACTGCGCTCACTGGGCGAATCCGCGCGGGTCAGCGATCTGGCGGAGTTGCTCGACGTCGACACGCCGGCGGTGACGCGCAAGGTTCAGCAACTCGAACGTCTGGGCTTTGTGGCAACGGCGCGTGAAGCCGACGACAAGCGCGCCAAGCGCATCACTCTCACCAAGTCGGGCGAGAAGACCATCGATCGCATCATGCTCGCCGTCAACCATCGCTTCGCTCGCCTCTTTGAGGGGTGGAGCGAAGGGGACGTGGCGAGCTTCGCCGTGTCCCTCGACAAATTCGCTCAGGCAGTACGCAATGAAATGGAGATTGAACGTGACTGATGACCTCGCTGCGGTGGTCGCCGCCCCCGAAGAGCACGAATTCACCAAGGAGGAGCACCGACGCATCCTGACGATCCTCGGGGCATTGATGCTCGGCATGTTCTTGGCGGCCCTGGACCAGACCATCGTCGCGACGGCGCTGCCCACGATCGCCGGTGACCTGCACGGGCTCAACCACCTGTCATGGGTCGTCACCGCCTACCTCATCACCTCGACGATCACCCTGCCCCTGTGGGGTAAGTACGGCGACCTCTACGGTCGAAAGAAGTTCTTCCAGATCGCGGTCGTCATCTTCCTCATCGGTTCGATGCTCTCGGGCGTCTCGCAGAACATGCTCGAACTCATCTTGTTCCGCGCCGTGCAGGGTGCGGGCGCCGGCGGATTAATGGTCGGTTCGCAGGCGATCATCGGCGACGTCATTCCGCCTCGCCAACGTGGTCGCTACATGGGGTACTTCGGCGCGGTCTTCGGGCTTTCCAGCATCCTGGGCCCACTCGCCGGTGGCTTCTTCACTCAGCACCTCTCATGGCGATGGATCTTCTACATCAACGTCCCGATCGGCATCGTTGCCCTATTCATCATCGCCGCAGTCCTGCACATTCCGGTCAACCGCAAGCACCACCGGGTCGACTGGTGGGGCACGATGTTCCTCTCAGCGGGCGTGGTCGGCTGGATTCTCGCCACCACACTCGGCGGCACCCCGGGCTGGGCCTGGGGGTCGGTAGCGATCGTGCTCATGATGATCCTGAGCACCATCTCACTGGGGATCTTCTGTTACGTCGAGACCAAGGCGGCCGAGCCGATCATCCCGTTGGTCCTCTTTCGTAATCGGACCTTCTCCGCCGCGTCGGCGGTGAGCTTCGGAATCGGTTTCACGTTGTTTGGCTCCATCGTGTACTTGCCGCTCTACCTACAGGTCGTCCACGGCGCCACACCGACGTCGTCGGGACTCGAACTGCTCCCCATGGTGGGCGGCATGCTCATCACCTTTGTCATCAGTGGCCAACTCGTCTCGCGGACCGGCCGATACAAGATCTTTCCCATCGTGGGTCTGGCCATCACCACGCTCGGCTTGAGCTTGTTGGCGATGCTCGGCGCCCATACCTCCTATGGCACCGCCGCCATCGACATGTTCGTGGTGGGCCTCGGTGTCGGACTCGTGATGCAGGTGCTCGTCGTGGCGGTCCAGAACGCCGTGCCACACTCGCAGCTCGGCACGGCGACCGCGACGGCGACGTTCTTTCGAACGATCGGTGGCGCCTTCGGCGTGGCCATCCTGGGCGCCGTGTTCAACACGGGGCTACTCAGCAACCTGCGCAAGGCGGCGGGTCCCGCGGTCTTAAAGGCCATCGGCGGCAACAACATCTTCTTGAATCCCGCTCAGATTCATACGCTGCCGCCCAGTGAACGCAACCTGATCGTCACCGCATTCAGCCACACGTTGCAAACGGTCTTCATCGTCGCGATCCCCTTCGCCGCCGTGTCGTTCTTTGTCTGCTTCTTCCTCAAAGAGATCCCACTGCGCAACCGCGCGAACGTGAGCCTGGCGGACAACACCGCGGCGGAGATTCCGAGCCTCTAGCGCACTCCACGCACGCTCAGTGCGTTTGTAGGCTCCGACGGTGAGCGCTGCGCAGGGTCACGCTGAATCGCTGAGCCCGTCATCGAGGGTGGCCCGGGGCGAGATCTGTCTCGCACTGGCGGCCTTCGTCGGACTGTGTGTCGCGGTGTTGGCGAAGACGCCCCGGCTGCTCGAGCCCGATGACTACGCCTATCGCGCCTCCATCGTGGCTCTCTCTCACGGCCACCTGCTGCTCACGAACGCTCAGTACCTGAGTCTCTATACCCAACTGTCGAGCCACGGCCAGCCAGGGATCTATCAGTGGGTGCATCTGGCCAGCGGTAAGTGGATTAGCCAGAAGAACCCGGGCTATCCGTTCTTCGCGGTGCCCTTCCAGCTCATCCACGCGCTGCGCGTCGCCCCGCTCTTCTACGGTGCCCTTGCGTGTGGGGGTCTCTTCTATGGCGCGCGGCGCTGGCTGGGGCCCTGGGGCGGGGCGTACGCCGTGGTTCTGTACTGCAGCGCCGGTGATGCACTCATCTTCGCGTGGCGCTCGACAATGCCGACCTTCACCGATATGTCCCTCGTCGCCGCTGCCGCGGGCCTGTTGCTCGGAGTTCTGCTGCCACACGAGAGTTCAGCGACCCGACGACTCGTCGTGGGGCTCCTCGCGTTTGTGGCGTTGGCTGGTGCGACGTTCATCCGCTACACCGACCTCGTCCTCCTCGCCGCGGCCCTCGTGAGTGTCCTCGTTCTCGCTCGAGCGTGCGCGCTGCGTCGTTCGATGATCGCGAGCTGGCTCGGCGTGGTCGTGCTCTTCGCGATCGGCGACGCAGCCCTCAATCACTATCTCTACGGGGGCTACCTCTCCACCGGATACGGTCCTGGACTCGTCTCGTTTAACGCCAGCGCCATTGCGCCCAACGTCGAGCGACTGCCCTGGCCCTTGCTCGAAGGCGCTCCCATGATCGCTCTGGCTCTGGGCGCTCTCACCTGGATCGTCCTTCGCCTCGGGCGCGCTCGACGTACTTCGACTTGGACGCGCGCGCGCACCGACGCGGTCGTGGCGCTGGTCCTCGCAGGGTCCTGGGGTGCTCTCTGGGCGCTCTACGCCACCTACACCTGGACCGTCGGTCAGACGTTGGGGCACGTGATTGCGATTCACGTCGTGCGCTTCTATATGCCCACACTCGGTCTCAGCGCGCTACTGGCGGCGTGGCTGCTCACCCAAGTGCCGCGATGGTTCGCCGCGGCGGCACTGGTGGTCGTTGCCGCCCTCGGCCTGTGGCTCTACGTGTCGCCGAGCAGCGACGTCGTGGTGCACGCGCGGCCTGCCATCTCGACTCGCGGCGCACCGTCGGGGGCGTCGTCGTTCGCACACGTCGAGTCGACTCGATCGAACAGCTAGTGCCCCATCAAGAGACGTTTGCGCGCTTGGCCCAATCGCCCGCTCGGGGGTCCCGCTTGGTCGAGAGATGTGGCTTGAAGTTATCGATAACAATGGCGATGCGGGCATCGGGCGGGTAGAGGGAGCGGGTAACGGCAATGGAGCCGCGTTCGGCACCTCATCGCTGCGGGCTCGCATAGAAAGCTTGAACCCTGGCCGCCAGGCCGTCTGCGTTCAGCTCGACGACATCAAGCACGCGGTTGTCGTTTTCCCGCAGGTACACCAACGCGTACCCGACCGGGTTGGCGAGGAACGCCTCCTCGGTGAAGGTCAGGTCAGGTGCAAGTTCGAGCCCAAGTTCAAAATGGTGTCGTAGTTCGGTCTTGCCTTGCAGGCGTCCGTCGTTTCGTCCCCACCGTTGGATGACCGTGGACGCAACAAACTCCACATCCTCGGAGTAGCAGGCCATTATCGCATCGAGGTCATGAGCATTCCAAGCGGCCAGCCAGGAGTCGGCGTGGCGTCGTATGTCCATACCACAGCGTGTCATGGATCGGCTCGACGGAGCGCAAACGTTTCCGGATATGGCCCTAGGGAGACGCTGTTGCCACGCTCGGTGACGTTCGAGCTGAGCGCGACCTGATACGCCAGTTGCGCACGGCGTAGTCGAGCGACAGGCGCCCAGTGCCCATGAGGGCCACGACAGCGGCCAGTCCCGCCAGGGCCACATTGAGTTGGTAGCCGATGGCTCCGATCTGGGTGGAGCTGCCCACGAGACCTTGAGAAAAGGTCACCGTGATCACGGCCATGACCATGTCGCCCACGAGTGCGACGCCGGCCAAACGACCAAAGACCCCCAGCCCGATCGCGGCACCCCCGAAGCACTCGATGATCCCGCCTAGCAACGCGAAGAACGTACCGGGATGCAGGTGGGCGACGGTCGAATAGAAGACGGCCTCGTTGTGCAGACCGGCTCCCCCGAAGGCGCCAAAGAGCGTGCCGGCGCCGTGGTAGACGAAGATCCAGGCCAAGCAGATTCGCACGACCACCAGAGCGAGGTCACGCGCGAACAGCGAGTGCGCGCTCGCGCGAACCTGGTCATAACGTTGCACGGCTCGACTGATCGAGTCCGTCGCCATCAGCCGTCCGTCTTCGCGTGCACCGCAAAGGGCTGAGCCAACTGCGCCAGCACGACCTTGGGGGTCCCCCGCGCGGTCACCGACTGCTCCACCGGCACCGGTCGTCCGTAAATTCCTGTGGCGACGGGCGTGGCGCCCGTCGGAAACGCCGCGCGGTGGATGAGCTGATCCCAGCCGACCAGCACGAAGCCGAAGTTCACGGTGCCACGTTCATCGATATAGGTCGCGGCATGGTGCAACCGGTGATAGGCCGGGCTGACGAAGACCCGACCGAGCGGACCGAACGTCCAGCGCAGGTTGGCGTGGGGCAGCGTCACCAGACAGCTGTAGGCCACGATGGCCACAGCGGGCACCGTTCCGCTCGCTCCGAGGATGAGCGCGGGAAAGAGCGACGGGAGGTACGACGCGTGAACCAGTGGATGGGTTCGAAAGGTCGTGAGCACCGTCAAGTCCTCCTGCGAGTGGTGCAGGGCGTGCAGTCGCCAGAGGGTGAGCGAGCGATGATTCGCCACGTGCGCCCCCCAGTTCATTGCGTCGATGCCGATCAGGATCAGTTCGGAGACGATCAATTGTGATCCGAGCGGGAGTCGGCCGAGCACGAGAAAGCTCGCGTGCTGGGTGATCTCTTGGGCGAAACCGGTTTCGACCAACGTGAGCAACGGAAGCACGACGACCGCGAAGATCGCCAGATACGCGGCGTCGACCACTTGTGCTCTCGAGAACAGCGGTCGCGGCACCGCCGGCCAGAAGCGCTCGGCGATCAGTATCGCCGCGATGAAGACAATGAGCGCCGGTCCGACGGTTCGCCCGCGAGCCGACGACAACGCGGCCGCGACGCTGCCCTGGCTCGCCAGTACGCGATAGCCCTCGACACCCAGCCAGGTGGTCACCGCACCGAGAAAGAGCACGCCGTACCACGCTTTAGTGGGACCAGCCTCCTTAAAGAGGACGAATCGTCCGAGCGCGCGAAGCCGCTCGGTGACGCTCCTGGTCGCGACCTCCGGTGACGAGCGGCCGACGCTGCCTTGAAAGGCGTAGTTCGAGTTGACCTCCGTCATGGCTAGTACGCGATCGGTGAGGTCGTCGTCGAACCAGTACCCGACTTCTTCTTGGGCGGCGTCAGGGGACTCTTGGGATTGATGGACCACCACTGACCCCACGTGTCTTTGATGTTGCCGGTGACGTCGCCAGCCTTTTCGTCACCCGCGAAGCGATAGAGGGGAATGCCTTCGTAGGTAACTTGTTTGGCGCCACCGCTGCGCGTGAACGATCCGAGGTGGCTCACGCCCACCCCGACGGGGGCTGTCTGACCGGCCGCCAATACGACGGGTATCCACGTCTTAGCGCACTGACCGGTGCACACGCTCTTGTCTTTCGAATCTTTGGTCAGGCGGTAGAGAGTGTCACCGTCCTTCAGCGTGAGGGTGGGTCCCCACGTCTTGTTCTGCGACACAGTGATGGTGATGGGCGAAGACGACGCGCCACTGGCGAGTGGCAGGGCTGCGACGCCAAGGAGCGCAGCACCAAGCGTGACGGCCATGAGCTTCGATGTCTGTTTCATTTTTGCGGTGCCTCTTTCTGCGTGGCTCGGGGTGTGGCGCACGTCTTGCTTACGTATACCGGGGAGCGGGCGTTCTGTTCACGAGAATTACCTCACGTTCTTCAAATACTCGTGAACATCGCGCGGAACACCGAGGTATACGTCAGTGCGATGCGCATCGCGCTCGCGATCACGTAGGAGACCGCCCCATGAATCCTGGCCAGAGCCGAGTGGTCGCAGGTCGACGTCACGAACGGCGGAACTTGCAATCACTGCGCTGCCAGCGCGTGCGCCCGGGGCGGCACACCGCTCATCTGGCGACCCGTCGCGGATCGATGTTGTGTGGAGAGAGTTGTTGTGACTAGCTTCTGCTCCACGAACGGTGGTCAAATGAGTTCGATGCAGTCACGCGCCCCGGGCGACGCCGAAGCCGCCGACGAGGCCGGACTTCGTGAGGCCTTCCTGGCGCACGGCGGCGAACTCTTTGGCTTCGCTCGCCGATCACTCAACTCCAAGGAGTACGCCGAGGACGCCGTTCAAGAGACCTTCTCACGAGCGTGGCGCTCACGGTCTCGATTCGATCCTTCTCTCGGCTCGTTGCGTACCTGGTTGTTCGCGATCGAGCGACGAGTCATTCTCGATCTCAGCGCCAAGCGAATGAAGAACGCCACATTTCCCCTCGACGCGGCCCAGGAGTTACTCGGTGAAGATCACGTCGAGCGCGCCATGATGGGCTGGCAGATGGAGTCGGCACTTCAGCGACTGGATCCCGAACACCGCATGGTCGTGACCGAGCTGTATTTCAACGGGCGCAGTGGCCGAGAGGTCGCCGAACTGTTCGGACTGCCCGAAGGAACCGTGCGAAGTCGCGCGTTCTATGCGCTGCGAATGCTGCGCCTCCTTCTCGAGGAGTCGGGATGGGACCAATGAGCGTCGACGTGTGCGAGCAGTGGCGCGAAGCCCTCGCGATGCACCTGTTGGGCGACCAGCCCGTCGAAGAGATGACCGGTCTCTTGGCGCACTTAGATGGCTGCAACGAATGTCAGGCGATCGCGAGTGAGATGACCGAGACCGCGGCCATGTTGAAGTACGTGGACCCCTCGGCGATTGAGCCGACCGCGTCGGTTCCCCCGGATCTGACCGTGCGCGTGCTCGGCGAGCTCCACGCTGGCGGCGTCGGCCGACGGCGTCGACGTCGCGCGTTGGTGGCGACCAGCGGCCTTCTCGGCGCACTCGCGGCCGCCCTCATTCTGGTCACGGTGCTCTCGACGCCTCCTTCGCCGCCCGGTCAGCGAGCTCTGGATCTGAGCGGCGCACCGAGCGTGACGGCCAATGCTCTGCTCGTCGAACAGCCGTGGGGAACATCGTTGCAACTTCGCGAGAGCGGTCTGCCCCCCGGTGAGGTCTACACGGTCTCTATGGAGACCAAGAGTGGCCGATGGTGGACTGCGGGAACCTATCGTCCGGTGAGGGGCCAAGCGGTCTTTGCCACGATGGCGTGTGCCGTGTCGTTGCGCAAGATCACGGGCGTGCGCGTCGTCGATGCCGCAGGCGCCACGGTGCTCGACAGCTCATTGACCGGCCCGGCCGCCCCTTACAACTAGTCATCTCGTGCGAGGGCTGCGTCTCCTACTGCGGCGGTCTTATCGGCGCAACGCGACCGGACGGCACAGTCCACATTTGAAGGCTCGAATATATTGACTCAATAGCAACCGACGTACCGGCTCGGCCGTCCAATCATCGAATCCGGACCGTGATCGCGGTCGTCGTCTCGGGGCTGAGCCTCTACGTGCTCATGCCCGGACTGGTGCACGTGATCTCCTCGTGGCCGCGACTCCTCACTCTCGAACCGTGGTGGCTCCTCGTTGCCCTCATTGCCGAGACCTTAAGTTTCGTCTGTCAGATGGCCCTGCTGCGTCTGGTGCTGCGCACCAAGAACTGGTTCGCCATCACCACGGCGTTCCTGGCGGGCAACGCGGTCACCAACACGCTGCCCGGCGGTGACGCGGTGGGGGCGAGCGTGCAGTACCGGATGCTCGCAGGTAGCGGTATCGATACCGTGCAAGCGGCCGGCGCCCTGGCCGTGAGTTCCATCATCGGCGTTGGCGCCCTCTTCGCCCTGCCGATCTTCGCCCTCCCCCTTCTGCTCGGCGGAGAAGCCGTGAGCCCGGGCCTGGTGCACACCGGAGAACTCGGCGCCGTTGGTTTTGTCTTGATACTGGCCATCGGAGTCATCGTCCTCACGACCGACAAGCCCCTGCGCCAGGTGGCTGCGGTCGTCGACTGGCTCTTCAATCGACTCTCTCGGCACAAGGACGTGAAGCGACCGGCCCAGGAACTCGGCGATCGTCTGATCAACGAGCGCGACCAGGTCAAAGCCGACCTCGGCAAGAACTGGTGGAAAGCGTTGCTGCTCGTCGCTGGGCGCATCGGCTGCGACTTCGGAAGTCTGCTCGCAGTGCTTCGCGCAACGGGGGCGCGACCGAAGCCCGCGCTCGTGCTGCTCGCCTACGCCGCGACTGCGGTGCTCGCCCTGCTCCCACTCACTCCGGGAGGACTCGGTATGGTCGAGGCGAGCTTGAGCGGTCTCCTGGTCCTGGCCGACGTCCCGAGTGCCAACGCCGTCGTGGCCACGCTCGCCTTTCGTGTCGGTTCGTATTGGCTACCGACCATCGCCGGAGGAGTCTGTTACTACCTCTATCGGCGCCGGTACGGGTCACTGCGTCAGGTCGACAAGATCCCCCAGGATCCCTTGTCAAAATAGGGGCGGCAGTAGCGTGAACGATGGTGAGGGAGGGTGATGTCGCTCGGTAAGTCGGACAGCGAGGGGGTTCCCACTCGCCGTTCACTGGTGGTCAAGCGCGCCGAGGCCCACGGCGTTCCCCTCATGACCATCCTGGTCACGATCGGCGTTCTCATCCTCGTGTACTTCTCGGGGAAACTGCTCTACCGCCTCCGCGACATCGTGTTGCTGATGATCGTGGGAGGGTTCATCGCGTTGATCTTGAATCCCCTGGTCGTGTGGTTCCAGCACCACCACGTGGCGCGTCGAGGATTTGCCGTCACCATCGTCATGGGAATCGCGGTCCTGATGTTCATGGGTCTGGCCTTCGCCTTCGGGTATCCCCTCGTCAACTCCCTCACCCACTTGGCCGACAATCTGCCGAGCTACGTGAAGGAAGCGGAGCACAATCGAGGGTGGATCGGCCACCTTCTGCACCGGTACCACGTACAAAGGTGGGTTCAAAAGAACTCGTCCAAGTTGATCTCCTTTGCCAAGGGCCTTTCGAAACCCGCTCTCAAGTTCGGCGAGGGGGCGGCGACAATCGTGCTCGCCTTCGTCACGCTCTTTGCCTTTGTCATCCTGCTCTTGCTCGAGTCACCCAAGATTCGGCGTTTCAGTCTCTCGAACCTGGCGCCGGCCAAGAGCGCCTGGCTGGCTCGGGTGGGCAACGAGATCTCCAAGGTGGCCTTCGGCTACATGCTCGGCAGCCTGGTCATGTCACTCTTGGCCGGTTTCGTCATCTTCATTACGTTGCTGGTGATCTCGGTGCCCTTCGCCCTGGTCTTCGGCCTGTGGGTCGCCCTGGTGGACTTTCTCCCCGAGATCGGTGGCGCCCTCGCCGGCATCCCGGTCGTGCTCTTTGCCCTGGTTCACTCGATCTCGGCCGGCATCATTACCTTCATTGTGTTCATGGTCTACACACAGCTCGAGAACCACGTCCTACGCCCGATCGTGATGAGCCGCTCGGTCAAGATCAATCCGCTCACGGTGTTCATCGCCATCCTGGTCGGGGCCGAGGTCGGTTCGTGGGTGGCTGGCGATTTTGGTGGCCTCGTGGGGGTTCTGCTGGCCGTTCCGGCCGCCGCCTCCGCGCACGTAATCTCGCGAGAGGTATGGAATCTGACACGCGCACCGACGGGATTCGTCGTGAGCTCGGCCAGCGAGGAAGATCCCGCGGCCTCCGAGTAGTCAACCGTCGATGAGCATGTTGTCCGACGACCAGCTACCCGCCTCGGTGCGCGAATCCGCCCTCGTACGCGCCCGCACGCTCATCGACGTGGCCGCTCGCCCGGCCAGTCGTCGCGAGCGCACGACGCGCCGGAACCTGCGCAGACTCTTTAGCGATCCGCGCGCGGTCGACGTCACCATCACGCTGACCGACGAGGTGATTCGATTTCACACGCCTGAGAGCACCCGCTCGGCACTCCAAGAGGCCGCCGGTGCGGCGTCGAGCAAGGGCTTCGGCACCCTCAATCTGGTGGGCCTGCGCGCGCTCGCCCAGGCCTCGCGCCTCTCGGCGCCCGGCGCACAACGCATCGTCGCCACCAAGGTTCGCTCGCTGACCCAGAATCTGATCCTCGACGCCGACCCGCGCGAGCTCACCAAGCAGTTCGCCCAGCACGCCAGCGAGGGCCTGCGTCTCAACGTCAACGTCCTGGGCGAAGCGGTGCTCGGCGAGGGCGAAGCCGACGAGCGACTGGCGCGCGTGCGAGAGATCATTGCTCGACCCGACGTGAACTACGTGTCAGTCAAACTTTCGGCCATCGTCAGTCAACTCCTCGCGATCGACCACGACGGATCTCTTTTGCGGGTGGCCGAGAAGTTGCGCCCGCTGTACCGCGACGCGGCGGCCCACGACACCTTCGTGAACCTCGACATGGAGGAGTTCCGCGACCTGCGCCTCACCCTCGACGCCTTTATGACGGTGCTCGATGAGCCCGAGTTTCTCTCGTTGCACGCGGGCATCGTGCTCCAGGCGTACTTGCCCGAGTCCCACGCCGCGCTCGAAGAGCTGATCACCTTCTCCAAACGTCGTCACCGCGAAGGCGGCGGCGTCCTCAAAGTTCGACTCGTCAAGGGTGCGAACCTCGCGATGGAACACGTCGAAGCCGAGTTGCACGGCTGGCAATCGGCCCCCTACGCCACGAAAGCGGACGTCGACGCGAGTTACCTGCGCCTCGTTGACGTGGCGCTGCGCGCCGAGCACGCCAAGTCCCTGCGGGTCGGAGTGGCCAGCCACAACCTCTTTCACGTGGCCTGGGCGATCGAACTCGCGAAGTACCGCGGGGTGCACGAACAACTCGACATCGAGATGCTCGAGGGCATGGCCAACGCCGAGGCCCTGGCCCTCACCCGCAGCGGCCAGCCCGTTCTGCTCTACGCGCCCATCACGCGCCGTGACGACTTCGCCTCGGCCGTGGCCTACCTCGTGCGGCGCCTCGACGAGAACACCGCCCCCGAGAACTACCTGCGCGCCGCGCTCTTCATCGCCGACGATCCCGCGATCTACCGCGAGCAGGAAGATCGATTCGTGCGTGCTCTCGAGGATCGACACGCGGTGGATGTCACATCGCGACGCCGAGGGAACGAGATCAGTACCGCACACTTTGACAACGAACCCGATGGCGACCCCACCTCGCTCACCTACGTCGAGCGCGTGCGCTCGAGCCTCGCCGAGGTGGGCTCCGCCCGCAGCGCCGTCATCGACACGCTGCGCCACCTCGAAGGAGACGGGCCCTATCGAGTAGGAGGACGGCCACGATCCCAACGACGACTTTCGCCCCTGGTATCGGTACCGCGTCGCGACCATCGACCAGGTCGACCAGGCACTCGAGTTCGCGAGTTCGGGCTTTGCTGCCTGGCACGGGCGCGACGTCGAGGATCGCCGGGCCATTCTGCTGCGCGCCGCCGACGTCATGTCCGATCACCGCGAGCGAACGATCGCCGTGATGGCGCGCGATGGCGGCAAGACCGTGGCCGAGGCCGACCCCGAAGTGAGCGAAGGCATCGACTTCGCGCGCTTCTACGCGAGTCACGCGCTCGGCGACGTCGACTCGACCCCCGCGGGGGTCGTCCTCGTGGTGCCGCCGTGGAACTTTCCCTACGCCATTCCCGCCGGCGGAGTGCTCGCCGCGCTGGCGGCGGGCAACGCCGTCGTGCTCGAAGCCCGCGCCCGAGACCGTGGCCGTCGCCTTCGGCGCTGGTGAATCAGCTCTGGGAAGCCGGAGTACCGCGCGACGTCCTGCAGATGATTCCCACGCGCGACGACGAGACTGGCCGCCACCTGGTCACTCACGTCGGCGTGAGCGCGGTCATCCTCACCGGATCCTTCGAGACCGCGAAATCTTCACGTCCTGGAAGCCGTCGCTGCGCCTGCTCGCCGAGACCAGCGGCAAGAACGCCATGGTCATCTCGTCGAGCGCCGACATCGACCTCGCGGTGAAGGACCTCGTGCACTCGGCCTTCGGTCACGCGGGCCAGAAGTGCAGTGCGGCGAGCCTCGCCATCGTCGAGCGCTCCATCTATAACGACCCCCAGTTCCGCGACCAACTGGTCGACGCGGTCTCCACCCTGCGGGTTGGGCCGGGCTACGAACTCTCCAGCGACGTCGGTCCGCTGATTCGGCCCCCCGAGGCGGCGCTAGAGCGGGCCCTTGCGACCTCGATCCCGGTGAGTCGTGGCTCGTGGTGCCCCAGGCGCTCGATGAGAGCGGCCTGCTCTGGCGACCGGGCGTGAAGGTCGGGGTTCGCCCGGGCTCGTGGAGTCACCTCAACGAGTGGTTCGGCCCGGTACTGGGCGTCATGGTGGCCGAGGACTTCGATCAAGCCATCAGCTGGCAGAACCAGACGCCCTACGCCCTCACCGCGGGCGTGCACTCGCTGAACGCGGCCGAGTGCGAGCGCTGGATCGACGCGGTCCACGGGGGCAACCTCTACGTGAATCGCGGCACGACCGGGGCCGTCGTGCACCGACAGCCCTTCGGCGGCTGGAAGCGATCGAGCGTCGGGCCTACCGCCAAGGCCGGAGGGGCCAACTACGTCACCTGCCTTCGCAACTGGCCCCGCGTGCGCGACGTCAACGAAGCGCTCGCCGACGCCTCGTCGTGGTGGCGCGACACGGGCGCCCAAGCGCTGCGACGCGTCCGGTCTCTCGGCGGAGCGAAACATCGTGCGCTATCGCCACTACTCTCTGCCGATCGTAGTTCGCCTCGACGAGACCTTCACCTCAGAGCAGCTCACCTACCTGCGCGGACTCCAGTCCCTGGCGGGCTTTGTCGTGGACCTCAGTGCGCAGTCTCCGGTACCCGGGGTCCTTGACGCCACCATCGAAAGTACCGACGCGCTGATCATTCGCGTGCCACCCACCACCAAGGTGCGCTGGCTCTCGCGAGAAACCCCGCCCAGCCTCGCGCTCTTAGAGCGCGGCGTCAGCGTCGACGTGCGCGAACTGGCCCAGGCCGGAGCAGATCGAACTTCCGCGGTGGCTCCTCGAGCAGAGCGTCGCGATCACCAATCACCGTTACGGCAACGTCGCACGCGGGACCGAAACCCGCGTGTCGGGGTCTCGGGAGGTTAAGGCGTCGCGCTCGCGTCCTTGGGCAGCCCGAGCACGCGCTCGGCGATGATGTTGCGCTGTACTACCGAGGTTCCTCCACCGATGGTGAGGGCTTGGGAGTACAAGAAGCCCCAGTACCACGATCGCCCTTCTTCACCCGTCGAGCCCGCAGGGACCGCGGTCGGCCAACATTCCCGCGCTCTCGGCGAGACGGTTGCGCGAGCCCCATAACCTCTTGGCCGTGGTCGTCGGCCAGCGCCTTGCGCAGGGAGGCGTCCGATCCGGTGGCGCGACCGGCTAGCGCGTTCTCGGTGAGACGGATGCGCAAGAACCGAAGAATCTCACCGTGCGACCAGCACCGCACGAGGTCATCGCGTTCGCGACTGCGTGAGATCGCGCGCCGTGCTTTCGCACCACGTCGAGGAGATCGTTCGCCGTGGGACCGCGGCCCCAGAGCACCCCTTCGCCCGAGAGCGCCACGCGCTCGTTGCCCAACGTCACTTTGGCCAGACGCCAGCCTTGGTTCACCTCGCCGAGCAGGTAGTCGTCGCTGAGGCGCACTTCGTCCAGGAACACTTCGTTGAAGGCGTGATCACCCGTCATGTCGACGAGGGGCCGGATCGTCACGCCCGGTGCGTGCATCGGCAGAATGAAGTAGCTGATGCCGTCTTGGGGGGCGCCCTCACGCGAGGTGCGCGCGAGCAGGATGCCCCAGGTAGCGAGGTGGGCGTAACTCGTCCAGATCTTCTGGCCACTGATGACCCACTCGTCGCCGTCGCGCGTCGCGCTCGTGCTCAACGAGGCGAGGTCGCTGCCGGCGTCGGGTTCGCTGAAGAGTTGACACCAGAACTCCTCGCCGCTGAGGAGATTGGCGAGCCAGCGCTCCTTCTGCTCGGGCGCACCCGCGACCAGGATTGTCGGGCCCGCCCAGCCGATACCGATCGGATTGATCGGACGGGATACTCCGGCCCGGCGTAGTTCGTCGTCGATGAGAAGTTGGTAGTCCACCGACGCACTGCGGCCCCACGGCTCGGGCCACGACGGGGCGACCAGGCCAGCGTCGGCCAGTTCGCGGCCCGACGGGTGGGGGTGTTCAGCGAGCCAGCGACGAAGCTCCTCGCGTCGCGGGTCGAACTCGTCGACCTCGATCAGCGCTGGCGACGTCACTGGGGCCAACAGGCCGCGGCCCTCATCGTGCACCACGTTGCTCCAATCTCAATCCCAAACTCCCCGCCTAACGTAACCCTGAATTGCACTCAGCGGGCTTCTAGTGGCAACGACCCCTCGCACATCGTCAGACTTATACTGCGCCTATGGCCGTGCTCTTTTGGTTGATCATCATCCTGGTGTGCATCTTCGCCGAGATCCACACCAACGCGTTCCTGGCCGTCTTCATTGGCATCGGCGCGATCGTACCGTTCTTCCTGGCCCTGGCCTCAGTGCCCTTCGCCCTCCAGGCGATTCTGTGGCTCGTGATCTCGGGCGTACTCATTGGCTTGTTACGTCCCGCCGCACTGCACCGGTTTCACCACAAGGGCGTGACCGATCTTTCCGCACCCTCCAAGAGCACCATGACCAACCTCACGGGGTACGTCGAAGACACGGTGGGCGACGAGGGTCACCCGGGGCGCGTGCGCATCAAGGGAGAGTCCTGGCGCGCGGCCACCGAGGCCAAGGACGCGATCCCGGTGGGAACCCAGGTGATCGTGCGCAAGACCTACGGCACGACCCTCTTCGTCGAACCAGTCGGCTAACTACGTCGCGGGCGTGGACGGGACCCCGTCCAGCACACTCCTGATCGCCTGAGCCGCACCCAGGAGCGCGGAGCTCTCGGCCGGAATGATCAACTTGGTGTTGGGGCTCTCGGCGAACTTCGACAATGTGTCGAGCTGCAAGATCGCCACCAACGTCGGGTCAGGTGCCTGATCCTTGATCGCGGCGTACACCAGCGCGATCGCCTGGGCGCGACCCTGGGCTTCGAGGATCTGGGACTGGCGCGCGCCTTCGGCGCGCAGGATCTGGGACTGCTGGGCACCCTCGGCCTCTTTGATGGCCGCTTGTCGCTGTCCGTCGGCGACGTTCACCGCGGACTGCTGCTGACCCTCGGACTCCAGAATGCGCGCGCGCTTTTCCTGATCGGCCTGCTTCTGGAGGGCCATCGCCTGGAGGATCTGATCCGGCGGGGTGATCTCGAGGACCTCGACGCGATTGATGCGCACGCCCCACTTGTCGGTCGCTTCTTCCATCTGGGTCTGGAGCAACGTACCGATGCGCTCGCGCTGGGAGAACGCGTCATCGAGGGTGATCGAGCCGAACACCGCACGCACCGAGGTTCGCGCCAGGTTGTCCACGCTCACTTGGTAGTTGGAGTTGGTAAAGAGAGCGAGGCGCACGTCGACGACTTGGGAGAAGATCGTGGCGTTCACGATGACGGCCACGTTGTCGCGGGTGATGACCTGTTGACGGTCACCGGTGCGTGGCGTCTCACGCACGTCGACGATCTTCATCGCCTCGATGAAGGGAACGATGAAGGTAAGCCCGGGGTTCCGGATGTCCTTGAACTCGCCGAATCGGGTGACGACGCCCTCGAAACCCTGCTGGACGATTCGCACCGACCTGGAAATCGTCACGATGACCAGGAGAACGATGATGGCCGCGATGATGGCGATGACAATTCCGGTGTTCATATAGGGCACCTCCGCGGAAGCGTTGGTGCAGTTGCCTTAACTGAACTCGTCCCCGGTGCTGTTGAAGCAGTGTAACTGAGCGCGATTCGACGCCGGTGGCGAACCCACGTTCAAAAACGCTCGATCGACGCGCTGGCAGGGCGCGGCGACGTCGCAGCGTGCGGATGAATCTTTTTCTGGAAACTCCCACAAACTTCCTGGTAGAACGGAGTCACCAGGCCTCGGCTCACCAGTTGAGAAGGGAGAGACGTGAACGTCGCCACGCTTGTTGCCACCGTCTTTAATAACCAACTCCCCTTTCGCGTGGAGGCCTACGACGGCAGCGTCGCTCTGCCCGCCATCGAGTCTTCCGCCAACACTCTGACGCTCAAGATTCTCAATCGCGATGCCCTCACCCGCGTCGTCACGCACCCGGGCGAACTCGGCGTGGCGCGGGCCTACGTGGCCGGTGACGTGGACGTGGACGGCGATCTCGACCTGCTCTTTGAGATCACGCCTCCACCACTTCGTCAAGCTCTGAGCCCCGACGTCGTCGCTTCGCTGCTCTCCACAGTGGGACTAGAGGGGACCAAGCCACTCGCTCCACCTTCCATTGAGGCACGGCCTCGCGGGCTGCTGCACTCTCGAGCTCGCGACCGCCAAGCGGTTACCCATCACTACGACGTGTCGAATCGCTTCTACGAGATGGTCCTGGGTCCTTCGATGACGTACTCGTGCGCCGTGTTCGCCACGCCCGAGGACACCTTGGAGCAAGCCCAGTCGCGAAAGGTGGATCTGGTCGCGCGCAAGCTCGACCTCCATCCCGGCGATCGCCTGCTCGACATCGGTTGCGGATGGGGCACGATGGCCATTAACGCGGCCCAGCGCTACGGCGCTCGGGTGATCGGCGTCACGCTGTCGGAACCTCAGCAGCGCTACGCCACCGAACGAGCTCGCCGTGCGGGCGTGGGTGATCTCGTCGAGTTTCGAGTCCAGGACTTTCGCGACATCACCGAAGCGCCCTTCGACGCAATTAGCTCGATCGGCATGGCCGAGCACGTCGGTCGCCGGTCGCTGCCGCGCTACACCCAGGTCATCTGGGACCTGCTGGCCCCCGGTGGACGATTTCTCAACCACGCGATTGCTCGACCCGTCTCCTTTGACGACGACCCGCGACCCACCTACACCTCGGAGTTGGTCCGTCAACTTCAGATCGCCCTGGGCACACGCGGTCCCTCCAAGAATCGCAGTGCCTTTGTCGAGCGCTACGTCTTTCCCGACGGGGAACTCCACGATGTCGGCGCGTTGGTGTCGATGTTCCAGGCGCACGGTTTCGAGGTTCGTCACCTCGAGAGCCTGCGCGAGCACTACGCCATCACTCTTCGACGCTGGGTCGACAACCTCGTCAAGCGCTTCGATGAGGCGACTGACGAGGTCGGCGCCGAGCGGGCCCGAGCATGGCGGCTCTACATGACCGGTTCGGCCGTGGGATTTGAGCGACACAGGCTCGAGATTCATCAGGTCCTCAGCGTGCGCCCCGACCACGGTGCGTCGAAGTTTCCCCTTCGTAGCAACTTTGAGCCCGACTTCTAATTCGCTCGCGACGTTGACAGCACCCAGTTGGCCCCGGTAGGTTCCGCGATAGATACCAGGCCTTAATGAAAGAGGACCAAGTGACCGAGATTCCCGCCTCCCACCGCGACCTGCTCGACGCAATGGTCGCGACGTTCGCCACCATCGGACCCGACGGACGACCCCAGCAGACCGTGGTGTGGTTCCACGTGGACGGCGATACGGTTGCCATTTCCCTCAACACGTCGCGCCAGAAGGTCAAGAACCTCAGGGCTCGCCCTCAGTGCTCGCTGCTGATCGTCGACCCGACGTCAACTATGCGCTACCTCGAACTTCGAGGCGACGCCGAGATCACCGCCGATGACGACTACACCTTCGCGAGCCAGGTCGGCCAGAAGTACTCAGCGAACCTGCGCGACTACGACGCTCCCAACGACCCCCGCGTCAAAGTCCGCATCATCTTGAGCCGCGTCAACGCTGTCGACATGCGCGGTTAGTACCGTCGCGAAAGAGATTGCGTCTCATGGACCACGACCCCGAGGTCGTAACGAAGACAAGCCCGCGATCCGTGAGCGAGACGGTATCGCGTTTTCTTGACATCGCGAATACCCACGGCGTCAAGGTGTTTTCCGTCATTGATCAGCGTGAAGAGGCGCTCAGTGTCGGACTGGAGTTGCGCGAGATGACGCTGGTCATCTTTGGCAATCCCCGCGCGGGTACGCCGGTGATGGCGGCTGAGCCACTCGCCGCGCTCGACCTGCCGCTCAAACTGCTGATCTGGGCCGACGCCGACGAGACCAAGGTGTCCTACGTCTCACCCTCGGCGTTGGCCGCGCGATACAACCTCAATGCCGATCTCGCTCGCCACCTCGCCGCCATCGACGTGATATCGGAGGAACTCGTCGCTCCATAGGTTCGCTTGGGTTTGACTCGCTACGCGCGGGCCACGATCATCGAGGCGTCTCGTCCCTCACCCGGCACCGCATGCACGTTCTGTGGTCCGAGTGGCGCCGCACACCACGAACACGACCAGATTGCGCGGCCCGAGTGCCCGCACGACTCGTGCACGACTTCGATGGGGGGACCGTTCGGCGCGGCGTACTGATCGCCCCACTGGCGCATCGCCGAGAGCACCGGCCACAGATCCCGACCCTTTTGGGTGAGCTTGTACTCGTCACGCGGCGGATGCTCGGAATAGGGAACGCGACGCAAGACCTCGTTGTCTACGAGGGTGCTGAGACGGTCGCGCAAGATGTTGCGCGAGATACCCAGGCGTCGTTGAAAGTCCTCAAACCTCGTGACTCCGAGGAAAGCGTCGCGGACGATCAGCATGCTCCACCACTCGCCAATGACCTCCAGGCACTGTGCCACGGAACAGTCCATCTTGGAAAAGCTCTTTCGCTCCATGGACACATAATAGTAAGTTGCATAATGCAACGCAAGTGACTACAGTTCGTTCTATGACACAACTTACTGAGTCGCCCACCGCGACGGACGTGAGACGTCGGCGCACAATATTCTTCGTGACCGCCCTGGGTGCGTTCATGGGATCGCTCGACCTGTCGATCGTCAACGTCGCCTTCCCCGCGCTCGAACGAGCCTTTCCTCACGACACCGCGGCGTCCCTCTCGTGGGTCCTCACCGGATACGCGATCGTCTTCGGTTCGCTGCTGGTGGTGGCGGGACGAACGGCCGACCGCCTCGGCAGTCGACGCGTGTTCTTCTTTGGACTCGGCGTGTTCTGTCTCGGCTCACTGCTCTGTGGCGTGGCCCCATCCGTCGCCACTCTCATCGTCGGTCGCGTCGTCCAAGGTGTCGGCGCGTCGGCGGTCTTGCCCTCGTCGCTTGGTCTGTTGCTCGGAGCGTACCCCAAGGAGAGGCGATCGCAGATCGTGAGTTTGTGGGGCGGCATCGGTGCGCTCGCGGTCGCGACGGGCCCCTCGCTCGGTGCACTCCTCATTACCGGATTCGGGTGGCGCGCCGCGTTCTTCGTGAACTTGCCGGTGGGACTCATCGCCTGGATTGCCGGTCGGCGCACGTTGGCGCGCGCTCCGGGCACCGACTCTGGGACTCGTCCCGACTATCCCGGCGTGGCCTTCCTCAGTCTCGCCCTCGCGGGTCTGGTTCTCGCTATCTCCCAGGGTCCAACGTGGGGCTGGAGCAATGCACGCATCGTCGCGGGCTTCGCAGGAGGGGTGGTGCTCCTTCTCATCTTCCTCATGCGCTCGCGTCGCCACCCGGAGCCCGTGTTGGATCTCACACTCTTTCGTGCGCGATCGTTCAGCGTCGCGAACACGGCCGCTCTGCTCTACTCCATGGGATTTTTCGCCATGCTGCTCGGCAACATCTTGTTCCTCACGAGTGTGTGGCACTACACGATCCTGCGCGCCGGCCTGGCCGTGACGCCGGGGCCTCTGGTGGTGGCCGTGGTCTCCGGGTCCGCGGGAAAGCTCGCCGCGCGCGCGGGCTTTCGCCGCGTGCTCTCAGTCGGCTTCATCGTCTTTGCTCTTGGTGTCCTGTGGTACGTGTGGCGCGTCGGACTGAGCCCCCACTACGTCACGCGGTGGCTGCCCGGCACACTCATCGTCGGACTCGGCATCGGCCTCACCTTCCCGGTCATGAGTGCCGCCGCCGTCTCCAGTCTCGATCCGGCGCGTTACTCGGTTGGCAGTGCGGTCAACCAGACGGCGCGCCAGATCGGTGGGGCGCTCGGCATTGCGATACTGGTCGTCGTCCTCGGCGCGCCCGCGAGTGCTGCGGCGGCGCTGCACAACTTTCGGCACTTGTGGATCTTCATCGCCTCGTCGGCCATCCTCGCCGGGCTCATCTGTTCGTTACTGATGGGCGGCGGGGGAACCACGACGCGACCGACCCTGGCGGGCGAGGAGGCCCGCGGACTGGAAGAAGTCCTGGACGGTGAGATCGTTTTAGACGCCGAGTAGCGCGTACGTGGTGCAATTGTCGCTCCAGCTTTATTCCCGTACTGTTGCAGCGTGGCCGTAGACCTGATGGAACCGACCGATGACGTCCCGGCGCCACCCAGGAAGCGCTCACGTCGTCGCGGGCTGATCGAGTGGCTCATCGTCCTCGTTGTCGCGGTGCTCGCGTCATTCCTGGTGCGCACCTACGTGGTCCAGACCTACTTCATCCCTTCCAAGTCCATGGAACCCACGCTCTACGAGGGCAATCGAATCATGGTGGACAAGCTCTCCGTAGAGTTCGGGCACATCAACATCGGCGACATCGTGGTCTTCAAGGCCCCGCCGGCCGTAGAGGCCAAGTGCGGCGACAGCGTGCCCGATCTCGTCAAGCGAGTGATCGGCTTGCCCGGTGACGTGCTCACCTCCAAGGGCAACACGATCTACGTCAACGGCGTCGCACTCGATGAGAAGTGGTCACACTACGAACCCCTCGGTCCTCCGATCGGCTACGTCAAGGTGCGCGCGGGCCACTACTTCATGATGGGCGACAATCACGCGAACTCCTGTGACAGTCGGTACTGGGGAACGGTGCCACGCTCAGACATCATCGGCAAGGTCTTTCTCAAGTTCTGGCCCCTGTCAGAGTGGCACTGGTACTAAGACCCGCGACGTTCGACTCGAAGCGATCGCCACTTACTGGCCTGGCTCTAGGACTCGGCTACGAGCACTCGAACTCGCTGAGCAGTTCGCGCAACTGGCGACCCATCTCGCGGGGGTTACCCACGACGTCGGCAATGACGTCGCCCTCGGCGTCCACGTCGTCACCCGGCTGATACCTCGACACCCGTAGTCCCCGACTCGTCTTGGCCGCCACGACCACCCACGGCAGTCCGATCTCCCCCGCGTCGCTCGTCGCCATGATCCGGCCGCGTCGGTCCAGCCCAATGCTCCAGCCAGGCGCTCGCGCGGCACTGATGACCCGCTCAAGTTCGGATTGCGATGAAAGTGCGGGCATGACCCGCACGCTAGATCATGGCCGTCACGTGGTTGTGTTCTCACCCGCATAGCGACGAATACATGTGGCAGGATGCTCCGGTGAGCGAAGAAGACGTCGAAAAAGATGCCCTGTGGCACTTCCTGGAGTACCAGCGATCATCGGTCCGCTCGATCGTCGATGGACTGAGCGAAGCGGCGTGGCACACGTCGGTCGTCCCTTCGGGCTGGACGCCCGCCGGCTTCGTGGAACATCTGGCGGGCGCGGAGCATCACTGGTTCCAAGAGGTGATCGCCGGAGTAGCGTTCGAGCCCCCGGAGGACGAAGATTTCGTACCGTTTGACCCCTACGCCGCCTTTACGTCCGACCTCTCCTCGAGCGAAGTTCTTCGTGTCTATCGCGAGGAGTGCGATCAATCCGACGAAGTCATCGCCGGAGTCACCATGTCCACCAGGCCGCTCGGGCGACACCGTAACGAGGAAGTGTCCAGTGTGCGCTGGGTCATGATGCACATGATCGAAGAGACGGCGACGCACTCCGGACATCTCGAGATCGCTAGAGAACTCCTCGACGGGCAAACCAGACTCGGGAATCGCTAAGAACATTCCTGACGTGACGTCACGTCGGCCGCGATCGTCACTCCTCGACGTTCCTCGGGACGTTCGGCATCGACCATCTGCCCGCCAGAAGCCGCAAGGGTTCTGGCGCCAATGCCTGGTGGCTGAAAAAGACAAACGCCGTCGCTCCGACGATGTACAGCCAGTCGATAACTGACGACAAGACGTCCACACGGGTGCCGCTCGCCCCGAAGACTCCCGGCGCCACGAGCTGGAAAATGAGGTACCCCAGCACCACCGTCGAGACAAGGGCGATGAGCACCGTGATGAAGCTGACTGCGGCCACGTAACTTCGCATGACTCGCTTGGTCGGACTGGATGGATCAGATTCTGAGTCGGAGAGCGCTAAACCGCGTTGCCGGTGGATCATGTGAGCGACGCCGCCGACCAGAACCATGAGAAAGCCCGCGACAACGACGCGCGCAATCGTGTTGGAACTGGGCGCGTTGGTCTGCATCAGACTCACCAGGCCTTCGACGATAATGACCGAGCCCAAATAGTAGATCCACAACGAGAGGAACGCGCCACCAAACAAGTACGCCGCCATTGGTCGCTTGCCCGTGGGGTCGGGGTCCGCTCGGTTGGCGATCACGATGATGACGTAGGTCATGATCGACCCCACGGTTGAAACGAGAAGCAGAAACGCGATCGCGATGAATATCACGGCGGCACTCCCAAATACTGCACCTGGTATCGAAGTCACGAGACCCCCTTGAGGAAAGGCGCGAGTGGCCTTTTCCTATGACCCTAAGTCGTGTGAAGTTCGATAATCGACTTACGACGTCCGGCGTGATTACAGCTGCTCGGCCAACTTTGCGAGGGAGCCGAGTTGGGACTTTGTTATCTTCGCTGTTTCAACGCTGGCGCCGTAGTAGTGCGTTCCGTTGGCGATGACGGTCAAGCCCTGTCCCGTGATCCCGGCTTCGGCCAGCTTGAAGTAAAACGCCGGCACGCCGAGACCTGAGTACGCCGAAAACGTGAACTTCGCGTCCTTGGTGGCCTTGGCAATCGACGCCTGCATCTCGGCTTCCGTGAGGGGCTTTGAGATGATTTCGACCGAGAGAGAGATGGCCTTGACGATCGTGGCCATGCTCGTCTCGGCACCGTACGTGCAGATAACGTCAGACCCCGTGACTTCGTAGTCCACTTTGGTCGGCTTGAGCGCAATGGTGTACGAGGTGGGCGCGGGCACCTTGTAGCCAACGATGGCCGAGACACTCGCGGCGCTCACTTTGCCACAGATCGACGACGTGTGCGGTACGCGCGAGGCGGCCTGGGCGGTGGAGGGCGAGACAACGAGGACACTCGCGCCCGCAAGGACGACGACGAGTGCGGGTGCGGTATAGCGCCGACGGACGAGGCGGGATCGTGCAACGATGCTCATGGCGAAGCCTTTCCGATCAGATGGCTCGCGCCACTTGAGCCGAACGATACTGCCTCACCCCGGTCCAAGCTCCAAATCTCTCCGCAGTACAGTTGATCTACGGGGGGCTTGGCGACTGGTTCACAGATGAGGACTGAATCGCCTGGTCGAAAGGAGTAGGCGTGCAACCGACGAATACCTCGTCGCCGGACTACTTTCACAAGGTCGTGGACTGCCAGTGGGCCTGTCCTGCTCACACCAACGTCCCGGGCTACATCCGTCTGATCGCCCAAGGGCGCTTCGATGACGCGTACATGCTCAATCGTGAGTCGAACGTCTTTCCGGGCATCCTCGGTCGCACGTGTGACCGACCGTGTGAACCGGCGTGCCGACGCGAACGCGTGGATGGATCGCCCGTCGCGATCTGTCGCCTCAAGCGCGTGGCGAGTGACCTACGCGGTGACATTACCGATCGCCTGCCCGAAATACCGACCGTAAAGAACGGCAAGCGTGTCGCCTGCGTTGGCGCGGGCCCCGCGTCGCTGACGGTAGCCAACGACCTGATGCCCCTGGGCTACGACGTCGTGATCTTCGAGCAGTTTGACAAGCCCGGCGGGCTGATGCGCTCGAACATTCCCTCGTTCCGCCTGCCCGAAGATGTGCTGGAGGAAGAGACCAGCATGATTCTCGACATGGGGGTTGACATCCGCTACAACTCCCCCGTGACGAGTTTGCGCTCCCTGCTCGACGAAGGATTCGACGCCGTCTTCGTCGGCGTGGGCGCACCGCGGGGCAAGGAACTCGACCTCCCGGGGCGCCACGACGAGGTCGAGCCACACATATTTATTGGCATCGACTGGTTGGAGTCCGTCGCCTTCGGCCACGTGAGTGAGATTGGAGAACGGGTTCTCATCATCGGCGTAGGCAACACCGCCATGGACTGTTGTCGCACATCACGGCGCCTCGGGGGCCGCAACATCAAAGTCATGGCCCGTCGGCCCCGCCAATTCTTTAAGGCTTCGCCCTGGGAGCTCGACGACGCCGAAGAAGAGGGCGTCGAGATTCTGGTGAACTACGCCCCCACGCGCTTCGTCGTCGAGGGCGGTCGCCTCGTCGGGATGGAGTTCGAAGTGCTGGAGTGGGACGAGGGTGCCCGGCACTCCACGACGCTCGACACCGTGGTGATCCCCTGCGATGACGTGATCCTGGCGATCGGACAGGAAAACTCGTTCCCCTGGGTTGAACGAGACCTCGGGATGACGTTTGGCGAGTGGGATATGCCCGTAGTCGACGAACTGACCATGCAGTCCAGCGTCTCGGGGGTCTTCTTCGGTGGCGACGCGGCGTTCGGTCCCAAGAACATCATTTGGGCGGTCGCCCACGGACACGGGGCGGCGATCTCCATCGACAACTACTGCCGGGACATCGACCTCTTCGAGCGTCCGGCCCAGGGCATGAACCTCATCAGCCAGAAGATGGGGATGAGCGAGTGGAGCTACCACAACGACTACAACCAGTCCTCGCGCCAGAAGATGACCCACGTCGAGCTCACGAAGCGATTCGAGTCGCTCACCCTCGAAGTAGAACTGGGCTTCAGCGCGGAGCAAACGGCCCGCGAAGTGCAGCGCTGTCTCAACTGCGACGTCGAAACGGCCTTCAGCGCGCCCCTGTGCATCGAGTGCGACGCGTGCCTGGACATCTGTCCCGTCCAGTGCCTCACCATCACGTCGAACGGCGACGAGGCCGACCTGCGCAGTCGGTTGTTGGCCCCGGCCACCAACTTGGACCAAGAACTCTACGTCTCTGAGCCCTTGCCCCAGACCGGCCGGGTGATGGTGAAGGATGAAAACGTCTGTGTGCACTGTGGACTGTGCGCCGAGCGGTGCCCGACGGCCGCTTGGGACATGGCGCTCTTTGACTTGGCGATTCCCTACGCCGGTTCGACGAACTTCATCCCGGTCGCGGTCGGCTTTGGTGGGGCGGGCCGCTGATGACGATCACTCATCGCGGCGACGAGCGCGTGAACGACTTCGCCGTCAAGCTCGCCAACGTCAACGGCACCGGTTCGGCCAGCGCCAACAGCCTCCTCGTCCAGGCGATCTTTCGCATGGGCATTCCCGTGTCGGGCAAGAACCTCTTTCCCTCCAACATTCAGGGCCTGCCCACGTGGTACGAGATTCGCGTCAACGGCCACGGTCATACCGCGCGCGCGATGGACTACGACCTGATGATCGCCATGAACTCCCAGACCTACGCCGAGGACATCGCCGACGTACACGCCGGCGGATACGTGCTCTACGACTCGTCCTGGCCCCTCGACACCGACCTCAAGCGCGATGACATCACGTTCCTCGGCGTGCCGCTCGCGACGATGTGCCTCGAGAACTTCCAAAAGCCACGCGAGCGAATCCTGATGAAGAACATCGTCTACGCGGGGGCGGTCGCGGCCCTCGTGGGCGTCGACGTCGCCGTTGCGGCCGACCTGCTCACCGAGACGTTCGCCAAAAACGAAGCGCTACGCGAGTCCAACCAGCGAGCGCTGCGACTGGGCTACGACTTCGCGATCGACAACTTCGAGTGCCCGCTCGAGTTTCACCTGGAGCCCATGGACGCCAACGCCGACTCGATCCTGATTGATGGCAACACCGCCACGGCGCTCGGCTGCCTCTACGCCGGGGCCACGGTCGCGGGCTGGTATCCGATCACGCCCGCGACCGCGGTCATGGACAACTTCACCCGACTCTGCGCGGCGTATCGCCGCGAGAAGGTGGAGAGCACCAATCCCGACGAGCCGCCCACCTACAAGAACAACTACCTCATCATTCAGGCGGAGGACGAAATCGCCTCGATCGGCATGGTGCTCGGGGCGGGCTGGAGCGGCGCGCGCGCCTTCACTTCTACTTCGGGTCCGGGCATCTCGCTCATGAGCGAGTTGCTCGGCCTCGCCTACTACACCGAGATCCCGGCCGTGATCGTGGACGTCCAGCGCGTGGGCCCCTCCACGGGCATGCCCACGCGAACCCAGCAGGGCGACATCTTGATGTGCGCGTACGCCTCGCACGGCGACACCAAGCACATCCTGCTCTTTCCGGCCAACCCGCACGAGTGCTTCGAGTTCGCCGCCTTGAGCTTTGACTTGGCCGAACGATTCCAGACGCCGGTCTTCTTGCTGAGCGACCTCGACATCGGCATGAACGACTGGGTGGTGCCCCGGCTCACCTGGGACGACACCTACGTACCCGACCGGGGCCGGGTCCTGAACGATGACGACCTCGCCGAGATCGCCGAGTTCTTCCGCTACACGAACGAAGACGACGAGTTCGTCACGCCGCGAACGTTGCCCGGTTCGGCCTCCAAGGGCGCGTACTTCATCCGAGGATCGGGTCACGACAAGTACGGGCACTACACCGAGGTGCCCGATCAGTATCAAGAGGTCATCGACCGGCTCAAGCTCAAGCACGCGTCGGCCGCACCTCACGTGCCCTCACCCGTTGTCGAACGCCACGAGGGTGCGAGGATCGGCATCATCACCGTGGGCAGTTGCGACCTGGCGGTGCGCGAAGCGATCGTCGATCTGGCCGGACATGGCGTGGGGGCCGACTTCCTGCGCGTGCGAGGCTTTCCCTTCGTGCCCGAGGTCCGCGAGTTCGTCGAGGCGCACGAACGTTGCTTCGTCGTCGAGCAGAATCGCGACGGCCAACTGCGCAGTTTGATCGCCATCGAAACGGGTGCGCCACCGGATCGAATGACCTCCGCGCTCGCCTACGGGGGGTTTCCTCTCAGTGCGAGCCAGGTCGTCAACAGCGTCCTCACCCAGATGGAGATTGCCTAATGCCCTCGATCGTCAAGCCCCTGATTCCTCTTAACCCGCTGCCTAAGAACGACCTCGGCCTCACGGTGCGCGACTACGAGGGCGCGATGTCCACGCTGTGCGCAGGGTGCGGTCACGACTCGGTGACCGCTGCCATCTCGCACGCCTTCTTCGAGCTCTCGACGCCCCCTAACCGCATCGCCAAGCTCAGCGGCATCGGGTGCTCCTCGAAGACGCCGACGTACTTCGTCAAGGGCGCGCACGGATTCAACAGTGCGCACGGCCGCATGGCGACCATCGCCACGGGTGCGAACGCGGCCAACCGCGAACTCACCTACATCGGCATCTCCGGTGACGGGGACTCGCTCTCCATCGGTCTCGGCCACCTCATGCACGCGATTCGCCGCAACGTCAACATGGTCTACGTGATTGAGAACAACGGGGTCTACGGACTCACCAAGGGCCAACTGTCGGCCTCGGCCGACATCGGTTCGGCACCGAAGAAGGGCGACGCTAACCTGCTCGCGCCGATCGATCCGATCATGCTGGGCCTCACACTGGGAGCGACATTCCTCGCACGGAGCTTCTCGGGCGACAAGGAGCAGTTGATCCCGATCCTCAAAGCCGCGGCCACTCATCGAGGCTTTGCGTTGATCGATGTCATCTCTCCGTGTGTGACCTTCAACGACCACGAAGGCTCGACCAAGAGCTACAAGTTCGTTCGCCAACACGAAGTCAAGGAAGTGGAGACCGACTTTGTGCCGCTCGCCGTACCGATTCGCGAGAAGATTCCGAGTCACGAGGCCAAGGCCGTCACGATGCACGACGGCAGTGTTCTTCACTTTCGCTGCGTGCCCGAGGGATACGACCCGAGCGATCGGCTCAGCGTCGAAGAGTACATCCGAGATCGTCAGAGCCGCGGCGAGATCGCGACGGGCATCCTGTACGTGAATGAGTCGAGCGCAGACCTGCACGAACTCAATCACACACCCGAACAGTCTTTGGCGAGCGTCGCTTACGACAAGCTCTGTCCCGGCAACGACGAACTCGCACGACTGCAAGACGACTTTCGCTGATCAACGCGCACGCACAAAAAACCGCGTTCGCGATAGTTTGTACGTTTTATCGATGCAAATAGTTTGTGAACATCTCGTGACTTTTCCGCGCCGTGCCCAGGTGACGAGAAGTACCAATTTGAGTGTTCGATAGACGCCAGAGGCAAGTTAGAACTGACATTCAAAAAGAGTGCGTTGCACACTCGAACCAACAACAATCAAGCAACGTCGTGGCATTTCGTACCCTCGTCATTAGCGTTAATAGTGATGGAAAACGTGTCGGTGCAACCTACTCGAGTTGTCGTCATTGACGACGACATCGTGGTGTCAGAGATCATGGCTCTGTCCATCTCCAAAGAGAAGGGCCTGTCGCTCGTGGGCGTGGCACACACCGATCGCGACGCCGCCAAGGTCGTTCTACGCGAGCACCCTGACGTCGTGCTGTTCAACTATCGCAAAGCCGACACTGGATACGTCGGCGTTGTTCGCGACGTGATCGCCAAGTCGCCTCGCTCGCGGGTGGTGTTGGTCTCGGGAGAGCGCAACGTGGATCTCAGCAATGAAGCGCTGAACTCTGGTTGCTCGGGCGTCGTTGGCAAAGACAGTTCGATCGCCGAGATCCTCAGCGCAATTCGCCGCGCCGCACGTGGTGAGCTGGTTGTGAGTTCTCGGTCCGTCAGCGCTCGTAGCGCCGCTGCGCTCATTAACTAAGAATTTCCTTCATCTTGCAGACTCCGCGCTCACGCGCGCCGACCGAGTCCCTCACGACGTCATTACGATGAGCCTGAGACCGATTTGATCGTTCGGTGACAGTTTTGTGGCCACCGTCAGGGACATCGGGTCAGACATGGGAGGAAGAATGAACCCAACGAAACTTGCGCGCATCGCGCTGTGTGTTGCCGCGCTCGGACTGACACTCTCTGGTGCCCTCGGCGGTGCGAGCGCGGGTGCGGCCGGCCCCAAACTCGTCGTCACGCCGTCAACCAACCTGCACAACGGTGAAAAAGTCAAAGTCTCGGGCTCGGGATTCAAACCCGGCGACACCGTCTATATCGTGGAATGCCTAGTGAAGGCCAAGGGAGAGTCAGGTTGCACCATCTCAAACCTTGTCGTGGTCACCATCACAAAATCAGGTGATCTGCCGAGGTCTACTTTCAAAGTCGCGTCCGGAAAGATCGGCAGCGGAAAGCAAATGTGTGGAACGAAAACGTCCAATCTGAAGAGTTGCGCTGTCAGTGCCGGCAACGAATCGGGTGGCGACTCGGCGGTCTTTCCCATCGCGTTCAAAGCACCCGCCAAGAAATAGTTTGAAGCCGAGGGCTCACCAGTTCGCTCTCGGCCTTGTCGTACCAGGCTTCACAGTTCGAACAACGTCATCGTGTGGAAGGGGCACATGGAGCACAACGGCGCTACGACCGCGCTCGCTAGCTCGCTCGAGCGGCGCCGCACCACGCTCGTACATCAGCTGAAGGCGCACTTCAGTTTCGCGACCCTCCTCGCCATTCTCTTTCTGACCTTTCTCGATAACACCATCGCCAGTGCGGTCCTGACGAGCGTTCAGTCCAAGTTGCACGCTGGCGTCTCCGAGCTTCAGTGGGTCGTGGGCGGCTACGCGTTGGCCTTCGCCAGTTTGATGCTGATCTGCGGCTCGCTCGGCGACAACTTCGGGCGCAAACGCATCATGTTGATCGGTGTGGCGATCTTCTGCTGTGGGTCGGTGGTCTGCGCGTTTTCCGACACTCCCACGCAGTTGATCATCGGGCGCATCATCATGGGCGTCGGTGCCGCCGGATCCGAGCCCAGCACACTTTCAATGATCCGCCACATCTATCCCGATCGTCGCCTTCGGGCGCGCGCCCTGGGCGCGTGGGCCGCGGTGTCGGGGCTGGCCCTCGCGCTGGGTCCCGTCATTGGTGGCGTTCTTGTCGGACTGTGGACCTGGCGCTCGGTCTTTTGGTTTAACTTCGTCTTCGGCGGCGTCGTGCTGGTGGTGGGGACGATCGCCCTACCCGAAAGCGTGAACGAGATGCGCCGACGCATCGACGGGTTGGGCTTCATCCTCGCGGCCATCGCGCTGGGCTGTGCCACCTTTGCCACGATCGCCGGCGAAACCTGGGGGTACTACTCCTCGAGCGTGCTCTCGCTCTACTCCATCGCGGGGTTGAGCTTCCTGATCTACTTCGTCGTCGAGTCACGCACGAAGTACCCGATGCTGAATGTGCGTTGGGTGACCAACCGGGTCTTCGTGGGCTCGACGGTGATTGCCTTTACCAGTTACTTCGCCATCTTTTCGATCTTCTTCTTCGTCGCGCTCTACCTCGAGGTGGTCGCGTCGGTGAGCGCCTACACGCTCGCCGTCGACTTTCTGCCGCTGCTCGGCGGCATGGTCGCCGCCTCACTGTTCACGGGGCGCTGGGTCGGGCGTGTGGGCTCGCGCGTGCCGATGACGTTGGGCTGTGTGCTCGCCGGCGCCGGGGTTCTGCTCACCGACGTCGCGATCGGACCTCACGCCGGTCTGTCCACACTGGGGTGGACGATGGGCCTCGCCGGTATCGGCTTTGGCATCATCGTGGTGCCGGTCAACGCCACCGCTCTGATCAGCATGCCGGCGGCGAACTCGGGCATGGCGGCTTCGACCATCAACACCAGCCGTGAGTTGGGCGCGGTAACCGGCGTGGCCGTGCTCGGCTCGATCGTAAATGGTCAGTTGACGGTGAATCTCACGCGTAAGCTCTCCGCGCTCGGAGTCCCCAAGAGCTTTCAACACGAGATCATCAACGCGGTCGTCACCGGTACCGCCGCCTCGCAGGCCAGTGCGGAAGAGAAGCACAGCAGTAGCTACGTGCGCCACCTGATCAACGAGGTCGTGCGCGCCGCCTACGGTGCCTTTACCCACGGCATGAACCTCGCCCTCACCGTGTCGGGCACGCTGCTCTTAGTCTCGGGGGGGATCGCCTACTTCACCGGCACGGCCGATCGCCGATCGATGGTGAACGACGAGCCCGCCGTTAGCGCGACGCCGATCGCTTGAGCGTCTCCTGGACGCCGTTATTCAGGCGCTGCAGCAAGACGGTGAGTTGGCGCACCTCCTCTGGGGTCCAGTCGTGACAGAGGTCGTGCAGCAAGGCGCTGCGCCGGGTCTCTCGCTCTTCGAACTCGCGTCGCCCCGACGCGGACACCGACAGCAGTGTCGCGCGCCCGTCGGTGGGATCGGGCCGCTGGATTAGCAGTCCTTCGTCCAACATGCCCTTCACGTAGCGACTGATTGACGTCTTGGTGACGAACAACTGGCTGGCGAGGTCCGACGCGCGGATCTCTCCGGCTTCGACGATGGTCCGCAACAGTTCCACTTCGAGTGGAGTGTGCGTGGACGTGCTCAATGCACGGACCTGCTGCATGACTTGACCGCGACGAAGTCGACCCCACTCCCGCTCGAGCGTGGTGCCGTTCACTGACGAGAGATTGCGCTTGGCCATTGCGCTAATATTAACAATATAGTTACTTTAAGTGACTAATTCCGGATAGCCCTCCGTCGAGGGTGTTCTCGGCATCGAGATGAAAGGAAGCAGGTGACGCACAATCTCCGGGCCGACACGATCTCCATCACCGGGTTCAACGGCGATGAGATCGAGGCCTACCTGGCCGTACCCACCGACGTCGAGAGTGTCGGTTCGATGATCATCATCCATCACATGCCCGGCTACGACGAGGGCACCAAGGAGATCGCGCGCAAGTTCGCCGCCAACGGATACGCCGCGCTCATTCCGAACCTGTACTACCGCGTCGCGCCGGGGGCTAGCCCCGACGACGCGGCGGCCACCCAGCGCAGTCTCGGCGGCGTGCCCGACGATCAACTGGTTGGTGATGCCGAGGGTGCCATGAACTACCTCAAGTCGCTCCCGATCTCGAACGGCAAGGTCGGGGTGATTGGCTACTGCTCGGGCGGGCGTCAATCGTTCCTCGTGGGACTACGCCTGCCCGTGAATGCGGTCGTCGATTGCTACGGCGCCTTCGTGTCGATCGATCCCCCGGCCGAGTTTCCCCTCAAGGTGAAGTCCCTCATCGGCGAGGTCGACCAGCTCCAGGCTCCCCTCCTGGGTCTCTTCGGCGCCGAGGACCAGTTCCCCTCGCCCGAGCAGACCGAGATGCTCGCCGAGGCGCTCACCGCCGCCGGCAAGGACTTCACGTTTCGAACCTTCGAGGGCGCGGGCCACGCGTTCTTCATGGTGGACCGGGTGAGCTTCCGCCCCGAAGCGGCCATCGAAGGCTGGAAGGACATCTTTAACTTTCTCGACCGCACGCTCGCCTGAGGAGTCACCGTGTGCACCTACCAAACTGAACTACTCGACGTCCACGCCAGCGCCAAGACGGCCGAGGGTTGGACGCCCATGACGCGGGCCATGGTCTACGTCGACCACCCCGTCCACTTCGCCGCGGGACACGCGCTGATGATCGACTTTCTCAATCCCGCGAGCGGCCCCTCCGCCCGGGCCGCTCTGGAGATGGACGCCGACAGCGCGCGCGCCCTGGCCCGGGCGATTTTGACGAGTCTCGATTCTGTACCTGAGGGGCTGTTGAGCGACCTCGCCTCGTGAGCGTCGCGACCAGACCCGCCACGAGCGCACCGAGCGCCAAACCCGATCGTTACAAGTGGGTCGTGCTCTCCAACACCACGTTGGGCATGTTGATGGCCATGATCGACACGTCGATCGTGCTCATCGCCCTCCCCGACATCTTCAAGGGCATCCACATGAATCCCCTGCAGCCGGGGAACACCTTCTATCTGTTGTGGATGATTCTCGGCTTCATGATCGTCACCGCCGTACTGGTGGTGAGCCTCGGACGCCTCGGCGACATGCTCGGCCGGGTGCGCATGTACAACATGGGCTTCGTCATCTACACCTTCTTCTCCCTCATGCTCTCGATCACGTGGATGACCGGCACGGCGGCCGGACTGTGGCTCGTGATCATGCGGCTCTTCCAGGGCGTGGGTGCGGCGTTCCTGATCGCGAACTCAACCGCCATTTTGACCGACGCCTTTCCCGCGAACGAACGGGGCATGGCGGTAGGCATCAACCAGATTGCGGCCATCGCCGGTTCCTTCATCGGCCTCATCCTGGGCGGCCTGCTCGGACCCATCGAGTGGCGCCTCGTCTTCATCATCTCGGTGCCGATCGGCATCTTTGGCACCGTCTGGTCGTACATGAAACTCAAAGAAGTACCCACTCGACGCGACACCCACGTCGACTGGAGCGGCAATCTCACCTTCGCCCTCGGACTCGTCGCCCTCATGGTCGGCATCACGTACGGCATCCAGCCCTACGGCGGCCACGTGATGGGTTGGACCAGTCCCTTCGTACTGTCGTGCATGGTGGTGGGCGTGGCGACGCTGTTCGTCTTCGCGCGGATCGAGACCCGCTCACCCGATCCGATGTTTCGACTCAGTCTGTTTCGCATTCGAGCCTTCACCACGGGCAGCGTCTCCACCTTGTTCTCCGCCATCGGCCGCGGCGGTCTGATGTTCACGATGGTCATCTGGCTCCAGGGCATCTGGCTGCCACTGCATGGCTATAACTTCTCCAACACTCCTCTGTGGGCGGGCATTGCCCTCCTACCGCTCACCGGCGGGTTCCTCGTGGCGGGCCCGCTCTGTGGGTGGCTGTCGGACAAGTACGGGGCCCGACCCTTCACCGTGGGCGGCATGGCGGGAGCAACGATCTCGTTCTTCTTGTTGCAGTTCCTCCCGGCCAACTTCTCCTACCCGGTCTTTGGCTTGCTCTTGTTCTTGAACGGGATCTCGATGGGCATGTTCGCCGCGCCCAATCGCGCCAGCATCATGAACGCCCTGCCGGCCGAGCACCGCGGAGTCGGGTCGGGCATGAACTCCACCTTCCAAAACTCCGGTCAGGTTCTCTCGATCGGCATCTTCTTCACGCTGATGATCATCGGACTCTCGCGCACACTGCCCCACGCGCTCTACGTGGGTCTCACCCACGAAGGCGTCTCGAGTTCCGTGGCCCACCACGTGGCGTCGTTGCCGCCGGTCTCCACGCTCTTCGCCTCGTTCCTCGGCTACAACCCGATGGCCCACCTGCTCGGCGCGCACGTCCTTGGTTCTCTGCCCGCCTCGGCGCGCACCACCATCCTCGGGCGCAAGTTCTTCCCCCAGATCATCGAGAAGGCCTTTGTGTCGGGCCTGCATCCTGCCCTCGACTTCGCCGCGATCCTGTGCGCGTTTGCGGCGATCACCTCTTGGCTACGCGGCACCAGCGGTGCCAAGGCGTCGAGCGCGCTAGTCGTCGATGTCGGCGCGCCGGCGAACGCCGACTAGAAGCGCCACCCGCAGTCCCATCTGGGAGAGTTCGTTACGACTTAGTTGCACCCAGGTGGTCGAACGGTCATCGAGTTCGACGGTGACCTGGGCCTCGAAGCCGAGCGAGACGATCGACGTGATGCGCCCCTTCATCGTGCCGTCGTAGACCGAAACCAGTTCCAGGTCGTGGGGACGCGTGACGACACCCTCAAAGACCGTGGAGGGCCCCAAGAATTCGTGCACGAAGTCGGTCGAGGGGCTCTCGTACAGGGCCAGCGGATTCCCCGACTGGATCACGTGGCCGGCGCGCATCACGATGAGCTGGTCGGCCACCTCCATGGCCTCTTGCTGGTCGTGGGTCACCAGCACGGTCGTGACGTGAATCTGCTCGTGCAGGACCTTGACCCACTGGCGAAGCTCCTGGCGCACCACGGCGTCCAGTGCGCCGAAGGGCTCATCGAGCAGAAGCACCCGCGGCTCAATGGCCAGAGCGCGGGCGAGGGCCATGCGCTGGCGTTCACCGCCGGAGAGCTGGGAGGGATAGCGCTGCGCCTTGTCTTCGAGCTTCACCAGCGCGAGGAGCTCAGTGACCCGCGCGTTGATCTCGGCGGCGCTCCGCTTGCGAACCTTGAGTCCAAAGCCGACGTTCTTGGCCACGTTCATGTGGCGAAACGGCGCGTAGTGCTGGAAACAAAAGCCGATGTCGCGATGACGCGGATCGACGTCGGTCACGTCCTCGCCGTCGATCACCACGCGCCCGGCGTCGGGCTCTTCTAGACCGCTGATGAGCTTGAGCAGCGTCGACTTGCCCGAGCCCGAGGGTCCGAGGATCGCGGTGAGCGAGCCGTGGGGTATCTCAGCGCTCACATCCGCCACCGCGGTCGTGGCGCCGTAGCGCTTGGTGAGTCCGTTAAGCGAGATCGACACGGAGTCTCCTCTCTCTCTTTCGTAGCAGGGCGAGAATTAACAAGACGGCCATCGAGATCAGCGCGAGTAACAGTGCTCCCGAATAGGCGCCCAACGTATCGAAGCGCTGGTCCCAATCGTCGTAGATAAAGATCGGAAAGGTCTGGGTGCGGCCCGAGATGTTTCCCGACACCACCAGCACGGCTCCGAACTCCCCGAGGGTGCGAGCGATCGTGAGCGTGACGCCGTAGGCGACGGCCCAACGTATTGAGGGCAGGGTGACCGAGAAGAACGCTCGAAAACGACCCGCGCCCAGGGTGCGCGCGGCATCTTCTTGCTCGGTTCCAACTTCCAGCAAGACCGGCACGATCGAGCGCAGCACGTAGGGCAGCGAGACCGCCATCGTGGCCAGCACCAGGCCCAGCGGGGAAAAGAGCACCATGATGCCCGCGCGCAGCAACGGGCCGCCGAACCAGCCGATGCGCGAGTAGGCGAGAATCAGGGCGATGCCCAAGATCACCGGGGACACCGCAACCGGCACGTCAAAGATCGTGTCGAAGGCTCGCTTGCCCCAGAACTTATGGCGAGCGATCAACATGGCCGCGCCCACGCCCACCAGCGTGTTGATCGGCACCGCGATGGCGGCGATCTCTACCGACAGCTTGAGTGCGCCCATCGCGCCCGGTTGGGTCAGTTGGTCCCAGAACGCCCCGAAGCCGTGCTGGAACGCTTTGTAGACCATGAACACGAGGGGTAGTCCGAGGAGTACGGCGAGGTAGGCCAACACGACCGCACGCAGGGGCCAGCGACGGGTCGCCACTAGTTCATCCTCTTGGCGAAGTGATGGGCGTACACACTGGTCGTGACCAAGACAACCAAGCTCAACACCAGCAGCGCGGTCGAGACCGCCGCGGCGTCAGTCCACAAGAAGCCCTGCGTGAGGTTAAAGACGTAGTAGGACGCGGTGGTCGTGCGTCCGAGACCACCCGCGATCAGCGAGATCGAGCCGAACTCGCCAATCGCTCGGGCGAAGGCCAGGCCGAACCCACCGAGTACGGCGGGCCAAATCGAGGGCAGCACCACGCTAAAGAAGATGCGCACGTTCCCCGCGCCCAGGGTGCGAGCAGCCGACTCGCTCTCGAGGTCGAGCGACGCCAGCACCGGCTGAACCGCGCGAACCGAGAACGGCAGCGTGACAAAGAGGAGCGCGACCATCAGTCCCATCCAGGTTTCGAACAGATCGACGTGGATGGGACTGTCGACGCCGTAAATGGCCAGGAGCACGACGCCCGCCACGATGGTGGGCAGAGCGAAGGGCAAATCGATTGCCGACTCCACTAGGCCCTTGCCCACGAACTTGTCGCGCACGAGGACCCAGGCGATCGCCACGCCCATGACCGAGTTGATGGCAGCCACCGCGAGCGAAAGCCACAGTGACAAGAACGTTGCCTCTTCAGCTCCGGGCGCGGTGATCGCGTCCCAGAATGCGCGCCAACCCACCGAGACGTGCCAGCGCCAGAACTCCGCCCCTGCGCCGTTGGTCGACACATCGAGCGTGAGGCCGTGACACACCAGTGCGGCGATGGGAATAAGGACGATCAGTGAGAGGTACGCGACGATGAGAGCCCCGCCGCCGCCCACAAAGAGGCCGCCAATCGCTCGCGAGCGAAGTCGGTGCCAGCGAGAGCGAGGTGCCGACGGTGAAGTGACAAGTGCCGTGGACATGTTCTCTCTCGTCGCGGGATCTACAGGAGCGCGTTTCTACGGCGGTTGGGGTAGTCCGCGAGAATCACTCAATTTCAATGGAAGTTATAGATATTATCAGTGACTGCCCCTGCGCTGGGCGTGCGAAGCGCCTACTTGTCGAGTTCGGCCAGCACCTCGCCGATGATCTTGGTCATCTTGTGCGCCGGTAGTGGTTCACCGCCTTCGGCCTCCGCCACTTCTTCCGAGAACGCTTCGACCGAGTGAGTTCCTCCAATCAGCACGTGGCGCAACGCTTCGCCACTCGCTTCGGAGTCGTGGACATCCTTGAGGGCACCGGCGACGTCGTGGTCGGGTGACTCGGCCACGTTGTGCACCACCATCATCGCTTCTTCTCGCCCACTCGCCGTCGAGACAGCCGGTTCTCGATCGGGATTTTGCTGATGATCCCACTCGGCCAGGGCCTCGTTGTAGCCACCCTCGCCGGGATGCAGCACTCGAGTCGTCGGTTCTGGAACGCCACTCTCGCTGGCCTCTCCCTCAGCGTCAGCGGCGTCGGGATGTCGCCCCTCGGGGATCGGTACCACCAAACTGCCGTCGGGATTACGAATGATCTCCATGTCCACTCCTCATGGGCACGGCGTCGCGCCCGTCACCCTCAACCTACGGCAGCTGCTGCGTTCAACGCCCGTCCGATCTTCTTTGCGCGGTGATCGGTCTCCGGTGATCTGGGGACCGCAAGGATTCACACTTAATTCCAATTGAATCGAACTCAGAACGATCCCGATGCGGGCCCTTATTCCTGTTCGCGACAGAGACACAAGGGGTGACCCGCCGGATCGAAGAGGACGCGAACAGTGTGATTTGGTTGCTCGACGGCGACCGTTGCTCCCAGTGCGAGCGCTTCGGTGACGGCCGCATCGAGGTCGGCCACCTGAAAATCAAAGTGCAACATCGCACGCTGCTCACCACTTTCCGGTGGCCATACCGGGGGCTGGTATCCCGACGCCTCCTGGAACACGAGATAGATAGGTCCTTCGGGCGCCGACACGATGGTCGTCCCTGGCTCCTCGTGCACGATCGGCCACTCGAGCAACCGCGAATAGAACGTTCCTAGAGCCGCGGGGTCCGGAGACTCAATCGAGGTTCCCCACCACATGCCCGTCGCGCGTGCCTGCACGAGACGAGTCTGTCACCACGAATCGGAACGACAGGTATTTACTCTTCAGCGCGCCTGACGCGCGCGCGAGGTACTTCGAGCCACCGGTGCCAGGCGGACCAATGAGTTGTACGTGATGATCGCGATCGCTATGTGCATCCAGATGAGGACGAAGACCGCCTGGCCCGATGCACCGTTATGCCAGATGTAGGCGTCCGGCGCGAAGAGAACGACGGTGATCACGATGGCCGCCTGCAGGTAGAGACGGCGAGGCTGCGAAGTAACGGCGGTACACAGCGGCCAGCCGGCGCAGGCGATCACCACACCAATCGTCGTCAACTTCGCGTAGTCGCCGAACTGAAAGTGAACGAATCCGCGGGTCGAGGGAAACACGTGCACGCCCAGCTTCACGAGAAGCCAGTCCGCGAGCAGAGAGCCCGCGAGCGCGACGAGCGACGCCACCAGCAGCCGTAGCGGTGACGGCGGCGGCGGTCCCTCAAAGTCGATGTGGAATGTGCGCAGCAGCGGTTGAAGACGAGCGGGGAACTGTTCAGCCTTCACAAAATATATGGTCTTTCGAATCGGTGATGATGCCAGCGACGCTTACTGCACGTACCGATCGCGCGCGTCCTGGAGGATCTGCAGGGCCTCGTCGCGACCGGCGTAGTTCTCCACCTTGACCCACTTACCCTCGTCGAGGTCCTTGTACACCGTGAAGAAGTGACGAATCCGCTCGAGAATCTCGGCCGGTACGTCGCCAATGTCGTTGGCCGACTTCCACTTCTTGTCGTAGGACGGCACCGCGATCAGCTTCTCGTCGCGACCGTTCTCGTCGGTCATGTTGCACACGCCAAGAATCTTGGATTCGATGAGGCAACCGGGAAACGTGGGGAACTCGGTGATGACGAGCGCGTCAAGGGGATCACCGTCACCACCCAACGTGTCGGGGATGAACCCGTATTCGGCCGGATACCCCATCGCCACGAGCAGGTGGCGGTCCAGCTTGATCGTGTGCGTGTCGTGGTCGTATTCGTACTTGTTCTGGCTGAACCGCGGGATCTCCACAATGACATTGACCGTGTCCATCAACGAACTCCTTCACCAGACGAGAACTGTCTCGACCATCGTAGTCAGCGGCCCTTCGGAGAAAATTGGGGCCACCACGGCCCTAAACTCAACCGCGAATCGACTCACACCCAGGAGGACCAAGTGAAACGCATCGGCGTAGTGGGCTGCGGGCTCATGGGATCGGGCATCGCCGAGGTCACCGCCGGTGCCGGCGCCCAGGTCATCGTGATCGAATCCGACGACGAGGCCCTGGCCCACGGCCGGCGGCGCATCGACACGTCGCTCGCGCACGCCGTCTCGTCGGCCAAGTTGACCGACGAGGACGCCGCGCGAATCCAGGGCAACCTCACGTTCTCCACGAACATCGCCGACCTCGCCGATCGAGAGATGGTGATCGAGGCGATCGCCGAAAACGAGGCCCTCAAACTGGACGTCTTTCGCCGAATCGATGAGGCGATCGCTGATCCAAGCGCCATCCTGGCCACTAATACCTCCTCTATCCCCATCATCACCCTGGCCATGGCCACGAAGCGCCCGCAACGGGTCATCGGGATGCACTTCTTCAATCCGGTACCGGTGTTGCGCCTCGTCGAAGTGATCTCCTCGTTACGCACGAGCGACGAGACGACCGCGCGCACCATCGAGTACGCCAGCCAGGTCCTCGGTAAGAAGGTCATCACCGCACCCGACCGGGCCGGCTTCGTGGTGAACGCGCTGCTCATTCCGTACTTGCTCTCAGCGATTCGCATGGTCGAAGCGGGGTACGCGAGTGCCGAGGACATCGACACCGGGATGGTCGAGGGCTGCGCGCACCCCATGGGACCTCTCGCGCTCACCGACCTCATCGGTCTCGACACCACCCTCGCGGTCGCTGAGTCGCTCTACGACGAGTTCAAGGAGCCGCACCTCGCTCCGCCGCCGCTGCTCTCGCGCATGACGGCGGCGGGACTGCTCGGTCGAAAGTCCGGTGAGGGTTTCTTCTCGTATCGCCAGTAGCTACAGACTCTGCACTGCGTCGCGTAGCGCCAGCGTCACGTCCCGGTATTTCTCGCCTCGCCCAAAGCGCAGCGGGGCGCCGATGTGCACGATCACGTTGGAGTGCCGCTTGGGCCAGGTGGAGTGCATCGGCACCGTGCCGTAGAGCCCGTCGATTCTCATGGGGACAACGGGCACGCCGAGCTTGATGGCCAGCAGTCCGATTCCGTCCTTGAACTCCCCCAGCTCGCCGTTCTCACTGAGTTGGCCCTCGGGCGCGAGAAGGATGTGGCGTCCCGACGTCACGAGTTCTCCGACGTAGCGCAGACTCGGGCGAAAGGGCGGCTGGCGAGCGAATGAGAAGCCCGCGTAAAAGAATCGAATAATGAACGCGAGCATCGGGTGCTCGTCGATGATGTTGGATCCCGCGGCCACCGAGAGGCGGCGTCGTATCTTCGCTGGCAGCGCCGCATAGAGGATGGGCACGTCAAAGTCGTCACTGTGATTGAAGATGAACAGTGCGCTCGATGTGAGCCCGTCGAGATGCTCGGTCCCCTCGACGCGAAGCGCCACCCAATGCTTAGCGATGCGCGTGAGCAGGAGGTCGCGCAGTGCGCTTCCCACCACGCGCACGCTGCGCCGAAACGGCCACGTGGGAGTCCTCGTCCCCTGAGAGCGACTCACGGCCCGTCACTCCCGGCGATAATCCTCGCGAACCTTTTGGGGCGCTGGGGCGTCTGTATAGGTATGGGCGCTCCCTTTCACGTTCGGCCGATGCCTCTGCGTGTCAGGCTAACGACGTGAGCGACCTCGCGGCGTTGCTGGAAGAGAGCTACCCTCAGTCGGTTCGCACCGCGTATCTGATCTTGGGGAACCGCTCCGACGCCGAAGACGCCGTCCAGGAGGCTTTCCTTCGAGCCTGGAAGTTTCGACACTCGATCACCCAAGAAGCGAGCGTGCGAGCGTGGCTCTATCGCGTGGTCGTCAACACCTGCAACTCGAAACTGCGCCGTGAGATTCCCCGCCGACTCCACGGTGCTGGGGATCACGATCTCGAGGTAACCGCCAGCCTCGAGGACGCGAGCGATCGATTCGCCGTGGTTAACGACATCACGTGTGCGCTCAAAGACCTTCCGGTGCACCTGCGGGTCGTGGTCGTGCTTCGCTACTTCGCCGACCTCAACGAACGCGAGATCGCCATCGCGATCGCGCGCAAGCCCGGCACCGTGAAGTCGCGGCTCAATGAAGCTCGCCGACGCCTCGGCGAACACGCCGCCTTGCGGGACCACGCTTCGCACCCCTTCGACGATGAGGTGACCGGATGACCATGATTGATGAAGACGCGCTCCGCACAGCGTTGCGCGACACGGCCGATGGACTTGATGTGTCAAGCGACGCGGCGCAGCGCCTCTTTGCACAGATTCGAGATGACGATACGTCCGAATCGCGGGTCACGCGACTCGTGCGCGAGCCGAGCCGCACTCGTCGCACGATGATGGGCGCCGCAGCTCTGGTCATTGCCCTGGCGGTCGGTGTGCCGCTCGCGCTCCACCAGAACGCGGCACCCCTGAAACCTCCTGTGACGCTCAGCGGCTCGGGCTTTGCCTCACCGGGTGCCCAGAACCTAACCGTCGGTGGCGCGGCTACGTCAAGGCGATCGTCTCCGACGGCCGCGCACTCCAGCGAGAAGACGGCGGCCTCCCAGCGCATCGAGTCGACGGGCACGATCGCTATCACGGTGGCGAAGAACCACGTCGAGACCGCACTCAACAAACTGAGCGCGCTCGCGCAGCGCGATCATGGCTACGTTGAGAGTTCCCAAGCCGCCACGGGCTCGCGGGTGCCGCGATCGTTCACCACCGCCGACATCGTCCTCGAGGTGCCCCAATCGTCATTTCACCACCTCGTGTCTCAAGTTCAGGGCGTGGGACGCACGACGTCGCTGGCGACCAACTCCAACAACGCCACGAGCGAGTACGTCGACTATCAGGCGCGCATACATGCCCTCCAGGTCTCGTTGAACCAATACCTCGCGATCATGACGCGGGCCACCACGATCAGTGCGATCCTCGCGGTCCAGAGTCAGATCGACCAGATCCAGAGCCAGATCGAACAGGAACAGGGTCAACTCAATGTCCTCAACCACCAGACGACCTACGCCAGTCTCACCGTGCGTGTCGCCACGCCCGCTCACCACACGCCGTCGACCAAGCGCTCCGGCCTCGATAAGGCCTTTCACGACAGCGTGAGTGGATTCGTCACCGGGTTCGAGTGGCTGATTCGACTCGCCGGACCCGTGCTCTTCGCCCTCATCGCCCTCGGTGTTCTCTCGCTCGTCGTTCGTTACGCCTGGCGCGGTATTCGACGCCGCCAAATCTAAAAAGGCCCGGACCCTTTCGGGCCCGGGCCTCACGCAGATCGCCTTAGGCGCTGGGCGTGTCGTCCTCGCGCGGAGCGAGCGACTCGGCGAGCATCAGATACATCTGGCGACGCAGCTCTTTGAGCAGCGTCTCCACCTTTTCCTTCTGCTCGGTCGTGCCGGCTTCGATGACTTGGTGCACCGCGACAATGACGTTCTTCATCGCAACGCGTAGCGCCACGTCATTCTGATCGGCGTCGCGCAAGATCGACTCCCAGGGCGCAAAAGCGCGGGGACGAGCGTTCAGCTCGACGCGCCCGGCGTCGGTCAGCGTGTATTGACGACGTCCTTCGGCGGTCTCGGAGCGAACGAACCCCTGGTCTTCGAGCATCTGCAGCGCCGGGTACAGCGAGCCGGGACTCGGCCGCCACATTCCTCGCGAGCGCTCGGACAGTTCCTGCATCATCTCGTAGCCGTGCATCGGCCGCTCGTTGAGCAGGGCCAAGATGGCGAAGCGCACGTCGCCGCGTCGTCCGCGACCCCGTCCGCGACCACCACGCTCGGAGTACTGGCTCTCGCGGCCCTCCTCGTGGTGTCCGCCCCGGTGCGGTCCATGACGGCGTCGATCGCCTCCGCGGGCCCCGTTGGACTCACTGCCATCTGCGTTTCTGCCTCGCCGGAAGGGCGAGTGTTCCGAGTGTTCTCGGTGTGACATAAATGTCTCCTTTCGATAGATTTATGTATATAACGATATATCGTTAGCAGTCGTTTGTCAAGTTCCCGGTCCAAGGGAAAAGTGAAGTACCTGATCAAATGGGATGAGATTCGACTCAGGTGACGGCGTTGCGGACCCGATACGCGGGATCCTCGTAGGCGTGAGACTCCATCACCTCGACCAACCGCTCCACGGCGTCGTAGACGTCGACGTAGCGCAGGTACAGAGGCGTGAAGCCGAAGCGCGCGATATCGGGGTCACGGAAGTCGCCAATGACCCCCCTCGCAATCATCGCCTGGACGATCTCGTAGGCCTCGCGGTGTCGAAGCGCCACCTGGCTCCCCCGGCGATCGTGTTCCCTCGGGGTGGCGACGTCGAAGACGTTCGGCAGTCGCGACTCCACCAGTCCGATGAAGAGGTCCGTTAACGCCAGGCTTTTTTGGCGCAACTCGGCCACCGACGTTCGATCAAAGACGTCGAGGGCGCCGTCAAGGGCCGCCATCCCCACGATGGAGGGTGACGAGGTGAGAAAGGCGCGAATGCCCTTGGCGGCTTCGTACGTCATCTCGAAGTCGAAGGGTCGGGCGTGACCGAGCCAACCCGGCAGCGGATTCCTCACCAGCGCCTGCCACCTCGATCGCACGTACATGAACGCGGGCGAGCCCGGACCGCCGTTGAGGTACTTGTAGCCACAGCCCGCCGCGAAGTCCACGTCGGCACCCTCCACGTCGAGAGGAACCGCCCCAGTTGAGTGCGCGAAGTCCCAGAGCATCAGGGCGCCGGCGTTGTGCACTTGTCGGGTGATGCCGGCGAGATCGAGCATCTCGCCAGTGCGATAGTCGACGTGGGTGAACTCCACCAACGCCACGTCCTCATCCAGGTGTTCGGGCAACGTCTTGCGATCGATGGTCTTGACCGTGATCGGGCGATTCGAGCGTGCCGCCATCTCTTCGATGATGTAGAGGTCAGAGTGAAAGTTGGCCGCGTCGGTGATGACGACGTGGCGATCCGGTCGCTGATCGAGGGCGGCGCCCATGAGCTTGGCGATGGCGATCGTGAGGGTATCGGCCACCACCACCTCGTCAGCCTTGGCCCCGATTAGGTGGGCCACGCGATCACCGATGCGCGTGGGCCAGTCCCACCACTCACCCCAGTTGCGCACCAGGCCCGTTGCCCACTGGTCCTCGATGACCTCGCGCACACGAGCGGCCACCCCGGCTGAGACCGGACCGAGCGAATTGCCGTCCAGGTAAATCTCGGCTTCGTTCAGAGTGAAGAGCTCGCGCAGTGGCGCGAGCGCGTCGGCGCGGTCGCGGGCAAGACAGTCGTCACGGGTTGTCATAGGACCGACCTCACTTGCCATAGTTCGGGGTAGAAGCGCCGAGCCACGGTGGTCTCGAGATAGGCCATACCCGCACTTCCTCCCGTGCCCTGGCGATTACCGATCTGGCGCGCCGCCATCATCATGTGCTGATAGCGCCAGAGAGCGAAGTTCTCGTCGTGATCGACTAACAGTTCGGCGACCGCGTGCAGGGACGTGAGTGGCGCGGTGTCGTGGTGCCGGTACAGGTCCGTGACGAGATCCAAGAGAGCTTCGTCGTCCTTCGCCTCCGTCGACGCGCGCAGCGACGTCTCCAAGCCAGTCCAAACGTTGGGTCGTGCCGCTATCTCGGCGAGCCACGCGCGCTGTTCGTCGTCAAAGAAGTCGAAACTGAGCGATTTCGGGTCGCCGCCACCGCTTAGGAACTCGATGGCGCGGTATTGAGCCGACTGAAAGCCCGAGGCCGGATCGAGCGGATCGCGAAACTGCAAGAAGCCCTCGGGCGACATGGTGTCGAGGAGGCGCAGGTGCGTGAGCAGGAGCTTTTCGATCTCGATCGTACGCCGCAGGTGGGAGATCGCGCGCCACGGTTCGTTGGCAGCCAGCACATCGGCCGAGCGCGAGAGCTCATCGATCATAACCTTGAACCACAGCTCGTAGGACTGGTGCACGACAATGAAGAGCAGTTCGTCGGGCGCATCGTCGGTTAGGGGAATCTGCAGTTTCAGCAAGTCGTTGATGTGCAGATACGTCTGATAGTCAGTGCCCTTCGCCACAGATACGACCTTAGGCCTAGCGCGTAATTGGCTTGTAGCGCAGCCGGTGCGGCTGGTCGGCGTCAGTACCGAGGCGCCGGTGACGCTCGGCTTCGTAGTCCGAGAAGTTGCCCTCGAACCACCGCACCACGGCGTCGTCTTCAAAGGCCAGCACGTGCGTGGAGATGCGGTCGAGGAACCACCGGTCGTGGCTGATCACGACCGCGCACCCGGGAAAGTCCAGCAGGCCGTCTTCCAGCGCACGCAGTGTGTCGACGTCGAGGTCGTTCGTCGGTTCGTCGAGCAAGAGGACGTTGCCCGCACTGCGCAACACCTTGGCGAGTTGGACGCGGTTACGCTCGCCGCCGCTGATCTCACCCACCTTCTTCTGCTGGTCGCTGCCCCTGAAGCCGAAACTGGCCACGTAGGCCCGCGCGTGAATCTCCCGCGAGCCGATCATCATGTGCTCCTGGCCCCCACTGATCTCATCGAACACGGTGGCGTCGGCATCCAAGGTGTCGCGCGACTGATCGACGTAGGCGAACTGCACGGTCGAGCCGACCTCGATGGTGCCCGCATCGGGCTGCTCCTGGCCCACCATCATGCGAAACAGCGTCGTCTTTCCCGCGCCGTTGGGACCGATCACGCCCACGATGCCGCCCGGCGGCAGCAGGAAGGTGAGGTCCTCGATCAAGAGCCGATCGTCGAATCCCTTGGTCAGACTCTCGGCGTTTACCACCACGTCGCCCAATCGCGGTCCCGGCGGTATCGCGATCTCCAACTTGTCAGCTCGCCGTTCGGCCGACTCGGCTTCGGCGACCAACTGGTCGTAGGAGGTCACGCGAGCCTTGCCCTTGCTCTGGCGAGCGCGCGGCGAGAGCCGAATCCATTCCAGTTCACGCTGCAGTGACGCACGGCGCGCGCTGTCGGCCTTCTCTTCGGCGGCCAGGCGCTCCTGTTTCTGTTCCAGCCACGAGGAGTAGTTGCCTTCCCACGGGATGCCGTGTCCCCGATCGAGTTCGAGGATCCACTGGGCTGCGTTGTCGAGGAAGTAGCGATCGTGCGTGATGGCCACCACCGTGCCGCTGTACTCCTGCAAGAAGCGCTCGAGCCACGCCACCGACTCGGCGTCGAGGTGGTTCGTCGGCTCGTCGAGCAACAACAGATCGGGCTTGGACAAGAGCAGTCGACAGAGGGCAACGCGACGGCGTTCGCCACCCGAGAGCGTGGTGACGTCGGCGTCGGGGGGTGGAACGCGCAGCGCGTCCATTGCGATCTCGAGGGTCCGTTCCAGGTCCCAGGCGTTCGCCGCGTCGATCTTGGTCTGCAAATCAGCCTGCTCGCTCAGCAGAGCGTCGAAGTCCGCATCGGGATCGGCCATCGCCGCACAGACCTCGTTGAATCGAATCAACAGATCGCGCTGCTCGGCGACACCGTCGGCCACGTTGCCGACCACGTCCTTGGTGGGATCGAGTTGGGGCTCCTGGGGCAGATAACCGACGCTGAAGCCCGGCGTAAGGCGCGCTTCCCCGGTAAAACCATCGTCGAGACCGGCCATGATTCGCAGCAAGGACGTCTTACCCGAACCATTGGCACCAATGACGCCGATCTTGGCGCCTGGGTAGAAGGAGAGGTTGATGCCACGCAGGACCTCACGATTGGGTGGGTAGAAGCGGCGAAGGTCTCGCATGGTGAAGATGTACTGGGCAACCATCCCTCCAGTGTGGCCGATTCGATGACCGATCGTTCGCGACACGTGCTGGCACGACACATCGTTCCCATACACTCACCTGATGTCTGAAGAGACCCTCGTCACCGAGGCGCCGCTACGGCACGCTCCGGATTGGCTCATCCTGTCGATCGCGTGCATCGCGCAGTTCATGGTCGTCCTCGACGTCTCGATCGTCAATGTCGCGTTGCCGCGCATGGGTCACGACCTGCACTTCACCCAGTCCAGTGCGCAGTGGGTGATCAACGCCTACGTCCTCACCTTCGCCGGATTCTTGCTCCTGGGGGGACGTGCAGCCGACTACTTCGGACGTCGACACGTCTACCTGGTCGGTATGGCGGTCTTTACCCTCGCGAGCATTGGCGCGGGCCTCGCCCACAACGGAACCGAGATGATCACGGTGCGCGCCATTCAGGGAGTCGGCGGGGCCATCCTGTCACCAGCGACGCTGACCATCATCGTGACCACGTTCCGCGGTCCTCGCCTGCCCAAGGCCATTGGCGCGTGGAGCGCGGTCGCCGGCGCGGGTGGCGCAGTCGGCGCGTTACTCGGCGGCATTCTCACCGGCCTCGTGTCGTGGCGCTGGATCTTCTTCATCAACGTGCCCCTCGGCATCATCGCCGGCGTGATGGCCGCGCTCTTCCTCCAAGAGATGCGCAACCGCGACGCCACCGCCAAGCTCGATGTAACCGGCGCGGTCTTTGTGACCGGCGGCCTGGCCGCCGTGATCTACGCAGTGGTGAATACGACTACCCACGCCTGGACCTCGGGCTTCACCCTCGAGTGGTTGGTAGGCGGGCTTATCTTGATCGCGATGTTCTTCTTTTGGGAAGCCAAGGTCGCCTCGCACCCTCTGGTGCCCTTCCACATCTTTCGTTCGCGCCCACTCTCGGCGGCCAATGCGATCATGGTGCTGGTCGGTGGGGTGTTCTTTGCGATGTGGTACTTCCTCACCTACTACTTTCAGCTCGTCCTGGGATACGACCCTGTGAGGGCGGGCTTGGCGTTCATGGCACCCGCGATCGCCATCATCGTCGGTGCCCAAATCTCGTCGCGCCTCATTGGCAAGGTGGGCGTCCGACCGCTCATGCAGATTGGCGCCACGTTGGCGGCACTTGGCTTCTTTTTGCTCTCGCTCATCCAGCCCGACAGCAACTTCTGGGGACACGTGATCGAACCCTCGTTCGTCACCGCTTTCGCCATGGGACTCCTGTTTTCGCCGCTGGCGATGTCGGCCACCTCGGGTGTCGACCGAGCGGACGCCGGCCTGGCCTCCGGTGTCTTGAATACGGCGCGACAAGTGGGGGGATCGCTCGCTCTTGCCGCGCTCGCCACCGTCGCCACCGATCGCACCGCGTCAGCTCTGCGCAGCGTCACGGATAGAGCAGCCCTCACTGACGGCTATCAGCGTGTCTTTGAGATCTCGTCGGTGATTGCGCTACTCGCACTCGCACTGACGATCCTCGTGCCACGGCTGACCGGTCGAGCTAGCGCTTCGTAAAGGTTCGACCAAGTTGGAATCTTCCTGAATGATGCTCGATACTGCTCTATCGTGCCCACGGGAAGTGGGCTAGGGTTTCGGCGCGCGGGCTCTGATGTGGCGTAACGGGTCGTCCAAACGGATATCGCGGATCCAGAGAAGGGTCGAAAGGAAAAGGGAGAGATTATGAAGAAGATGCGTCGAGTTTCGACGTTGCTGGGGGCTTCGGCACTCGTGCTGGGCACCCTGGTGGTGGCAGCGGCTAACGCGACGGTATCTGCGGGCGCGGCCACCGGATTTAAGGCGTGCATGGTCACAGACACTGGCGGTATCAACGACGGTTCGTTCAACGAGTCGGCGTGGGACGGCATGAAGGATGCGGAGGCGGCCAACTCGAGCATCAGCATTCACTATCTGCCGTCAACCTCTGACGCGAACTACACCCCCAACATCAACACCTTCTTGAAGGAGGGTTGCGGCATTATTGTGACCGTCGGGTATGACATGGACGCCGCGACGGCCAAGGCGGCCAACGCTAACCCCCATCAGAAGTTCGCGATCGTTGACGACTCGCCGACCACGACTTCCAAGGATCTGCTAGCTCTGCGCTACGAGACGGACCAGGACGCCTTCCTCGGCGGCATGTTGGCCGCTGGAATGAGCACGACCGGGGTCGTTGCCACCTACGGCGGACAGAACATCCCCACTGTCACCCTCTACATGAACGGCTTCGTCGCGGGTGTTCGCTACTACGACAAGGAGTACAAGGCCAAGGTCAAGGTCCTGGGATGGACGCCGGCCAAGGGCAGTTGCTCGCTGACGGCGTGCAAGGGATCGGGAACGTTCACCAATAACTTCACTGATCAGACGGCCGGTCAGACCGACACGACCGCCTTCTTCGCACAGGGCGCGGACATCGTCTTTCCGGTGGCAGGCAACGTGGGCCTCGGTTCTGTCGCGGCCGCCAAGTCGGCCGGTGCAGGTAACTCCGTGATGTGGGTTGACTCGAACGGGTGCATTCAGGAGAAGTCTGACTGCTCATGGTTCGTGGGCACGGTCTCGAAGGGTATCGAGACGTCGGTGAAGAACGCGGTCGTCTCGGCCGCGGCTGGCATGTTCAAGGGCGGCACCTACCTCGGCACTTTGAAGAATGGCGGCGTGGCACTCGAGTACGGCGGCATCACCGTCCCGGCATCGCTCAAGAGCAAGATTGCTACTGCTCGGAAGGCGATCATCGCCGGCACGTTGTCGACCAACCCCAACAAGTACCCCGCGGTCAGCTAACGATCTAACTACACGAAATGTGGCCCGGGCCGAAAGGCCCGGGCCACATTTCGTTAGGGATAGTGTCGTGAGGTGCGATTGGAGTTGAGGGGGATTACCAAGCGTTTCGGCTCGCTCATCGCCAACGACGACATATCCATCAACGTCGAGCCGGGTCAGATTCACTGTCTCTTAGGAGAAAACGGCGCCGGCAAATCCACGCTCATGAATGTCCTCTATGGGATGATTCGCCCCGACGCCGGCGAGATCCTCATCGACGACACGCCCGTCTCGATTCATGATTCACGCGACGCCGTTCGATACGGCATCGGCATGGTGCACCAGCACTTCATGCTTATCCCCGTCTTTTCGGTCACCGAAAATGTCGTGCTTGGCTTCGAGCCCACGAGATCGTTCAATCGCATCGATTACGCGCGGGCCCGTGGGGAGATCACGGACCTCTCACAACGATTCCAACTCCAAGTGGATCCAGACGCAGTAGTCGAGAACCTGCCCGTTGGTCTCCAACAGCGGGTCGAGATTCTCAAAGCTCTCTCGCACGACGCCAAGCTGCTCATCTTGGACGAGCCGACGGCGGTTCTGACCCCCCAAGAGATCGACTCGCTCATGGAGATCATGCGATCCCTCAAAGCGGCGGGCACCTCCATTCTCTTTATCACTCACAAACTCAAGGAAGTCAAAGAGATCGCCGATACCATCACTGTTCTGCGACTGGGTCGCGTAGTGGGACAGGCGGACCCCTCCGCGAGCGAAGGGGAGCTCGCGTCGATGATGGTCGGGCGATCCGTCGAGTTGACCGTGTCCAAGTCCGCGTATGAACCGGGCGACGTCGTGCTCGAGGTACGGGACCTCATGGTGCGTGATGACCGTGACCTGCTGGCCGTGAACGGCGTCTCCTTTGAGGTGCGTCGCGGCGAGATCCTCGCCCTCGCTGGTGTCCAGGGCAACGGTCAGACGGAACTGGTCGAAGCCCTCACGGGCCTGCGACGGACCGAATCCGGGTCGATTCGACTCCTCGGTCGTGAGATCGCCAACCACACGCCGCGCAACATATTGGATGAAGGGATAGGTCACATACCCGAGGATCGACAGCGCGACGGACTCGTGTTGTCGATGTCGGTGGCGGACAACGTGGTTCTGAACACTCCGCGCCGCCCACCTTTCGCGCGGCGCGGAACGCGCAACCTCAAGGCAGTGCACGAGCACGCTGAGCTGTTGGTTCGCGAGTTCGACGTTCGCACCACGTCGGTCGATGCCCCAGTGAGTTCGCTCTCCGGGGGGAATCAGCAGAAGGTCATCGTCGCGAGGGAACTCTCTCGTGACCTCTCCTTTCTTGTCGCCTCACAGCCCACGCGTGGGCTCGACGTGGGGTCGATCGAATACGTTCACCGCCAGATCGTCGACCAGCGCAACGAGGGACACGGCTGTTTGATCGTGTCCTCGGAACTCGACGAGGTCGTCGCACTTGGGGATCGCATCGCCGTCATGTACGAAGGGCGCATCACGGGCACCGTCGATCCCTCCACAAGTCGTGAGCAGATCGGACTCCTCATGGCGGGTCGCGAGCAGGTCGCATCGTGACCGAGTCACGACCCAAGCGCGCGTGGTGGTGGTGGAACGACCTCTCGAGTCGACCCTTCATGATGGCGATCTACTCCCTGGTGCTCGGACTGCTCGTCGGGGCTGTCTTGATCATCGTGACGACTCCCGAGGTGTTGACGGCTTGGCGAGGAGCGTTCGACTCACTCGATGGCATCGGTCACGCGCTCAATCTCTCGCTCACCAACATCGGCGACGCCTATCGCGCGATCTTCATTGGCTCCATCTTTGATCCCGCCCAACTCTGGCACTCGGTCACCACGGGCCACGCCTGGGGCTCCAGCCTGGCGCCCGTCGCCAACACGATCAACTACGCAGTGCCTCTGGTCATTGTCTCGCTCGCGTGCGGCATCGGCTTTGAAGCCGGTCTCTTCAACATCGGCGCAAACGGTCAGGCCATTGTCGGTGCAATCGCGGGGACGGCCGTCGGCTCGATGATTCACCTGCCGATGTTCCTTCTCTTGCCGTTCGCTCTCGTCACGGCGATCGTGGCCGGAGCGGCTACGGGGATGATCCCGGGACTGCTCAAGGCGTACGCCGGAGCCCACGAAGTCATTGTGACGCTGATGTTCAACTACGTAGCCAACTTCTTGCTCATCTACGTCGTGTTGTCGACACCGCTCGAGCAGCCCGGCAATTCGTCGGGGATCTCACGCACCTTGGAACACAGCGCCCAGTTGGTCCCCCTCATCGGGAACACGGGCGGCACCTATATCAGCGTCGCCGTGTTCATCGCTCTCGCCGCCGTCGCCGCCGCGTGGTGGTTCCTCGACTGGTCGTCGCTGGGTTTCGACTTCAAAGTCACCGGAGCCAATTACCGCGCGGCTCGCGCCTCGGGGATCAGCGCGCGCACCATCACCATCAGCGCCTTTCTCATTTCTGGGGGTCTGGCCGGTCTCGCGGGCTTCGTCTACGTCGCCTCGCAGCTTCCCTATAGCATCAGTTCGAACACGCTCCAGGGCAACGCGGGCATCGGATTCATCGCCATCACCGTCTCTCTTCTCGGACGTAATCGCCCGCTGGGCATCCTCTTGGGGGCCCTGCTCTTTGGCGCCCTGTTCACGGGCGGCACGTACATGACCGCGACGACCAACATCTCGGGTTGGCTCGCGACGATCATTCAGTACGTGATTGTTCTGTTTATCGCGACGCCCGGCCTCGTCCAGACGTTCTTTCGAATTCACGGAACCAAGCTCCGAGGCGTCCAGATCTCATCCGCGGGGTGGGGCGCGTGAACACCGACGCTCGTTTCGATGCCACGCGCACGCGCATTGCGGGCGGGATCGTGGCCCTCATGGGACTCGTGGTTCTCGTGATATTCGGTTTCGACGTTCCCTCAGCGGCGCACGCCACCTTGGACTTTCAGAACACCGTCGATCTCTCTGACGCGACGTGGAGTGTCGGATCACCAACCTTCGATATTCAGATCTGGAACGTCGTCTTAGGAGTGGCTCTCCTGATGGCGAGCGGGTGGATTCTGTGGCGTCTGCCGCGCCGCACGATGACGATTCTTGGCGTCGGTGCCATTGTCTTTCTCTTCTCGTTCTTGTTATGGACAACGCACTACGCAGTTCTCTCGCCCGCCACCTTCAACCCAACTGTTCTCTTGTGGAACTCGGTGCCTTGGATCGTCACCTTGATCTTCGGCTCGCTGTCTGGGGTGATGTGCGAGCGTTCCGGCGTGGTGAACATCGCCATTGAAGGTCAGCTCATGGGCGGGGTCATCATCGCGACCATCGTGGCCTCGGCCACGAAGAACTGGGCCTACGCCGCGGTGGCAGGTGCCGTCATCGGCGCCCTCTTAGGACTCTTGCTCGCGTGGCTGGCTCTGCGCTATCAGTCCGACCAGATCGTGATCGGCGTCGCAATCGCGATCATGATTACTCCGGGCGTCGACAACTACATCCAGACCCAAATCCTCACTCCGTACCAGAACTTAAACTCGCTAAACCCCGCGTCGCGTTACGCCATCCCTCTTCTCTCCAAGATCCCCATCGTCGGCACCATCTTCTTCGACGAAAACGCATTCTTCTATCTCGCCATCATCCTCATCTTCGTCGTCAGCTTCGCGTTGTTCCGCACCAAGTACGGACTGCGCGTTCGCGCCGTGGGTGAGTACCCACGGGCCGCCGCCTCCTCGGGCATCAACGTGATTCGTGTGCGCTACATCAACGTTGTCCTCGGCGGCGCGATCGCCGGGGTGGGGGGCGTGGCTCTGCTCTCCACGTCGGCCAGCTTCATTCCCGATCTCACATCGGGTGCGGGATATATCGCCCTCGCCGCGGTGATCTTCGGTCGTTGGCGCCCGGCGGGAGCGGTGACGGCTGCGGTCATCTTTGGTATCACCAAGGCCCTCGCGGGCACCATCCAGTCGGGCTACACGACGCCGATCAACGGCTACCTCATGGACGCCGTTCCCTATCTGTTGATGATCGCCGTCGTCGCCGGTCTCGTGGGACGAGTTCGCCCACCGGCGAGCGACGGTGTCCCCTACGTGCCCGAAAGCGCCTAGCTAACTGCACCTCGTTGCCGAACGCTCGCGGCGTTTCCGAGCGACCCGGGGCTCGGAGCCGAGCTAATTCGCTCCGAGATCTCCCACGACCCGCGCGGCGCCTGTCATCGCATTGTCCATCGACGAGCCGATGCTCAGTGCGTCGAGTCGCGCCCCCAAGTACGCACCGGTTGCCGCGTCGCCCGCGCCGGTCGTGTCGAGCACGCGCACCTGATGTGCGCGCACGTCGTAGCGCTCCGCGCCCCGAGCGGCGAGCGCTCCTTGGGATCCGCGCGTGATCATGACCTCATCAAACCGGTCGGCGAGGAAATCGAGGGCGTTCCCGACCGTCGCGCGCGACGTCAGCGCGAGGGCCTCTTCTTCATTGGCGAAAAGATACGTGGCGCCCTGTGCCCCGTGCAAGAACGCCTCGGGCGTGATCTGGGCCAGCGGACCGACCGAGCAGACGTCGACCGAGACGCTGCGTGCGCTCTCTATCGCGCACACCAACGCCGCGCGTGCCACCCGCCTTGTCGAGGCGTCGAGAAACAGGTAGCCCGACACGTGCACGTGGTCAAAGGGAGCGACCAGGCTCTGGAGGACGAAAGTCTCACTCAAGAGAGAGTTCGCGCCGCGGTCGGTGAGCATCGCGCGCTGCCCGTTCTCACCGACCACTGAGACGACCGTGCCGGTGGGGGCATCGACGCTCTCAAAGTCAGCGCGAACTCCCCCCCGCTCCAGAGCCGCCCGGATGAGACCTGCCGAACCGTCCGGGCCGGCGGCACCCAGATAGCGAACGTCGTGGCCGCTGCGCGCGATCGCGAGAGCGACGCTCGCCGCCGAACCGCCGCGGCCGACTCGAATGTGCGACGCGGTGTCGCTGGTGGGCGCGAATGCAGTGAGCGGACGTACCACGACATCGAGCATGACGTCGCCGATGACGACGACTCGACTCGTCACAGCGCAGCGAGGGACGTGGCGATCTCTCCCGCGAGACCCGCGTTGGCAACGACGAGCTCGCGATTCACCTGCACGCTCAGGCCCCGGGTGTGACGAGCGAACTCCGAGAGCAAGGTCGGGGTCACCTCTTTGCCGGTGACGCCCCTCGCTCGGGCCACGGACAGCGCGTTCTCCAGGGCCTCGTCGTGCAGGGCGCCATCCAGTTCGTGGCCTTCGGGTACCGGATTCGCGACCAGGAAGCCGGTCGTTGAGAACTGACGATGAGCCACGAACGCGGCCGCGGCTTCGTTCGCGCTGGCGAGCGCCCAGTCGAGGGCGAAGCCGCTGTCTCGTCGGTAAAATCCGGGGAACTGATGGGTCTGGTAACCCGCCACCGGAACTCCGAGGGTGTCGAGCCGCTCAAGAGTCGCGCCGATATCCAGGATCGACTTCACGCCCGAGGCGACCACCAGCACGGACGTCCTCGCCAGGGTCGCCAAGTCCGCCGACTCATCGAAACTGCTCGACGTGTCGCGATGCACGCCACCGAGGCCGCCGGTCGCCATGACCGAGATGCCCGCTCGCTGGGCCACGGCGATCGTGCCCGCGACCGTGGTGGCACCATCGGCGCCCGTCGCCAGGGCGACGCCCAGATCGCGCGCGGACAGTTTCGCCGAGTGACGTGCGGGGTCGGCGAGCTGCTCCAGCTCATCGATCGTCAGTCCCACGACGACGCAGCCGTTGAAGAGTCCGATGGTGGCCGGGGTGGCGCCACTCGCTCGCACCGCCGCCTCGCAGGCCCGCGCCACCTCGAGGTTCACCGGGGCGGGCAGCCCCTGGACGATGATCGTCGTCTCCAAGGCGACGACGGCGCGACTCTCACTGAGAGCCGCTGCAACTTCTTCGGACGTGACGAGAGAAGAGCTAGATAAATTGTTCACCGAGCGCAAAGTGTACAGTGAGAAACGTGACGGGCCCCCTTGAGATTGACTGGGATACCTTGCGCGCCATGGCCCGCGAGGCGACGCAGCGCTCCTACGCTCCCTACTCTCACGTGAGCGTTGGCGCGGCGGCTCTCACCTCGACTGGTCAGCTGATCAGCGGTTCCAATGTCGAGAACGCGAGCTACGGATTGACCCTGTGCGCCGAGTGCTCGCTCGTGAGTGATCTCGCTCGTCATCAGGGCCGACGCCTCATCGCCGCGAGCATCGTCGCCGGCGACGGCCAGCCCATCGCACCCTGCGGGCGCTGTCGCCAGCTGCTCTACGAATTCGGTGGACCCAACCTTCTGATCGACAGTGGCGAAGGACGCGAGCCCACGCGACTCAGCGACCTTCTCCCGGACGCGTTCGGTCCCGACGACTTGCCGGCACGACGCAACCCGTGAACGATTTTTCAGCGCTGGATGTCATCGCCACCAAGCGCGACGGACGTGAACTCAGTGACGAGATGATCGCCTGGATGCTCGCCGCGTACAACGCCAACGAGGTCGCCGAAGAGCAGATGGCCGCGCTGCTCATGGCGATCTTCTTTCGCGGACTGAGCGACCACGAGCTACGCACGTGGACTGATCGCATGATCGCCTCGGGCGAACGGCTCAACCTACGTGATCTCTCTCGTCCGAGTGTCGACAAGCACTCCACGGGTGGCGTGGGCGACAAGATCTCGCTGATTCTCGCTCCCCTCGTGGCCGCGTGCGGGGCGGCGGTACCCCAACTCTCGGGTCGGGGCCTCGGGCACACCGGCGGCACCTTGGACAAACTCGAGTCGATCCCGGGATGGCGCGCGCAGCTCAGCGTCGCTCAAATCCGCGAGCAACTCGAAAAGGTCGGCGCGGTGATCTGTGCGGCGGGCGTGGCGCTCGCCCCGGTGGACCGGCGTCTCTACGCCTTGCGCGACGTCACCTCGACCGTCGAGTCGATCCCACTGATCTCGTCGTCCATCATGTCCAAGAAGATCGCCGAAGGTACCGAAGCACTCGTGCTCGACGTGAAGGTCGGACGGGGCGCCTTCATCAAGGACCGCGAGACCGCCTCCGCCCTCGCCCACACCATGGTGCGCCTCGGTTTAGAGCACGACGTAAAGACGGTGGCGAGGCTGACGCCCATGGACGCCCCGCTAGGTCAAGCGGTCGGAAACGCACTCGAGGTCATCGAGTCGGTCGAGGTCTTGCGCGGCGGGGGGCCGCGCGACGTTCGGGACCTCACCGTCGACTTGGCCACGATCATGTGCGAACTCGTCGGCCTCGAGGCCAGTCCCGCCGCCCGTCTCGACGACGGTTCGGCTTACGCGGTCTACCGCGACATGATCGCGGCCCAGGGGGGTGACCCCGACGCGGTGCTGCACCCCGCGCCACTGCGCGAGGAGGTCGTGGCCGAGCGCTCGGGGATCGTCCAGGATGTGGACGCGCTCAAGGTCGGAGTGGCCGCCTGGCGCCTGGGCGCGGGACGAGCGCGCAAGGAAGATTCGGTGAGCGCGGGAGCCGGCGTCATCTGTCGCGTGCGCGAAGGTGAGTTCGTGCGCGCGGGCCAACCGCTCTTTGAGCTCTACGCCGACGACGACGCACACCTCCGCGCCGGACGTCACGCGATTGACGGATCGGTCGCCATCGAGGACGAAGCGTTCGTCGCGCGCGACTTCGACGTCGCCATCATTCGCGAGTAGACCTCTCGATAGCCTTAGAGCATGACGAGCATCGCCCTCACGCCCGAGCTCGTTCGCCGGGCCCCCAAGGTACTGCTGCACGAACATCTCGACGGCGGACTGCGCCCCGAGACCGTGATCGAGTTGGCCCGCGAGGTCGGCTACCGCGCCCTGCCGACACAGGATCCCGAAGAGCTGCGCCGCTGGTTCGTCGCTGACGCGTCCGGCGGTGACTTGGTGCGCTATCTCGAAGGGTTCGCGCACACCACGGCTTTGATGCAGACGCGCGAACAGATTGAACGCGTCGCGGCCGAGAGCGCGATCGACCTCGCCCGGGACGGCGTTGTGTACGCCGAAGTGCGTTTCGCCCCCGAACAGCACCTGGACGGCGGGCTCACCCTGCACGAAGTCGTGCGCGCCGCTCTCGACGGCTTTGCCCTCGGCGTCAAGGAAGCGGCCAACGAAGGTCATCGCATCATCGTGCGCACGATCCTCTCGGCCATGCGTCAGGCGGCCCTGAGCGAAACCATCGCGCAGTTGGCCGTGGACTTTCGCGACGAGGGCGTCTGCGGCTTTGACATCGCCGGTCCCGAGGACGGATTCCCGCCCACCAAGCACCTACGCGCCTTTCACCTCATCCAGCGCGAGGATTTCCATCTCACGATCCACGCGGGAGAGGCCTTCGGGCTGCCGTCGATCTGGGAGGCGGTCCAGTTCTGCAACGCTGAGCGCTTGGGTCACGGCGTTCGCATCGCCGACGACATTCACGAGACGAACGGCCAGTACCACCTCGGGCGCTTGGCCAACTACATTCGAGATCGTCGCATCCCTCTCGAAGTGTGCCCGACCTCCAACGTCCACACGAGTGCGGCCGCCTCGATTGCGAACCACCCGGTCGACCTGCTCAAGCGACTGCGCTTTCGTGTCACCGTCAACACCGACAACCGCCTCATGAGCGGAATCACTCTGTCGAATGAGTTCGAGGCCTGCGCGGCAGCCTTCGGCTGGGACCTAGCCGACATGGAGTGGCTCACACTGAATGCCGCAAAGAGCGCGTTCTACGAGTTCGACACGCGCCTCAACATGATCAACACCGTGATCAAGCCCGGCTACGCCGCCCTGCGCGAGTTAGACGCGTAGTAGTTCGCCCAGACTCGTAAGGACCGCGTCGGTGATCTCACGGGCGTGAGTGCGCTGCGCTTCCAGCGAGTCAACGCGTGGCGGCGTGATCTCGATATAGGCCTTCACCTTGGCTTCCGTGCCCGAGGGGCGCACGACTACCCGACCGGTCTCGCCGAGCTGCAACCACACACCGTCCGTCGGACGCAACCCCCGAAACCCCTCGCTCAAATCGACCGACTCGGTGACCTCGCACGGACCAAGAGCACTGGGCGGATGTTCGCTCAGCTCCGTGACCTTCCGGCGCAACTGAGCGAGGCCATCGGCCCCGTCGGCGCGAATGGCGAGTTGCGTCGTCAAATGAACGCCGTAGGCCGCCTCCAGCTCGTCGAGGCGACCGACCAGCGACGAACCGCGAGCGGTGAGTTCCCAGTCCAGCCTCGCGAGCGCCAACGCGGCCGACATGCCGTCCTTATCTGACACGCGTGAGTCAACGGCGAAGCCGAGGGCCTCTTCGTACCCGAAGCCCAGAACCCCGTCGCCCGCCGCGCGAGCGAGCCACTTGAAGCCGGTGAGTGTCGTGGCGAAGGGCACGCCGTGTTCTCTTGCCATCTTCTCGAGGAGCGTGGACGAGACAATGGTCGTGGCCATGGTCTCGCCCCGTTCTCGTATCCCCTCCACGAGCGATGAGGCGAGCAGCCAGCCGATCTCGTCGCCGCGCAACACTCGCCAGTCGTCGCCCACCTGAACCGCGGCGCCGAGTCGATCAGCGTCGGGATCGTTCGCGAGTATGAAAGGGGCCTTCGCAGCCCGAGCTGCCTGTATCGACAGATCCAGGGCCCCGGGCTCTTCGGGATTGGGAAACCGCACGGTGGGAAACGAACCGTCGGGTTCAAACTGACTGGCGACCGTCGTGATATTCACGTAGCCCGCCTCTGCGAAGAGTTGGGTCATGGTCAGCCCACCGACTCCGTGCAGCGGCGTATAGGTGATGGCTAGTTCCTCGTCCTGGGGCACGCCGAATCTCTCGACGAGGTGGCGTCGATAGTCCTCGAGAACGGAGTCCGCGACATAGGAGTGGAGCGAACTCGAGCGTTCCCGAGCGAAGCGCTGAGCGCGTCACGCGCGCGGGGGTCGCCGAGGGCTTTCGTGACGGCGAGACGCATGTGTCGCTCGACGATCTCGTTGTCGGGCGCAATGATCTGTGCGCCGTCGCTCGCGTAGAGCTTGTAGCCGTTGTCGTTGGGCGGGTTGTGACTGGCGGTGACCATGATGCCGGCTGCGGCACCCAACGCCTTCACGCCGTACGCCACCAGAGGCGTCGGCAACGCTCCGGGCATCTCGAAGACTCGTACGTCACCTCCGAGGAGGACACGCACGACTTCGTCGTTGAACGACTCGGAGTTGTGACGACCATCGCGTCCCACCACGACGCCCTGGGAGGGGTCGAGGCCGGTCTCTTTCATCCAGCCCAGTACTCCCAAGGTCGCAAAGCGCACGTTCGCACGATTCATGCCGCCGGGACCCGGCTGCATCGGACCACGCAGCCCCGCTGTTCCAAAGGTCAGCTCCGGCGCGTTGAAGAGCTGCTCGAGGGCGTCAGCACCTCGTCCCGCGTCGAGTTCGTCGCGCAAACTGAGGAGTGCCGCTTGATCCTTGGGGTCAGGATCGATGGCGATCCACTCGACCACTCGGCGACGTAACTCGTCGGTCGTCACAGGACCCGAAGTACGTCGGCCAGCAGTGCCCCGAGTGAGGCGGCCGCGTCCTGGCCCGCTTCGAGAACCTCTTGATGGCTCAGCGCACCGTGGCCGACCCCGGCCGCATAGTTCGACACCAGACTCAGTCCCAGGACCTCCGCGTTGAGGTGACGCGCCGCGATGGCTTCGAGCACGGTGGACATGCCCACCAGCGATGCACCCAGAATGCCCGCCATCACGATCTCGGCCGGCGTTTCGTAGTGGGGACCGCGAAAGCCCATGTAGACGCCCTCGCTGAGTTCCTGGCGGACCTCGAGCACGGCCTCGCGCAGACGTCGGCTGTAGAGGTCGGTGAGGTCGACGAAGCGAGCACCGTATCCCTCGGGCGGCGGCGGTCCCTCCATGGGCGAGGTCGACGTGAAGTTCAAGTGATCTCGAATGACCATTACGCGTCCGGGTGGAATCGACGGATCCAAGCCGCCCGCGGCGTTGGTCAACACGACCGTGCGTGCACCAGCCGCGATTACGGTGCGCACCGGGTGAACGACTTCGTGCGCACTATGTCCCTCGTAGAGGTGTACGCGGCCCGCAATCAGGGCGATGTTGGCTCCCTCCACGCGAACCGAGAGAATCTGTCCGCGGTGACCGGCGACACTCGGCGCCAAGAATCCGCTCAACGTGGAGGTGTCGACCACACTGTCGGGCTCACCGAGGGCAACCGCCCCTTCCTTCCAGCCCGAGCCGAGCACTACCGCCACGTCGTAGGTGTCGACGCCGCTCTCGTCGCGCAGTTCCTTCGCGGCGAGCTCGGCGAGTTCGTAGGGGTTCGTCACTACTGACCGATCGTGTGCCAGACGGTGGACGTCTCAAGAAACGCCCGCAACCGGCGCAGCGGATCGCTCGAGTCGCTCGGGCGCAGCACGCGCTTGATCGAGCCAGCCGCACTGGCTGCGAGCTCGTCGCCGAAGGACTCATCCACGCCCGCGAGGTCGATGCCGTCCACGTCCTCGTGCGCGGCGAGCACCGGCGCAAGTTCGCCCGTGAATCCAGTCACGATGTTGAGCACCCCGGCGGGAAAGTCCGACGTGGCGGTCATCTCGCCCAGCAACACCGCGGGGGTGGGTCGCGTCTCGCTGGGCACCGCGACCACGGCGTTGCCCACGCTGATGGCGGGTAACACGGCATCCACGAATCCTTCGAGTGATGAGTCCTGGACGCAGAGCACCGCGACGACGCCGCTGGGCACGGGAACCGAGAAGTTGAAGAACGGGCCGGCGACCGGATTCGACGAGCCGATGATCTGGGCGACCTTGTCGGTCCACCCGGCGTACCAGACCATGCGATCGATGGCTCGCGCCACATTCTGGTGAGCGGCGTTGGACTTCAGCCCCTCAGCGAGAGCCACGTGCTCGGCCAGTTCATCGCGACGCGACTCGGCCATCTCGGCCAGCCGGTAGATCACCTGGCCCCGGTTATACGCACTCTGGGACCACCACTTGGCCTGTGCCGTGCGCGCGGCGACTACCGCATCGCGCACGTCCTTGCGAGAGCCCTGGGCCACGTTGGCCAGAAACTTCCCCGAGGCGCTCAGCACCTCGTAGCTGCGGCCCGACTCCGAACGCGGGAAGGCTCCATTCAGTAAGAGTTTGTACGTCTTTCGAACGTCGAGGCGATCAGACATTGAGGTAGGCCTCCAGGCCGTGGCGTCCACCCTCGCGACCGAACCCGGACTCGCGCACCCCGCCGAAGGGGCTCGTCGGGTCGAAGCGGTTGTAGGTGTTGGCCCAGATCACTCCGGCGCGCAGACGTTCGGCGACCCAGAGCGTGCGACTGCCCTTTTCGCTCCACACCCCACAGGCCAGCCCGTAGTTGGTGTTGTTCGCCTTGGCGACGGCCTCTTCGGGTGTGCGAAAGGTCAAGACCGAGAGCACGGGCCCGAAGATCTCTTCTCGGGCGATGCGGTGCGACTGGGAGACGTCGGCAAAGACGGTCGGAGCGAACCAGTACCCCTTCTCGGGCAGCACGCACGAACTGGTGTAGCGCGTCGCACCCTCCATCTCGCCGTACTGAGTGAGTTCCTTGATGCGCGCGAGCTGCGCGGCCGAGTTGATCGCGCCCACGTCGGTGTTCTTGTCCAGGGGATCACCCACGCGAAGTTGGTCCACCCGCCGAATGAGCCGACGCAACACCTCATCGGCGACCGACTCTTGAACGAGGAGCCGCGATCCCGCGCAGCACACGTGGCCCTGGTTGAAGAAGATGCCGTCGATGATGCCCTCGATCATCTCGTCGACCGGCGCATCCTCGAAGACGATGTTGGCGCCCTTGCCACCGAGTTCCAGCGTGAGGTGCTTGTGCGAACTGGCAACTCGCTGTTGGATCAGTCGACCGACCTCGGTGGAGCCCGTGAAGGCAATCTTGTTGACGTCGGGGTGCTCCACCAGCGCCGCGCCCACCGAGCCATCGCCGGTCACGATGTTGACGACGCCCGCCGGGAGTTCCGCCTGCTGGAGGATCTCGGCCAGGACCAGCGCAGTCAGGGGCGTCGTTTCGGCCGGCTTGAGGACACAGGTATTCCCCGCCGCCAAGGCCGGGGCGAGCTTCCACGCCGCCATCAGCAAGGGAAAGTTCCAGGGAATGATCTGGCCCGCGACGCCCAACGGTTGTGGATTGGGACCAAAGCCAGCGAAGTCCAGTTTGTCCGCCCAGCCCGCGTAGTAGAAGAAGTGAGCCGCCGCGAGAGGAATGTCGACGTCGCGCGATTCGCGAATGGCTTTGCCGTTATCCAGGGACTCCACGACGGCGAGTTCACGAGCGCGTTCTTGAATGAGTCGAGCGATACGGAACAAGTACTTGGCGCGCTCGGCCCCGGTGGTCTTGGACCACACCTTGTCGTAGGCCCGACGGGCCGAGACGACCGCCCGATCGACGTCCTGGACGGAGGCTTGGGAGACGCGCGCGAGCACGTCTTCGTTCGCTGGATTGAGCGTGTCGAAGGACTGGTGAGTGCTGGGATCAGTGAACTCTCCGTCGATGAAGAGCCCGTAGGTCGGGCGCAACCGCGCGATGGCGATCGATTCGGGCGCGGGATCGTACGACAGAGATCCGAGTGGGGAGGTGAGTTCTTCACTCATTAGTCGTTGCTGAAGTCATCGGGCCGTGCGTAGGCGCCGGTGCACTGCTTGCGACGTTGCATCAAGAGGTCATTCAACAGTGAGGACGCACCGAAACGAAAGAGATCGGGACTGAGCCACCTCTCGCCGACGGTCTCGTTCACCACCACCAGATAGCGCAGCGCGTCTTTCGACGTGCGGATTCCGCCGGCGACCTTGACACCGACGAGTTCGCCCGACGTCTCGGCGAAGTCGCGCACCGCTTCGAGCATCACGAGCGCGTGGGGCAACGTAGCGTTCACGCTCACCTTGCCGGTCGAAGTCTTGATGAAATCGGCGCCGCCCAGCATGGCGATCCAACTCGCGCGACGTACGTTGTCGTAGGTGACAAGCTCACCCGTCTCCAGAATCACCTTGAGATGTGCGTTACCGCACTCCGCCTTCACCGTGACGACTTCGTCGAAGACCTGACCGAGACGTCCCGAGAGGAACGCTCCGCGGTCGATGACCATGTCGATCTCGTCAGCCCCAGCCGCCACGGCGTCGCGGACGTCGAGCAACTTGACGTTCAGTGACGCGCGTCCCGAGGGGAAGGCGGTCGCCACCGAGGCAACCTTGACCGAGGAGCCCCTCAACACCTCGTGCGCGTGTGCGACGAGGTCCGGATAGACGCAGACCGCAGCCGCGCTGGGCACGCTCGGGTCCGACGGGTCGGGCCAGCGGGCCTTCGTGCACAGCGAGGTGACTCGACCAGGCGTATCTGCTCCCTCGAGCGTCGTGAGGTCCACCATGGACACCGCGAGGTCGAGGGCGTCCATTTTGGTCGACTTCTTGAGCGATCGGGTGGCCAGTTTGGCGGCCCGGGCATCAGCGCCCACGGCATCCACCCCCGACAGTCCTCCCAGAACGGCGCGTAGCTGAGCTTCGGTCTCTACGACCGGACGCGACGGCACGGCTGGCAACCGAACCCCTCGCTCGTCGGGCGCTACGAGGCGCAGCCGGGTCGTACTCACCTGGTTCAGGCTAGCAACGTACCGCGCGCCTGGCTCAGGCCGTGGTGCTCTAAAAGCGGGGCAGTTCTCCTGACGACAGTCGACTTTCGAGCGACGGTGCGTTCGCATCCTTGTCACTGACCACGGCGCTGCCCGCGAGGGTCCAGGGGACATTGAGCGCCGGGTCGAAGGGGTCGATCTCGAGCTCCATCGCTGCGCTAAAGGGAGAGGACAGCAGGTACGCGAGCGCGCCGATCTCACTCGTTACGCAAAAGCCGTGCGCGAGGCCGGCCGGAACGTACACCGAGCGCTCTTCGTCCGCACAGAGATGCACGACTTCGACCGCGGCGAAGGTGGGAGAGCCCACTCGTATATCAACCAGGACGTCGTCCAGTTCGCCAAAGGCGCAGGTGACAACCTTGGCCTGACCTTCGGGGGCGAGTGAGTAGTGCAGACCGCGCACCACGTCGCGCTTGGAGACGGACAGGTTGGCTTGCTGGATCGGAAAATCGATCCCTTGGGCCCCAAAATCCGATCGCTTGAACCACTCGCGAAAGAAGCCGCGGTTATCGGGCCACACCGGCGACTCGACGATGTACGCACCGTCGATCGACAGGGGCGTCAGTTTCACGAAATGGCGTCCTTGAGGGGCCGCCACCACGCCTCGTTCTCGCGATACCACTTGACCGTGCGTGCCAGGCCCTCGGTGAAGTCAACCTCGGGACGGTATCCCAACTCCTCGCGGATCTTGGTCCAGTCGACGCTGTAGCGCCGATCGTGCCCGAGGCGATCATCGACCAATTCGATCATCGTCTCATCAGCGCCGCACAGCTCCAACAGGTAGTGGGTGATCTCAGCGTTGGTGAGTTCCGTGCCGCCACCGATGTTGTAGATCTCGCCAGGCCGTCCCTCTTCGAGGACTCGAAGGATCCCTCGACAGTGGTCGTCGACGAAGAGCCAGTCGCGAACGTTCAGCCCGTCTCCATAGAGCGGGACTTTCATTCCGTCAAACAGGTTCGTGACAAAGAGTGGGATCAACTTCTCGGGAAACTGACGCGGACCGTAGTTGTTCGAACAGCGCGTCACCATCACGTTGAGCCCGTAGGTGCGCTGGTACGCGAGTGCCGCCAAGTCCGAACCGGCTTTGCTCGACGAGTACGGCGAGTTGGGCGAGAGGAGGTGGTCTTCGGGCCACGATCCCTCCTCGATCGATCCGTAGACCTCATCAGTGGAGACGTGAACGAAGCGCTCGACCCCCGCGCGGCGCGCGCTGTCCAGCAGCTGGTGGGTACCCACGACGTTCGTCTCGTAGAAGACCCGCGCGCCCGCGATGGAGCGATCCACGTGACTCTCGGCCGCGAGATGCAACACCGCGTGCGTGTTCTCGAGCACGTCGTCGGTAACGCGCTCATCAGTGATGGATCCGTGCACGAACGACGCGCGCGGGTCCCTCAGGGCAACCTCGAGGTTCTCGCGCCGCCCGGAGTAGGTGAGCGCATCGAGGAGTACCACGTCGTCGTAACCGAGTCGTTCGGCGTCGTCGAGAACGATCTCTGCGAGTCGCGATCCGATGAACCCCGCCGCTCCAGTGATCACCACGCGCATGACGTACCCGGCCTTTAAAGAGGGATGAGTGGCTTCCTATACTAATGGGGTGAAGGGAATCATCCTGGCTGGTGGGACCGGCACGCGCCTGCATCCCATCACCCGCGCAGTATCGAAGCAGTTGCTGCCGATCTACGACAAGCCGATGATTCACTATCCACTCAGCACGTTGATGCTGAGTGGGCTACGCGACATTCTCCTGATCACGACGCCGCACGACCAAGACGCCTTCGTGCGCCTGCTCGGCGACGGCTCGCAACTGGGTATCCGCATTAGCTACGTCGTGCAAGATCAGCCGAACGGACTCGCCGAGGCGCTCATTCTGGGCGAGAAGTTTCTCGACGGCGACAAGTGCGCACTCATCTTGGGCGACAACTTGTTCTACGGACCCGGTCTCGGCACGCACCTGCGCGAGAACACCGACATCGACGGCGCGCTCATCTTCGCCTATCAAGTGTCCGATCCCTCGGCCTACGGAGTGGTCGAGTTCGACGACGCCGGGACGGTTCTGTCGATCGAGGAGAAGCCGGCCGTGCCCAGGAGCAGTTACGCCGTGCCGGGCATCTACTTCTACGACGAGCGCGCCTCGGAGTTCGCTCATCGCTTGGCACCGAGTGATCGCGGCGAGCTCGAAATCACCGCGCTCAACCACGCCTACCTCGATCTGGGTGAGTTGCACGTCGAGGTGCTCTCGCGCGCGACCACCTGGCTCGACACCGGCACGCACGAGTCCCTCTACGAAGCCGGTGGCCTTATCCGTACCCTCCAGCACCGCACGGGCATGCATATCGGCGACGTCGACCAGATCGCGCGCGACCAGAAGTGGATCTCGTAGCCCAGAGATAACTCGTCACGGGTGCGCCAGGGGCGATCTTATAAAGTGACGCTAACGCCGAGACCAGGAGTTGACATGTCCAGCATCGCCCTCGCCCCGCCCCGCCGAGTACTGGCCGACCTCGTGTCGCGTTCGGCCTTGGCTGAACTCACGCTGATTGTGGGCGGCGCAGTCTTGATGGGTGCGCTCGCCCAGATCTCGATCCACCTGAGCTTCACCCCGGTGCCCGTCACCGGTCAAACCCTCGGGGTGATGCTGGTCGGCACCGCCTTGGGTTGGCGTCGCGCCTTGGCCGCGATGGGCCTCTATGTCGGAGCCGGACTCCTCGGCCTTCCGTGGTTCGCGGGTCACGCCAGCGGCTACGTGGGAGCGAGCTTTGGCTACTTGATCGGTTTCGTGGTCGCGGGTGCAGTACTGGGTTGGGTCGCTTCGCGCGGCGCGGATCGTCGCATCGATCGGGCCTTCGTCGCGATGGCCGTCGGCGACGCCATTGTCTTTTTGTTCGGCGTCACGTGGCTGAAGTACGACTTGAACGTCACCGTCTCGACGGCGTTCGCCCTTGGCTTTACCCCCTTCTTGTGGGGTGAACTGATCAAGGCCGGTATCGCGGGCGTCGCTCTGCCGTCGACGTGGCGCCTCGTCGACCGCACCACCAAGCAGCCCTAGAGATCCCGCACACTCGCGCCGAGGTGAGCTGCTTCTGCTCCGTGCGCGAAGGCCTTGTGCCTGGCGAGTATCGATCGATCTAACGTCGCGTAGCGATCGGCGATCGCGAGAGCCTGCGCGAGCACGTCCGCTTCGCTGGCGGTCTCTTCCACGATGCCCGCCGCCACAGCGGCCGGTCCCCCGTAGCGCTGGGCGGTGAGGGCGGCGTGCGTCGCGGTGGCGAAGGGCAGTCGGTGACGCAAGACGGAGAAGAGCCCCTCGTCGAGGGGAAGCCCGATCTCCACCTCGTTCATGCACCAGTACCCGCGATCCTGGCGCATGACGCGATAGTCGAAGCCCAATGAGATCGCCGCACCCGCGGCGAAGGCGTGACCGTTCACGGCGGCCACGGTGTACGCCGGCAGCACGAAGATCCGACCTACCGTGCGCTTGAGCTCCGTAAAAGTCCGACCCATCTCATCGGCGTTCGAGAGGAAGCGGTCCAAGTCCAGACCGTTCGAGAAGAACTTGCCGGCTCCCGTGAGCACGACGGCGAGCGGACCGCTTCGCCCCTCGACGTCGTCGAAGAGTTCGTTGAGGCGCGCGAGCGAGTCTAGGTTCACCCGATTTTCCCCGTCGTTCCAGGTGATGAGAGCGATCGGACCTTCATCGCGCAGGGATATATCCACGTGGTGACTATACGGTGCTGGAAAGACCGGGAGTAAGTTGAGGGCATGACCGACGAAGTTGAACTGCCCGAACCGGACGTCTCCGAAGAGCACCCCATTTCTGACAACTGGGTCTGGGTGGGCCCGCATCGACCGCCGAGTCCCAGAATCCTGCACGACCAGATGACTACGAACTGGGCGGTTGCCGAGATCTCCAGCGACGTCCATCCGGGCGCGTCGTACTCGGCCGCGCGCCGCCTGCGTCTCGCGGAGCGATTCCCCGACAAGACCCTGGTCATCCCGACCGGCAACTTCAAAGTCCGCGCCAACGACACCGACTACCGCTTTCGAGCGGGCACCGACTTCTTCTACCTCACCTCGTGCGAGGAACCCGATGCCGTGCTCGTCATCTCGCCGGGTGAGACCCCGCACTCCACTCTCTACGTCCCGCATCGTCGCGACTTTTCGACTCACGAGTACTACACCGACGCGCGCTACGGCGAACTGTGGGTGGGTCCGCGTCGCGGCGTGCTCGAGGCCTCCGTCTACTACGACATCAATGCGGCCCCGCTCGAGAACCTCGAAAAGGATCTGGTGGCGTTAGGCGGCGTCGACATCGTGACGCTGCGCGGCTTTGACACCTTCGTGGACGCCCTGAACGAAGAGTCGCCCCAGGACCAGGAACTCGCGGTCGCCCTGAGCGAACTGCGACTCGTCAAGGACGACTTTGAGATCGCCCAGCTACAGGCGGCCGTGGACGCCACGGTGCGGGGATTCCGCGACGTGGTGCGCGCCCTGCCCAGCGCCGTTCAGCGCGGAGAGCGGGTCATCGAGGGCGTCTTTAACCTTCGCGCTCGCGTGGACGGCAACGACACGGGATACGACACGATCGCCGCGAGTGGCCCTCACGCGACGACCCTGCACTGGGTGCGCAACACGGGCGACGTGCACGAGGGAGATCTCTTGTTGCTCGACGCGGGCGTGGAGAGTCACAATCTCTACACGGCCGACGTCACGCGCACGATGCCGGTGAACGGAACTTTTAGTCCCTCCCAACGTCGTATCTACGACCTCGTCTACGCGGCCCAGAGCGCGGGGATCGCCGCGGTGCGCCCGGGCGTCAAGTTCATGGCGCCCCACGAAGCCGCCATGGAGGTTCTGGCCCAGGGTCTCTTTGATCTGGGCATCTTGAAGGAAGACCCCGAGTACGTGCTGCGCAAGGATCGACAGCTTCACCGTCGCTACACGCTGCACGGCACCAGTCACATGCTGGGCATCGACGTGCACGACTGCGCGAATGCGCGCAACGACGAGTACCTGGGTGACCTGCACGAGGGGTACGTGCTCACCGTCGAGCCCGGTCTGTACTTCCAGGAGAACGACCTCACCGTGCCCGAGGAGTATCGCGGCATCGGGGTGCGCATCGAAGATGATGTCCTAGTGACCGAAGACGGCGCGCGCAACCTTTCGGCCGCGCTGCCTCGCTCGTCGGCCGACGTGGAGGCCTGGATAGCGGATATTTGGCGAGAGCCCGCCACCAACCTCGATCTGTAGGTTCATCAGGGTCATACGGGGCGCTTCGGGGTTCTCCCCGATACCTCATGGCTTCGACTGACTTCTAGTCTGAGTTCGTCGCGCAGGTCGCGCCGAAGATACGAGGTGGCGAAGTGAGTACTGAGGTTCTAGAGCGCGTCGAGCCCCCCGCCGACGAGTCCCTGGCCGTCGAGACCAGCGGCCTGACCAAGCATTTCGCCAAGAACAACGCCGTCGACGGCGTCGACCTGCGCGTGCCGCGCGGCAGCGCCTTTGGCTATCTCGGTCCCAATGGCGCGGGCAAGACGACGCTGATCCGCGTCCTGTTGGGGCTCACCCATGCCGACGCGGGTACCATGTCGCTGCTCGGGTATCGCGTGCCCCAGCACCGTGACAAGGCCCTCGTGCGGGTGGGCGCGATCGTCGATGAGCCCCGATTTCACGGACATCTCTCGGGTCGCGACAACCTTGAGATCATGGCGGCCGCTCGCGAACCGGCCGCTCGCGGCCGCATCGACTCCTCGTTGGAGCGCGTCGGCCTGAGCCACCGAGCCAACGACAAGGTCGCCAAGTACTCGATGGGCATGCGACAACGCCTGGGCGTCGCCTGTTGCCTCCTGGGCGACCCTCGACTGCTCATTCTGGACGAGCCGATGAATGGCCTCGACCCCGCGGGTATGCAAGAGATGCGCGAGCTGATCCGCTCGTTCGTTGCCGAGGGGCGTACCGTCATGCTCTCGTCGCACCTGCTCGATGAGGTCGAGCGCACCTGTGACGCGGTCGCGATCGTCGACCACGGCCGGATCATCCGCCAGGGTGCGATCAGCGAACTCCTCTCGGGCACGGCGTTCGAACTGACCATCGAGTGCTCGACTCCCACTGGCGCGCGCGACGCGTTGGCCCCCCTCAACCTGCCCAGCGCCTCCATCGAGACGTCCGAGGCGCAAATCAAGATCGGACTTCCCCCCGACACGAAGCGCGACGTGATCGCTGAGATCAACCGCCGCCTGGTCGAAGGCGGCATCTCCGTCTATCGACTGGAAGCCAACCAGGCCTCCCTCGAGTCCTGGTTCCTGGAAGTGACGAGTCGTCTAGGAGAGGCCGAATGACTACACCCGCCGCTCCGCGCGTCCCGACGTTGATCGCGATCTGGCTCACGATCACCGCGGATCGCCCATCCCTAACGGGGCCATGATCAGAACACGAATCATGGAGTTGCGCAGGCGCCGCGGCCTCATGTGGGCCCTCGTGATCGTCTTCATGGGTCTTCCGACGATCTTCTTGACCGTTCGCCTCATCATGCACGCGGTCAACCCCAAGGTGTACTCACCGGCCGGCGGCTACCAGATCTTTAACAACCTCGTTACCGCGGTGCTCTTCATCCTTGGCTTCATCGTGGCCGCCACGCTGGGCAGCTTCGCCGGTTCGGTCGACCTCACCGAGGGCGTATTCCGCCATCTGGTGGTGACTGGACGCTCGCGCCTCGCGCTGTACTTCGCGCGCATCCCGGCGGGGCTGGCGATCTTGGTGCCCGTTGTCGCCGCCGGATTCACGATCGTGTGCCCAGTCGTGCTGCTTCGCCGCCCCACCCAAGACGAACTACGACGGGCTCATCGTTCCCAGCGGCCTGACGCGTACCGAGTTTGTCCAGTACGCCGGCAATCACTCTGCCGAAGTTGTGTGCTCGCTGCCCGCGAGGAACCTCCAGATCAACGTGCCTTGCGGGCCGAACGGCATCGTCACGAACCCTAAGCGGCTGCCTCCCAACTTCAAGATGCCCTCGCACGCATCGATCGTGAAGGTCGCCAGGGAGATGGCCCAGCAGAACTATCGGGCCTACACCGAGGTCTTTCGCGTTCCGCCCACCTCGCTGATGATCAAGACCGGGCTCTGGGTCGAGCTCGAAGCGATCATTGGCTTCATTGTCGGCCTGGGTCTGTCGTCGCTCATGGGTCAACGAACGGTGCCGGTCGTCATCTTGATGGTGTTCACGCTGCTTTTCACGCCGCTGCTCATCCACAACGTCCTCAAGCATTTCATCAACGTGCAGCGACTCATCGTGGGGGCGGCGATGGCCCGCATCGAACCGAGACAACTCTCACCCGTCTACGGCTCGAACGGTCCGTTCCAGCACACGACGATACCGATGTCGGTCACCGTTGCCGTGCTGGTCATCGTGGGCTGGCTCGTGGTGTGGACGGCGCTGGGCGCGTGGCGGATGGCCACCCGCGACGTCTAAGGACGAAGCGAGTTAGAGAACGCGAACGGGGAATGGCGCGCGGTCCGCGCACTTGACCCGGCGCCCAGGTGACCGCCGACGGGATCAGCGAGTTCGAAGCGGGGATAGCGCGCGATGAACTCTTCGATCGCGATACGCAACTCCATACGCGCCAGGTTCGATCCCGCGCAGCGATGGATCCCGAGTCCGAAGGCGGCGTGACGGTTGATCGCGCGATCGATGATGAACCGCTCGGCGTCCTCGAACACCTCCGGATCGCGATTGGCCGCGGGAAAGCCCAGCAGCACCCAGTCGTCCTTCTTCATCGGCGTCCCGAAGAAGTCGATAGTCCTCCTTGACGATGCGCGCCATGGTGACCGGCGCGTAGAAGCGCAGGAACTCCTCGACCGCCACCGGCATGCAGCTCAGGCTCGTTGACCAGTCGCGCGAGGTCGCTCGGGATGATGGGCCAGGTGCCAGATCGCCGAGCCAATCGCCGACCACGTGGTGTCAATGCCTGCCACGAACGTGAGCACCATCGTGCCGCGCACGTGCTCGAGGACGCGACTTCTCGCCGTCCATCTTCACGTTGAGCAGGTAGCTCGTGAAGTCTTCGCGAGGATTGGCCGAGGTGGTCCTCGATCTGGGCGTCGAAGTAGTCGGCCATGGGCATGAACAGGGGACCGCGCTCTTCGATCGGCAGATCGACGAGGTCGAGCACGAGGTGCACGAAGTCGCGGAAGAGATCCTCGTCCTCTTCGGGAAAGCCCAGCATCGTGGCGATCACGCCAGGCGAGATGTACTGGGCGTATTCGCGCCCGCGTCGAAGGTCTCGCGTCACCTTCGAGCGCGTCGAGATGCTTTTGGCACAGTGCGCGCACTTGGGGCTCGCGCGCGTTGACCGGACCGGGAGCGAACGCGGGCAGGATGAGGCGCCGGGCGATCTGGTGGAAGGGTGGGTCTGAGGTGATGGGCGGCGCGCCACCCACCGGGCGCGATGGCGTTGGGCGGAAACTTGTTGTTGGTGACGACCACGACGCGTGACGAGAAGTGCTCGGTGTCGTTGGCGATCGCCGAGACCATCTCGTGCTTGGTGGGAAACCAGCCGCCGTCGTAGCGATCGGTGTGGGCCACGGGACAGTGCTGGCGCAGGTCCTCCCAGATCGGATAGGGATCGTGGGCCCACGCGGGATCGGTGTGATCCCAGTCGGTCGCGAAGTCCTCAACGGGTCGCTTCGCCTCGAAGTCGGTGGTCACTCGAGGATCCGCAATTGGCAACTGACGCGGTCCGCGAATCTGTCCCGGCGCCCAGGTGACGGCCTTGGGGTCGGCCAGCTCGAACCTCGGGTAGCGCGCGATGAACTCCTCGATCGCCACGCGCAGCTCCAGTCGCGCGAGGTTCGAGCCGATGCAGCGATGTATTCCGAGTCCGAAGGCGACGTGGCGATTCTCCGCGCGGTCGATGATGAACTGGTCGGCGTCCTTGAAGACGACCGGGTCGCGGTTGGCCGCGGGAAAGCCCAGCAGGATCCAGTCGTACTCCTTCATCGGACAGCCCAAGTACTCCATGTCCTCTTTGACGAGGCGCGCCATCGTCACGGGCGCGTAGAAGCGCAGGAACTCCTCGACCGCGACGGGCATGAGGTCGGGCTCGTTCACCAGCCGCTCGAGGTCCTCGGGGTGGTGCGCCAAGTGCCACAGCGAGGCGCCGACCGCCCCCCAGGTCGTGTCGATGCCCGCGACGAGGATGAGCACTATCGTGCCAAAGACGTGCTCGGGCGCGAGCTTTTCGCCCTCGATTTCCACGTTGAAGAGATACGACGTGAGGTCGTCGCGCGGATGCGCCTCGTGGTCTTCCATCTGGGCGACGAAGTACGCCTCGATGGGCGCGAACTCTTCGAGGCGTTTTTCTTCAGACTGGTCGACCGCCTCGGTGATCATGTGCACGATGTCGATGAAGCGGTCGGTGTCCTCTTCGGGAAATCCGAGCATCTCGCGAATGACGTTGGGCGGGATGAGCCGCGCGTAGTCCCACGACGCGTTCACCTCTTCGTCGTCACCGAAGCGATCGAGCAGGTCACGGCACAGTTGGCGGATCTGCGGTTCGAGTTTGTTGATGACGCCCGGGGCAAAAGCGGGCAAGATCAGTTTGCGCGCCAGCTGATGAAACGGCGGGTCCGAGGTGATGGGCGGCGCCACGCCGATCGGCGCGGGCAATGCATCTTCGCCGGGGCGGCCCTCTTCCATGATGACCGCACGACTCGTGAAGTGCTCGGTGTCCTTGGCGATGGTCGACACGCCGGCGTGGGTGGCCGGGAACCACGCGCCGCCGAAGCGATCAGTGTGGGCGACCGGGACAGCGCTGACGCAGATCTTCCCAAATGGGATAGGGGTCGTTGACCCAGGCGGGGTCGGTGTGATCGAAGTCCGTGGCGAAGTCGACGACGGGCGGCTGCTGGCTCATTCGTCCCCCTCGATGAAGATCGCGTGCTCGGGACAGTTCGCTTGGGCGAGTCGCGCGAGTGGCAATGTCTCGGCGTCGAGGGTCCCGTCGCCGAGCACAACCCCGTTGCCCAACTCGTCGAATCCAAACAGGCTGGGCGCCATCGAAAAGCACCGCCCCTGTCCCTGGCAGAGTTCTCCGTCGATCACTACTCTCACGGTTCCCCCCATCGCGCGTCGCCTCAGGCCTGACATTACTACCTGGTAATGAGTGCAGAACATTCGGAGGGCGGGTCAGTTTGACAGAGACACAACGCCAGTGCGATGTACCAAATGGGACGAACCTATTGCGCGTACGACAGTGCGTCGGCCTTTTCGTCGAATCCAACAATGTCAACGCTCTGACCGGCGCGCGCCGTGAGAACCTGACAGCGTAGGGCGGTGCCGCCGCGCTCACGAGCGTCGTCCGTGCCTCGCACCACGAGGCTCACCAGCAGCCGGTCGCCGATCACTTCCACGTTGGTCGCGCGGCCGTGGATGCCTGACTCGCGGGCTCGCTGATACCAGGTCAGTACCTGGGTGCGGTTGGTACAGGTGGGATTGGGAGCACCGGGCGCTCCCCACGTCACGTCCGGGCCCAGGAGATCAGCGAAGGCCGACACGTCCCTTCCGGCGAGCGCCTCCCTGACCGCTTCGGCCAACTCATCCATGGTTCGCTCCACGCCCCGTGAGCCTAGGCCGGAGACGCCGAGCGTTCACGCTGACCCACCGGCGAGCACGCGGAGTCCCCGTCACGCGTCTTCAATCTCCTCGCGACTGATCCCCAGAAAATAGAGCACGGCATCCAGGTAGGGCACCGATAGAGCAGTGTCGGCGTGAGCCTGCACCACAGCCTTGGCGTTAAAGGCGATACCCAGGCCGGCGAGTGAAATCATGTCGATGTCGTTGGCCCCGTCCCCCACCGCCACGGTCTGATCCAGCGGCACACCGACCTCCGACGCAAAGCGTCTGAGCGCCTCCGCCTTACCGGCGCGATCGAGGATCTCGCCGACGACCCGACCGGTGAGTACGCCGTCGTTCACCTCAAGGCGGTTGGCCGCGACGTGGGTCACGTCGAGTTCCTTCAAGAGTGGCTCGAGCACTTCGAGGAACCCGCCCGACACCACGGCGGGCACGTACCCCAGTCGCAGCAGCGTGCGCAGCAGCGTGCGCGCACCTGGGGCGAGGCGCAGCGAGGCGCGCACCTCATCGAGCACCGTGACGGGCAGTCCTTCGAGCAGTGCGACGCGCCGGCGTAACGCGTCGGCGAACTCGATCTCGCCGCTCATCGACGCGCGCGTGATCGCGCTGACTTCTTCGGCGCGCCCCGACGCGGCCCCTAAGAGGTCAATCACCTCGTCTTGGAGCAATGTGGAGTCGGCGTCCATCACGACGAGGTGCTTGGCTCGGCGATGCAGTCCGGCTCGCTGGACCGCCAGGTCGAGTCCGCTCGCCTCGGCGATCGTGGTCAGATTCTCGCGCAGGGCGGCGGGATCGGGACCCATCACGATCAGCTCGTAACAGTCGACGGGATAGCTCGCCAAGTGCACGATGCGCTCACACGTCGCGTCGCTGAGCGCGATGACGTGGAAGATCTCCTCGAGCTGACCCGCCGAAATAGCCGGGGCGAGCAACGTCACCAGGAGTCGACGGCCGCGACGTTCATCGCTGGGCGTGACCGCTTCGACCGACGTCGTGATGCCCTCTGTCTCAATCGGCCGGCTCGCCAGAGCGGCAAGCAGGTCCTCGCGTGTCGTGGCGGCCTCGCTGGAGACTTCGGCGCACAGCACGAGGGTTCCGCGAATCGTGATCTGGGCGACGTCCATCAGACGTACGTCGCCGCCCTCGAGTGCGTGCAGGGCCCCGAAGAGCTCCGCACCCACGCCGGGGCGGTCAGGTCCACTCACCGTGACGAGATAGGTCGCGCGGAACATGTCTCAAAGCGTACGGGGTACGCGTCGTGCCCTAGGTTGCCTCTTGCTCGCGTAACGCGCGCACCTCGGCGACGTGCACGTCGCTGCGCGCGTCAAATCGCCACAGGGAGGGCAGCGCGGCCCCCACCACGGCGACCGAACCGGTACAAGCCAGTCCCCCGAAGGTGAGTGAAAATCGCAGCGACGTCCACGCGGCCATGACACCCGCGCGGAACTGGCCGGCCGTGGGCCCAAGCGAGTACGAGATCATTTCGATGCCAGCCATGCGTCCGCGCACGTCAGGCGGAATGGACTCGTTCCACATCGTGTTGCGAAAGACGCCGCTGATCGCGTCCGCGCCACCCGCGATGACAAGACCCGCTAGGACCAGCCAGAGTAGGGAGGACGCACCGAAGAGGGCGATTCCGAGTCCCCATATGGCGGCCGCCGCGACGATCGCGCGGCCATAACGATGAACGTGGTGCGTCCACCGCGAGGTCAGCGTGGCCAGCAGCGCCCCAAAGGGCAGTCCGCAGTAGAGCAGTGACAGGGCGTAGGACTCGTGAAAGCGCACCGCGACGAAGGGCAGCATGACGACGGGAAAGGCGAGGATCATGGCCAGCAGGTCGATGATGTACGTCCCCACGATGTCCGGGCGGCTCTTGGCGTAGGCCACGCCCTCGCGCATCGACTCCATCACGCTCTCGGGCACGTCATCAGGAGCCGGCGCCGCGTGAAGGCGCGAGAGCAGGTACAGCGAGACCGCGAAGGTGACGAGGTTCGCCAGGTACACCGAGCCCGCACCGAAGGCGACCGCGGCGAGTCCGCCCAGCGCGGGCCCGACGATCGAGGCCGTCGTGGAACTGACATTGCCGAGGATGGACGCCGAACGCTGGAGCCCGGGATCCACGAGAACCTGATTCATCGCCGAGATACTGGGCGTCTGCAGGCTGGAGGCGCCCGCGACGATGGCCGCGTCCAGGTAGAGAATCCACGTGACGGGATGAGTGAATAACGCGTTCGCGAGCAGCAGGGCCGTCGAGGCCATCATGACGAACTCCATGGAAATGATGAGACGACGACGGCTGATGCGATCGGCCAAGACCCCGCCGTAGAGACCGAAGACGACGAGCGGTGCGAGCTCGACCAGGCCGATGGAACCGACCGCCAGGGTCGAGTGGGTGAGCTGGCGCAGTTGGAAGGGTGCCGCCACGTAGGTTGCCTGGGATCCCAACATCGAGATGAATCCCGCCACGTAGAGGCGCCGGTACTGCTGGGAGTTACGTAGGGGCGAGAGATCAAGCCCGAAGAAACCTTGACTCACGCGGGACCCGTCACCCAACCTTCCGAGTCGTCATAGTGGCGCAGCACCTTGGCGGGCACTCCCCCCAAGACCACGTGATCGGGGAACGAGCCACGCACCACGGCCCCCGCCGCCACCGTGGAATTGCGACCGAGCGTGGTGCCCGGAAGAATCACGACGTTCGCGCCCAGCCAGCTGCCCGAGCCGATCTTGACGGCCCCCTCGGTGGGCGTCTGCCAGCCCACCGCCACGTCCAGGTCTTCGTAGGCGTGGTTCTGGTCAGTGATGTAGACGTAGGGTCCCGTCTGAATCTCGTCGCCCAGCTCGATGGACCAGTGGCCCACGATGTGGGAACCGCGACCGATGACGCAGCGACGCCCGATCGAGACGGTCGGCGTCGCCAACATGATCTGGTCCGCGTTGATGCCGGCCGTGAGGCACACGTTGGGACCGATCAGTGTCTCATCGCCGATCGAGAGGTACCGCTCGTTGTAGATGACGCCCTGGGGCGCCATGAGAGCCGCGCGCTGTCCGAAGTAGAAGAACTCCTTGGCGTAGTCGTCGTCAGGTCCGACCGTCGCTACTTCGTTGGCGTAGCGTCGCCACCGACGAATGCTCTCGCCGAGGTACCGTCGAAAACTCAGGCGCCGACTCACTTGAGTCACGCTACCGTGCACGAATTTTATGGACCTAGGTTAGAGACGTCATGGTGGACGTCGCAATCGTCGGATCGGGTTTTGGGGACTGGGTGCGGCCATTCGGCTGCGCCAACAGGGCGTGCGCGACATCGTGATCTTCGAGCGCGCGGGAACTCTCGGCGGCACCTGGCGCGACAATGTGTATCCGGGGTGCCGCTGTGACGTCGCGAGCGACCTCTACTCCTTTTCTTTCGCCCCGAATCCCACGTGGACCAACACGTACAGCTACCAGCCCGAGATCCGTCAGTACTTAGAGGACGTCACGGACGGCTACGAGTTGCGCGAACTCATCGAGTTCAATCATGACGTCGCCGACGTGTCCTTCGACGAGGCGATCGGACGGTGGCGCCTCGCGACCAACCATGGCGAGGTCCTCGCCGCCTGCGTGATCCTGGCGACCGGGTCGTTGGCGGAGCTCAAACTGCCCGATATTCCTGGACTCATCGACTTTGAGGGCCCCATCATGCATACGGCGCGCTGGGACCACCGGGTGGACCTCGCCAACAAGCGCGTGGGCGTCATCGGCACCGGAGCGAGCGCGATTCAAGTGATCCCCGAGATCGCCCCGCTGGTGGAGTCGCTCCGTGTCTTCCAACGAACGCCGTCCTGGGTGTTACCGCACCAGGGACACGCGGTCATGGAGCGCACCAGGCGACTCTTCGCTGGCGTCCCCCTGGCGCAGCGAGCGATGCGTTGCTGGCGCTACTGGCGCAACGAGAAGTCGGTGCTCGGCTTCGTCAAGGATCCTCGCCGTATGGAGACGGCCGAAAACATATCGCGCGATCATCTCGCGCGTCAGGTCGCTGATCCCGCCCTGCGCGAACGACTCACTCCGTCGTATCGCATGGGCTGCAAGCGCGTGCTGATCAGCAACGTGTACTACCCCACCTTCGAACGCGACAGCGTCGAACTCGTCACTGAACCCATTGAGCGCATCGAGCGCCGTGGCGTTCGCACATCCGACGGTCGATTACACGAGATGGATGTCCTCATCTCGGCAACCGGCTTCTACGTGACTGACAACCCGATGGCCCAGAAGGTGCATGGTCTGGCGGGCGTCTCTTTGGCCGACACGTTCCGACGCGACCTGCCCCACTACAAGGGCACGTCATTTCCAGGTTTCCCCAACCTCTACATGTTGGGTGGTCCCAACACGGGCCTCGGTCACACCTCGGTCATCTTCATGATGGAAGCTCAGCTCAACTACGCGGTTCGCGCGATCAAAGGTGCGCTCGCCACCAACTCACTCGTCGAGCCCAAGTTGCACGTGGCGCGCCGTTGGACGCGCAACGTGCAGTCGAAGTTGCCCTCAACGGTGTGGGGCACCGGATGTTCGAGTTGGTACGTCAACTCAGAGGGACGCAATACTGTCATCTGGCCCGACTTCACCTTCACGTTTCGACGGGCCACGCGTCGCTTTACGAGACGAGACCACCTCGTCCAGGCAGCGCCAGTCGCTAGTCGAGACTGAGCGGCGCGTCGATGTCAATGGCGTCGGCCGCGCCGACGACATCGGGGATCAGCGACTCGGCGAGATGCGCACGTACGCGCTCGTCGATCTCAGCCATCGTCTGAGGGTTCTCGCGCAAGAACGTCTTCACGTTCTCGCGACCCTGGCCCATCTGCTCGCCTTCGTAGGTGAACCAGGCGCCGGCCTTCTTCACGAAGCCCAACTCGACGGCAACGTCGAGGATCGAACCCTCGCGACTGATGCCCTGGCCGTACATGATGTCGAACTCGGCCTGGCGGAAGGGTGCCGCGCACTTGTTCTTCACGACCTTCACGCGCGTGCGGTTGCCCACTACTTCGGTGCCGTCCTTGATGGACTCGATGCGGCGAATGTCCAGGCGAACTGAAGAGTAGAACTTAAGAGCCCTACCACCGGGAGTCACTTCGGGTGAGTTGTGCACAACAACGCCGTCGACGAGATAGTTATGGCTATCCTCAACTTCAATATCAAACCGATTCATTGTGCGCGTCTTAGGCTTAACGTACATGTCCACAATCGGCATAGCAACAAGTTGATAACTCACCGGAACAAACTCGGCCCGAACGTCAAACTGACCGCGAAAGCGGGGAAGAAGTTTGTACTCCATACTCGGGTGTATATAAGGGGCAATCAGAGCGTGCAACTTCGCGGTCTCGGCGTTGTTGAACACCAGAGTGGCTTTCTTCACCGCGCCACTTTCGCGCAGCGTGACGTGGATACCCCATGTGTCGGCCAGATACGACGCCAAGCGCTCGCGCGTACTCGCATCCATCGCTTCCACACAAATCACCGCTCGACCCGAGAGTTCCCTTGTGCGCTCTTGCACACCTTTGGATCGGATGGTGAAGCTCGCGTCGTCCATGTACCACAGCGCGAGTGAAAGCGGAGTGAGCGATTTTAGATAGTCATCGCCTAGTGACTTCTTGCCGTCGATATAGACACTCTTACGCAACTCTCCGAGCTCGGGTAGTGGGTGGAAGTCATAGGTCACGACACCGTCGTCTCGCACGAAGCGACTCGATTCGAGATTCGAAAAGAGTGAGGCTTTCCAATCGGCGTATTCAGTCTGCGCAGCGCAGTGGGTGTAACGAAAGCGGGCTCCGTGACCGCTCTTTGTTGGGGAGATCGCACCGTCGCCCATCAGCGTTCCGCGTAGCGCAGACCATTGAAACTCAGAAAGGTAGCGCGGAAGAGCTTCCAGCACGCAATCGCCAACCTTAAGTTGGCCCGCTTCGACCCAACCGGTCGGTGTGCGAATCAAGTGATTGGATGTACACGCCAGTTGCGCGCGACCATTCTTCATCGGCTTGGCCACAGTGATCTGAAGAAACTCGTCGGTCGGGCCGTTGTTGAACCAGTTCACGACACGCTTAGGGACCATGGCACCGGTCCTTGCGTCATAGGACAGCACCTCAACGGGAAGCCTCTGGTTAACAATCTTGCCGATCTTTTCCGTGGTGCCATCAGCGAGAACCACGCGTGCGCTGTATTGGAAGCACCCGTAAACGACTCCTATCTTTTCTCTCAACTGGTTGATGAAGATGGCAACAGTGTTGGACTTGGACAGACCACCGGTCAACTTGCGCAGAGCCTGACTCATCAGGCGAGCTTGGAGACCGACGTGCGTGTCGCCCATGTCGCCTTCGATCTCGGCGCGCGGCGTGAGAGCAGCCACCGAGTCGATGACCACCACGTCGAGGGCACCCGAGCGAATCAGCATGTCGACGATCTCGAGTGCCTGCTCGCCGGTGTCGGGTTGGCTGATGAGAAGGTCATCCACGTTCACGCCGATGGCTCGCGCGTACACCGGGTCCATGGCGTGCTCGGCGTCGATGTAGGCGCACACGCCGCCGTTGCGCTGGGCTTCGGCCACCACGTGCATGGCGAGGGTGGACTTACCCGAGGACTCAGGGCCATAGAGCTCGACGATGCGCCCGCGCGGTACGCCGCCGATACCTAGGGCCATATCGAGAGCCAGAGCCCCGGTCGGAATGGACTCAATGGCAAAGTTCATGTTCTCGCCCATGCGCATAATCGAGCCCTTGCCGAATTGCTTTTCGATCTGGCCGAGCGCGGCGTCAAGCGCCTTTGAGCGATCGTCGGATGCCATTGATGTCTCCTTCTTTGCCGTCATCACAGGGACGCTACGAACCTGCTGTCACATCGGTTGGTCACCGTTGGGCAATACGGTACTACGAACACGTGTTCGTATTTGGTATTTGGCGCTGCTACCTCAAAATTCACCTTCACCTAGAAAAATACTCACGATTAGAGTGACTTTTGTGGCAAAGGACGACGACGACGAGCACGACATCGACGAGGTTTTCAGCCCCGATATGGACCCTGAAGCCGCTATAAAAGAAGTCCTAGACGACGCTGGCGCTCCCGACGAGCATCGCAAAGTGGAGCCCGACATCATCAGCGACCCAGGGGTTGAGGGCGGCGTGGACGAGCCCAACGAGAGCACGGAGGAGCCGGACACCGAGTCGTAGGCTCCGACCGATGGCACGCCCCCAAGGGGGATCAATCGGTGAGGGCTTGGTAGACCAACGCCTGGAGTCGGCGTTTGATCGGATAGGTGCCACTGGGCAGGAGTTGGGTGTAGAAAGCCGCCGTCAGATCCTCCGCCGGATCGACCCAAAACGTCGTGGAGGCGGCCCCGCCCCACGAGTACGTGCCCTCGGACGCCAGCGACTTGTTCTTGCGCCGATCGTTCAGAACTGACCCCCCGAAGCCGAAGCCCAGGCCGGCGTACTCAACTTCGGCGTACGAGTCCACCGCGTACTTATCGAGGTCCACGTCGCCAGGCAAGTGATTCGACATGATGAGATCGACCGTGCGGCTCGAGAGCAGACGCACGCCATCGAGCTGACCGCCGTCGAGCAACATGGCGGCGAAGCGGTCGTAGTCCCGCGCGGTCGAGAGCAATCCACCACCACCACCGAGTAACCGGGGCCGATGGAGCGAGTACGTAGCCCAACTCTCCTGAGGCACCGATCTACCCTCGGCGGGAAAGTACAGCATGGCTAGTCGATCGGCCTTCTCGGGCGGGCACCACCACTCGGTGTCGCTCATGCCCAGGGGATCGAAGATGCGTTCCTTCAAGAACACGTCGAGAGACTGGCCACTCCAGATCTCGATGAGTCGACCGAGCACGTCGAAGGCGACCGAGTAGTTCCACCCCGCGCCGGGCTGAAAAACGAGGGGACTCGTGCACCAGTCGCGCACCGCTTCTTCAAGGTCGGCGCTGGGCTTGTGCAGAAAGTCGTATCCCTTGTGACGGTAGATCTTGTCGACCGGATGTCGGTACTGAAACCCGTAGGTGAGACCGCTCGTGTGGGTGAGGAGGTGATGCACGCGCACCGGCGCATCGGCCGGGACTGTCTCGGGTTCCTCGGGCGTGCCCCCCGACCAGACCCGCGGCTCGCGTAGCTCCTCGATCCAGCGGCCGACCTCGCTGTTGAGATCGAAGCGGCCCTCTTCGAAGAGCATCATCGTGGCGACCGCCACGACGGGCTTGGTCATCGAGTAGACGCGCCAGATCGTGTCGTCGGTGACCGGCAGGTCGCGTTCGCGATCGCGGTGCCCGCCCTTCGCGCTCCAGACCAGCTGGTCTCCGCGACGCACCGTGGCGAGCCAACCCGCGAGGCGCGCGTCATCGACGTAGCGTTCGAAGTAGGTCGCGATCCGGGCCAGGCGGTCCGGGGAGAAACCCCACTCGCGCGCGTCAACCTCGACGATCAGATCTGACATACGACCTCCTCAATCGAGACTAGGTGAGCGGAGTCCACTCGTCGTCTAGAGAACGCGGCGAAGAACGTCAAGCGCACTGATCGCTGCGTACGCACGGACGCGTGGACGGTCACCCGGCAGATGCAGGGCCGCGTGGGTGACGTGCTCGCCGAGCGAGAGTCCCACGAACACGGTGCCCGCTGGCTGTCCTTCTTGCTCATCGGGGCCCGCCACTCCGGTCACGCTCAGTCCCACGTCGCTCTTGAGGAGTCGCCGCACGCCATCGGCCATCGCCTCGGCGGCCGGACCAGACACGACCGGCCCTTCGGGTACACCCAGGACCTCGTACTTGACGTCCGAGGCGTAACTCACCACCCCGCCGCGAAACCAGGTCGAGGCGCCGACCACGTTGACGAGCCGACTCGCGATGAGTCCGCCCGTGAGGGACTCCGCGACCGCCAGAGTCAACGATCGTTCCACCAACTTCGCGGCCACGACCGCCTCCATCGTCTCGTCCTTCACGCTGAAGATGATGTCGCCGAGTTTGTCTTCGATGAGGTCCGTGACCGCGCGCTCTTCTTCGGAGAGCAGCGCCGTCGCCTCGGCGTCGTCGCTGCCCTTGGCGGTCAGTCGCACCTTGATCCCCTCGATGCCCGAGGCGAGAAACGCAATGGTGACCTGCCCTCCACGCTCGAGCTCATCGAATCGTTCGCTCACCGCTTCGGCGAGCCCGGACTCACTCGCACCCCAGGTACGAATCACCGTGCTCTTGATGACCCCTGTCTCACCCGACAGCCGCTGGCGCTCCAGCAGGTCGGGCAAGATGGCGCGCTCGAACATGTCGGTCATCTCGTAGGGCACGCCGGGCACCGCGTACATCACCTTGAGGCCCAGCGGGCAGATGAGACCCGGAGCGGTGCCTCGCGTTTGGGGAATGATCGTCGCCCCCTGGGGCACGTCGGCCTGAAGGAGATTGTTGTCGCTCATCTCGCGCCCGCGCGAGCGAAACGCTCGTTGAATGACCTCGATGATCTCCTGGTGACGTTCGAGCGGAACGTTCATCACCTCGGCGAGTGCGGCGCGGGTGATGTCATCTTGGGTTGGCCCGAGACCGCCACAGACGATGACCGCGTCGCTGCGGGCCAGTGCGGTGCGAAACGCGAGCACGATGCGCTCATGGTTGTCGCCCACGTGTTGGTGAAAGTGCGAGGCGATCCCGTGGGCCGCTAGTTGTTCGCCCAGCCACTGGGAGTTCGTATCGGGAATCTGGCCGAGCAGCAGTTCGGTGCCGACCGCGACGATTTCAACGCGCACCGGCCACGACTCTCTTGCCCCCCTCGTAGTACTGCCAACCCGTGTAGATCGTGAGGGCGACCGCGATCCAGATCGTCACGAAGGCGAAGACTAGGTGATGCCCGGTGAGGGGCAGCACGCAAAAGCCGATGCCCCAGTTCTGGGCGAAGGTCTTCCATTTGGCGAGGCGGCTCGCCGGAATGGAGACGCCGTGTCGGGCGGCTCGCGAGCGAAACGCGCTCATCCACACTTCGCGCAGCGTGATGATGATCGCGGGGATCACGAAGAAGTGGATCCCGTGCGGGCGCGAGATGATGATGGCGTACAGTCCGCCCAAGACGATCACCTTGTCGGCCAGCGGATCGAGGAAGGCGCCCGAGGTGGTCGGGCCGTGCCGGCGCGCGACGATGCCGTCGAAGTAGTCCGAGGCGGCGACCGACAGCCCCACCACCGTGGTCCACCACGAGATGCGGTCGAAGATGATCAGATAGATGAAATAGGGCGCGACGCACAGGCGAAACGCCGTCATCAGGTTGGCCGGGGTGAGCAGCGCCGTGGGTCCGTAGGTGCGCTCGCTACTCACGCCACCACCGCCTCGAGGTCGATGCCCCGACTCGCCACAATCTCCCCCTTGACCACGGAACCCACCCTAAGGCTCGGGGCTACGTGGATGACACCATCGATCTCCGGGCACTCGCGCACACTGCGGGCCACGCCCGCAGCGTCGATGAGCAGCTCGGCCATCGTTCCCACCAAGGCGTCGCGCTTGCGCGCGGTGATGGCGTCTTGGAGTTCAGAGACTTCGCGCAGGCGCTCTAGGGCCAGTGCGTGGGGAACCGGCGCGTCGAGGTCGTTCGCGTAGGTGCCCTCTTCGGAGGAGAACGTAAAGAACCCCGCCCAGTCCAACTGCGCGGCCTCGACGAAGTCCAACAGCGTTCGCTGGTCGTCCTCGGTTTCGCCGGGGTAGCCCAGGATGAACGACGATCGAAACGTCGCCTCGGGTTCGACCGCGCGGATGGCGGCGATTCGCTCGAGGAATCGCGCGCCGTCTCCCCAACGGCGCATCCCACGCAGCAGGGGACGCGACGCGTGCTGCAAGGAGAGGTCGAAGTAGGGCACCTCGGTCGAAAGGATCGTCTCAATGAGGCCCTCGGTGAGTCCCGAGGGGTATAGGTACAACAGGCGCACCCGTTCGACTTCGTCGCTGAGGGCGCGAGTGAGTTCGATCAATGGTTGGGTTCCGCCCTCGTCGAGCACCTCGAGCGCGCCGCCGCGACCGACACGACGACGATCGTGTCCCCAACTCGCCAGGTCCTGGGCGATGAGCACAATCTCCTTGACGCCACCGTCGACGAGGTCGCGCGCTTCGGCGACGATGTCGAGCGTCGAGCGCGAACGTTGGTCACCCCGAAAAGTCGGGATCGCACAGAAGCCGCAGCGCCGGTCGCAGCCCTCGGCGATCTTCACGTACGCCCAGGGGGCCTTCGCCGCCGGGCGCGGCAGGTTCAAGAGGTCAAAGGAAGGGCGAGTCAGCGTGCGCAGGGTGACCGGCGTGGAGTCGATCAGGCTCGCCCCAAAGCCCGCGACGAGGTCAACCTCGGGTAGGGCGGCGGCGAGCTCTTCGCCGTAGCGCTCGGCCATGCAACCCGTCACCACCAGCCGCGCGTTCTTCATCTTTTCGTCGGCCAACTCCAGCACCGTCTCGATGGACTCTTCGCGGGCGGCTTCGATGAAGGCGCAGGTGTTAGCGACGACCAGGTCGGCCTCGCTCGGGCTTGACGCCACGAGGTAGCCCTGGGACTCCAAGAGTCCCGACAGCTTGTCAGAGTCCACGTGATTCTTGGGACAACCGAGCGTCTCGATCCAGTACCGCACCACGATTCCCTTCACAGTGCAACACCGAGCGCGGAGCGCTCGGTGTCACGTGGCGGAGAGGGAGGGATTTGAACCCTCGGGCCCACTTTCGCAGGCCGCATTCTTAGCAGGAATGTGGTTTAAACCGAACTCACCCACCTCTCCAAGTCCATTAATCCTACCGAATAGCCGATCGGGTCACCCTGCCGCTTGTGAATTGAAGTGCCAACATGAGAGTGCCGCCGGCGGGGCGACGCCGGCGGCACTCGAGGGAAGAACTAGTGGAACTTAGCTGGTGTATCCGTGAGCGTTCTCGATCTTGGTGATGATGCCGGTTGGGGAGAAGAACTTGTCGGTGACCTTGCCCCAACCGCCCAGTGACCCGACCGTCGCGAGTCGTGATGGCTGATAGAAGACGCTCTTCTTTAGCGACTGGACGTAGGGAATCGTTCCGCGAAAGTTCTGCTGGACCCAGATCTCCTGACCGGCGCGCGAGTAGAGGAAGTCATAGAAGGCGACCGCTGCCGGGCTCTGAGACCCCGTCGTGGTTAACGCTCCCGGATTTTGGATGAGGGTGTTCTGCGCGGGGTCGACGATCGTGATTGCTTGACCCGCTGCCTTCGCCGCTAACGCGTCGGACTCGTAGGCGAGTAGGACATTGCCCGTTCCACTCTCGAACGTCGAGAGCGCCCTGCTGCCACTAGACGGCTCCGAAACGACGTTGGCCACCAGTGAGTTCACGAAGTTCGTCGCCTTGCTCGCGCTCTTACCCTGTTGAATTTGCGACTCGTAGGCGGCCAGAAGATTCCAGCGCGCGCTACCCGAGCTGATCGGGTCCGGCGTCACGATCTGGACCCCGCTCTTGGCAAGACTGTTCCAACCGGTGATGCCCAAAGGGTTGCCGGCGCGAGTGACGATCACCACGACCGAGTCGGTCACGAAGCCGTTGGTGGCCGACCCTGCGCCAGAGGTCGCCCAGTTCTTGGCGACGAGGCCCGAGTTGACGAGAAGGTTCAAGTCGGGCACGTCAGAAAAGACCACGATGTCCGCCGGCTGACCCGCGACCACATCCTCGGCCTGGGTGGTCGACGCGCCAAAGGAGTTCGTAAAGGTGATGCCGTTGCCGTCGTGGGTCGCCTGGAACGCCTTTTCGAGGGCCGTAAAAGCGTTGGAGACAACCGAGTAGCCCACGACATTGACATTCAGTCGGTTGGCCGCGCCCGAAGGACTCGTCACGGCAAGCAGGCTCAGCGGTAACAGGGCTACAGCGAGCCCCGCTATACGTCGGGTCATGGGCATTTTCATTGATTTTCCTTTATATCCATTAATTACTATGGATTTAGTAGAGATTAGGGTCCAGGCTAACGGATGCCCCCAAGTCGAGTCAAGTCATTGCGCCGCGAATTTGTCGAACACGCGAAGAATCGGCGCGGTTTTTACGAGGCGAGCGCGCGAATCTCAGGAAGTCCGGAGACGATGTCAAAGAGTTCGCGGTCGCGGTCCCAGGTGAGATGTGACTTCACCTGCTCGACGGGCAGCCACACCAAGACGTCTACTTCGTCGTTGGGTTGAAACTCTCCAATGTCGGCGGTCATGAGGTAGTAGGCCACGATCTTGGGCTTGCCCTTGCGGTGCACGTAGTTCGTCGTACCGACGAATCGCACCACGCGGCACTTGAGGCCGATCTCTTCGTACACTTCACGAATCGCGCCCTGCTCGAAGGTTTCGTTCGCGTCAAGCTTGCCCTTGGGGAAGGTCCAGTCTCCGCGTGCTTCGCGGTAGATGCACGCAATCTCCACGCGGCCCCCCGACACAAATCGCATCACGATTCCACCGGCGGCCCGAATCAGGTCGTCGGGTGCGTCCCGAGGAATAATGAGTTCGCCGCTCAAGAGGTACACGCCGCTAACGGTAGATGACAGACGGAACGAACTGGCGGATTGTTCTGACGCTGAAGCGAAAAATCCATCAAACGTAGAGTAGTGAGAATGTTTGTCGGCGGCCTCGCACTGTGGTGGCGCCTCGGTCTGGTCTTCGTCGCGGGCATTGGCGCGGGCATCGCGAACGGCATCGCCGGTGGGGGAACCTTCATCACGTTTCCGACGCTCCTCGCCCTCGGGGTACCGGCGCTCAAGGCCAACCTCTCGACGACGGTCGGCGTAGTGCCAAGTTACCTCGGATCACTGCGGGTCTTTCGTACGCACCTCGCCCCGCATCGTCGACTCATCGTCTCGTTGCTGCCCTCGTGCGTGCTCGGCGCGGCCGGTGGCGCGACGCTGTTGCTCGTCGGACTCGGCCGCCACCTTTCGACTCGTCGTGCCCTGGCTGGTCGGCGCGGGCACCTGCTCTTCGCGAGCTCCCCACTCATCTCGCGCCGACTCGAGCACCTCGAGCGAGATCACGCCTCGCGTCAGGTGGTGATGGTCGTGGGCGTGTTCTTCGTGTCGATCTACGGGGGCTACTTCGGTGCCGGACTGGGCATCTTGTTGCTCGCCGTCATGGCCGTCGCTCTGCCCCTCGATATCAAAGAGCTCCAGGGCTTGCGCAACGCCATCTCCCTGGTGATCAACGTCACCGCAGCTCTCATCTTCGTCGTGCACGGACACCTCGCGACCGCCGACGTGCTCGCGATTCTCGCGGGCACGCTGATCGGCGGCTACTTGGGTGCGCTCTTGATCCTGCGACTTCCGCCGTCGATCATTCGCGCCCTGGTAATCGTGATCGGCGTGGTCACGACCATCAAGCTCGCCGTGGGCGCCTAATCACGACTTCTTCCATAAGATAAGTACGTGAAGGGTTTCTTCTCGTTTCCCAATCCGGTCAACGACGCGGCCGCACGCAGCGTGGCCCTGGGCGTACTGGCGCTGAGCGTGCTCACCTTCGCGACGGGCTGGGCGTGGCTGCTCATTCCTCTGACCTACGGCTTCGCCGCACGCGTGGCCGCCGGCCCCAAGATCTCCCCGTTGGGCCTGTTCGCGACGCGCGTCAGTGGTCCGCGCCTGACGAGTTGGGAAAAATATGTTCCTGGCCCACCCAAGCGTTTCGCCCAGACGATGGGCCTCGCGTTCTCGTTATCAGCGCTCCTCACGTGGGTGAGCGCGGGCTGGTTGGACGCGCGCTGGATTCTTCTTCCCCTCATGGGGGCTGCCTCCCTCGAGGGATTTCTCGGTTTTTGCTTGGGTTGCACCGTCTTTGGCTGGCTCATTCGCGCGGGCCTGGTGCCCGAATCGGTCTGCGTGGAGTGCGGCGATCTCACCGAGCGCTACCGGCGCGCGGGCTACGACGTTCTCTAAGCGCACATAAGAATCTCAAGTGCTGTAGTTCTCTCGTAGAGAGGACTTTCGTAGGCTGGCCCAATATGAAATGTCGCGTCGTCCCCCGTGGCGCGCTGGTGGCGGCCTCGGCCTCGCTGGTTGCTCTCGCTTTACCCCTCGTAGCGACCTCGGCCAACGCCAGTGAGGCGCGCGTTTCGGTGTCCGGACTCGCGCCCAGCGCCACCAAGGACGTCGTTGTCCCGTCGGTGATTACGACGTCCTTTGACCTCGCGCTCACCCAGCGCCACCAGGCCGCGCTCACCAACTACATCGCGAACCTGTCCAACACCGGCTCGCCCGACTACCACCGCTACCTCACTCCTTCCGCGTACGCCAAAACCTACGGCGCGACCTCGAGCGAGATCGGCGCCCTGCGCACGTACTTCGCCGCCTACGGCATGAGTCACACCACACTCAGTGCGGGACGTGACATCCTGCACGTGCGCGCCACGACGAGCGAGATTGCGCGCGCCTTTGACGCGCCCGTCGTGACGGTGCGCCTCAGCACCGGTGCGCTCAGCGCGCACTTCACGAGTAACGGCACGCTGCCCTCGTCGCTCGCCAAGGACGTCACGGCCGTCGCCGGACTCGACACGGTCGCACCACTCACGACCAATCTCAATGTCCGTCGTGATCTGCCCGCAGTCAGCACCCCGAGCGCGTGTCCCGCGGCCGGTTCCTCCAGCGGCACCCAGCCCAACAGTCTGGGCGGCTACACCGTCCAGCAGCAGGCCGAGCTGTACGGATTCAACACCGCCTGGGCCAACGGCGACACCGGGGCGGGCCAGACGATCGGCATCTACGAGCTGGCCGACTACGACTCGAGCGACACCCAGACCTTCTTCACCTGCTACGGACTCTCACCGAACGTCACGTCGCTGAACGTCGATGGCGGACCGACCTCGGGCGACAACGAAGGCAACGCCCCCGACGAAGCGACCCTCGACGTGGAAGAGAGCGCCGCGCTCGCCCCGGGCGCCGCGCTCGAGGTCTACCAGGGCACCAACAACGGCTCGGGCCCCACCGACATCTACTCCCAGATGGCGAGCGACGACACGGCCACCATCATCACGACCTCCTGGGGCATCTGCGAAGCCCAGACCGACGGCAGCGCGCAGACCGAGCAGACGATCTTCCAGCAGATGGCCGCCCAAGGTCAGACGGTGGTGGCGGCCGCCGGTGATTCCGGCTCCACGGACTGCGAAGACGCTCCGAGCCCCTCCTCGGCCCTGGCCGTTGACGACCCCGCCTCTCAGCCCTACGTCACGGGTGTGGGCGGGCTCACCGTCAACGACATCAGTCCGTTGAGCGAAACCGTCTGGAACGACCAGTGCACCCAGTCGGACTGCGGCGCGGGAGGCGGAGGGAAGTCCTCGCTCTGGAGTCGTCCCTCCTGGCAGGTAGCCCCCGGCATCAACACGGCCACCGAGACCATGCGCATGGTGCCCGACCTCTCGGTGATGGGGGATCCCACGACCGGATTCATTCAGTACTACACCGGCCAGGGGCAGGGCTTTTGCCGGCGCACCTGTTCGGGCGGCTGGGGGGCGATCGGGGGCACATCGATCGGCGCACCCATCGTGACCGCGCTCATCGCCACCGCCGCCCAAGCGTGCGCCCCCAGTGGGGGACGACTCGGCTTCGTCAATCCCTCGCTCTACGCGATGGCCGCGACCGGCTACGTCGACGTCACCACCGGCACCAACAACCTCTTCGACGTGGGCGAGTACCCCGCCGGCGTCGGGTACGACATGGCCTCGGGTCTGGGCAGCCCGAACGGCGCGGCGTTCCTAGCCGGTCTGTGCACCCAGAACGTGTCACCAAGTGAGAGCTCCTTTGACCTCTCGTCGACCACGGGCGTCGCCAAGACGGCCGGTCCCACCATCACGGTGACGCTGCGTAACGCCAATGGCGGCGTCCTGCCCAACGCGCAGGTCGAGGTCAGTGCCACCGCGCCGGGCGGACAGCTCAGCATCAACAACGTCTACGACACCACCGACGGCGTCGGCACCGCGAAGAGCACGCTCACCACGAACTCCTCGGGCCTGGTGTCCTTTAGCGTCGGATCCTCCCTCGCCCAGAACGTGGCGCTCACGCTGAGCTACGCCGACCAAATGATCTACTCCTCCACCCTCACCTTCAACGCCGCCGCCGCGCTCACGCGCCCCGAAGCGCCGACGATCATCACGCTCGCCCCGCGGGTGGGCGGATTCACTCTCGTGCTGCGCGCGCCGACTCTGAGTGGCGGCAGTGCGATTACCGCGTACCAGTACTCCATCAACGGCGGGCGCACGTGGGCCGCGCTGGCCAAGGGATCGAAGAGAATCAGTGTGACCAAGTTGGCCAAGCATCGCGCCTACAGCGTGACCGCGCGTGCGCTCAATGCCCAAGGGCCATCAGTCTCCTCGAGTGCGCGGCGCGTTGTAACACGTTCTTAAAACCATTTACAGACAGACTGGAAGGAGTTCAACGAACTCCCCCTCCTAAACTTTTTTGTGTGAGGGTCCGTATCTGATGGGTCGCAACGCCCACGCAAGGACGCCAGTGAAGGTTCCACGACTAGCAGTGATCAGCGTGGTGCTGGTCGCGAGCACCGTACTCGTGGCCACCCAGTCCCGGGCCGTCACCACGGCGCCCTCGAATGGTCTGCCCCTGTATCAGTTCGCCGAGACCGGTACCGGCACGTTCCCCTGGAGTGCGGCGTCACTCGAGGCCAAGCTCAACTCCACGACCATGCTGGGCGGACCCCACGGCGCGACCGACGCCACCGAGGGCGTGCTGGCCTATCGCACCAACGCGAACCAACTCGCGCTCTACGTGCAGACCAACGTGGGGAACACCGGGTGGCGCAACTACTCCGCGGGCACCAACGTGCCCGCACCCGCCGACGACCCCGTCCCCTTCTTCGACCCGTCGGGCAACGTCGACCTGGTCTACGTGGACACGAGCGGCCAGGCGATCCTCGTGAGTCCCAATGAACCCGACAGCGCGCTGTGGGCGCGAGCGCACTACGGCACGCCGTGGCAAAAGTACGTGTCGATCGACTTGAGCGCCCTAACGGACGTGGGGGCGCCACGGGCCTGGCGAGCGTGCAGGTTGATGGCGACGACGCCACACTGGCGTACCGCACCACGACCAACGAGATCGAAGTCGTCGAGTTGTCCTGGTCCTCGAGCGATCCCATTCCGATCTACGACCAGTCCTCGGCGACGGTGAACTACGAGGGTCTGGCCTCATCGGTCTCGGTGCCCGCAAGACGTCTCTCCTAACCTCTCGCCCAGGGCAACGACCAGACCACGACGACCACCACCACCACATCGACGACAACCACCACCGCCCCGCCCACCGTCGCGACGGACTTCGCCAGTGATCCCCAGGTCATCCCCGGGCCAACGCCCACCTTCGCCGCCATCTTGAACAACGGCGACGTGGTCGTCGACACCGAAGAGGGGTCACTGGTCGCCTGGTCGAGCGATAACCTCACGCTCACCCTGGGGTTGCCCGTCGTTACGGGCACCCTGGCCCTAGGAGCCAACACGTCCCAAGTCGACCTCGCCGCACTCACCGCGGGCGGCGACGTCGAGCTCTTCACCAGCGCCTTTGCGTCGAACGGCGCGCTGGTGAGCCATCAGATCGCCGAGCCAGGAATCTGGAACGAGTTCAGTATCACGACGCTCGCGGCGGGCGCGCCGCCACTCAGCGGTGCGCTGTCGGTGCAAGTCACCCCCACCCAGGTCGCCGTCGCGGGTCAGGCCGCCAACTGGGGCGACCTCTACGTTCTCACCAGTCCCACCCAGTCCACGGCCTGGACAGCGACCAACGTCTCCACCACGGCCGGCAGCGGAGCGAGAACGGTCGGACCCAGCGTGACGGGCCTGCAGATCAACGGCACCCTCACCCTGTACGCCGCGGGCGTGAACTCGCCGCCGCCCCAGGGTGTGGGCGTCTACGCCATCCCGAGCGCGGACTGGACCAACGCCATCACCGCGGGCTGGCCGATCCTGTCGGAGACCGGGGGACTCGGTACGCGCAGCGCGCCCTGGGTCGGCTTTACCGGATCGTCGAACGTGGATGAGTCCCCCGACTATCTGATGGGACAAGCGATCTACAACGCGCACAAGCGCGTCACCTGGCTCTCGTTCTGGACCGTGAGCGGGCCACTCGCCGGCCAGCCGATGACGACGTCGAACTACTACTCCCACGGCTTTGCCGCAGGTGCGTGGGTCGCCACGCAGATCGACACCTACCGCAGTCTGGGCGTGGGCATCAAACCCGACTGGGTCATCTTCGACCCCGAGGGCTACCCCGATAACCACTCGGGGCTCGACGCTCCCGGCGGCGCCTCCGCCACCACGCTCGCTGTCTACGCCACGTACTGGAGCGCGATGCTCTCGGGTTGGTCCGCGGGCATCGCCTCGGTCGACCCCTCGCTCAACGCCGCGGTCTACGCCTCGCAGTCCGAGTACCGCAACTACCAACTCTCCACGGCGTCGATGCCGGTCTTCGTGGCCCTCGCCTTTGGTGGGGGCGGTCCCGTGCCCGTCACCGGTGCGACGGGCGCCAACGTGCGCGGCTTCATCACGTTTAACGCGTCGTGCTCTCCGACCTCGACCCTGGCTAACGAGGCCGCGACGTTAGTGGCCCCGCCCTGGAGCGGCCAGTTCAATACCCTGCAGTTCAACGCCGGCGTCTACTGTGCCCCGCCCCCGTCCTAACCTGGGCCCATGAGCGACACCCCCACCGACGACGAGGGCGCCAAGGTCCAGGACCTGCGAGCTCGCATTAAGCAGATCACCCAGCCCCTGGTGGAGTCACTCGACGCACGTCTGTCCGCCCAGGTGGACAAGCGCGTGGACCAACGAGTCGACGACAGCATCAAGGATCGGCTCTCGGTCATCGAGCGCGCGATCGCGGACCTCGGTCGTGCCGTGCACGAACTCCAGGATCGCCTCGGTGGTCCCGAGGAGAGCTCGAACTCCGACTAGCGACGACGCGAGCGGTCGCGCTGAATCGCCCAGCGCAGGGTCAAGACGCACAGAGCCACCATCGCCACCACGAAGACGGAGAACACGGCGATGAACACACCTTCACGCTAGGCGGTGTGTTACACGCCCTGGTCACACTGGATCAATGACTTCTCTGCTGGACGAATCGCCGCGCTGCGTGATGGAGGTCCTGCGTGGAGAGCGTTCGACGAGACCAGTGCCCGACACCTCGGCCGCCGCACACCTTCGCGCGGCCCTCGAAGAGTCCCTCGCTCAACTGCTGGGAGAGAGTCCGCGCGAGGAGCCCATCACTGTTCGCGCGTCATCGCTGCGACAAGACGCGCCGACGACGCAGAGCGCGTCGCCGCACGGTCCGGTGCGCGGGATCCTCATCAACCAGGCCCTGCGCCTGCTCTGTGCGGGCGCAGCGATCGACGACGTCTATCGGGACACGCTCTGCGCGTGGCGCGCCGAGGTAGGTGAGAACTACTTGACCGGGTACGTCGATCAACTCGACGGCGATGACGTGGCCCGACTCCGCGCCGACGTCGAAGCGCACTGGGTCACCCTCAAACGCTCACTGGGAACTCTGTCCAACTGGTGGCTGCCTCGTACGTCGCTACGGGCCCACCAGCGTCTCGCTGGCGGCAACGTCATCTTGCGCGACATGGTGGACCTGATGGTGGGCACGACCTCGAGCGACGTGGCGTCCGTGGTGATCCTCGACGTCACGACGTCGCCGCTCGACGAGGGGGCTGAGCGCGTAATGAGGTACCACGCCCTCGTCCAAACCCTGCGCACCGGCGTCGTGCCACTGCGCACGTCCATGTTCTCCACCGGTACCGGAGAGCTGTGGAGCGTCGACGTCGACGGCGAGTTGCTCGCGCGCTCGGTCGCCGACGTACTGAGCGTCATCGAAAGTCGCGCGTGACCACGCTCACTCACCACCGACTGTCCTCACGGGTGATGAATCGTCTCATCGATGAGGCCACTCTTGAGCCGGCCTTTCTCACGGACGATCACCGCCGCTCACTGAGCGCGCGCTTTCGCGCCGTGCCCCAGAACGATCACCGGCGCCTTGACGCGTGGATGGTCGAACGCGCGGGGCGTTCGAGCGACCCCTTTCGCTGGTCGCCCGCGACGGCCCGGCGAGTTCTCGGCAACGCCGCGTTGCGACGCTCGCTCGCCGAACTGTCGTTCACGCGTCTGAGTGCGGTGGAGATGGAGCTCGAAGAACAGTTGATGCGCTACGTCACGGGCTACGCCCGACCCGGCTCTCTGGCGTCGTATCTCGCCACGTGTTCCAACGCCGAGCTGGGTCTCGTGCGTAGCGAAGCCGCGAACTGGACAACGCAATTGGCCGAGGTGACCGACGTGATCGCCCAGCCCTGGGAGGTGGCCGCGAGCGACGTCTACTACGACGTGGCACGCGCTCGCACCACCTTGCGCGGACGACGTGACGTGATCGTGACCACTGAGCAAACTCGTGTGCTGGTGCGAGTGCGCCTCGGCTCTCCGGGCAAGAGCGCCGGACCGGGACTACGCGCAGATCTCACGATCGATGCACTCGCCCACGCGCACGGACTGTGCGCGTCGCGGATCATCGGCGTGTGGCCCGAAGCGGGTGTCTTGTTGAACGTGGAGGGCACGATGGCCGATCTTCGCGCCGGCGCGCGCGACCTCGTGCGCACCGCCGTAGTAGCACGTCGACCCCGTACACGACTCGCCGCCTAGATCGGCCAAAGCGCCCCACCTAGTAGCGTGGTAAGGCTATGGCCACCCGCTCTTCGCTTCGTAACATCGCCATCATCGCGCACGTGGACCACGGGAAAACCACGCTCGTGGACAAGATGCTGCGCCAAACCGGCTCCTTTTCGGCTCACACCGAGCTCACCGAGCGGGTCATGGACTCAGGCGATCTCGAGCGCGAAAAGGGCATTACGATTCTCGCCAAGAACACCGCGGTCAAGTGGCACGACCTCACCATCAACATCATCGACACGCCTGGTCACGCGGACTTCGGCGGCGAGGTCGAGCGCGGTCTGGCGATGGTCGACGCCGTCATTTTGCTGGTGGACGCCGCCGAAGGGCCGCTGCCGCAGACGCGCTTCGTCCTGCGCAAGACCCTGGAGAAGCGACTGCCCGTGGTTCTGCTCATTAATAAGGTCGACCGGCCCGACGCCCGCGTCGCCGAGGTCGTTGACGAAGTCGAGAACCTCTTCCTCGACCTCGACGCCGACGAACACCAGATCTCCTTTCCGATCCTCTACGCGAGCGCGCGACAAGGTTGGGCGTCGCTGGATCCCGGCGCCACCTCAGGCGACCTCACACCGCTCTTTCAAACCATCGCCGACTTCGTGCCCGCCCCCGAGTACATCGAGGGCCACGGCCTTCAGGCGCTGGTGTGCAACCTGGACGCCTCGCCGTACCTGGGACGCCTCGCTCTGTGTCGGGTGGTGAACGGACATCTCGAGCGTGGCCAGCGCGTCGCGTGGTGCCACATCGACGGCTCGGTGGAGTACGCCAAGGTGACCGAGCTCTTCATCACCGAAGCGCTCGAGCGGATCTCGGCCGAGAGTGCGGGTCCCGGTGACATCGTGGCCGTCGCGGGCTTCGAAGACATCACCATCGGTGAGACGCTGGCCGACGCCGAGAACCCTCAACCCCTAGAGCCGCTGCACGTCGACGAGCCCAGCCTCTCGATGACCATCGGCATCAACACCTCGCCGCTCGCGGGCACCGAGGGCAAGCTGCTCACCGCGCGCATGGTCAAGGACCGCCTCGATCGCGAACTGGTGGGCAACGTCGCGCTGCGCGTGCTGCCTACCGACCGTCCCGACGCGTGGGAGGTCCAGGGTCGCGGCGAACTGCAACTGGCCATCCTCATCGAGACGATGCGCCGCGAGGGATTCGAACTCACCGTGGGCAAGCCCCAAGTGGTCACGCGCATGATCGACGGCAAGGTGAACGAGCCCATGGAGCACGTCACCATCGACACGCCCGAAGACTTCATCGGTCCGATCAACACGCTGCTCGCCACCCGCAAGGGCACGATGGTCGACCTCGTCAACCACGGCACCGGCTGGGTGCGCATGGAGTGGCGCATCCCCGCGCGCGGACTGGTGGGGATCCGCACCGAGTTCATGACCGAGACCAGGGGGGCGGGCATCATGCACTCGACCTCGGACGGTTACGAGCCCTGGTACGGCGACATACGGTTGCGCCAGAAGGGCACCCTGGTGGCGGACCGCCGCGGCGACACGACCGCGAACGCCTTGCTCGACCTCGAGCAGCGCGGCGTTCTCTTCGTCGGCCCGGGCGTGGAGGTCTACGAGGGAATGATCGTGGGCGAGAACACGCGCCCCGACGAGATGAACGTCAACCCGACGAAGGAAAAGAAACTCACCAACATGCGCGCGTCGGGCAGCGACAACACCGAGCGAATTGCCCCACCGACCATCTTCTCGCTCGAACAAGCTCTGGAGTTCATCGCCGATGACGAGGCGGTTGAGGTCACGCCCAGGTCGGTACGACTGCGCAAAGTAGTGCTCGACGTCGCGGCCCGACACCGCGCCAACAAGAAGGCCACATCAGTCGCCCAGTAGTGTTGTGCGCGGAGGGATGACAGAGCGGCCGAATGTACCGGTCTTGAAAACCGGCGTGGGCTTGCCCACCGTGGGTTCAAATCCCACTCCCTCCGCTCGTTTCGCAGCCCACTTACCAAGAGAAACCCGCCTACGTGCGAACGCCTCAAAGATCAGCTCAATGAGTGATCAACTTTGATGACGTCGAGGTGCGACCAACTCTCAAGCGCCTCGATGCCGGGGTAGCCCGTACCCGATCGAGTTCACTGACCAGCTCACTTTGGGTCTTCACGAGCAGAGTTCCGATCGCGTCCCACCTGCCGAGCGTCAGGCTGAGGTAACTCACCGCGTCCATCGAGGCAATTGACGCGATCGCTTCCCTCTCGGCGTTTTTTTGCAGGCGAAGCCCGAATCCGCACATGTGCTGGGGTAACGCTCCAACTAGAGCTCAGTCGTCAACACCTCTCGGTCGCACATCCTCTCCGTAATGAAAGGCGGTTAAGTGGCCGACACGATCAACACTGTTCCACGCTGATCGCGGGAAGCGCGCCGTCCTTCGACGCACGCCAGGTTCTCTCCTCGTTGGAAGACTGCGCCACCTCGAGCACGCCTTGGGCTTGTCGCCACCCGCTCGGAGGCGCTGTGGCGTGGAAACCGCCGAACCGGGTAACCGGGCTCCAATCAACCGACATCGGCGCTGAGCCGGGCTCCAATCCTTCGAAGGGGCCAGCCGCGTAGACGACGTTACCGCCGACGACCGTGAGGACGGATTCGATGTGGGAGATGTCGTCCTCGGACACGGTGAAATAGTCGTCCGAGAGGATGGCCAGGTCGGCGAAGTAGCCCTCCTTTAGTCGGCCCTTCACGTCGGCTTCACCCGTGAGGGCTGCGCCCCCTGAGGTGTACAGGGTCATCGCGGTCGCCCTATCGACCCGGTTGGCGGGTGGTGCAAGCAAGAGTCCACCGATGTCACGACCTCGCACCAGCCACTCCAGTGAGAGCCACGGGTTGTAGCTCGAGACCCGCGTGGCGTCGGTCCCGGCTGCGACGGTGAGTCCACGATCGAGCATCTTGACCAGAGGCGGCGCCGTTTCGGCCAGGGCCGCCCCGTAGCGATCAACGAAAGCACGTCCTTGGAACATCATGCGGTTCTGAATCGATACGGCTCCGCCCAGGTCGGCGATGCGCTCCAGGCTCTCGTCGCTCACAGTTTCGGCGTGGTCGAAGAACCAGCGCGCGCCGCGAGGAAATCCCCCATCGCCGGCGATCTTGGCGAACACATCGAGGTCCGAGGCGATCGTCTCGCCGTAGGTGGCGTGCAGGCGAAAGCCCCAGTTCTTGTCGAGGAGCAGGCGCACCGCGGCCTCTAGCTCACCGGGCGCCTTGGCCTCGAGTTGGGGTCGGGGCTCGGTGAAGTTCTCAAAATCCGCGGGTGACCAGGCCAGGTTCTCTCCGGCCCCGTTCACCCGCAGCCACTCGTCGCCCTCGTTGGGCTTGACCATCTCGGTGAAGCGTTTGAGATCCGCGAGTTCCTGGCCCGCCACTTGAGGAAAGAGGTGATAGCCCACGCGCAGCGTCATCTCGCCCGCCTTGGCTAACGCCATGACCGCGGCGTAGTTCTCGGGGAAGCTCTGATACCCGCCTCCGGCGTCGATCGCGCTGGTGAGCCCGAAGCGATTCAACTCACGAAAGAAGAATCTCGTGGACTCCACCTGCTCATCGGCACTCAGGTGCGGTCCCTTGTCGAGTGTGGCGTAGAGGAGACCGGCCGCGGGCGCGGCGAGCAACAGGCCCGTTGGCTCACCGCTGTGGCCCCGCACGATCTCACCACCGAGCGGGTTCGGTGATTTCTTGGTGTAGCCCACCACTTTCAGTGCGGCGCGATTCAACATGGCCGACTGGTAGAGGTGCAGCACGAAGACCGGCGTATCGGGTGCGGCGGCGTTCAACTCGCCCAGCGTCGGGAGGCGACGTTCGAAGAACTGATCCCCGGTCCAGCCTCCGACAACTCGCACCCACTGTCCCGCGGGCGTGCGGGCAACCTGCTCGCGCAACATCGACAGGGCGAGCGCGAGCGAGGGCACGCCATCCCAGCGCAACTCAAGCAGGTAGTTGAGACCTCCGCGTATGACGTGCAGATGCGAGTCATTCAGCCCGGGGATAACTCGTCGCCCCAGTGCATCGATGACACGCGTCGACGCGCCGATCACTCCATCCACGTCGGCCTCCCCACCCACGACCGTGATGCGCCCGCCGCGCACCGCCAGGCACGTGGCCTCCGGTCGACGGGGATCATTTGTGAACACGCGTGCGTTGCGCACCACCAACTCGGCGCTCTCGTTCGCGCCGGCGAGTCGGGGAACTCCAAGGACGGGCATGGTCTCGGGCATCGTCGCCTCCCGGTGGATCAGTTGTCCCTCCTTTCTACTAGTCGCGATTCGCCTGGCCAACGGCCGTGTCGCACGTCATGATGGTTCGATGACTACGCGGGTGAACCTTGGCGTGCGCGCGGTCCTCGCGAAGCGACACGAGGGTTGATGGACCGCGACGCGCTGCGCGCTATGCCCGAAGCGACGCCTTTGGCGAACCCGCCTCGGGAAAACGACGCGGGACACGGGTCCGTGCGTGCGCTGCGCTCGCGCCCGTTCCGTCAGTACTTCTTCGGTCAACTGGCGTCGGCGAGCGGCACGTTTCTCCAACAGACCGCCATCGGTTGGCTGGTTCTGCGACTCACCGGCTCGGCGGGTTCTCTGGGCCTCGTGCTGGCGGCCGGTGGCGTGCCGTCGCTGGTCCTCGGCCCCTGGGGCGGGGCGATCGCCGATCGCATCAATCTTCGCAAGCTGCTGATCACCACCCAGATCACCTTCGGTCTGTTGGCGGGTGGGCTCTGGGCGCTCGCCGCCGCGGGTCTCGCCAAGGTCCCCGTCATCATCGCCGTCACCGTGGTGAGCGGTTTCGTCTCGATCGTCGACTCCCCCGCGCGCCAGGCGTTCGTAAGCCAGCTCGTTCCCTCAAGTGACCTGGCGAGTGCGGTGAGCCTGAATGGCGTGCTCATCAACTCGTCGCGAGTAGTAGGCCCCGCGCTGGCCGGGATCCTCATCGTGACGGTGGGGACGACACCCTGCTTCGCCGTCAATGCGCTCTCCTACGTGCCCTTTGTCGTCGCGCTGATCTTCATTCGACCGCTGCATCCCCAAAGGATCGCCGCACGGGCCAAGCGCGCGGTGCGCGAGGGGCTTCGCTACGTGCGAAGCCGCAATCAGCTCTGGCTGCCGCTGCTCATGATGTCCCTCGTGGGGCTATTCGCGTTCAACTTCTCGGTCATCCTGCCGGTGTTCGCCAAGTCCACCTTCCATGGTTCGGGCGGAACGTACGGGCTCATGACCACGATGCTCAGCCTGGGTTCGATCGGCGGCTCGTTGGGAGTGGGATTCGTTGGTCACCCGAAGCGCCGCTACTTGGTCCTTTCCTCCCTGGCCTTTGGCGTAGCGCTCGCGCTGACCGCGGCCGCCCCCAATGTTCCCCTGGCCTGTGGGGGCCTGGTGTTGGCCGGACTCAGCGGGTTCTCCTTCGTCACCCTCTCCTCCACCGCCTTGCAACTGCACTCGTCCTCGACCTACCGCGGCCGGGTCATGGCCCTGTGGATCTTCGTCTATATCGGCACCACGCCCATCGGCAGTGTTCTCACCGGCTGGATCGCCGACGTGGGCGGAGCCCGAGCGGCGCTCCTGGTCGGTGCGGGTTCGTGCCTGGTCGCCTCGGGGCTCGCCTCACGGGTGAAAACGCCCCCGACGCCGCTAGATGATCTCGACAACTAGGAACCAAGCTGAGAAGTGCGTGCGAATATCCTGACGGGAGACTTGGCCGCCTCCCGTACCCCTTGGCGCCATCGTCTAAAATGAACACTCAGTACTGCGCCGCTGGTTGCAGACACCTGGGTGGTGACACGAGCCACGAGGCGACGGAGGTGCAGTGGCACGGAAATGGAAGTACTCCCTCACGGTGATTGTGGCGGTGGCCCTCATCACCACGGCCTTCTTCTTCGGTCGTAACAGCGCGTCGACGACGGGTAGTGCGAGCGCGGCAACGTCGCTCTCCCCCAAGACATCGAGTGCGTTCAGCGCGTTCTACCTGGATCTCGGTGCATCAGAGTCCTTGGGCTTTCAGCCCACCGGGATAAAGGGCCACAACGGCGCACGCACCAACACCGGCTACGCCAATGACCTGATACATCGAGAGGCCTTCGACGGGGTCACCCTCACCCTCGATCAGATGGGTTGTCCGGGCGACACACCCCAATCGATTCTCAACACGTCCTATAAGGACGCGTGCTACGAACCACCCGAGACCCAACTCACCAAGGCGGTGGCGTACCTCAAGGCCCAGAGCGGTCCAGGGCTCGTCACCATCGACCTCGGATTCAACGACGTGCGCCCCTGCATGGAGCAGAATCCCGTGAACGAGAGGTGTCTGGCGGCCGGAATCGCCGCGGTAGGCGTGGACCTGCCCAAGGTCATCGCCCAACTCCAGGCGGCGGCCACCTCCAGCGTGCACTTCGTGGGCATCGAGTACGCCGACCCCTACCTCGGGTACTACCTGGATGGCCCGGGCGGACCGGCCGAGGCGACCTCGACGCTCGTGGGAATGGACCAACTCGACGAGATGCTGGGCTCGATCTACACCAAGGCCGGCATCCCGGTGGCGAACGTCCCCCAGGCCTTCGAGATCAACGACAACGAGCCCGTCACCCTCGACAACGTCGGCACCGTTCCCACCAACGTCAAGTTTGCCTGCCAACTCTCGTGGTTCTGCTACGGCACGCCCTTCGGACCCGACGACCACCCCAACGACGCGGGCTACTCGCTCATCGCGAGTGCCATCCAGGCGGCCCTGCCCAAGAACTGGTAGACGGTGGCGAAGAGCCCCCTCGACTACTTCCCGGGCACCTGGCACGTTAAGCGCACGATCACCGATGCGCTGAGCGACGATGACGGAACCTTCGAGGGCATCGCCACCTTCACTCGCCGAGACGAACACCTCGACTTCGAGGAAGTCGGAGTGATGCAATTAGGCGCGTATCGCGGTCGCGCGCGGCGACGCCTCTACTACCGCCAAGCCTCGGAGTCGTCGATCGACGTGTCCTTCCTCGACGGTCATCACTTCGTGTCCATCGACCTGTCGAGCGGCACCTCCCGCGACGTGCACCTGTGCGAGAGAGATCGCTACGACATCACGACCGTGGTGCACTCCCACGATCGCTTCGACGAGAGGTGGCGCGTGAGTGGCCCGTCCAAGGACTACGAAGCCCTCACGCTCTTCGAGCGGCTGGCTGAAACTAGTTAGACCGCACGCGCGAACGGATCTCGTCGATCCACCGTGACGCGGCGAGTCGCGCCTCGCTCACCTCTTGGCGCCGATCCGCCGCACCCTCGCCGGTCACCGGGTACGAGCCGAGAAACTTAATCGTCGCGAGATGCGCCTGCAGGTCGCTGAGACAGTCGGCCACCACGTCGTCGGCCACGTGGCCCTCGAACTCCATGACGAAGCAGTAGTCACCGAGTCCGCGCTTGGTCGGCCGACTCTCGAGCTTGGTGAGGTTGATCTCGCGCGCGGCGAATCGACCGAGCATGGCGTAGAGCGACCCCGGCCGGTCGGCGTCTTGAAAGCAGACGATCGTCGTACGGTCGTGTCCCGTGGGCGCGGCGATCGCCTCGCGCCCGACCAGCACGAAGCGAGTGGCGTTTTCGGGGTGATCTGCAATGTCAGCGGCCACGACGTCGAGTCCGAAGAGCCCCGCGGCCAGCGCCGAACCGACGGCCGCCCACGGCTCACCGGAGTCGGCCACGTCCGAGGCGGCCTGGGAGGTCGAGGTGGTCTGCACCGTCTCGAAGCCGTGTTCGTGGAGAAACTCGCGTACTTGGGCCAGCGCGTGGACGTAACTACGCACGCTCTTGACGTCACTCAGGTCCACGCCGGGGCGAGCCAGCAGATGCAGGTGAATGGGCAGGACGATCTCCTGGAGAATCACCAGGTCGTGATTAAAGACCAGGCCGTCGATAGTGGCCGACACCGTGCCCTCGAGCGCGTTCTCAATGGGCACGAGCCCGAGTTCTACGGTGGCGTCGGCGACGGCGCCCAGCAGGTCCTCGATCGAGGCGTAGGCGACCGCTTCGACGCCCGCCAGGGTGGTCACCGCCTCGTGAGAAAATGATCCCTGGGGGCCGAGATAGCCGACGCGGTCCTGTGCCATTACGGGATGTTACTGGAGGCGTGATCAGGGTCCCCACGACGAGACGTTGGACGTCGTTTGAGGCCGTACGATAGCGAGGGACCAATCGCGAAAGGGAGTGCAATGGGGCACCAGATGTTCGAGTACGACGCGGATCTCGCGGAGGCCGTCTTTGACTACTGTCGCGAGCGCCTGTCCATGTCACCGGTACCGCTCGACTACGGCAGCCAGATGGAGATCCCCGCGGACGCAATGGCCGGACTGATCCGACCCGAGGGTCGCAAGCCCGACGAGATACTCGAGTTCTTCAAGGAGACCCTCGCGCCCGCGGTCGTCTCGATCGACTCACCGGGCTTCTTGGCCTTCATCCCCAACGCACCGACGAAGAGCTCGCTGCTCTTTGACATGGTCGTCGCGTGTTCGGGACTGAACGGCACCAGTTGGCTCGAGTCGAGCGGGGTCGTGGTCGCCGAGAATCAGGCGCTGTCGTTCATCGCTGACACCGCGGGCCTGCCCGAGAGATCCGGCGGCGCCTTCGTCTCGGGCGGTTCGATCGGCAATCTCTCGAGCCTGACGGTGGGACGCGACGTCGGTCGGGCCAAGCATCCCGAGTTGGATCCGCACCGTCTGCGCTTCGCCATCTCGAGCGACGCTCACTCCAGCGTCGGCAAGGCGCTGCACGTGCTCGACGTCGAGGCGCTGATCGTCGAAAGCGAGGATCACCGCTTCACGCTCGCCGCCCTCGAGGCCGCGCTCGCGAACGATCCGTACCCCGAGACCGTGGTCGGCATTGCCGCCACAGCCGGCACCACGAACGCCGGCATCGTCGATGACCTCGAAGGGCTGGGTCGCTTCGCGCGCGAGCACGACCTGTGGTTTCACGTCGACGGCGCCTACGGCGGCGCGGCCATCTTCTCGTCGACCCATCGACACCTCATGTCGGGCATTCGCCACGCCGACAGCTTCATCGTGGATCCCCACAAGTGGCTCTTTGCGCCCCTGGACTGCTGCGCGCTGATCTACCGCAACCCCACCGTGGCGCGCAAGATCCTCGCCCAGCAGGCCAGCTACCTCGACGTCCTGCACGACAGTGACGACGAGAACTACGAGTGGAACCCCTCGGACTTCGGTATCCACCTCTCTCGGCGCGCGCGAGGCCTGCCCTTCTGGTTCTCCCTGGTCACCAACGGTTCGGCCGCCTACGAATCGGCCGTCCAGGTGGCCATCGATTTGGCCCAGCGCACCCAGCAGCTCATCCTCGACAGCGATCACCTGGAGATGGTGAGGCCGTCGAGTCTCTCGATTGTGCTCTTTCGTCGCATCGGGTGGGACGCCGAGCGCTACAACCGTTGGAGCCAGGACCTGCTGCGCCGCCAAGTCGCCTTCGTCACGCCAACCAAGTGGGAGGGCGAGACCGTGGGGCGCATCGCGTTCCTGCACCCGAACACGACCGATGAGATGGTGCGCGAGATCCTGGAGTCGATGCGCGACTAGGCGGGCGCCACGTTCGTCGAGCGCGGCGAAACGCGACGACACCCCGGGAGCAGGCTATCGATCGAGCCGATTTGGGTCATGGCAGAGGCCTTAGGAGGTAGTCGATGTCGTCGTCGAGGAGACCGGTCGAGTAATACTGAGCGCGGCGCCGTCGTTGAGCAGCTCGACCCAGGTCTGGCCCGGCGTGAGTTTGATCGTCGCGCCGCTCAACGTCTTGTACTGGATCACGTCGGCCATGGACGCGCCGCGCGACCACGTGCCCACGATCTCCTTGCCTCCGCTAAAGACCATCGCGGTGCCCGAGCCCTGCAGGTCAGCGTACGAGTTGAGCGTCCCGATGCCGTTCACGTAGTTGACGTACATCACGATCACGTTCTTCGGTGACTCGCGCTGGCCGGTACCGGTGATGTCGGCCTGGCCAAAGAGCGTGCGGTCCCACGACTGGGTGGTCGTGTCCCACGTCCAAGTGACGGGATAGATACTCGGAAATTGCACCACGAAGCTCGTCACGGGAGCGCCGATCGCCGCGGTTCCCGACGCGCGGTAACTAAACAGGGCGGGCGGCGGGGTGGGGGTGCCCTTGAAAGCGAACAGCAGCGGACCGCTCGCGAAGAGATTGTGTGGGGCTTCTAAGTTCGGGTCACGGAACATGGCCGCACCCGCCGCGTCCTCGTCGATGAGCTTCACTGGGGCGGTCTCGATCGAGTCGATCGCGTACGGCGCGCCACCGGAGAAGGCGAAGATGCCCCCGAGCGGCCAGACGACCTGGGTGTCGGTGGGCCGCACCGAGCGCACCGGTCCGATCTTGGTGGGTGCGTGCGAGTTGAAGATGGCCGCCAGACGCGTGATGCCCCCGTTCACGATCTCCTCGTAGACGACGTCGGCCTCGTTGATGCCCCACTGGGGCAGGGCCTCGGGCGTGTTCTCGATCTTGACGGTGAGGGCCGGTCGGGTGAGCGACACGCCGGTGGGATCAAGCAGCCCCGTGAGCGGCGCCAGGGGGCCCGTGGGAACGGTCGTCGTGGTGGTGGGGGGCGTCGTGGTGGTGGTCGTGGTCGCCCCCTTGGCCGAGTGGGCGCGGGCGTAGAAGATCGCTCCCGCGGCGGCGATCACGATGACGACAACGGTGATGGGGACGATTTTGCGCATTTCGACAAACTTAGTAAGAGCGACGGTTGCTTCGAGGTCTCGTTTAACGACTCTTTAGAGAAGTTTTGCGATCTGGTGGTGCGCGAGATTGGTGGCGGCGCTCAGGTGGGCCGAACCCTCAACGACGGTCCACCCCGTGGACTCGTAGAAACCCAGGGCGGTGTCACGCGCATTCGCCCAAAGTTGTTCGACTCCGATGGCGCGCAGCGAGTCTTCGGCGGTGCCCAGCAGTCGCGCGCCATATCCGTGACCCTGTTGGTCCACGTCCACCGCCATGAAGCGCAGTTGATAGCTCTCGAGTTCGGGACGAATTGGCGCGCTCGCGGGGTAGAACGAGGCACAAGCCACCACTCGATCGCCGAGCAGACCCGCGTAGTGGCGCGACTCTGGTTCGTGGTCGCGCGGCTCGTCGACCGAGACGGTCGGATCATTGTTGCGCAGGACGCGGCGGCGAAGGTCGTAGAGGCGCGACGGTTCGACGCGCTCGACGCGAAAGTCGTCGGCGACGTCCTTGACCATCGTGAACATCGTGACGCGCAGGTCCCGTTCCATCGCGAAGATCTCTCCCGTCTCCTTGAAGCCCACCCTGCGATAGAAGGTTCGAGCCCGAGGAGCGGCCGCGGCGACGTGGAGGTAGACCTCGTTCGCTCCTTCGCCCCGCGCCCAGTCAACAACCGCCTTGACCAGCAATGTTGCCGCCTCGGTGCCGCGCGCGGCGCGCGTCACGTACATCCCGTAGAGCCAGTGGGTCCCCGGCCGATTGTCGTTGTACCCACCCGAGACCATTCCCACGACTTTGCCGTCTCGCTCCACGAGAAAGTAGAGGAGCGTGGCGATCTTCGACTTCCACTGTCGAGCCGTGAGGAGCTGAGTGTCCGAGAAGGTCGAACCAAACGCCTCGGGCGAGTCGCTGAGCGCTTCCAGACGGATCGCGCGCAGCGCCGACCAGTCGGCGCGCTCCACCTTGCGGATGCGATACGAACTCTCAGCCATCAGAGCGCAAACGAGGGGGTCATCCACCCATTCTCTCATTCCGACGAAACGGGGCCCTCAGGTCTCGTGCGCGGGCTCGCGCTGCGGGAGACGGGCCGAGTAGATCGAGTAGCCGTCGATCTGACGCACCAGGAGGGTCGCGATCACCGTGGCCGTGATCATCGGGATGCTGATGCCAAAGGCCCCGTGGACGAGTTCAAAGACGAGGACCAACCCGGCGAGCGGCGCCTGCATCGCCGCGCCGATCATCGCGGCGGCACCCACGAGTGCGAACGCGCCCACCGGCGTACCCGCCCACAGGTGCACCCACGCGGCCCCGAAGAACGCGCCGAACATCGCTCCGGTCGCCAGAAACGGCGTGAACAGGCCGCCGGCCGCCCCGCTGCCTAGCGTGAGCGAGGTGACGAGGGGCTTGAGGGCAAAGAGTGCGAAGAACAGACCGATCCCGCCCACGCCGAGGAAGGCCTGGTGCGCCATGTCCTTGCCGTTTCCAAAGAGTTGCGGATACCAGATGCCCGCGACACCCACCAGCACGAACGCCACGGGCATCTGCCACAAGATGTGCGTGCCCGTGGCGCGGTGAAACGACACCCACCCCACCAATCGGACGTAGCCCACCGCGAGCAGACCGATGGCGATGCCCGCGAGCAGCGACCACACCATCAGCGACGCGCTCAAGCGGTAGTTCGGCACATCGACGTACGTCGCGCGACTGGGCAGGTAGATCCACGACACCACCGTGGCGATCGCCGACGTCGCGAGCGCGGGGAACACCACAGGCAGCACGAAACTCCCGTAGAGCACCTCGGCGGTAAAGAGCGCGCCGCCCAAGGGCACGTTGTAGACCGCGGCCAGGCCCGCCCCTCCCCCGCATGCCACGAGCAGACGCTTTTGCGCGCTCGTGAGATTGAACCAGTGCGCAATGAGCGAGCCCGACGCGCCGCCCATCAACTTGGGCGCCGCCTCGCGGCCGATGGAGGCACCCGCGCCGACGACGACTTCGGAGACGAGTGAGGTGAGAAGGCTGCGGCGCATCGATAGTTCGCCGTCGCCCGCCCACACCGCTTCATCAATCTCCGAGTGTTCCTTCTTCAGGTACCGACGAATCAAGTACCACGACCCGGCGCCGATCACGCCCGCCACGAGCAGAGAGAGCACGCGATGGGCGTCGGACGCGCGAGCAACGGACGCCTGGTAGCTGCCCGAGTGGAAGTCGAAGGCCACTCGTTCGGCCAAGCTGAGCACCCACATGAGCAAATCGCCGAAGAGCCCTGCGGAGATTCCGGTGAGCACGACGGCCAGCCAGAACCTAGGCGTGAGTCGGGTGTCGCCGTCGTGGGCGACGTTGGGCTGCTCCATGGCCCCTCGCCCCGAGGGGACGCGATGCTTGATGAGCGGCGGAGGTATCCGCTGACGCTCACTCTCGCGCTTTGACCTCGACACGAATCGAGCATCGCACGTTTCGCATGAGGCGAATATCGACATTCTCGCTAGAACAAGTTCTTAGCGATCAGTCAGGTTGAGCGGTCCCTCGCCGAAGTCTGGTTCGCCACCCGGCGACGGGGAGTGCGGCCACAAGGTGCGCCAGGGAACCTGCGCGCGACCGACGAGGGGGCGCGCGAGGGGGGTGCGCGCGCACAGAGCGCTAAAGAGCCAGCCCGCGAGATACGTCATGATCAGGGCCCCCAGCGCAAGGAATCCCCAGGGGACGTGCTGGTACAGGTGAAAGTGTTTGGCCCACGCAATCTCGACGATGATCCAGACGATCTGAGACACGTAGATGCCGTAGGCCGCCTCGGAGCCGGAGGCGGTGATGGCGCGCGTGCGAGGGCTGCGTTTGGGACTCACGAGGTAGACGCCGAGAAGATAGACACACAGGATGGCTCCCACGTTGTACGGGATCACCAGCGCGGCGAAGGGGTTCCCCCCGGGTACGAGCACTCCGGATATTGAGGTGCCATGCTTCGACGCGTAGTCCACGATCAGCGGCACCGCCGCGGCGACCAGTGTGCCGACCAGGATCGCCTTGACGTGACGCAGCACCCAATCGTGAAACGACTCCAGATAGAAGGCGCACACCACGCCGCCGAGGAGATAGAGCGGATAGGAGAACACCAGCCGCGTCTCAATCTTCGACGGCATGATGAAGCCGAACCAGTTGCGGCGAATGGCGATCGGAAAGACGACCTGCCACAGCAGAGCGCCGAGCACCACCGGGATTCGCGAGCGCGGATAGCGCTTCAGAAACCAGAAGATGTACGGAAATAGGACGTAGAACTCGAGCAGCACCAACAAGAAGTAGAGGTGGTAGTAGCCGGTGGCGAAGTTGAAGAGGAAGTTATGGAGCGCCTGGTGACCAAAGACCGCCGACCCGGGAATCTTCAGGTAGGGAAAGGTCGAGGTGTCTTGGGCTGCGGCGAGCGGCCAATAGATGATGCTCCAGACGATATAGACGAGTCCGACCGACATGAAACGGCGCTTCCAATACGCCAGCTGCTGGACGCTCGGCGAGTTCCGATAGCTGTAGGCGAGCATGCACGCCGAGACAAAAAGAAACGCGTCTCTCGAAAAGTGCGTCACGGTCAGCAGACTGGCGGCCACGAAACTGGTGGAGAGCGGCGAGAAGTAGATCAGCGCGTGGGTCGAGATGACGGCCGTCTGCTTGATCGGGCGCATGGCGTCCACGTGATCGAGGCGCTGGCGAGTTCCTCGGGACGCGTCGGACGTTGTGCTCACCTCCACGATCTTCCCATCGACCTAGAGACGTTCTTCGTAGATGACTGTGACGTCGCCACGCCGCAGGCTCGCGTTCTGAATCTTGCCGGTGGCGTGGGTCGGCAATGTCTCGACGACGCTCACACTCGTAGGTCGACGCGCCGGCGATAGAAGCTCGCCCGCCTTTTCGCGCACGCGACCCGCCAGCGACGCGAGTTCGCCGGCCGAGGTGAGAAGTTCCGCGCGAGGCTGCACGAACGCGACGGGCACGTGGCCGAAGACCTCGTCGTCGCGAGCGACCACGGCGACGCGCACCACGCCATCGACTGTGGCGAGGATCTCTTCGATTTCGAGCGGGTAGATCTTCTCGCCACCGCGATTAATGACGTCGTCGTCGCGGCCCATGATGAAGAGGTAGCCGTCGTCGTCGAAGTACCCGAGGTCCCCCGTGCGCAGCCACCCGTCAGCATCAAAACGGTCCTCATATCCCGGGCTTTCGTACCGGGTGATGACGGTCGGGCCCCTGATCTCGATGGGGCCAACCTCGGACTCGTCCGCCAGCACGCGCACTTCCACGCCGGCGGGTCGACCGACCGAGCCAGCCTTGCGAACCTCGTCGATCGGCGAGACACAGATCTGACTCGCCGCCTCAGTCATGCCATAGGACTGCACGATTGGCACACCGACCTCGGCCTCGAAGCGTTCGAAGAGTGATGGCGCCAACGGGGCGGACGCTGAACGGATGAAACGAATGCGCGCAGTAGCGGTCTCGCCCTCGTCCACGCTCGCCAGTCGCGAGATGATAGCGGGGACCGCGTTAATCCAGGTGACGTCGAGTTCGTTGACCAGCTTCCAGAATCCGGTCCGGTGGAATCGCTCATCCAGCACCAGTGAAGAGCCCGCGACGAGAGTCGCGAGCAGGCCCACCACTTCGGCGTTGACGTGCCAGAGCGGCAAAGGATTGAAGCCTCGATCCGCCACGGCGAACCGGTGATGCGTCGCGATCAGTTTCGCCGTGGCCAAGAGTTGCTCGACCCCGAGAGCCATGACCTTGGGCGCCCCGGTCGTTCCCGACGACGACAAGAGGAGACCCCCACGCCGCGGATGCTCTTCATCGGGCCCGTCCCCATGAAGAAGCATGGGCGAGTTCATCTCGATCCAGTTAGTGGCGTTGCCCACGGGACGCGGCCGATCGCTCACGACAAACCGAACTCCCAACGCGCTCGCCCGCGCGCTCGAGGACGCGACGGCGGCGGGAGTGGGGTCGAGGGGTGCGGCCCACGCGCCCAACGAGATGACCGCGAGGTACCACTCGGCGAACGTCAACGGATCGGCGATCACGAGCCCGACGCGCTCGCCCGAGGCGAGTCCCCACGAGCGCAACGTGCGTCGGTGTTGATCGACTCGCTCGCTGATCTGTTCGTAGGACACCACGCGCGCGGAGCGAGCGTCGAGGAGGTAGGGCGCGTCGCCGCGCTCGTGCGACCGAGAGCGGACGAGGGCGAGAAGAGGGTCCGTCGAGGTGGGGGGCTCCATCGACCCGCCGCTTAGTACATCATGCGCGGGTCAGCGTAATGCTTGAACTCGAGAAGATTCGAGGAGGGGTCGCACACGACAAAGGTTTGATGCACTTCGACCCGGCCCTCGAAGCGAAGGCTCACGTCGGCAAAGAACGGCACGTCGCGCTGTTGACACAGCTGGTAGAGCCCGTCAAAGTCGCCCTGGTCGCGGAAGGTGACGCCAAAGTGCCGTGGGTACATGGGTAACTCGCTCATCGGCACCCGCTTGGCCGGGGCCTCACTGAGATGGCAGACCAACTGGTCGCCGAAGAAGTCGAACGTTACGCGGTCGTCGTAGCGACGTGCCAGTTTGCAGCCCAACTTGGTGACGTAGAACTCCACCGTCTCGTCGAGGTCGTAGGCCGGGATGGCCAGGTGAAAAACGTCACGACTTTCTCTCATGATTAGAGGTCGTCGTCAGAGCCAGGTTCAAAATCAAGGAGCGTCTCGCTGCGTAGGCCGAGACGAATGGTCTCCAGAGGGATGACGTCGGTGATCGCGATGTTGCCGAGATTAACGTCAGGCCCGATACGGCGCACGAAGTACGTCTGCAGTTCGGTCGACGGCGCCTCGAAGAGGAGTTTGGCGTAGTCGATCTTGGACGACAGGATCTCTTCGATCAGTCCGTAGCGCAGCTCGCCGTTCGAACGGCAGATGCCGCCCTTGCCGCCCTCGCGAGTCTCCAGCGTCACTAGAACCGCCCCGGCTTCAATGTCCGCATTGATGTAGCTGACCCATTTATTGGGCGCCATCAGGTCAGACGCTTCCTGATCTTTCGAGCCCACCTCGGACACGACAAAGAAGTCGTCCGAGAGCCGCTTGACGTAGTCGGCCTTGTCATCGTTCGTCAGGTCGATGGTGCCATTGGACACCTCGACAAAACTGCTGCCGTACGCGACGCACAGGTCACGGAACTCCTCGAAACGATGCTGCTGGACGTACTTCTCAAAGAGCGTGCCACCCAAGTAGAAGTCGACGTGCGCGTTCTTCAAGATGTCGAGTTTGTCGCGAAAGTTGGGAGTGACCACCGACGTCCCCCACCCGAATTTGACGAAGTCAATGTGAACGCTGTGACTATCAATCAGGTCTTCGAACTGTCGGGTCGGTAGACCCTTGTCGATGATCATTGTGAGGCCGCCGGTACGGGGCTTGGAACTTCGCTGGGGCAAGGTCAATGTCACGAAAGCCATCGTAACGATGTCTTTGCCATTTCTTTAAAGAAGAGTCTAAATTTGGCGTGTGATCTTCTCAGGAATCGCTTGGATATTCCTGTGAATAAGTCCATTGGCCGTGCGGACAGCCGTCCCAGGGGCCCCTCCGGGCGACCGGAGGCGCACGAACGACTTACTAGCGTGGCCACCATGACCTCACCACTGCCCGGCGCCCGCGTCACTCTTCTACGCCACGGGCAGAGCACCTGGAACGAGCTCAGCCTGATCCAGGGCCAAAACGACGACGCGGTGCTCACCGAGCGCGGACAGCGTGAAGCGCTCTCGGTCGGAGAATCGCTGAAATCACTGGGGTTTACTCATGTAGTCACGAGCGACCTACAACGTGCGCGGCAAACCGCTGACATCATCGCCGCTGCCCTTGAGCTCCCGTTGAGCGAGGATTCTCGACTGCGCGAACGTTGTTTTGGGTCGCTGGAGGGCCAGCCCTTGCGTTTGCTCGATCCAGCGAGCAGTGGCATCGTCGACGGGGTGCTCGTCGATCCCGACGCCCGACCCGGGGGCGGTGAGTCGTTTCGCGATGTCGTCATCCGTGTGGGGTCCTTCCTGGACGAGGCGCTCGACGCGCTCGGGGACTCGCGAATCCTCGTGGTGACCCACGGCGGCGCCATCCGAGCGCTGCACGCGTACGTGGAAGACGCACCACTGGCTGGCCTGGTGATGATGGCGGTAGGCAATTGCAGCGTCTGGGAGCTGATTCCGACACCGACGCCACGTGCCTAGGTGCGACGCCAGCGCCACCGGCTGCGACACCGTAGTTTTTACGACGTGAGTTGGCCCCACGCCGAGATGCACGTTGACGAATCGCTGGTGCGAGATCTCGTGCGCGCTCAGTTTCCCGAGATCGCCGACCACGAGTGTTGGCACATCGGTGAGGGATTTGACAACTTCCTGTGGCGACTCGGAGACGACCTCGTTGTTCGACTACCGCGACGCGCGGCGGCCGTCGTTCCGATGGAGAACGAAATCGCCTGGCTGAATCCTCTGGCCTCGGGTCTCAGCCTGGCAACGCCCGCCCCCTTGCTCGCGGGAGTTCCCAGTGAACGCTTCGCCTGGCCCTGGCTGATCGGACATTGGATCGACGGTGAGCCGGGCGATGAGATTGAGCTCGTCGCCGATGAACTCGTGGCACGCACGATGGCCACGTTCCTCGCAGAACTGCACGGCGACGCCCCGAGCGACGCCCCGACCAACCCCTGGCGCAGCGTCTCGCTCAACCAGCGCAGCGCCGACGCCGAACGACGGATCTGGGAACTCGGGGGCGAAGTCGACATCGACCAGACGCTCCAACTATGGCAGCGCGCCTGCGCCGTGTCGCCGTGGGCCCATGACCCTCGATGGATCCACGGCGACTTTCACCCGGGCAACATGATCTTTCACGAAACCGAACTCGTCGGCGTCGTTGACTTCGGGGACCTCTGCGCCGGTGACCCCGCCACGGATCTCGCGGGCGGTTTGCTGACGTTACCCTTTGCCCACCTCGACACGTTCTTCTCCACCTACGGCCCCGTCGATGAACCGACGCGGTGGCGCTCGATCGGCTGGGCCGTTCTCTTTGGTCTGATGATGGTCTCGCTCGGCCTCACCGAGCGAGCGAGCTACTTAGAAGTGGGTCGGCGCGCGCTGGCGAATGCGTCGGCCCTCGCCGCTTCGCTCTAGCTCCACTCATCTCTGAGCGTCGCACCGAGCGACTAACTTACGTCGGGAAGGAGAACGGTGGCGGTGTCGCGCGTGTACCTGGAAGAAGGCAAGACCTCGGTGTTCGCCGTTTCACTGGAGTGGCCCGGGTGGTGCCGTCGAGCCAAGACCGCCGATCTCGCCTTAGAGGCGCTCGAGGACTATCGGGATCGCTACGCCAAGATTCCGTCCATCCCCTTCCGCGCCGGGAACCTGCAGGTCGTAGCGACGCTCACGGGTAATGCGACGACCGACTTTGGCGCGCCTGACGCCCGGGGACCATTCGACGAGATCGCGCTGACTCCCACGGAACTCGCGCGACAGATTGGACTGCTTCAGGACTGCTGGAACTACTTCGACGACGTCGTCGATCACGCGCCGGCCACGCTGCGACGTGGTCCTCGAGGCGGAGGGCGAGATCGCGACGCCGTGGTCGATCACGTGCGCGAGGCCGAACGCCACTACTGTTCGCGCGCGGGCTACCGAGTCGCACCGCGCACTCCCTGGGACGAACAACGCGATGTGGTGGTGACCACGATGCACGCCGAGACTCACGCGGCCAAGTGGCCGGCGGGATACGCCATTCGTCGCTGCGCCTGGCACATCATCGATCATGCGTGGGAGATCGAAGACAAGAGCGAAGTCAGCTAGAAGTGCAGCTCCAATGCTCGCTCATAGGGCGCAAAGCCCAGGCGCTCGTAGAACGGGACCGAGCGCTCCGACGGGTGTAGCCCCAGGTACGACAGGCCCATCTGGCGCGCCTCCTCGATGACGAATCGAATCAGGTCCGATCCGACGCCCACGTTGCGAAAACTCGCGCGCACGTAGACGCTTTGGACGATGCCCGCCCGCCGCACGAACTCCGCCGGGGCCGGCACGCGGTCGGTGACGCAGAGCCACGCGCAGCCGACGCTGACCCCGTCGCGCGCAGCGAGGTATCCCCGGTGCGTCGCGCGATGATCCGTCATCCATTCGACCATCCGGCGCTCGAATGTCGCCTCGTCGAGTCCGGGCTCGCCCCTCTCCTTCACGCGCCACTCGTATCGCAGCGCCGCGAGGTCCTTGAGATCGTGATCGCCCGCGCGCCAACACACCGTCTCACTCACTGTCGTGCCCCACACCAAACCTCCCAGACGAACAAGCGATACCACCCTAGTAACGAGCCGGACTGTGTCAAATTAATTTGACATGCCCCGTGTGTCAGTTTAGATTGACACCGTGAACGATGACGATTCCTTGCGCGACGCTGTTTCCGATGACCCGGCACTCGGCTTACGAGCGTCCCAGGCGCTGCGTCGACTCGCAGAACGCGTGGAGGCGACCCACGTCAGGGCGGCGCGCCAGCGGGGGTGGTCCTGGCAGCAGATCGGCGACGCGCTGGGCGTCACGCGTCAGTCCGTGCACACCAAATACTCCAAGGAGCGACCATGAGTCCCACCACGACTGACTACCACCCCTGGAGCACGTTCCTCGCCGCGCGCGCCGAAGCCGATCGCATCGGCGCCCACCAGATCGGAACTGACCTTTTGCTCATCGGGCTGTTGCGCGAGCCCGACGTTGCCGAGGTCGTCGGGGTATCACTGGAACAGGCGCGCCAATCTCTCGACGCGCTCGACCGAGAGGCGCTGGTCGCATTTGGATATCGCGACACGCCCGCGCCCGCGGAGTTTGTGGAGCGACCAATCCCGACGCGACCATCGATCAGGTTGGTAGTCAGCAATCGACTGAAGATGTCGCCGAACGCCAAGCGCGCCCTGGAGGAGACGAGGCACGGGCCGCGCCGCCGCCCGGTCTACATTGCGTTGCGGGCAGTGGCCGCACTGCTCGAAAACGATGAACCCGACCCCGCGGCAATTTTACTGCGCTCCCTTGGAGTTGATCGCGCTCAACTTCGTTCGCGACTCGAGGAACCTACCGCGTAACGCTGAGTTACTCCTACACTCCTCCTGATGGCACCTGTCACCTCGCCGTTCACTCGCACGTCCACCGCCTTGGAGGTGTTGGACGGCGTGGACCTTTCGGGCAAACGGGCGATCGTAACCGGCGGCGCGTCGGGCATCGGCGCCGAGACCGCACGCGCACTCGCCCACGCCGGGGCCGAGGTCACGATCGCCGCGCGTGACATCGAGGCCGGTGGTCTCGTCGCGCGCAACATTGTCCTCTCGTCGGGCAACCAAAACGTGCAGGTGGCTCAATTGGACCTGACCGAGGAGGTATCTCTTCGAAACTTTGCCGCGATGTGGCTCGGCCCGCTCGACATCCTCGTGAACAACGCCGGGATCATGGCGGTCCCCGAACTCGAACTCTCCTTTGACGGTCACGAGTTGCAGTTCGCCACCAACCACCTGGGACACTTCGCGCTCACCGTCGCCCTGCACCAGGCGCTGGCAGCAGCGCAAAACGGCGCGCGCGTCGTCTCGGTGAGCTCGAGCGCGCACCGCCTCTCGGACGTCGACTTTGCTGACATTGACTTCGAGAATCGCCAGTACGACCCCTGGCTCGCGTACGGGCAGTCCAAGACCGCCAACGTCCTGCACGCCGTCGAGATCACGCGCCGCTGGGGCCACGAGGGCATTCTGGCCAATGCGCTGAACCCCGGGGCCATTCCGACTCGCCTGCAGCGCTACACCGGCGGCATGTCGACCCCCGAAGAGTTGCGCAAGACGGTCGAGCAAGGAGCCGCCACCTCAGTTTTCCTCGCGGGATCTCCCCTCGTTGACGGAGTTGGCGGGCGCTACTTCGAGGACTGCCAAGAAGCCAGCGTCACCACGGAGCGCGTACCCTTCGGCGGAGGCGTCAGCGCCTACGCGCTTGATCCCGACCACGCTCACAAGCTCTGGGACCTGTCGCTCTCGATGCTGGACAACACCTAGAGCGCGAGCGCGTTGGCCAGATCTTCGACGAGATCGTCGAGGTCTTCGAGGCCCACACTGATCCGCACCAGGTTGTCCGGGGGCTCCAGCGTCGAGCCCGCCGTCGAGAGGTGGGTCATGACCGAGGGCAACTCGATCAGGCTCTCCACGCCGCCCAGTGACTCAGCGAGCGTAAAGACGCTCGTGGACTCACAGACCTTGCGCGCGACGTCACTGCCACCTCGCACCGTAAAACTGATCATGCCGCCGAAATCGCGCATCTGAGTACGCGCCACTTCGTGGCCGGGGTGTCCGGCGAGGCCCGGGTAGTAGACGTCCTCGACGGAGTCGTGGTTGACCAGGAAGTCGACGATGGCGCGGGCATTCTCGCAGTGCCGATCCATCCTCACGCCGAGCGTCTTAATTCCGCGCAGCAGCAGATAGCAGTCGAGCGGACCGGGCACGGCACCGATCGCGTACTGGTGGAACTTCAACTGCGCCGCCACGTCTTCGCTGTTGGTCGCGACGAAACCGCCGATCACGTCGGAGTGACCGCCGATGTACTTGGTCGTCGAGTGCACGACCACGTCGGCTCCCAGATTGAGCGGTCGCTGTAGGTAGGGAGTAGCGAAGGTGTTGTCGACCACCAGCAGGGCCTGGTGAGAGTGCGCGTGATCAGCCAGCGCCTCAATGGAGACGACGTTCAACATCGGATTGCTCGGCGTCTCGACCCAGGCCATCTTGGTCGTGGGGGTAAACGCCGACTCGAGGGCGTCGCCGTCGCTCAGGTCCACGGTGGACACACGGATCCCCCAGGCCCCAAAGACCCGCGTCAGCAGACGGTACGTCCCGCCGTAGGCGTCGATACCCATGATCACGTGGTCGCCCGGCGCCAAGGTGCGCAACAGCGCATCCTCGCCGGCGAGGCCCGACGCGAAGGCCACGCCGAACTGGGCGTCCTCGAGGTTCGCGAGACAGGTTTCGAGGGCGGCGCGAGTCGGGTTGTCGCCGCGGGCGTAGTCCGAGAAGCGAATCACGCCCACCCCGTCCTGGGCGTACGTCGAGGTGAGGTAGACCGGCGGATTCACCGCGCCGGTCGAAGGATCCGGCTCGGATCCGACGTGAATCGCACGCGTGTTAAAACCCTTCATGACGATCTCCTCCGCTCGAGGTAACTGAGCAGGTCACTGCGGGTGAGCACGCCGACCGGGTGTCCGCCGTCGAGCACCAGCACTCCCGCAGTGGTGGCGAGCCGACTGGTCAGCTCCTTCACGCTCATCCCTACGCCCACCATCGGCAGTGTGGGGTCGGCGATGTCCTTCACCCGAAGATCGAGCACCGACTCATCGCGCGTGGTCGCCTCAAGGAGTCCGAGTTCGCTGAGCGAACCCGACACTTCCTTGGCGGCCAAAGGTAGTTCGTCGGTGACGGTGACCAGGAGCTGTGACACGTCCTTCTCACGCATCAGCGAGATCGCGTCGCGTACCAGGGTCTCCTCGGTGACCAGCACGAGGTCAGCCAGAGAACTCTCCTGGCGTTCGATCTTGTCGGCCAGCACGTCACCAACGTCCATCTCGTCGTGCGGACGCAGGAACCCGAAGTCCGTCATCCAGGTATCGTTGAAGACCTTGGAGAGATATCCCCGTCCCGAGTCGGGGATGAGCACGACCACGACCGACTCGTCGCTCAGAGCGCGCGCCACGCGCAGCGCGGCCGCCACGGCGGTCCCCCCCGAGCCGCCGATCAACAGTCCTTCACGCTGGGTCATCTCGCGCGCCATCGCAAAGGCGTCGGCGTCACTCACCGCGATCACCTCATCGACGAGGTCGGGGTCGTAGTTCTCGGGCCAGAAGTCCTCGCCCACCCCCTCAGTCAGATAGGGCCGCCCGGCACCGCCCGAGTAGACCGAGCCTTGCGGGTCCGCGGCGATCACCCGGATCGCCGGGTTCTGCTCTTTGAGGTAGCGTGCGACACCGGTGAGCGTCCCGCCGGTGCCCGCGCCGGCGACGAAGTGGGTGACGTGTCCGTGGGTCTGCTGCCAGATCTCGGGCCCCGTCGTCTCGTAGTGCGCGAGAGGGTTGTTCGGATTCGAGTACTGGTCCGGGCGAAACGAGTTCGGGGTCTCTTTGGTTAAGCGCTCGGCCGTCGAGTAGTACGAGTCGGGGTCCTCGGGCGCCACCGCGGTGGGGCACACCACGACCTCGGCACCGTAAGCGCGCAGGACGTCAATCTTCTCGGGCGCCATCTTGTCGCTCATGACAAAGATGCATTTGTACCCGCGCTGGGCGGCGACGATGGCGAGGCCCACGCCGGTGTTGCCGCTCGTGGGTTCGATGATCGTGTAGCCGGGCTGGAGCAGTCCCTCGCGTTCGGCGGCCAGGATCATCGACAACGCCGGGCGATCCTTGGAACTCCCGCCCGGATTCGTCGTCTCCATCTTGGCCAAGACGTCGCAGCCGATGTCGCGCGCCAGGATGCCGAGGCGAACCATCGGGGTGTGGCCAATCAACTCGAGCGGGCTGGCGGCGACGTCCATGTCGGGGTGGCGCATCAGGTGTCGTTTCTACTAGGGCCGACCAGAGTCTCGTAGACACTCGGGCGATGCACCCCCACTTTACGGCAGTGCGTCGGGCGGGTCCCATAGGGAAACGCCGGGCTCGCTCTACCATGGCGCCGTGCGTCGCGCGCGGCCGGAGCAAACCCTACGCCTGCCGCGCTGCGCACTTGTTCCCCTCGCCGACGGTCGTGAGGCGATGACCATGGCGCAGATCCGCGAGACTAGAACGATGTCAACGCCCACGGTGACGCTGCGCCAGGCCGATGAGGCGATCGTGCGTGCCGTCATCGACGGCGATCGACCCGCGTCGGGTTGGGCCAATGACTTTCCCAGCGAGGGCGACCTCGCGGGCCTGCAAATGTCGCGTTTCGACGCCAACTCTCACGAACCGTGGTCGGCGTCGTGGCTGATCGTCGTGGATGGGCTGATTGCGGGAACGATTGGTTTTAAAGGAGCACCTTCGACCGAAAACACTGCCGAGATTGGTTACGGCGTCGTGCGAAGTCAGTGGGGCCGAGGGGTGGCCAGTTCGGCTGTTGCTCAATTGCTCGATATCGTCGCCGGTCGATCACTGGATCTCTTCGCCGAGACCACTGTCCAGAACGTAGCCAGTCAGGCGGTGCTGCGAAAGTCGGGTTTTGAAACAGTGGGCGCGCGTAGCGACGCGATGGACGGCGATCTTTTGGTGTGGCGACGACACGTCGACTAGCGCCGAGCAAGGACCTCGCCGTTCACCGCGAGAAAGACGCCATCTGGGTCTGAGCTCCAGCGCAGGAACGCTTCGGCGATCGCGGCGAGTTCGTCAACGTCGCTCAATCCATACTCGATGCACTGCGCGGCGAAATCGCTCTCGAGAACCCTGTCGGCCCAGAGGCCGCCCCACCAGGCACGCTCCTCGTCACTGTGGAACGTCCAGTTGGACGACGTCTCGACGACCGACTGGAAGCCCGCGGCCCGAGCCCACGCCTTTAGTCGTCGCCCGGCGTCCGCCTGGGCGCCGTTGCGGGTTGTGAGCTCGTGGTAAAGAACCATCCACCGATCCAGCACCTCATCCGTTGGATACCAGGCGAAGGCGCCGTAGTCGCCATCGCGCACGGCGAGCAGTCCGCCGGTCTTGAGCACACGGCGCATCTCTTCTAACGCGGCGACGGGACGGCCAACGTGCTGGAGGAGTTGGTGGGCGTAGACGACGTCAAAGTGTGCGTCGGGGAAGTCGAGGTGATAGACGTCGCCGACCTGAAACGTCAGGTTCGCGGCCTTTTCCGACTGTTCGGCGTTAGCGATATCGATGACTGACTGCTCGACGTCGACACCCACGATCGAGCCGTGGTCGACCTTGCGCGCGAGGCCCGCCGTAATGTTGCCCGGGCCGCATCCCACGTCCAACACGCTCATCGTGCGGCGTAAGTGAGGGAGGAGAAAGGCGGCGGAGTTCTCGGCGGTTCGCCATCGATGGCTCCGCAGGACAGACTCGTGATGGCCGTGCGAGTAGCGATCCATGGACATCGTATGACCCTAGCGAAGGTCCCCTCACTTTTCGGGGAACGATGGTGCGCCCTCGGGGCACGCGAGTGACGGCCAAAACCTGATCTGGAATACTAACGACATGGATGACGAACCTTGGACCCCCTGGGCCGAAGTTGACCACTACGTCGCAGCATTGCTTTCACTGGATGACCCCTCGCTCACCGACGCGCTTGCCGACAGTGATGCCGCGGGCCTGCCCCACATCGCCGTGTCCGCGACGCAGGGAAAGATGCTCGAGCTGCTGGCCACCATGAGCGGCGCGCGACGAATTCTGGAGATCGGCACGCTGGGCGGATATAGCGCGATCTCCCTGGCGCGCGCACTACCCCGCGATGGCCATCTCATCACGCTCGAACTCGAAGACAAGCATGCTCGCGTCGCGAGAGCGAACCTCGAACGAGCGGGCCTGGGCGACCTCGTCGAGGTGCGCGTCGGTCCGGCGACGGACTCACTCCGGTCACTGGCGGCCAATCACGAAGAGCCCTTCGACTTCATCTTCATCGACGCCAATAAGAACCAGTACCCGGAGTACCTCGAACTGTCGCTGGATCTATCCCGACCCGGCACCGTGATCGTGGCGGACAACATCGTTCGAGGCGGCGAAGTGGTGAAAGCAACGAGCGCCGACGCGAACGTTCAGGGGGTGCGCGCCTTCCTCGACCTCGCCGCCAGCAATCCGCGGGTCAGCGCGACGGTCATCCAAACTGTGGGAACCAAGGGCTACGACGGGTTTGCGCTTCTTATCGTGCAGTGATGGATCCGCTCGACATCTCCCTCACGCTCGAAGAAAAGTCGCTCGACGAACGGCGGGACTTCCTGAAGTCGACAATTGCGCAGTACCGCCAGGAACTCCTCGACTCGGGATTATCTCTCGAGGAGACCGAAGAACATATCGCGCGCAACAGCGGTCAGTTCGAGGACCAGTTCTTCCTGAACGTCTTGCGCGATGGTGAGACGGTGGGCACCCTGTGGCTAGGGCTGCGTAACGGCGTGGGACCGGACTGGTGGATCTTCGACATCGTGATCGATGAGCCTCATCGCGGCACCGGGCTCGGTCGACCCACCCTTCGCGCCGCCGAAGAGTTCGTGACATCGCACGGCGCTACGCGACTGGGTCTCAATGTCTTTGGCTCGAACAAGGTGGCCCGGCACCTCTACGACGCGGCGGGCTACGTAGTCTCGACCCAGCAGATGTACAAGGACTTGATCTAGCGGGCGCGCGCCGATTGGAGGTCGCGCTCGCGCGAGTAGAGGCGCCATTGAAGAATTCCCAGGCGCCCCAGCACCTCGCACAGGGCCATCAACAACAGAGCGCACACCCACGCCTCGGGACCCGTGATGTGGTGGCGAATCGAGAAACGAGTGAGCGACGCTTGGCCGCTCGTCGAGGTCGCCCAGATCTGAAAGCCCAGTCGAAAGCCCATTCCCGCGATCCAGGTGACTGCCGCCCAGACTCCGGCCTGGAACATCACCTGCTGATTGGACTCCCACACCTTGGTGGTGAGCCCACTCGCGATGCCGAGCGCCAGGCCGACCACGACGAACACACCAATGAGTTCATAGTCGTGACCGTTGGCTGCGAACGTGTGGAAGTACGACGTCCACGCCCACACCACGAGGACGATCGGCAGTATCACGACGCGAATCGTGAGTTGGCGTGCGCGCAACTGGCGCAACACCAGGGCGATGAGAAGGATGTCGACGACGTAGTCGCTTACGGACATGGACACACCTCAGGATTGGGGGGCAAGAATTCTGCTGGGCCGAGTGAGGGCCCGCACCGGATCGATATTACGTGATGCGTTCTCGTTGATCGGGGTGATCTCGCTGGCGAAGCGCCATCGTGAGGTAAAAGGCGACGGTGATCCACAGCGCGCCCACCACCGCTTCGATGGTGGCGACCTTGCCTCCGTACTGGAAAAAGACGTAGGAACGAGGGGCGCGGATGAGCGCCTCGGCAACGAAGGCTATGCCGAGCAGGACGACCGGAACGATGGAGAGGTTGCGCTTCCACCACGCTCCGAGCCACCCCATGAGGGGACCGCTGATGACGCCCAGCTCGTAGTAAATCTTTCCCGTGTGCAGCGCCCAGTGAAAGCTCCACGTCCAGGTGCCCGAGAGAAAGATGATGCTATTGACGAAGTAGAAGCCGGTGAGCGCACAGATCGTCGCTCCCAGGCCGCTGAGCGAACCGAGTATGTAGCGTCGGCTACTGGTGGCCGCACCGGCCAAGAAGGCGAGGAGAAACCAGGGGGCGGCGGCCTGGCTGAGAGCGCCGAAGAGCCCGTACCCTTGACCCTTGATTACGGAGTCCAGAGCGCCCACCACAAAGGCGATCACGCCCACGAGAAGAACTCGCCGTACCTGCTGCGTGCGGGTCATCCCCCAAGGCTAATTACCCGCCGACGACTCCGCCACACGACGCGTACGGCGTCGCGGTGCTCGGTAATCCGCTCAACGTGGCACGGAGGCCACCTGATTCGCGATCACCTAACTGAACTTCTCGCCGGGGACCACGACGTACCGTTGCACGAGTTTGTGGGGTCCCGCACTTCGTTGGCTGAGAGCCGAGTTATCTCACTCTTTGATCTGGTACCTGTACCCGCTGGTCTACCGAATTTTGGTAGAAGTCGCGTGGCGGTCGTGACAACTACAGCGAAGATAGGAAGTCGATCAGCGCCTTGAAGTAGGCCTCCTGGTCGTCGTACATCGCCATGTGGCTACCGTTCTCGCAGATGTAGGACGAGCCCCCGGGAATTCGGGTCGCCATCATCTCGAGAAACGTGGGGTCCATCGTGTCGTAACGGCCGCCGAGAACCAGAGTGGGGGCGGTTATATCTTGAAGGTCGTTCGTGCGATCCCAGTTGGCCAAAATCGCGTCCTGCGACATGCCTAGCTCGCTCGGGCCTTGCATCGTCAGGTACAGGTCGTAGTTAATGTTCGCGAAAGCGAACTTGACCGGCTCCGGCCACTCCTCAGGGTCCATTCTCAAGGTGTGGTCGACGTAGTACGAGCGATAGAGCAACTCGGTGTAACGGGGATTGGCAAAGTCCTTGGCGGCTTCGATCTCTCGGATTTCGGCCAGATCGTCTTGATTCATCGCGGGCATCAATACATCGTTTGCGTAACGGGTGTAGGCCGGGGCGCTCGACATCATGTTGGAAATCACCAGGCCCTTCAATTCTTCGCCGTGCGCCAGGGCATACTCCATCGCCAAAATGCCGCCCCAGGATTGGCCCAGGAGAACGAAGTTGTCAGGTCCCAGGTCGAGGGCACTGCGCACCTGCTCGACCTCATCAACGAAGCGGTTGAGGTCCCACATGCTTGAATCGGCCGGATTATCACTGCGACCCGATCCCAATTGGTCGTAGTAGTAGTACTCGATACCCGCTGAGGGAAGGAAACTGTCAAAGGCCTCAAAGTAGTCGTGCGTCGCGCCGGGGCCACCATGCAAAAGAAGAACCTTGAGCGAGGGGTTATTGCCGTTCCGCTTCGTCCACACATTGAAGGTTCCCAACGGTGTCGTGATCGGAATCATCCTGACGCCGCCGGCGAAAGCGTCGGGTCGGTTAGTTCGGTCGTAGTACTGCTCGCTCACGGGTCCCCCAAATGTGTAAACGCCGAGCAGTATAAGTTGCGAGCAGGTTGAGGGGAAATCAGTCTTCTAGCAACAATCTGTAGACGTTGGTCTCGCGCAGTTCGAATCCCATCTTTTGATACAGCGCGTTCGCGGCCTCGCGCGACGGTCGACTGGTGAGGTCTATCGTTCGCGCGCCGCGCCGTCGCGCTTCGTCAATCGCGGCCTCGGTGAGTCGCTCGCCGATCCCCTCTCCACGCGCGTCGGCGTCCACGACCACGTCTTCGACCCACGCTCGGCGACCGGTAGGGATGCGAAAGGTGACCAGCGTCAACATTCCGACGATGCGAGGTCCCTCCTTCGCGACGAACAGCGAGGCCGAATCGGAGTGAAGAATCCGCTCCACGTCGCCGATGCTCAGCGTCGGCGGATCGGACGAGAGCTGGGGCAGCAGTCGATTCAGCGCCTCCACCAGCTGACTGGTCGCAAACTGAACCTTCTCGATCACCACGTTCACTCTTCACTCCTCCACACCGGTCGACGTAGGTCGTCGTAGTACACGTCACGCGATTCTCCATCAATGGCCGAAAAAATCGGACCCGCCCAGCGCTCGGCGCCGATCGTGGGACTGGGCAGGGCGTCGCGATCGAACCACCCGGCGTCGCTCACTTCCAAGGGATGAAGCGTGAGCTCGCCACCCACCGCGCGACAGAAGAACAGGAGGGAGTACAGCGGAATGCGCGACTCTCCCAAGCGCATGCCGTCGAGCACGCCGATGAGGCGCACCGGTTCGACGTGGATGCCGGTCTCCTCTTCGACTTCCTTTACTACTACTTCGGGTGCGGAGTAGCCCACGTCGCACCAGCCCGTGGGATAGAGCCACAGGCCCGAGTCCGCACGGCGAATCAGCAGCAACTCGCCGAGGTCGTTGGTGACCGCGGCCCCCACGGCGACCTTGGGCGTCTGGTAGCCGGGCACGCCCCGTCCCACTTCGCTCAGCCACTGGGTGACGTACCCGTCGGCGTCGGGCACCCCGTCGAGGCCCACGTCGGCCGCCGTCTTGATGTCCGCCGCGATCTTGAGAATCTCTTCGAAGCGCTCGCGCTCGTACTGACTGTCGGTGAATCCGAGACCAGTCTTGGCGATGCCGGCCAGTGACTCCGACCATCGCCGCAGCGACTTCTCAGGAATCACGTCCGACACGAGTGCCTAGGCCAGCGACGCGTCGAGCACCTCGTCGACGGTGCCGACGAGGCCGGTGTAGAAGGGTCCGAACTCGGCGTAGAGCGCGGACGCCTCGTCGAAGCGCATGGTGTAGACGCAGTCCTTGATGTCGTCCACGTGCACGCCGAAGAGCGTCACGCCCCACTCCCAGTCATCGAGTCCCGATGAACCGGTAATGAGCTGAAGGATGCGACCCTTGAAGGTGCGCCCGACCGCACCGTGCCCGCGCATCAACGCCTCGCGCGCGTCGTAGTCGAGCTGGTACCAGTTGTGCACCTCGCCGCGACGCTTGGACATGGGGTAGAAGCAGAACGCGTTCATCCCCTCGGGCGGCAGCGTGGGATAGAGCCGAGCCTGGAGCATCTCGTCGGGCATGCCGGCCGCGTACTCGCTCACCTCGGTGAGCGACACGTAACTCTCCGAGACGATGAGACCCGCCCCTTGAAGGCCCGATTGGAAGCGACGGAGGTCCCAGAGGTTCTCTCCCAGCGCCATGAAGCAGGCATCGGCCTTGGCTCCCACGATCGACGCGCTCACGACCTGGACACCGGCGCCGCGCGCGTCGTCCACCGCCTTGTTGACGGCGGCCCCGTCGACGTCGCCATCGGGATGGCAAAACAGGTGCAGAACGTTGAGACCGCGAGCGGGGGTGAGCGGTGGAGGGCTCGTCATAGGCCCATGCTACGGGGAATCCACGCGCGCCAAAATGGCTCGAAGACGACGACACCGCGGGGCTCTCGCCCCGCGGTGTCGTCGGTTTCCGTGTGCAGGTTTAGTAGTCGTCCATCCCGCCGCCGCCCATCGCGGGCGCCTTCTCCTCGGGCTTGTCCACGATGACCGCTTCGGTCGTCAGGAACAGTGCCGCAATCGAGGCCGCGTTCTGTAGCGCGGAACGAGTCACCTTGGCCGCGTCGATGACGCCGGCCACGATGAGATCCTCGTACTCGCCCGTCGCCGCGTTGAGACCCTCAGTGGGGTTCGCCAGGTTGCGCACCTTGTCGACGATGACGCCACCCTCGAGGCCCGCGTTCACCGCGATCTGGTTGAGGGGCGCTTCGACGGCCTTTGCGACCAGTCGCGCGCCCGTCTGCTCGTCCCCGTCCAACTTCTCGGCCGCTTCAATGATGCGCGACTGACTGCGCAGCAACGCCACGCCACCGCCGGGCACGACGCCTTCTTCGATGGCCGCCTTGGTCGTGGAGACCGCGTCTTCGATGCGGTGCTTCTTTTCCTTGAGCTCGACCTCGGTCGCCGCGCCGACCTTGATGACGGCCACGCCGCCGGAGAGCTTGGCGAGGCGCTCCTGGAGCTTCTCGCGGTCGTAGTCGGAGTCGGTGTTCTCGATCTCGGCCTTGATCTGGGCGATGCGTCCCTTGATGTCCTCTTCGGAACCCGCGCCTTCCACGATCGTGGTCTCGTCCTTGGTGACGATGACCTTGTGGGCTGAGCCCAGCAACTCGAGGGTGGCCGCGTCCAGCTTGAGGCCAATCTCTTCTGAGATCACCGTCGCGCCAGTCAGGATCGCGATGTCCTGGAGCATGGCCTTGCGGCGCTCGCCAAAGCCCGGTGCCTTGACGGCCACGGACTTGAACGTGCCACGAATCTTGTTGACAACCAGGGTCGCGAGCGCTTCGCCCTCCACGTCCTCGGCGATGATCAGCAAGGGACGACCCGACTGCATCACCTTTTCGAGAACCGGGAGCACGTCACGGACCGAGGAGATCTTGCTCGAGACGAGCAGGACGTACGCGTTCTCCAAGACAGCCTCTTGACGCTCGAGGTCGGTCGCGAAGTACGGGGCAATGTAGCCCTTGTCAAAGCGCATGCCCTCGACGAGGTCCATGTCCATGCCGAACGACTGGCTCTCTTCGACGGTGATGACGCCGTCCTTGCCCACTTTGTCGATGGCGTCGGCGATCATCTGACCGATCTCGGTGTCGGCTGCTGAAATTGAGGCGACCTGAGCGATCTGCTCCTTGGTGTCGGCCGGCTTGGCGATGTCGTGCAAGGACGCGACGGCGGCCTCCACGGCGGCCTCGATGCCCTTCTTCAGCGACATCGGGTTCGCACCGGCGGCTACGTTTTTGAGGCCCTCGCGAACCATGGCCCAGGCGAGCACCGTCGCAGTCGTGGTGCCGTCACCGGCCACGTCGTCGGTCTTCTTGGCCACTTCCTTGACCAGCTCGGCGCCGATCTTTTCGAAGGGGTCCTCTAGTTCGATGTCCTTAGCGATCGAAACACCGTCGTTTGTAATGGTGGGCGCGCCCCACTTCTTGTCGAGAACGACGTTGCGCCCCTTGGGTCCAAGGGTTACGCGGACCGCGTCGGCCAGCTTGTTCATTCCACGCTCGAGGCTGCGTCGGGCCTCTTCGTCGAAAGCGATCAGTTTCGCCACGGGTGATTCCTCCTAGTGCGTCTACACCTTTTTGGTGCAAAGCAATATTAGCAGTCTCTGGTCGAGAGTGCTAACGGGTGGATCGGGATCGGAGAACTACCCCCCAGCGACGGCCGGAACGAGGGAAACGGTCTGGCCGGCCTCGACCACCGTGTCAAGTCCGTCGAGAAATCGCACGTCCTCGTCGGCCACAAAAACATTGACAAACCGACGAAGGGAGCCGTCCTCGTCCAGAATCCGGGCCGCGAGACCCGGGTACGCGAGATCCACGGCGACGATCGCCTCGCGTACCGTGGCCGCCTCAACGGGAATCTCACCCACGCCGCCCACGAGGACGCGTAGTTGGCCCGGGACCCTCACCACGACGCTCACGAGCCACCCACCAAAAAGTGCTCGGCCAGCGCGGACTCGGCCGAGGCCAGGGACGGGCTGATGGTTTCCGTCACGTCCGCGCGACCTGAGATCGCGTCGAGGGTCTTGAGGCCGTGTCCTGAGATGATGGCCACGATCGACTTCTCGGTGTCGATCGTGCCCTTCTCAATGAGCTGGCGCAACGAGGCGACCGTGACGCCGCCCGCGGTTTCGGCAAAGATGCCCTCGGTGCGAGCGAGCAGACCAATGCACTCAAGGATCTCTTCGTCGGTGACCGACCCGCAGTCGCCGCCACCGCGACGTAGCTCGTCGAGCACGTACAGCCCATCGGCCGGATTACCGATGGCCAGCGAGCGGGCAATCGTCGAGGGGCGCTGAGGGGTGATGACGTTGGCATCGTCCGAAAAGGCCGTCGCGATCGGCGAACAACCCCTCGCCTGCGCTCCGAACATTTTGGGTGCTTCGCCCTCTACCAGTTCCAGGTCGATGAACTGGCCAAAGCCTTTTACGATCTTGGTGAACTGACTGCCCGAGGCGAGCGGCACGATCACCTGGTCGGGCAGTTTCCATCCGAGCTGTTCGGCGATCTCAAACGCGAGAGTCTTGGAGCCTTCGGCGTAGTAGGGGCGAAGGTTGATGTTGGCGAAGGCCCAGTCGGGGTGCTCGTCGAGCAGCTCCACGCACAACCGATTCACGTCGTCGTAGTTGCCCTCGACTCCGAGCACCGTTCCGCCAAAGATCGCCGCCATGGCGATCTTGGACTTCTCGAGATCCGAAGGAATGATGGTCACGCTCGGCCAGCCGATGGCGGCCGCGTGGGCGGCCACCGAGGTCGCGAGGTTTCCGGTCGAGGCGCAGGCCGCGGTCGTAAAGCCGAGTCGGCGCGCCGTCGAGAGAGCCACCGAGACGACGCGATCTTTGAACGACCCGGTGGGATTGCGGGTGTCATCCTTCAACCACAGTTCCTTGACGCCCAGAATCTCCCCGAGGCGCGTCGCGCGACGCAGTGGGGTCCATCCCGCACCCAGGTCAACCGGTCCCTCACCGGGATCGGGGAGCAGATCGGCGTAGCGCCAGATTGAGGCGGGCCCTTCTTCGATGGTCTTTCGAGTCACCGCCCCGCGGGCGGCCGCCAGGTCGTAGGCGACCTCGAGGGGCCCAAAACAGAGGTCACAGACGTAGCGCGCCTCGATCGGATAGGCAAATCCACACTCTCGACATATGAGGCCAGTAGCGAAACTCATGACTTCCCTTTCATCGTTCGGCCTTTGGCACCTGGTGTGAAGGGATGATCCCTGGGATCACACTGGTTGTCGCGACGTCGACGGGGCCGTCCCTCAGTCGCTCTTGATGACAACTTCATTGTGGACCAAAAAGGGTGCGCGTGTCAAATTGGGCCATCGCACCGTAGCCTCGACACGTGACCAGCGCCGACCTCCCCTGGACTCTTGCCCGTGAGTGCTACAGCCTCGAACGCGTGAGCGCGCTCAAGGCCGACACGAGCGTCGCGGTGATTGTGCCGGCCAGAGACGAAGCGACCACGGTAGGGGCAGTACTCGACAGCGTTCAGATTCATGACCATCTGATCGACGAACTCATTGTCGTGAACGATCACTCCAGCGACGACACCGCAACCGTCGCCGAACACCATGGCGCGCGGGTCGTGTCCGTGCGTGGCGCCGGGGGCAAAGGTGCGGCCATGTCCGCCGGATTTCTCGCCACCGACGCCGAGCTCATCGTTTTCCTCGACGCGGACGTCACCAACACGACGCCCGACTACGTCGCGCGACTGATTCAACCGCTCCTCGAACGCCCCGCGACCCAACTGGTCAAGGGCTTCTACGAACGTCCATTGCACAACATGCCCACGGGAGGCGGACGGGTCAACGAGCTGACCGCGCGACCCGTGCTTTCCTTGTTATTTCCCGGTTTGGGGGAGATTCGCCAGCCCCTGGCGGGAGAGACCGCGCTGCGCCGAGGGGTTCTTGAGACGATCGATCTCGAGCCCGACTACCGCGTCGAGATCGGGCTACTCATCGACTGTGCGCGACTCTTTGGCGTGCGCGCCCTGGCCCAAGTCGATCTCGGCATTCGACGCCATCGCAATCGACCACTCGAAGAGTTGCGACCGATGGCAGTCGATGTGTTGCGCGCCGCGCTCGAGCGATACAAGGTCGACTTACCGTCGACGCAGTGACCTACTTCGGCGCGGAGTTGTTCCCGAGGATCACGACAACGTCGTCACCCTGCGCACCAGCGACCGACGTGAGGTGCCCCAGGGGGTGCAGCGAGGATTGACTGACGCCAATCTCCGTGGCGATCTCACGGGCCGCTCGCACTTGGCCGGACCGGTAGTAGATGAGGGTCTTGGCCTCGGCTGGTCCGTTGACCGGCGGCAGCGTGTCCCAGTCTTGGGTCATGAGTCGCTGCGTGAACGTGGCGGCGAGTGCGGTCACGTTCGTGCCGTTGGCGACCTGCACGCGAACTCGTGACTTGATCACTCGCGTCGATGCGGGCGTGGTCGTCGAGGTGGTCAGAGTCGTCGTGGTGGTGGTCGATGAACTCGAGGCGGGTGACACCGCCCTCACCATCAGGAACGTGCCGCCGACGAAAAGCAAAACGATGATGAGAACGACTGGCAGGGGTGGTTGGTAATGAGACCCCGAGGCGTGACCACCTCGTGGTGATGAAGATTCGCCGCTCATTGGGTTCAACTCTACGACGATTGGGACTCATTCACTAACCTGGATTCTCTAACGCCGGTGTGGCGCAGTGGTAGCGCAGGCGATTTGTAATCGTCAGGTCGTGGGTTCGAATCCCTCCACCGGCTCTGAGGTCCAATTCGTGATGGAAACGACTTAACTGGCTCTTCCGGTTTCACCGGGGTCTAACCTTCGCGGCGTCGTGACTCCGGGGTGAGTTAGGACCCTGCGGGCATCCGTTTCTTAAGCACAGAGGCGCTTCAGCCTTGTTCTGTGAAAAAGAAAACTATCCACGCCTCTGTGTTCGTCGATCCTACCGAGATCGTTACCCACCTCGTCGGACTGAAAGACGTGCGCGTCCTCTCCTACGCGAGGCGTGGCCCGGTCGGAGAGCTCACCATCGAACAAATCGTCGAGGACCCGAGGTGTCCGCGATGTGGTGGTCGCGCCCTCGTGAAAGAGCGCCCGATCGTCGAGTACTGCGACCTGCCCTTTGGCGGGGTGCCCATGACGCTGCGCTGGAAGAAGCACCGGCTGCGCTGCCCTAATCCTGCCTGCGCCATGAACTCCTTCACGCTCGCCGACCACCGCCTGGCCGCGAAGGGCGTGATGTTGACGACGAGGGCAGCCAAGTGGGTCGTCAAGGAGATCGTCTCGGGTCAACACGTCTCACACCTCGCCAAAGAGCTGCGTTGCGGCTGGGACGCGGTCAACACCGCCACCCTCGTCTATGGAAGCGCGTTGCTCACAGCCGACACGAAGCGTCTGAAAGAGACCACCGCCATTGGCCTCGATGAGACGCTCTTCGTGCGGCGCGGTCCCTACAAGGTGAAGGCCTGGTCGACGACGGTCTGTGACGTGGTGAACCACCAGTTGATCGACGTGGTCCCGACCAGGGAGTTCACCGAAGTGGCCCGCTGGCTGGACGCCCAACCCCACCACGTGAAGGACCGACTCAACTATGGCTGTCTCGACATGTCAAAGACCTACTCCGCCGTCTTTACGGTCGTCACCCCGAAGGCGACCCAGGTGATCGACCGCTTCCACGTCATGCGCCACGCCATCGCGGCCGTTGACGAGGTTCGTCGCAGAGTCCAACAACAACGAGAGGGCCATCGTGGCCGACGCGACGACCCGCTCTACAAGGCCCGTCGGCTCCTCGTGATCAAGCAGACCGCGAGCGACCCGGATCTGCAGGCACGACTCGAGGGACTGCTCGCCCTAGGCGACCCCGAGGGCGAGGTCGCCTTCGCCTACGGCGTCAAAGAAGCAGTCGCCCGTTTCTATGAGACCGACGACGCCGCGGCCGCCGAAGACCTGCTGCGCGACATCATCGACTTCGGCTCGAAGAAGTCCGCGCCGGCAGAAGTTCGTCGTCTCGCCCGCACATTGCGCAACTGGTTCGACGCCATCGTCGCCTGGCACCAGGCGAAGGTCTCCAACGGCCCGACCGAAGGCATGAACAACCTCATAAAACGCGTCAAACGTGTCGCGTTCGGGTTCACCAACTTCGAGAACTTTCGAATCCGAGCCCTGCTCTACGCCGGCAAGCCCAACCTCAGGGTCTTCGACTCGATCGTTGTGAGATGACGAGAGACAGGTGGCTCACCCCGCTACTACCGGAAGACCCACTTAACTGACGAAGACTTCCACTCGCGAATACGCCGAATTCGTGCTGTCGTTAACCGATCCTTCGCCCGAAACGTCGACCGCGACTCCCGACACCTTGAGAGCGTGCAACTCACTTCGCAAATACGTAGCTACTCGATCGGCGCGCAAGGTACTCAGCGACTTATCCAAGGACCGATTCCCGGTCTCCGCGCTATAGCCAAAGAGCGAGACCTTGGTGTATCCCCTGGTCTTGACAGCTGTAGCGAGAGACCGTACCTGTTTCTCCATGCCCGCCGTGAGAGCGACAGTGCGAGCGCTAAAGGTTCCCACGATGCCGTACAACTTCGAAGTTGCCACTTTTTTCCACTGCGCATAAAGAGTAAGGGTTGACGTGAGGGTGAAAGTTTGACCCGGCAAGTACGACGCACCCGAGCCATTTGCTTCCGTATTCCATGACGAAAGCGTGTAACCCGCGCGCACGACGCTCGTTGCTCCAGGCAACGTGACGGTCGAACTCGGGACACCAATGAGCGCACTCAACGATCCACTGCCGCCATTTGCCGACAAAGAGATCGTGAGAGACGCCGAGGCGGGGATCCACTGCGCGTACAGCGTTAGTGGAGTCGTCAACGTGATTGTGGCGTCAAGCGAGTACGGCGTCCCTGAACCATTTGCTGCCGTATTCCACGAGGCCAGCGTGTAGCCGTCGTACGTGAGTCCCGTCGCCCCCGGCAAGGTCACATTCGCATTGAGTTCTCCGCTTAGTGTGGCGTCGGATCCGGTTCCGCCGTTAGATAAGAATTCGATCTCAATCGGAGAAGACTCAGTCCATTGAGCGTAAAGGGTCTCGTTCGAATTAAGCACTGCCGACGCTCCCGGCGCATATTCAGTTCCAGTTCCGTTGGCAACGGTGTTCCACCCGGTCAGCGTGAAGTCGATGCGAGTCAGATCACTGGCCGATGGGAGCGTAATCGTGGTTCCTGCCGCATCCTGGATTGGCGAGATGGAACCAGAACCTCCGTTGTCTGAGAACGCCGCTGTGACGGTGGGTTGGGCTGTCCACTGCGCGTAGAGCGAATGTCGGAAGCGAACGAAATTATTGTGAGCCGTCCGCGTAAGAGGTTCCGCTGCCGTTCGCTGAGTGTTCCAGTCGTCAAAGGAATGTCCAGGATTGGAGAACGTAGGACTCAGGTCCGCGAACGATGTGAGGTCCGGACAGATGTACCCGATTGATATGTCTCGTTTAGTCACTCACGTTGTCGTTCTCGCAGAACGTAACGGTGTACGCTTGGGCCCACCCCACTGCGCGTAGAGCGTAGAGGTCGGCGGAGAACATATATTTGTGCCGTCCGCGTATAGAGGTTGCCACGCCGTCCGCTGAAGTATTCCAGTTGTCGAAGGAATATCCAGGATTCGAAAACGCGGGGCTCAGATCCAGCGAACGCGGTGAGGTCTTGAGCAGATGTACCCTACGGTATGTGCTCGTGTTGTCGCTCACGTTGTCGTTTTCGAGAACGTAACGGTGTATGTCTGTGGAATCGCGCCTGCGAATATCTGGCGTCGCGATGACCGGCGCAACCGAAAGAAACGCCAGGAGTATCGCAATCATAATCGGTCCCTGGGTCCCGGTGCATCGCTTCAAGTCAAGGGCAGTCCGTATCGATCCTCATAAATGTGCTTGAAGTTCAACGCAGTCCACGTCCCAAACTCGAGCTGCCCTTCGCTTGATCTTGAAAACGACAAACCTGGGTGATTTGCCCCACAGTTCTACCTAGTCAACGTCGCTATTGAGTGAGATTTTTAGACGAATCGAGCAGAAGTTGTCACTCCACAAAAAGTCGAGAATTTATCGACGCGCGGCGTTGACGTGCAACTTCAAACGCTGCGACAGAGACCGCGACGCCAGCGTTCAACGAGTTGATGCTTCCCACTTGCGGTATCGACACAACGGTCGCGCATCGCTTGCGGGTGAGAGCGGAAAGTCCCTTTTCTTCTCCGCCCACCACGATGGCAACTGGCCCGCCACCTAAGTCCAAGTCGTACAGAGAGCCCTTGGATTCGCTGGCGAGTCCGACGGTCAGCACCCCGGCCCGGTTGAGTTGATCGATGGCCGTGGGAATACCGCCCACGTCGCAAAAGATCAGATATTCAATGGCGCCCGCGGCCGTCTTGGTGACCGACGGCGAGATCCGAGCCGAGCGGTGACGCGGCAGAACAACGCCCGTCACGCCCGCTCCGTCCGCACTGCGCAGCATGGCGCCGAGGTTACGAGGATCAGTGACGCCGTCACACACCAACAAAAAGGGCTTGGGCGCGCGAATCAGATCATCGAGACCAACCGTGTCGAGGTCCTGTGCGATAGCCATCACGCCCTGGTGACCCTCGGTCTTGGCTTCGCGATCTAACCGAGTCATCGAGATGAGACTCACCGGGATGCGCTGACGTTGCGCTTCGAATTCGATGGCGTCGAGAATGTCAGAATCGTCTTGCCCCTCGGCGATCAAGATCTTGCGAACGGCTCGCCGCTTGGCGCGCAACAGCTCAAGAACCGCATGGCGCCCTTCGACCTGGTCGCCTCCTACTCCGTCGCGGTCGCGCGGCTTGACGCGACGCCCGCCGCCCGGTCCTGGATTGCGATCAGTCGGGCGGTTGGGACGCTTCGGGCCCCGAGGCGACGAAGGGCGAGGGCTCACGACTCACTGCTCAAAAGGACGATGGCGCTGGCGAGAACGCCCTCGCCCCGACCGATCGCGCCCAGTCCCTCACAGGTCGTGGCCTTGACGGACACCGACGTACCGGTCATCGTGGAGAGTTCTGCGGACATGCTTGGCATGTAGGCGGCGATCTTCGGACGTTCGGCCACAATCGTCACGTCGGCCGACTCAACCCGAAAGCCCTCGGCGCGCACGAGGGCGACCGTTGCCTCGAGGAGCCAACGCGACGAGACACCGTGATACGCAGGATCACCGTCAGGAAAATGACGGCCAAGGTCGCCGAGATTTGCAGCGCCCAACAGCGCATCGCACAGCGCGTGCGTCGCCGCATCGGCGTCGGAGTGTCCAAGAAGGCCCGGCCCTTCGGGCACGAGCACCAGGCCCAACCAGAGTTCGCGGTTGGGATCGTCGCTGAATCGATGGACGTCGACACCCTGGCCGATTCTCATGGGCGACTCCCCTCGATCAATCGGTCCAGGTCACTGGGATGAGTGATCTTCAGATTGGTCGCCTCGCCGGGAATGACCACGACGAGTGCGCCGATCGCCTCGACGAGTCCGGCGTCGTCGGTCGCGACGTCACTGGTGGCGTGCGCTCGCTCCAACACCTCGCGACGAAAGCCTTGGGGAGTCTGGACGGCAACGAGGTCCTCGCGACTCAGAGTCTCGGCGACGACTGTCGTGTCTCCCTCCAGCGTCACGCGTTTGATGGTGTCGGCCACGGCCAGGCCGGGAATGACGGCGTCCGCGCCATCTTCGATGGTGCGCACGATCGCGCGGAAGAGTTCGATTGAGGCGTTGGGTCGTGCCGCGTCGTGAACGATCACGACGTCGGCGTCACCGCAGTGAGCGAGACCATTTCGGACCGAGGCGGCTCGCGAGTCGCCACCGGTGACAACAAGGTCGGCGCCTTCGCCGTCGCCGCTGTACCCCTCGGGAACCACGAGAACCACGAGATCGGAGACCTCACGAGCGCGACTCACGCTGCGCGCGGCCACGGTTGAGCCATCGAGGAAGAGGAACTGCTTCTCGGCGCCGAAGCGGGTGCCCCGACCGGCGGCCACCACGACGGCCGCAACCGACATGACTAGGGCAGGACCGAGGCGAGCTTTTCTTCAGCCGCTTCGGTGTCCACGTTGAGAGCGAAGGTCAACTCCGAAACGAGAATCTGACGAGCGCGCGTGAGCATGCGCTTTTCACCGGCGCTCAGCCCCTTGTCCTTGTCGCGGATGGAGAGGTTCCGCACGACTTCGGCCACTTGGTAGATGTCGCCGGAACGCAGCTTCTCGGAGTGGTTCTTGAAGCGCCGCGACCAGTTGGTGGGCATGCGGGCTTCCTTCTTGCGCAGCACGGCAAAGACTTCTTCGACCTCTTCGTCGTTGATGACGTCGCGCAGGCCGACCGACTCGGCGTTGGCGACCGGTACCATCAGGACCAGGTCGGTATAGGCGACTTTGAGCTTCAAATAGTCCTGTTTGACGTCAAAAGCCGTCATTTTCTCGATTTTTTCCACGGTACAGGCGCCGTGGTGGGGGTAGACGAGACGGTCTCCCTTTTTGTACTTGCGTGGCGCAGTCATTGCCTAGGGCTCCTCAGAGGGCAACGCCCACACAGTTTGGGGGCGTTTGGGGGATTAACTATTTTAGCAGATTTTCGCCCTTTCGTGACGGGTGACGGACCCACCCGTCTCGAAGAACCGCCTCGCACGCCCGTTAGTCTCGGCTCAACGCGTAGAAGGGCGAATCTATGAAGGCAGCGGTCTACTACGAGAACGGCGCGCCCAGCGTCTTTCGCTACGAGGACGTGGCCGACCCCGAGGCGAGCGAGGACGAGATTCTCATCCGGGTCGAGGCGATCAGCATCGAAGGCGGCGACACCCTGAATCGACTCGGGGGCGGACTACGCACAGTCCCTCACGTCGTGGGCTACCAGGCCGCGGGCATCGTTGTCGAGGCCGGATCCCGGGTCGCGGATTTCGCCGTAGGCGAACGGGTCGTCACGCTCAACTTCGATGGTTCACACGCCGAACTGCGCACTGCCTTTCCCAACTTCACGTGGAAGATTCCCGAGGGACTCTCCACCGAACAGGCCGCCGCCGTGCCCACGGCCTACGGGACGGCCCATGACAGCCTGTTCGAGTTTGGACGCCTGGCCAAGGGCGAGACCACCCTGATTCATGCGGGGGCGAGCGGCGTGGGCATCGCCGCCATCCAGATGGCCAAGCGGGCCGGGGCAACGGTTCTCGCCACCGCATCCAGCGACGAACGTTTGGGGCGTCTCGCCGAGTTTGGCCTCGACGAAGGGATCAACTACCTCAAAGAGGACTTCGTCCCTCGGGTGCGCGAGTTCACTCAGGGTCGCGGGGCAGACGTCATCGTCGACTCGGTGGGCGGGGAGAACCTGAACAAGAGCATCCAAGCGCTCGCCTACCGCGGACGCTGCGTCAGCATGGGTAACGCCGGACGCGAGGCGCGAGATCTGCTCGATATCTCTCCCATGCGACAGAGCAATCAAACATTTACGAGATATTTCCTCGGCGCCGAGCTCTTCCTGGGTACCCGGGCCTACGCCCAGATCGCCTCGATCCTCGACGACGTGGCCTCGGGTGAACTTCGAGTGGTTATCGACCGTACGTATCCTCTCTCCGAAGCCGAAGAGGCTCACGCGTACATCGAGAGTCGACAGAGTTTCGGGCGGGTGATTCTCGTTCCCTGACGGCGGACGCGCAGCGCATTCATTCGCTCTGAACGTCCAATCGCTTGCACCCCGGGGCGTGCCGTGGGGGTTTCGTGCCAGTTCCTTGACTTGCTGGACCAGTCGCTCAGGAAGCTTTGACGAAACCGCTAACCGAAGAGACCGTCGCGGTCGCGGACAGGGGTATCTTCGCCGAGATCGCGGTGGCACCAAGATGACCCGAGAAAATCAGTTCGTAGGACCCAGTGGAGGTAACAGAAAAAACTCCCGACGCGGTGAGCACTTTGTCGCCCACCGCTCCTCGTTCCTTGAAAGTGAGCCCATGCGCGCCCAGACCCTCGGTGATTGTGCCGTGCATGTTGAACGTTCCAACGGTCCCCCTCAGAATGAAGGTCGCAACGTCGGGATTAGGTTGTGTGATCCTTACCTTTAGGTGGTACCCACCAAGTGTTCCTGACATCGGTGCATCGGCCTTCGCCAAAACAACGTGGAACCGAACATTTCCCTTCGCCAGGGTCATCGACTTAACCGCAGGTGACGCACCGGCTGGAATCAGCGACGTTCCTGACAACCCCAGGAGCAAAACCGTCGAAGCGATTAAGAGTGCGGGAGTTCGACGCCGAAACATTCTGCTCGCCATCAGTGGCACTTCTTGCCGGGTGACCTCTCTCACGCCGCGACGCTAACACGGGGTCTCGCCTGAACCCAACCTTCTGAGATGCACCTGAGTCGTCGAGTCACGCCCGGCCAGAGGCTAACGAGCGCTCCAGAGCGCATCAGCCCTTGATGTTGTCGCGCCGAGCGAACTTCGCGTCACTACGTACTCACTCAGATTCACAAGCTCGCGGGTACATCGAGAGTCGCCAGAGTTTCGGACGGTCACTCCTCATTTCCTAGCGCGACGCGTCGGTCTCGCGCACGACCGCGATGGCCTCAGCGAGTGAGTGACAGCGCCGAAGCACCACCCCGTCGAATCCAGCCTCAGTGACGGCCGGCACAATGACACTTCGCGCGCCTAGTCGTGCCGCCTCGCTGAGACGACGAGCCATACCCGAGACCGATCGAAGTTCGCCGGCGAGACCGACCTCGCCGATCGCGACCAGACTCGCGGGCACCGCGAGATCAAGCGTCGCGGACGCCACCGCCAGAGCGAGGGCGACGTCGACACCCGGTTCGCTCGCGGCGAGGCCGCCCGCAGTGGCGGCGAACACGTCCAGACCACTGGTGTCCACGCCACAACGTGCCTCGAGCACCGCGAGCAGCAGCGACAATCTCGGCGAGGACAGTTGGTAGGCGACGCGCTTAGTGGCACCGCTCGCGCGCGCCACCAAAGCTTGGATCTCAACGAGAAAGGAGCGCGAGCCATCGTTCGTCACGGTCAGCACGACACCCGGCACGTCCAGTTGGGGTCCGCGCAGCGACACGGACGCGTCGGTGATCTCGCGCAGGCCTTCGCCGCCCATCTCAAAGAGTCCCACCTCACCGGTCGGTCCGAAACGGTGCTTCTGCGCGCGAACGGCGCGCAACGATCCATGCCGATCGCCCTCAATGCGAATCACCGTATCGACGAGGTGCTCGAGGGCCCGTGGACCGGCGAGTTCGCCGTCCTTGGTCACGTGACCGATCAGTACTAGCGGCGTACCGGTTGCCTTGGCGACCGTGCACAGTCGCTCGGCCGCGGCGCGCACTTGGGGCACCGAACCCACGACGCTCCCAATCGCATCGTCGCTCATCGCCGAGATCGAGTCGACGACACACAGAGTCCGTCGTCGCTCAGCGAGTAAATCGACCACGGCGTCCACGCCGGTAGTGATCGCCACGTCGAGCCCCGCGGGCACGTCGCCGAGTCGGCGCGCGCGTTGGGCGATCTGGGGTGCGGACTCCTCGGCCGCCACGAGCAGCACTTGGTGGTTGCGCGCGAGCGCGCACAGGGTCATGAGAGCGAGCGTGGACTTACCCACCCCGGGCTCGCCGTAGAGCAAGGTCGTCGAACCGGCCACGAAGCCGCCACCGAGCACCCGGTCGAGCTCGCCGATCCCTGAGGACACCATCTCACTCGACTCATCGCTCACGTCGCGCAGGGCGCTCGCCGCGGCGCGGGTTCGCGCGGGCCCCGGAGCACTCACCTCGTCCAGAGTGTTCCACCGCGCACAGGCGCCACAGCGCCCCTGCCAGCGCGGTGCGCTCGTTCCGCAGTCTCGACAGACGTAGCGGACGTGGGACTTCACGCCCGCAAAGTTAGGGCGTGACTGTGACGCGCCTAGGCGTTGGCGGTGTCTTCGAAGTCCACCGAGGGCGGCAGGCCCTCGACACCTTCGAAGGTGAGGTACGTTCCGTCCTCGCCTTCCGCGACGTCGACCACGATGGTCTGTCCCGCGTGGAACTCCTTGAACAGGATCTTCTCGCTCAACGCGTCCTCGACGTACTGCTGGATTGCGCGACGCAGCGGACGCGCGCCCAACTCGGGGTCGTAGCCCTTCTCAGCCAGGTAACTCTGAGCCTTGGCCGAGAGCTCCAAACCAAGTCCCTGGGTGCCCAACTGGTCGCGCAGTCGCGTGATGAACAGGTCGGCGACGGCGATGACTTCTTCCCTGGTGAGTTCGTGGAAGACGATGGTGTCGTCGATGCGGTTGAGGAACTCGGGCCGGAAGTGCGCCTTCAAGGCCTGGTTGACCTTTTCCTTCATGCGCTCGTGGGAGACGGAGTCCGAACCCTTGCCAAAGCCGATGGCGGCCTTGCGCAGGTCGGACGTGCCGAGGTTGGAGGTCATGATGAGAATCGTGTTCTTAAAGTCCACCGCGCGGCCCTGGGAGTCCGTCAGACGTCCGTCTTCGAGAATCTGCAACAGGGTGTTAAAGACATCGGGGTGCGCCTTTTCGACTTCGTCGAAGAGGACCACCGAGAAGGGCTTGCGGCGCACGGCCTCGGTCAACTGACCGCCCTCGTCGTAGCCGACGTAGCCGGGGGGCGAACCGACCAGACGCGACACCGAGTGCTTCTCCATGTACTCCGACATGTCGAGTTGAATCAGCGCGTCGGCGTCGTCAAAGAGGAACTCGGCGAGCGTCTTGGCGAGCTCGGTCTTGCCCACGCCGGTGGGGCCGAGGAAGATGAACGATCCACCCGGACGCTTGGGGTCCTTTAGACCCGCGCGCGTGCGGCGAATGGCCCGACTGAGTGAGGTCACGGCCTCGTCTTGGCCGATGACGCGCTTGTGGAGTTCGTCCTCCATGCGCAGTAACTTGACCGTCTCCTCTTCGGTCAAGCGGTAGACGGGGATACCCGTCCACACCGCGAGGACCTCGGCGATGGTCTCTTCGTCCACCAGGTCGAAGGACTCGCCACCCGAGTTGAGAACCGAGGCGTCGAGTTCTTCGCGCTTGGCCATGAGATCTTGTTCTTTTTGGTCGAGCGCCTTGGCCTGATCGAGGTGACCCGAGTCCAGGGCGGACTCCTTCTCGCGGCGCAAGCGCAAGAGGTCCTCGTCGATCAACTTGGCCGCCGCGGGGGTGTCCATGCGGCGGATTCGCAGGCGGCTTCCCGCCTCGTCGATGAGGTCGATGGCCTTGTCGGGCAGGAACCGATCCGAGATGTAGCGATCGGACATGTTGGCCGCCGCGACCAGCGCCTGGTCGGTGATCTTGACCGAGTGGAACTCCTCGTAGACCTCGCGCAGGCCCTTCAGGATCTCGATGGTCATGGCGACCGAGGGCTGCTCAACCTTGACGGGCTGAAAGCGCCTCTCGAGGGCGGCGTCCTTTTCGATGTGCTTGCGGTACTCATCGATCGTGGTCGCCCCCACGGTCTGGAGCTCACCGCGCGCCAGCATCGGCTTCAATATCGAGGCGGCGTCGATCGCGCCCTCGGCGGCTCCGGCGCCCACCAGGGTGTGGATCTCGTCGATGAACAAGATGATGTCGCCGCGCGTGCGGATCTCCTTGAGGACCTTCTTCAGGCGCTCTTCGAAGTCACCGCGGTAGCGGCTACCGGCCACCAAAGCACCGAGGTCGAGGGTGTAGAGCTGCTTGTCCGCGAGCGTGACGGGCACCTGATTCGCGACGATGCGCTGAGCCAGACCCTCGACGATGGCGGTCTTGCCCACGCCGGGCTCGCCAATCAATACGGGGTTGTTCTTGGTGCGCCGCGAGAGCACCTGCATCACGCGCTCAACCTCTTTTTCGCGCCCCACCAGCGGGTCGAGCTTGCCGTCGCGAGCGAACTGCGTGAGATTGCGACCGAACTGGTCGAGAACGGCCGAGCCGCCCGCGGCCTCGGCGTCGCCCTTGGCGCCGGAGCCCGAGCTGACGGCCCCCGCCTCTTTACCGGCCTGGCCGGACATCATTTGGATGACCTGGGTACGAACGCGGGCCATATCGGCGCCGAGATCGTTGAGGACCTGGGCGGCCACACCCTCGCCCTCGCGCACCAGGCCGAGCAGCATGTGCTCGGTCCCGATGTAGGAGTGGCCCAGTTGCAGGGCTTCGCGCAGGGAGAGTTCCAGCACCTTCTTGGCGCGGGGGGTAAAGGGAGGCGAGCCCGGAGACGGGTTGGTGTTGGCCCCGATGGCCTCTTCTACCTTCTCGCGTACGACATCAAAGGTGACCCCCAAGGCGTCCAACGCCTTGGCTGCGACGCCCTCGCCTTCGCGAATAAGACCCAACAAGATGTGTTCGGTCCCGATGAAGGCGTGATTCAGATCGCGAGCCTCTTCCTGGGCGAGGACCAACACTCGCCGGGCACGGTCAGTAAAACGCTCAAACAATGGTCATCCTTTGTTCGTTTAATTGAAGTGTACCGGTCTCATAGGTCGACGAGACTGAGCCCCTCGGACCACCAAGAACGCGTCCTCTAATGTGTTTTGCGTGAACCCCCTGGAGCAGTTAGGGCTGGCGACAGTCGACGAGGACCTCGTTCGACTCGAGGTGTTGCTCACCGAAGCCGTCGTCTTCGGCGATCCCTACTTGGATGCGGTCACCACCCACCTGATTGACGCGGGCGGCAAGCGACTGCGCGCATCCCTGGCGATCGCCTCGGCCACCAGCGGCGAGCGCGAGGCCACCCACGAGGATCTCATGGGCGCGGTCTCCCTGGAGTTGATGCACCTGGCCTCGCTGTACCACGACGACGTCATGGACGAGGCCACCATCCGGCGCAACGTCGAGAGCGTGAATGCCCGCTACGGCAACCTGATCGCGATCGTGGCCGGGGACTACCTGATGGCGCGCTCGGCCGGCATCGCCGCCGACCTCGGTGCCGCGGCGGCGAGCCTGCTCGCGCGCACCTTGGCCTGGCTCACCCGCGGCCAGGTCAGCGAAGTGCGCACCGCCTATGCCCTCGATCGCTCTGAGCACGACTACTTCGTCGCCATCGAAGGCAAGACCGCCGCCCTCATGTCGTCGAGTTGTCGTATGGGCGCGATGACCGCGGGACTCTCGTCCGAGGAGACCGAGGCGCTGGCCGAGTTCGGACGCTGCTTTGGGATGGTGTACCAGTTGCGCGACGACATCTTGGACCTCACGGCAACCAACAACCAGTTGGGCAAGCCCGCCGGCCAGGATCTCGCCGAGGGCATCTACAGCCTGCCCACGCTCTATGCGCTGCGCGACTCGCGCCAGGCCGATGAACTCTCGTCGATACTTGGCCATCCTCTCGAAGACGACGAGCGTGAACACGCGCGCAAGCTGGTCGTAGCCACCGACGGCATTGATCGCACCGTGCTCGCGGCGAACCGCTTTCTCGCCGACGCGCACCGCGCGATCGCCGTGTTGCCGAGCGCGAAGCTGCGCGTTGGCTTTACCGCGCTCATCTCGTCGCTCCTCGAAGACCTGCCCCTCTAGCGCTCCGGCTTCAGCGTCGGAAAGGCGATGACCTCTTTGATGTTGGACTCGTCGGCCAGCAGCACGGCCAGTCGGTCCATGCCGAGCCCGAGTCCGGCGGTGGGGGGCAGTCCCCACTCCAAGGCCATGATGTAGTCCTCATCGATGGGCATGGTCTCGTCTTCCCCGGCCGCCGCGAGGCGCGCCTGGTCTTCGAAGCGCGCTCGTTGTTCCACCGGATCGTTGAGCTCCGAAAAGCCATTGGAGAGCTCGCGGCACGCGGCGTAGGACTCGAAGCGCTCGGTGAGCTCGTGGTCGCGGCGGTGTCGACGCGAGAGAGGCGAGACCTCGACGGGATACTCGGTGAGGAATGTGGCGTCCCACAGCGTCTCGTCGGCGCGCGCTTCGGCCAACTCGGCCAGACAGCGCCCCGCTCCCCACGACGGGTGCACGTCCACGCCGCGCTCGCGCAGGTAGCCGGCCAGTTCTTCGCGCGGCGTATGCACCGAGACCTCGCGACCCACGGCTTCGCTGGCCAGTTCGGCCATCGTGCGTCGAGGCCAGGGCGTCGTAAAGGAGAGGGGTCGGCCCTGGTACTCGAACTCCGTCGTGCCCAGTACATCCAGGGCGACGCCGGCCACCAGTTCTTCGGTAAAGGACATCATGTCCTCAAAGTCCCAGTACGCGGCGTAGAGCTCGAGCATGGTGAACTCCGGGTTATGGCGAGGGCTGACCCCCTCATTGCGAAAGACGCGGCCCAGCTCGAAGACCCGCTCGAAACCTCCCACGACCAGTCTCTTCAACCACAGCTCGGGCGCGACGCGCAGGTAGAAGTCGCTATCGAAGGCGTTGTGCTTGGTCACGAAGGGACGCGCCGCCGCCCCCGAGGGAATGGGGTTCAAGATCGGCGTCTCCACCTCCACGAATCCGGCCGCCCAGCACCGTTCACGCACCGCGCGAACCATGTCGCTACGACGCTGAAGCGAGCGTCGCGTGGTCTCATTGGCCCACAGGTCGGCCTCGCGGTGGCGGTATCGCAAGTCGAAGTCGGCGATGCCCGCCCACTTGTCGCCAAAGTTGCGCACCGCCTCGGCGAGGCGCTCCCACGAGACGACTTTGACCGAGAGTTCACCACGCTTGGTACGCACGACCTCACCAATGACTCCCACCCAGTCGCCCAAGTGAAGTTTGGTGAACTCCTCAAATCTCTCGGCGACACTCTCGAGGGCGAAGAGCTGGATCTCACCGGTCGAGTCGCGCATGGTGGCGAAGGCCAGTTTGCCTTGGCGACGCAGCAAGACCACCCGACCCGCCACGTGAACGACCTGGCCCGACTCCTCGCCATCGGCCAGATTCGAGTACGCGTCCTGGAGGGCGGCGGCGTACGCGTCGTGGGCGAACTGGTAGGGCGTGGTCACGTGGTCTCTTTCGAAAAATTCCTTTCATGCACGATACGCAATCCATGCAGGGTCAACCACGGTTCGATGATCCGCACGTACTTGGTGTGCGGGGCGATGAGACCGGCGAGCCCCCCGGTGCCGATGACCGTGGCGTCACCGAGTTCGTCGAGAATGCGTTCGATCATGCCGTCCACCTGCGCCGCGAAGCCGTAGAGCACGCCACTTTGAATGGATTCGCCCGTCGAGCGACCGATCACCGAGCGCGGACGCACCAGCTCCACGGAGCGCAGGGCCGAGGCGTGGGTGTAGAGCGCCTCGAGCGAGATCGCGACTCCTGGCGCGATCGCCCCGCCGAGGTACTCGCCCTTCGCGCTAATCACGTCAAAGACGGTGGCCGTGCCCATGTCGACGACGACGGCCGGACCCGGGTACAGGTCGTAGGCACCCACCGCGTCGGCCACGCGGTCCGCCCCCACCTCGCGCGGGTTCTCGTAGAGAATCGGCATGCCCGACTTGGTGCCCGGTCCCATCACGGTGAGCGGGAGATCGGCGAACCAGCGGCCGGCCATGCGGCGTAGCTGGGTCGTGACCGAAGGCGCCGAGGAGCAGATCGCGATCTCGCTCACCGTCGCCTTGAGGTCTAGACCCTCGAGATCGAGCAGTTGGGTCAAGGTCATAGCGTGCTCGTCGGGCGTGCGATCCAAGACGGTCGACGTGCGCCAGTGATAGGCGAGACCATGTTCGCCACTGGCCCGCGCGAAGCCCATCGCCTCGGGAGACTCCTCTTCGGGCTCGCCGAAGAGACCGATCAGCGTCTCGGTGTTGCCGACGTCCATCGCGAGCAGCATCAGTTGCTCACCACGTTGACCGGTCCATTGTCGAGCAAACGCACACCGTCGACAAAGCCGGCAATCAGCGCGCGCCGACATCCCACTTCGTCGTCCCTCGTGGATTCGAGCGTGGTGGGACTCGCCACATCGGCGTAGGCGACCTCGATACCCGAGTCGGAAAGAATCGTGCGCATCGTCGAACGCAGCGTGCTCGCGCGCGCGCTCGTCGTGGCCACGTAGGACAGGGCCCGTGAGAAGCCGAGCGCGCGGCGCCGGCCATCCAGGGAGAGCCGAGCGTTGCGGCTCGAGAGGGCGAGACCGTCGGCGTCGCGCACAATGGGACAACCCACCACCTCCACGTCAAAGCCCAGGTCGTGTACTAACTGGCGCACAACCGCCAACTGCTGGAAGTCCTTCTCGCCAAAGAAGGCCCGGCACGGTCCCGTCACGGCGAGCAGTTTGGTGACCACGCTCGCCACGCCATCGAAGTGCCCCGGTCGGCCCGCTCCTTCTAGGACGTCGCCGATGCCGCTCACCGAGACCGTCGTGGGAGTGCATTTGGGATAGTCGGGCCACATCTCTTCGAGCGTGGGGACGACCAGGCAGTCCACCCCGCTCTCCTTGGCGATTTCGCGATCGCGCTCCAGCGTGCGCGGGTAGTGCGCGAGGTCGTTCTCGTCGCCGAACTGACGAGGGTTCACAAAGACGGTGGCCAGGACAACGTCGCACGACTCGCGAGCCGCGCGAAAGAGCGACTCGTGACCTCCGTGCAGCGCACCCATGGTCGGCACGAGACCGACGCGCCGCCCGGCGGTGCGCTCCTCGGTGGCGTACGCGCGCCACGCGTCGATCTGCGTGAGTTCGATCACGGGGCCGAGGTCAGGCGACGCTGCTCGGCCAGCTCGAACGCCGCCCGGGCCAGGGCCACGTAGGCGGCACGCTCACTCTCGGGGATGGCCGCGAGGTGCGCGTCGATCGTGGCAAAGTCCGAACGCGAGGCCGGACCGGTGAGAGCGCGCGTCGCTCCGCGCTCCTCGACGTCAGTAAGCGCCTGGTGGATGAGGGGAACGAAGTCGTCAAACGTGAGACCGGCCGCTTCGGCCAGGATCTCGACGTGACCCAGAAGAGCGACGAGGTGGTTGGCCGCCACGGTGGCGGTTGCGTGATAGGCCGCGCGCTGGTCGTCGCGCAGACGAATCGCGCGGCCCCCTAACGAAGCCACGATGTCGTTGACCGCGTCGTCGCCGCCGACGCTGAAGAGCGCACCGCGCAGACGCGTTGCCCCCACGTCGGGTGACGACAGCACCGCCAGGGGGTGCAGCAACCCGGCGCGCGGATGACGCGCCACTTCACTGAGCCCGCGCGAACCCGCGACGTGCACCACGACGCGGCTCTCGAGGGGTTCGAGTTCCTCAGCCACTTCGGCGATCGCGTCGTCGGGCACGCACAACACCACGACCTCGGCGACGCCGACCAGGTCGAGTTCGTCGTGGTGAACGAGGCGAACCGCGTGGCCAACGTCGTCCAAGGCGCCAGCGAATGACGTGCCCGCGCGCCCGGCGCCCACGATGGCGATGTTCATGTCTGGCTCCATTTCCCGTTCCGGCCCCGAGGGTGCCGTTCGGTCACTAGCGCAACGAGGAAAGTGTACCGAGTTTGACGACGTGTCCAGCCGCGGCGGCCAACTGGTCGTCGCTCACGAGATTCGGGGCCAGTTCGGCCAGCGGCACCAAGACGAAGGAGCGCTCGTACATCCGAGGGTGGGGCACGGTCAGTTCGGGGAGGTCGAGGCCCTCGCCCCCCACCACCAAGACGTCAACGTCCAGGGTGCGCGGACCCCAGCGCACCTCGCGCGTGCGCTGGGCGTTCTCTTCGGCGCGCATCGCGCGCTCGAGCAGTTCCCTGGCACTCGCCCGAGTGTCGATTTCCATCACCAGGTTCCAGAAGTTGTCCTGGGTCACTCCCCCGACGGGCTCGGTCTCGTAGACCGAGGAGAGGCGATACTCCTCGTCTCCCGCCAGCGTGTTGATCGCGCCCGCCAGATGCGCGTGACGATCGCCGACGTTGGAACCGAGCGACAAATAGGCGAGGCGCACTAGGGGCGCGTCACCGTACAGCGCACGCCGACCGTGGCGACGTCATCGGGTACGGGCGGGCGCAGCTTGCGCACCGCGACCGTGACCGCGTCGATCTCGTCGTCGTAGGCGAGGACCTCGCGCGCGACGCGGTACGCCAGGGTCTCGAGCAGCATGAACTCACCGTCGCGCGCCACTCGCGTGGCGAGAGCGAGGACCTCGGCGTAGTTGGTCGTCTCGGCGAGGTCATCGCTCATCGACGCGGCCTCGAACGCGCGAACGATGTCGATGTCGATGGCCAATGGTTGAGGCCGGTCGCGTTCTTCGGCGAGCACGCCCACCACCGCGCCCACCCGTAGTTCGCGCAGTTCGATGACGTCACTCACGTTCGTCCTCGGGCAGATCCATCAGTACCGAGCGTCCGTCGGGTCCGATCGAGCGCTTGAAGAGTCGCTCGACCAGCGCGATGGAGGCGGGTACCGTGGCCACCTTCTGGCTCCACACCAGATAGCCCGCGACGACCCCGAGCAGGCGGTCGGAGACTTCGTCGCCGTGCAGCAGCACCGTGGTGTTGTTCTCCATGCAGTGGGCCACGTCGTGGTAGCAGGCCTCCAGCACGTCGCGCTGGTGCGCGCCGCCACGCAAGGCGTAGTGACTGGCGCTCAAGCCGTGCTCGAAGTAGGCGTTGGCGTTTTGCATGCTCGGCAGGATCGAGATCACCCGGCCGAATCCCTGGTGCTTGAGCCACAGCAGTTCTTCGTCCCGACGCACCTGGCGATGGACGGTGGTGGAACCACCCGGACGTTCCGACACCGCCAAGATCCCCTTGTAGACCCAGGTGAAGCCGCGCGGCTCGATGCCGGCTGCCCATTTGCCCTTCACGGCGTCGGGACCTCAGCCCGCGGGACCAGGAGGTCCCGTAGCTGCACCGTTTCTCGCACATCGTGCACGCGGACCATACTGACACCTTGCACCAGAGCCCAGGCCTCCGTTGCCAGTGACGCCTCCAGGCGCTCATCGACGTCGAGGGTTGCGCGACCGAGCTGGCGCAGGAAGCTCTTGCGGCTGGTGCCGATGAGCACGCCCGCCTCGTACCGATCGGCCAGCGCCACGAAGTGATCGCAGTGCGCGAGCAACGTTAGGTTGTGCTCGACGGTCTTGCCGAATCCGATACCCGGATCGAGCCACAGTTGGGCGACGCCCGCACTCCGGGCGCGCTCGGCCACGCGAGCCAGAAACTCGCTCACTTCGCCCACCACGTCGTCGTAGTGCGGGTTGACCTGCATGACGCGCGAGTCACCTTGGCGGTGCATGCCGACGTATCCCACCCCGAGTTCGCCCGCCACCTCGGCCAGAGTCGACGAGACGTCGTTGAGCACACTCGCCCCGGCTGCAATCGCGGCGCGCGCGACCGACTCCTTTTGCGTGTCGATCGAGACCGGACCGCGTGGCGCGAGGGCATTTACCACCGGCACGACGCGGCGGATCTCCTCCTCGTCGTCGACCGGCTCCGCTCCGGGCCGCGTGGACTCTCCTCCCACGTCGACGACGTCCGCTCCCTGGTCGAAGTGATCTCGTCCGCGCGCGATCGCGTCGTCGGCGCCGAGCGTGCGGGAGAAGGGAACGAAGGAGTCGGGCGTCACGTTCACAATGCCCATGACCGTGGGCCTCAGCGCCACGTCGACCTTCGTTGGTGGATGTACTGCAGTGCCTCGGCGCGGGTCTTGGCGTCGTCGCGGAAGATCCCTCGCACGGCCGAGGTAACCGTGGTCATGCCGTCCTTCTTCACGCCGCGCATCGACATGCAGAAGTGCTCGGCTTCGATGACGACGATCGAACCTCGAGGCTGCAGTTCGCGTTCGATCGTCTCGACGATATCGGTGGTCATGCGCTCTTGAACCTGGAGACGCCGGGCGTAGCCCTCCACCACGCGCGCGAGTTTCGACAGGCCGGTGATGCGCCCACTGTCGCCGGGCAGGTAGGCCACGTGGGCCACGCCGACGAAGGGCACGAGGTGATGCTCGCACAACGACGTGAAGGGAATGTCGCGCACCATGACCATCTCGTCATGTCCGATCTCGAAGCCCACGCGCAGGTGCTCACCGGGATCCTTCTCCACACCCTTAAAGAGCTCGGCGTACATCTCCGCGACCCGGCGCGGCGTCTCGATCAGTCCGTCGCGCTCGGGGTCGTCACCGATCGCCGCGAGCAGCTCGCGCACCAGCTCTTGGACCCTCGGCTGATCGACCACCTAGGCCTCGCCGATGAAGGTGTAGATGGCATCAAGGTTGCGGTAGCGCTCGGCCACGTCGAGGCCGTATCCCACCACGAAGTCGGCGGGAATCGTAAAGCCCACGTACTTGAGCGACTGCTCCACGCGCTGTTCGCCCTCCTTGAGCAGCAACGCACAGACCTCCAGACTGGAGGGAGACCGTGCGCCGAGGTACTGGCGCAGGTAGTTAAGCGTCAGGCCCGAGTCGACGACGTCTTCGACGATGAGCACGTCGCGGTTCGTCAGGTCAACGTCGAGGTCCTTGACGATGCGCACCACGCCGCTGGTCTTGGTGGCCGCGCCATAGGAGGAGACCGCCATGAAGTCCACCTCTACGGGTAGCTCAATGGCCCGCATGAGGTCGGACATGAAGTTGATGGCGCCCTTTAAGACACCCACCAGCAGCGGCGGCTTATCGGCGTAGTCAAGGGTGATCTGGGCGCCGAGGTCGCACACCCGCGCGTGCAACTCCGTGGCCGAAACGACCACCTCGCCCAGTACGCCCTTGGCCCATGCTGCGGTGAAATCGTCGGGAGTGTGCCTATCCATGTCAGGTCAGCGTAGTGGAGTCGCCTTCGAGCGCGAGGCGCTGGGCGTGGCGCGAGAGTCGCCGACCACCCTCGAGTTCGGCGGCGACAACCTCCCCTCCGATCACGCGCAGCGCGCGCTCGATCTCCGCGCTACTCGGCGGGTGACTCTCGCCCAAGTCGTCACAGAGGGCGAGCTTCGTGCGCAGCCAACGCACCAGTCGTGCGCGCGGCCACTCGCGTAGTTCGCGACAGTCCACGTCCTCAATGTCGCGGGTCAATTCGTCGTGGAGGAGTTCACTCAGCCACTCCCGGTCGTCGAAGAGAACCTCGGCCTGGCGCGCGAGCAGAGGCACCACGTCGCGCTCAGCGACGTCGTTGAGCAGCGGCAGGAGTTGGTGACGCACGCGATTGCGCCGATAGGCGAGGTCGTCATTCGTCTCGTCGACCCGCGCCACAAGACCGCGCGCGGCCACGTACTCAGCGAGTGCCACCCGCCGCAGCCCCAACAGGGGCTTGGTCGAATCGTTGACCATCGGGGACAGTCCGTCGATCCCGGCCCCGCGCAGCATGTTGAGGAGAACCGTCTCGGCGAGGTCGTCCATCGTGTGACCGGTGAGAGATCCTTCGGGTAACACGCGGCGCCGCCCGGCGCGAGCGCGCGCTTCGAAGTTGGGCCCAGCCTCAACCACCACATCGTGAACGACGACCGGTACGCGAAGTTCGTTCGCCACCTCGACCACGTAGTGCGCGTCGGCCTCGCTATTCGCCCGGGCGTGGTGATCAACGTGGTGAACGCACACGGCCAGTTCCGCTTCGAGTGCGAGAAGAAGGAGCCCCAGAGAGTCAGACCCACCCGAGACGGCGAGATCGACGCCTGTTCCGGAAGGCGCAAAGCGACACGCGAGAAGAAGGTCGACGCTCGTCACGCCCTTAGGTTATGGGTAGTGGGTCAGTTCGACTCTGCGCGAGCCGAAGCTCGCAGGCAACTGAGACGCGTCGTGAGAGGAGAATCGTGTGAGCCTGTTCGTAGCCCTGGTCGCCCAGCAGCGTGGTGAGCTCACGGTGTATGCCGCACCAAACCTTTCTGTCATCGGGGTCGACGCATTCGTCACGGACCGCTTTGGCGGGGTGAGTACGGGTCCGTACAACTCACTCAATCTGGGTGAGCACGTGGGTGACCGCGAGGATCACGTACGCGAGAACCGCATGCGCGTGGCGAGTGCGGCGGGCGTGGACCTCGAGCGTTTCGTCACGGTGCGCCAGGTGCACGCAGACCGCGTTCTCGACGCCGCACACGCGTCGCGTGACGACGAAGCCGACGCACTGGTGAGCGATGATCCTTCACTCGCGATCGCCATGATGGTCGCTGACTGCGTTCCCCTGGTCCTCGCCGATGACTCCTCAGGGAGAGTTGCCGTCGTGCACGCGGGCTGGCGCGGTCTCGCCGCGGGCGTTATCGCTCGCGCGCTGGACGCGCTCTCGCCCGTGGACACCCACGTGTTTATAGGGCCATCAATCTCGCAGGAGGGCTACCAGGTCGGACCCGAGGTTGCCGGTGCCTTCGCCCACATCGAGGGCGCCCTCTTGGCCGATGGCGCAGATCGTTCACGTCTCGATCTTCGACTCGTCGCGACTCGTCAACTGCTCGACGCGGGGGTCAAGGAAGACCGCATTGCCCTGAGTCGCCAAGTGACCGACGGCGGTGCGGTGTTCTTCAGCGATCGCGCGCAACGACCCTGCGGACGCTTTTCGGTAGTGGCGAGACGCGCCGTAGCATGAGTTCGGCCATGAGCGAGACGATTACTCCACGGCGAGCGGAGTTGTTCCGCTACGTCAGGCTGGACCTCGACGAGACGACCGTGCACGCCACCTACGAGGCGGATGGACGCATCTTTCACGAATCAGTGGACTTTGAAGGCGTCGCTACCCTGAACACGCCGGCGGTGCGTTCGGTGGCTGAGTTGTGGTTCCTGTTGGCGGGGCTCTCGTACTACAAGACCGGCGCGGCCCGACGCATCGACGTGGGTTCGACGCCACTCGGAGTCGCGGGACACCGCCTGCTCGAGGGAGCCCTGCGCGATGGCCTCGGAGAGTTCTCCTACCGCAACGACTTACCTCTGGGCGACGTCGCAATCGAGGGAGGCGGCACCGTCACCGAAATCCCAGTCACGCTGGACAGCCGGCGCGTCCTCGTACCCTTCGGCGGGGGCATCGACTCCGTAGTCACCGTGGAGTCGCTGTCGCCCGACCTTGAGGCAGCGCTGTTCATCTTGAGTCCCTCGAGCGGTCGCTTCGCGCCGTTGGAGGCGACCGCCGCGCGCACGGGATTACCGATCGTGCGCGCCACGCGCCACCTTGATGACCAACTCTTGACCCGTGACGAGTCGTTCTTCCACGGTCACGTCCCAGTGACTGCGATGGTCACCCTGCTTTGCGCCGTGGCGTCGGTCGCGTCGGGCCGCGCAGGGGTGGTCATGAGCAACGAACACTCCGCCTCGATACCCAACCTTGAGTGGACCGGCCTCGAGGTCAATCACCAGTGGAGCAAGTCGATCGCCGCCGAGATCCTCATCGCCGATGCGCTCAGCGAGCGAGTGGGCGATCAACTCGCGGTGGCGAGCTTCTTGCGCGCGCGCAGCGAGATCTGGGTCGCCCAGGTCTTCAGTCAACTGCCCGCGTACCACCACGTGTTTCGCAGCTGCAACCGGGCCTTTCGCCAAAGCGTCGATGAGCGCGAGAGATCGTGGTGCGGCGAGTGCGACAAGTGTCTGTTCATCAATCTGGTTCTCGCGCCGTACCTGCCGCGCGCCGCGTTGCGCGAGATCTTCGGCCACGAACCACTGAGCGACCCCGCGCGCGAGGAACAACTGCGGGTCTTGGTCGGACTTGGCGCCGACGCCAAACCCTTTGAGTGCGTGGGCGATCCCGACGAAAGCGCGGTCGCCTTAAATGAAGTGAGCCACTTGACCGAGTGGCGCGACGTGCCCCGACTCCTCGAGATCGCGGACGACACCTTGCCCACGCGCAGTTTCGACGAGTTGCTCGAACCGCAAGGGACTGATCGTGTTCCAGCCCACTGGCTTCGCTGACCTCGCCGAACGGCGCGTGGGTATCTTCGGCTACGGCGTCGAGGGTCGCGCCGCGGTGGACCTACTGCGCGGCACGTGCGAGTTGGTCATCGTCGACGACGTCGAGGGCCTGGGCGACGACGTGCTCGTCACCGACCACGGCGGTCTCGAGGCTCTCTTCACGTGCGACGTCGTGCTCAAGAGTCCGGGCATTCCCCGTCGTCGGGCCGACGTCCTCGAACTGGAGGACTATGGGGTGAGGGTGACGTCGGCGCTGAACCTGTGGCTCCACGACATCGAGCGCGAACGGGTCGTGGCCATCACTGGAACCAAGGGCAAGTCGACGACCACCGCGCTCATCACCTTTTTCTTCACCTGCCTCGGCGCGCCCGCCCAGCGCCTCGGCAACATCGGACGCGCGCCCTACGACCCCGCGGTCGACACCTCGAGCGGCTGGCTGGTGCTGGAGGTGTCGAGCTTTCAGATCGTCGATCTGGACATCGCTCCTCGCGTGGTGGTGGTGACGTCCCTGGGCGAAGACCATATCGATTGGCACGGCTCGCTGGAGCAGTATCGCCGAGACAAGCTCTCGCTCACCCGGGCCGAGGGGGTGCACCGCACGGTGGTCGCCGACTCACCCACCCTGCATGAGCACGAAAGTGAGATCGGCGGCGAACTGATCTATGTCGCGAGTGATGTGACGCACCTCGCGAGCGCACTCGGACTGATTGGCGAGCACAATGACTCCAACGTGGCCCTAGCTCTCGCCGCGGTCGCGGAACTCACCGGCGGCAACGAGTCCGCGCTGCGCGAGATCGTACGCGCCCGGGCCAGTGAGTTCCAACCACTGTCGGGTCGCCTCACGCTCGCCGCCCACGAACGAAGTGACGGCACGACCGTGCGCTACGTCGACGACGGACTCGCCACGTCGGTGCTACCCACGCTGGCGGCGCTGGACGTCTTTCGCGACGAGCCCCTCGCCCTCATCGCGGGGGGCTTTGATCGCGGCGTCGACTACGCCGAGCTCGCAGTCGCCCTATGCGCTCGAGAGTGCGACACCACTCTCATCACGATGGGCAACGCGGGCCTGCGCATCAGCGACGCCGTGACTCAGCACTGCCACGGCGTCACCCGGCACAGCGCCACCTCCATGGAGGAGGCCGTGCGTCTAGCGCGCGCCTCGCTCACCCACGGCGGCGTCGTGTTGCTCTCGCCGGCCGCTCCTAGCTTCGACCAGTATCGAAACTGGGAAGAGCGATCGGCAGATTTCACTCGCATCGTGCGCGAGTACGTCGATAAAAGTCTGTAGAAAGTATTCGCTCCTCGCGACAGGAACCTAGTCAGACGACGATCTCAGTGATTCTCGTCTCACGGCAAAGTCCGTGTTGATGAAGGAGACAGAGTGAGCAATCACGACACCACCGCATCCGGCCCCGGACGCTTTCGCCGTCCCTCGGCGGTACTTCGCATGACATTTCTCATTGTCTTTGCCTTTGTCATCGCGGCCGTCGCCTTCCTCGGCGAATCGCTCGGTCACTCGCGGTCGTCCTCCGGGGCGACCATCACGGTGACCGGCTCGGGTACCGTCACCGGAACGCCCAACACCGTCAGCTTTCAGATCGGCGTCTCGACGACCGCCCTGACCGCCAACGAGGCCCTCGAAGAGAACAACCAGAAGACCGCCGCGCTGGAGGCCAGCCTGCTGAAGAACGGCATTACGAAAAAGAACCTACAAACGTCGGGGCTCAATATCTACGACAACACCAACTCGTCCGGGACCATCATTAACTTCACCGCCCAGGACGAGCTGAATGTCACGTCGCACGACATGGCCCAAGTAGGTGACGCCATCGACGCTGCGGCCAAGGCGGTCGGCAACGGCATCCAACTGAGCGGGATCACGTTTTCGATCTCCAATCAGTCGAAGTACCTCGCCGCGGCCCGGGGTCGCGCTATCCGCAACGCCCACACCGAGGCGACCCAGATCGCCAAGGGCGGCGACACGAGCGTGGTCTCCATCGTCAAAGTCGTCGATCAGGAAAACACCGGGTCGACGGGGATCGTTTACCCCTTCACTGAGTTTGCGAGTGCCGCCAGCGCCAACAAGGTGCCCGTGCAGGCCGGCTCGCAGTCGATCAAGGTGGAAGTGCAAGTCGTGTACAGCCTCGCGAGCTAGACGACCTCGAGTACGCGCTCACTCTCGGGTGTCAACGGAAGAGTGCTCGCGACCTCATCTTCGGTAGCGGCGCGCTTACCCAGATGGCGACGATTGAGCAGTCCATTTGAGACGGCGACCACCAGTCCCACAACAAAGATGATCGTGCCGAAGCACAGCACTTGGGGTGGCAAACCGACTTTGGCGGCGCCGTAGACAAAGAGCGGAAAGGTGACCGTCGAGCCGGCCACGAAGCTGGTGATGACGTAGTCGTCGATCGACATCGCAAAGGCCATCAGGCCTGCCGCCAATAGGGCAGGCCACAACAAGGGCAGCGTCACGCGAGTAAAGGTGGTGAAGGGACCCGCTCCCAGGTCGCGCGCCGCGTCCTCAATCGAAGTATCCATGCCCGAGAGTCGCGCTTGAACCACAACCACGACGTAGGCCACGTTGAAGGCGACGTGAGCGATCAGGATCGTGAGCAGGCCGGTGTCGAGGTTGATCGAAAGGAAGAACGACAGCGAGGCTGCACCCACCACAATCGAGGGAGCAGCAATGTCGGCGAACACCATGGAACTGAGCAAGCCCTTGCCCCAGAATCGGTATCGCGCGAGCGCCATCGACAGCGGGGTGCCGATGGCGACTGAGATCAAGGAGGAGATGACCGCCACCTCAATCGACGTGGCGAAGGCGTGAGTCAGCCCGTCAACCTGTCCGAGGTTGCGGTACCAAAAAGTGGTAAAGCCGTACCAGGTGAACGTGATGCGGCTCGTCGGCGTCGCGTTAAAGCTGTAGAGGATCATCACCACGATCGGCACGAACGTGATGGCGATAACGAGCCAATAAAAGCCCGCCAACCAGGGACTGTGCTTGCGACGATCAAAACGGCGTTCGCTCGTGGGCATCACTACACCAAGTTCTCAATGTTCTGGGTGCCAAAGACACGAGCGTAAATGAACATGATGATGCCGAGCACCACCATCAATGCCGTCGAGAGGGCCGCGGCGACATTGAATTGCTGGTTCGTGAGATAGGAGTCCTGGATGGCCTGTCCGATGGTGTACGTGTTGACCCCACCGAGTAGCGAGGAGACGACTGGGTCGCCCGCGGTGGTAATGAAGACCAACAGAACTCCCGCAAAGATGCCCGCGCGCGACAGCGGCAGCACGACGCGCAAGAAGACCTCGCGACCGTTCGAATACAGATCCCGAGCGGCTTCAAGAATTCGTCCGTCGACGCGTTCCAGCGCGACGTAGATCGGCAACACCATGAAGGCGAGGTTGTTATAGACGTCGCCGCCGATCACCGCGTTCGACGTGCCGAGGATGTGGAAGTTGCTCGACACCAGATGCATCTTGTGCAGTGCGGTGATGACGATCCCTTGGTTCGAGAGGACGAAGGACCACATGTCGATGCGGATGACAAAGGAGACGAAGAAGGAGAGCAGCACTAAAAACAGCAACGGGCTCTTCCAGCGTTCTTTCACCTTGAAGGCGATGAAGTATGCCATCGGGTAGGCAATGAAAATCGCGATGATGGTCGAGGCCGCACCGTAGTACAGGGACCGCAGAAAGAACGTCGTATACGGAATGTCGGAGTGAACGAAGAGTTGCTTGTAGATCGCCCAGTTCCAGGTCAGGTGATACCCCGAGATCGGGTTGCCGGTCTCGAGCGAGACGATGAGCCCTGAGCCCAAGGGCACAAGAAAGAAGGCCAGCATCCACCCGCCACCCAAGAGGCTGAGCGCGTAAGGCGAGCTGTGGCGTCGCAAGAAACCCGGACGCCGAGATTTGGGTGCGCTCATCGTGCTCGGGGCACTCGGGGTTCCGGTCGCGACGTCAGTCATCACTCGATGATCGGGTTGTACGTGTTGTTCCACGTCTCGTAGTCGTTGTAGTCCTTGTAGACGTAGTAGGTGTACGACTGGTTATCAATGGACGAGGGAGGAAAGACCAACGGGCTGTTGGCAACACCAGGATCCTTGAGGATGTCCTGGATGTACGCCTGCGCCTTGGGCACGGGACAGACGTAGTTCACCCAGTCTTCGACGATTCCCGCAATCTTGGGCGTGTAGTAAAAGTTCATCCAATCGAGCGCGCTCAAAGGATTTTGGGCCTGACGAGGAATCAACATGTTGTCGTGCCAAACGATCTGGCCCTCGTCGGGCACCACGTACTTGAGGTGCGGATAACCCGAAAGATTGGCCTGAAAGATGTCGCCCGACCACGCTTGACTGATCCAGGTGTCGCCATTTTCCAAGTATTGGATGTAACTCTGGTCGTAGTAGCCGAGCACGTTCTCGCGCTGCTTTTCGAGCCACTTGGTGGATTTCGCCCAGTCTTTGGGGTTTGACTTGGCCGGTTCAATACCCATGCGCAGCAGCGCCATGGAGCCCAATTCGGTGTTGTCATTCATCATCCCGACGTGACCCTTGAAGGCGGGATCGGCCAGGTCGTTGAAGCTTGTGATCGGGCGCTTGATGATTTTGGAGTTGTACGCGATGCCGGTAAATCCGGTCTGCCAGGTCACTGAGTAGCGATTGCCGGGGTCGTAGTTCGGGTTCTTTACCAGGGGACTCGCGTATTGGGCGAAGTTCGGCAGTTTCGAATGGTCGAGTTCCACGAGGAACTGGTTATTGATCAACTGGGTGAGGTACCACCCATTGGTGACGACCACGATGTCGTAGCCGGTGGCCTCTTGGGCCTGCAGGAGGGGTTCGATGGTTGCGTAAAAGGGCGCGTCGTCCTGGATGACCGCCTCGTAGTCGACCTTGATGCCGGTCGCCTTGGTAAAGAGGTCCAGAGACTCCGACTTGCCGTGCTCTTGGTCGATGTACAGGGGCCAGTTAGCGAAGTTGAGTTGGCTGGTTCTTTTTTGGTCCCGCCAGTACCTCGCCCAGTTAACGAGACGATCGCTCTCACGAACCTCCGAGCCCTCGATCCCGCAGGCGGCCAGGAGGGCGGATACGCTGGCGATTCCCGCGCCGGCGCCCAGTGTTTTCAGCGCCGATCGGCGCGACATGCGACGCTGCGTTAGCCCTCGCAGCAGCGCGGGGTCCATGTTGACACCGCCCGGAGGGAGCTCAGTCGACACCCGAGACTTCCTTCGCCTCGCTCGGCGCGTCCTCGACGGGCGCCGGAGCGACCTCGGTGGCGTTGTCGGCCGGTAGCGCGAAACCGTGTTCCACGAGCCAGGTGGCGATCACCTTGTCGCCCGGACGATGGCGATCGGCGTCGTTGATGTTTTGGGCGAGGACGTGGACCCTCCCGCCCCAGGGGGTCGTCAGGTCGTACTCCGACGTCGCTCCGAGATACACCACCGAGTCCACCGTGGCGCTCACGCGATTGACCAGATCCGAGGGCACGAGCGATCCGGCGCGATCGGCGGGCGTCAACTGGACTTTTTCGGGACGCACGCCGACTTGACGGATGAGATCCGGGTTCGCGGACATCACGCCCGGGCGCGCCCCGATCGTGGTGCCGTCGGGGAGTGTCAATGCACCGTGGCTGGGCGTGACGGGAAAGAGGTTGCAGGTTCCCAGGAACTGCGCCACAAACTGAGTGGCCGGCTGGTCGTAGACGCGCTGGGGCTCGCCCAAGTCTTCGTACTTTCCTCCGTGCATGACCGCCAACCGGTCGCCCAACGCCATCGCTTCGTCTTGGTCGTGGGTGACGTATAAGAAGGTGATGCCCACTTCGCGCTGAATTCGCTTCAACTCAACCTGCATGGTCTTACGAATCTTGGCGTCCAATGCGCCCATGGGCTCGTCGAGCAACAACACACGCGGTCGATTCACCAACGCGCGCGCCAATGCGACGCGCTGCTGCTGGCCGCCCGAGAGTTGCGTGGCGGGCCGGGGACCGAATCCGCCCAGGCTTACCAACTCCAGGTGCTCTTCGACCAGCTCTTTGACTTGGCTCTTGTCCACGCCCCGTCGGCGCAGGCCGAACGCGACGTTGTCGTAGACACTGAGGTGAGGAAACAGCGCGTAGGACTGGAAGACCGTGTTGACGTCACGGCGGTACGGCGGGGTCCAGGTGATGTCCTCGCCGCCGAGGAAGATCTTGCCGGATGTTGGTTGATCGAAACCACCGACCATTCGCAGCGTGGTGGTCTTGCCACACCCGGAGGGCCCCAGCAGCGCAAAGAACTCGCCCTGGGCGAGCTCGAGGGACAGGTCGTCGACGGCGACCATCGACTTGTACTTTTTGGTGACGTGCTCGAGCCGGACCGCGGAGTTACTCGTCGACCCTTCGGTAGCGGCGCGGACCTCGCCTAGCTTCGATGCCAACGATCTATCCTCCCCCTCTGGCAGCGAGCCTATCGACACCCCTATATCGTTTCAATTCGTGCGGCATCGTTGCCTTTGAAATGGCTTAGGTTGCGCCATCGGATTATCCATTGCCACGTGATCGCTGTTGTGGGTTCTTCGGCGACGTTGGAGCCTGGGAGGAGATTCGAACTCCTGACCTGCGCATTACGAATGCGCTGCTCTACCGACTGAGCTACCCAGGCGCAGAGAGTCACTTTAGCCGATCGACTTCGTGGGCCTTTTCACCTAGAAGTCCATCAGCGACAACATCAGGTCGTTGAGCAGGAGCGACTCATCGAGGTTGGTCTCGAGTCGCAAGTTCGCCTCGGCGAGCGCATCGATCGCCCGCAGCGACGCGCCCACCCGATAGTCGCTGCGCGCGTCATTCGCCTCGATGTTCTCGACCAGTCGCTCGCGATACACGCCGGTCAGCGCGCTGAGTCCACAGCGCAACTCGTCGAGTCGAAAGCGGCGCTGCTCGCGCCGGAACTGAGCCTCAACGTCACGTTTGCCCGCCGTGCGCTGGCCTAGTTCGCGCGCGTCACTCGAACGTCGTTCCCACTCCTCGTGTTGGAGACGCTCGAGGGGACCCATCGCTTCGTCGATCGACGCGGCGAGTTCCTTGGCGACCCGAGTGGAGTCCGAGGGCTTGCCCGTGAGCCGATCGGGCACCGCGCGCCACTTCGCCATGCGCTCGGCGAGATCGCTGTCACCCACGAGCACCCGCGCACGCCGCAGGTTGCCGTTGGCCGCGGCGGCCGCGTCCTCGGCGACCTCGCGCGCCGCTCCCTCGTTCACCAGGATGGTGGCGACGTCCGCGTCGCTCAACGCGCGCAGCCTCACTTCGACGCACCGCGACGCGATGGTGTCGAGCTCGTCGACGATCTCATCGGCACTCAGGAGAAAGATCGTGCGTCCGGGCGGCTCTTCCAGGGTCTTTAAGAGTGCGGTCGCACTAGGCGACGTGCCGGTCGTGGTGAGGTCGACGTCCTCCATGACGACGATCTGATAGCCCGTCCCGAGCGGCCGCCGACGCGCGACTCGCTCGATATCGCGAATCTCCTCCATCCGCCACGACGCGCCCGCGCGCTCAGCGACGTACACGTCCGCGTCAGCGCCATCCATCGCCAGGCGACACACCTCACAGATCCCACAGCCGTGCCGGGGACACTGCAGAGCGGCCGCAAAGGCGATGAGGGCGTCGTGCACGCTGGCCTCGCTCGGCCCGCTGAAGAGGTAGGCGTGCACCGGGTGGCGCGCGTACTGTCGAAGGGCTCCCGCGGCGCGATCTTGACCCACCAACGTGTCAAAGATGTCGCTCATGTCACCAGAGTATGTGGGCGACGTGTTGGTCGATGACCGTGGCCACGACCTCCACGCTGGGCGCGGCGTCGACCACGATCCAGCCCTCGTGCTCGGCCAGTTCGAGATATCCCTCGCGCACGCGCTCGTGGAACGCGAGGTCGGCCGACTCGAAGCGATCCTTCTGGTCGTGGGTGCGGCGTTCGTTGACTACTTCGATGGGCAGGTCCAGCAAGATCGTCGCGTCGGGCCGGCACGAGCCGATCGCGAGGCGGCTCGCCGAACGCAGCAGGTCGAGGTCGACGCCGCGTCCGTATCCCTGGTAGGCGAGCGTCGAGGCGAAGAATCGATCGCAGACCACCGAACGTCCCGCGCGCAGGGCCGGCTCGATGACGGTGGCCACGTGATGCGAGCGGTCGGTCAGCATCATGAGCGCTTCGGTGACCGGCTCCATGGGCGTCGCCGCGTCCAACACGAGGTGTCGCAGGCCCACGCCGAGCGGCGAGTCGCCCGGCTCGAAGGTAAACAGGGCGTCGTGCAACTCGGCGACCCGTCGAGCTTGAGTGCTCTTGCCGCTGACGTCAATACCCTCAAAGACGAGGAAGGCGCCGCGCTCGCTCACGAGTCCTCGGGCTGTCTGGCGAGCAACGCGGCGTTCGCCGCGGCACCCTGGGCGACGGCCGCGCGCTTTTGCGCGCTCGTCGACTTAGTGGCCCTCTTCGCAGCCGTCTTCTTGGTCGAGCCGGCGGCCTTCTTGGTCGCCTTCTTCGCGGGCGCCTTGGTCGCCTTCTTGGTGACCTTGCGCACCCTCGTGGAGGGCTCGGCGTTGCGCCGTTCGGCGAGCAGTTCACTGGCGCGATCCATCGTCATGGACTCGGGCGTATCTCCCAGACGCAACGTCGCGTTCGTTTCGCCATCGGTGACGTACAGTCCGAAGCGTCCGCTGCGCACCACGACGTGGCGCTTCGTGACGGGATCCTCACCCAAGTCGGCGAGCGGGGCCGCGGCGGCGCGTCGTCCGCGCGCTTTGGGCTGGGCGAGGAGGGCGAGTGCTTTCTCTAAGCCGATCGTGAAGATCTGATTTTCATCCTCGAGCGAGCGCGTCTCTTTCTTCCAGGTGAGATACGGCCCGTAGCGACCGTTTTGGGCGAGGATCTCGCCGCCCTCGGGATGCGTTCCCACCACGCGCGGCAGTGACAACAGTCGCGTGGCGTCGTCCAGGGTGATCGTCTCGGGCGTCATCGTCGAGAACAGTGAGGCGGTGCGGGGCTTGTCCTTGGGGTCGGTGATCTCGCCGACCTGCACGTAGGGTCCGTAGCGCCCGGCCTTGAGATAAATGGTCTCGCCCCCGTCGTCCACGCCCAGTTCGCGGTCGTTGCTCGGAGCCGAGAGCAGGTCCAACGCGCGCTCGACGCTCAGTGAGTCGGGCTCGGTCGCTTCGGGAATCGAGACACGGTCCTCGCCGTGCACGAGGTAGGGACCGTAGCGCCCCGAGCGCACCGAGACGACCTCGCCGTCGGGTGCGTCGCCGAGCACGAGGGAGTTGATGGCCGCAAAGTCGAAGTCGTGGGGCTCGTGGGTGACGTGTTCGAGACCGAGGCGCGCGAAGTCGCTCTCCGCACTGTCGTCACCGAAGTAGAACTTGCGCAGCCACGGCTCGAGGTCCTGACGGCCCTGGGCTATCTCGTCGAGCTGATCTTCCATAGCGGCCGTGAACTGGTAGTCCACGAGGTCGGCGAAGTAACTCTGGAGCAGATTGACGACCGCAAACGCGCGGAACGTCGGCACCAGGGACTTGCCCTTCTTCCACACGTACCCGCGCCGATCGATCGTCTTCATCACTGACGCGTAGGTCGACGGTCGTCCGATTCCCAAGTCTTCGAGTTTCTTGATCAGCGTCGCTTCGGAGTATCGATCCGGTGGCTGGGTATCGTGCGCCTTCGCCTCGGCACTCGTCACCCCGAGCGTCGCACCCACGCTGAGCGACGGCAAGATGCGCTCCTGGTCGGCGAGCTCGGCCTCGGGGTCGTCGGTCCCTTCGACGTAGGCGCGCCGAAATCCCGCAAACTCGATGCGCAGTCCACTGGCGCTCAGCCCCACCGCCACGTCGCCGTCACGTCCGTCGACATGGGAGAGACGACCCGTCAGTCGCACGCGATCTTGGGTGAGTCGTGCGTCGACCATCTGTGAGGCGATGGTTCGCTTCCAGATGAGATCGTAGAGCGCCCGCTCGTCGCCCCCGAGCTGACTCTGGGCGTCATCCAGTGAACGAAAGGACTCACCGGCGGGACGAATCGCCTCGTGCGCCTCCTGGGCGTTTTTCACTTTGCGGTCGTAGCGACGCGGTGACTCGGCGACGTAGTCGTCTCCGAACATCTCACCCGCGTGACGTCGCGCCGCGCGAATCGCCTCGTCCGAGAGCGTCGTGGAGTCGGTTCGCATGTAGGTGATCCAGCCGTTCTCGTACAGTCGCTGGGCGGCACGCATGGTGCGCTCAGGGTCGAAGCGCAGCTTGCGGCTGGCCTCGATCTGCAGCGACGAGGTCATGAAGGGCGCCTGGGGTCGCTGGGTGCGCGGCGTCGACGTGATTGACTCCACCGTGAGGTTGGCGCCGGTGAGCTCGCTCGCGATCGAGCGCGCGACTCGCTCACCCAGCACCTCGAGGGGACCCTTGGCGTCCAGTTGACCCTGCGCGTCGAAGTTCTTGCCCGTCGCGAGCGCCACACCGTTCACGCTGTCCAGGGTGGCGTCAAAGGGCGTCGGGGCGCTGAGCGTGGCGGTGACGTCGAACCAGGTGGCCGAGTGGAAGGCCATGCGCTCACGCTCACGCTCACAGACCAGGCGAATCGCGACCGACTGGACGCGTCCCGCCGAGCGGGCCTTGTCCACCGCGCGCCAGAGCACCGGTGAGACTTCGTAGCCCACCAGGCGATCGAGGAAGCGCCGGCCCTCCTGGGCGTCCACGAGGCGCAGGTCGAGATCGCGGGTCTCGTCGACCGCCCTGGTGATGGCGGCCGGGGTGATCTCGTGAAAGACCATTCGCTTGACCGGCACTTTGGGATTGAGAACCTCTTGGAGGTGCCAGGCGATGGCCTCGCCCTCGCGGTCCTCGTCGGTGGCGAGGTAGAGCTCGTCGACCTGCTTGAGGGCGGCCTTGAGTTCGGCGACTATCTTCTTGCGATCGCTCGACACGACGTAGACGGGCTTGAAGTGATCGTTGACGTTGATGCCCAGCCGCGCCCACTTTTCACCCTTCACGGAGGCGGGAATCTCGGCCGCGCTTTGGGGGAGATCACGGATGTGGCCGACCGAGGGCTTGACGATGTAGTCAGGTCCCAACATGCCTTGAATACGGTTCGCCTTGGCCACCGACTCGACAATCACGAGGGCTCTAGCCACGCTCACCAACTCTGCGGTCTCTCACGGCGTGACACACTACTGCCGACGTGTTCTCGTTCAACACAACCTAGGCAGGACAAAGACTCTCATCACGTCACCGCGCACCCTCGAATAGACATCGTGTCGAGAAATGCTCCGATTCGCGAACTCATCTACCCATTGCTCGACGGCGCGGCCACGATCTCGTACTGCGGATTGAGGATCACCGCCTCGCGTCGTAGCGACGTCACGGTGCCCTTGACCATCAGTCGGGTGCCGCGTTCGATACCGGGCACGTTGGAGCGACCCTGAAACACCAGCGTGATCGACCCCGTGTTGTCGGCGATCACGCACCGCAGTTCCTGCACCCCGCTCTCGTTGCCAACCGACATGGCTCGCACGCGCCCGGCGATCTCGACGAACTCTCGCTCCATGAGTCCGCCGATGGGCGCCGCGTCCGTCGAGCGCTCCGCCAGCTTCACGTCGGCGGCCATGGTGCCCGTGCTGCGCAGGCCCCCGCGCGTGACCTCGTCGCCCGCGGGCTCTTCTTGAATCACGCCCTCACTGATTCGGCGCACCGCGCTGTACGGGATGATCGTCGCGCCCACGCGCGGCACGTGCATCACCGCGTTGGCGATCTGATCGGCGGTGCGGTCGTGCAACAAGCGCTGCAGACGCGAGACAAACCCGCGTCGCGGCAGGATCACCGTGCAGAACACCTCGGGATCTCGCACGACGTCGGCCACCAGTTCGAGGGCCGCGCGATCGATGCGGCGGTCTTCGCACTCTACGACTTCGAGGGCGACGTTGGCCGAGGCGGTGTTGGGTCGACCCCAACTCGCTTCCAGGCGTTTGGTGACGAGATTGTCCACGTCGAAGTGCACGGCCCGCACCGAAAAAGGACTCAGTGAGCTGCAGTACAGTAAGGCGCGCTCGGTGGGTAGATCGTAGTTATCCACGAACACGATGACGCGATTGGTACGAATCTGGTGGCCGGCGCGAGCGCTGTTGGCCTCGAAGGCCTTTTCTTCTCGCACGTACTGGCGGTGGAATCGCAGGAGCCCCCAGTACATAAGCGGCCCGACCACCACGATGATCCACGCGCCCTCGGCGAACTTGACGGTGACGAAGATGACCACCACCAGCGACGTCACGCAGGCCGAAGTCAGGTTGATGGCCACGCCCCGGCGCCAGTGCGCGTCGCGCTCTCGCAAGTGACGTGCGACCATGCCGGCACCGGCCAACGTAAATCCGGTAAAGACCCCGATCGCATAGAGAGCCACCAGGGCGTCGACCGACGCCTTAAAGGCGATGATGAGCAGCAGGGACACCACGCCCAAGACGAGAATGCCGTTGGAGAACGCCAGGCGGTGACCGCGCTTGGTGAGCTGGCGCGGCAGGTACTTGTCGCCGGCCACGTAGTTGGCGAGGAACGGAAAGCCGTTAAAGGACGTATTGCCGCCGGTGTAGAGGATGGCCACGGTCGCGATCTGGACGATGAAGAAGATGACGTGTCCGGCCCCACGCGCGCCAAAGACGTCCGACACCTCCTGACCCACGACGGTGGGAGAACCCGCGGCGTAGGGCAGCGCGTGGGTCCAGTGCGCCAGCAGTGCCGTGCCGATGAGGAGGAATCCGAGCAGGCACGACATCACCACGAGCGTGATGCGAGCGTTGTGCGACTCGGGACTGCGAAAGCTCCCCACGCCGTTGCTGATGGCCTCGAGACCCGTGAGAGACGAGCCGCCGTTGGCGTAGGCCCGCAGCAGCGAGATGAAGGCGAGGCCCATCAGCAGGCCGCTGCCCGAGTGACCGAGTCGGCCCTGGACGAGTAGGTGGGCAGCCGGCACGGGAATGACGTGGAGCGTCCCCGCGAACTTCTTGTAGTACCCCAGGATGATCGTCGAGCCCAGGGCCAGGACGTAGAAGTAGGTCGGCAACGCGAAGTAGCTGCCGGCTTCGCGCAAGCCGCGCAGGTTGCCAAAGATGAGCACGAGCACGACGAAGACGGTGAGCGGAACAGTGCCGTTGCCAAAGAGCGGGAAGTGCTTAGTGAGCGCGGGGAAGGCGGTGGTGAGCGCCGCGGTGCCGGCCGAGCACTGCACGGCGACCGTGACCGTGTAGTCGATGAGCAGGGCGACGGCCGCCACCTGGGCCACCTTGGGACCGAAGTTGTCGCGGGCCACCACGTACGATCCACCGGCCGTCGTGTAGTACTTGATGACGTCCCAGTACGAGATCGTGACGAACAACAGCACGCCGATGATGACGAACATGATCGGCACGACCAGCGCGAAGGCGGCCAAGCCCACGTAGGGCGTCATCTGGGTGAGGATCTCTTCGGTACCGTACGCCGATGACGAGATGCAGTCGGGCGCGAGAACACCCAGGGCGATGGGACGATTGAGCCGCTCTCCGCTGAGCTGCTCGCTGACGAGGGGCTTGCCGAGCAGAACCCGCTTCAGGCGATAGTTCAGCGTTTCGGGGTAAAACTTTGCGAGATTGGCGTGCGAGGTGAGTAGCGGCGCCCGCGTAGGCGCTATCTTTCCCTCTTCAGACACGGTGTCGATACTAAGTCACTTGATCTGGCTCACCACTGCTCTGTGAGTGCGAGGGGGCCCCAAAGTTGCGGCAAATTCTCGCCGTGTGGTCTGATGAGTTCGTGAACATCATCGTGGTCGGTTGCGGCCGGGTCGGCTCGGAACTGGCCATGGACCTCTCCGATGAGGGCCACTCGGTCGTGGTGATCGACAAAAATCGGGACAATCTGCGCCGGCTCACGCACTTCAGCGGCCGCACGGTGGTCGGCTCGGGCTTCGATCGCGACACGCTCTTATCCGCCGAAGCGACCACCGCCGACGCCTTGGCGGCGGTCACCAGCGGGGACAACACCAATATTCTCTGTGCGCGCATCGCCCGCGACCACTACAGCATCAAGAACGTCGTGGCGCGCATCTACGACCCGGCGCGCGCCGACATCTATATGAAGCTCGGCATTCCCACGGTGGCCACGTCGCTATGGACCACCCGACAGGTCAAGCGCTGGATGCTGCCCGCCGATGACTCGATTGAGTGGTCCGACATGGCAAACTCCATCCACCTCGTCGAGCGCATTGTGCCCGACGCCCTCGCCGGACGCCCGATCTCTAGTTTCAACGCGGGCGACAACGTGCGACTGGTGGGTCTCATACGCGCGGGCGTCGGCCGGGTCAACATTGATGGTCTCTTCGCCCAGGAGGACGATCTGTTGGAGTTCCTCGTGACCCACGAGGGGCTCAAGACCTTGAGCGAGCTCCTCGAAGGGGGGACCTCGTGAAAGTCGTGATCGCCGGCGGCGGGTCGGTGGGAACGTCCATCTCGCTTGACCTCGTTGATCGCCACCACGACGTCACGCTCATGGAGCAGGTGACCGAGCGCGCCGAAAAGCTCAAGTCGTACCTGCCCGGTGTGACCGTCCTGGCCGCAGACGCCTGCGAGTACTCGAGCTTGGCCGCAGCCGACGTGCGCAGCGCCGACGTCATGATCGCGGCCACCGGCGACGACGAGGACAACCTGGTGATCAGTTGGTTGTCAAAACAGGAGTTCGGGGTGCCGCGGGTCATCAGTCGCGTCAACAACGCTCGCAACGAGTGGCTCTTCACCGAAAGCTGGGGCGTGGACGTGTCGGTGTCCACGCCGGCGCTCATCACGTCGTTGGTGGATGAGGCCGTCGAGGTGGGATCGATCATCGAGCTGATGACCCTGGCGCACGGCAAGATGAGCCTCATCGAAGTCACCCTGGACGCAGACTCACCGGCGGTCATGGGAAATATGACGCTCGACGAACTACGACTGCCCGACTCGTTGCGCGTCGTCGCGGTCGTGCGCAACGAACAACCCCTGGTGCCAACCGGCACGATGTACTTCCTCGAGCACGACCACGTGGTGTTGATGTCGCGTAGTGACGCCATAGGTGACGCCACGGACGCGTTTATCGCATAAATGAAAGGGTGGCGCATGCCACCCGCCACCTAGCATGAGTAGGTGGCGGCTGCGTTTTTTGACCTAGATAAGACGGTCATCGTTAAGTCGTCGCTCATTGCTCTCGGGCCGGAACTGCACGCGCACGGACTCCTCAACAAGCGCACACTGGTGCGCGCGGTGATCGGCCAGCTATGGTTCCAGCACTTCGGCGCCGACGACCAGCGCCTCGACAAGGTGCGCGACTCGGCCCTCAAGGTCACTCGCGGCTGGGATCGCGACGAAGTTCGTCGCGTGGTCAAAGAGACGCTCAGCCAGGTCGTGGAACCCTTGATCTACGCCGAGGCCCTGGAGTTGGTGGACTTTCACCTCGCCCAGGGTGACGAGGTCTACCTCGTCTCGAGCGCACCCGCCGAGATCGTCGAACCCTTCGCCGAACTGCTGGGGATGACCGGGGCGATCTCCTCGCGAGCGACGATCGACGAGAACGGCAAGTTCACCGGCGAGATGGATTTCTGGGCCCAAGGTCCCAACAAGGCTCTCGCCATCACCGAGCTCGCGGAGTTACGTGGCATCGACCTCGCAGCGTCCTACGCCTACTCGGACTCCGAGACCGACGTGCCGATGCTCGAAGTGGTGGGTAATCCCTACGCGGTCAATCCCGATCGGGTGTTAACGCGAATCGCTCACGAACGCGGCTGGCCCATCCTCACCTTCAGCCACCCGGTCACCGCACTCAGTCGTTCGAGATCGCACACGCCCTTCGTGGTGAGCGCGGTCGTGGTCGGGGTCGCGGCCGCCCTGGGCGGCCTACATCTTCAGCGTCGTTAGAGCGTTAGGAGGTCCCGCGCGCCGGTGTCCGAGGAGGGGTGACGCAGCTTACTCATGGCGCGCGCTTCGATCTGGCGAATGCGCTCACGGGTGAGGTTCATCTCGGCCCCCACGTCCTCGAGGGTGCGGATCTCGCCCGCGCCGTCCAGGCCGAATCGCATGCGCAGGATCTTCTGCTCGCGCTCATCGAGTGGCTGGAGGAGCTTTTCGATGGCGGCGGGCATCATCTTGACTGCGGCCACGTCAAAGGGCGACTCGGCCGAGCGGTCTTCCACCACGTCGCCGAGCTCCGCGTCGCCGTCTTCGCGCAGTGGCTCGGACAACGAGATCGGCTCGGAGCGAAAGCGCAGCGCCTCGATCAACTTATCTTCGGGCATCTCGCACTCTTCGCAAAGTTCCTTGATGGTGGGCGGACGACCGAACTTGAGCTCGAGGCGTGACTGGGCCTTTTGCACGCGCGCGAGCGTGTCGCCGGCGTGCACCGGGAGGCGAATGGTGCGACCGGTGTTGGCGATGCCGCGGGTAATGGCCTGGCGGATCCACCAGGTGGCGTAGGTCGAGAACTTAAAGCCCTTGCGCCAGTCGAACTTCTCGACCGCGTGCATCAGGCCAAGGTTGCCCTCCTGGATGAGGTCCAACAGGGGCAGGCCCGAGGCCTGGTACTTCTTGGCGATCGACACGACCAGGCGCAGGTTGGACTGCACGAAGTCGCGTTCGGCCTGGTCACCGCGGTGCGCAGCGCGCTTGAGGGCCTGCTTGCGACTCGGGGTCAGCTTGATCTTCTTATCGTTCTCGGCCGCCTCGAGCTCCGCTTTGGCCTCGCGGCCTTCCTCGATCGTCTGGGCCAGGTGGACTTCGTCGTCCTTGGTGAGCAGGGTGTACTGGCCAATGTCGGAGAGGTAGAGACGTACGAGGTCTTCATCGTCGCGATCTATACGGTCTTTCGCCATGGATTCCTCTTCTCAAAGGGGGTGTTCGCCCCCCGCTACTACTAGTTATACGGAGGTAGGCAACTTACCGGGAATACCCGAAACTCTCGGCGTACCCGGCATCCTCCAGTTGCTGGCTGAGTGCGCGCGCCCGCTCCTGCCAGACGTCATCCTCAATGGGGCTCTGGGCTTTCGCAACGTCTCCCACACCCACCATCTCGGCGAGCACGACGCCTGAGACCTCGCTCAGCAACGCGAACTCCTCCTCGCTGAGATCGGCGAACTCCCTCGCGTCGCGCAGTGACACGAGCAGGCGCGAGCCCACCAGGGAGGAAAAGCAGTACATCGCCAGGGCCCCCGAAGAGTCGCCGGCGACCGACTCGCGCAGGACCGACTCGAGGGCTTCGTCCACCGTGGGATCGAAGCCGCCGAGTTCCTGGCGCAGTGAGAGGGCGACCTCGCCCATCGCGCGGGCCACCTCGTAGGTGCGCACGGTGTAGGCGTCGTTGGTGAGGCGCGCAGCGCTCTCGCCCAGGACCAAATACGTCGTGTCGAAGAGGGGCACGAAGTGCTCGAGCGCCGAGCGCGACATCAGGCTTCGGGTCGAAAAGCGTTGGTGATCGGCATGCGCCGGTCTCGTCCGAACGCCTTCTTCGAGATCCGCACACCGGGGGGTGCCTGGCGGCGCTTGTACTCGCTGCGATCGACGAGGCGCGTGATCTGGGTGACCAGAGCGCGGTCGTAGCCCAGCGCGATGATCTCTTCGGCCGTGGCGTCGTTGTCCACGTAGAGCTCTAAGAGTGGATCGAGGACCTCGTAGGGCGGTAGGGACTGATCGTCACGCTGATCTTCGCGCAGTTCCGCCGAGGGCGCCTTGTCGAGCACCGACTGGGGGATCGGCTCGGGGTCCCCGTCGCGCCGGGCAATCTCGTTGCGATACCGGCACAGCTCGTAGACCAGGGTCTTGGGCACGTCCTTGATCACGGCGAAGCCGCCCGCCGAGTCGCCGTAGAGCGTCGAGTACCCCACCGCAACTTCCGACTTGTTGCCGGTGGTGAGAACGATGGCTCCGGTGTCGTTCGAGATGGCCATCATGAGCACGGCACGAATGCGCGACTGCAAGTTCTCATCGGTGAGCCCCTCCGGCTCACCGTCCAGCACGGGTTCGAGAGCTCGCGCGAAGCCGCGGTGCAGATCCGATATCGGCAGAGCCGTCACGTCAAAGTCGAGCCGGGTCGCCAGATCGTCGGCGTCGAACGTCGACGAGTCAGCCGAGAAGCGGCTGGGCATGGTGAACCCGCGCACCGCACGAGCGCCGACGGCGTCCACGGCGATCGCGGCCACCAGCGAAGAGTCAATCCCGCCCGAGAGCGCCACGATCGCTTCGCGAAATCCGTTCTTGCGCAGGTAGTCCCGCGTCCCCATCACCAAGGCGTCGTAGATCTCCTGTCGCGGATCGAGGACCGCTTCGAGGCGATTGACGCTGGCGGCGCGCAGGCGCAACTCGTCGCGCACGTATCCCGACTCAACGCGCACCCCCACGTTCGACTCGCGCGCTTCGAGCTCACAGACCAACAGGTCCTCACTGAACGCCCGGGCACGCGCGACGACCTCACCGTGGGCGTTCACGGCGAAACTCTGGCCGTCGAAGACCAACTCGTCCTGTCCCCCCACCAAGTTGACGTAGGCGATCGGACAGTTCGTCTCGCGTGCTCGTTCGGCGATCACCAGCTCTCGCTCTTCGCGACGGCCGCGCGCATAGGGCGACGCGTTGGCGACTACGAGCAGCGTCGCTCCCTGCAAGGCGAGTTCCGCGGCCGGACCCATAGTCGTCCATACGTCCTCGCACACCAGCATGCCCACCGCCACGCCGTTCACGTTGATGATTGATTGCGGGCCAACCCCCGGATGGAAGTAGCGCCGCTCGTCGAACACGTCGTAGTTCGGCAGCAGTCGTTTGGTGGCGATGCTCGCCACGACGCCGTCGCTCCCCAGGGCTGCGAGCACGTTGGCCACGTGCGGACGACGGGGACCCTCCATCACGTTGACCTCGTCGCGCCCGTCGCTGGACGGGGCGAGCTTCACGCCAAAGGTGCCCTCGGGCACGACCGTGCCCACCAAAATCGGGGGAAGATTGTCCGACTTGGCCACGTCCTGGAGAGCCTGGGCGCTCGCTTCGATGAAGCCTTCTTTGAGCAGGAGGTCTTCGGGCGGGTACCCCATCAGGGAGAGCTCGGGTGAGACCACGAGATCGGCCCCCACGAGAGCGGCTTGAGCCCGAAACCGATTCAGCGTCTCCACGTTCTGGGCGAAACCGCCCACCACGGCGTTCATCTGGGCGAGGGCGAGTCGCAGCGTGGCCACGCAGAAAGCCTAATGGGGGGTCGTGTTATCGCCGCGAAGAAATTCTCCGCGCCAGGACTCAATATATTCACACTCCATTAACAGAACTCGTGGTCCCCGCACGAGGTCAGCAATCAGACTGGGACGAGACACGTGAAGACGTGACCAACGTAAGGAGCATCGGTGTCGTATCAGGCTGAATACATCTGGATTGACGGAGGCGTGCCCACGCAGAAGTTACGCAGCAAGACCAAGATCGTCCCCGACGGTGAGGCACCGCCCGCGTGGGGCTTTGACGGATCGAGCACGAACCAGGCCGACGGCGCGCACTCGGACTGTCTGTTGGAACCGGTCTTCGTCGCGCCCGACCCGCTACGCGGAGCGAATGACCTCCTCGTGATGTGCGAAGTTCTCAACGCCGACGGCTCGCCGCACGCGACGAACCACCGCGCTCACGCCGTCGAGGTCGCCAAGACCTACGCGAGCTTCGAGCCACGGTTTGGCATTGAGCAGGAGTACACCTTCTTCCAGGAGGGCCGCCCGTACGGCTGGCCCGAAGTCGGATTCCCCGCTCCCCAGGGCCCGTACTACTGCGGAGTGGGCGGAGCGAAAATGCCCGGACGCGACATCGTCGAGGCGCACACCCTGGCCTGTATTCGGGCCGGCATCGGGATCGAAGGGACGAACGCCGAAGTGATGATGGGTCAGTGGGAGTTCCAGGTCGGCGTGCTCGACGGCGTCGCGATCGGCGACCAGCTGTGGCTCGCCCGCTGGCTCCTCGAGCGCATCGCCGAGGAGTTCGAAGTCGACGTGAGCTTCGACGCCAAGCCCGTCCAGGGTGACTGGAACGGAGCGGGCGCGCACACCAACTTCTCGACCAAGCAGATGCGCGCGGCGGGTGGCTGGGACGCCATCATCGCCGGCGCCGAAGCACTGGGCACCCGCGTGAAGGAACACATCGCCGTCTACGGAGCCGGCATCGAGGACCGCTTAACCGGCGCGCACGAGACGGCTCCTTACAACAAGTTCTCCTACGGGGTCTCGAACCGCGGCGCATCCGTGCGCATCCCCGCACGCGTCGCCGAGGCCAAGCGCGGCTACATCGAGGACCGTCGGCCTAACTCGAACATTGACCCCTACGTCGTGGCGGCCATCATCACCGAGACGATCTGCGGCGCGGCGAAGGCGTCGGCCACCACGAAGGTCGCAGCCAAAAAGACGGCTGTTCGAAAGGCGGTGAAGAAGGCCCCCGCGAAGAAGGCGGTGGTCAAGAAGGTCGCAAAGAGGGCGGCCGCGCGATAACGCGGCCTCCCGAACTGCCCGACCTGGGCTGCGAAGTCCCGCTGCGCACCGCGGCGGGACTTCGTGATTACCCGGCAAAAATCGGTGCGTGACGGTAGGTGAGAGAATGGTCGACATGCAGAGTCAGGCGCAGTACGTACTACGAACGGTCGAAGAGCGCGGCGTGCGCTTCGTCCAGCTCTGGTTCACCGACGTGCTTGGGCGCCACAAGGCCTTTCACGTCACGCCCGCCGAGCTCGAAGACGCCCTCGCCGAGGGAATGAGCTTCGACGGGAGTGCGATCGACGGCTTTTCGCGCACCACCGAGTCCGACCTGTTGGCCCGACCCGACCTCGCCACCTTCCAACTACTGCCCTGGTACAAGAAGGACGAGGCGATCGCGCGAGTCTTCTGTGACATCGTGAACATCGACGGCTCGCCCTTCGAGGGATGTCCCCGCCAGCAACTGCGTCGCGTCCTCGGTGACGCCCGTACTCAGGGCTACACCTTCTTCGTCGCGCCCGAGATCGAGTACTTCTACTTCAGCGACCTCGACCCCGCCGTGGCGCCGACACCGCTGGATCGCGGGAGTTACTTCGACCTGTTGACCGACGACATCGGCAGTCAACTGCGCCGGCGCAGCGTGCTCACCCTCGAGGAGATGGGCATTGGCGTCGAGCACGCCCAGCACGAAGACGCCCCGGGTCAACACGAGATCGATCTGCGCTACACCGACGCCCTCACCATGGCCGACACGGTGATGTCGGTGCGCCACGTGGTGAAGGAACTCGCTCGCCAGGGCGGGGTCGCGGCGAGTTTCATGCCCAAGCCCATCCTCGGCGTGCAGGGCTCGGGTATGCACACGCACGTCTCGCTGTGGCGCGACGAACAGAACGCCTTCATCGGTGAACACACGTACGGACTGAGCGACCTGGCAATGAAGTTCATGGCCGGACTCGTCGAGCACGCGCCCGAGATCACGGCGGTCACGAACCAGTGGGTCAACTCCTACAAGCGCCTGGTGCCCGGTAGCGAGGCGCCGGTGGGGGTGGAGTGGGCGCGCTTTGACGAGCGAGCGCTCGTGCGCGTGCCCTCGGTCAAGCCCGGTCGCATCGACTCGACCCGCGTGGAGTTTCGATCGCCCGATTCAGCCGCCAATCCGTACCTCGCCTTCGCCGTCATTCTCGCCGCCGGTCTTCGCGGTGTCGTGGGCAACTACGAGTTGCCCAAGGAGGGCGAGCGCGTCGCGTCGCTACCCCAATCGCTGTCCGAGGCGCTCAACTTGATGGAGCGTTCGCCGCTCATGCACGAAACCCTGGGCGGACACCTCGTCGAGTGGTTCTTGCGCAACAAGCGCTCGGAGTGGGACAGCTATCGCACCCAGGTCACGCCCTTCGAGCTCGAACGGTACTTGCCACTGCTGTGAACATCGACGTCGTGCTCTGTGTGCCCTCGTGCGAAGGTCCGGTGCGCAAGGCCTTTGACGTCACCGGGGTCACGCCCGCCGTCGCGGCATCGGCGCGGCTCAACGAGATCGCCGCCCTCGAACCGGCCGACGGCTTCTCGGGTGCCGTCATCAACGCGGCCGCCCTACCGTTCATCGAGGCGATGAGCCTGTGCCGGCAACTGCGCCAACGCGAGCGCGGCGTGGGTCCGATCATTTTGCTCCTTGACCACTATCAGCTGGACGACCTCACGTTCCGCGAGGACCTCTTCGACGACTTCGTCGTGGGTCCGTACGACGTGAGCGAACTCGCCACGCGACTGCGACACCGACTGCGCCGCGCGGGCAACGAGAGTGTGGCGCCGCGGCTCGAGCACGGCGAACTCTCGATGAACCTGGAAACGTACCAGGCTGCCATCGCCGGGCGCGTCATGGACCTCACCTACATGGAGTACGAGCTTCTGCGCTTCTTCGCCACGAACCCGAACCGAGTGTTCACACGCGCCACTCTGCTCAGTCGGGTGTGGGGCTATGAGTACTACGGAGGAGCTCGCACGGTCGACGTGCACGTGCGGCGACTACGAGCGAAGTTGGGCGAAGAGCACGCGCATCTCATCCACACGGTGCGCTCGGTGGGATATAAGTTCGGCGCCTCGAACGAGAGCACCGACTAGAACTTGGGACTGTAGGCCCAGAACTCGATTTCGGCCTTGGCGCCGAGCGGCAGGTCAGCGACCGCCACGGTGCTGCGAGTGGGCCGGGGGTTACTGAAGGCGGCCAGCCACACTTCATTGCACGCGACAAAGTCGTTCATGTCCAAGATAAAGAGAGTCGCTTTGACCACGTCGCCGAGCGTTCCCCCCGCTTCGTGTAATACCGCTGCGCCATTCTTGATGGCTTGACGCAACTCAGCGGCGGCGCCGCCCTCAACGAGTTCACCGGTCTCGGGTAGTCGGCCGATCTGACCGGAGACGATGATCAAGTCGCCCGCGCGTCGCCACGGCGAGTACGGGGGATACTGACCGACCGATGACACGGCGGCTCAGCTAAAGGAGTTTCCGCACCCGCAGGTACGAGTGGCGTTCGGGTTCGTGATGTGAAAACCCGCGCCCTGGAGGCCGTCGGTGAAGTCGAGGGTCGCGCCCGTGAGCAGATCGGCACTCGCCGGGTCGACGACGACCTTGATCTCGCCGAAGGCGCTCACGACGTCGTCGTCGACGATCTCCGAGTCGAAGTACATGTCGTAGTTGAATCCCGAGCAGCCACCGGGCTTCACGGCCACGCGCAGCGCCAACTCTTCTTCGGCGGCGGCCGCGGCGATCAGTTCGGCGACCTTGGCCACGGCCGCGTCAGTCAGCGTGATCGGTTCGGTGACCTTGGGGGTCAAGTTCACGGGGGTGACAGTACTCATGGCCACTCAACTCCTTTGGGACTTCCTAGTAACCGATGTTAGCGAACGAATCCGCCAACGAACACCCCAACAAATCAGGGTTTTAGGTCGATGCGTCGTCGTATCCCTCGTCGCCGGGCAAAAGAATGAGCAGCTCGCCGTCTCTATGAATGGCGCGAGGATGGACCGCCTCGACCCGCTCTTGGGAGGAGGCAAACGCGAGGACCTCGTGGGAAGTCGAGTATTGGGCGATCGCCTGAAGGTTCCTGATCGTCGGCATGACCATCTCGATCTCGCCGCGCTCGTGGGCGATCAGCGCGTCATCGGGTCGCAGCCAGCGCAGGTCCGTCGTCTCGCCCTGGTCGTGCGAGGCGCGTTGGCCCTGGGGGGCCTGCACCACGAAGAAGCGCGTGTCGTAGCGCCGGGGCATCACGACCGGGGTGATCCAGTGCGAGAGGTACTCGATCCGACGCAGGTCAAGGCACACCCCCTCGGCGCGAAGGACCTCGGACAGGGTCGTCTCATTGGCGTTCAGCGCCGAACGGTAGGCGTCGAGTCGTGAGCGCTCCGCAGCGTCGTCGTAGAGGACCTCGCCTCCCTGCTCGTCACAGACGACCAAGAGACCGGCCTCTTCGAATAGTTCGCGCAGAGCGGCCACGTGGTACGCGAGACCGCCCTGGGCGAGTCCGAGTCGCAGGGAGGCGCGATCGTCGTCGAGACCAAAGACGGGGACCGCGTGGTCGTCATCGTCGAGCGCGCCGCCGGGAAAGACGAAGACGCCGCCCATGAATTCGCTGCGCACGCTGCGTCGCACCATAAGAATTTCGTAACCATTTGGCGCGTCGCGCAGAGTCAAAACCGTGGCCGCGGGGCGAGGAATCAGGGATTCGGCCATAGGCGACAACTTACCGAGTCATGGAATCGCAATGTTTGCTTGGAATCGTGTCCACTAAGTTTGTGGGTCGAACATCAAAGGAGATTCGTGGCCAAAAAGAAGCCCCCCGCCAAGCGACCGACCGCTAGTCGACCAACCGCTGGTCGACCGACCGGTGGTCGACCAACCGGTGGTCGACCTAATCGCGCGCCCGCGCATCGCGGTCGGCCCGCGGGTCTGTTCACCTGGCTGGCCGTTGGGGCCGTGGTCGTCGTGGGGGTGGCCTTTGTCATCGTCAAAGTGACGTCGGGTAGCTCGACGCCCCCCAGTGGCCCGACCCCCTGGCAGGCCGCCAGCCCCACCATCGTTCAGCAGATTACGCACGTGCCCGCCGCGGTCTTTAACGAGGTCGGCGTCACGTCTCCGGTGGCGCCCGCCAGCCCACCCCAGGCGAAGAAGAACCTGCCGGTTCTTGACGCGACGAACGCCAGTGGCCAAACGGTGCCTGAAGTTCTCTACATGGGCGGCGAGTTCTGCCCCTTCTGCGCGGCCGAGCGCTGGTCCATCATCGTCGCGCTCAGTCGATTCGGCACCTTCAGCGATCTCGGCAACATGTCGAGCTACGCCAACGACCTCTACCCCAACACGCCGACGTTCACGTTTCTGAAGGCCCACTACACCTCCCAGTACCTCGTCTTTAAGCACGTGGAGCTGTACGCCGACTATCTCAACAAGAAGAAGACCTACTACGCCACCCTGCAGAAGCCGACCAAGCTAGAAGCGCACGAGATCTCGACGTACGACACGCCGAAGTACATCACGGGCCTGACCGCGAGCACCACTGAGTCGATTCCCTTTATGAGTTACGCCAACAAGTTCCTGTCCTCGGGCGCCAGCTACAGCCCCTCGACGCTCGCGGGCTCCTCGCGCGCGGAGATCGCGGCGGGACTGTCCAATGCGACCAGTCCGATCACGCAGGCGATCATCGCCGCGGCCAACTACCAGACCGCCACCATCTGCTCACTGACCAATCAGCAGCCGAGCAACGTCTGTTCAAGTTCGGGCGTGATGACCGCGGCCAAGGCGATGGGCATTAAGTGAGAACCGGTCTCGGCGTCTCCTCCCGAGACGCCGAACACGACTTCCCGGCCCCGAGATGGGCGGTCGCGGCAACGTTCCTCCTGAGTTTGCTGGGTCTGGGCCTGTCGATCTACTTAACCATCGAACATTTCCAGCCGGTGTTTCAGGGCTGCGTGTCCAACGGCTTTATCAACTGTCAAGAGGTCACAACCTCCAGTGCCTCGCACTTTTTGGGGATTCCGGTCGCCTTCCTGGGCTTGGGCAACTACACGGTGATGGTCGGGCTCAACTCCCCCTGGGCGTGGCGCTCTCGGGTGCGCTGGATCCACGTCGCCCGGTTCCTGCTCGCCATCGCGTCCATGTGCTTTGTCCTATGGCTGATTTACGCCGAGGTCGAGATCATCGGGGCTATCTGCCTGTACTGCACTGGCGTGCACGTCGTCACGTTCGCCCTGTTAATTGTCCTGACAATTGTCAGCCCCGAGCAACTGGGCTGGAACCGCTCACGCGCGCGTTAGCGCCCGGCGTTCAACTTCATTCAGGCCACCCCATATTCCATACGACTCGTGGCGATCAACGGCCGCGCGCAGACACGCGTCGCGCACGCCGCAACTCGCACAGATGCGCTTGGCTAGTTGCTCGCGCTCCAACCGATCCTCTTTCCGTTCGACACTGTCGGCCGAGTAAAACAGCGAGCCCTCGCTCCCTCGACAGGCGGCGCCGACCGTCCAATCCAACGTCATCGACATCCGGAAAACCCCCCTGTAACCCCCGTCTCGCAGGATAACCATCGACCCCGCCGGTGACAAGGGAAGATTTTTTCGTGTACTCGACGAGCCAAAGAGCTCAAATCCATGGTCCGCTACGCTGATTCGGTGGCTACCGTCTTACTCGCCAGTGACCTGGCCTCGCTTCGCCGCGAACTCGACACCATGCTGGCTGAACCCGACATCCTGATCGAAGAGGCCTCCGTCCGGGCCAGAAGCCATCGAGCGCGTGAAGCGCGGTGACGTGGATCTGGTCGTGGTGGACCTCCAGATCGGATCCATGGGCGGCATGGCGATCACCATGGAGTTGCGCAACCTCGAGTCCTACGGCGCGGCGGAGTCCGTGGCCGTGCTCATGCTGCTCGACCGGCGCCCCGACGTGTTCCTGGCCCGGCGAGCCGGAGCAGACGGCTTCGTGGTCAAGCCCCTCGACCCCCAGCGCACGCGCGCGGCGGTGCGAGCGTTGCTGCGCGGCGAGACGTACGAGGACGAGTCGCTTCGACCCGCGACCGTGCGCGTCGGCAGTACCGACGCTCGATGAGCGACGCCAAGCCTCCCCCGACAGCCCTCGCGCGGATCCGCGCGCGACTGACGGCCCACGAAGCCAAGGCTCCGAGCTCGCCTGAGGCGGCCGCCATCCACGCCCGCGTCGAACAGCTGAGCGAGCTGGAGCTGCGCGACGTCATGACCCCTCGCGTCGACGTCACCTACGTCACGTATCCCGTCACTCCGGAGGCCATCGCCGAAGCGGTACGCGACACCGGTCACTCATGCTTTCCCGTCGTGAGCGACGATGACCTGGATGACGTGCTCGGCGTCATCTACGTCAACGATCTGTTTCGCAGTTCGACGCTCAAGCGCGCCATTGGGGTGTCGCTGCCCACGACCGAAGAGATCACGCGAAAGGTTCGACGCCCCTTCATGCTGCCCGAGACCTTGGACCTTCTCGAGAGCCTCGGCGAGATGCGCAAGCAACACCGCACCTTCGCCCTCACTCTCGATGAGCACGGCGGCGTGGCCGGGGTGGCGTCCATTCGCGACATCCTCGAGCAGCTGGTGGGAGATCTCAACGACGAGTTCGACGAGGATGACGAGGTCGAGATTGTCAAGATCCGCGACGGCCGATGGCTGGTTGACGGTCAGACCCACGTGGATCGAGTCGAAGAGGAGATCGGTTTCGCTGTCCCCCAGGGCGATTACGTGACGATCGCAGGATTCGTCCTGGACCTGGCCGGCGAGATCCCCGAAGCGGGGACGACCTACACGTACCGGGATTGGACCTTTCGCGTGCAGTCAGTGGAGAAGCGCCGAATCAGTGAACTGGTCATTGAGTATCACCCACCGCGCGAGCCTGACTCGATGGGTGACCGTTCCTAGCGGCGCCGTCAAGGTTCGTACGCGTTGTCCTCCGAGGAGACGCGCTAGTCGTAGCGGGTAGGATTGTCGGGCTGCGAGGCAACTCGCTGCGGGCTGTAGCGCAGCTTGGTAGCGCGCTGCGTTCGGGACGCAGAGGTCCCGGGTTCAAATCCCGGCAGCCCGACCACCAAGTAGTACCGGTGACAGAGACATAGGCCCCCATCGTCTAGCGGCCTAGGACACCACCCTTTCAAGGTGGCGGCACGGGTTCGAATCCCGTTGGGGGTGCTAAGGAAATTGAGTAGTTTATCTAGTCTGACTAGGACTTATGAATTGACCGTCAGTGACCGGAGCGCACCCTCATTGTCCGCAATGACGCGCCCGTTAGTGCCCGCGAGTGCCCGTAGGTGCCCGAATCCAAGTCGCTGACCGCCTGTCTACGGCAACGACTCAGCCCAAGACCATTTCCTCTTGTTTCGGTCGATGAGGGGTAATTACAATGATGTAACAAGAATTTGGAAGTAACGAATTTTGAATTCCACGTGAGATACTTGGACCGAGAAGTTCACATAAAACGAGCGAGGGACTGGTTCGCGCCAGCCCCTCGCTCACAGAAAATTGACCGCACGAAGCGGTGCTTTCTCTTGGTGGTTCGAGAGCAAGAGTAGCGCGTCGGTGAGGTCCTCGAAAGGATCAACACTATGAGTTACTCAAATCCGAGCCAACGCCAAGCCCCAAGTTCGCGGGAGATCGAACAGGCGTTCGACGCGTTCGACGATGCGCTAAAGCTTCGATCCCGATGAGCGTCTTCGTGCCGAAGGGTTTCATCGAGCCTTGACGACTCGCCTGAAGGCCGATCAGGTCATTTCGAGCGCCTTCCTCCAAGGGAGTTTTGCTCGCAAGACGATGCTGAAGCCACTCAGAGACATCGACAAAGTGATGATACTGAATCAGCAGTACTCGCACTTACTGGCGGACACCCGCGGGTCTGTGGCTGCTGCAAACCTCGTGGAAGAAGTGCTACGTGGGTACTACCCCAACGCGACGTTTTCTCAGACTCGGCACTCGATTCAAATTGATCCGGGCCCCGGCACCTTCAGTTTTGACGTGGTGCCGGCCTTTGAGGCCGACGATGGAAGCAGCGACGTACTTATTGTTGATCTCAAAAGCGAGGTCTGGGAGCGATCAAACACTCGCACCCTGATGGATGTCGTCGCGGATCGCAATAAGTCGTGCAACGGCGCCTTCATTCATCAAGTTCGACTCGTTAAGCACTGGGCACGCTTGGTCCTGGGCGGTCGACTTCCGGGACTGCACGTAGAAGCGATCGCGTTCGCGTGCATCGATGAGGAGTTTGACCACGCTAACGCCGTATCGAGAGTCTTCGCGTGCGGATCCCAGCTTCTTTCTTCGTCGTCTAAGTACACTGACCCGACCGGCGTCGATGACCTGTCGGCAAAGATCGCGGACGTTGATCGTGAGGCTGCGCGGCAAGCATTCGTCGTCGCCTCAAATCAGGCGGCGCAGGCTCTTGCGCTTGACGCCAACGGAGATCACGAAGCCGCCATCGTCATCTGGAAGTCGGTGTTTGGTGAGATTTTCATGGCGAACAGCGCAGGAGCCGACTTTCTCCGCAGCTTGGGGGTCGGCGCTGGCGCGACTGCTGCAGCGGGCAAGGCATATCCGAAGACAACGCCGACGCGCGCCTGGGCTCCTGAGTGATCGAGGGGTCGCGGGAGTTCACGCTACGGTGCCCGCGGGAGAGCGCCGTTTGGCTCAGCAGCGACACATTTGTGGTGGGCACCAAGGTCGTCGTTGGGACTGCGGATGGAGGCGCAGTGCTCTATCAAGTCGAGTTTGATTCTCCTGAGCCTGCGTTACCCGGGTTCCCCGTCGAAAGAGCGCTCGTACTAGTCACGAATACTGACACTCCGGTTAGCCTGCCCGTCGGCCCCGAGCGCGTTTGGCGACACCGATACCCGCAGGTTTCACTCGAGACGTTCGTCCGCGAGCCACCAGGAGCGTTCTCCCAGTCATCCTTATTTGGGGGACTATGTCTCTGGCTCCCCAATGACATCGAGCCCCTTCGGTGGAGCTGGGCAAGAGGTTTCGACGACTACGTTCGTATCCTTCAGCGCCATCTTTGGCTCGAGGAATATTTTCGACGATACGGCCTATGGCTCGTGGAAGATGCCCCCCACGGCTGGCCAACTACTGATCGTCCATTTCCAATATTTTCGGAAGGATTACGAAACGCGTCATGAGCAACACTGCGAATTCAGAGTTCATCTACACGGTCGGTTCGTCAGTTTCAATCGCTCTAACTACAGCGGCGGGGACACAGTTCTTCGCTCGTCTCCGCGATGCTGCTGATCGGCGCCGTACTCGATACGCCGAAATCGTGCAGACGTTGGTCGCCTGGGTGGAGTTTCCCTATCGGATACGAAGACGCGTGGACGACGAACCTGCTACGTTGTCTGCCCTCGCGGCACTCGGGCATTTCTTGCAGGAGCAACTCGCAGGCGATCAAGCTTGGGTCCTCGCAGAAAATCGTCGCGTGGGACTCGCGTACCTCGCAACGCGGCGCTCAATTGGCGCGGCCGTGGGACCGGCAGCTTCCGCAGCGTGGTCGCTTCCCCCGGTATCGCGGCCCGAGGAAATGATTCTCGGCAACTGGGGACCGGGTGCTTTAGCATCGGCCGAAATTTCGAAGCTTGAACAGGAGATCACGCATCGTTTCGGTTGGAAACGACTTCAGGCTGCGTTTCACTCACGCTGAGGCCCTACACGCTACGGCGCCGACTCGTTTGAACCGCGTCCAAGAGTTCTCCGAGCGCATCGGCAAGAACTCTGTCCCGATCCTGAGTCGCGTGTTGATACCGGAGGGCAGCCGCAGAGGAGGAGTGGCCGGCCCGATGCATCAGTTCAGCAGTCGTTGCGCCAGTAGCTGCGGCGATCGTCAGTCCCGTATGCCGAAGATCATGGAATCGAATATCCGGACGGTGGGCAAGCGATCTTGCTCGTTCCCAACTGCCTTGCAGCGCGTCTCGGGTCAATGGCTTTCCGTTCGACCGCGAAAAAGAGCGCGTCTGGGTCGATCTAGCCACTCGGCAGAGTATAGGTTTCGCTACGGCCGCCGAACCCGTTGACGACGCACTGGCCTTTGTTGGTCAGGTTGTAAGGCTTTTTGATGGCACCAGAAATGGTGAGCTTCCCGAGCGTTGCGGTCGCGCTGCCGGCTGGCAGTACCGGCGCCGCGAGAACACTCCAAGCGAACAGGATGCTCCCTGCGCCGATGGGCACTATCCACCGCCCGCGGACGCTCGCGTACCGGTTAGACACGTAGCCCATTCGTTCCCCTTCGGCGACAACGTCTGGCCCGGCAAGTTAGCAAGCGTGCACCCATCACGTCAACGAAGCGACACTTCACCATCCTGGAATCGCTCGAACAACTGTTCTGGCGCGGGGTTTGCCGCAACCCTGGCGGTCATTGGGCGACGGAGCGCCTCCAAGGCTTTTGGTTGTGCTGCCGCTGCGTGGATGAGATGATCGTCGCCAGGAGGTGGCGAGGAGATGCGCCAGCGTCGAGATCGGCGAGCCTCCGGCTGGTGCCGCGTCCTCGAAAAATAGGATGCGTATCCGTGAGTCGGACTATAGACTCCAGGCCTGTGGAGCGGACAACGAGACGTACCGTGGCAGTTCTGCTGACTTTCATTAGTCTCGGCGTACTAAGTGGACCGCTCGCGAGCACGTCTGGCGCCGCGAGCACGTCTGGCAGTCTCACGTTCGCGGGATCCCTTAGCGGCACCGTGAATCTGAAAAGCTCGGAACTCAACTGCTCTTTTCCGCCCACCAATATAACGATCACCGTGCCCCTGCAGGGGAAGAGCTACACAGTCTGGATTGATTACTCGGTTGCGAAGCGAGGGAAGACGACGAACCTCAAAACTGGGGGCGAAAACACCTCGGGGGACGCGGTGTCGATCAATCCACCGACGGGTGTATCCGAGTGGGTGAGCATCAACGGCTCGAGCGGGACCATCACCGTGGACAAGTCGAAGAGTGGATCGATCAACGCGACCATCGGTGCTGCTAGCGGCCATGGCCGGGGTGAGAAGATCTCGGGCAAGTGGACCTGCCCGGGCTAAGCGCCGTCCTTGATCGCGGGATCGTCCACGGCCGAGAAGATCCGGTTGGATAGGCCGCGGCGGGAGAAATGATCGCTGCGAATGCGTCCCGGCTCGTTGCGTTATCGCTCGCCGTGTGCGGGGTGCTGTCGGCCCTCATCACGACTCCAGCAAATGCAGCGGATCAGAGAGTTTCGGTGTATGGCGCTACGAGCGCGTCCGGCGGCACGTCTGACTACACCGGCACCTACAGCGGCAGCTACACGTTCAGCTATACGGACTATCAGGCTTCTTGGAACATCAGCTACACCTGGACCGAGACCACCACTTACAGCCAGTGCTCATTGGCCTCCCAGCAATGCACCACCGCCACAACCGCGACGGTGAACGGTACGAACGCCATCTCGGTCCCCCGTGCTGGTATCCCGCAGACGTATGGGATCGAGGTGATAGTGAACCCCGCCGACGAGTCGTGCCGGCTCACGTCGACGGGGAAGACCTACCGTGGCACTATCCCTCCGGAGGATGACGACGGCCAGGCCGTACCCCCGATTCAATGGTACGCGCCGACCTATTCCGAGACCGATCCGTTGCTCGGCGTTACGGTCACTGGTAGCGGCTCGGTGTGCAAAGCTCTAACAGAATTAGACGCCGAGGACCAACCGGTCCCTGGCGGAGGCGTCACCACCGCGGGCTGCCCAAACGGCACCTTGACCACGGAATCCGGATCTGAATCATCGTTCAAGACGGCGCTCTTGGGGAGCGACGCTCCGGCGGAAGCTTCATCGACGTCCAAGCCTCCAATCAGGCTCTCATATGGAGGCAGTTTTGGCTGCACCTTCGCCAGTGGAGGCAGCATGCACGTCGCCGACCAGGCGACCGTTGCGCTCTCGGGCTCCGGCGCCTGCACCGTCCCGACCGCGTCGAGCACATCGTCGACAAAGTCCGCGACGGACACGTCGTCCTCAGATGTGCAGCTCACGACATCACCTATCTCGCCGACGTTCCGCACCGAGACAAGCGAACAAGCTACCGGCGCGCTGCGGCCCGGTGAGAGTCGAGAGCTACAGATCTGGTATCTCGAAGGTCACTCCTCCACGCGGGTCGCGAATGTCACCGGAAAGACATGGCAAGTGTCTCCCGGTCAGCAGATCGAGCTCGAGGTTGATCTGCGGCACCGGCGGCGCGCCCGCACCGTATGAGTGGACGATCCCGAAGCTCACCGACAATCTCGCGACAACCTCCGCCATCTCGAATTACGTGATCGATACTGGACCAAATCCCGGAGACAACTATGCCCAGGCGAAGCTTCTCGACGCAGCCGACTTGCACGACAATGCTGTCACCTTCCGCTTCGTGCACACCGGGAGATTCAAGGTCTCAGTCAATACCGGTACCGGGGACGCGAATACAACCTTCGAGGTCATCAGTCCAGAAATAATTAATCCCTCGACCGCCTACACGTTCTGCTCAGTCGGTCTCGACTGGAGCACCGCCTACAAGACACCGAGCGGCCGAGGGGTAACCAGTCCACCGGCATTGAGCCTCGGTCTCAACGATCGCTGTGGCGAGACACCGGGCGTCGCATGGGACTGGAAGGTCACCGCGCCGCGTCTCCTACCGAGTCTCGGCACCGGGACCGGATCGGGCCAAATTTCGATGGTCCAGCTGTTCACCAAAGCCTCCAGCAACGGCCTCCAGCAAAACAATGTCGTGGTTCGTTCCGCTGACGACGAGTCGTTTTACGATTACCGCGCGCTTGGCGCTGCGACGATCGTCTCGGTCGGCGCCGGAGCAACGGCTGAATGGAAGGACAGCGACAGCCCGCATCTGGGTTTGGACAATCCCACGATTGTCGACCGGCAGTTCAAGATTGGGACAACCGCGTACGAGCGAATGGATGCATATGACTATGTGATGTTCCGTTCGGCCACGCCGGACAGTTCCTGGATACCGATCGCAGAACTCGTCTGGCACTGGTCCGGTTCCGCGGAGCTGCAGCGGACGAAGGGTCATCCGATCGGAACGTGGCGCCTTGTCGGCGAGGAGGACAATCCGTATACAAACGCGAGCTACTACGACTCGATCGTTGCCCCGCTGCCGCAATGGTCCACGGCGACGTAGAAAGCGCTAGATGTAACCCCGACCAGCTGATGGATCAGTACACATAAGTAATCAGCATCTTGGTCGAGCGCTTGCACGCCGGATAATCGTTCGGAAAGAGGCGCCCCATTGTGTGCTCCTCGACTCGTGCGCTGTAGACGACGTAGTCGATGACGTGCACCTAACTGACATCGCGTCGACGCAGCAACGACATCCCAATGATGGCGAGCACCACCACCCAACCCACGGTGACGACGAAGCCCGCGTTGCCGGGGAGCAATTTGTTTTGGATCGGACCCGAATTTTCAGCGATCCGGGCCTACCGGAGCCACGTCGAAGCGCCCAGGAGGTACTTGGGCAGGAAGCCGAAGATCGGAGAGCGATTGGCTTGGGGAGTCCTAGTGCTGGCCGCCGGCACCGTGTTATTCATCTCGCTTTCGAAGCTCTCACCATTCGTGGCTGGCGCTACAGAAGCGTCGAGGTTCGATCTGGCCCTTTACCGTTCACCCTCCAAGCGGTGATCGCGTACGCGTACTTCTTGCCGCCGATCTCGGGGTATTTCGCTCATCGTCGGGATTCCTTGCCGGTTCGGTACTTCTTCTCTTTCCCCAACGAGTGCGGTGGGTTGGCTTCGTGGCGGTCGTCGCAAGCTGGTCCACGACTACATGCCCTCGTACCCGTGCACGGCCAGCCACCATCCGATCGAACAGCACTGATTAACCTCTACTTAACAAACGCGCTTGTGCTTACCGGGTTCCTCGCCTATTCTCTCTCCCGCCTGGTTCGTGCCGCATGACACCTGCAAGACGCGCCCAACGTTCTGGCGCGAGTCGCCGGAACAGTTGAGCGATTGCGGCTCGCTCGGGATGTACACGATCTTCTCGGATTAGGCCTTTCGACTCTCGCGCTGAAGGCCGATCTAGTCGAACAGTTGATCAGTCGCCACGACCCTCGAGCAGCCGTCGAAATCCGAATGATGAGCAGAATCTGTGCAACCACTCGTGCCGACGTCTGGCAAGTGGCGGCCGGCAGGCATCCACCCACCCTTGAAGAAGAGGTGGCCGCCGCCTCGGACATCCTCTCGTCAGCAGCATTGAGATTCTCGTCACGACGAAGCCCCATGCAGCAAGGCAATGACGGCGCCCACGTTCCCGTTTGGGAACGATCGCCACCAAGGCCGACACAATGGCGCCACCAGTTCCCAGAGCGGTAGACACCCACGATCGACAGAGTCCGGCTCGCGGTCAGCAATAACGGCGTCGCCGGCCAGAGCCCTCGACCCGACTTGGACGGAGTTCGATCCGACACGATCCCTGGTGGAGGTCAAGGGCTTCTCAATCTGCGAAGCCGAGTGCAGAGCGCTGGCGGGGAAATGCTGACGCAACAGTTGAACCATAACTTTCAGCTTGTCGCCGATGATCCGAGGGACCCTCTCGGATCATGTTTGCACCGGAAGCATGCCAATGTGGGCGGCGCGTGTTGCCTCTGAACGGCCAGTCTTCCCCGCCCCGCATGGGCATGCTTGGCGCAGCCCAACCCCCGAAGCGGACTTCGAAGATCACGATGCCGACGACCTGAGCCAACTTCTCGGCGTCTCGAACACCTGTCGGTCGGACTAACTCCTCGAGACCCGTCGCGAGAACTCGGTCTCGCTGCTCAGTTGCGTGCCATTACCGGAGCGCTGCGCCAGAAGAGGCGTGCCCCGCTCGAGCACATTCTCAGCTCAACCTTTCCTAATTGTCATCACGATTAGTCGGGCACAACCACGCACGATGACGCGACGTTCGACCTTGACCACCCCCGATCGATCTTAGAAGTTGCCCGTAGGCTGCCCGAACCTCATCCGGGAGTCGTATGGCGTCACTGAAATTAATCCTGATCAGTGTTTACACGCCGATCACTGGTGCACGACACCCAGCTTCCCAAGCTGAGAACGCGAGTTCGATCTCGTCGCCCGCTCCAATCCAGATCGCAAAGTTCCCTGCCGGAGTCAGTATTCGATGTTGCCGAGGATCATTTCGAGATGGATTTCGGTCAACGCGACGACGCTTTTTCGTTCGTTCTTGCCCAACTAATGCCCGCGGACGACGTGCTACCGAGTTTTTTGTCGCGGCCTTGACCCAACCGGCAACGATCTCTTCCCCGACCAGGGCCCCTCCAGCGTCAGACACGCCACTTTCTTCAATCGCGTTATCAGCTATTCGAGCTGATAAATCCGCGATCGAGTCGTTCGTAGAATAGTATGGAGTCTAGATATAGAAGAGTTTGATACCTAGAAATGGAAGTGTTTGTACCATCCGGGTGGTTTTGCCAGTGACATGGGACCACTCACCGGGTGGTTTTGCCAGTCACATGGGACCACCCCCGTTGCCAGTCATGGGACCACCCTGAGGGTCCGCCACCACCAGCCGAGAGAGACATTCGGCTGGGTCTCCAGAGCCGCTGACGAGGAGGCCCCATGGCGTTCAGGGAGGTATCGGTGGTCCAGATCAAAGAGTTGTTGCGGCTCTGGTTGAGAGGGGTGCGGGCGAGCGAACCATCGCCCAGGCGCGGGCATCGATCGCAAGACCGCGCGCCGCTACCTCGAAGGCGGCGAAGGAGCTCGGGCGTCGATCGCTCCGGCCGAAGATCAGCTCACCGACGAGCTGATCGGCCAGCTCGTTGAGCGCGTGCGACCGCACCGTCCCGATGGCCACGGTGACGCGCTGGCGAATGTTGCTCACACGAAGAAGCAGCGGATCAAGGATTGGGTCGACCAGCGGCCTCACCGTCGTCAAGATCGGGTCCTGCTCAAGCGCAACGGCATCCTCGGTCCCGCCTCGGACCCTGGCGCGTTTCTGCGTCGAGCGCTCGGGACCTCTGAGCGTGCAGCGACGACGGTGCGAGTGAACGACCCGCCGCCGGGGCGTCGAGCTCCAGGTTGACTTTGGCCGCCTCGGACTGCTGCAGCGACGGTGATCGTCGTCGGGTCTGCCACGGCCTCATCTTCACGCCCTGTGCTTCAGCCGCTACTCGTTCGTGTGGCCGACCTTCCGCCAGACGCACCGAGGAGGTGATCAAGGGCTTCGAGGCCGCCTGGGAGTTCTTCGGTGGTGTGTTCCCTGTCGTCATCCCCGACAACATGAAGTCGATCGTCGATCGAGGCCGAGCACACCGCGCCGCGCTTCAACGATGTGTTCTTGGAATACGCCCAGGAGCCGCGGGCTTCATCATCGACGCGGCGCGGGTGCGCACGCCGACCGACAAGCCGCGCGTCGAGCGGGTCGTGCCACTACGTGCGCAGCACAACTTCTTTGCCGGCGAGGTGTTCGGCGACCTCGAGCACTGCCGGGCGATGGCCGAGACCTGGTGTGCAACGACCGCGGGCATGCGGCTCCACGGCACCACCCAGTGACGCCCGATCGAAGCGCTTCCGGACCGAAGAGCAGCCCCTGCTTGTTGCCCAGCGCCGGGATCGCCGTTCGACACACCGGTGTGGAGCTGAGCCCAAAGTCCATCGCGATCTGCACGTCGAGGTGGACAGGGCGCTCTATTCGCTGCCGCGCCAGTTTCGTCGGGTCGACGCGTGCGGGCTCGTCGCGACGCGACGACGATCAAGCTCTACACGCGCGGGGAGCTCGTGAAAGTGCACCCGCGCGTGACGCCGGGCCAACGCTCGACGGACCCCGCGGATTTTCCCGACGGGCACCTCGATCTACGCCACGCGCGACGTCGAGTAGCTCGGCGCAGATGGCGGCTCGTGCACGGACGCGACGGTCGACGCGTTACGCCGAGGGCGCTGCTCGAACACCCGTTGCCCTGGACCAAGATGCGCCAGGTCTACCGCCTCCTCGGTCTGGCCAAGAAGTGGGGATCGCATCGTCTCGACGACGCGTGTCGCCGCGCCCTCGACGCCGAGAGCTGATCGACGTGAACCTCGTCGCGCGGATGCTCGAGCGCGCCCGAGAGTCGAGCGAGCGACCACGAGCGCTTCGCGCCCGGTGGTCATCCAGGGCCGCTTCGCGCGTGATCCGGGTGAGTTCTCGTCGACGTCGAGCACGCTCGATGACCGCGCCGCATCCACCGTCAGTCCGCGAGCTCGCGCGTCTCATGCGTCGACTCAAACTCGGCCGGCTCCTCGACACGTTGCCCGAGCGCCTCGCGCTCAGCCAGACCCACCACCTGAGTGCCGCGACGTTCTTAGAGCAACTCTTCAGCGACGAGGTGCAGCGTCGCGACGCGGAGTCAGCCGGACTGCGCGCGCACAAGGCCCACCTCGATCCCGCCATGGTGCTCGAGCGCTGGGACGACACGACGCCCGTCACCTACGACCACGCCGTGCTCGAAGAACTCGCGTCGCTTCGCTTCGTTGACGCGACCCAGAACGCCTTCCTGCTCGGACCCGTCGGAGTCGGCAAGACGTTCTTGGCGTCGGCGCTCGGCCACGTGGCGTTCGCCGACGCGTGAGCGTGCACTTCGAACGGACGACCGGCTCTTCAAGCGTCTGAAGGCGTCGCGACTCGACGCCAGCTACGACCAGGAGCTGCGCAAACTCATCGGGGTGGACCTCTTGATACTCGACGATTTCTGTCTCACGCCCCTCGACGCGACGGAGACCTCGGACCTCTACGACCTCGTCGTCGAGCGCCATCGTCGCGCCTCGACCATCGTCACCTCCAACCGTGATCCGAGCGAGTGGCTCGCCGTCATGGCCGCCGCTCCTCGCCCAATCAGCGATCGACCGACTGAAGAGCGCCGCTTACGAACTCGTCATCGAGGGACCGTCCTATCGCGAGCGCGAGAAGCCCACGCTCGAAGTGGAGCCCACGAAACCACGACGTTCTTCGGTTTCGAAGCAGCGAACTTGACAGAGAGGAGTGAGCACTAGAGAATCAACACGGCTGGTTGCCACGGACCCGAAGTGGTCCCATGCTTCTGGCAACGAGGTGGTCCCTTAAGACTGGCAAACGACATCCGGGTACTAGCCACAGGATGGGGGACAGACCTGGTCGACCGCGACTCTTCCTTCGGGGACCGGCGTAGTCCACGAGGTGGACTGTCCGTCGGTGCAGTCCTGCCTGGCGATTGCCCAGCCCACGGGTTCAACCTTTAGTGAAGTGCTGACGAACGCTCAGTCGACTCCAACTTGAGAACCGGGAGCGTTCATGCTGATGCCGCTTATGCCCGTAGAGTGCCCGAGTTATCAATTCGTCAGAATTCATTGGCAGTAACTCGGCTTTAACCAGGTTTTTCTTTCGAACCAGATCAGTTTGCCTGCCACCCTTTCAAGGTGGCGGCACGGGTTCGAATCCCGATGGGGGTCACATTGATCCTGGTCAAGTTGAATTTATCGAAATCGACTCTCGTCACAACTCGGCCTAATTTCGAGCGATAATGCTCGCTACATGCCGTAGAGTGCCCAAAATTGCTTCAAGAGACCACTCAAGGCTCTGAACCTCAGTAGATATCGGCGTTCGGCAGAGCCTAGACACCAGCGATGTCGGGTGGTGTCCTCCCTTAACGAGCCAGCCGCCATACTGGACTGTCACCGACGAGCCGTACGATGTAGTCATCATGTGGCAAGAGAATTCCGTCGGTGAACTGGCCGAAGAAATAGCCGACTGCCTCGCCAAGGGGGACTCCAGTGCTGCTACCCGGCTCGCGTTTCGCTTTCTCGAGCGATATGACAGATCCGACTGGGAGACTCGCCGCCGCATCGCGTCCGAGGCGCCTTTGACCACGGGTAGCGATCGTCACGACGCGCTCCTGGCTGGGATAGTGGAATTCGCGTGTGCCTCACATGGCGTGGTTGCCCCACTGTGGGTGAATGATGAGTCGTTTTTTCTCAACCGGTGGTGGTTTGTATCGGGCATGGCATCTCTTCACGCCGACGCCTTGGTGCACAGTCCAATTTCGCTCGCTCGCAGGGGAGTATTCGTAACACAAGGCGCATTGGAATACGCATAGTGGCGCTTCTCGGTCGGAGAGAACTACTCGAAGCCCTTGCAGAACTAGATGGGGAGTTGAAGATCCTTAACGTACGAGGCGAAGTCTTCGTCGTCGGAGGAGCGGCGATGGCAATTGCCTACGACACTCGCAGAGCGACGGCCGATGTTGACGCGGTCTTCGTCCCGTCAAGCGAAGTGAGGATTGCGGCCTCTCGCGTTGCCGAGCGACTCGGTCTCGAACCAGATTGGTTAAACGATGGTGCGAAAGCGTTCTTGCCGGGAGAGGACGAGAACCAAATTGGTGTGTATGAGGGCCAAAACCTGAGCGTGGCGGCAGCGTCACCCCAATATTTGCTGGCGATGAAACTCATGGCGTCGCGCGTGGAACGAGATCAAGACGACATTCGCGAGTTGTACAGACTCTGTGGTCTGACGACAGCGGAAGAAGGCCTTGATCTTCTTTCGTCGTACTATCCGGAGCATCTCATTCTCCCAAGAGTTCAATATCTACTCCAGGAAATGTTCCCCGAGGGTCGCGAGCAGGGCCGTGATACCGATCGATCCCGGTAGTTCTTTTTCCCTCAGAAATTGAGGGTTCGACGGAGCCAATAGGGAGATTCGTTTTGACGCGCCCAATACGAATATCCGGCGCGAGTTAACCGCCACTCAGCCCAAAGTCTCGATGTGCCTGGCATCCCAGACGACGACCTGCGAAAGCTTCGCAGCTATGCGGAACAAGTGGTTCCAACCGATTTCCAAGATCAAATCAGAATGGAAGCGGACGTTCGGGGTAATACGGTGACGATTATCGAATGTCGTCCACCGTGGCGCGAGGATTCCGACATCGAATGGACGCGACGAGGCGCAGCGAGCATGGAGTTCGCTCCTGCTGACGGTAAGTGGGCTCTCTATTGGTCCGACCGCAACAGTCGTTGGCATGACTTTGACCTCATAACCTCAGGATCGATCGGCAAAGCTCTCAGAAAAGTTGAGCGTGTTCAGACGAACATTTTTTGGGCTGGTCGATTGTGCCCATGGAGTGCCCAATTCGCGACTCTCGAGACGAGACTCGACTGGTTCAGGCTTTTGATCAGGGTTCATTCCGAAGGATAGTCCGACTCGATTCCACCCTTTCAAGGTGGCGGCACGGGTTCGAATCCCGTTGGGGGTCAACATAATCCCTAGTTACGAGACTTTTCTCCTCGAGATCTTCATTCGAGTTCTGCATGCCAGCAACAGCCCCAAGCCCCAAGATCCGTGTCTCCATAACATCCTACTCATGGTAGCATAGAAGTATGAAAGTCAGTGTGAGCTTGCCCGAGGGGGACATTAAGTTTCTCGATTCCTACGCCGCAGCGCAAGGCATCGCATCGAGATCGGCGACGGTCCACAAGGCGGTCCGTCTGCTGAGAGCGTCGGAGCTGGGTTCGGACTACCAGAATGCTTGGCGAGAGTGGACACAGGACGGGAACGATCGAGCGTGGGAGATTGCCCTTAGCGACGGTCTCCGCTAGTGCGTCGAGGCGAGATCTGCTTGGTTGATCTCGAACCCGTTCGAGGGTCAGAGGCGAACAAGCGTCGTCCGGCCGTGATTGTGAGTAACGACGGAGCAAACATCTCGGCTGAGCAGACCGGTCAGGGTGTTGTAACCGTTGTTCCTCTCACCTCGAGCACGGCGCGCGTCTATCCGTTTCAGGTCTTGCTATCCGGATCTGACTCGGGGCTCGATCGCGACTCGAAAGCTCAGGCAGAGCAGGTTCGTTCCGTCACAGTCGAACGAGTTGGCGAAAGAATCGGAGTCGTTCCGCCCGCGCTGCTCTCCGCACTGGATGAGGCCTTGCGGCTCCACCTGGCTCTCTAGGCGAACCGGAAGTCACTACGGAGCACGAAGAATGCCGGATTAACGGCGACTGTACTTCAATGGCTCTCGATGAGGGTTCCGGCGGCGTGCCCAGGTCCGCGTCGCCCCGATGTACTCAGCACGAGTCTGGACCATCAGTTACGGATGTTTGGTTCGTCCTCGATGAGACATCGACGTGATCGCCGTCTCGACAATCCAGCTTTCGATCTCGTCGTAACTCCACCCGTAGTCGTTCTCGAACGTGCGCCATGTGGCGGGCAGTGACAAGAGGCTCAAGACGTCAGCAACTTTGGTGGCGGGCAATTTCTGCTTAAGTGCACCAAGCGCTTCCAACCGCTCAACCACCATGCCCCAACCTCGGCGATGGATGACCAAGCCCTCTTCCCATGCCTCGGCGGCCGCCGGCTCGAAGGGGGCGGCTGACTCAATGGCGAACAGCAGGTCGCCTGAGGTCTCCATCATTCGTCTGATCACCGCGACGCATCCGCGAATCACCTGAACCGGATCCGTCGCAAGTGCCAGCGCGGCCCTCGTGTCTTCTGGCACACCCGCAAGCACCGGAATCTCCTTGCGCCACTCGCCCAATATGGCCGGCTTAGGGCCGACACTCGCGTAGACGGTCGGAACCGCCACGTTCGCCGCTGCAGCGATTTCGGCGACGGTGGTGCGTGCATAGCCGCGCTCGACGAAGAGGATTCGTGCAGCGTCGATGATGGCCCGTCGGGTTGTGGCGGCCTGTTCCTGCCTGAGCTCGGAGCGGTACTTGGACCTTGACACGGTATTCATCCTATCTATATGCTATTGAATAGAGATCTTCATATATCGAAGGGAGGTTTCGTGTCTCGATTCCTGTTCGCGACCTATCCCGGACCCGGCCACGTCGCACCGGCCGCCGCTGTCGTCGAAGAACTCACCGGTCGTGGCCATAGCGTGCGTTGGTACACCGGACGTCAATTTGCCAAGACCGTGTCCAAGTCCGGGGCGCGATTCTGCGCGATGCCAGAGACACTCGACTGGGACTACAAGAACTTGAACGCCGCCTTCCCCAAGCGGACAGAGCTCAAAGGCCTCAAGCAGGGTCTGTACGACTTAGCCGAGATCTTTGTGCGGCCTCTCGGCCAACACCTACCCGCGCTCAAGGCGCTTCTCGTGGATGATCCCGCCGAGGTGTTCGTCTCCCACACCGCCTTTTACGGCGGCGGGTGGCTCCACGAGATGGGTGGACCACCGAATGCGACGCTCGGCGATACGTGCCTCCAGTACCCGAGCAGGGACGCCGCCCCGAGCGGCATGGGGTTGGCGCCACGGGACGGCTTCGCTGGCCATCTGCGCAACCAGTGTCTCAACGCGGTCGGCCGGGCCACCGTGCTCGCGCCGGTGACGAAGGTGGCGCGAGAGGTCCGCGCCGAGCTCGGCCTTCCCGCGATCAAACTGCGGTTCCCCGAGTTCGGTCTTTCTTCATACCTGCACATTCAACTCTCTCCCCCCGGCTTTGAGTATCCCCGGTCGGATCTTCCTCCTCAGGTCCATTTCGTTGGCGCCCCCAAGCCGCCGCCGCCTGCGGATTTCAATCCGCCGGTGTGGTGGGAAAGACTCATGGAGGAGAAGCACGTGGTCCTCGTTACCCAAGGCACTATTGCAACCGACCCGGCGGATCTCCTTACGCCATGTCTGGCGAGCCTTGCGGACAGGGATCTCTTCGTTGTCGCCACGACCGGTGGCGCGGATCCTGCTCTGCTCGGGGGCATGCCTTCAAACGCCGTCGCAGAGAAATTTGTCCCCTACGCCGCCCTCTTACCGCACGTCGATCTCATGGTCTCAAACGGTGGTTTTGGTTCCGTGCAACTGGCTATTGCCTATGGGATTCCGCTGGTCGTAGCGGGCATGAGCGAAGACAAAAAGGAGGTGACCGCCCACGTTGGTTGGTCGGGCGTGGGCATGAACCTTCGCACTAATCGTCCTACGACGAAATCGATCGCCGAGGCCGTCGAGCGTGTCTTGGGTGAGCCGACATTTCGAGCCCGGACCGCCGCGTTGCAGGCGCAAACCGGGGGCGCGAGTGCAGCAAGGGCCGCCGCCGACCTCCTTGAGGACCTAGCGAACAACACTGCACGACAACCTGGAGTGCGATCGTAGAACCTGAGTCGAGATAGCAAATTCACGAATCGAGGAGTGCCCGCCAGTACTTTTATCCCCTCTTTTACTCTGCAAGCGAAGGAAGCGGCTGATCGATTGACCCCGGATTCCACGTTTATGTTGATGCGTCACTGCGTAATAGCAGGGCGGCGGACGTCTTGCTAGCCATGCGACCCGGAAAAACTGCAACGACGTTGGCCAATGCAACCGCGCCCAGCGCAATCAGCACGATCGTCCACACCGGTACGGTTACCTGAGGTACCGCAAAGATGGCCCGCGCAAAGAGAACCCACAACACGCGCCCGACGAGAACGCCGAGTGGAACTCCAACGATGACACCGAAGGCGGCGGCGCAGCTCGCTTGCCACGCAACTGCGGAGGCCAGTTGACGCCCCGTAAATCCAAAGACCTTCAACAAAGCTAAGTCGCGCCTCCGTCGTCGGACGGAGGCGAGGAGCGTCAGTCCAAGCGCACCAATGGCGCCCAAGGCCAAGCCGACACTAAGGAGCGTTGGGGTACCGGAAGCGGATCGGTAGTTCACGATCTGAGCCGGTCGCTGCACGCCCAACAGCGCCACGCCATAGTTGGTGGGAAGCGTCAACTCCTTGGCCACACGATCAAGTACTTTTCTTGCCGCGAGTGGGGTCGCGTCGGCTTGGAGACGCACGAAGATCACGTTGGGACCCGTAGGGGAGTTGCCAAACTGATTCCGCACCGAGGCGGGAAAAAGTTGGTACGGGACGAGCGCCCCCGTTCCCATCGATGGATGGTCGGTTACGCCACCAACCCCGGTCGCCGGCATCGTGGCCGTGCCCACAATGCGTAGCCGTCTCGCTCTACTTGTTCCGTAACTCACGGTCACCGTTTGACCTACGGATCTGTGAATCTGAGCCAAGGTTCCGGGTCCGAGGACTATCTGGTTGGTCGCGTCCAAGCCGTGCCCCGTCAGGATCGGTGGCGCGACGGACGCGTGCACGCCGCCGCCGAGCGCCGGGACCGTGCGACCGTTGACTTCAACGTTGCCAAAGTAATACCCCGACCACGCGCTGACCTGTGGATCCCGGTCGAGGAGTTGGGTCGCTTGATGCGCGGGAATGTCGCCCGCACCGCCTCCGCCGGCGAGTTCGTAGGTCCAATTCCACCCGTACAGAGCGGGGTGCGACACCAAAGTTCCGATGCTGGAGCCAAAGATAACGGTCGCGATCACAACGACCGTCGCGATCGTGGTACCCAGAATGGTCGAACGAACGGGGGCGGCGCTGGAAGTACGAGTCTCAAGGGCGAATCGGATCCCGACCACCGCGGGTGTGGAGAGGCCGACCGCTGAAGCGGTATCGGCAACTCTCGATGTTCGCGGCGGCGGTCTGCGACGCGCGCGCGGATGAGGCACCGATCGAATGGCGAGGGTAACCGTGAAGGCACCCAGAATCGCCACGAGCGCGGCCACTCCGGTACCGAGCACGGTCCAATCGAAGGCGACGCCCGGGTAGGGATAGAAGGGACGAACCGGCCCGAGGGGGGTCAAGGGCGATAAGGCCACGGCGACAGCTCCCGCAACGAGGGCGCCGAGAACCACCGAACCAATAATCCCCAACGTTCCATCCCCCACAATCATCCGGGGGCTGGCGCCAATCGACCGCATCACGTCTTCGTCACGATCGTCGACACTCATTTGACGCGAAATAAGTTGCATCGCGATGAGCAGCGCCGCCAGCGCGGCGATGCCTCCGAAGATGGCCAAGGCAATCGTCACCGGCTTGATGGCAATTTGGGCCTTGGTCAGGTCGTTCGACGTGTCATAGAAGTCATACGGGAGGATCGGCGGAACGATGCGCTCGATTTCGTCTTCCACCGTCGGTACATGGATGCTCCCCCCGTCCAGTTGAAGAAAGGTGAACGTGAAGTCCGTGCAGCACGGAATCATTCGCGCCGTGAGTGCGGGGGTGAAGATCACGGGCTGGGCACCGTCGGCGTCCACCTCGTCTTGAACGACAGCGCTATTGAGCACGACCGTTCCGACCAGCGTCAGGTTGAGCCGATACCGCGCTTTGGGTGGCGACGAGATATCCGAGTCCGCGGCAAAACCCCAGGGGACGGTCTCTCCTACGCGAAGGCCGAGCTCTTGGGCTGCGCGTACTGACATCATGATCTCGTCAGCCTTCTTCGGGTTCGCCATGCGTCCGTGAACAACGCTGACGCGATCTTGGTCGAAGAAGAGACCGTTGACGCTGCCCAAATCGTTGATGTTCGCGCTCTCGGAGGCTGCGGTGGGGTAGCCATTCGCGCCAAGCGGATACGTGTACAGCGCGGCGTAGCTCTTCGCCCGTCTCACGAAAGGCAGGCCCTGAATCCTACGAACGAGGGGGCGTTGTAGCCGGTCGTGAAGCCGAGCGCCGGGTCATAGAGAGCCGTGCCGACGCTGAGGTTCGAAGGGTTGGTACTAGCCAAAAAGGTGGGAAACGACGACTGTGTGCGGCGCGCACCAGCAATCGCCCCCATCCCGAGGCCACCCACCAGCCCCACCAAGAGAACGACCGCGAAGTAACCACGCCACCTATGACGCAAAGTTCTCCGAAACCGATACACGCTGACCTTGAGTGCGCCGCCCATGATGTCCTGAGTTTGTCATCGACACCGAGGTTCGCCGAGGTGGCTGCCTTGAAGCGTCAGCGTCGTACTAACACCTGCGATCGCCAATGCGTCAACCTGCTTTCGACGTTGACATCAGCGAATGCGACTTGGCATGGTCGTGAGCCCATCTCGTGCCCAGCGCCCCGATCGCTCGTGATTCGCCACTCATCAGGACTTTCGCGGGACCAGCTCGCAACGCCACCCCTCGTTCGGCGCTACGGCGTTACGAGGACTGACTCCGACGCGGGGGACGGCCTCCGCTCAGCAACCTCGCCTTAGTCGACGCTGACCCGAGGGTCGTAGAGGACGGTGGCCGGATCGACGGCGATCCCGCCACCGTCGACCGGAATAACCACGCCGTTCACGTAGGACGAGTCTTCGGAGAGGAGGAAGGCGATGACCGCGGCCACTTCGTCGGCGCGCGCGGGTCGCTGCAGTGGCACGAGCGATGTGATGAGGCCATAGGCGTCGTCCACCGAGAGACCGCGCGACTCGCCGAAACTGGCCATCTCCTCGTCGGCCATCTCGGTGATGGTCCAGCCGGGGCAGACCACGTTGGCGCGAAGTCCTTCGGCGCCGTAATCGACCGCGAGGCTCTGGGTCAACATGAGCAGGGCCGCCTTGGTGGCGGAGTAGCAGCTCATCTCGCTCGACGCGCGCAGCGCCGCTTCGGACGCGACTGAGACGACGGCGCCACGGGATTGGAGGAGGTGGGGCAGGCAAGCTCGCGCGACGTAAAACGAGCCCGTCAAATTTATGGAGACCATGTTGTGCCAGTCGTCAAGCGGCAGGTCCCCCACCTTGCCGCTCGCTATCACGCCCGCGTTGAGCACGAGACCGTCTAAGCGGCCAAAACGAGCGACCACGTCGTCAACCAGTGCTTCAACTTGAGTCGCGTCTGAGATGTCGCAGACGATGGGTTCGGCGCCCGTCCGCTCGGCCACGGTCTGGAGTGAGTCCTTTCGCCGACCGCAGATGACGACCTTCCAACCCGCTGCGGCAAGCCGGGTCGCTACCGCCGCGCCAATGCCCGAGCCACCGCCGGTGACCAGTACGACCGGGGAGGGCTCTGGGGCTGACACCTGTTCCTACTCGGTTGGGCCGGCGCGCAGGTTGCCACTCGCGTCCACCACCGTGAGCGGCTCGGTGCGAGCGAGATCCGGGTTGGCCGCGAGGTCGGCCAGATGCATGCTGGCTTGGGTTCGACCCTTGGACGCAAAGGCCACGATCAGGCCAACGGCCAGCCAAATGAGCGCACACCAAGGAGCGACGATGGTCGGGCTCGTCACCTTGTAGAAGGAGCCGTAGATCGCCCCGCCGGTGATCGCGATACCCACCAGAGCCGCGAAGAAGATCAAAAATCTGCCTTGGGCCCGGGCAAAGCTGCGGATCGATCCCACCGCCATGAGCAGGTAGACGACGACCAACGCGAACCCCCCAAAGGTCGAGCCCCAGGCGAACAGCGCAAAGTAGTGCGGGGTCTGGGGAAGCGCGAACAGACTCGGGGCAAACTGGTCGAGGATGACCGCCACGCCCACCGCGCCGACCACGAAGCAAATGGCACCGATCGGGGTCTCGTAGCGCTTTGACACCTTGGCCAGTGGTGCAGGGATCCTGCGGTCACGGGCCATGGCGAAGACTCCCCGCGACGCCGACACGGCGCAACCGACTCCGACCGCCATCATGTCGAACAACACGACGAGTTCCAGCAATCGGTCGATCCAGGTTCCCCCGTACCCACCGGCCGTCGCCGGCGCGCCGAGCGCGAACAGTGGGGCTCCGGACGCGGCGGTGATCGCCTTCAGGCTGTAGTGGAACCCCGCGACCTCGACGTACGCCGCGAGGAGATACCACGCCGTCGCGATGCCCGCCGTGGCCAGGATCGCGATAGGCACATGACGCTCCGGCTTCGCCGTCTCCTCTCCCAAATTGGCGGCCGTCTCAAACCCGGTGAACATCAAGACGCCGTACAGAACGCCGAAGAAGATGCCCGAGTACCCGTCGGCCGACGACGAGGGCTTGAACGGCAGGACGCTGTTGGCGTGTCCGAGCTTCACGATGACCATGATGAAGAAACCCAACACGACGAGCAGCGAGATGCCCGCCAGCATCAACTGTGCCCGTGTCGAGATGCGCACCCCGAAGTACAGCACGGCGAACAGCAAGGCCATCAGAATCAACGTCCACGCCCAGGGCGGCATGGGATTTACGGAGAACTCGGAAGCCAGCGTGCTCTGGATGTACCCACCCGCGAGCAGGTACAGAGCCATCGTGAGCATGATGACGCCCATGTAGTAGAGCCAGCCCGCGGCCACCCCGATCCGTTCGCCCAGGCCCCGCGAGACGTAGTCGTACAGCGAACCGGCGGAGTGAATTTGTCTGGCGTAGCGCGCGATCAGCCATCCCAGTGCGAAGACGCCCACGCCGGCGATCAGCACCGAGAGGGGAGTGGCGGTACCGCCGCCCTTTCCGCTCGCACTGATCACGCCCACGACGAGTGGAATGACAAACGCCGCCGAAAAGACGGGTCCCATGAACCCGACCGACTGGGCGATGACGTCCGGAAGACCAAGGCGTTTCGCGCCGAGTCGCTCGTAGGTTGGCTGCTCTTCTTGCATGGCCCGTCCCCTCCCACACGCCGCGCGCAACGGCAGTTTCGCTAATCGTAAGGAGACAAACGATTCCTGTCAAGGGGCGCGCGCTTACTTGCTGAGAGAGCTCACTTTCTCGACGAGGATCCTGCACCACTCGCCCATCTCTCGGGCGTCGTCGATGAACTGTGACGGCTTGATGCAGATCGTGCGAAATCCACGAGCCATCTGTGCCGGGATCGTGGCCAGAGCCTCATCAAGGTCGGCCACGCTGTGCTCGTCGGCGAAGCAACCGCGCGTGCCACCGACGTACTCGATCTCCTTCGTCGAGCGACCTGCGGCGGCGAGTGATGCTGCTAGTAGGTCAAGTTCCTCGTTGCTCGGCGAACCGAGCGGGTTGAAACCCTGTCCGTAGCGCACGAGCCGTCGCAGGAGCCGCGGGTGAACCGACGACCCCCCGAACCACAGCACAGGACCACCGGCTCTCGCCGGCTTGGGCTCGAGCCACACGTTCTCGAAGTGGTAAAACTCGCCCTCGTGACTGGCCGGTGAGTCCCGCCACACGCGCGAGAACACTTCAAGCTGCTCGTCGAGGATCTCGCCTCGGCGCGCGAAGGACACACCGAGCGCTTCGTACTCAGCTTCGTGCCAGCTCACCGTCGGCAGCACCACGAGGCGTCCGCCGCTCAGTTGGTCGAGGGTAGCCAGGTCCTTGGCGAGGGCCAAGGGGTGGCGCAGCGGGGTGATGATGGCCCCCGCCACCAACCGGAGCCGCTCGGTCGCCTGGGCCACCGCGCTCAGCAGCACGATCGGGCTCGGCCACGACGTCCACGGCTCCTGGTTTCCGGGCAGGGCGTAGTCGCGAGGATTCGTCGGCAGCCCGAGTGCATCGGCCGAGCGCCCGAGCACGATGTGCTCCGACACCATCACCCCGTCGATGCCGGCCGCCTCGGCGGCGACGGCGAAGTCCACGAGGTCAGCGACACTGGGGGTCGGCCGCATGGTGGCGTTCTCGGTCAAGATGAGAAGAAGCCGGGGCGCTGACGCGGCGCCATCTGGCGGGTGCTCTTGTGTCAACGGCTTCGCCAGCCCGCAGCCGTTGGCGGGCCGCTCACACCGGGGTGACGGTGATGGGAAGACGCTTCAGCCCGTTCGTAAAGTTGGCGCGGATCCGTGCGGGCTCGCCCGCCAACTCGAAGCGCTTCACTCGCTTACTCAGTTCTTCCAAGACGATGCGGACCTCAAGCCGCGCGAGATGAGCCCCGAGGCACATGTGCGGACCACCGCGCCCAAAGCTCAGGTGTGGGTTAGGCGAGCGGCCAACGTCGAATCGCTCGGGCTCGCTGAAGACCTCTTCGTCCCGGTTGCCCGAGACGTACCACAAGATGACTTTGTCGCCCTTTTTCATTTCGACGCCCTTAAACGTCACGTCCTCGTTGGCCGTGCGGCGCATGAAATGCGTGGGGCACGAGTAGCGCAGCACCTCTTCGGTCGCTGAGTTCAAGAGACTCGGGTTGGACCGCAGTCGGTCCCACTCGTCGGGGTTCTCGCAAAAGGAGAGGATGCCCTGGGCGATGGCGATGCGCGTCGTCTCGTTGCCGGCGATGACGAGGATGGAAAAGAAGTTGTCGAGGTCCACCTCGCTCAGACGCTCGCCGTCGATCTCGGCGCTGAGGACGACCGACAGCAGGTCCTCGGACGGCTGAAGCAGGCGCTCGCGCACCAACTCTCGGCCGATATCCCACAGCTGCTTTCCGTACGGACTGCGAAACGGGAACAAGCGATATTCGTCAGTGTCGTCACGTCCCCAGACGACGTCGGTGATCTCGGGATCAGTGTTGGCGATGAGCTTGTCGCCGAGCTCGATGAACTCACCGAGGTTGGCGTCGGGCAGTCCCATGATGCGAGCCAACACCCGGATCGGCACCTCTCGTGCGACGTCGCGCACGAAATCGAACTCACCTTGCGGGATTGCTTCGTCGAGCACGACGTCGGTGAGCGAGCGAACGAAGTGTTCGTAGACCGCGACGGCGCGCGGCGTGAAGCTCGGCGCGAGCACCCTGCGCAGCTTCGTGTGGTCCGGGGGGTCCATGTCGATGATCGTCCGTCGGGCCGCCATGTCCTCTTCGGTCGGCTCTTCGAATGAGATGCCCTCGGCGGACGAGAAGCGCTTCGTGTCGCGGCTGATCTCGACGATGTCGGCGTAACGGTGGATGGACCAAAACCCGTGGTTCGGTGACTCCTCGTCGAACCACGCGATCGGAGCCTCGCGTCGCAGGCGAGCGAACTCCTCGTACGGCACCCGCTCCTGCCACGCATCGAGGTCAGTCAGGTCCACGGTCGAGCTCATCGATAATTGTTTAGCACCAAACGACCTCGGGACTCAACGGATGTTCCGCCGATACGTTCCGATTCATTCGGTTGCTACGAACGCTCCTAGGGCTCGTCGGTCGTATCGATGATGGCGACCGAGCAAGGTGCACCGTGAGCCACAGTGTTGGGCACGCTACCGAGCGCGCGCCGCATGCCGCGCATGCCCTTATTTCCCACGACGATTAGATCCGCGTTTACCTTTTCCGCGATCGAGATAATCGCCTCGGCCGGGTCACCTTCGACGGCGTGCATAGTGGGCTCGACGCCACTCTTCTTGGGGATGAACGACAACGTCTGCAACAGAGCTTCAGCTTCGCCGTCGGGACTGAAGTATCGATAATGCTCAGGGATGTTCTGGTCGCGCTTCCAACTCGACGCGACAGCTGACACGATATGGAGCTGACCGCCGGACATGGCGACTAACTCCGCCGCAGCTTCAACAGCGCGACGAGCGGTGGCTGAACCGTCAGCACCCACAACGACGATGTCAAACATGAATGTCCTCCCCGTGTCCGAGCAGCGCGCTTGTGCCCTGAACAGGACTACTAGCTCGATGTCTCGACGATACTCTTCGTTGTCAGTTCGTGGCCCTAATGATTCGGGCTCTTCCATCTGGTGAAGAATGGAAGCAACGATCCGACTAGGCCCCCTCGACCTCAACCGTCCCAATGCCTGCTCCATGAACAAACCTCGCGCTAACAAATGATGCCAGCGCATTTTCTGAGGGATGTCCCCAGCCAATGCAAAACGGGTGCCCAGCCGGGTCGGCGTACACCTGATGACCCTCTTTCGTCATGAAACTGGGAGCTGGCTGAAGCACGCGTGCCCCGAGCTCGATTACCTCATCATGGGCGCGCTGAGGATCCTCGACGTGAAGGTCAAGGTGGACTTGCTGTTGTTGGGATCCGCCAGGCCACTCTGGAGGAGTGTGATTCGGAGCAAACTGCACACCGATAAGCCACGAGCCACTTTCGTCCAGCACGCAATGGAATTTTTCGTCATCGGCCACGACGTGGCCCTTGAACACCGCCGCCCAAAAAGCGCTCTCGGCGCCAACATCTGCCGCGTCAAACACGATGACGTGTCGGATCGGTTCCACGCCAAAACGGTAGCGTCCGAGTCATCGTCACCCTCGACGTTTGACGATCAAGATGGCAACACCGCTGGGAGGAGGCGGCATGAACGCCGAGCGCGAAATGGGGCGTCCGAGCGAACATTCAAACTGCTTGCGCCATCTCCCTGCTCCTGGTGGAGTTCCGTGGACCCATCGTTCTGCAACATGCCACGGCACGATGAGATCGGCTCTGACCAGTCGACTGCCGGGCACGGTCAGACGTCGCAAGAGGGCCACCGTAATGGCAAAGGGCGGGTTCGCGACGACGTGAAACGGTCGCCGCGGTAATCGCACGTCGGCCCCGTCTGCTCTCACGACGGTGACGTCGCGGCGACCAAACTCCTGTCTGAGTTGTTCCGCTCGAGCTGGATGCAACTCGAAGGCAATGACCCGAGCTCCTCTCTCGATGAGCCACCGCGTAATCGCGCCGGTACCGGCACCGATGTCAAGCACGAGATCGCCGGGAGAGATGCCGAAGTCGTCGACCAGTCGCTCGGCCCGCTTACTTTCGAGCCGGTGCCATCCCCATCGCGTCCGCTTCTCGGACACGGCAGACCATCGTGATCATTGTCATCCGCTCACCATACGCCAACTTCGCGAATCCGGGAGTTGTTAACCGTCGATGGCATTCGCAGTCAAAATGTGCGAGGCCGCGTACGAGCGGATCGCCCCCTTGACGGTGATGCTGCGCGAAGCCTTCTCCACGGCAGCCTCGAGTGCCCACTCGTCCGCATCGGAGAGTTGTTCAAGTGTCTTGGCCACCGCAGCCGCGTGCAGCGTTAGTAACAGTTGGCCGGGACCGCCTTCAAAGACCACCGGCAACTCGTATCGGCGCACTTCTACATTGGTGAACCCGCTGTCAATGGCCAGTCGGGCCAACGCTGCCGAATCGCCAAAGCCCCACGGTCCCTCTTTGTAGATGTCAGCGATCTCAGTACCCAGAACCTCATCCAAGGCAATCGCCAGAGCGTGGAACGGCGGACAGTCCTCAATCGCGCACCATACAGAAACGCCGAGGCTTCCGCCCGGGCGCAAAACGCGCCGCATCTCGACCAGCGCCAATTTTCGATTGGGGAAGAACTGCAGACCCTGTTGACAGGTCACCACGTCGAACGCGTGGTCCGGAGCAAGCAGCGCGTCGGCGGGGCATTCGACGTAGTCAATTGGTGCGCTGGCGTCCATCGGGGCCTTCGCGCGCGCCAGATCTAGCATCGCCGGACTCAAGTCACAACCCGTGACCCGTCCGCTCCGACCGACGCGCTGCGCGGCGAGGCGAGTCACCGTTCCCGGACCACACGCGACGTCAAGGACGTCCTGTCCGTTCTCAGGATTTACCGTGTCGAGTAATAACTGAGCCCATGGTTCGAACAGTCGCGGCACCATGATTTCGTCGTAGAAACTCATGGCACCGGTGGACGCTTTGGCAAAGGACGCGCTCCATTCCTGATCGCTCGTCATGCTCCTCCCCTCGCTCTCTGACGGCACCATCACACCTCAACCATCGCCCATTTGCAAACGACGCCTTCTATGGCGGATATCTCTTCTTCGCTCAACGCCAGCGACGATTGCCCCGCCACGCGTCCTTCGCGTGACTGTACCGTTTGGTCGTGACGGCGTCGTGGGGGGATACGCACTCCGAAGTTCGAAAGAGAGGGCAAGATGAGCAGTCGAAGTACTAGCGGTGTAACCATTGCTTTCCTCGGCGTGGGTCAGATGGGACTGCCCATGGCGTCTCGATTGATCTCAGCGGGCTTCAGCGTTCGAGCGTGGAACAGGTCGCCGGAGCGCCTCAGCGAACTCGTCGCACTGGGCGGGACCGGGGCCCAAACTCCAGCGCAGGCCGTTTCCGGTGCAACCGTCGTCATTACCATGCTGCCGGACGGCCCCACGACCGATGCCGTCGCTCACGGAGCAGAGGGCGCACTCGCGACCCTCTCAACCGGCGCCATCTGGTTGCAGATGGGCACCATTGGAGTCGAGTGGACCGAGCGTCTTGGACGGTCGGTCACGGCCGCGGGCGCACTGTACGTCGACGCCCCGGTGTCGGGAAGCGTGGGGCCGGCCACGGCCGGAAACTTGGTCATCTTGGCGAGTGGGCCCGATGAGGCTCAAGGCGTCGCCACCCCGATCTTTGCGGCGATGGGTAGCCACACGTTTTGGCTCGGGGCCGCGGGCGCCGGGAGCCGGACCAAACTCGTGCTCAACAACTGGCTCGTCGATCTCGTGGAGATGGTGGCCGAGACTTTGAAGTTCTCCGAGGCGCTCGGCCTTGACCCGCGAAAAGTCATTGAGATGCTGGCCGATGCGCCAATCGGCTCCCCGTACGCAGTCGCCAAGGCGCGCAGCATGCTCGACGGAGACTTCACAGCGAACTTCGCGTTGAAGTACGCACTCAAGGACGCCTTGTTGACCCTGGAGACAGCGCGGGGCGTCAACGAAGATCTTCCCTTGACTGAGAGTCTGATTGGCACCTGGCAGCGAGCCGTGGCCGATGGGGCGGGTGATCTCGATCTATCGGTGGTGTACCGCTACGCCGGAAGGCGAGGTGGGTGAATTCGGCAGTTTCAGGTACCTGGTGACTCGAGGAATCGTTCTACACATAGCTGAGCGGTGAGCGATGACTTGCCGAAGTTTCTCGGCCATCATGACAGAGAAGTATTGCGACCACGCGAGGAGAGGAACATGAGTTCACTCACGACAACGATTGACCGCCGCTACAGCAGCGCCACCGCCGAGCCCACGGGCTGGGCAGCTACACAACACGAGCTGGAGACCGCCGAAATCCTTTGGCCCGTCACTGTTCGCCCTGATGGGCGCCCGCACATGACGCTCCTGGTCGCCGCATGGTCGAACGACGCTCTGCACTTTACGACCGGTTCCGATGAGCAGAAGTCTCTGAACCTGCGCACCAACCCTCACGTCATCCTCTCAACAGGTTGCAACGACTGGCAGAACGGCGTCGACATCGTGGTGGAGGGCGACGCCCGTCAAGATCAGGAGCAGGCGCTACTCGATGACGTCGCCCTCGCGTTTCGATCAAAGTGGGATGGAGACAGTTGGGCGTTTACAACACACGACGGACAGTTCTTTCCTCCTGACGGATTCCAGGTTGAGACGTATAGCGTGCGACCTACCAAGGTTCTGGCCTTCGCCAAGGGCACCTTCGGGCACACCGTTCATCCCTTCAACGACTAGTCGCGCTGCACTCTGGCTGTTCGGCGCAGAGCAAGGGCAATGTCGGGGAGAGGGGTGCCCTTGCTCTGCGCCGAGGGGGTCGAACTAGGCGACGCTCAAACGGTTGACCAGACGATGCGCAACTCTCTCGATGCGAGCACGTCCCATCACGAAGGCGCCGAAGGCGACGAGCAACACCCCGGGGCCGCTGGCGTAACCCAGCCAGTACTCGAGGGTCAACGTCGGCGAGGCCGACTGGAAGTACGGAGCGCGAATCACGGCCCACGCCACCGGAAAGATGGCCAGCCACGCGCCACATACGAAGACGGCGAAACCCGAACTCGCCAGCGTGCCCGCTGATTGCATCCCGGCGGGGCGTCGAGCGCACGCCAGAATAACCAGGCACGACACGAATCCAACGGCGCCCGGAACGAGTGCGCCATAGGTGTGAGCGTCGTTCCACGTCCAGGACGACGAGCCATCAGCGGAGAATCCGAAGATAGGTCCGACGTAGGGGACGATACCCGCCCATGCGCTCAATAGCAGCGCGACGAACGCCCACACGAACAGGCCCACCGTCGCGCGGGGATAGTAGATCTCGGACAGTTCCTTGACCTTGTCCATCGGGGCGGGGGGCGTCAGAGTTGGCATCGTGATCGTCTCTCGACTGGCCATGACGTCGGTCACCGGAGCGTCTCCGCTCATGGTGTCGGTGAAGTGATGACGGTTAGACATAACGACCTCCTTCGTCACTTCAAATCCTATTTTTGGCGTTTCGCAGATTTTCCTGTGAATGATTTGAGTGACCCTCACTCGCTTCGATCACAACCCAACGCACGACTGGCGGAACGCCGGCGGGTATGAGGTGTACTAAAAAGTTGTCAGTGTCGTTGCCCTCGTGATGTCTTCCCGCGCGCGTGACCACGTCTCACGCGTCTCGAGTCTCAGCCCCTAGGAAAGAGAGTTCCTCAGCCCGCGCTCGCGCGACTGATCATCCGCGACGCCCTTCGTAGCGAGATAGCGCGACGTGTGAATGATTAGTCCGGAGAAGCCGACCCAGGTGACCATCTCGCCCACGAAGAGCACGTGTATCGCTCCGACGATCGTCACCAGGCTCACGATGCTCCCGGAGAGTTGCAGGGTCAAGAACACACCGTCCCACACGAGTCGACGGAACAGTCGAAACATCCACCACGACGCCCCAACTTCAAAGAGGACGAGAAGGATGCCGAAGGCAAAGTGAATGTCGCGCAGCGTGTGGTTGATGGTGTAAACGTACGACGTCACCAACATGGCCATCACGATGACGAAGTAGAAGTAGAGCACTCGTCGAAGTCGCTGAGCGTTGGGGTCGGCATCCCCGCGAAAGAAGGCGCCAGCGCGTCGACTGAACTCGGCCAGCCCCAGTAGGGCCGCGGTGTAGGCGAACGCCGTCTGGATGTGGGGTCCATAGTTACTGATCCCACCCTCGTTCCCCTTCAGAACGAAGCCCGGACGAATGGCGATGCAGACGGCAATGAACACGAGAAAACTGACCTGGCCGTAGACCACGAAAGAGGCGCCCCGCTTTCCGTCTGTCTTAGTGCTCATCCCTTGGCCCTTCGTCTAGTAGATGACGAATTGAAACTCATACTAAGTGGCGAAAAATAGTGGCGAGCGACAGGCCGGGGATCCTCTCAGAGAAGCCGAGCTGATCCGAACACGGTCTCGGCCAACACGATCCGACTTTCGGCGTCGCGCGTTCCGAACTTGTGCAACGTCTCGAGAACTGACTGCAGCTGATCGGTGTTTTGACTCACTATTCGCAGTTGATAGTCACGCTCGCCGGTCGTGAGCGTCGCGGACAGGATCTGGGGTACCCCCTCGAGTGCTCGCTCGAAATCGCGTGGCTCCACCGACTCCCTCAGGTTCACGTCGGTGAGCGCGTGCAGGGTGTAGCCCAGTGCGGCGAGGCTCAACTCGGCGTGAAAGCCCGCGAGCACGCCGCTTTGGCGCAGCCGGCGAACGCGGTCCGCGGTGCTATTGGCGCTCAGGTGCACCTGGTCCGCGAGCTGTTGGTAACTGAGGCGACCGTCGTCGCTGAGCGCGACCAACAACATCCGATCTATGTCATCCACGACCCACGCCCCTCGTTTCTCTCATCACTATGTCTATACTGCCTTATTTCCTAAGGCATATTTGGCCATTCTTGCCCGGATACCGAGTCATTGTCGGTCACTCGGCCCGTATTCTGGTGTCATGCTGTTTTTCCTGCTCAGAGTACTTCTTGTTCCCCTCGCCGTCGTCGTGGGGACCATGGCCCAACGCCGCTTTGGCGACGCCGTCGGCGGTCTCGTGATCGGGCTACCCCTCGCCAGCCTCCCCCTGCTTTGGCTGGTCGCCCTGCAACACGGGACTGGATTTATCATCTCCATGACTAGCGCCCTTCTCGTCGGCTCAGTGGCCGAAGCGGTTGTTCTGTGGCTCTACGCCCACTTCACGGTGCGGTTTTCCCCGTCAGCTGCGCTGGTGGGAGCCCTCGGGGTCTTCGCACTCGCAGCCGGCGCCGTCGACCTCCTGAAGCTCTCGGCCATCTTCGCCGGCATGATGACCGCCATCGGCTTCGCCGTGGCCCTGCGTTGGTGGCCCGCGACAACAAGCGCCTCCGCTTCCGCGAAGGGTCCCTCTCGACCGTGGCTGCGCGTTGTCGTCGCCACTCTCTTCACGATCGTGATCGCGTCACTGGCGGGTCGACTTGGGCCGGTCTTATCGGGGTTAATCGACGCCCTGCCAGCCACCAGCCTCATGATGGCGTTCCTCACCCACCAAGAACAGGGTTCGCACGCGTCCTCGCACTTCCTCTACGGGGTCACCCGCGGCTCGTTCTCGTACCTAGCTTCAATGATCGTTCTCGCGGAACTCTTGGGGACGCGCAACCTTCCACTCGCCTTCGGTGCCGCGATGCTCGTGGCTCTCATCGTCCAGGGGTCGTTCCAGGCGTACGACACGTTGGTCAAGCGCGCGACAGCCCCGCGACTCGTCGACGGCGTCACGCCGAGCGACGAGTCAACTGCGGTCCTGGTGTAGCCGCTAGGAGATCCGGGCCAGCGCTTTTCGGAGCGTGGACTTGAACTGGTGAGCTCAACTCAGTCTCCGTGATCTCGGCTAACGCCAGGACCACGCGATCCTTCTTCGCGTACGCGATGACGCCGGTGACGTTGGTGCGCCAACGCACGAGAGCATCACGACTAGAACCGCCGTAAAAGCGGCGATCCGCTTCACGACCTCCAGGCTATTGACGCGCCCGCAGCATGACCGTCAAAAGCGCAACGACGACGTCACACACGTTGAACGGGTAACTCAGTAGTAGTGCCGCCGTCCACCGATGGTGTGGCCAGCAGCGCCGAGAATCCAGAAGACCAACCCGACGATCACAAGGATCACGCCGAGGGACCACAGAACCGGCACACCCAACAAGAGTCCGATCAGCATCAACACCACGCCGAAGGTAATCATGACAACTCCTCTCGCTTTGACTTCACTTAGTTGCGTTGCTCGTGGAATACGGTCTTGCGACCGGTTGAATCGACGACCTCACGGTCCACACTCTGCGACGGCGTCGAAGGTCGACGGCGCGAGGCGGCAAACACTCCGGTGGAGATCAAAAAGCCCACCACACCAGCGATCATTAAGATGACGCCGATCGTGGAGAGACGAACTCCGTGACTCTGGGCGGCGACTGAGCTTTGAGCGGTGATACCCCAGTAAAGAATCGCTCCCGTCACCGTTGATAGTGCACTAACAACCATTCCAGCCAGTCCCATGATCATCTTCCTTTCAGTTCACGAGTGTCGAACTCGCGGTGGATACTGCCGTATCAAGCCTAAAAATTTCGAGCGCTCACCCGAAAGGAAACGCGTCGCACACTTGACCAGTGAGTGACCTGCACGTGGCAAACTCTCGAGTTGATCATTCGCCGTACGTGAAACCAAGATTAAGAGAACTCTCTAGGGGTATTCCACAGGGAGCGCGACGAGACCATTCGTACTCTTGGACGTTTCTAAATATCCGAAGTGTCTCGTTCGCGTGATTCGACGTGCGAATCTTGAGTATGAACGAAGAGCATACGAAAATCTGCTCGAGCCCAGAGTGGGCTGAGTACGTCGAGAACGAACTGTTGCCGTGGGCACTTGGTTCCTTCGACCTGGGCGACGGCGTCTTGGAGCTCGGAGCAGGGCCGGGACTCACCACCGACGTTCTTCGACGGCGCGTCGCAAAACTCACCGCGGTTGAAATCGATCCTCAGCTCGCCGCGTCGCTCGCGGAGCGACTCGAAGGCACCAACGTCGAGGTGGTGTGCGCTGACGCCACGTCGTTACCTTTGGACGAGGGACGGTTTTCGGCGGCCGTCATGTTCACGATGCTGCACCACGTGCCGTCGCCAGAGCTTCAGAACCACGTGTTCGCTGAGGTTCGCCGAGTCCTTCGGCCCGGTGGGCTTTTCGCCGGCACCGACAGCATTGAAACAACGGCGCGGTGGCTCATGCACGAGGGTGACACCTACGTCCCCGTTGACCCCTCAGCGCTTGCGCCACGCCTGGACGGCGCGGGCTTCGTAGAGATCGTCGTCGAAGAAGTGGGGGACCGCTTCCGCTTCCTCGCTCGGCGCCCCTGACTCGCTAGTCGGGGATCGCGGTGCTCAGACAGAACGGATGGCCCGCCGGATCGAAGAACACGAGGTAGTCCTCGGGTGCGGGCTGTGTGGAGGCCCGTGTCGCACCCAGAGCAAGTACTTCGCGCTCGCCCGCCGCCAGGTCGCTCACCGCGAGATCGAGGTGAATCTGCTTTGGCAGTTCGTCCCCGGGCCACGTCGGCGCCTGATAGTTCTCCACCTTGACGGCAGTCAGCCAGATTGATCCGGCCTTCACCGCATCGAAGGAGTCACTGCGAAACGCGACCTCACCGTCTATGACCGCCGACCAGAAGTCAGCGAGAGGGTGAGGATCCGCGCAGTCCAAGGAGACCGCCCCAAAACGAATGTGCTCTGTCATGGGCCTGAGTGTACCGAGGCACTACGACACGCGAAGCACGATGAGCCACCCGTTTCACTACTCTGTGGGCAGGTTCAACCGGGAGGATCGTGGTGCGCCGAGTCACCTGCATGGCACTGATCGCCACGGTGATCACCGTGCTGTGCACACTGCCCGCGCGAGGATCGCCGAGCGCCACGAACCTCATCGTGACTCCCGCGGTGCGGGCCAGTTTGCTCGCGACGGGTGCCGCGTCCCACCGATTGCCGGTCAAGGACTACCTCGGCCTGACCCCGGGCGAGACGTACTACGCCTTCGATGACGCCACGAAGACCTACTACGCCGGTGCCGGCCTCGATCCAAGCCCGAAGTCTCTCGAGGCCCAGGTTGGCGCGCAAGACGACGGCGCCTACTACCTCTTTACTCGTGCCGCGAGTTCGACCGCGTGGAAGATCTACGACGACGGACTCGGCGGAGCGGATGGCGCGAAGTGTCCCATCACCCTTCCGAGTGCGGTGCGAGAGGTCTGGGGCTGGACGCGAAAGTGCTCCCCGCCGGGGTACTAACGACCTAGCCGCGCGTAGCGGGCTGCCAGGGCGGCGTCGGCCACGGGTTCTTGGAGCGCAGGACAGACTCGATGCGCGACGCAGCGTCGAGCACCCGCCACTCCTCGTTCGCACGGCCCACCACCGCCAGCCCCACGGGGAGGCCGTCAACAACGCCGAGGGGCAGGCTCAGGATCGGCCAACCCGCGATCGCGGCCGGGCTCGTGACCGGACTCGCGGGACCGGGGTGACCGCCCACGATCAGATCGCTCTTCCAGGACGGTCCATAGGCGGGAGCGATAATGACATCGGCGCCCTCGATTCCTGGGATCAGGCAGGTGTCCAGTGCCCACGAGAGGTTTCGCTGGCGCGCCTCGGCGTACGCCGGTCCCGCGCGACCTCCCGTCGACACCGCTTCGAGGAAGTGCTCGTGGCCGAAGTAGCGCTGTTCGATCTCGGCGTGTTCATCCTCAAAGGCAATGACGTCGCCGAGCGATCTCACCCCGTCACCGGGACGCGCGGCCAAGTACGCGCTCAAGTCGTCGAAGAGCTCACTGAACAACACCGTCGACTCGTCACGCCCTTCACTCTCGCCGGGCGCGGCGAGATCACGCGAGGCGATCGAGAGTCCCGCGCGCGCGAGCTCGTCCACCACGTCGTCGAAGAGCTGGTCGGTCGAGGGGTGTCCGGTACGCCAGTTCATCGCCACCACCATCGAGGTCGCCTCGACGCGACGCGATTCCTGTTGGGCCAGAACCGAGAACATCAAGGCTACGTCGGCGACGCTGCGGCCCATCGGCCCCGGACTGTCCTGGCTAGCGCTAATGGGGATGACCCCGCTCGTGGGCACGACCCCGACCGTCGGCTTGAGGCCGATCACGCCGTTAATGGACGCGGGACACACGATGGACCCGTCGGTCTCGGTACCCACCGCAAGTGGGGCGAGTCCGGCCGCGAGCGCCGCACCCGACCCCGACGACGAGCCCCCGGCCGAACGATCGAGAGCCCAGGGATTGGCAACCAGTCCGCCCGACGCGGAGTAACCGCTCGTTGAGCGCGGAGAGCGAATGTTCGCCCACTCACTCAGATTTGTGCTGGCAAGAATGATCGCGCCGGCGTCACGTAGGCGGGTCACTAGGGGCGCGTCCGTGGTCGGCCGTCCGATCAAGGATGTCGAACCGGCGAGTCCGGGCAGACCGTGGGCCTCCACGTTGTCCTTGATCACTACGGGCACGCCGTGCAACGCTCCGAGCGCGCCGCCTCGGCGTCTCTCCTCGTCGCGGAGGTTGGCTTGAGCGCGCGCGTCCTCACTCATCGCGGCAATGGAGTTAAGGGCCACGTGGCTGTCGCTCGCGTCGACCTGATCGATCCGTTCAATGAGGGTATCGACCAAATCAAGCGACGTGAGTCCGCCCGCCGCCAGACGTATTAATACCTCGTGGGCGCTCAGGTAACCGAGTGGCGCACTGGTCGGATGTGGGTCGTGCACCGCTCCACCCTAGGGCTGCAACATCCTAGGTGTCCTCTTGGTATCGCTCAAAGAGCTCGACCAAGGACTCGAGCACCGCGGGGTCGACGTCGTCGACGTTCACCACCGCGCTCGCTCGTATGGTGACGCGCAACTGCTCGAGGTAGGCGGTGCACGCATCGCAGCCGGCCAGATGGGCTTCCAGGCGGCGCCGTTGGCGTTGCGACAGGGTGCCGTCGACGTAGTCGTTCATCAACTGGACGGCCTGTTGGCACACGAGGGATCTCGAGAGCAGTCTCATGCTTCACCTCCTCGCATCTGTGCCTCTACGTCTGATCGAATTCGTGAACGTGCACGGTGAAGGATCACCCGCACGTTCGCCTCGGAGAGCATGAGCAAATTCGCCACCTCCCCAGTAGACAGTCCCTGCACGTCGCGCAGCGTTACGACGGCTCGGGCCACGTCGGGCAGGCGCGCGATCGCCTCGTGCACGCGCGCCACGAGGGGCGCGTTATCCAGGGCGTCGTCCACACTGTCGCTGAAGGGCACCGGTGGGTCGCTCCACATGCCGCCCTGGTTGAAACGACCGACGAGCAGCGACTGGTCAGATCCCAGGTCGACGGGGATCGAGCGATGCTCGCGCACGCCCTTGGTGCGAGCGCGATTGGCGGCGATGTGAAAGAGCCACGTCTTGAAGGACGAGCGGCCTTCGAAGCGTTCGAGGCCTCGAAGGACGGCGATCCAGGTCTCCTGGGCAACGTCTTGGGCGCTCGCCTCGCTCGCTACGTAGTACCGGGCCAGGCGCACGAGAGGGTCCTGGTACCGCTTGACGAGTTCGGTGAAGGCGTCGCGATCGCCGCCCCGTAGCCGTACCAGCAACTCTGCGTCGTCCACGCACGTCAGGATATCGGGGCTGATCACCCTACCCGGATGGTAGGTTTCGCCCAGGGGCAGAGACGGCGCCTCGCGAGGTGTCGGCGCCAGGGAGGCTTGCGTGCTCAAATACGTGATCGTCGGAGTGGTCGCAGCGGGCTTGGGGCTGTCTGCCTGCGGTGCGACACCCGCCACTCTGGACGCGACCATGAATTCAGTCTCATCCCAGCCGGCCCTCGAGTTGCACATCACGGCCTCCTTCTCGGGACCGGGGATGACCCAGATCCAGCAGTACGCCAACGACATCTCCCTAGACGTCGTGGAGGTCAACCCCAACGGCGGGGACTTGACCCAGACCTCGGCGCTCGACGAGGACGTCACCGTCAACGTAGGATCAGGCGCCCTTTTGGAGTTGCGCGACGTGGGCGGCAACGCGTACGTGAAGATCGACCTCTCGACTCTCTCCTCTCTGCCCGACGTCAACATTCCCGCGAGCGATATCGCCGCGTTCAATCTGCTCTTCGGTGGTCGGTGGTTCGAGGTCCCGGCCAGTTTGATCAAGAGCCTGGTCGCCAAGGAACAGGCGAGCACCACGCCCACCAAGCAAGAGACCCAGGACGTCAACACGCTGCGTCAGGCGATTATCCACATCATCGAGACCGCACACTCCACGAGCGTCTCCGGCGGCGGGTATAGCGAGACCGCGACGCTCGCGTCCTTCGTGCACAAGCTGTGGCCCACCATCGAGAGCTTGGGCATCTCGGGGGTCAGCGAGCCCACCGGGGTGAAGGGGTCCTACACCCTCTCGATGACGACCTCGGGTTCGACGCTGACCGGCGCGTCGGTATCGATTACGGCTCCGGACTCCAGCGGCTCGGGCAACGACACCGTCGCGCTCACGACAACCGTCAGTCATAACTCAGAGACCATCACCGCTCCCGCCGGAGCGACGGTGGTGACCCAGCAACTGATTCAGGAACTCGAGAACGAAGCTACGGCCTCACCCCTCGCTGACTAGGGGCCGCCTCGCCTCGGCGGGGACCGTACTCGCCGTAGCGCTCTACGCCTGGTGGGCGACGGGTGCGCGGCCCTTTTCGATTGGTGCGTACGCCCTGGTTGCTCTGCCCGTTCTCACCGCACTCGCGCTCTACGCGAGCGCGGGCGGCTTTCGCCCGACGCGCGCGGACATCACCGCGTACTACCGACAGCGCTCGTCCCACCGGGTCGGGCCCTGGCTCGTTCTGGTCGTTCTCGCCGTGGCGCTCGAGAGCGTGGGCCTGGCGCTTGGTGGACGCTCGAAGTCGGTCCCCACTCTCAGCACCACGCTGGACCACCTCCTCGTCGAGCACTGGGGACGGTGGTTGATCTTCCTCGCCTGGCTCTGGATTGGCGCTCAACCCATCGCGAGGTTGCGCAGACTCACACACGGTGATCGGACATGATCGTGACCGTCATCTGGTGGGTGCTCATCGGCGGAGGCGCCGCCCTCGAGGGACTAGCGCGAGCTCGACCCCAGACGCTGGCCACGCTGGCCCGCGCGGGAGCGTGGTTGGCGCACTCGATTCCCGGGCGGGTCCTGTTGTGGATGGGATGGATCTTCGTCGGCGTGCACCTTTTCACTCGCTACGGGGTGAGTAGTCACTGAGCGGCGCCAGGTAAAGTCGCCCCATGAGCGTCGAGCGCGACACCAAGGACTGGACGTGGGTCCTCGAGCGTCCCTGCGAACAGTGCGGCTTTGATGCGAGCGCCGTCGCCGACGACGTGCTGGCCGAGCGGCTTCGCGACGCGGCCACGCGCTGGTCGCCGGTGCTCTCGCGCGAAGACGTGCGTACCCGACCCACCGAGAACAAGTGGTCCCCGCTCGAATACGCCTGTCACGTACGCGACGTCTTTGCCGTCATGGACGGCCGGCTCGCCTTGATGCTCAACGAGGACAACCCCACGTTCGAGAACTGGGATCAAGACGAGACCGCGCTCGAAGCGCGGTACTGCGATCAGAACCCCGCGAGCGTGCGCGACGAACTCTGCGCGAGCGCTCGCCGCTACGCGGACCGCTACGGCGCCGTTACGGGTGAGCAGTGGGAGCGAGCGGGACTGCGCTCCAACGGCAGCGTGTTCAGTGTGTCGTCGCTCGGGCGCTACTCGCTGCACGACGTCGTCCACCACCTCTGGGACGTCGGGGCGCCGATTTAGAACTACTGGCCCTGCCACGCGCGCAGCTCGGACTCGAGTGCGTCCAGGCCCATCGGACCGAGGTCGAGGGCGTAGGCGTGGAAACGCTTGAGCGAAAAGGCGTCGCCTAGGCGCTCGCGGGCCTCGGCGCGCGCGCGCAACCACACCCGTTCCCCCACCTTGTAGGAGATGGCTTGAGCGGGCATGCCGAGGTAGCGCTCGACTTCGGACTGCGACATCGCCCGACTCTGGATCGCCCACTCTTCGAGGAGAGCGACCGCCATCTCGGGCGTCCACAACTGACCGGAGCAGTCGCCGAGTTCGCCCAGTTCTCCGAGGTCACTCGGCGCCGCCAGTTGCAGGTGCATTCCGATGTCCACGACGACGCGGGCCGCGCGCAACGCCTGGGAGGCGAGATAGCCCATCTCCTCGCCCAGGTCCTCGAAGAACCCGAGCTCCTCACAGAGCCGCTCCGCGTAGAGGGCCCAGCCTTCGCCGTACCCACTCGCCCACGCGGCCAATCGATGAAACCGGCTCAGCCGATCGGCGGCGATGATCGTGGCCGAGACCTGCAAGTGGTGTCCGGGTACGCCCTCGTGGTACCAGGTCGACGCGTTCTCCCACCACGAGAAGGTCGTCTCGCCCAGCGTCGGATACCAGGTGGTGCCGGGGCGCGAGAGGTCTTCGCTCGGCCCGTAGTAATACGGCGCGGCGGCCCCACCCTCCGGCGCGAGACGAGCGTCACAGAAGCGCACGCGCGGATCGATGTCGAAGTGCACGCCGTCTAACTTGGCGGTCGCCGTTTCCGTGAAGGAGATCAGGCGCCGCAGCAGTTCGTCGGTGCCCACAATCTGGCGCGAGGGGTCGTGATCGAGGAACTCCGCCACCTCCACCAGACTCGACGCGCCGGGCACGAGCTGGGGCGCAATCTCCCACATGCGCGCGTGGATGCGTCGAAGATCGGACCAGCCCCATTCGTACAACTCGTCAAAGTCAAGTTCGGCGCCCATGTAGTCCTTGGCCCACACGCGATAGCGTTCCAGCCCGCAGTAATCGCGTTCGTTGGCTCGCGGGACGAGTTCATCGCGCATCCACGCGGCCAGCTCGCCGCACGCGAGGTCGGCGTCTTGGGCGGCGCGAGTGAGGCGATCGTTATTGGAGGATCCGGACGATACGCGCTCGGCGAAACGCGCGAACGTGCCGGTCGCGTACGTGTCCGCCTGATCGGCGATACCGATCACGTGTCGACGCGACGCCAGACGATCGGTCCGCGCGAGCTCTTCGAGTCGTCGTCGCCAACTGAGCAGTGACGGGCCCACCGCTTCCAGACGCGAGGCAATGACCTCTCGGTCTGCCTCGGTGTCGGCGGCCATGAGTTCGAACGTCTGTCGAACGCCGGAGAGCGGCGAGTGGATGACGCTAAAGAGTCTCTCGAACTCACCCGATTCGAGGAGACCCCGAGTCGTCTCGAGGCGTTCGCTCATCACGGACAACGAGATGCGGTCAATGTCGTCACTCGCCGACAGTGTCGAGAGGTGATCGCACATCTCGGTGACCGCCGATAGCTCTGCGGCCGTGCCGTCAGGCGAAAAGTCTGGCAACAACTCGTCATAGCCTGCAACACCCGCCTCGGTGGCAAACAGTGGGTCGAGTGAGGCGTAGCGCTCCACCACCTCATCGGCGTAGGCAAAGACTTCGGATCGAAAATCGCTCATAGGGAGCCGAGGCTACTCAGGGCGAGGTCGTATCCGTCGTCACCGGACCATCCCAGGACCAGTGGGGCATGGCGAGACCCAGCGGTGCTCTCACGCCCACCGGCGAGTAGTCATTGACCTCGCTCGTGGCCCAGGCCATGTAGTCGTGCAGGACGCCGCGAAGTTCAGGATTATCGGGAAACTGCGCATCTTTGACCGCCTGATCGAAACAGGCGAGGAACCGCGCCGCGAGGTCATCATCCGCGCCGGTTCCCGCGTGTTGTTCGAGCATCGCGGAGTGTCCCCCCAGTGCGCTGTAGCCGGGTGGGCCACCGAAGACCTCGGCGAGGTAGGCGGCGAGTCGCTCGAGATGCTGGGGGTGGTTGGGACGGGAAAGGGGATGATTCAAAACCGGGTCGGCCAGACACCGATCGTTAAGGGCGCAGGCCAGCGCGAAGAAGGCGCTGTCTCCGCCCACGTAGTCATAGATGCTCTCTGGTTCGGCCATGACCATCATTATGTCGCGCTCGGTCCTTCGAGAGCGCTGACCTAATCTTCAACGAAGCACGAAAGAGAGAACGTGGTCCCGCACTCGTACCTGGAGTTCATGGTCGTCGCCGCCGGTGCGGCGGGCGCGATGATCGGACTGCTGTTCGTGGCCATCTCTCTGCGCTCGGAGCTCGTACTCGGGCCGAACGCCCTCGGAAAAGTGCGCACCTTGGCGGGCAGCAGCTTCACCAGCCTCGTCAACGCGTTCGCCCTCGCGATCCTGGCGATCATTCCCAAAACCAACATCGGACTCGGGATGATCTTCGTAGCTCTGTTCTGTCTGGTGAACACGTGGCACATTCACCTGAGGAACCAACACTTCAAGGGACAGGTATACGTGCTCGCCTTCAACAACGCTACGTACTTGTACGAGTTTGCGGCGGGCGCGATCCTCTTGGTTCGCTCGCACGAACTCTGGATCATCGAGAGCCTCTGCTACGTGATCTTCGCGTCCTTCGTGATCGCGCTCAATCGGGCGTGGACATTCATCTCGACCGACATCACAACGTCGGGGGATTCGTAGGTTCCACCGGCGCCAGCGCGGCCCCACCGACGTTGATACTGATGACCGGGTGCTTACTCGGTTCTAGCCACCGCATGATCTGATTGAGGTTGGCCTCGGGGATCGCGACACAACCCTCAGTCGGTGCGCCCGAGCTGATGTGCAAAAAGAACCCGCTGCCCGCACCCTTGACGACCGGGTCCATGTTGTAGTTGATCACCACCGCGTGGGCGTAGACGTGGCCCGAGTAATAGAGGTTCTCGGATTCGCCGCCCGGTGAGACCACGCTGCCGACGAGCCGGTTGTAGTTCGCCGAGTCGGGATTCTCATCCCACCAGTCGTCGGGGCCCACCAAGGTGTAGGGCAGTCGGGTGCCGTTGTTGGGCTCGTTGCCGAAGGCCTGGGTCAGCGTGAACTCACCGACCGGGGTCCGCCCTAAGCCCTCGTGCGTCGGTCGCACGCCATTCACTCCCACGTAGGCGACCACCGCGTTGAACTCTTGGACGTAGGTCCCTGCACTCGTGAGACGCCAGGTGCGCAATACCGCGACTCGTGAGAGTGACGTCGCGGCCTCTACGGTAATGACTTGGCCGGGGAGCGTCGTTGCCAATGACGCCGAGAACGTCGTGCTCAGAGCGACCGTTACGACGACGAGTGTCGTGAGCGCCAGCGCGCGAATACTTGGGGGAAGTACCACGTCTTATGTTGGCACGCGTCGCCCGCGACGTGCACCGCGCGAGACTTACGAGCGCCCTCGTTCAAGTTGCGGCGCGAAAATGGGGGCGGTAGATAAGACCCACGACGTATCCGCGTCCGCCTCCACCTAACGTCAGCCCCCACTCACCTCCCCTCTACTCGCCCGTTGACCCGCCCGCGATCTCGACCACGATGTCCAGATGCCCGAGGTGTCGCGCGTACTCCTGAAGAAGGTGCAGCAAGATTCGATCGAGTGAGGGTGGGTCGTTGGGATCTTTCCAGCGCGGCCCCGGTTGGCCGAGTGCGTCGAGGCCACTCTCGCGAATAATCGCCGCGCTGCACCGACCACGCGAACGCAACTCCTCAATAACGCTCTCGCAAGATTCGTCTTCGCTTACGTACCAGCGGTCATCGCGGCGATCGCCCCAAGGATCTTCCACGTTCTGTCCCTCAAAGCCCCACTCGAGCCAGCGCAGTTCGACGAAGGTCAAGTGGCGCAGCAACTCGATCGGCGTCCAGCCTGACGCGAGTCGACTCGATCGGATCTCCTCGTCTGAGATGCTCTCCACGCGATCGATCACGCCCTCGCGGAAGTAGTCGAGGTAGGCGATTATCACGTCGGAGCGCGACGCGCAGCGAAGTGAGGGATTGGGAAACTCGGGCATCAAGCCAGTATGGCCCCCGCCCGCCTCGTCCTCGCTAGCTCGGCTGCACCCAGATCAATCGGGCGGCGTCGAGGGAAAGAACCAACTCATTGCCCGCAACCATCAGAGCCACTTCGCTCGGCCCGACGTTGGACTCGATCACGCGCACTTCGCTGCCTTCGTGAATCGCGTGATCGGCCAACATTGACAGCAGCGCCGGTGCGTCGTGCTCGGCCACTTCCGATATTCGTCGCACGATTGCCGGCACCTCAGGCTCCAGATCGGCGAGCGCGACGAGGACGCCGTAGGGGATGTCGCGCCCGGGAATCACATTGCCGTGCGGACACGTCGCTGGGCGACCCATCGACATATCGATCTGATCGATAACGGCGTCCGAGATCGCCGAGGACAAACGGTCGGCTTCGACGTCGGCGGTCGCCCAATCGAATCCCAGTACGTCGGTGAGCCACCGCTCGAGGATGCGATGTCGACGCACCAAACTGGTGGCGGTCGCTCGACCGCCCTCGGTGAGCGTCACGCTCCGGTCACTGCCTACGTCGATCCATCCGTCCCGCTTGAGGCGCACGAGCGCGTTACTGACCGTCGGTGCGCTCACCGAGAGCCAGTAGGCCAGGCGACTTGGTCGCACCACTTCGCCTTCGGCGTCGATGTAGTAGATCGCCTCGAGGTACTTGTCGACGGTTTCGGTGTGCGCTGTTGTCATCGGATCACCTGCGCAACCGTACCGGGCATGGGCAGTTTCTACCACGGGCGTCACGCCCAGGGTCCATAATGAAACCATGGACCAACGCATCTCATTGATTACCCTGGGCGTGCGCGACCTTGCTCGTGCGCGCGCGTTTTACGAGGCGCTCGGCTGGCGCAGCGGGACATCCGACGAGGATGTTGTCTTCTTTCAAGCGGGCGGCATGATCCTTGCCCTGTGGGACCGCGCGCTGCTCGCCGATGACTCCGGCGTCGAGGACACGGGAGGCTGGGGCGGCGTCGCCCTCGCCTACAACGTTGCGTCTCCCCAGCTCGTCGACGACACACTGAACGACGCCTCGCACGCCGGAGCCACGATCACTCGTGCGGGAGCGGCGACCGTCTGGGGTGGATACTCCGGCGTCTTTGTCGACCCCGAAGGTCACCCGTGGGAGGTGGCGCACAACCCCGGCTGGCCCCTTGACGAGGAAGGACGCGTCCACCTGCCCTAAGTCACGCGTTGCACCCGAGCCGATATAATTGCTTGATAATAAGCAACTAATTATTTGGATCGGTAGGGAAATGCCCGCGCTCAAGGACCTTGATCACGATCGCTACAAGTGGATCGCGCTGACGAACACCACGCTGGGCATGTTCATGGCGACGATCAACTCCTCGATCATTCTGATCTCGCTGCCGGCAATCTTTCGAGGAATCAACATCAATCCCCTGGCGCCCGGCAACGTCGGCTACCTGCTCTGGGTCCTCATGGGCTACCTCCTCGTCACGGCGGTGCTCGTGATCAGCCTCGGTCGACTCGGCGACATCGTGGGCCGTGTGCGTGTCTTCAATCTCGGGTTTGCCGTCTTTTCGGTCGCGTCGGCTCTGCTCGCGCTCGACCCCTTTTCCGGCAGTTCGGGGGCCCTGTGGCTCGTGGTGCTGCGACTCGTCCAAGGCGTGGGAGGGGCGATGCTCTTCGCCAACTCCGCAGCCATCTTGGTCGACGCCTTTCCGGTCAACCAGCGCGGTCTTGCCATGGGCGTGAACCAGATCGCCGCCATCGGCGGATCGTTCATCGGACTCATCGCCGGTGGACTGCTCTCCATCGTCGACTGGCGCCTGGTCTTTTGGGTCTCGGTGCCCTTCGGCATTATCGGCACCGTCTGGAGTTACAAGAGCCTGCGCGATAACGGGATCCGCACGCCAGCCAAGATCGACTGGTGGGGCAACCTGACCTTCGGCGTGGGCCTCACCGCGTTGCTGGTGGGCATCGTCTACGGCATTGAGCCCTACGGCACGAGTTCGATGGGCTGGACTTCGCCGCTGGTGGTCGGCTCCTTCGCGATGGCCGTGCTCTGCTTCGCCGCGTTCTTCTTCATCGAGAACCACGTCACCGCCCCGATGATCAATCTGCGGCTGTTCAAGATCCGCGCCTTCTTCATGGGATCCAGCGCGGGCCTGCTCACCGCCATTGCCCGCGGTGGCCTGCAGTTCATGTTGATCATCTGGCTCCAAGGCATCTGGTTGCCCCTCCACGGCTACAGCTACGCCGACACGCCCCTATGGGCGGGCATCTCGTTGCTCCCGCTCACTATCGGTTTCCTCGCGGCCGGTCCGATCTCGGGCTACTTCTCGGACCGACACGGCGCGCGGGTGATCTCCACGGTGGGTCTGATGATCTTCGCGCTGAGCTTCCTCGGACTGCTGGTCCTCGCGCCCAACTTCACCTACTGGGAGTTCGCCCTCATCGTCGCGGCCAACGGCATCGGCGGCGGCATGTTCGCCGCGCCCAACTCCGCCGCGGTGATGAACTCGGTGCCCGCCGATCAGCGTGGCGGTGCGGCCGGTATTCAGGCCGCCTTCATGAACACCGGCATGGTCCTGTCGACGGGCATCTTCTTCTCACTCATGATCATCGGTCTCACCAACACGCTGCCCAAGGCCATCACCAAGGGCCTCGCGTCGGCGGGGGTCACCGCCAGCTCCGCCCACGCGGCCGCTCACACCCCGGTGGTGGGAAGCCTGTTCTCGTCATTCCTTGGCTTCAACCCCCTCAAGACCTTGCTCGTCTCGCAGAGTCACGCGGGCGTCACGACGGCCACTTGGTTACACCTCACGGGCAAGACGTTCTTTCCCAACCTCATCAGTGCCCCCTTCCACCACGGCTTGGTGATCGTCTTTACCGTCGCGATTGCCATGGCGGTGATCGGGGCGATCTTCTCGGCGCTGCGCGGAGAGCGATTCATTCACCAGGCTCCCCGCGTCATCGCCCACGAAGCCGAACTGGCCGAGAGTTCCGGCGGCGTGCCCGGAGAGATCGCGATCGAAGCGGAGGTGGTGCGATGAGCGTGCTGTCGACCAACGAAGTCGTCGACGCCGCGCGACTGCGCCTCGCTCTGACACGGGTCCTGCGCGCCCTGCGACGCCAAGGCGGCTCGACGCTCAGTGCGACCCAGGTGTCCGCGCTATCGACCATTGAGGACCTAGGGCCACTGCGCATCAGCGCTATCGCGGCCCAGGAGTCGCTGGGCGCCCCCGCCGCCACCCGCGTGGTGGCCGACCTCGAAGCGCAAGGACTCGTCGAGCGCGCGATCGATCCGATCGACAAGCGCGCGTCATTGATCGAACTGAGCGCACTGGGTCGCGCGACGATGAGCAATCTGTGGAGTCAGCGAACCCTCGAGATCAATCGGATGCTCGAGAAACTCACCCCGAAAGAGCGCGCCACCATCGAAGCGGCTCTGCCTGCACTCGAGAAGATCGCGCGCGACTAGGGCGTCAACCCTTCAAGCGAGGTCGGCGTCGAGAGTAATGGTCGTGCCGGTGAGGGCCTTGCTGACCGGACAACCCGCCTTGGCGGCTTCAGCCGCCGCCACGAAACCGGCTTCGTCGAGTCCGTCGACCTCGCCGCGAACGCTGAGGTGGATGTCGGCGATCCGAAACCCACCGGCGGGGTCTGGACCAAGGCGAACATCGGCCGTCACGACGAGAGTCTTGGGCGTGCCGCCCGCCGCGGCGATGCCCCCCGAGAGGGCCATCGAGAAGCAGGCGGCGTGAGCGGCCGCGATGAGTTCTTCGGGGCTGGTGACACCCTCGGCGTCATCCGCCGCGCGACGGGGAAAGTTGACGTCGAATGTGGCCACGCCACTACTGACGAGCTCGACGCGTCCGGACCCGTCCTGGAGTCCGCCGGTCCACGTTGAACGGGCTGTACGTACTGGCATGGTGTTCCCTTCGGTTGTCGTTGCAGGCATCCTACGTTTTGTCTCACGACCTCAACCAGTGACGACGACGTGAGCGTTGCCTGCTCGAAACTTTCCCTAGCGGGGACGCGCACCGTCTGACATGATGGCGAAATGACGACACTTTCAAAGTTCGACGACGGCACGCCGTGTTGGGTGGACTGCATGGTCATCTCCGAGGAGGTGCACCACCACAAGCGCGCCTTTCTCAGCGCGCTCTTCGACTGGACCTGGCAGGAGGGTGAGCCCGAGACCGCCTATTACGCGCTGGCCCTGTCCAACGGACGCCCCGTGATGGGCATGGGCATCTACGACGCAGTTACTACGTCGGCGCTGCAGACCTACTTCTCGACGAGCGACATCGACGCGACGATCGCGCGCGCCGCGGAACTCGGCGCTACGAGTCTGATGCCCGTGATGGACGTGATGGACCTCGGCCGCATGGCGATGGTGAACGACCCGGAAGGGGCCACCTTCGGGCTCTGGCAACCCGGGAGCTTCCACGGTTTCGGCGTGGCGTACGAAGAGAACGCCCCGGGCTGGTTTGATCACAGCTCGCCCGATCCCGCACGCGCGGCCGAGTTCTACGTCGGGCTCAGTGGGCACGGGCTCGAATCCTCGGTCCCTGACATGCGCGTCCTCAAGAACGGCGATCAGTGGTACGCAAGTATCTCGGCGTCGCCCGCCGGCGAAGCACCACAGTGGCGCCCAATCTTCGTCGTCGACGCACTCGAGCGCGTGCACGAGATCGTGCGGCGCCACGGGGGAACCGTCTTGATCGAGGAGATGCCCGTTCCGGGTAGCGCGATCAGCGTTTTCATCGAGCCGGTCAACGGCACGACCATGACTGTCATGCGTGGCGGCGCCGAGCCCGATGAAGGCGAGTCGTGAGCATCGCACTTCGCGTCACGGCCCTCGACTGCCCCGATCCCATCGCCCTGGCAAACTTCTACGCCGACCTGACCGGGCTCGAGGTCGAGCCTCACAACGGGTTCGCGCCCGAGGACGTGGACTGGATTGAGGTACAAGATCACGGCCGCTCGATCTTGGGCTTCCAGAAGGTCCCCCACTACGTCGCACCCACCTGGCCGGAGGGTCCGGTACCCCAGCAGCTGCACCTCGACTTCGCCGTCGCCGATCTAGACGAAGGTGAGGCCCACGTCCTTGCGGTGGGAGCGACTAAGGCGGCGTACCAGCCGGGCGACTCGTTTCGGGTCTACCTCGATCCGGTCGGACATCCCTTCTGCTTGGTACTCGACAACGACTAGACGCTGCCAGCGCGTCCTCTCCTTTTTGAACGCCGGACATCTGGGGTTAGACTGATCACTCGCGTCTCGGGGTCTACCTCGAGAACACCGAGGACCTGTGGTGCAGCTCGGAGTGCACGCCGCCCTGTCAAGGCGGAGGTCGCGGGTTCAAATCCCGTCAGGTCCGCTCGACACCCCTTCGGGGGTGACGAGGAGGTCGAGTAGCTCAGTTGGTAGAGCGCGCGCCTGAAAAGCGTGAGGTCACCGGATCGACGCCGGTCTCGACCACTTCTTCGTGTCTGGCCTCGGTCACGACGCCAACGTGACCCGGGCTTTGGCGTGATGACGGCTCACCGTCGGGAGCCACGGACTCACCACCCGCAACGGAGACTCTCGAGACTTGCTCGGATGAAGCGCTCGCCGCAGGGAGGCTCCGGCCGATTCGACCACTTCAATCCGGGCAAGAACGTTGGAGCCCTCGAGGCGCGAGACCAAGTACACCGTCTCAGCACCGCGACGCAACGGCGCGACAGAACGGTAGAGGTAGTGCGCACTGACCTGTTCGCGCGGCGAGCTCATGGTCCCAAACGTAGGTGGGGGTTGTGACAGTCGGTAGTGGGTCAGTTTGAAGGCCCGGTATCCTCTCCACGGTAGTGGGTCAGTTTGAACGCCCAGTATCCTCTCCACGCGACTTTCTTACAACTCCCTTAGCGCTACGCCGATGTTTCATTATCGCGGTTCTCTATCTTTGCCGAGATGAACGAGCCGGCCGTGCAACTACTGGCTCACGGGACGACGCCCACCCCCGCACCTCCCCCGAGCGCGCGGTGGTGGTGGCGGGGAGAGGTTCTGGTCGCCCTGCTGGGATTCGTCGGCTTCTGTGCGTTGATTCTCAGCCACGCCACGGCCCTGCTCGAACCCGACGATTACGCCTATCGCGCGTCCATCGTGGCGCTCAGCCAAGGGCACATACTTCTCAGCAACTCGCAGTACCACGCGCTGATCTCGTACCTGGCCGCACACGGAATGAGTGGCATTGCGCAGTGGCACCACATGGCCTCGGGCAAGTGGATTAGCGAAAAGAATCCCGGCTACCCGTTCTTCGCCGTCCTCTTCTATATGGCCGGGGTTCTCCGCTTCGCTCCGCTCTTCTATGGCGCGCTGGCCTGCGTCGGCCTCTACCTCGGCGCTCGGGCCTGGCTCGGGCGCTGGGCCGGCACCTATGCCGTGTGGGCCTACTGCTTCTCTGGTGCAGCGCTGGTCTTCGCCTGGCGCGCCACCATGCCCTCTTTCACCGACGCCTCACTCATCGCGGCCGGGACCGGAGGACTGCTGTGGGTGGCGCTCGAAACGAACGTTCGAGTCCGCTGGCGTCTGCTGGTGGGGCTCCTGAGTTTTCTAGCACTCGAGGGCGCAGTCTTCATCCGTTACACCGACGTGGTTGAACTCATCGTGGCGATCCTCGCCGTCATCGTGTTCTTTCGGCGAGCCCGCTTCAGCATGGCCATGCTGGCCACCTGGTTCACCTCGGTGGTCGTCTTTGGCTTATTCGATCTCGCTTTTAACGCATGGGCCTACAGCTCCCCTACCTCCACGGGCTACGACCCGGGCGAGATCACGTTCTCGCTCTCCGCGCTCTGGCCCAACCTCAAACTCATGCCCGGCCAGCTGGCGCGCTCGATGCCGGTGTGGATCGTGGCAGCCATCGCCGTGATCTGGATCGTGGCGCGGTGGGTCCAGCATCGCCGAGCGACCTCTCCTGCTCGAGGCAAGGCAGGCCGAGACCTTGCCATTGCGATCGTGTTGGTCGTGGGTTGGCTCGCCATGTGGTTCCTCTACTTCAACTACACCTGGACCGCCCAGATGGCCGGGCACGGTCCAGGGGGCAGTGTCACCGTGCACCTGATCCGCTTCTATCTGCCAACCTTGGGGCTGATCGCGCTCCTCGCGGCGTGGCTGCTCTCGAAACTGGCGGCGGGGTTCAGCTGGAGCGTTCTCGCCGTGCTGCTCGTGGCCGGACTCTTCTCGTTCTACTCCATGGCCGGAAGCGGGATCGGCCCAGGCTCCTCAGGACCGCTGCACGGCGGCTCTCCCAGCGGCTACCTTCCCGGCGGTGGCTCCGGCGGCCGTTCATCGGGTGATCCTCCGGGCGGTGGCCTGGGGCATGATCACGCACCGTCACGCTCGAAAACCCGATGAAGCGTAGAGAGCAGCCACTACCGTTGTTCGCACGCGAGCACCAAACCGATGAGGGCCACCAGCATGGGTCGGGTAGTGGCACAATGACGGGGCTATGAGCAGCCTTCCCAAGATCACAGCCACCTTCGCGCCACAACCGAACGGGGTCGAATGGCCCGCGGCGCAGTGGCCCCGCGGGACGCATCCGCGCCAGGCCGAGATTGACGAACTAGTTGATGAGATGTTCACGGCGGAGGAGTTTGCGGTAACCAACGCGGTCGTGGTGATCCAGGGCGGGCGGGTGCTCGCCGAGCGCTACGGCGGTGTGCGGGAGTTCTTCGACCGTCCCGCCGAACCCATCACCGATGCGAGTCCGCTGCTGTCGTGGTCAATGGCCAAGTCCATGTTGCATTTTCTCATCGGCACCCTGGTCGACGAGGGTCGCCTTAGCCCCGATCATCTGGCCCCGGTCCCCGAGTGGGCTGATCCCTCGGACCCGCGCCACGAGATCACCATCCGGGACCTGCTCGAGATGCGCGACGGGCTCGCCTTCGTTGAGGAGTACGAACTCGGCCAGACCAGTCACGTCATCGAGATGCTCTTTGGCGAGGGCCAAGACGACATGGCTGCTTTCACCGCCCAGCTGCCCCTCGCCCACGAACCGGGAGCGTTCTTTAACTACTCCTCGGGCACCACCAACGTGCTCAGTCGCATCGTGGCCGACGTCGTGGGATACGGCGAGGCGTACCGCGACTTCATCAACCAGCGTCTCTTTGGGCCGCTCGGTATGACGAGTGCGGAGGCGACCTTCGATACGAGGGGCGTCTTCGTCGCCTCGAGCTTCGTGCACGCCAACGCGTTGGATTTCGCCAAGTTCGGACTGGTGTACTTGCGCGGGGGCGAGTGGGAGGGACGTCAATTGATCTCTCGCGCCTGGGCCGAGACCGCCCAGGCGCCCTTCAGCATCGATGACGAAAGCGGGAACTTCTACTCGTGGCAGTGGTGGGTGACCGGAGACGAGTACGGCACGTACTGGGCGAGCGGGTACGAAGGTCAGCAGATCAGCGTCGTTCCCGCGCTCGACGCGCTCGTGCTTCGCTTCGGCCACACACCTAATGAGCTCTACCCGATCATGTACGAGTGGCGCTCGCGCGTCCTCAAGGTCCTTGAGGGTTAGGCGCCCTCGTACGGGAAGCCCAGATCCGGGGCGCTGAAGAGCGCGCGGAAGCTAAGACCTTCGGCCGCGGTCATCGCCGCGGCGGTGCCGCCGCGATCGACGACCGCGAGAATGACCGCCACTTCGGCGCCGAGCGCCTGGGCGACGTGGCACGCTTCGAGCAGGCTCGTGCCGCGCGTCACCGTGTCTTCGGTGATCACCACTCGATCGCCCGCGTGCAGGACCCCGGCGAGGCGACCGCCGGCCCCGTGATCTTTTTCTTCCTTGCGAACGCTGAACGCGTTCAGCATCCTCCCGCGCGTGGCGGCGACCCCGGACGTGATGAAGCTCACGCCGTCCGCGCCCATGGTGAGTCCCCCGATGGCGTTGGCATCCTCGGGTATCGCGTCGAGCACGAGGGTCGCCAGGTCGACCATGACCTCTGGAGAGCAGATCGTCTGCTTGGAGTCGATGAACCAGGATGACTTGCGGCCCGACTTGAGCGTGAAGTCGCCACGACGCACCGAGTGAGCCAAGAGGTGCTCGAGGACTCGCTCGCGTGCGGTGCTCACGACAGCTCCACTCGCCCCGTGCCGTTACGAACCTCGCCCACGAGCGACGCTGTCACGCCCATGGACTCGCAGAGCGTGACGGCCTCGTTCGCCGAGGCAGCGTCGAGGACCACGACCATGCCCAGTCCGCAGTTGAAGACGCGCACCATCTCGTCGGCCGAGACAGGCCCACGACGCTGGATTTCGAAGAAGATCTCGGGCGTCTCAAAACTCGCCATGTCGATCAACGTGTCGCAGTCATCGGGCACAACGCGCACGACGTTGCCCACGATCCCGCCACCGGTGATGTGGGCGGCGGCGTGAATGGCGGCACCCAGTTGGCGAGTGAGCGCCAGCACAGTCGGTGCGTAGATGACCGAGGGAAGAAGCAGTTCGTCGCCCAGGCTCCGCGTGGCCCCCTCGTACGCCGGTTCGGCGAGCGAGGCCGCGTCGCGCACCATAATCTCGCGCGCCAGCGAGTACCCGTTCGAGCGAAGTCCGGGCGAGTGCAGGCCTACCAGCGTGTCGCCCGCCCGCACCCGCACTTTGGAGAGCACGTCGCGCTTCTCCACCACACCCAGGGCAAAGCCCGCGAGGTCCAGGTCCTCGGGTTTCATCACGCCACCGTGTTCGGCGGTCTCGCCACCCAAGAGCGCGGCTCCCGCCTGTCGGCAACCCTCGGCGACGCCCTCCACCAGCAGCGCCAGTTGCTCGGGGTTCACGAGTCCCGTGGCGATGTAGTCCAGGACGAAGAGAGGTTCGGCGCCCACACAGGCGAGGTCGTCAACCAACATGGCCACGAGGTCAATGCCCACCGAGTCGTAGCGCTGAGCGAGTCGAGCGACTTCAAGCTTCGTGCCGACTCCGTCGGCCGACGCGACCAAGACGGGCTCGTCATAGTTCTGAGCATCAAGCGAGAACAGTCCGCCGAATCCGCCGATGCCCCCGAGGACGCCCGGGCGAACCGTGCTCGCCACGCTGCTAGCAATGCGCGCCACGACATCGTCGCCCGCCGCGATCGACACGCCGGCGTCCTCGTATGTGCGCGTGCCCTCGATCTCGAGGAGACGACTCACCAGCGACTTCCCACTCCGATCGCGACCGGGATCGGCGCGGGATAAGCACCCGTCAGGCACGCGTCGCAGCACTCCCCGTCGAGACGGATGGCCGCGCGCAGATTCTCAAGCGTGATGTACTCCAGAGAGTCTGCGCCGATGAAGTCGTTCATCTCGTCGATCGAGTGGTGGGCAGCCAAGAGTTCGTCCCGCGTGGGTGTATCGATTCCGTAGAAGCAGGGCCATACGAAGGGCGGCGAGGAGATGCGAATATGCACCTCAGCGGCTCCGGCGTCACGCAGCAGGGCGACCAGCGCTTTGGTGGTGGTGCCGCGCACGATGGAGTCGTCCACCACAATGAGACGCTGGCCCTCGATGTTCTCGCGCAACGGATTGAACTTGCGCCGCACCCCCGCGGTACGCTCGCTCTGGTCGGGCGCGATGAAGGTGCGACCGATGTAGCGATTCTTCACGAGTCCGTAGCCGAAGGGAATCCCCGAGGCCTTGGCGTATCCCTCGGCGGCCGGCACCCCGGAGTCCGGCACGCCCATCACGAGATCGGCCGGCACCGGGGACTGTTGGGCGAGCAACTCGCCGGCGCGACGACGCGTCGTGTGGACCTGGTGTCCCATGAGGTAGGCGTCGGGGCGCGCGAAGTACACGAACTCAAAGATGCAGAGTTTCTGTTTGGGGGCCGCCGGTTCGAGGAGCTGCCGAGTGCTCAGGCCCGCCTCGGTGATGCTCACCATCTCTCCCGGGGCGATCTCGCGCACGAACGTGGCGCCCGCCACGTCCAGGGCGGGCGACTCCGAAGCGACCATCCAACCGGTGGGCGCCTCCTCAGATCCGAAACGACCCAAGCACAGCGGGCGAAAGCCAAAGGGATCGCGCACCGCGTGGATGCAGCGTGACTCGAGGACCACCATGGAGAAGGCTCCCTCCACGCGCGCGAGGACCGAGGCGAGTGCGTCGTCGAGCGCCGCGCCGCCCTCCACCTCGCGAGCGAGCAACTCAGCGACCAGGTCAGAGTCCGAGAGCATGGAACTGAACTCGATGCCCGCCGCATCGGCCAGCGCGATGGTGTTGGTGAGATTGCCGTTGTGAGCGATCGCGAAGCCCGACGCGCCGGCCGAACGATAGACGGGTTGGGCAGCCGTCCAGTTCGCCGAACCGGACGTGGAGTAGCGCGTATGACCGATGATGATCGACGCGTTCAGCGCGCGCAGGGTCGACTCGTCGAACACCTGGCTGACTAGCCCATTGTCCTTGACCACCGTGATCTGCTCGTTGGCGAAGGTGGCCATGCCGGCTGACTCCTGACCGCGATGCTGTAAGGCGTACAGGGCGTCGTAGCAGAGGTGCGCGACTGGACGGTTAGGGGCGACAATTCCGACTACACCGCAGGCTTCTTTCATGACCTCGAAATGATAGGGGTCACGGGACCGGCTCGCACGCGCCCAGTCTCGCACAGAGGCCGCACCCCTTCGTGCCCTTCGGTAGTCTGACCCGGTGATTGACTTGCACACTCACTCGACGTTCTCCGACGGTTCGGATACGCCCAGTGAGTTGGCGGCCAAGGCCCACGCGATCGGGCTGCGCGCCATCGCGCTGACCGATCACGACTCCACTGCCAGCTACCCCGAGATGGAGGTCGCGACCAGCGAGTTCGGCGTCGAACTCGTCCCGGGCGTCGAAGTTTCCTTACGGGACAACGAGTTCCCAATGACCCGAGGCGGCCGCAGCGTGCCGCGCAGCGTCCATTTACTCGCCTATTTCCTGCCGCTGACGCCCGAACACCTGCTGCAACGAAAGTTGGCCGCGCTGCGCCACGACCGCGACGTGCGCAACCTCGAACTCGTCGAGCGCCTCCAGCAGTTCGGCTTTGACCAGTTGACGCTGGAGTACTTGACGGCCCTGTCGGGCAACCGGCGCTCAATCGGCCGGCCCCATTTCGCTCGCGCGATGTTCGAACTGCACCCCGAGATCGTGGGCGAACGCACCGACGAACGCTGGAACCAGATCTTCGTCGAGTGGCTCGGCTCCTCGGGGCGCGCGTACATTCCCAAGACGTCGATGCCCATTGAAGACTTCGTCGACGCCGCCCAGGGTTCGCCCACGGTCTTTTCGATCGCGCACCCCCTGGTCAACTACGTCGACGACTTCGGCACTGGCTCGATCGAGCAGATCATGCCGCGCGTCCTGGCCGCGCTGCGCGAGCGGGGCGTCAAAGGGGTGGAGGCCTACTACGGCGGCACGAACGAGGCGACCCGCCAACTCATGGTGAAGTTGACCCGCGACGCCGGAATGATCCCCACGGGCGGCTCCGACTACCACGGGCACTACAAAGAAGACGTCGCGCTCGGCGTGGGACGCTCCAGCGATCTGCGAGTGCCCGACGAGATTCTCGATGAGCTGAAAGCGGCGCGCCCGGCTTAGATGGTCTCGAGTGCCCCCGTGAGCGCGCCCTCGCGACGAGCCGCGATCTCGTGGACCGAGAGATCGATGAGGGCTCCGATCGTCACGCGATCTCCGCCCACGGCACCGATGGATCGCGCCCTCACGCCCGCCGCCTCGGCGCGGGCCACGAGCGCCTCGGGGTCACTCGTCGCCACCACGAATCGTCCTGGAAACTCAGCGAAGAGTTCGCCGAGGGAATCGAGATGCCCGACGTTCACTCCGCGCCGCGTGGCCGCCGTCATCTCGGCGAGGGCCACCGCAAGCCCACCACTGCCCACGTCGTGCACGGCACTGACGTCGCTCGCTTCTCCGGCACAGATTCTTGCGACTTCGCCAGCCACGAACGACACGCTCGCCGCGAGCGCGTCGAGATTGAGTTCGAAGAGACGTCCGCCTCGACGACCGCGCCGCGTCGCCCAGCGCGAACCGCCCAGCGGGAAGGCCTCGCCGCCAGCGGCGTGGCGATCACCCACGAGCACGAGCGCGTCACCGTCGCGCCAGTTCCAACCCGGCGGTGGAGACACGAGATGCTCGATGACGCCGAGCAGGCCAATCACCGGCGTGGGGTCGATGTCGCGACCGCCGCTTTCGTTATAGAGCGAGACGTTGCCGCCAATGACCGGCAGGCCGAGACCCTCACAGGCTTGGGCCATTCCTTCGATCGACTCGATGAGCTGCCACATCACCTCGGGATGCTCGGGGTTACCGAAGTTCAGACAGTTCACGACCGCCTTGGCGGTTGCCCCCACGCAGGCCAGGTTCGCCACGCCCTCGGCGACGCTGTACGCCGTGCCGAGTCGGGGATCGAGCGCGCACCAGCGCGGGTTCGAGTCAGTCGACAGGGCAATGCCCTTGCTCGACGCGGGCAGGCCCGGCCCGGCCAGTCGCAAGAGCGCGGCGTCGCGCCCCGGACCCACGACAGTGTTCAAGAACAGTTGTGAGTCGTATTGGCGATAGACCCAGGCGGGATCGACCAGCAGATCCAGCAGGTCGTCATTCGCCGAGCCGATCGGTACGTCGTGCGTGGGATCGTCGGCCCAGATGGCGTCCAAGGACTCGGGTCGCTCGTGGAGACGGTCGTAGAGCGGCGCCTCATCGGCCAACGCGGCCGCGGGTACATTGGCGAGGATCTCCCCGTCGAAGCCGTCGCGAATGCGCAGCATCGCTCGGGTCACGCCGTCTGTTCCGACCTCGGGCTCCACCACGCGGCCCACCACACTCGCGCGCACTTCCCACTTGTCGCAGAGGGCCTTTGCGGCCTCGAGATTCTCGGGGGCGATGATCGCGAGCATGCGCTCCTGAGACTCCGACGTCATGATCTCGTAGGGTGCCATGCCCGTCTCGCGTAACGGCACGGCTCTGACGTCGACCTCCATGCCGACTCGTCCTCGTGCCGCGGTCTCACTGGTCGCGCACACCAGTCCGGCACCGCCGAGGTCCTGGATGCCCACGACGAGCCCCTCGTCGAGCAGCGCCAGACACGCCTCGATCAGGCGCTTCTCCTCGTAGGGGTCGCCCACCTGCACGCTGGGGCGCTTGGCCTCATCGAGGGACGCCGCACCGTCCTCGCCCGCGAATCCCGCCGACGCCAATACCGACACGCCGCCGATGCCGTCACGTCCGGTGCGCGAGCCCAACAGAACGGCGAGGTTCCCCACACCCGAGGCCACGCCCAGCACGAGGCGCTCGGTCGGCAGGGCGCCCACGCAGAGCACGTTGACCAGAGGATTCCCGGCGTAGCAGTCGTCGAAGGTGAGCTCGCCACCGATCGTAGGAACGCCCACCGAGTTACCGTATCCCGAGATGCCCGCGACCACGCCCTCCAGGAGCCAGCGCTGGCGCGCGTCGCTCAGTTCACCGAAGAAGAGGGGGTCCATCACGGCCAGGGGACGAGCCCCCATGGTGAAGACGTCGCGCAAAATACCGCCCACCCCGGTGGCGGCACCCTGATACGGCTCGATGGCCGAGGGGTGGTTGTGGCTTTCGATACGAATGGCGACGGCGATGCCGTCGCCGGCGTCGATCACGCCCGCGTTCTCGCCCGGTCCCACCAGCACGTGCGCACCTTCGGTGGGCAGACGTCGCAGGTGCAGCCGTGAGGACTTGTACGAACAGTGCTCGGACCACATCACCCCAAAGAGCGCCAACTCCAGGTGATTAGGCTCGCGTCCCAGGACCAGGGTGATCTGATCGAACTCGTCGTCGCTCAAACCCAGAACTCCGTGCAGGCTCCGGGGGGAATTCACGCACCAAAACTACCCGCCGAAAGGGTCCGGTCTAGCGCGAGAGCGTGGCGAGAGACGTCGTGACGAAGCTCTCGAGCAGGACGCGTCCGTCCTCGCTGCCCAACAGCGTCGACATGGCGCGCTCGGGGTGCGGCATGAGGCCCACCACGTTGCCGCTCTCGTTCGCGATTCCCGCAATATCGCCCCGGGAGCCGTTGGGATTGTCCTTGTACGTGAGCACGATGCGGTCCTGGGCGACGAGCTCCTCGTAGGTCGCGTCGTCACAGATGTAGGAGCCCGAGAAGTGGTTGATGGGGATGACGAGTTCGTCACCCAGCGTCGCGTGCGACGTGAGCACGGACCTCGCAGACGTCACGACCAGCCTCGTAGGTTGGCACAAGAAGGCCAGTCCTCGGTTCTTTTGCAACGCCCCCGGCAACAGACCCGCCTCGGTGAGCACTTGGAACCCGTTGCAGATGCCCAGTACGGAGCCACCGTCCTCGGCGAAGCGTCGCACCGCGTCCATGACCGGCGAAAAACGCGCCAGCGCACCGGGACGCAGGTAGTCGCCGTGAGCGAAACCTCCCGGCAGGATGATGCCGTCGAAACCCGCGAGGTCGGTGGTCGAGTGCCAGATGAGTTCAGCCTGCGCACCCAGGCTCGCCACACCACTGAGGGCGTCGTACTCACAGTTGGATCCGGGAAAGACCACCACCCCGATGCGCATCACGAGAGCGACACCTCACCCAGACGCACGTGAGCGTCTTCGATCACGGGGTTCGACAAAAGCCGCTCGGCCAGCGCCGTGGCCTTGTCGAGGGCGTCTTTTTCGCTCGCGGCTTCGATATTCATGCGGAAGGACTTACCGGCCTTGACGTCGCTCACGCCAGTAAAACCCAAGGCGGGTAGGGCTTTTTCGATCGTCGCACCCTCGGGATCGGCGATGCCGACGCGCAACGTCACGTCGACGATGACCAAGTAGTTCACTGAGAAAAACCGTACCATTCGTTCAACGACCGGACCGTCACGCGCTCGTAGGCACTGACGTAGCGATCAGAGGTTTCGGCCACGATCTCATCGGGCACGTCGGGCGGCGGCGGCGTGCGGTCCCACGAAAGAGTGCTCAGCCAATCGCGAAAGGGTTGCTTGTCGAAACTGGGCGGCACCTCTCCCGGTCGCACCGCGTCGGCCGGCCAGATCCTTGACGAGTCAGGCGTAAGCACCTCATCGCAGACGCACAGTTGCCCCTCGACGTACCCCAACTCGAACTTGGTGTCCGCCAAGATGAGCCCTTCGCTCGCCAGTCTGTCTTGGGCCCGGGCGAACAGCGACAGACTGATCGCGCGGGCCTCCTCCAAGGCCTCGTCGCCCACGATCTCGGCGGCCGCGGTGAGGTCGATGTTGAGATCGTGGCCGCTCTCCGCCTTGGTCGAGGGCGTGAAGATGGGCTCGGGGAAGGGATCGGTGAGGCGCATGCCCGCCGGAGCGCTCATGTGGTGCACGGTCCCGTGGGCGACGTACTCCTCGTACGCCTGGCCGGCCAGGCGACCTCGCACGATGCACTCGATGTTGAGCATCCTGGCGCGCCGAACCATCATCGTGCGCCCGTGCAGGTCAGGTCGGTCGAAGAAGCCCAGGACGGTGCGGTCGATCACGCGCGGATCGCAACTCACCAGCGCGCTCGGCACGTCGGGGGCCACCTCGTTGACCCAGAAGTCGGTGAGCCCCGTGAGTACGCGCCCCTTCTCGGGGATCGGCTCGTTCATCACCACGTCGAAGGCGCTCAGTCGGTCCGAGGCGACCATCAGCATCAACTCGTCGTCGATCTCGAAGAGGTCGCGAACCTTGCCCGAGTACAGGTGGTGCAGATCCGTGACGCTCACGATGTCCACGTTAGTGATGACAAGATTCGACGGCGATGCGCAAGGAGGCGATCCAGATCGAAGGCGCGCGCAATCTGCTCGTCGGTCAGCTCGACTTCGTCGTCGCCTTCGATGACCTCGCGAAAGTTCCGTCGTTGATCGATCGCCGAACGCGAGTCGCGTTGCACGATGCGGTACGCCTCGTCGCGATTCATGCCCGCCTCGACCAGCGCGGTGAGAATGCTCTGGGAGTAGACGAGGCCCAACGAGGTCACGTTGAGATTGTCGAGCGCCTGATCGGCCTGCACCACCACGCCATCGGCCAGCCAGGTCGCCTTGCGCAGCATGTAGACCGTCAGTTGCAACGCATCGGACAGCACAATTCGCTCGACGCTGGAGTGCGAGATATCGCGCTCGTGCCAGAGGGTCACGTCTTCGAGACCCGCCTGGAGATATCCGCGCAGCACCCGGGCCAGGCCCACCAAGCGCTCGGCGGTCACCGGGTTGCGCTTGTGCGGCATGGACGAGGATCCCTTTTGGCCCTCGGCGAAGGGCTCTTGCATCTCACCCACTTCACTGCGAGACAGCAGTCGAACTTCGGTCGCGAAGTTCTCGATGGAGGTGCCGATCGCCGCGCACGCGTAGAGAACCTCGGCGTGACGGTCCCGGGCAATGACCTGGGTCGCGGGCACGGGCGTCAGGCCCAGTCGCGCGCACACAAAGTCCTCCACCGCGGGGTCGATGTTGGAGTAGGTGCCGACTGCTCCGCTCAGCTTGCCCACGGCGATGGCCGCGCGAGCGTTCGTCGCGCGGACGAGATCCCGGTCAACCTGGAGGGCAAAGAGCGCGAACTTCTGGCCGTAGGTCGTGGGCTCGGCGTGCATGCCGTGGGTCCGGCCGAGGACCGGGGTGTCGATGGTCTCCTTCGCGCGACGGGTGAGAGCATCGCGCAGCGCGGTCACCTCGGCGACGACGATGTCCATTGCCTGGGTCACGCAGTAGCACAGTGCCGTATCGACGACATCCGACGACGTGAGGCCGAAGTGAACCCACGCCCCTTCGGGCATGCCGATGCGTTCTTGGACCACGTCGACAAAGGCGGCGGTGTCGTGGTTGGTGGTCTCTTCTCGCTCGTTCACCGCCATCACGAAGTCGGCGTCGACTACTGGGCGACGTGCGCGCAGTGCTGCGGCATCGCCCGCCGGGAGGACGCCGAGTTCGGCGAGCGCGTCGGCCGCTAAGAGTTCGACCTCGAGCATCGTGCCAAAGCGCGTCTCGTCACTGAAGAGCTCAGCCACGTCCTTGGGGGCGTATCTCGGAATCACGTCTCTCCTTGGCCGGCGGCGAGGGCGATGTCGCTGCGGCGAATGCTTCCCTGAAAGGTTATGAGACCAGCTCCGGCGTACGCCCGCTCGCGGGCCTCCGTCAGGGTGTCGCCGAGACCCGTGACCGCGAGCACTCGCCCGGCGTTCGTCACGAAGCGACCTTGGTCGTCACGCTTGGTGCCCGCGTGAAAGACGATGACGTTGTCCATCGGGGTGGCGAGTTGGCCGTCGGCGCCCAGTCCCCCGATGATGTCGCCGGTGCGTGGTGCCTGGGGATATCCCTCGCTCGCCAGCACCACCGACACGCTCGCTCCCTGGGCGCTCGCACTCGCGCCCGCCAACTGACCCGCGCCCGTGCGCGCGAGCAAGTCGTAGAGGCGCTCTCCGTAAAGCGGAGCGAGGACCTCGGTCTCAGGATCCCCGAAGCGCACGTTGTACTCGAGCAGCTTGGGGCCCGAGGCGGTCATCATGAGTCCGGCGTACAGGACTCCGCGATAGTCGATGCTGCGAAGCGACAGCTCCTTGAGCGTCGGCGTGATGATCGTGCGCATCACCTCGTCCAGTTGTGCGTCGCTCAGTGTCGACATCGGCGCGTAGGCGCCCATCCCGCCCGTGTTCGCGCCGGTGTCCTGGTCGCCCACGCGCTTATAGTCCTGCGCGCTCGCCAGCACCACCACGTCGGTGCCGTCACAGAGCACGTGGAGCGAGCACTCCTCGCCCACGAGGCCCTCTTCGAGCACGATCGTGCGTCCGGCCACGCCGAAGGCCTTGCCCGAGAGCTTGTCGGCGATGTCGTGCTTCGCTTCATCGAGATCGCTCGTCACCAGCACGCCTTTGCCCGCGGCCAGACCGTCGGTCTTGATGACGTAGGGGGGAGTCATCGTCTCGAGGAATCCACCGGCCGCGGCCTCGTCGCTGAAGATTCCATACGCCGCCGTTGGCACTCCGGCCACGGTGAGGAACTCCTTCATGAAGGACTTGGAGCCCTCGAGCTGGGCGCCCGCCTCCCCCGGTCCGACCACGGTCTTACCTTGTTGGCGCAGCCGATCGGCGAGTCCCTCGACCAGGGGAGCTTCGGGTCCGATCACGAAGAGGTCGGCGTCCAGTTCGGTAGCCGGCGTGACGACGCAAGTCAGGCCGTGGGCAGCGATGCCGTCGTTGCCCGGCGTGACGGTGACGTCAGAGGACTGGGCCAGCGCGTGAGCGAGCGCGTGCTCCCTCGCTCCCGATCCCACCACGACACAACTCGTCACGACGTGCGCACGAACTGTTCGCGCTCCGGGCCCACTCCCACGACCGAGATCGGTGCACCGATGTGCTCTTCGAGGAAGCGCACGTAGGCGATTGCGAGCGGCGGCATCTGATCAACGTGGGTGAACGAGGTGAGTTCGCTCCTCCATCCGGGCAGCGTCTCGTAGATCGGCGTCACCTCGTGCAGGACCGACTGGTGGAAGGGCATGTGGGTATAGCGGAGGCCGTTGTGCTCGTAGGCGACGCACACCTTGATCTCGTCGAACTCGTCAAGCACATCGAGCTTGGTGAGGGCGATCTCGGTCAGCGAGTTGAGACGAACGGCCTGACGAGCCATGACGACGTCGAACCAGCCCACACGACGTCGCCGACCCGTGTTGGTGCCGAACTCGTGACCGCGCGCAACGAGGTACTCGCCCGTCTCTCCCTCGACCTCGGTCGGAAAGGGACCCGCGCCCACGCGCGTCACGTAGGCCTTGGCGATCCCCACGACCGAGGTGATATCGCGCGGACCGAGTCCCGAACCCACGCACGCCCCGCCCGCGACGGGGTTGGACGAGGTGACGAAGGGGTACGTGCCGTGATCCAGATCGAGGAAGGTCGCCTGAGCGCCCTCGAGCAGAATGCGCTTGTCGGCGTCGAGCGCGTCGTGGACCAGGCCCACGGTGTCAGCGATCATCGGGGCGACGCGCGGGGCGAGGTCACCCAGGTAGCGCTCGGCGATGTCCTTGGCGCTGATCGCGGGGCGGTTGTAGATCTTGGTCAGGATCAGGTTCTTCTCGTGCAGGACGACGTCGAGCTTCTCACGAAAGATCTTGGGGTCCAAGAGGTCCTGGACGCGCAGCCCCACCCGCGCGGACTTATCGGCGTAGGCCGGACCGATGCCTCGCTTGGTGGTACCGAGCGCGTTGCGGCCGAGGAATCGCTCGGTGAGTCGATCCAGCTCTTGGTGATAGGGCATGATCAGGTGCGCGTTGCCCGAGACCACGAGTCGGCTGACGTCCACGCCGCGTTCGCTCAGTGTGTCGAGTTCGGCCAGCAGCACCGCCGGATCGACGACGACCCCGTTGCCGATGACCGGCGTCACGCCCTCGTAGAGGATGCCCGAGGGCACGAGTTGGAGTGCGAAGACCTGTCCGTCCACCACGATGCGGTGCCCGGCGTTGTGTCCACCCTGGTAGCGCACGACAAAATCCATGTCACGAGCCAACAGGTCGGTGAGTTTTCCCTTGCCTTCGTCACCCCACTGGGTTCCGACCACGACGGTTGCGGGCACTTGACTCCCTCGAGACGGCCTCGTTGCAACGAAAGCCTACCGGACGTGAATTGTGCCCTTCGTCAGTGGGTAGTGGCCTAGTTTGAATCCCGCTTCTCGAAATACGTTGGAAAGATATCGATCAGCGCGTCCCACACTTTTTGCTCTTCGTCCGTGACAGGCGGCCGAATCATCCCGAATCGGACTAGACCAAAGAGCAGTGCCGCCCGGCGTGCCATCTCAGGCGCGACCGCAGCCTTCTCGTCAACCGTCAGTCGAACAAGATTCGGAAGGTCGCCATCCGGAGTTGTGTACTGGCCTTCGTCCATATGCCATTCTGCACTAAGGCGATCAATCAAGCAGCTGTGCGATCCACCAAATTGACCGTATATGGTCCGCGATACCGGCCGCCGTACGTCAGTGAAAGGTGAGCACTCCGTCGGTCGCGTCCACCTTGATGGTGTCGCCCTCCTTGTAGACGCCCTGGAGGACGGCGAGGGCGAGCGGGTCTTCGAGGCGGCGCTGAATCACGCGCTTCAAGGGGCGTGCGCCGTAGGCCGGATCGAAACCCTCCGCGGCCAGCGCGTGGGCGGCCGCACTGGTGAGGTCGAGGCTGAGGCGACGCTGAGCCAGGCGCTGGCGCAGACGGCCGAGTTGGATCTCGACGATGATCGCGAGGTCGTCCTCGTTGAGCGAACGGAATCGAATGATCTCATCGATGCGATTGATGAACTCGGGCCGGAAGAACTCGAGGGGATCGCCGGGCAGGTTGCTCGTCATGATGAAGACCACGTTGGTGAAGTCCACGGTGCGGCCCTGACCGTCGGTGAGACGTCCGTCGTCGAGAACCTGCAGGAGCAGGTTATAGACGTCGGGGTGGGCCTTTTCGATCTCGTCGAGCAACACCACCGCGTAGGGACGCCGGCGGATCGCCTCGGTGAGCTGACCGCCCTCTTCGTAGCCCACGTAGCCCGGAGGAGCGCCAATGAGACGCGAGACCGCGAACTTCTCCATGTACTCGCTCATGTCCAGACGCACCATGGCGTGCTCGTCGTCGAAGAGAAACTCTGCCAGGGCGCGCGCGAGCTCGGTCTTGCCCACACCGGTGGGACCGAGGAAGAGGAACGATCCGATGGGTCGGTTGGGATCCGAGAGGCCCGAGCGCGAGCGACGAATCGCGTTGGACACCGCCGTGACGGCTTCGTCTTGACCCACGACACGCGAGTGCAGGAGGTCCTCCATGCGCAGCAACTTGTCGACCTCGCCTTCCAGCAGTTTGGACACCGGAATGCCCGTCCAGCGACTGATCACTTCGGCGATGTCCTCGGCGTCGACCTCTTCTTTGAGGAACGCGCCGTTCGCTTGGAGCTCATCGAGTTCGTGGGTGGCTGCGTCGATGGTGCGTTCGAGTTCGGGCAGGGTGCCGTATCGCAGCGCGGCCGCCCCGGCGAGGTCACCCTGACGTTCGAGGCGCTCGGCCTCGGCCCGGCGGTCCTCGTACTCCTGCTTGGCGGCTTGAATCTTGGAGATGGCCTGCTTTTCGGCCTGCCAGCGCGCGGCCAACTCGTCGGACTCTTCCTTTAAGTCCGCGTACTCCGCCTCGAGGGCGTCTTTGCGTTCGAGGGAGGCCGCGTCGGTCTCGTTCTCGAGGGCCATGCGCTCGATGTCGAGCTGGCGCAGGCGCCGGATCACCACGTCGAGCTCGGTGGGCATGGAGTCGATCTCGATGCGCAACTTCGAGGCGGCCTCGTCGACCAGGTCGATCGCCTTGTCGGGCAGGAAGCGATTCGCCACGTAGCGCGACGACAGCGTGGCGGCCGCCACGAGGGCGGCGTCTTGGATGCGCACACCGTGGTGGACTTCGTAGCGTTCCTTGAGCCCACGCAGGATCGCGATGGTGTCATTCACCGAGGGCTCGCCGACGAAGACCTGCTGGAACCGGCGCTCGAGGGCGGCATCTTTCTCGATGTACTGGCGGTACTCGTCCAGCGTGGTCGCGCCAATGAGCCGCAGTTCGCCGCGAGCGAGCAGCGGCTTGATCATGTTGCCGGCGTCCATCGCACCTTCGCTCGCCCCCGCGCCCACGATGGTGTGCAGCTCGTCGATGAAACTGATCACCTCGCCCTGGGCGTCCTCGATCTCCTTGAGGACAGCCTTGAGGCGCTCTTCAAACTCACCGCGATACTTCGCCCCCGCCACCATGGCCGCGAGGTCCAGGGCGATGAGGCGGCGATCGCGCAGCGACTCGGGCACGTCGCCTTCGACGATGCGCTGGGCCAGGCCTTCGACGATGGCGGTCTTGCCGACCCCCGGTTCCCCGATGAGAACGGGGTTGTTCTTCGTTCGACGCGAGAGGACCTGGATGACGCGGCGAATCTCGTCGTCGCGGCCGATGACGGGGTCGAGCTTGCCGGCGCGCGCAAGGGCGGTGAGGTCGCGCCCGTACTTCTCGAGCGACTGAAAGGTCTCTTCGGGATTCTCTGAGGTGATGCGCGCCGAGCCGCGAATACTGCGCAGGGCCGCCAGCAACGCCTCTCGAGTCGTGCCCAGATCGCTGGCGAAGGCGACCAGCACGTGGTCGACCGACAGATACTCGTCTCCCATGTCCGTGCGCAACTCGTCGGCCTGCTCGAGTCCCTGGCGCGTTTCGGGCGAGAGGCCGGGCTGCGATCCGCCCACCGTGCGCGGCTCGCGCGCCACGCGCTCGTTGAGCTGGGCCGCGATGGCGACGGGGTCGAGGTCGGCGGCAATGAGCAGAGGACGCGCCACGCCGTCGGGCTGGTTGAGCAGGGCGAGGAGCAGGTGAGCGGGCGTGACGTAGGGGTTGCCCGCCGCTCCGGCCTGGGTGGTCGCGGCCTGGAAGGCTTCGCGGGTCTTGATGGTCCAACGCTGCGGGTCAAGTGCCATTAGCGAGCCTTTCTCTTCTTGGTGGTCGGCGGCGAAACGGCCATCGCGTTCTGCACCGGCACCAGGTCGCGCCGGTAGTGGCGATGGGTCTGTTCGATGGCGCGGCGCGCCTCGTCGGCCAGCGCGTCAAGCTGTGCGCGTAGTTCGGCGACGTGATTCTCGAGGGCCATGATGCGCTTGACGCCCTCTAAGTTGACGCCGTCGTTCGTGAGGTCTTGGATGCGCTTCAAGGCCGCGAGGTCCTCTTCGCTGAATCGCCGCGACCCGCCGCTCGTGCGCTCGGGGTGCAGCAAGCCACTGCGCTCGTAGTTGCGCAGCGTCTGGGGATGCACGCCGGCCAGTTCGGCAAAGACCGAGATGACGTAGACCGCCTGCACGTTGCGCTCAGTCACTGATCACCTCCGGTTCCGCCTCCTCCTTCTCGTTCAATGCCACGGCAAGCTGTTCGATCAACGCGCGCTGGCGCTTGGTCAACTTCTTGGGCACGTCAAAGGTCACGGTGACGAGCAGATCACCGGCCGCCGAGCGACCGTGCGCGGGCACCCCGCGACCCTTCACGCGCATTGTGGTACCCGGCTGGGTGCCCGCGGGCACCTTCAACGTCACGGGCTCATCCAGGGTCGGAACTTGGACGGTGGTGCCAAGCATCGCCTGGGTGAGGGGAACCTTCACGCTGGTCGTCACGTTGCGACCCCGCCGATCGAAGCGCGGGTCACTTGAGACGTGGACGTCGACGTAGAGGTCACCGGCCGGACCGCCGTTGGTGCCCGGGCTGCCCTTGCCCCTCACGCGAACTCGCTGGCCGTCGACGGCGCCCGGCGCGATGCGCACGTTCACGCGCCGGGAGGAGGGTTCGCGGCCGGTGCCGTGACAGGTCGGACAGGCCTGGGCAAAGTGACCGCCACGACCCTGACAGATCGGGCACACGCTCGACATGGCAAAAGGTCCCTGGTCGTCGTTGATCACGCCGCGGCCCCCGCAGCGCTCACAGGTGAGAAACTCGCTGCCCGGCGCGCCGCCCGTTCCCTTACAGGTGTGACAGGCCTCGTTGGTGGGCAGGTTCACGCTGGTGGTGACGCCCTTGACGGCGTCGCGAAAACTCAGGTGCAGCGCGGTCTCTAGGTCCGCCCCGCGTTGAGCTTGATTGCGCGCACGCCGACCGCCCCCGAAGAGTCCTCCAAAGAGGTCACTTAAGTCGCTGAAGTCGCCGGTCTGGAAGTTGAACCCACCTGCCCCGGCACCGCCCAGTCCACTCGCGGCTGGGCCGAGGCGGCGAACCTCGTCGTACTCCTTGCGCTTGGCGTCGTCGCCCAGCACGTCGTAGGCGACCGAGATCTCCTTGAACCTCTCTTCGGAACCGGGATGCGTATCGGGGTGATACTCCTTGGCCAGTTTGCGATACGCCCGAGTGATCTCTTTGTCGGTGGCGCTCGAGGTCAGTCCGAGCACCTTGTAGTAGTCCTTGTCGAACCACTCGCGTTCAGCCATCTACCGGGACCTACCCGCGAACTTTCACCATGGCGGGGCGAAGAACCACCCCTTGCCAGCGATACCCCGCGCGCAAGACGTCCTCGACCACCGGACCCTCGCCCTCATCGTCACCCTCACGGGGCGCGTGGGCGACGGCGTCGTGGATCTGCGGGTCAAAGGGCACCTCGGCCTCGTCGATGCGCTCGAGTCCCTCTTTGGCCAGCGCGGCCAGCAATAGACCACGAGTCTGACTGAGCGCGGTCGCCTCGGCGCTCGCGGCGTCAGCGAAGTGAGCCTGGGCGTAGTCCAACGCGTCGAGCGTCGGCAATAGCGCGGCGGCAAAGTTCCCGGTCGCTCGCCGGGCGGCGTCGTCCGAGGTGCGGGCCACACGCTTTCGGTAGTTCTCGAACTCAGCCTGCAGGCGCTGGAGGGCCTCGAGGTACTCATCTCGTTGGCGCTCGGCCTCGCTGCGCTCATCGAACGCTTCGGTCGCGTCGTCCTCTGACGACGCGACCGGCTCGTTCTCTACAACGTCGTCACTCATTCGTCCACGATCTCGGCGTCGACGATGTCCTCGTCGTCACCGGCGGGAGCCGCGGGCTCGTTGATGTTGGACTTGGCGGCCTCTTCGTACAGACGCGCACTGAAGCTCTGGCTCGCGCTGAGCAGCTTGTCGGTGGCGGACTTGATGGCCTCGATATCGGTGCCATTCAGGGCTTCCTTCAACGTGGCCAGCGCGCCTTCGACGTCGGTGCGCTCGCTGCCCTGGAAGGACTCGGCCTGGTCCTTGAGTAACTTCTCGGTCGAGTAGACCAGACCGTCGGCGTTGTTGCGCACTTCGGCCTCCTCACGGCGCTTGCGGTCGTCTTCGGCGTGAGCCTCGGCGTCGCGCACCATGCGGTCGATCTCCTCCTTGGAGAGCGAGGATCCACCGGTGATGGTCATCGACTGGGTCGCCCCGGTCGCCTGGTCCTTGGCCGAGACGTGCACGATGCCGTTCGCGTCGATGTCGAAGGTGACTTCGATCTGGGGCATGCCGCGCGGCGCGGGCGGGATGCCCACGAGCTGGAACTTGCCCAGCGTCTGGTTGTAGGACGCCATCTCACGCTCGCCCTGGAGGACGTGCACCTCAACGGACGGCTGGTTGTCGTCGGCCGTGGTGAACGTCTGGGACTTCTTGGTGGGAATGGTGGTGTTGCGGTCGATGATCTTGGTCATGACGCCACCCTTGGTCTCGATGCCCAGCGACAGCGGCGTCACGTCGAGCAACAAGATGTCCTTCACGTCGCCCTTCAACACACCGGCCTGCACGGCCGCGCCGATCGCCACGACTTCGTCGGGGTTCACGCTCTTGTTGGGCTCCTTGCCGGTCACCTTGATGACGAGGTCCTGGACGGCGGGAATACGCGTCGAGCCACCGACCATGATGACGTGGTCGATCTTGTCGAGCGTGAGGCCCGCGTCCTTGATCGCCTGGTCGAAGGGTCCACGGCACTTGTCCACGAGATCCGAGGTCAGTTCGTTGAACTTGGCGCGCGTCAACTTGATGTCGAGGTGCTTGGGACCATCGGCGGTCGCGGTAATAAAGGGCAGGTTGACCTGGGTCTCCTGGACGGCCGAGAGTTCGATCTTGGCCTTCTCGGCGGCCTCCTTGAGGCGCTGGACGGCCATCTTGTCACTGGAGAGATCCACGCCTTCGGTGTCCTTGAAGGTCTTGATCAACCAGTTCATGACCGCGTCGTCCCAGTCGTCACCACCGAGGTGGGTGTTGCCCGCGGTCGACTTCACTTCGAAGACGCCGTCGGCGATCTCGAGCACCGACACGTCGAACGTGCCGCCACCGAGGTCAAAGACCAGCACGGTCTGCTCGGCCGGGCCCTTGTCGAGTCCGTAGGCGAGTGCGGCCGCGGTGGGCTCGTTCACGATGCGCAGGACCTCCAGGCCGGCGATCTGGCCGGCTTCCTTGGTCGCGGTGCGCTGGGCGTCGTTGAAGTAGGCGGGCACGGTAATGACGGCCTGGCTGACGGCGTCACCGAGGTAGGCCTCGGCGTCGCGCTTGAGCTTTTGGAGGATGCGCGCCGAGATCTCCTGGGCGGTGTACTTGGTGCCGTCGATGTCGACGCTCCAGTTCTCGCCCATGTGACGCTTGACCGACCGGATCGTGCGGTCGGGGTTGGTGATCGCCTGGCGCTTCGCCACTTCTCCGACCAGCACCTCGCCGGTCTTGGAGAATCCCACCACCGAGGGGGTGGTGCGGCTGCCTTCGGCGTTGGGGATCACGACGGGCTCTCCCGCCTCGAGCACGCTCACCACTGAGTTGGTCGTACCGAGGTCGATACCGACTGCCTTTGCCATGTAAAAACTCCTTGTTCTTGGTCTCTGGGCCCCGGAACGTCCGGAGCATCAGAATTCGCTACAACCACAATACTAAGTTGAGCCCCTGCTTGTCAAGAAGAATTACACGGCACGTAGTAAGTACGTGTTATTCCCTTGATTTTCAGGGCTCTGGGCGCCCAGACTCAAAATCCTGGTGCCGACTACCATTTATTCGTGCCCGACCTCGTGCTGCTGCGACACGGACGATCCGAGTGGAACGACCTCAATCTCTTTACCGGCTGGCAGGACGTGGACCTCTCGCAAGCCGGCGAGGCCGAAGCCCGGGCGGCCGGTGAGCTCCTGGGCCAGGCTGAGCTGGATCTGCGCGTGGTGCACACCTCGGTGCTCACCCGAGCGATCCGCACCGCCAATATCGCGCTCGATGTCGCCGGGAGATCCTGGCTGCCGGTGCGGCGCAGTTGGCGCCTCAACGAGCGTCACTACGGTGATCTCACTGGCAAGGACAAGAAGCAAACCGCCGAGGAGTTCGGACTCGACCAGGTCAAGATCTGGCGTCGCTCCTTTGACGTGGCCCCGCCGCCAATCCCGCTGGATGACCCGCGCAACAACCGCTTCGACCCGCGTTACCGCGACGTGGCGGCCGATCTCATTCCACGCACCGAGTGCCTCAAGGACGTGGTAGCGCGTGCCACCCCCTACCTGCGCGACCTCATCAGTGAAGACATCCGCAGCGAAGGCGTCAAGGGCGGGGCGGTACTCGTGGTCGCCCACGGCAACTCGATACGCGCGCTGCGCATGGTCTTAGAGAACATCGGCGAGCACGAGATCACCGAGGTCGAGATCCCCACCGGCATTCCCTACCACCTCACGCTCGATCACGAACTCAACGTCCTGGCGGCGAACTACCTCGGTGACCCCGAGGCCGCTATCCGGGCAGCCGAGGCAGTCGCTCGCCAGGCGGGCTAGTTACAGGGCGTCCGGCCCTCGCTCGTTGGTGCGAATTCTCACCACGTGCTCCACGTCGGTGACCCACGCCACGCCGTCTCCCACCGTGTCGGTGCGTGCGGCGTTCACGATCGCTTCGATGAGCTCGTCGACCAGTTCATCGGTGCAGATCACTTCGATGCGAATCTTGTCAACGAAGTCAAACATGTACTCTTTGCCGCGAAAGACCTCGATGTGCCCACCGGTGCGGCCAAATCCCTTGACCTGACCCACCGTGAGACCGGTCACGCCGGCGTGCTTGACCGCTTCTTTGACCTCGTCGAGCTTGAACGGTTTGACCACCGCGGTTACTAGCTTCATGTTCTCTCCTTAGAGGTTGTCGCTGTGGACGTGGCTCGGCGATTCGAGGGGTTCACCGAAGGTTGGCTCGGGGAAGGCCTCCTCCTCGTGGATCGCGAGGTCCCCTTCGCGCAACATGTCATCGGATTCGCGCAGTCCTCCACAGATCCACTTCACCACGGTGAAGACGATAAACGTGCCCACGGCGGTCCACCCGATGATCCACAGAGCGGCGAGGAACTGTTCCCACAGTTGGTGGAACGAGTGGCCGTAGAACCAGCCGGCCACGTGGAAGTTGCCCGCACCCACGTAGTCCTTGCCCTTGATGCCGTACTCCACCATCTTGGGGTCGGCCAAGATGCCTACGAGCAGCCCGCCGGTGAGGCCGGCAAATCCGTGGGTGTAGGTGACGCCCAACGCGTCGTCCACTTTGGAGAAGGGACGCAGTTTCGAGACGTAGGTCCAGGCGATCCACACGACCGACGAAGCGATCACGCCCACACACAGTGCGCCGATGCCGTTCACCCAGCCGGCGCTGGGGGTGATCGCAACGAGTCCACAGATCATCCCGTTGACGACGCCCAGGAACGTGGGCTTCTTCTGTTTCGAGACGAACATGTCCCAGAACAACCACGTCAACACGCCCGCCGCCGTGGCGATATTGGTGTTGAACACGGCCGAAGCCGCATCGGCGCCGGCGTAGAACGGGTCACCACCGTTAAAGCCGTTCCAGCCAAGCCACAGGATTCCCGCCCCGACCGCGACCATCATGAGATTCGAGGGGAACGCGTTCTCGCGATCCTGCCAGCGCCGCGGTCCGATCATCCACGCGCCCACGAAAGCCGCCACCCCCGCCGAGAGATGGATGACATAGCCACCCGAGTAGTCGACGGCTCCTTTTTGGGCGAAGAAGCCTCCGCCCCACAGCAGGGCCGCGTTCACGCAGTAGACCAGCGTGATCCACAGCGGCACGATGAGCAGCCACGCCTTGAACTTGAGCCGTCCCACCAGCGCGCCCAAAAACAGGAGCGGCGTGATGGCGGCAAACACGAACTGGAAGTACGCCAGGGTCGCGGTCGGGAAGTGGAAGGGGATAGCGGTGTTCGCGCCCGACACCGCCTGTCCCTGCTCTGAACTGTTCGTCGCCAGCGGCTCGAAGTGGCCGATGAAACCGCTCCAGAAGGATCCCGTCGGCCCGAAGTGCGCGAGCTTACCGAAGGCCATGTTGTAACCCCAGAGCAACCACACGATGAGCACGAGGGAGAACCCCACGAAGGTCATCAGCATCGTGTTGACGATCCACTTCTTGCGCACCAGGCCGCCGTAGAGCACGGCCAGTCCGGGCAGACTCATGAGGCCCACCAGGGTGGCGGCCACGAGCTGCCAGGTATTGTCCGCCGGGTTCAGCCAACTGGGATAGGCAATATTGGTCACCGCACTGAGCACATCCGTCTCCCTTATGTCTCGGAGAGGGCGGCGGTGACCTCAAAATGAATTGAGATCAGTGTGGCAACGAAGGATTTCGAAACAGTTAGCGACGTGTTTCGAGCGTGTGAACACTCGTTTCCGATGAGGAGTTACTCAGCGAAAGACTGTTCAATCACTTGGGAGATGTCGACGACCGCGACGTCGTCGCCTCGACCACTGGCCTTGACGGCGTCGTCTAGCATGATCATGCAGAAAGGGCACGCCGTCGAGATGGTGCCGGCACCCGTGCCCAGGGCCTCTTCGGTGCGGTCCATATTGACGCGCTTGCCGATCGTCTCTTCCATCCACATGCGCGCGCCACCCGCCCCGCAGCAGAAGCCCCGCTCCTTATGCCGGGCCATCTCGATCTTGGTCAAGCCCGGGACCGCATCGAGCACGTCGCGCGGCTGCTTGAAGATGCGGTTGTGCCGGCCCAAGTAACACGGGTCGTGATACGTGACGGTACCGGTGAATCCCAGGCCCGGGGTAAGTCGGCCGGTGGCGACGAGGTGGCTCAGCAACTCGGAGTGGTGAATGAGTTCGTAGTGACCTCCCAGGGCCGGGTACTCGTTCTTCATCGTGTTGAAGCAGTGCGGACAGCTCGCCACGATCTTCTTAGCTCCGACCTCGTCGAGGGTGGCGATGTTGGCCTTGGCCATCTCCTGAAACAGATACTCATTGCCCATACGACGCGCGGGGTCGCCGGTACACGACTCACGCGGCCCGAGGATACCGAAGTTCACCCCGGCGCGATGCAGCATGCGCGAGGTGGAGATGATCTGCTTGCGAGCGCGCTCGTCGAGTGAACCCGCGCAGCCCACCCAGTAGAGGTACTCGACGTCCTCGGGAATCGCACCCTCGAACACCGGGACCTCGAAGTCGAGTGCGCCCAGCCAGTCCGTGCGCTTGGACGAACCCAGCCCCCACGGGTCGCCCTGGTTCTCCATGTTGCGCAGCAACAGCCCAGCCTCGGTCGGAAAACGCGACTCCATGAGAACTTCGAAGCGACGCATGTCGATGATGGCGTCGATGTGCTCAATGTCAACCGGACACTGCTCGACGCACGCGCCGCACGTCGTGCACGACCACAGCACGTCAGGGTCGATCGTGGTGGGCACCAGTGTCGCCACTTCGCCCTCGGTGTTAGCGCTCAACAAGCGGTCAGCGGAGGCGAACATGTTGTCGCGCAGATTCATGATGAGGAGCTTGGGACTGAGCGGCTTACCCGTGTTCCACGCCGGGCATTGGCTCTGGCAGCGTCCGCACTCGGTGCAGGTCGCGAAGTCCAGCATCTGTTTCCACGTGAAGTCCTCGACCTTGCCCGCGCCAAAGACGGTGTCCTCGCTGACCTGATCCATGTCCATGTTGGGCGTCTTGTCGAGGCCACCGAGTGCGCGCGGTCGCCTCGAGGTGCCCACGTTGATGGGCGCGATGAAGATGTGCAGGTGCTTGGAGTAGGAGACGAAGACGAGGAAGCTCGCAATCACTCCGATGTTCAAGAGCAAGAAGATGACCTCGAGCACACTGTTGACGCCGTAACCCAGTGGAGCGAGCCCACTGGCGACGACCTTCGAGGCGAACGCCCACGACGAGGCGTGGCTCGCGAAAAATGGGGTGAGCTTTCCGGCGGAGGCGACCCACCCACCCCTCAGATTGGTGAAGGGGAAGTGTCCCGTGTTGATCTGCGCGCCGCGGTACAGCAACAGGGTGATGATCACCAGAGCGATCATCACGAGCACCATCCAGGCCGCAGCGGTGTGGCTGCCGTAGAAGCGACTTTCGCGCTGCTTCTTCGCCGGCGCGTTCTTGATTCGAATGATGGTGAAGACGCCCAACGACACGAGCACGGCCGTCGCGAAGAAGTCCTCGACGAAGGCGAGCCAATTGCTCTGTCCAATCCAGGGAATGTGGAAGTTCCGATTGAAGAGTGACCCGTAGGCCTCGATGATGGTCGTCAGCAGGACGGTGAATCCCCACATCGTGAAGAAGTGCGCCAGGCCCGGCACCGTCCACGTGAGCAACTTGCGCTGACCCGCCACCTCGGTGACCTCGGCGTCGGTGACCTTGCGCAGTCCCTGCCAGCGCCGCGGAGCCGGAGTCCCCGAGCGAATGAGACGCGACACCCAGTAAAAACGCCTACCCGCGATGGCGAACAGGATGACCGTGACACCGAGGCCGATAATGATGCGAGCGAGCACGACTCTGCTACTTCTCGGGCTTGAAGTTCTCCGAGTAGCGACTCGGCGTCGGTCCTCGCTGACCGCGGTACTTCGAGCCCAAGCCCGATGAGCCGTACGGCCGATCAGCGGGCGTGGTCATCTCGAAGAAGCTGATCTGACCGATCTTCATTCCCGGATACAGCGTGATGGGCAGGTTGGCCACATTGGAGAGCTCCAGGGTGATGTGCCCATCCCAGCCAGCGTCGATGAAGCCGGCCGTCGAGTGAATGACCAGGCCGAGGCGACCGAGCGAGCTCTTGCCGTCAAGTCGCCCCACGATGTCGTCGGGCAACGCCACGCGCTCGGTGGTCGAGCCCAACATGAACTCACCTGGGTGCAGGATCATGGGATTGTCAAGTCCGACGTCAACGAGCTCGGTGAGGTCCTCTTGGGCCTCGCGCACGTCGATGACCCGCTGAGAGTAGTTGCGAAAGACGCGGAAGTACTGATCGACGTGCACGTCCACCGAGGAGGGCTGGATGCAGTCCTCGCCGAGTGGCTCGATCACGAGTCGGCCCTGCCCCAGCGCCTCTTTGATCGATCGATCCGAGAGCACCATCGCAGGTCACGATACTCGTTGAGCCCTGGCCGCTTTGACTGCGAGGTTCGCTAGGAGAGCACGCGGCGACGGAAGTTGCGCAGTCCCAGCGCCAAGAACAGAATGCAGAACCCGAGCATGACGGGGTAGATCACGTAGAGATGCATGTGGGGGGCGTTGGTGAATGCGGCGCGCATGCCTTCGTTCACGTAGACCAGTGGATTTATTAACACCACCGTCTGCAACCAGTGAAAGCTGCCAATCTTGACCGGCGCCAGGTGCGTCCAGGGGTAGTAGGTGCCGCCCAAGAACGTGATGGGCAAGATGATGAAGCCGAACATCAGTCCGATGTTGCGAGGCTCAAAGGACGTCCCGAGGATCAGTCCCAAGCCCGCCATCGTGACGCACGCCAGCGGCACCATTGTGAGGATGATTAACCAGTGCAGCGACACGTCCGCCTTCACCCCGGCCGCGTGCACAACCGAGGCGATCGGAAAGACAATGGCCGCCGCGATCAGTCCCTGCACCGCCCCGGAGATGATTTTCGAGATGGCGACGAGCCAGATGGGACACGGAGCCTGGACGCGGTCCTCGATCTCTCTCGTAAAGCCGAACTCCTGAGCCATGGTGAGCGCGATCGACTGCACGCCTTGAAACATGATCGTGATCCCCACGACACCAGGAACAAGGATCGTCGCGAAGGCCGTCGAGGCACCCGGACCGCCGCCGCCGACGGCCTGGCCAATCTTGGGAAAGACGAACAGGAACACGAAACACAACAAGAAGGGTTGGATCAACGTGCGCAGAACAAACTCGCGGAACGTCTTGCGCAGCACGACGAGGTCTCGTAGCAGCAGTCCACCCATCGCCCGACGACTGGCATCAAACACCGAGCGAGTCGGCGCGGTCTCAATGGTCATCACGGTCATTCGCGCAGCTCCTTGCCGGTCAGGTTGATAAAGACCGTCTCGAGCGTGGGCTCGGCAACCGTGAGGTCGATGATCTCGATCTGGGACGCTTCGGCGACGTTCACCACGCGCGGCACCAGGCGGTCACTGCCTTCGACTTGAGCGGTTACCGTATTCTCCACGACCCGGGTGTTCACGATGCCAGCGATCTCTCGCTGCAGGGCCTGAGCCAACTTCTCGCCGTCGGAAGAAACCTTCACCGTCACGATGGTGTCCGCGCCGGTGCTCTGCTTAAGAGTGGCCGGCGTGTCGAGCGCCAGGATCTTGCCGTGATCCATGATCGCCACGCGATCACACAACGCGTCAGCCTCTTCCATGTAATGGGTCGTGAGCACGACAGTCTGACCCGACTGGTTGAGTTCACCCAACATCTCCCAGAGCGCCAAGCGACTCTGAGGGTCGAGACCGGCCGTGGGTTCGTCGAGAAAGAGCACGGCAGGTCGGTGAAAAATAGCTCGCGCCACCATCAGACGCTGAGCCATGCCGCCGGAGAGGGCGTAGACCGAAGCCTTGGCCCAGTTCGAGAGTGAAAAGCGTCCAAGAAGTTCATTGGCGCGCTCACGCGACTCCTTGGCGCTGATGCCGAAGAGCCGCCCGTGAAAGTAGAGATTCTCCCAAACGCTGAGTTGGCGATCGAGGGTGTTCTGCTGGGAGACGATGCCCGAGACCTGCTTGACGAGGGCGGGGTGCGCGCGCACGTCGATTCCCGCCACGTAGGCGTTGCCCGAAGTGGGGATGACCCGCGTGGTGAGAATCCCGGCGGTGGTCGTCTTGCCGGCGCCGTTGGGACCCAGCAGGCCAAAGATCTCGCCGTGGCGCACCGCGAGGTTCAGCCCGTCGACCGCCGCGCCCTCCATGCCGGGATACTGCTTCGTCAGATCCTGCGTGAGAATGACGGGCTCATCGTCGTGGATCACCATCGGTCGTTGCGTCATGCTTCGACCACCTTAGAGGGCACGCATCGACGCGCGAAACCACGAAGGATCGACCAGAACTCGACCTCTCTATACAGTTGACGTCAGTGACGAGAAGCATTTCGGGCGTAGCCAAGCGCTCACTCAAGACCGAATGGGTCCTCGGATCCGTGGCGGCGGTGATCGCCGCGACCGCGCTCGGCCTCGGGCGAGCATTCGGCAAGATCGAACACTCGTCGCTTCATCAGAAGCTCTACGGCTGGGCGGCGGCCCTGGTGCTCGTGATGGCGGGTGGATATGCCATCGTGCACCTCTCGCGCGCCCTCGGTCGATTCGTGTCGCGCCAGTCGAACGCGGGAGCGGGCGGAACGATTCGCCTCGTCACCTACGGACTGGGCTACGTCATCTTGATCATCGCACTGCTCGCGGTCCTCGGAGTCTCTCTTGACCATCTCTTGATCGGCGCGGGCATCGCGGGCATCATTCTCGGCGTCGCGGCCCAGCAGAGCCTGGGCAACGTGTTCGCCGCGATCGTCATGTTGTTCGCTCGACCCTTCGTCGTCGGCGACACCATTCGTATTCGTTCCGGTGTCACGGGTGTCCTGGACGTCAAAGTGCTCGGCACCGGACTCACCTACGTCACAGTCATGAGCGACGATGGCATCTTGCGCGTACCGAACTCGATCATGCTGGGAGCGGGCATCGGCCAGCTCCGACCGGGCGCGACGCCTATCCCATCACCGGAGCCCTGGGCACCGCCCGCGCCCACGAGTACTCCCGCCTCGAGCGTGCCGCCTTCAACGACACCCGCCCCTGAAACCCAGCCGAGCGGCTCTCCCAGCGCGGCGGGCACTGCCTCCGCCGACACCGGACTACCGCCCAACACGCCGACTCTCTAGGCGCCCGAGCGCCGACGTGCTACCACGGCGCGCGAAAGTGTTGCCAGCCACCTGCCCAACGGTGCCCTGGCGCTGACAGTATTTCTCGCAGTTCTTCCATCCAGGCTTCGGGGGTCGCCACTGGCATGAGTCGCATCCTTCGTGTCTCGTGGTACCGCCTGGGCGCCACCTTTGCGCGCCGATGGGTCAACTACTTGAGTCTGGCTCTGTTAATCGCGCTTGTGGGCGGTCTCGCCATGGCCTCGCTCGCCGGAGCTCGACGAACCGACTCGTCATTTCCCATCTACTGGGCCAGCACCGATCCAGCCAACACGCAAGCCTTTACGGGCTACGACGACGCTCAGTTGGGCCAGACGACGGGATACAACCCGGCGATCGACGCCAAGATCGCCCACCTGCCCTACGTGGAGCGCACGGCAGTCCAAGTCGGATTCGACGGCAACGTGAACCTCAACGGCGTCACGGGGGTCCACGCCCATTTCACTGCGGGCGAGACGCCGCCGACCATCATCGGCGGTTCGGAGTACCTGACCCTGGACCGGATCACGCTGGCATCGGGTCACCTCTTTCACGCGAATCGTCCCGACGAGGCCGTCATCAATCAGCAAGCGGCCTCCGAACTCGGCGTGCACGTGGGTTCGGTGATCGGCATTCCCTTCTACAGCGACGCCGAGGACAACTCGCCGAGCTACCACGGTCCGCCGTATCTCTTTCCCAAAGTCACCATTGTGGGCATCGTCGTCTTTAACAGTTCGGTGGTCCAGGACGAGATCGACCAACTGGGTTCGGGCGTCGTCCTGCTGTCACCGAAGCTGACCGACCAGTTGGAGAACTGCTGCGCCTACTACTCGGGAACTGCGATCCAGGTGCGTGGCGGGCCAGCCACTATCGCACGCGTCCACCACGAGATCGACCAAGTAGATCCGATCGCACGTTTTGGTATTGGTCAAGGCGGCAACCCCACCGTGGTCATCGCCAAGGCCCAACAAGAGATCAAACCCGAAGCGATTGCCCTGGGGGTCTTCGGCGCCATTGCGGGCCTCGCGGCGCTGCTGATCGCCGCCCAAATGATTGGTCGAATCCTGAGGGCCGGGGCTAGCGAGGCTCGCACCCTGCGAGCGCTCGGAGCCGACCCATCGATGACGATCACGAGCGAACTCTTCGGACCACTCCTCGCGGTGGTGACTGGCGCGCTGCTTGCCGTCGCGCTCGCAATCCTCCTTTCCCCGCTGGCGCCGCTCGGGCCGGTACGACCCGTCTATCCCGACCCTGGAGTGTCGTTCGACTGGACCGTTCTCGGGTTTGGGTTCCTGGCACTGAGTCCTCGGACTTTTCGTAACTGCACTGGTGGTCGCCCGTCGAGAGATAAGCCGACGAGTGAGTCAGACCCGCAACGAGGTCAGTTCGTGGGTGACACGAGTCGTCGAAGCCGCGGCCCTGCCGCTGTCGGTCGCGACGGGTCTACGCTTCGCGCTTAAGTCCGGACGGGGGCCCGACGCCGCGCCCGTGCGGTCGGCCATCGTCGGGGCGGTCTTGGCCATCGTCGTGCTCGTATCCACCGTCACCTTTGGTGCCAGCCTCAACAATCTCGTCTCGCACCCCTCGCTCTACGGGTGGAACTGGAACTACGCGATGCTGTCAGGGTTCGCGGGTGAAGAAGATATGCCCCTGCCCCAAGTCACCACGCTGTTCGACCACGACCCCTACGTCGCGGCGTGGTCGGGCGCGAACTTCGCGATGGCCGAGATCGATGGCACGTCGGTATCGACGATGGTCGAGCAGCCCAAATCTGTCGTTGCGCCGCCGCTCACCTCGGGACACGGTCTCGAGGCGTCCAATGAGATCGTGCTCGGCAGGGCCACACTCGCTGAGTTGCACAAGCGCGTGGGTGACACCGTCACGTTCTCCAATGGATCGAGCGCGCCGACGACGCTGACCATCGTCGGCACAGCGACCTTGACTCCCGTTGCCGAAGGGACTCGAAATGGGCACGGGCGCGCTGGTCGCCACGAGTGATTTTCCCACCAGCTGTTGAACACCCAACAGAACTCGGTCCCGGGACCCAACGTGGTTCTCATCCGCCTGCACGCGGGCGCGAACACGACCAAGGCCTTGGCTAGTTTTCGCGTGATCAGCCGAACGATCAACCGTGACAAGGGGAACACCGGCACTCGGCGGGAGGCGTAGTCGCGCATCTTCGCCCGGCCGAGATCGCCAACTACCGATCGATGGGTACGACCCCCGCCATCCTGGGAGGTGGACTGGCTTTGGGAGCCGTCGTCGCGCTCGGTCTTACGCTTCTCGCCTCCGTTCGACGCCGGCGACGGGAGCTGGCACTCTTAAAGAGCCTGGGCTTTGTCGGTCGCCAACTCGCCTCGGCCGTCGCCTGGCAGTCCAGTGTCGCGGTGAGCATCGGGCTCATCGCCGGCATACCAATCGGCATCGTAATAGGTCGAACCCTCTGGCTTCTCTTCGCCAACGAGATCAACGCGGTTCCGGTTGCGAGTGTGCCCGGCCTCGCGATCGGCTTCATCGCGATCGGTTCGCTCGTGCTCGCCAACCTGGTCGCTTCCGTACCGGGCCGCATTGCCGCGCGCACGCCCACGGCTCTGGTGCTGCGCGACGAATGACATCATGGACACACCGAAAGGACCGGGGCCCGTGACGAGCCGAGCGTGGAACGTTGCGTGGTACCGGTTCCGTGGAACTCTCGCGCGCCGACGCGGTGCGTACCTCAGCGTGATCCTGCTGATCGGGCTCACTGGCGGACTGGCGATGGCTTCACTGGCGGGTGCGCGGCGAACTCAGTCGTCGTACCCGACGTTTCTCGCGAGTACCAACCCCTCGACGTTGAGCATGGGCGTCTACAACCAGATCGGAGCGCCGGGGTCATCAATCGCCACCGCGATTTCGAACTTGGCCGATGTCGCGCGCGTTCGCACGCTGAACGCCGGTGCCGCCGTACCCCTCAACGCCAAGGGTGCGCCACGCCTGGGTACCGTGAACTTGGCGGTGGTCGTCGGGAGCACCGACGGCGACCTCACCCAACAGGATCGACTGGCGGTGCTCGCGGGACATCTGGCCAATCCCTCCGACATCAATCAGATCGTGATCACGCCGGGCGTGGAACGAATCTGGGGTGTGCGACTCGACTCGATCGTGCCGATCGGCTTCTACGCACCCGCCCAAGCGAAGCTTCGCGGATTCGGCACGGCCAAGGTCAAGCCTCGCTATATCGTTGACGCCCACGTCGTGGGCATCGTCGCGCAAAGCAGCGAGATCGTCCAAGACGACGTGGACCGCGCATATGGCTTCGCGTTTCTCTCTCCGGCTCTCGTGAAGAAGGCCGCCACGATTGACCCCACGTGGTCACTTCCCGTGGAGTACGAAATTCAATTGCGCCACGGCGACGCCCATCTCGGACGCATTGAACATGAACTCTCCGCACTGGTGCCCGTGGGCTTCACGTACGAGTTTCACGTCACCTCTCACGTTCTCTCGACGGTCGAACTCGCGCTCAAGCCCGAGTCGGTGGCCCTGGGCGCCTTTGGCGTGATCGCGGCACTGGTCTGTCTTCTGCTCTCGATGCAGTCGATCTCTCGCCTGGTCCGCCGCGACGTCAACGATCGGCGCATCCTGCGCGCCGCTGGGTGCCGGTCCCCGCGAGTTACTGCTGGAGACTCTGGTGGGGGTCGTCGCGAGCGTCGTTGCCGGAGTCCTGCTCGCCCTCGTGGTGGCGCTCGCGCTCTCGCCCCTGGCGCCACTCGGACCGGTGCGACCCGTCTATCCCGATCGCGGCTTTTCCTTCGACGCGACGGTGCTCGTGGGGGGCGCCCTCGTCTTACTTGTCGTGCTCGTCGGGTTCTCGGTTGCGAGCGCGCTCGTCAGCGCCGCGCACCGAGACCGCGGCGTCAACTCGAGGCGAACTCCGTCTGTGGTGGTACGGCGCCTACGCTCGCTGTCACTTCCGACAGCGGCCACACTCGGAGCGCACTTCGCACTCGAGCCTCGCGGGGGAAGCGACGACGTCCCGGTTCGCTCGGTGCTCTTCGGCTCCGTTCTCGCGGTGGCGCTCATGGCCACCACCCTCACCTTCGCGAGCGGGCTCAACACGCTGGTCTCGCGACCGGCCCTGTACGGCTGGAACTGGAGCTACGCACTGAACCCCACCAACAATGTTCCCCCCAGTGCCATTGCGCGTCTCAAGCACGACCCCGACGTCGCAGCCTGGAGCGGGGTGGACTACACCGACGCCACCATCGACGGACAGTCCGTCCCGGTGCTCCTCGCCTCACCGAAGGCCAAGGTCATGCCGCCCATACTCACCGGACACGGCCTTGAGACAAACGCCCAGATCGTGCTCGGCGACCAGACAATGGCTGAACTACATCGCCACATCGGCCAGACCGTCCGCGTCTCGTACGGCTCGGCTCAGGACGCACCCATCTATGTCCCTCCCACGACGCTCACCATCGTGGGCACGGCCACGTTCCCCGCCGTCGGGTACGCCACGTCGGTCGCCGATCACACGTCGATGGGAACAGGCGCCCTGCTATCGCTGGGTGTCGAGCCCAAGAGTTTCGTGCAGGCAATTTCGAGCAAGGACCCCAACCTCAATGGACCCGCAATGGTCTTCGTTCGACTTCGCCAGGGCGTCAGCGACAGTGCGGGACGAGAGAACCTCGAGCGCGTCGCGGCGGTCGCGAACTCGACGTTCGCTCATGACCCCAACGGGACGGGCAACTACGTCACCGTCCTGTCCGTCCAGCGTCCCGCTCAGATCGTCGACTACCGCTCCATCGGGACGACCCCGGTCATCCTGGCCGCCGCACTCGCTCTCGGTGCAGTAGGCGCACTGGCCGTCACGCTGATCACCTCGGTGCGTCGTCGGCGCCGCGATTTGGCGATATTAAAGACGCTGGGCCTCACCAGACGAACCGCGGCTTCGGCGATCATCTATCAGGCGAGCGTGGATGCGGCGGTGGGCGTGGTGGTGGGCGTTCCACTCGGTATCCTGCTCGGTCGTGAACTCTGGACCCTCTTCGCACGCGACATTAATGCCGTGCCCTACCCCACGGTGCCCGCCGGTGCCCTGACGCTGGTGGGCGTGGGCACAATCGTGATCGCCATCCTCACGGCCACCTGGCCCGGTCGCAGTGCGGCTCGCACGTCGCCGGGCTTGACCTTCCGTTCGGAGTAACGCGCCACCGCGCCTCGCGATCAAGTCGCGAGGCGCGACGCGCGGTACTTACTCGGCTCGAAGAGCGACGCCCGCCGGGGTGCGCGCGGCGAGGTACTGGGGGATCAGTGCGACGAGGTTGGCCAGTACGAGGGCACCCGCACCCAAGACGACGAGCGAGAGCGTGGGTATCGCGGCGAAGGGTACGGCGTAGATCTCCTTGGCAAAGAGGGTCCAAAGCTCTCGCCCTAAGAGAATGCCGAGCGGAATGCCCACGACGACCCCCGTAGCGACGGAGGCGCTCGCCTGCCACGCGATGGACGAACGCATCTGACGGCGGGTGAAGCCGAGAGTTTTGAGCAGGGCCAGGTCACGTCGACGCAGTCGAACCGACGAGGTGATGGTCAGTCCAAACGCGATAGTCATCCCGATCGCGAAGGCCAGGGCCAACCACAAGGGCGTACTGCCCATCGAGCGATAGTTGATGATCTCCGCGGGAAACTGAACGTTCAGAACCAAGACCGTGTCCCCTTGGCCCGCATCGTTCGGCACCGCCGCGAACTGGGCGTCCCCCGCGCGAGCGGCCTTGGTCACCATGGCGAGCCCCTCCTTGTGGGTCACGCCGGGGCGAAATCGAACGAAGTACATATCGTCGCCCCCAAGAAGTTGTTGGGAGCGAATCGCCTTTCGCAGCGCCGGGGGCTCGGCGCTGACATCAAAGATGGCTCCGACGCCCATCGAGGGGTGAAACGTTCCCGCCTGACCAACGGCCGGCAACGTGGCCGATCCCACGATCGTGACCCGGGTCGGCGGCAGGTAGGCCGGAGCGTCGTGCTTGTCGCCGTAACTGATGACGACACTCTGTCCCACGCGCTTGTGCAGGGCCGTCAACGTGGCCGCGCCCAAGACAACCTGTTTCGCCGCTTCCACCTCGTGTCCCGAGAGCAGGGGTGGCCCAACTGCGGCGTTCGCTGTCGTCAGCAAGACGGGTTCGCTCACGCCGTCGATCTGAACGTCGGCAAAGTTCACTCCGGTGAACGCGACCTCGCGGGAGTAGTGCTCCAGAACCGCCAGACTCGCCGGCGGCACCTCATTGTCTGAGGAGAGGGCGTAGTTCCAGTTCCATCCGTACAGCGCGGGACGCGAAATCAACGCGGACAGTCCGCCCGCGAAGGTCAAGGTGCTCGCCAACAGGGTGACCGCGATGGTGATCCCGACGAGGACCGAGCGCACCGGCACCGTTCGTCGACCCGACCCCGATTCGAAGGCGAAGGCTATGCCCGTAGCCGCCGACGCCGGTAGTCCCGCTCCATTCGCCAGTCGCGTCACCCGAGACCGGCCGCGAGTGCTGGTCGGGCCACTTCGCCCGGGTGCCAGTCGCAGTGTCACCACTGCACTCCCCGCGGTGAGGGCCACGAGCAGGATCGCGCCCACACTCAGCAAGATCAACGCGTCAAAGTTCGTACCTTCATGGAGCAGGGGACGCACGGGTCCCAACAAGGAGACCGACGAGAGGCCCGTGGCGATCAGAAGGGCGAGGACCACCCCCGCCAGTGTCGCGAGCACCGGGGCCAGGATCGCGTCGAAGAAGAGAGCCAGAGGACTGGCGCCGAGAGCTCGCAGCACCTCTTGGTCCGGTCGTCGGGCCAAGAGGCGTCGGGCGATCATCTGTAAGCCCACCAAGAGCGCGGCGAGGAGAGCCAGGGCGCCAAAGACTCCCAGGGCCAAGGCCACGGGTCGCACACTGCGATTGACCTCGCCCTGGGTCACCGAGAGATGGTTGAGCGTGAACGTCTCTCCCTTAGGAAGCGCTCGCAGGATATAGCGCACCACCGCGGCCTGGTTGGCCGAGGGACTCAACGCGAATTCGTACTCCACGTACTGGAATCCGGAGGTGAATCCTTTCGCCGCGGCGGGTGTCAGGACGTAGTACGTCGGTAGTTGATCTACGGAGTCCTGGACGACCGCGTTGTCAAAGACGATCGTTCCCACGAGGTGCTCGTCGATGATCTTGCTCGGGGGCACCGCGGTCGTCCCGAAGCCCTTGGAACCTGTCTGATGCAACGTGTAGACGCCCATCTTGATCACGCTGCCGACGTGCCATCCCATGAGGCGTTCGCCCAGTGCGGTGGCCATGAACTCATCGGCTCGGTGAGGATTCGCTCGGCGCCCTTGGATGACGCCAACGCGGTCCTGAGTAAAAAACTCACCGTCCAGACCAGCCTCGGGTACCACGTTTCCCGAACCGAAGTCCGGTGTTCCCTTGGCCGTAAGCGGGACCGCATAGAACGTTTCGTCCGCCACGCCGACGTGGGTGACGCCGGGAATCTTGGAGAACTTCACGGTGGAGATCGGCGAGCCGATTTGGAGGCTCAACGCCGACGGGTCCGAGCGAGCGAGCAACGTCGTGTACGAGTCGTCGGAGGCCCGAGCACCCGCGAGCGAGGCCATGCCGACTCCCCCGAGCACGCCGAGCACAAGGGCGAGAGCGATGAGCGACGTACGCTCACCCGCGCGGCCGCTGGTGAAGCGAAACCAGGCCGGGCGCGCTTCGTTTAACACGACGGACCCCTCGATACTCGTGTCCTTCGTGCGCTAGGCACGGCCGTGAAGATCGCTCAAGACGGCGCGCGCCGCGCCCCATCCGCACATGCCGTGCACACCGCCGCCCGGCGGCGTCGACGCGGAGCACAGATAGAGGCCCGTCGTGCCCGTTCGGTACTCGTTCCAGCGCAGGGCCGGTCGAAAGATCGTCTGGCGCAGGGTCCCCGCGCCTCCCGAGATGTCGCCACCCAGATAGTTGGCGTTGTGCCGCTCACCCTCGGCCGTCGAGGTCGACACCTTGGCGAGCACGAGGTCGCGAAAGCCCGGGGCAAAGCGCTCGATCTGGCGCTCGATCCGCTCGGTCATGTCGACGCTGGAGCCGTTGGGCACGTGACAGTACGCCCACAGCGTGTGCTGTCCCAGAGGCGCGCGCGTCGGGTCGGCGACACTCGCCTGGACCACGAGGCAATACGGGCTCTCAGAGTGACGTCCGCGCGCCACGTCATCTTCAGACGCCGCAACTTCCTCAAAGGTTCCACCCACGTGGACGGTACCCGCGCGCCGAGCGACGGACGCACGCCAGGGCACCGGACCTGACAGTGCCCAGTCGACCTTAAAGACACCGGGGCCGGGGGTGAAGCGCGCCACCGAGGACTGGTACCGCGAAGAGAGTCGATCCCCGGCGATCGCGAGGAGACCGGGGACCGAGGTGTCGAAGACGGTGGCGCGAGCGCTCGGCACGTCGCCCATCGAGCGAACCGGGTGATCGAGGCGAATCTCGACGCCTTCTTTCTTCAGCGCATCGACGAAGACCCTCACGAGTTCTCCACTTCCGCCTTCAATCACGGGCCATCCGCCGACCTGGGCGGTGACCGCGAGAAAGATCCCGAAGGCGGCCGTCAACGGGGCACCGAGCGGCAACATGGAGTGCGCGCAGACCCCCGCCACGAGACTTCGGGCCTCGGGGGTCGAGAATCTCTTCGCGAGGTGACGCGCCGAAGGAAGCCCGTTGCGCGCAAAGTGCGCCATCGTGAGCGGATTCGCCGGAGGCGTGCGCAGCGGCGACAGCACCGTGGACGCCAAGCGGGGGGCGTCATCCACGAGCGGTCGCATCAGCCGGCGATACGCGGCACCGTCGTCACCCAGGCTCTGCGCGGTCTCCTCCAGCGAGGTGGATACGAAGGCGGCCCCTCCGCTGTCCAGCGGGTGGGCCAGGGCCACCTCGGGCGCGCGCATCGTGACCGCTCTGGTCACATCGGAGAACTCACGAAAGAAAGGTGAGAGACCCACCATCGACTGGATGGTCGAGCAGACGTCGTGCGAAAAGCCCGGCAGCGTCAGTTCCTCGGTGCGACACCCTCCCCCCGGCGTGGAGGCCGCTTCGAGGATCTCGACGGACAGTCCCGCCCGAGCGAGCGCGAGAGCGGCCGCCAGACCATTGGGACCCGATCCGACGACGACCGCGTCGAGCGAGCCCGAGGTCACTAGAGCTCCAGGATCGTCGACTGCGAAGCGGCCATGACGCCGCGCGAGGACGCGAATCGCTGCGCGATCGCGTCGAGGTCCTCGTCACTGCGATCAGGCTTGTGATGAAAGAGGGCGACGCGCGCCACGTCGGCGCGCTGCGCGAGGGCCACCGGGTACTCCGCCGCGGCGTGGCCGAAATAGCCCTCGGCGGCTAACTCTTCGCGCACGAGTTGCGCGTCGTGGATCAACACCTCGCTGCCCTCACAGAGCGAGAGTGCGGCGGGGTGATACTCCCCCAGCCCATCGGGGCCCTCTCCCAGGACCGTCGGACAGTGATCCGGAATATACGTGACGCTCGAGGAGTCGTCGCTCACTCGAAAGCCGAAGGTGCGCCCACCTTTGTGCGGCACTTCTTCGACTCGAAGGCGAAATCCCTCGAGGTCGTAGTCGCCCGGGACGAGGTTGTCAAAAGCCCACTCGCCGCGCAGCTCGTCGGGACGAACGGGAAAGTGCGGCGGCGACATGCCGCGCGCGAGCAGCTCCAATGGATCTGATCCGTCGCCCTGATCGGGGATGAACAGGGACGTCCTCGCGTCGTGGCGGTCGGTCGCGGCGCAAAACGGCAGCCCGTGAACGTGGTCCCAGTGCAGGTGCGTCATCAGCAGGGATCCCGAGAAGGCGTTGCCCTCCAGCAGCTCGGGCAGCCGACGAATGCCGGTGCCCGCATCCAGGATGAGGGATGGTCTCTGTCCATCGTGCGCCAGTACCACGCACGAGGTGTGGCCGCCGTAGCGCACAAACTCAACACCGGGAGCGGGCGTCGAACCTCGAACTCCGAGGAAGTGAACCCTCACCCTTAACCGACGTTCGAGTCTTCTCGACGGTGGCCACTGGAGAGTTCCTGGAGCGAACTGCGATCGAGCGAGGCCGCAGGCACCGAGGCCACCCGGCACTCGGTGACGGCCACCAGCGTGGAGGTCCGCGAACCTCCTTCTAGGTGGGCGCGTTCGCCCAGCATCGCGCCCGGACCGTACTCGGCGATGCGCTCGCCGTCCACCTCGACGCGCAGCACCCCATCCAGAATCAAGAAGACGTCGGAGCCCGGCGTTCCTTGAGCCACCAACACTGTTCCGGGCTTCACTTTTTTGATCTTAGGTTTGGCCGCGCCGGCCATGAGCTTGTGCGACAGGTTTCTCTCCAGGGCGGTCTCGACGGTGGTGACGAACGCGTCGGAGTCTTGACTGCCCCAGGGCGTCTGCTTGCCGAAGGCCTTGCGGTACCAGTCGGTGAAGTCGATGAGACCGGACTTGGCGCTCAGACGGTTCTCGGCGTCGTAGACCCAGTGGCGCGGAAAGCGACTGGCTCCCACGAGAGCGCCCTTGGACTCACCGGTCGCGTACATGGTGAGCGAGAGCGTCGTCCAGGCGAGTGGCCCGTTCCACTGAACGAAGGGGGCACGGCGCACCCGACGCGGCGCGGGCATCCCGGTGCGACCGCCGGCGGTCTGGGTGAAGCGCACCCACCCGTCGCCGTAGACGGGCTTTTGTTTGATGTCCGGTAGCGCTATCGCGTCAAAGACGTGGCTCACCGGTCCGAGCTTCACCCTCGTGCTGCCGATCAATCCGCCGCCGGTGTAGCTCGCCCCGGTGATCTCGCCCTTGGAGTTCACCTGGATCGAGGCCGACAGGCGATTCGCAAACCGGAATCGATCGTCACGCCGTAGCGCCTCGAGATCGTCGATCTCGTCGGGCGGGGCTTGATCGTAGTGGGTCATACCGGCGTCAAAGGCCAGCCTCGTCGAGCCTTGAACGGCTTCCGAGGGGATCCAGGACAGGGTGGTAACGGAACTTAGGTATCTCATAGGCCCAGCGTGCCGGTCGCCGATCTTGAAGTAAATAGTGGTGACGCAACCTCGCGAGGTGGGCCTATCACCCCTACCGATATGGTGGGTCGCCCCCTGGTGGCGGCGAGCCCAGAGAGCGAGACTCTCCTTCGTGAGCGATCCAGTCCTCGAGCGTGACTCGGTGATCACCGTCTTTCTCGCCGACGACAACCTGCTGGTGCGCGAAGGCGTGCGAGCGCTCATCGATCGTCAAGCCGACCTGCGGATCGTGGGCGTCGCCTCGGACTACGACGAGACCGTGGAGGGGGCCAGCGCCTGTGCGCCCAACGTGCTCGTGACCGACATCCGTATGCCGCCCTCGTTCAACCGTGAGGGCATCGAAGCGGCCAAGGAGGTGCGCAAGCGCCACCCCGGCACCGGCATCGTGGTACTCAGTCAGTACGACGACCCCGAGTACGCCGTGGCCCTGCTCGCCGAGGGCTCGGCCGGCTACGGCTATCTCTTAAAGGACCACCTGGCCCAAGGCAACCAGCTGATCGAAGCCATCCGCATGGTCGCCACCGGCGGCACGGCTCTTGACCCCACCATCGTCGAAGCCCTCGTGAGACCGGTCACGTCGAACAGCGAACTCTCCGCCTCCGACGAAGCGCTGCTGGCCTTCGTCGCCGAAGGCAAGCCCATCAAGGCGATCGCGGTGGCGCGGCGCACGACTCCGGAGGCCGTCGACGCCCAGGTCCAGGCCCTCTTCCTCAAACTCGCCCAGGAGGTGAGCGCGGGACATCAGGGTGCGCTCGATCGGCTGCGCAACCTGCACCAGTCGATCGTCGACCGCGAAGAACAGGGCGAGACGCTCTCACGGCTCCTGCCAGGAGGAATCGCCGAGAAACTGCGCCACGAGGGCCGGCGCATCGGCGAGACCGAACGCCTGGACTGCACCGTGATCATGAGCGACATCCGCTCGTACTCCACCATCGCCGAACACGCCGACCCGAGTGAGTTGGCCGCCCAACTCAACACCCACCGCGCGGCGATGAATCGCGCCATTATTGGGCAAGGGGGAACGGTGATGCAGTTCGTCGGCGACGCGGTGATGGCGGTCTTTGGGGCACCCGTGCCCAGCGAGGACCACGCCGATCGAGCGGTCTTGGCCGCCGCGAGCATGCACGCCCTGCAGGCCGAGATCAACGAACGCTGGGTCACTGAGGACCTTCCCGTCTTCGGACTCGGTATCGGCGTGTCGACCGGCGAGGTGGCGGCCGCCCTGCTCGGTTCGGAAGAGCGCCTCGAGTACACGCTCGTGGGTGACACGGTCAACCTCACCCAACGACTCCAGCAGTTGGCCTCGGCCGGCGAGACCGTTCTCTCCGAACCGACCAAGTTGGCCCTGAGCTTGGACGTGGCGACGATCGAGCTCGATGCCCAACTCGTCAAAGGGCGCGACACCCCCGTCGTGTCCTACAAGATCCTCGCCGTACAGCAAACAGTCGAACCGAGTTTCAGCGAAGCATTAAAAGGAGAACCACTATGACGTCCATCGAGATCGACCTGAGCGTGGAGCAGCTGGGCGAGCCCGCCCTCGTGGTGCGAGGGGTCCGCAAGACCTTCGAAGCCGAACTCGCGCCGGTGCGCGCGTTGCGCGGCGTCGACCTCACGGTCGAACGAGGATCGTTCGTCGCGTTGATGGGTCCCTCAGGGTGCGGCAAGTCGACCCTCCTCAACCTGATTGCGGGGCTCGAGGACGCCGACGAAGGTTCGATCGTCGTGGCGGGTGAGTCGATGTCGGAGGGCAATGAGGACAGCCACGCGCTCATTCGACGCAAGCACATCGGGATTGTCTTTCAGTTCTTCAATCTCCTCGAGGGCATGAGCGTGCTCGAGAACGTGGCCTTGCCCGCGATCATCGCCGGACGCAACCGCAAGGCCGCCGAGTCACGGGCGCGCGACTTGCTCGACCTGCTCGGCATCGGCGACAAGGCGTCTGAGATGCCCGGCGTGCTCTCCGGTGGTCAGCGCCAACGACTGGCCATCGCCCGGGCCTTGGCCAACGAACCCACACTGTTGCTCGCCGACGAGCCGACCGGTGCGCTCGACTCGGTGGGCGGCCAGGAAGTCATCGAACTGCTCAGTCGACTGCACGCCCAGGGACAGACGATCATCCTGGTCACCCACGACGCGAACGTCGCGACCGCGGCCGACACGGTCCTGCGCATGCGCGACGGACGGATACTTGATGACGGCGACGACAGCCTGACCGAAACCGTCACGGTGATCGGCACGTTCTGAGTACCAAAGACGCGCTCAGCGTGACCTCTTCTACGGCGCCCAACGTCATGGCGACGACCGGTGGACGTCGCTTCGCGACCGGACTTTTCGTCGCCCTATCGCTCGTCGCGGTCCTCGTGGCCCTGGTGGACGCGCCGCACGCCGGTCGCCTGGTCTTCTGGGTCATCGCCGGCGTCGCGGTTCTGTGTTGGTCGATCGCCGCCCTCAGCGGTCTGTCGCGAGACCCCGGGATCGCGCTGTTGTGTTCACTGGTCGCACTCGGGGGCGGCGTCGCCATCCTCGCCATGCGCGTCGGCGATCGCCACGGTCTGGGCGTGGACGCCAGTTGGCGAAAGTTGGCCGAGGTCGCGGTACTGATATCCATGGCGGTGGTCGTGCACCTGGTGCTCGCGCTCAGCGATGGCAAGCTCATTGACCGCTCTCGTCAGTTCGCCGCGATCACCTGGTACACGGTGGCGGTCGCGATCTGCGTGGTGTATCTCACGGGCTCACGGGCCCTCTCGCCGTGGCCAATCGCCATCGGATGGGTACTCGCCCTCGCCACGACGTTCCCGGCCGCGCGCACTCGGTACCTGGTCGCCTCGGCGCGCGGTCGACAACGAGTCCAGACCATCACGGTCGGAGCGACATTGACCCTCACGCTGGGCGTGATTGTCCTGACCCTTCACTCGCTGGTCGACTGGCCTCTGGACGTCGCACCCGCGCTGGTGGCGCTCACCTGCTTCATCCCACTCGGACTGGCGGTCGGGTCATCGCGCATGGCCGAGCACGCCGATCGCGTCTTGGTCCACCTGCTCACGACCCTGGGCACCGTGGCCATCGTGGCCGGCGCGTATTTGCTCGCGGTACGGGGATTCGACAAGGCCCCCGCCAATCGCTCGGGTCGCGACCTGCTGTGGTGGGCCATGGCCGCGGCCGCCGCGGCGGCGATCGCCCAACTCGCCTTGCGTGCGCGCTTTGCGCGCATCGCCACCAGCTTCACCTACGGTTCGCGCGAAGCGCCCGACGAGGTGGTGCGCAGTTTCGGCAGTCGCATGACCCGGGCCATTCCGATGGACGAGCTTTTGTTGCAACTCGTCGAGTCCCTGCGCAAGACCCTCACCCTCACCTCGGCCGAGATCTTTACGGGCAACGGCGAGGTACTCGACTTAGCGGTGTCGGTCCCTGACCGACCCACCAGGTCCATTCAGATCTCCCGCGAGGAGCGCACGGTGATCTCGCGCGCCGGCGTGTCGGGGAACGCCTGGGCGTCGGTGTGGCTGCCGTCTATTGCGACGACCAGCGCCGCCGGACTCCTGCGCGTGGCCCCGATCAGTCACGCCGGCGAACTACTCGGCATCATCGTCGTGACCCGCGCATCGGGGGCGGTCGCCTTTCGCGAGGAGGATGACCGGGTTCTCTCGGATCTCGCGCGTCAAGTGGGCCTCGCGCTGCACAACGCGCAGCTCGACACCGCCCTACAGACAACCCTGGACGAACTGCGCCAGCAGGCCGACGAACTGCGCGCTTCTCGCGCGCGCGTCGTGGCGAGTGGCGACGCCGAGCGTCGTCGGGTGGAGCGAAACCTCCACGACGGAGCCCAACAGCACCTCGTCGCACTCGCCGTTAACCTGCGCCTCACCAAGGACGTCCTGGGCGAAGACCCCACTGCCGCCGCCGAGATGCTCGACGAACTGGGACACGCGGTCCAAGAGACGATTCAGGAGCTACGCGAACTGGCCCACGGTATCTATCCACCCCTGCTCGTCGACAGCGGTCTGGGCGAAGCGCTGCGCGCCGTGGCCAACCGGTCTCCCCTCGACATCGAACTCATCACCACCGACATCGGTCGCTACGGGGGCGACACCGAGGCGGCGGTGTACTTCTGTTGTCTCGAGGCACTGCAGAACGCGGGCAAGTACGCCTCCTCGTCGCACGTCGTCGTGCGGGTGTGGGAGGAGTCAGGGAGTCTTCTTTTCGAGGTTCGCGACGACGGGCCCGGCTTTGACGTGCGCACCGCCCAACGCGGTCACGGCTACATCAACATGATGGACCGACTCGGGGCGATCGGCGGTGCGGTTCGCTGGGAGTCCGAGGTCGGACGCGGCACCGCGATTCGCGGCTCCCTGCCGCTCAGCAGTTAGCTCGCGAACTCCACGTCGCCGCGTTGGTCCCAGAGCCGGCGCAGGGTCTTCGCGCCAAGCTTCTCCTTATTGACATAGGCGCGGGCTCCACTGGTCTTGGCCTCGGGCGGGAGGTCGTTGATCTCGTAGGTGGAGCAGAGAATGACGAAGGTGTCGGGAAGTTCGTCGACGATGCGCCTCGTCGCTTCGATGCCGCCCATCTCGGGCATGTTGATGTCCATCAAGACGACGTCGGGGTGCACCTGGTTCGCCAACTCCACCGCCAAGAGACCGTTCTCCGCCTCCCCAACGAGTTCGAAGCCCTCCGAACGACGGATCACGGCGCGCGCCGCCATCCGAAATGGGGCCTGATCATCGACAACGATGACGGTAAGGGCTTCATCAATCACGCACTGAGTCTTTCACGCGCGCCGCCCCCCGACGAGTGAGGTGGCTCTCAGCCGGGGGTGAGGTTAACTTCCCGGCGCTTCACCGAGATAGACCAGAACCGCCTTGACCCGACGATTGAGATCGTGCTCTTCGGACAACCCAAACTTGGCGAAGATCGAATTGGAGTGCTTCTCCACCGCACGCTCCGAGACCCCCAGGCTCTTGGCTATGGCCCCGTTGGACTTGCCCTGGGCCATCTCGCTCAAGATCTCGGTTTCGCGAGGGGTCAACCAGTCCAGGTCAGTCTTGGGTCGCTTGGACCTCGCCTTCACGAGTTCATCAACCACCATCGGGTCAATGACTGATCCGCCATCGGCGACCACGTGGATCGCGCGGGACAGCTCATCGGCGCCGGCGACACGCTCCTTCAAGAGGTACGCCCGTCCGGCCGAACCTTCTTCGAGGAGCGCCAAGGCATAGGCGGGGGCGGTGAATTGGCTCAACACCACCACGCCCACCGTCGGGTGGTTCTCGCGAGCCCAGTTGGCGGCGCGTATCCCCTCGTCGGTTCCCGTGGGCGGCATACGAATATCCGTGATCACCACATCGGGTTCGCAGCGATCGATTAGTTCAATGAGTTCGGGATAGTCAGTGGCGACACCCACGAGCTCGAAGTCGTCCTCGGCACTAATCATGCGAGCGACGCCCTCACGCAAGAGTGCGTTGTCCTCAGCCAGAACCACGCGAATTGCCACGCCCCGAAGGTACCATCGCGCGTCGGCGCCCTTGCGACGTGGCTGTACCTGCTCGCACCATCCTCGCGGGGGTACCTCCACGAAGTGAAACCCATGAGCCAGCCACCTTGGCGGGCCTACGCGAAGACACGATCATTCACAGAGGAAGCCAACGTGAACAACACGTGGCACGAGGAGGGAAATGATGACGACCTGGGCAAGGGCACGGAGATGGTTGGCGGGGTTGGTTGCGGCGACCACCATCGCGGCGGTATCGGCGGTGAGCGTGGTCGAGTCGGCCGCGCAAGCGGCAAGCAAGGGAAGCGTCGTCACCGTCCTGGATGGACCCTTTGGTCCGATGTTGATCGCGGGCTCGGGATCGTCAGCCGGCACGGCTCTCTACTTCATCACCAGCGATCACGGCATGACCTTTGGCTGCACCACCACGAAGCAAAGTGCCGCCGGCATGCCGTACGTGTGTACGGGCCCCGAGACCGACCAGCACGCGGAGTGGCCCGCCTACACGACTACGGCCACGCCGGTCGCCGGCCCGGGAGTCAAGCAATCGCTTCTGGGTGAAGTACACCGTGCAGGCATCGGCGAACAAGTGACCTATGACGGGCACCCGCTCTACCTCTTCGACGAAATACCTGGCGTTCCCACCGGTGAAGCCTGGGACGAACCCAGCCTGCCCGCCGACCACGGCATGTGGTGGTTATTATCGCCCAACGGGAACGCCCTCGGATCCGAGGGCGTCATGGCCACGGTGACGATCAAGGGCCACGACTACCTCGCCGCCCAGCTCTTTGACGGAGGTGGAGTCATCACGGTGCCCGTCTACACCTATTCCGCAGGCGCGTCCTGCACGGGACAGTGCGCCGTTGACTTCCCTCCGCTTTACGCTCAGGGGTCTCCCGGACTCACCGCGGGACTGAGCGGGACGCCAGGGCTAGTCACCAGAGCGGACGGTTCACAGCAGCGATCCTGGAACGGCAAAGCGCTGTACGTCTTCAGTAAAGAGGGTTTCGCCATCGGTGCGAGCGGAGTGAGCGTCGCGGGTAACGGGAATGGTCTCAAGGAATCCGGAGGAACTTTCGCGCTCGTCCCGGCGTAACTCGCCTCCTGTGAATCCGGCGAGGGACGATCTGGGCTCGACCGCTCTAAGGGCCGTTCAATTGGTTGAGAATCCTTGTCATAACTAGACTCATCTTAGGTTTGCAGAAGTACGCGGGCGTAGTTCAGCGGCAGAACATCAGCTTCCCAAGCTGAGAACGCGAGTTCGATTCTCGTCGCCCGCTCCAATAAGCCTGAACCCGTCTAATGGACCAGGCTGTTATGAGGCTCTTCCGGTAGTAGCGGGGTGAGCCACCTGTCTCTCGTCATCTCACAACGATCGAGTCGAAGACCCTGAGGTTGGGCTTGCCGGCGTAGAGCAGGGCTCGGATTCGAAAGTTCTCGAAGTTGGTGAACCCGAACGCGACACGTTTGACGCGTTTTATGAGGTTGTTCATGCCTTCGGTCGGGCCGTTGGAGACCTTCGCCTGGTGCCAGGCGACGATGGCGTCGAACCAGTTGCGCAATCGTGCGTGCGAAACGACGAACTTCTGCCGGCGCGGACTTCTTCGAGCCGAAGTCGATGATGTCGCGCAGCAGGTCTTCGGCGGCCGCGGCGTCGTCGGTCTCATAGAAACGGGCGACTGCTTCTTTGACGCCGTAGGCGAAGGCGACCTCGCCCTCGGGGTCGCCTAAGCGCGAGCAGTCCCTCGAGTCGTGCCTGCAGATCCGGGTCACTCGCGGTCTGCTTGATCACGAGGAGCCTGACGGGCCCTATAGAGCGGGTCGTCGCTTCGTCCCCTATGGCCGAGCTCGTTGCTGTTGGACTCTGCGACGGACCTCGTCGACGGCCGCGATGGCGTGGCGCATCACATGGAAGCTGTCGATCACCCTCGGTGGCCTTCGGGGTGACGACCTTAAACACGGCGTTGTACGTCTTTGACATGTCGAGACAGCCATAGTTCGAGTCGGTCCTTCACGTGGTGGGGTTGGGCGTCTCAACCAGCGGGCCACTTCTGTGAACTCCCTGGTCGGGACCACGTCCATCAACTGGTGGTTCACCACGTCGCAGACCGTCGTCGACCACGACCTTTACCTTGTAGGGCCCGCGCCGGACGAAGAGCGTCTCATCGAGGCCGATGGCGGTCGTCTCTTTCAGACGCTTCGTGTCGGCTGTCGAGCAATGCGCCTCCGTAGATGCGCATAGCGGTGTTTACCGACATCCCAGCCAGCAACGCGAGCTCTCTGGCGAGGTGTGAGACGTGTCTGACCCGATCCGATCTCCTTCACGACCCACTTCGCTGCCCTCGTCGTCGAGCATGCACGCCCACCGCGGCCATGCGGTGGTCAGACGAGCGTGAAGGACTTCATGGCGCAGGCACGATTCGGGCAGCGCAGCCGGTGCTTCTTCCATCGCACCGTCATCGGGCACTCCCGCCGAAGGGTAAGTCGCAATACGTCGACGATCGGGTCTCTCTTTCACCCAGGGCGCGGCCACCACATCATCGGACACCTCGGATCCTGTGACCATCCTGTTCGATGGTGATCTCCCCGACCGGACCCCGGCCTCGCGTAGGAGAGGACGCGCACGTCTTTCAATCCCACGAGATGGTTAACGATCTCGGTAGGATCGATGTACACAGAGGCGTGGATAATTCTCTTTTTCACACAACAAGACTGAAGCGCCTCTGTGCTTAAGAAACGGATGCCCGCAGGGTCTTAACTCACCCCGGAGTCACGACGCCGCGAAGGTTAGACCCCGGTGAAACCGGAAGACCCTGTTATGACAGAGCCGTTAGATTCGGAAGGTCTGCGGGGTTACGCGGTGCCGGCAGTGCGTTGAGGTTGAACTCTCCGAGAGCTCAATGACACCAATGCTTTGCTCCCAACGGCAACTCATTGGTTTTCCGTCAATGCGTCGGAGCGACATCGCCAGAGCTACCTTCTTCGAGTGCCTCCGGCAGAGACTCGGTGCGCGAGAACCGACGCACCTTCAATCTGAGCGCTGGTCGTTCGATCAGCGCATACGATGCGGCCGCAGCGCCGAAAGTCAAAGCGACAACGAACACGTCGGCCAAATAGACGTGGGAACCGTAGAAGAGCGTAGCGGCAATAATCCAAAGGATGGTGGCGTGCCACAGATATATGCCGTAGGAACGTTTGCCAATCCATAGCAAAGGTTTCACCGACAAAGAACGAGATAGAGGCGACGCGGATCCCGACGTTACGCTCGCAATTACAAGAGCCGTGGCCGCAACTGTTATAGGCGTCATGATTGCCCATCCGTATGGAAGAGAGCCATAGCCAGCGAGCATCATGGCAATGATGATTCCGAGGGCCAGCCAAGGTAGTCGACGTGACGTCGCGAACTTGGAAGGAAGCAATCGCTCCGACGCCAACAGTGCCAGTGAGGCGCCGAGGAGTAACCCGTCGGAATGAAAAAAGGTTGAGTAATAGATTCGCGCGTAGGAAGCGCCAGAAAGTACGAGCGCAAGTCGGACAATCCACTCGAGCCCCACCAGGAGGAGGAGCCCGAAGGCTATCCGCGCCCGGGGAAACGCCCCATCGTAGCGACGAGACATATCGGCCATATCAGGTAGAACTGCTCTTCGACTGATAGAGACCACGTCTGGGTGAAGAGCCCAAGCTGATTGAGGTGACCGCTCAGTGGTATCAGCCAGTTACCAACAAAAAATAGCACTGCGGGGATATCGAAAAGGGTGTCGTGTCGATAGAAGCTCACGCCTCTAATCGTGAGCACGGCCGCCACCGCGAGAAGGATGACGGCAAAAAATGCAGAAGCAAACGAAGCGCACGACGCGCAGCGAAGTCGCGCATGTTCACCACTCCGGTCGCCATTTTCTCGCCGATCAAGAGTGAGGTAATCAGAAAGCCGGAGAGAACGAGAAAACGTCCACGCCGAGGAATCCCCCGCTATCGAAATGTGGTAGCGCCAAGTGGTATCCCACCACCGCCAACACGGCAACTGCTCTCATGCCATCCAGACCAGGCCAATGCTTGGTCAGACTCAGGTCCGCCACCCCCGACATCGTAATCACGGGTCTTGCTAATTTCGAGCACCCGCGGTTCAATACCAGCCAAAGTGATTCCGCTTCGGACTTCAGTTTCCCAAGCTGAAAACGCGAGTTCGCTCCTACTCGCCCGCTCTAAGTCATCCGATCCCACAACGCAGTATTCACACGGGCTTTCGACTGACCGCGGATGACCACCAGGTACCGCCAATGCGCCTCATTACGAACCTGAATCTTGACCACTATTGCCCACCCAACGTCGGAGGAGCTCCGTCCGCTACTACATCGAATCCGTCCGGAACACGAGATCGAGTGCAAGATGGAAATGTGAACGATGTACACAGCGGGCGATCACCAAACCAAATATGGCGAAGCTGGCAATGGACGCGCCCTCAGAAAGGGGGTTCTCGTATTGCGCAAGGATCCGATTTACGTACATCGATCTCACCAAGATCACTCTCCTGGAGTACGACACCCTCTATGACGTTGTATTTGCTGTGATGCAGGGAACGCACCCCGCGACCTCAACATCTAGGTTCGGCGTCGGGCAAGGAGGTGGGCGCTCGTGAAGAGACCGAGCACGGCGAGAGACAGAGAGGCGATATATCGCGGACTCTGGGTCGCCGCGGGGGCCGTCGCAGTTGTCTTCGGGCTACGACAATACATGTACTTCAAGGGTGTGGTGCCTAACGGCGCAATCGGCGAAGGCGGTGACTTCTACGCCTACCTCATCGCGGCTCGAGACATCGCATCCGGGCATAGTCCATACGATCTCCAACTCGTTCACCGGGGGTACGGCTACGCGTACTCACCGTTCGTTGCTCTGGTGTTCCTGCCGTTTCGCACTCTCTCAATGCGACTCCTGTGGCGAACGTGGATAAGTCTGTCAATCGTCGCGCTGGTCATCTGCTGTGGCCTCTTCACTCGGTACGCGTCACCCTCCCTTCGACGATGGCATCGACCGGTTTTCTTCGCCTTTGTCGCACTGACCGCCTTGGACTTCGGTCCCACGCGTTGGGAGCTCTACAACGGACAGACCGACACGTTCGTACTCTTGTTGCTGGTCGTTTCGTCTCTTGTCGCCGAGCGTGATCGACAAGTACTGTCCGGTGCTCTCATGGGGGTGGGTGCGATCGTAAAGTCGTGGCCCGGACTCGTGGTGCTCACGCTGTTTCGGCGCCGATTGGTCGGTCGGGGACGAGCGGTCGTCGGTTTCGTAAGCGCCGCATTGGTGGCTCTCGTGCTCGTGGTCATCGTCGGTGGTACTTCGGGCCTGGCGAAGTTCCTACGGGTAACGCTCGAAGGGAGTTCGCAACCGGATCCGAGTTACTCGGTGTGGGGAACGCCAAAGGTTCTCTTCTCGGCGAGCCGACTCGCGAAACCTCTTATCGTCTCGGGAGTTCTGCGCGACGTTTCGACGCTTGCGTTGGTCATTGCCGTCGCGAGCCTGCTCTTCCTTGCATTGCGCTGGTCTGACAGTTCTCTTCTGAGCTACTGGAACATCGTGGGGGGCACCGTCTTGCTTCTGCCAGTCTCGCACCTTGCTTACACGTTGTATCTTCTGCCAATCCTGTGGATCTGGATGTTCCGAGCACTGGCCGCACCAACGTTTGAGGTCACAAGCTTCGCCGTGACTGTGGTCATGCTGCTGTGGTGGCTCTTCATGTATCGCTACGGATGGGTGGAATGGCCCTCGGAGTCGTCTATTCACTACATGTCGCCATTTTTCGTCGACTTCGCCGTCTTTGCGACGTCCGTACTGAGTGATCACCGACGTCGCCGACTCTTCGACGCAGGGTCGCGACTCGATACCGACATTGATCGGCCGCTCAACGCCCAAAAGGAAGCGGACGCGTGAATTGAGGCAACCAGGCTCTTCAATCCTCGAGTCGTCACGCCACCACGTACAAAGACCAATATGACGAAAGTAGCGAAGCGCGCTAATCCGCGCTCGTCGCCGTCGGTTCGTTCATCGAGAATGCTGAATTCTCCCATTAGATCGTTGAGGGCGGTTCTCCGATTCGGACCCTCACCCACGCGTTCCAAATGGATCTTGCCCGTTGCTTGCCCAAGACCATAGAACTCAAGGTCGTGTAAAGCCCCGCTAACCAGTTGTTCCTCAGCAGAAGGGTGACGATCGAATGCTTCCCACGCTGAGAACGCGAGTTCGATTCTCGTCGCCCGCTCCAACGAATTTCATTAAAAGAGCAATGATTTCGAGCGCTGTCGCTTTTAGCGGTTCGCCGCTCTTGTGCCGTAAAGCTTGCCCGAGCGACACTCGTCTTGCCCAAATCCTGCCCGAGCGCCAGTGGCCAGGTCCACAAATTTCTGCACCCTTTCGAGCTCACCGACAGCTCTTCCGCGTTGTCAACAACCGACGGCGTAACTGATAGCCGCGCAGACTCTGCGCATGACCTCGTCATCAACGCGACCGATTGGCCCCGTTAGAGAGGTCTGTAGAACGGTGTGTAGGCCATCGCAATTGATGACCGACGGTTGATTGATGCCCGCGTCGTGGTGGTCGAAATCGACCTCCGCCGCAAGGCCCCTTATTGATGTGGAGATCTCGGCGACGGTTGCGAGAGCTCGCACGTCAATTACTTCCGAGCGGGTGAGCAATAAAACCGGTCGTCTCTTTTGGCCGACCTTAGCCAGCCAGATCTCACCTCGCCTCACGGCTGACCCCACGCTTCGACTTCTGTCCAGAAGGCATCAACGCTCTCGGGATGTTTCGTATACGCGTCTCGGTCCGTCCGTTCTAGGGCAGCTCGAACGGCGTCGGTCACCCCTTGGCGGGCCGCAGCCGATATGTTCACGCCCAGTACCCGAGCACGTTCGGCGAGATCTTCATCCAAAGTGAATGTCGTTCGGGCAGATGCCATAACAACATGCTATCAGAAAGTGATAGCATTCATGCTGCCACTGAGCGTTGTGTTATCGCATTGATTCGTATGACTTCGTTTCATCTTGCCCAAACCTTGTCCAAAACTTCAGTATGCACGCCGGTGACCCTCCGGCCTCATCTCGATATCGCCTTCGCCATTCGATTCCATTAGGTCTTCAAGCGCTTTGGCCAAGACACGGTCTCGGTCCCTTGTCGCATGCTGGTATCTGAGGGCGGCGTCGGCTGATGCATGGCCAGCCCTACGCATCAGTTCTTCTGTGGTCGCGCCCGTGGCCGCAGCGAATGTCAGTCCGGTGTGACGCAAATCGTGCAAGTGCAGATCTGGACGCCCGACCCTCAAGCGCGCCTTGGTCCAAGCTCGTTGCAGCACACCTACCGACAGTGGCTCACCTTTTTGGGAGCAAAAAGGAGCGAGTTCGGCTCGGAGTCGGTAAATGAATCTAAATGCCTAACGATGGCCTCCATGACCGGTGCTGATACAGTCAGCGACCTTCGACCGGCGGAGGACTTTGGTGACTTGATAATCGAATTCCCGTTCCGCGCGATCGTTCGGCTCTGCTCGATGTGGATGACCGAGTGCAATGGGTCGACATCTCTTCGTCTCAGGCCAAGGATCTCGCCTCGTCTCAACTGACACCACGTTGCTAGGAGAACGACGAGCCGCAACCTGTTGGGCATGGCGTCAGCGAGCGTCTTAACTTCCGCGACGGTGGCTACAGGCCGTTCCTCTGCGTGTTCGACGCCAGCTCGGCTCACTCGGCAAGGGGAACTCACGATGACGCCGTCGGTCACCGCCGTGCGCATGATCGTCGAGAGCAATCGATAGGACTTCGCAGCTGTGCTTGCGTACCGTCGCGCCAAGTCGGCGTGTCACGCTCGGACTTTTGAAGGCGTCAGGTTCTGGAGTGAGGAGTTTCCGATGGTTGGATAGATGTGATTCTCGAGGAGATACTCGTAAAGCTCTTTGATACGGATCGCCAGATCAAGACGGTGAACGAGCCATTGATCGGCGTAATTCTTCACAGAGATTTTCCCGGCTTGGGGGTCTATCCACGCGCCGCGCCTCAAATCTGTTTCGATCATCGAAAGGTGTGCGCGGGCGTCAGTACGGATTTGCTCGTCTCCAACGTCTGACCAGCAACGTTGACGCCTCGATTATTTCTGAAGAGGACCTATCTCTACTCGGAGAACTTGGAGCCGCGCTCGCATAGCGTCGCCGGGCGTTCTCAACTTCCCAAGTTGAGAACGCGAGTTCGATTCTCGTCGCCCGCTCCAACGATTCAGTTTCTCAATTCACTAAGTTGGGTCACGTCAGCAGTCAGGTCGAGATCTTCGTCAGCGGCTTAATCGCTGACAAAGTCTTTCCTGGATCGCGACGAGCGATCTCGCGGTCATATCGGTCCTGGAGGTTCATCCAGAATCCTTCGCTCATCGAGAAGAAACGGGAGAGACGTAGGGCGGTATCGGCGGTAATACGGCGTTTGCCAAGCACGATCTCGTTGACTCTCCGAGGTGAGACGCCGATGGCTCTGGCGAGCGCGTTCTGGCTAACTCCAAGTGGAGTCAGAAACTCCTCCTTGAGTACCTCCCCGGGAGTAGTTGGGTCAATAATCTTCGTCGTCATAATTTTCACCTCAGTGGTGGTCGACAATTGTCACGTCTTCAGGTCCAGCGAAAGCAGATTCGCCACTGCTGATTGATTCGAATACTGTGCTGGCCCGCGCGGTCCCCCTTAAGTTTCTCGAGCCGGTTTCCGGGCGGCACCGTCAAATCCTGCAGTTCTTCCGCAGCGTCCAGAATTAAGAGCTTTCGCACCGCTGATCTCAGGAGTACTGAATCAAATACCCGAACCTGCTCTCGGTGCCATACTCGCTCGGTTGTCTTGTCTCCAAACGACTGCAGTCTGACGCCCGAGCGACGCCAATGCGGACGGGCGGCCAAGATAAGTGGTACCTGACCAGTATATTTGCTTCTCGATAGTCTGAGCGGCCCTCGGCTTCCCACGCTGAGAACGCGAGTTCGATTCTCGTCGCCCGCTCAAAGCGATTCTGTTTGTCGAAGATTCGTCCAGCATCAGTCGGTTGCCCCGTCCATGATCGCCGCCAAACGCTCGACGAAGACATGCGCGCCAATCTGTTCGAAGATGTCGCGCGCCTCTTTGGCCGCCGTTACCGCCTCGTGATCCGTACCCAGAACGATCGCGAGGTCGAGTTCACAGAGGGCGAGGTCGAGAACGCTCCGTACGGAACGCCACCGTTCGATGGCGTCCAGATACAACTCCACTGACTCAGGGATCCGGCGCTCGAGTGCCGCAAGGCCGGCTTGTGTGGTGCGACGTTGTGCCATCATGGCACGTCCTCGAATCCTTTGCATCGCCGCCAGGAGCCGGCGCAGTTCGTCGAGATCGCCCATCCACAACGCAGCCCGAGCGGCGATGCCTAAAGCGGCAGAACAGTTAATACCCATCGGGTCCAGCTCCACGGCCCGGTTCGCCTCTCGCAGAGCGTCGTCGAGTCTGCCGTTGGCGAGAGCCACGAACGCCGAAGCGGTCAATATGGTCGTTATCCACCCGAGGCGCCCGTCCGAAGATTCGCTACCCAACGCCAACTGTTCGTCGGCTCGAACAGAGTCTCCCGCCAAGGCCGCAAACACTGCCTCGAGCCACGACAGCCAGTCTCGATGCCACTCAGCTAACTCTCGTTGATGCAACTCTTCGATCACGACGAACGCCTCATCCCAGAGTCCGAGATACAACGACGTTTCAACGATGTTCAGCATGTTCGTCATCTCGATCCCGCGTGCGCCGCCCCGTCGCGCCAACTCCACGGCCTCGTAGGCCACGTCAACCATGCCGCGGGGGTCGTCGGGCAGCATGTAGAGACTGAGCGAGGTTCTGGCTCGAGCTTGTTCGAACAGCTCGCCCGCCTCGTCAGCAATGTTCGCCATGCCCCTGGCCAATATGACCGCCTCGCGATGCCGGCCCATCGTGAAGAGTGCCAGTGAGCGAGCGCCCAGCGCACCCGCCAAGAGCGCGTCATCGTCGAGTTCCTCGGCGAGTCGAAGTGCGACTTCGCACCACTGTGCGGCTCGCGATACCTCGGCCCCGTGGCTCAATACCGTGGCAATGGAGAGGGACAATTTGGCGCGCACCCGCGTCTGATCGTCGCCGACGAGGTCAAAGGCTCGTTCACACCGCTCAAGCGAATCCTCAGCCCGACCGACGGCCGTCAAGGGCTCGAAGAGTTCGGAGATGCACAGTCCCCACGACGCCAGGTCCCCCTGCGCGTGATAAATGGCGATCGCTTTTTCCAGAAACTCGATGGCTGACTCGTAGTGTTGTTGACGCACCGCGGCGACACTGGCGCGCTCGAGCAGCGGGGCTATGGCGTCATCATTGGGTGCCAGATCGAGGGCCTGTTCAAACATGACGGCCGCTTGTTCTGGCGAGCCCAGGGACAGCGCGCGTTGTCCGGCGCGGCCCAGCCACTCAATGGACTTATTGAGAAGCTCCTCGCGTCCCGCTTCGTCGGGACTGACCCGATACGCCTCGCTGTAGTGCGCCGCGATGACGCCAGCCAACTCCTCTTCGCCCACCGCCTCCGCGTACCGTGCGATCGCCGCGTGCTTGGCCCGCCGGTCCCGGCGAGCCAACGTACCAACGGCCACCTCGCGAACGACCCCTTGAACAAATCCGAATTGACCGCGTTCGGGAGATCGCGGATCGTTATCGACGAACAGGTACTCCTTGCGGACGAGGTCGCGCAAATCACTCTCCAAGTCCGGCATCGGCTCTCCGCTCACGACTTGCAGGCTCTCGCGGGAGAATGTCGAACCCACGACCCCGGCGTTCTGTAAGACCGCGCGTTGTCCGGGCGGCAGCGAATCCAACCGTGACGCAATGAGCGCGTGCAACGTTTCGGGTATCTCAAGCGTGTCGAGCTCGGCCGCCACCTCGTAGCCGTCCTCAACTTGGACAATGACCCCGCGATCAACCAGCATGCGAATCGTCTCGACCGCGTACAGGGGTACGCCCTCGGCGCGTTGCAAGACTCGATCCAGCACCTCGTTCGGCAGTCCGTGGACAAATCCATTCAGTAACTCGTTCATCGAGTCCGCCGAGAGTGGCTCTAGGTGAAGTGACGTGAAATTCCTGAGTCCCGCGCCCCACGACGGCCTTCGGTCCATCAGCTCCGGTCGAGCGAGAGCGACGACGAGCAACGACGAGTTCTTGGACCACTCGAGAATTGACTCGACGAAGTCAATGAGTCCCGCATCGGCCCATTGCAGGTCTTCGAAGATCAGGACCGTCACACCGCGTTCGGCGATTCGCTCAAAAAAGATGCGCCAGGCCGAGAAATTCTCATCGCGCTTATTCGATGGCGCGTCGGCCAGGCCCAGAAGGTGTGCCAGATGAGGAAAGATCCACCGTCGTTCTTCGTCGTCGGGCACGAACTCAACGAGACACTCCTGCAACTTGGCCAGTGAGGACGCTGGTTCTTCGACGTCCAGAATGCCCGCGCGCATCTTGACCATTTCGCCCAGCGCCCCAAAAGTTATTCCCTCGCCGTACGCGCGAGATCGCCCTTCGTGCCAAAAGACAGTGTCGGCCAAACCGTCGACGTACTTAAGGAACTCCCAGGCCAGGCGGCTCTTGCCAATGCCGGGAATCCCGGTCACCGATACCAGTCGCGCTCTCTTCTCTCTGGCGGTCGCGTGCAACAGATCCTTGATCAGACGAATCTCTTCGTCACGACCGACGAACGGTGGCTCCAGTCGCTCGGCGCGTCCTAGTCCCTTGCGCTGGGCCACCACTCTCAATGCTCGCCAGGCATTAATCGTCACGGCCTTGCCCTTTAGTTCGAGCGCCCCCACTTCTTCAAAGGCAATCGCTCCGGACGCCGCCCGCCAGGTCGACTCGTCAACGAAGACCGTCCCCGGTTCGGCGACACTCTGAACTCGCGACGCGGAGTTGACGGTGTCGCCGAGCACCATGCCTTCAGAGACCTTGCCAATGGTGATGGCGACCTCGCCGGTAACAACGCCTCCGCGGGCGCGAAGTTCGATATTCCCGGTGCTCTCGCCGAGATCGCTCACGCTCGCAACAACATCCAGCCCCGCGCGAACGGCTCGTTCGGCGTCGTCCTCGTTGGCGGCCGGTGCGCCCCATACGGCCATCACCGCGTCGCCAATGAACTTCTCCACGGTTCCGCCGTAGCTCTCGATAACTCGTTGGGCGCGATCAAAGTACTGAGTGAGCAGTTCACGGACGCTCTCGGGATCGTTCCCCTCCGCAAACGGCGTGAAGCCCACCAGGTCCACAAAGAGCACGGAACAGAGTCGCCGCTCGGCGACGGCCTCCACTGAATCGTCCCGCGGGCCGGGAACGATCCGGGAGGGCGCCAGCGGGGACGTCGGCGGCGATGAGACCGGGGACCCGCAGTTCGCGCAAAAGGGTTTGCCCGCGATTACTTCTAAGCCACACGCAGAGCACAGTGGGGCTACCGAGGCGCCACAGTTCGCGCAGAACGGCTTGCTATCCGGTGTTTCGCCGTGGCATGACCGACATTGCATGGTGTCCCCTCGTCAGGCGATCTTACGAGACCGGCGCTCGATCTGTCTATGGGGTAGTGGGTCAATTACCCCACGCGGGCCGCAGCCCGCAGGGCTCTACCGGCCCTCAGAATATTACGAGCGGCGTTGCGATCGGCGTGGCCCTCGTGACCACAGCCTCGACATCGAAACACTGCCTGGCTGATGCGGTTCGAGGTTTCGGTGTCTCCACACTCGGCACAGCGCTGACTCGTGTGGTGAGGATTTACCTTCACGACTTCTCTGCCGGCGCACTCTGTCTAATGGTGCTGGACAGTCTCATCTCAGTGGGTGAGGCTGTCTCCGAGCCGCCGACCGGGAGCACTTCTCTCTGCCCGAGCGTTTCAGCTCTTGATAAGAGCGTGTCCCGGACGGCTGGTGAGGTTGACGGGTATGGCTGAAGGGGTGTCGCGCCTCGAGCGCTGGTCCATTAGGTCGCCGCCGTTTGCCTCGAGGCTCGGTGGATACGACCTAAGGAGGTAGTCATGTTGTTGGTTGGAGTGGACTGGGCGGAAGCCCACCACCACGCTTCAAGTCTGTTTGGATCATTGAAAGTCGCGTGGGCTTCCGCCTTTGTCGCGAACGCGCCCGCGGAACAGAATCGCCCCTCATGCCAATAGACCGCCTGCCAACGACCGCACGAGCGCTTTCGAATGCTCCCGAAACCTCGCCTTCCGGATATGACGCACCTCAATTACCGATGGCCGGCTCTCGTGTTGACCTCCCCGTCCCCAATGGTCGCTGGGTTCGAAGACTGCAGTTTTCGGCTATGATGCACGAATATTCGTATATTCTCCATTTCCAATGAAGTCACTGAATATCCAGGCAATACACTAAACCGATATACTGCACGAATATGAGTGCAAATGATAAGGACCGCAAAAGCCAGAGGTTCCGCATATACAACGCCTCGACGCTCGGCGCAGCGATCCGGCACTACCGCAATACTTTGGGAATCTCTCAGACGGAGCTAGCCGCTCGTACCGGCATACCCCGAAACTATGTCAACGGGTTAGAAAACGGATTAGAAACCGAGCAACTCAAGCGCACCCTCACCATTCTTCGAGAACTTGGAGTCCGGATGACCTTGGATTGTGAGGATTGGTAATGGTTGACGAGCTTGCAATCTGGCTGTATGGCGAACGGGTTGCAACAGTATCGCGAGAACAAAAAAGCCTTCGGCTTCGCTACACCGAGGAAGCGTTGGCGAATTATGAGCTGGGAACGCCCCTCCTGTCTGTCGGACTTAATCTCACCGACACGCCTTATCCCAACGCGAAAACCCGCTCATTCCTCGACGGATTACTTCCAGAGCAAGATCAGCGACGCACAATCGCCGAGCAACTTGACCTCAACTCCAATGACACGTTTGGGTTAATCGGCGAACTGGGGCTCGACTGCGCGGGCGCCATCGTTGTCCAACCAATCGATAGTGCGGCGCCGCGACCAGCGACAACGTTGACCGCAGCGCCTCTGACGGATGAAGAAATTGTCGAACGGGTCGCGAATCTTAGGAGTGCCCCTCTTGGAGTCACAGATCGGGTGAGGATTTCGCTCGCCGGCGTTCAAGAAAAGCTGCTACTTACACGGATGCCCGACGGTCGATGGGGCGAGCCAATCGACGGCACGCCCTCAACCCACATACTCAAGCCCGAAGTGAGGGATTATCCAAGCACAGTGGAAAATGAGGCGTTCTGCATGCGAGTTGCGCGCAACCTCGGACTGCGGACCGCCAGCGTGGAAACCACTGAGTTCGGCGAACGCCAACTCTTAGTCGTTGAACGATACGACCGGATTACAGACGGTGCGGGCAGCGTTGAGCGCGTCCACCAAGAGGATTTCTGTCAGGTTCTATCTCTTCCCCCGAAAACCAAGTATCAGGAGGACGGCGGTCCCTCACTCAAGAAGATTGCCGACGTGCTTCGGCAATATGCTCGCCCAAATTCCTTGAGCAGGCTCCTGCAGGCGACGTACATCAATGTGCTGCTCGGCAACGGCGACGCGCACGGAAAGAACATTTCCCTGTTGCACCATCGGGATGGGTCGATTGAGTTGACTCCCATCTACGACGTACTGTCGACGCTCGTTTACGGTGACGACCATCTCGCCATGTACATCGATGGTGTCCGTAAGGCGTCGAATGTTGCCCAGCGGCGACTCATTAACGAAGCCGTCTCGTGGGGGATGCGAGAAGAGTCAGCTCAACTAATTGTTGATGACCTTGGCGAGCGAAGCCCGATGGCGATTGAGAGGGCTCGCGACGAGACGCCAAGCGTGCCCGAAGACGTCTTTCGCGTCGTTGATAGCCAGCGAAAGAAACTGTTGGCATAGAACCGGTTGCGAGGATAACGACGAGTTGGATCTACTCGTCGGACCGGCTGGTGCTCGAGGCGCCCACGCGACGAAGTAGAGAAGTCATTTCGCACAACCCGCCCTTGATGGGAATGTTCTCCCTTCGTAAATCGGTTAAGAAGGACCGTAGCACTCCGTAGCACTATTTACTACAATTAGCACATGAGCAAGAGCATTCCCCAAAGAGAGCTGCGAAACAACAACGCTCACGTTATTGATGCCGTGGTGTCCGGAGAGACTTTTGTGGTGACCCGCAACGGGGTTCCGGTGGCCGAGCTCGGACCAATCCGAACTCCGCCTCGGAGTTTTGTGCGAAAGCGCGACCTCGCAGCCATCGCCGTGCAAGGGCCACACATCGACCTCGAACAATTTCGCTCTGATCTCGATCGCGTCATTGACCGGAGTCTCTAGATGTCTACAGGATTACTCGATACGTCGGTCGTCATTGACTGGGACGACCGGGATGTTGCCGCAGCGCTCCCGGATGAATCTGCGGTCAGTAGTATCACGCTCGCTGAATTGACTGCAGGCCCCGGTTTGGCATCGACCAACGCCGAACGTGCCCGCCGCCAATCTCGACTCCAACAAGTTGAGGCAGCGTTCGATCCGATCCCGTTCGATGTCAGTGCTGCGCGTAGCTATGGCCAAGTGGTCGTTGCCGTCACCGAAATTGGTCGCTCTCACCGCCCTCGAATCCCGGACTTGTTCATTGCTGCGACGGCTCATGCCAATGGTCTCGCGCTCTACACGCGCAATCCGAATGACTTCGTCGGCCTAGAAGACCTCATCGAAATCGTCGGCGTCTAACTCTCCATGCGTGATGATGAGCTACCCCTCGGGCATCGCCGAGATCGGCTCCACCGACTCGCTGGCGACACGACTCTCGAGTCCCTTGAAGTGACCGTTCCCGAGTTCGTCCACTAGCGCCCGCGGATTGCCCAGACTTTTCAAGTCAGCTTGATGCATTCGCAAACCATGCTGGTGATCAGATCTTTCAGTCATGTCGTCCGCCGAGCGACGTCTACTTCCCAAGCTGAGAACGCGAGTTCGATTCTCGTCGCCCGCTCCAAGCTTTTTTGAAAGCTCTTTGCCCGTATGGGTCTTCGCCACCCGCCCGTCCTAGGAGCAAAGTAAGAACGAATCGGGCTCGGAACTAGTAAAGCGATGCATGGACGACCGCACTTTCGCGTCGATTGGGGACATCAGATCGATGTCAGGACTTTGGGGCGTCCACGTCTGCGCCGTCGACGCGTGCGGTGCCCGATTGGTCGGGCGGTAGATCCTCGGAAGTTCGGAGGACGCCGAAAACTACTCGGCCGTAGAAGGCCACCTCTATGAGCAAGGCGAACAAGAAACCCGCGGCCACCCCCTTCAGGCCATACTTCGCTGCTCCAACCGCCGCCAATCCCACTTCGAAGCAGGCGCCGATGAGAGTACTGATCCCGGCTTGGGCCATTCGACCGCGCACTCGAGAGATCGACACGAAGTGCGCCTTCACTGCTATCGGATACGTTGTGAGACCCAAGATTGCCAGAGCTGTCGACGCTGAGGTGTAACTACGCCCGAAGATGCTCAGGATGAGGTGCGAGAACACAAGGAAGAAGGGCGCGGCTGCCAAAGCCAGGACCAGGCAAATCCGCATGGTCTTCCTAACCTCATGATGGAGTGCAGATTCGTCCCCGGGCTTCAGGGCGAAGAGGACGGTCGCCAGATGGCTCGGGATGATGTTGACGAAGCCGATAACAAGCATCGCTATCGTGAAGGACGCGTTTGCCCCGGGGCTGATCACCGTCGCCACCAGAATAGGTAGCGCGAGATACGGCGCAGAGAGCGACACGTTGAGCCAGTGGTGGCCCACCATCAGTCGTCGCTTTGCGAAGAGCCATTTGAAGTCCAGCCGGGACGCTTGGCCGCTGGTCAATTTTGTTAGTTTGATCGTCAGTGTCACCAAGGAAATGGTCACTCCGGCGAGCCACGCGACAACCAGCTCGGTGCCTGATTGGGTTGCCCAGACGAGGATGAGTAGCGGCAAGAGGAGCAACTTGCTGACTGCGAAGACGGTATTGCGCAAGAGTTGGATGTCACCTCGCATCAGTCCGATGCAGGCGTCGTCGAGCACCAACATGATCGTGGTAAAAGCGCTGAGGAGGATGAAGACCAGCGATCCCGCCGGTCCAGCCAGGCCACTCCCCACCGTCGACGAGTACGAGTGAACTACGAAGCTGACGACTCCGGCCACCACCGCGGAGACGAGGCCGACCAGGGTCGCTGCGGTAAGCATGAGGCTCCGGGCCTGGCTCTGGTCGCGGGAGAGTTCGCTAATCAGCAGCGTACTGAGGCCCAGCACGCAGAAGTAAGCCAGGAGCTGCGCGGCCGACTGCACCGCCGACGCAATGCCAACGGCGCGGGCGGGCACCATCCTTGCGGCAATGAACCAATAGAAGAATCCAAGGAAGCTCGTGATGATCGTTGACCCGTAAAGCGATGCCGCATTGCGAACGACCGGTCCCTGAAGCGCAGAACGTGCCCCCGTGATCGACGTTCCGATTCGCCGCATCACCCTAACGAGCTTCCCCCATCGGAAGAGGATCTGCCTCGTCATTTTTTTGGCCACGTCTCAGCACTTCACCTGGCGGACGACCCGCTAGGAGCATTTCGACTCGATCCTCGCATTGTTGACAAGAGTGCCTCGTAGTCCGTGACGATCCGCTCAGCCCGATACTCGCTCCTAGCGCGCGCAGCAGCGGCCGATCCCAGGCTCTGACGAAGTCCGGGATCAACCAGGACGCCGATGAGCGAACCAGCAAGGTCAGCAGGTGAATTCGATTCAGGGATCACGCCCGACGATTCGAGGAGTAGTTCATCGCCACCGGCCGACGCAGGCGCAACGCACGCCAGTCCGCAGGCCATCGCTTCGAGGAGGACATTGGGCATTCCCTCGCGATGCGAGGGCAGGCAAAAGACATCGGCCGCAAAGAAGTATCGGGTTACGTCCTCCTGTGGGCCGGCGAAAAGCACGCGCTGGTCTAAATCGCTCTCGCGCACGATCGCCTCGAGTGACTTTGCGTAAAGGGCGTCAACGGCTTCGACAGGGCCACCGACGATGACAAGGTGAGCGTCCAGGTCGGCGTCGAGCACCTGGCGAAAGGCCCGAATGAGGAGATCAACGCCCTTACGTTCCTGCAAATGGCCGACGAACAGGACAATCGACCCGCTGTCGATATTCAGATCGCGTAAAGCGGTGGCCTTCTCGACGGCCGAGGGCGGACGGAATTGCGAGGTATCGACTGGCACGGGAATGATCGAGGCTCCGGACACCCCGAGACCGCGAAGCTCCTCCTCCATCCGAGAGGTCAGTACGACCTGGTTGCAGCCTCTCAGCAACCAACGCCTGACGCTCCCGATACGACCACCCAACATGCGGGTCGCGTCCCCGCGGGTCACCCAAGTGACAACGGTCGATCGTTTAAGTCCTCCGGCACAGGCCGCCAGAGCGAAATCCGCGTCCATTATCACGCTCACCGCGTCGAGGGTTCGACGACGACGCACGAGCCAGAGCCAGGACAGTGCCAGGTCGAGCGCTTTGGCAAGTCGCCCTCGGCCGGGCAGTGCAATCCGGCGGATCTTGATCCCTTCCAGCCGCTCGCTGCCGAACTGGAGCCGCACTCGAGGTGTCAGCACCGTGACATCCCACCCACGCCGGGCGAACTCGAGTGCGTGGAGCCTCGTCTGGGTGGACGTGCCTCCGCGCGAGGGCAAGTAGTCGGACACCAAGATCACGATCGCCGGAGACCGCATGTGCTCTTCGGGCATGCCTTGGGCCACCAGTCTTTAACAACAGGAACCGAACTGTACATCTGCAACTATAGGGACGCGCTGAGATATCGTCTAACGCGCACAGACGCTGGTCCGCGGGCGGATATTGAACCCAATGGCCGCAAACGGACCGATCCATCGCCAGGTCAGTCATCGTTGCATTGAGACTCCGTCGCCGCCGTTCACACTAAATGCGCACGCCATTTATTGCGCTTTACCGACTGCTGCAAGTTGTCTAACCTGCAGCGGTGGCTGAGGATTTTTTAGAGAGGCGTTATATACTTTCCACCCCCAACTTCGCTCGACGACCGGTCGCTTATTACGCGGAACGCACTATTCTCGCTCCTGTCACGGGAGTCACGAATGTACGCCTGGGACGCCTGCCAATTGAGAGAATTGATCTCCGGGGTCAAAGAGGTTTTGCAAGTCAACTTCGAAAAGGAAGTACCTTTAGCTCCTTTTATGTACCCATTCGCCGTATGCAGGGCGATGCACTCCATCTGTTTAACCAAGTTAGTTTCGGATCAAAGCCGTGGGGAGTGACATTTGAGGACTCACTACCGTGGCTAATCTCACTTAGCCCGAACAACCCCGTGAGAGCGTTTCTTCGAAAGTATCTTTTATCCGATCACTGTAAGTTCATACTGGCGATTTCGAACTGGGCCCGAACGAACTTCATGGATGGTCTAACAACGGAGCAGCAGGAACTGGTGCGACGTAAGACCTTCGTGCTGCCGCCATATCAGAGTCTGACGACCGCAATTCCGCAATCCGCCCTTGCGGCTAGCGATTCTCTCACCTTGGTCTTCGTGGGCCATGACTTCTTCCGAAAAGGGGGTGAAGCATTACTCCGGGCAGTCGAACGCAGTGGTGATGAATTGGACTTCAGAGCAATAGTTATCGGCAGAATCGCTGGGAATGACTACGCCACCCGATATCTCGATCACGTTTATATGGATGGTGTCAAGCGAAGATTGGCCGAGAACCCTAGAATTACTTGGCAAACCATTTTGCCGAATGAGGAAGTATTGCGTCTTGTATCCACTGCGCATCTCGGTGTTTTGCCCACGATGGCAGACTCGTATGGCTATTCCTTGCTGGAGGCAATGAGCCTCGGGCTTGCCGTGATTGGCACGAATGTTCAAGCAGGCAAGGAAATTAATGCCGAGGGCGTCGGCTGGCGGCTGGATCTCCCTCTCACGGAAGATGGGTACTGGGTCGGAACTTCTGAACGAACAATAGGGGTATACGAGGACTCCGTTGAGCAACTTAGCCGCGGCATTATTGCGGCGATCAGGGCGCTCCGAAACGAACCCAATATTTTGACTCTGTATTCTCGGAATGCTCTCTCCAGGGTTCGAAGGGTTCATTATCACGGGCGAGATCAAAAAATGAGGGAAATCTTGGCGGCGACTTTGTGACTTCGTAAGCCCAAATCTCCTCGTCGCTTACTGGGCTTCGCTGGGCTGGTTTCCCCGCTCGTGACGCGAGCTGAATTTCATTTCTCTCACCGTCAACTTCAAGCCGCCTACATAATGTGTCAGGGATACGGAGTGCGCCATAAAGACGCCATCTCCCTCCAGAGCCGAGTCGTGGATGGCGCCGCAGGAGTGGCGGGCGTCGCTGACTCCGTTGGAGTCGGTGAAGATGCAGTGGGTTGTGTCCCTGTCCCTGTCCCTGTCCCTGTCCCTGTCCCTGTCCCTGTCCCTGTCCCTGTCCCTGTCCCTGTCCCTGTCCCTGTCCCTGTCCCTGTCCCTGATCCTGTCCCTGTCCCTGTCCCTGTCCCTGTCCCTGACCCTGACCCTGTGGACTGTGTCGGCGGCTGCGAAGATGGACCACCGAAGTCATTTATGAAGGCTGCATAGCTGTTGGGGTTCGAGGTAGGACTAATGTAACTCGACCCCGAGTCAAACCACGTTGCTTCATAGACGTTGTTCGCAGCTATCCACTGTGCCATGTCATTGACGTAAGTCGGGTCATCGCCGCCCTGTACATAGCCGCCAGGATCCGAGACTGGGCCACCGTCGTTCGACTCTCCCCATCCAAGTCCCCACTCGGGAAGCGTTATGGGCTTGCCCTGTTGAGCGGCGAAGGAGGCCAGCCAATCGAGGCCGTAAGCCTGGGTCTCAAGCACCGTGAACTCTGCCGCTGAACCGGGGTAACTCCCCGTTGCGACGTCATACACATCTAGCCCGATCAGGTCGACGTAACTGTTGCCTGGGTAGTAGTCAGCCAGGTTCCCCACGCCATAGTCGCCGATGTTGGGGTTCCACTCGAACATGAAGTTAGCTCCGGGCACCGAACGCATCGACGTCACGATCTGTTGCCAGTAAGCGACGAAGTTGGCCGCCTGCCCACCGGCAGCCCAAGGGAACCAGTTGCCATTGAACTCCCATCCCAGTCGGATAATTGAACTTCCCTGGCCAGCAGCTACGAGGTTCTCGGCCAATGTGACGAAGTATTGGTTGTAAGCACCGGTGGCGCCGGTTGCCAGCGAGTAATCGCCGCTATCGGGCAGTATCGGCACTGCCCAGATCATGTTGTAACCGGTGCCTTGAAACTGGCTAGTGAACCACAAAGTATCGTCCAGCCCCGCAAAGGACGAATTGTCCAAAAACGCCATGGCGAATTGAGGGGGGTTGCTCATTGACTGGGCCAGTGCCTCTTCGGTACTCGGTCCCTCGCCACCGTAAATGCCCAGCGGGCTCACAGTGGCGGCAGACGCTACGGTCTGTTGGCTAGGAGAAAAACCTAGAACCACCGCAGGAAAAATCAAACCGGTGGCCATGGACAGCGCAATGGCGCCGATTCGATTCCAAGATGACTTTCGAGCAATACCCATTTTTCTCCCTTGCCCCAAAGCAAACCAAAGGACGCAAAATGGGATCGCATAACGCCCCTTCGACGGCCCGGCTGACTCTGGGAGTCCCGCGACTTTGCGCCCCCTCCTCGCGAAGGGTTTGCCTTTTCGGTTGAACAACGTCAATCGTAAGTCCACCTTTTGTTAATTGATTCAACGTTGTTGCATCTATGAGCGATCAGTGATCTTTCGTTTAGCCATTGGCCGGTCGGACTTAATAACTTACCAAGAGATCTCGTCGGGTTCCGTGGCCGCCCCAAACTCTGAGGTCACACCCCGATAATCGACTTTCTCCATTGGATGCGAATGGTCTCTGGAATCTCGTTAGCCGGGAAATTCCGGACTGCTATCGGATTGAACTCAATCGAGCAAGGTTGCGTGAGACCCTACGAGCCGCAAAGCCTGCCCCAACCGCGAAGCGCTGTAGCGGTCCAAAACTGTTTGCCGCCGCAGGCCCAACAAAATAGAGTCCCGGTATCGAAGACTCGAAATCAGAAGAGAGGATCGGCGACTGCTCGACAGCGTTGATTTGCGAGCGCAGCGATTCGTCGAGAAATGAAATACGGTCGATGTTGTCGTTTGCCAGTGACATGGGACCACTCACCGGGTGGTTTTGCCAGTCACATGGGACCACCCCCGTTGCCAGTCATGGGACCACCCTGAGGGTCCGCCACCACCAGCCGAGAAGGTATTCGGCTGGGTCTCCAGAGTCGTTGACGAGGAGACCCCATGGCGTTCAGGGAGGTATCGGTGGTGCAGATCAAGGAGTTGTTGCGACTCTGGTTAAAGGGTGCGGGCGAACGAACCATCGCCCAGTCGGTGGGCATAGATCGAAAGACGGTGCGACGCTATCTCGAAGCGGCGAAGGAGCTCGGAGTCGAACGTCAAGTTCAAGTTTACGCCCGTCACGCGATTCTGATCGAGTGAGTAGTGGAACAGTTTGAATCCGGGGCATCAAAGTTCGCCGATCGTCACTCATGGGTCTGATGCCAACACTCGATCACCGACTCGAGTGATCAGGATCCGAACGGCCAAAGATGTGCGTGGTCAATGCGCTTATAATCTGGCAATGAGCAGCAAGTTGCGGTGGTTGGTAGACCTCGGTGTTCAGGTCGCCCGGCGTCCTGCCTCAGCGGCAACACTTGTTCCATACATGCGGCGCCCTTTTCAATCGACTTGGGACGCAGGTGAGCCGTGGTGGAACTGGGCCGCAGTTCGGTACCTCGAAGGAGTCCTGCCGGCTCATGGCGTGGCTTTCGAGTACGGCTCAGGGAGTTCAACGGCGTGGTTAGTAGCTCACGGTTTTCAGGTAACGGCAATCGAATCCGACGCCTTCTGGACAGAAAAGGTGGCCGAGCGTTGCCCGACCGCAGACATTCGCTTCATCCCGGGCGTCGACTCCGGAACAGTCCGGTCGGAGCCCCAACTGTTCGACCATGGCCGGCATTTCTTCGATGACTACGTTGCCTCGATTGACGCCGTAGCTCCCGCCAGTCTCGACTTGGTCGTTATAGACGGCGACTGCAGGGCTCAGTGTGCCCGACACGCCGTATCGAAAGTGAAGCCGAATGGAATCGTAGTGCTCGACGACACGCACTGGGATTTTTTGAAACCTGCCGAGGCGCCGTTCACCGGATGGGAAACGACGCGACACAGTGGATTCAAACGCAGATGCGCAAGCGTCTTTGAAACGTCATTCTTCCGCTGTCCTGCCTGACGCCGGACGAGCAATGGAAACTCCATCACGCACGAACTCTGCATTCGAAGTTCCTAGTCCGAGCTAGGACTAACTTTCTCAAACAGAGCCACTTCCATCGAGTGCAATTGGGATGAATGCCCAATAAGTATCGGCTTCAATACGGAATCTTTTGTCGGTTCCGACATCCAGTAAGCAGACAGCCGACGCACCTCTACCACGGCGAAGAATCAACTCAGGCGGTGTACTTTAGAGAAACTCGATTGAAAGGCTCTGTCGCCGCTCGATGAAAGGCCATCATGGAGGCTTCACCCCGCCTAAGAGTTCTGACGGTAGGGCAAATGACCGCTCCGTGCGTGTGCATCGATGTCGAAATCTCCGTGCCGGCACCGGAGATACCTGCGCAGCAAATCGAAACTGATCCTCCTCGGTGCGCTTGGTTGCTGGGTACGACGCCATACGGAGCCAATTGGTTCCGTAGTGGTCGAGTTACCTCCAGAGGGTATAAGCAAATGGCAAATCGCGCGCTTGATACATGATGAGTTTGACGTTGAAGTTCCCGTCGACCCGAGTAACTCGTCTGAGGACGATCTAACAACGTCCCCCTTCCTTACATCCCGCATTGAAGTTCTACGATCGGCACCCCAGATGACGATTGTTGTCTGCACACACGAAAGGCCTCAGGGTCTAGAAGCGTGCCTTCAGAGTTTGATTCGTCAGGAGTACCCGAGATTTTCAATACTGGTCGTTGACAATGCGCCACGTTCGACAAGAAGCCGGGCCGTCGTCGATCGCTTTGCGTCGTCTTCGATCAGATATGTGGTCGAGCCCAGAAAGGGGCTATCGTGGGCGCGCTCGACGGCCCTTAAGTTCGTTTCCGAGGGAATCATCGCGTGGATTGATGACGATGAAGTTGCCGATCCTCACTGGCTGGCCGAGTTAGCACGCGGTTTCTATGAACATCCTGAGGCCGATGCGGTCTCGGGAGTGATAGTGCCTGGCGAATTGGAAACCTGGGCCCAGGTCTGGTTTGAGCAGTACGGCGGGCTCATCAAAAACAGGGGCTTCACGTCCGCAGTGTTCTCTCCGAGTACTACTCGAATTCAGAGTCCGCTGTATCCACTCCCACAATTCGGAATCGGAGGCAACATGGCTGTCCAGGCAGCCGCGCTCGAACGGATCGGTGGTTTCGATGTTGCACTCGGCGCTGGGAGTCGGAGCATGGCCGGTGAAGACACGCGAATGTTTACAGACCTACTGTGCTCCGGTGGAACCGTGGTTTATCAAGCTACGGCCTTGACGTGGCACTTTCACCGGCGAACAGAAGAAGAGCTACGACTTCAGATGCTTGGATATGGGGTGGGCCTTACTGCCTACTACATGAGTCTTATGGTGAGCCGCCCCCAATACGTTCTCCAATTGATTCGGCTCCTTCCAAGGGCGTGTCGCGCCCTCTTCGCTAGGCAGAGTTTGCAAAGTGGTGAACTCGCGCCGAACTTCCCACGGGATCAAATTAAGGCCAAGCGACGCGGCATGCTCATTGGCCCAATCTGGTACCTCCGCTCGAAGGTTGAAACCACGCGAATTACTCGAAAGGTATCGATTGACTCACCAGCGGCCTAGCCCCTTTTGGGCATTAGTTAGGATTTATAGTTGCTGCAGGAACACACGCCAGTCAGGTTCGGAGGTTAGCTAGAGTGACCTTCGACCTCTTCGAGGACACAACGTCGTTACCAAAAACAAACGGTGGCGATTCCGTATTCGGGCCCTCACATGCGAGAGCCCCTAGCGTCCTCGGGAGACTTCCACCCGTAGCATTCGGGGTCGCGCTAGGCGTATTCATAGTTGCCGTCGGCTATGCGCGAGGGCGAGCGAATCTTCCTTGGTCGGCGCCCCTTTACTGGTTGGGCGATGCCATGGTGCTTCTCGTGCCCACCGTCATCCTGGTCAGTAAGCGCAACGTAACCCGGATAGAAGGTACGGGAGTAGCCGTCATTATTGCGGTTGCAACCTATGCGATAAAAGAGTGCTACCGACCTCTCCAGTTCACGTTCTCCGATGAGTTCCAGCACCTTCCTACGATTCAGGCGATCCTTGCGACTCACCATCTCTTCCATGCGAACCCCAGCTTGGCGGTAAGTCCCTTCTACCCCGGACTCGAGATTGTCACGGCGGCAGTCGCTACCCTCTCTCACCTGTCGATATATTCATCAGCTGCGATCGTGCTTGGCCTTGTTCACCTTGTAGCAACGGTCGCCCTCTATTATCTAGCGCTCGAGTTCGTCCCAGATCCCCGCTTTGCAGCGCTCGCTGTCATTATCTACGCGACTGGGCCCGCATATCAATTTTTCTTGTCCTATTTTGCCTACGAGTCCCTTGCACTTCCGCTGCTAATTGTTTCGTTGCTCGCGTTGATCAAGATGGCGAAGAGCTCCACTTTTCGCGAGGTGTTGCTCTGGGGAAGCGCAAACCTTATGTTTGGCGCAGCCACAACGGTGACCCATCATCTAACGAGCTACGCCCTTTTCGGACTTGAACTTTGTGTTATCGCGTTTGAGATGTTCAAGCCGACCAGAACCCGCCGTCGCTTTGCCCTCATTATTGTTGCAATCATCCTGGGCGCATTCATCGCGCTGTGGGACACCTTGGTTGCCAAGCCAACATTTTCATATTTACGGAGCAACATCTCGGCGGTATTACACGTATCGTCGGTAGCTCACGTGAGTTCGGTCGTCCTCCCACTCGCGGGAGGTCCAATCTGGTCGAGTGCGTCGGCGAGTACGCTATCGCCGACGTTCGATCGTTCCATGGGATACGTCTGGGCCGTCCTGCTGCTTACTTTGATGGTTTTCGGGATCTGGCGCTTGTGGCAAAAGCGGAGCATCGCCACATCTTTTCAGATTGCGATGACTTTGGCCCCGCCTCTGATGGTCGTAGCTTTTGTCATCGCGGTGTTAGCACCAGGACAGACGCGGCTACTTGCGTTCGCGCTCATTCCAGGCGCGTTGATATCCGCCATCACAGTTTCGATACTTGTCGGTCCTAAGGGAGTAGCTCGGAGATACCAACTCCGAACTCGGTCTTCGAAGTTATTGGCTCTCGCATCGTTCTCGATACTTGCATCGCTCGTAGTCGGCGCAACGGCGATAAGTTGGCCCGCCTTCTACGCGAGGATTCCCGGACCCTACCTTCTTGGAGGGGGAGATCGCGCGGTTGATCAGTATGACCTGACGGCGGCGGAATGGGCCGGCGGTCACCTCGTGCACGGATCCGTGGTTGCCGCGGACATAACGAATAGCGAGTTGATGGACTCCATCGGACATCAGAGCGAACCTGCGGGATTCTTGAGCGCGTACCTCCTAATTGGTTCGAGCATCTCGCCAGCAGTGGCGCGACAGATAAAAGCACAGAACATACAGTTTGTGGTGGCCGACCATAGAATTACCTCGGGAATCCCCGTTGCTGGCAATCCAATTTTCTTTCCGGATCCGTTCGGCGGTCACTATCGGAAGCCAATTCCCGTGGCATCTTTGAATAAGTTCAATGCCATCGCGGGAGTCAGCCGCATCTTTGATGATGGTCCCATCGTTATCTTCGATCTTCGCGGGTCGACGTACGCCGCGCCCAGCGGATCTCCGTGAAACGCTTCTACTGGAGAGTTGCAGTCATTGCACTGACGACTGCAGTTTGCGGACTGATTTGCATTTGGGTGCACTCAAGAGCGATCGCACCGGTCGGTGCAATCCCCCTAGTTCTATTTCTTCCCGGTGCAGCGTTAGTACTCGCCCTCAATCCCACCAGAACCGCAACTAGCACAGGCGAGCGCATGCTGTGGGCGGTGGCCGTGAGCATAGCTTTTTCGGTCTTTGGCGGCTTGGTGCTGAACGAGACGACAAGCCTGGATCGCGTGAGTTGTGTGGTGCTTTTGTGCGGGCTCACAGGTGTGTCTCTGCTGGCGGCCCTGATTCGTAGCGATAAACATCGTGTGCGGCGGGTCCCCAAGGCAGAGCTCCTCTCTCCTGATGAGTACCTTGACTCCGCCGCCGATCAAGACCTTGAACCCTCAGGTGACGTAACAACGAACTCTCACCAACGGCGGGCATCGCTGGGCTCAGCACTTCTTTTGTTTGCGGCGATCGCGTTGGTGGCTGGGGCAGTTGCACTGTCCCAGCACAGCGTCACAACGAGCAACCCGAAGTTCATCGAATTATGGATGACACCGACTCCGGCCAAGGCGGGTGCAAGCGCCCATAGAGCTCAACTCGGCGTAGACAACCTAACTGGAGTGCGTATTGACATCGACGTTCGCTTAGAGGAAGGCACACGGGGAACGACCCGCATTTGGAATGTGTCACTCCCTGCTGGCCAGACCTGGGTTCGAGAAGTTTCGCGTCAGGACACCGAACAACTTATTGCGACGGTCAGTTATGCCTCTCATCCAACGACGGTCGTGAGATACGTCGATCTGAGTAGTCCGGCCAGTTGAACGCTCCTTCCTAAGATCGGAGAAGTAGGGCGCGAGAGTTCTTCGATCGCGGCGTCGAAATGTGCCGCAATCAAGCAGACGCCCGAGCCCACGTTGACCACGACTTCACTTATACGATCGCTGAGGGCGGACCCCATCCTGGGAGGCGGGACAAGCAGCATCGTTTGTCTTGCCCGAACGTACGCGCCAGAATGATGGTGTTGCGCGCGAGCAAGGGCTGCGCTGCATGGCTTGATTCGACGCATTTCTCTATAGGGAGTACGTAGTCACGCATGAACAGCGAGTCGCCTCGAGCGGTGCCTACTGTGGTCTTCGTTGATGATGCCCGATGGGAATCATTCTTCCAGTTGGCGGCCATCCTTCGCAGAGCCGGAGTTCGAACCGTGCACATCTCCGTGGGCCATTCGAGATGGCGTTCCGATCGCTTGTTGTTTGACAGATGCGTATCACTTCCTTCACCACCAAGTCCAGAACAATTGGCGGAGATTTTGTGGAGCGAATACGCACCGACGTTCATCCGACAGAAAGCCTCGCAGTCACCACATACTCAGCTCTATTCCTGCTGCCCGTTTCGCAGCGTTCTGGCATGTGGGTCGGACGGTCCGCCCTACTTGACAAGTGGGATGTCGCGATCGCATTGCGCGACATGGGGCTGCGGACCCCTGACATGCTTCTCGCTGATGACACCTCACCTGAGGAAGCGGTCGCGCAACTCTCTCTGCCAATCTTTCTTAAACATCGAGTGGGCTCTTCGGGAACCGGCGTTGAATTATTCAACACGCTAGAGGCGCTCCAAACATTCGTGGCGAGAATCGATGCCCCCAACGACTGGTTCTTCGAGAAGTTTATTGACGGCGCCTCCTTCGGCTGCGCGAGCTGCGTCGGCGAGAAGGCATCGAGGTCATGGCAACCTATGAGACTCTCAAGCGTCTGAAAACACGAGGTCCGTCAATGGTGGTGGAGTTCTGCAGCGATCAAGGGATTGCTGACGTCGGACGAACCCTTGTGAGGTCCCTGGGCACCCGCGGATTGGTGTGCATTGACATCATTAGAGACTCGAACGACGTCAATCTGCGGATGTTCGGAACGTTTTCTGCATGTCAATCCTTCGGGTTTGACTTTTCAAACGCCTATCTAAATTGCTTGCGAGGAGGAGGCGACACAAAGTGGAGCCAACTCAACTCTGAGGGGGCTAAATCGTTTGTCTTTCCGTTTGGATTATTTGAAGTCTTTCGATCAGACAGACGAGGGCTAGCTCCGCTACGTGCCATCAAATGGATTTGGAATTACTGGAGACTCCCAGGTTCCCGGTATCTTCTTTCTCTGGCAATCGGAGGGTTGTTCTTCTCATTTCAATGGACCCGGGAACGTCGTGTAATTGGACGCTCTGCGAAAATGGTCAGGTAAGGCTGCGACGACGACGAGTTCAGGTGGTCCAACTAAAGATCAAACGGCCGGAACTCAATACCCAGATTTCGCGTGTCTTCAAGGTTTGGGACTGATTCGGCTGGTCGAACCAGACCCAGGATTGAGTCAGCTCTTATGGGTAGGTTGAAGGGCGCGTGTTCCGCAGCGAGAAGCGCCACGTACGTCGGTCTCCAAGGAATTGAAACGAGGCGAACTGTTTTTCTACCGTTTGCTCGAGCTATTCCTCTTACTAGTGATTCGAACGGTACGGGCTCCGGGTGAGCAAGGCCCAAAGGACGGCTTGGAACCTGCTCCGCCTCCGCAAGTATCCTGACGGCGTCCCGCAAATCACTTTCGTGAAGCGTAAATTGATGGGCTCGCCGACCGACGAGTGGCGCTATCGGAAGTGAGGTGAGTCGTCGGAGCGTGCCAGCCATTCCGCCCCATCCCGGTCCAAAGACGAGGCCAGGACGAATAGCGCACATATTGCGCGTGAGTGCGTCAATTTCAGATGCCAGTTTCGCCCGTCCGTAGATTTGTCGTGTCCCGGCGTAGGCAGACATCGACGACACCACGATTGTCCGACGAACACCCTTCGCTACGGCCAGATCTAAAAGCGAGCGTGTGCCATACACATTCGTTGACCACACATCTGATCGTGTTGAAACCGAAAAATCGTATGCGCAGTGAATTAACGCATCGACACCATCCAAAACATCCGAAGACAATGTTCCCGTGATGTCGTAATAGCGATCACCGGATTCGGTCTCCGGCCGGCGCACCAATCGTCGAATCTGAAATCCCGCCTCAGCCAGCCCAGACGAAACAATTGATCCTATGTATCCGTTGGCCCCAGTGATAGCAGCAATTCGCCCGTTATCTTGAGATTTCATGCGGCGCGGTTGATCGACTCCGTGGCAATACGATGCGCGTTCGCCATAACAGTCAAAGTGAATGTTGTCGCCGGCGCATTCGGAAAGACCGATGCATCGACCAAGTGAATGTTGTCCCACCGGTCCAGCCGTCCGATTCGATCAGTGTGTAAACCAGACCTTGAATCGCTGTGTGGAAAAGATCCGCCAAAGTGGTAACTCTTGGCCGCCGGCGATAGGGACACCATAGGCAAGATCGGCCATAGATCGAGCGCCGGTGCGGCCCTAACGAGTGAAGCCGCCAGGCTGCGGAGCATTCCCGGCCAGCCGATCGACGGCTCACGATCGATCACGAGTTCTGGCAGCTCATGAGATCCAGAGTGGGCTGTGACTTTTAATGCAGGGGACGCCCAAGATGGAATATATCCGAGGCCAACTGAAATGCGACGCAACAACGACGTCAACAGAGGCCTGGCGGCGTCATGTTGTAGGAAACGTGGCAAAGAGGCTTCCATGACTTCTGGTTGGTAAGGATAGAAGTGAATCTGGCAAAGGTCGACGCCATCGCCACTGGCGTCATAAATCAAATTGAACTGGTTGAGGGTAAAGTTCCGTTCTCGGCGCGGATCTATGGTTTGCCTCTTTGATATGACCGGCATGACGAACTGCACAGATTCCTCGAGCCGAATTGGTTGATCGAAGTATCGGATAGATCCCAGTACCAGTCGAGTTGTTCCAATCCCCCCGCACGCCACGAAAATCCGGTCAGCCGAAATTCGCTCGACATTGCCGTTCCGAAGGTCGCGAACATCAACGTGAGGAACGGAATTCGACTCGTTCACACTTAGGGCAAGGACGCTCTTGCGATAAGTGAGCCGACTGTCTTGTCGCAGACGATCAAAAGTCTGCGAGGCCGAGTAAATCAATTGGTAAGGACATCCCGTCATGCACAGGCCACAATGGGTACAGCTCTCCGAGCGCAGCGCTAACCGCGCTCGACCGAGGGTGATGCCAAGGGATTGAATCCTCGCCCGGCTAGAGCCATATCGATCGAGAACCCTCTGCGTGCGATCCGCGATCCTTGGCAGCGGTCGGGCTGGGATCATTAATGGGAAGAGAACAGACAAATCATCGTTCTCTCCGGCTAGGGCCATTTCGGTCAAGGCGACTCTGTAGTGTGCATCCATTTCGCCGCTATGAATCGGCCACCGGTCGAAGGTCGCCGCGCTAAATGGCATAATCTGCGCACCCCACACATTGGAGAAGCCGCCGTACGCACCGGATACCACCGAGCGATTGGCCTCTGCAACGGTGCGCACCCCAGCCAGCTGTCCGAAGTCACGAAAGGGGAAGTCTGACCCGAATGCGCGCTTTTCCGGTAGGCCGCCTTTCGCCGTGGCGACCGGTTGAAGACTTATGGCCCGAATGTCGTTTTCTGTCCATTCAGCTTCAGGGATCGAGGAGATTGAACTGCGAATTTGCTTTCGATCTTCTTCAAGTTCGCCGCCGACGTCAAGTACGATGACCTGCTGATCCGGATCGTTCAGAAGAGCTATCGCCGCACCTGCTGCGGCGGGTCCCGAACCGATGATCACTGAGGTCGGCATTAGCGATCGGGTCTCTCCTGAATATCGGACTATCCGTAATTGGAATCTCTCAAGCGTAGTATTGCTGTCCTTTGAGGAGATCAGGGCACTAGGAAGTATCATTACGTGACTTGGCGAACGTCGCGCTACGCGCAATAACCGCTCGTCTACGTCGCACGCCAACTCATCGGAACTTCTCGTATGGCACCGAATTCATCAGTGATTAGCGCCTCGGTGATCATTCCCGCCTACACGCTCGAACGTTGGAATCTCCTCTGCGATGCAGTCGCCTCAGTCAAGGCGCAGACCCGCCCCCCCATTGAACTGATCCTGTGTATCGACCACAATCTTGAGCTTTTCAACCGTTGTGTCGAAACATGGAGAATGGATTCATCTTCACCATTCTTGATCGAAGTCATTGCAAATAGGTTCGTGCAAGAAGAGGGATCTCACGTTCATGTGAAGAGCTCATGGCTCAAATCGCCGCTTTGGTGCCGGGTGGGCGCGTAACTCAGGAGCCGAAATTGCTTCGGGAGACATTCTGGTGTTCTTAGACGACGATGCATCAGCTGAGTCAAACTGGCTTGAGTATTTGCTTGAACCATACGACGATCCACGAACGGTGGCGGTTGGAGGAGCGCCGTTGCCGGCTTATGAAACAGCCCGCCCAACTTGGTTTCCATCGAATTTTGACTGGGTCTTCGGATGCGCGTATGAGGGCATGCCAACAAGCCTTGCCCCCCTCCGTCACCTCATCGGGGCCAACATGTCAGTGCGGCGACATGTCTTCGAGGAGATCGGAGGTTTTCACTCGATCGACTTTGACGACTTGCGATCTCTGCATGCGGGTCGCCGCGACGCACCCTAACGAGGAGATCCTCTTCGAACCGAGGGCAATTGTTCATCACTTTGTCCCTGCGAAACGTGTGGAGTGGCACTACTTCTGGCGACGTTGCTTTTTCGTCAATCGAGAAAAGGTCCACGCATACAGCGAAATGGGCGAAGCGGCAAACATACGAGCGGAGCGCGAATTTGTTTTGCGCGCGCTGACCAAACAATTCGCTGCCGACGCTTCAGATGTTCTGCGAGGTCGAATTTCGGGCCTTTCAAGAATGGGCGCGATGGTCGTGGGTTTAACAATGGCCGCAGCAGGCCACGCAGCAGGTCTATTCCAGGCGGGTACCCGTCGTCCTCACTAAGTGTTCCAAATGAAGGGGTCGACGCAGAGACCCGAAAAACTTCCAGGGTTGGACCTCTGATGAGTCTGGGAAGATCAGCTATTGCTCTAGTTGCTCGACGCGATTTGGTTCTCGAAAGTACTATTCGCGCGAGACACTCATCATGTCTCGGCCACCGAACGGAGAAAATGTGCCAACTCGGGGTATCGTTTGGCCGCAGAAGCAGCGTAACTAGACGCCCGAGCGGTTGGGAACTGCCCCGTCAGGGTGCGCGGATCGATAACCTCCTCCGCAAGTTCTCGCCACCCGTCAGGGTTCGGGAAACTCAACTCTTCGAGTCTGAGCGCGTGTGCCATTGCCACGTGAATAGATGCGGGTCGGCGTCCATCAGCCATAAGCCCTCCAACGTATCCGCGCCCCACAGTGGGCGCAGACGTCGAAGAGGCGAGGACGACGGTGGCGATGCCGCAATTTATTGCCGCAGAAAGCGCCCTCGAATCAGGACGAGGGTCGTCCATGCTCATAGCGGACGAGGTGCCGCACAGAAGGCGAAGATCATCCTTGGTCATGTCGTCGCAAAGGAGCTGGACGTGACGGGCATGATGACTCTTGGCGATGATGTTCCTTGAGGCACTCCCTCGGTAACGCGTTACTACGCGGAGGATGTAGTTGTTGACTTGCGATTCTGGAATGGCGTCGAAGGCCCCTGTGAGAGCGATCAACGTTTCAATATCGTCACTAGGCAGAAACACCGTGAATTGCTGTGGACCGGTTTGACGACGACGACCGATCAATGAAAGTGCCTGATGAGTCCGCACGTCGGGACTGTTCCGACCAATCGCAGCAACAAGCTCGCTAGCTTCGGCGGTGTCACCCACGACAATGCGATCGGCCCCGCGAATCGTGCTCACCAGCGAAACCGCTCGAACCTTGCGTGACGGCGGAAGACTCGCGCACAAAACAACCGTCCGAACTCCGGCCGCCTTCGCTACCTGCACGAAGTCGCGAATCCAGTCGTTGTCAATTCCAGGCCACGCATAGGCGAGAGCCAATTTGACGTCAGGTCCAATCCACTGGCGAAGTGCTCTTTTGCGAGACCGATCGTCTGGCGGAGCTCGGTGACGCTGAGGGGTGAAACGAAGCGCCCCGTCGTGGGCCGCGGCCAGGGAAGGAGCACGATGGAGGCCCATCGAGGGGTGCATGCCACGATCCACTTCGATTCGCCGAACTCGCGAAGAAGCCGACAAAGCCTTGACTATCTCCGAGACAATTATTCCGGGTATCGTCACCGCCGTACCAGGACCCGCTACGACAATCCACCTTTCATCGCGGTCTCTGTCTGCAGATCCATTCTCGAAGTCAGGTAGGCGCGACATCGCCACCTCTCATTTTCTCGAGCACGACGAGGCCAAGAAAAAGTCGGACACGGCCTGGCGACACCCTTTTCGCTGCGGGACTCAGGAATGTATTGCGCATCACGCCCCGAAATGTTCTCGAATCGCGGGAAATGATCGCCCGAGTGATCTCGCATATCAACGAGTCCGACCCGAGCGAGCATGGTGTCAAGAACGAATGCGAACTCCCGGGCTCGCTGAGAATTGGTATACCTAGTGGCGCCGTTAATCTCAAAGACAATTGAGGGGTTGGCCCACGATCCGCCAACCGCCCAGGGTCGACCGACATCACGCATCTCCTCCGCATCAGCCCCTGCGCTTAGCACGCTTACAGACATCCCACTGAATGTCAATTAGAAGACAACGTACTCACAACGATTTAACGCCCCCGTAACCCAATGCTCGCGCTTTCCTGCGAATCACACGCGTGCCATTTGCAAATTTGCTCTCGCCATTTGACAATTTGCGATTTTTTTGGGAGTGTTGCGAATGCGGGGGCTGAAACGGGATGACGCGAGTGGTTACTGCTCGTCTTAACGATTCGCCATTCAACACGGGTGATCATTCACCAAAGACGGGTTCTCGACTGAGGCCAACGGTTTCGGTCATGATACCTACGCTCAACGAAGCGCGGAATCTTCCTTACGTTCTGAATACCATTCCCGGTTGGGTCGACGAAGTCATCATCGTTGACGGACGCTCAAGTGACGACACCCTGCGAATTGCAAAAGCGCTTCGGCCCAATATTCAGATTGTTTACGAATTAAAGCCGGGCAAGGGCGCTGCGATGAAGGCCGGCTTCGAGGCCGCCTCGGGTGATTTCATTATCGCTCTGGACGCTGACGGCTCGATGGACGGAGCTGAGATTGGCACTTTCTACGAAGCCCTCGAAGCTGGAGCCGACTACGTCAAAGGAACTCGGTTCGGTCAAGGAGGTGGATCTGCAGACATCACCAAGTTCCGCCGTTTGGGCGACGGTGGCATTTGTCTACTCATCAGGTTGCTATTTGGGGGCCGTTATACCGATGCAACGTATGGATACATTGGCGTTCGAACTCAATCCGTGGACAAGATTGGCATCGATTCAGATGGCTTCGAAGTTGAAACTCTCATTGGGATTCGAGCACACAGAGCGGGATTAAAAACGGTCGAAGTTCCCTGCTTCGAGACAAGTCGTATTCACGGGACCAGTAATTTGCGTGCCTTCCGTGACGGCATGCGGATCTTCGGCGTCATCATCAAAGAGCGATTTCGGAAAAGACATTCTGGCGCGTCTTAACGTCCAAGAAGCGATGGACGCAAAATAGGGCGCGGTCCGCTCGGGTAGCGAATCAGGTCGGTCAGCACTAAGGGTGACAGCTTCCGGCTGTTGTGAGCCACACCAAGAGTTGTTTGTTGTGGGTCATGCGGCTAGGAGCGCCGAGGTCGCTGAGAAAGAGCCGTTTGACTTCCCTGGGTCTACCGCCGTGGTACCAGAAAATCACCGCGTTGACGTGGTACGTAGTGATGAAGCGACACAGGGCAGGGCGGGGATCAACGTTCGAGTTGGGCGTCGCGTAATAAAGATCGCGACGAGCGTATTGATGCGCGGTGAGGTATTCCTGAATGAAGGGCTGTGCGAGGAGCGGTTGGTTAGCTTGCCCGTAGTGCGGGTAGTGGGCGGCGACGGGCAAACCGTCGGAGCCCGTTTGGACCGTGGCGTACCCACCGATGATGCGAAAGCGCATCTCATCTTGGGCCTGCCAGCTCATGACCTCGGTGTCGAGGTCCGTCGTAAACGGGTACGAAAGAACGACTGACCCGGGTGGAATCACGTTGAGCACCGCCTCAGTGTCGGCTGGGAACTTCGCCGCTTCAGTCTTAAAGGGAACTCGAGGCACGATGAATGCGACCGCGAGTAGCAACAAGATCACCGCAGCGATCCGACCGGTCCTGGTGATTCTCTCCGACGCGGGAGGGCGTTCCCACAGGTTACGAATAAGTCGGTCCGCCCCGACCGTGACCGCGATGATCGCGAAGAGCCACAGGACCAGGGAGAAACGCGCCGGCACAGTGTTGTCGTAGACGGGTATGTGGGCGAGCACCACTTCGGGTAGAAAGATTCGTGTCTGGTGTCCGTTGATGCTGAGGCGTGGCCCGAAGGACAGCACGAGTGCCACGAGTGCGAGAAACGCTGAGCCCGCGATGAGGACATCTCTTCGCCATTTCACGGCGAAATACCCGAGGAGAATAATGATCGGCAGGCCAAGGTAGCTCGTGTTCTCACTGAAGTTGCCATCGCCGTATCTCCGCGAAGCGGCCGTAAAACGATGCAGCGTCAGCGCTTCGTTGTACGTGGGGACGATGGGTCCAAAAAGGTCAGATCGGTAGACCTGGAGGTTGTTGATCGGAGCCACCGTCCCGACGAGATGGCCGGGCACGAGCAAGAGGAACCAGAAGTACCAGCCGCTGAGCACAAGGAAGACGACAACAGCCGGGACAGCGGCCTTGAGAAGGTTGGCGAATCGACCTTTGAGATCACTGCGCGAACTGATGGCGAGAACGACGACGCCGGCAGCGGCGACCAAGGCCACGAGCGCGAGGATCTCCAGGGATATGAGGGCTTGGGCTCCGGCGAGGAGACCGAGCAGAAGGCCCATGCGGCCCGGCCGTCGCTTCTGCACGAAGACGAGTTCATACAGGCACCACACGATGAGGGGCGGAAGCGGGACGAAGGCGAGATTGAGGTGGGTTTGACCTTGGGTCACGATGTACGGTCCGAACCCGTACGCCAGACCACCGACGAATGCCGCGGGCCATCGGCACCAATTCTTGAGGACGAAGAACATCGACGTTGCGCTGCTCGCGAAGGCAAGGCGGAGAAGGATATTGAACGCGGCGATGGGACCGAGCAACACCGTCACCGGTGCTGCCAAGAGTCCTAAGAGCGGGACAGAGGTGTTGTTGGCCAGGTTCACGCCAAGTGGGTAATCGAGGAAGCCCGTATGAAAGATGCTCAGGCCGTGGCGCAGCGCGTAGGGCACCCAGGCGAGAAACCAGGTCATCTGCGCGGGATCTCCGTAGCCGTATCGGTGAGGCCCGAATACGTCGATGGGCGTCGAGGGCAAGCGTGAGTTATTCCATGGTGACGCTGGCCAGAAGACGCCGACCGCGAGAACGACATACGCAACGACACAAAGAGCGAGTACGAGGCGCTTGGATTGGTGAGGAGTTCCCGACTTGGCGATGGTGGCACTATCGCCGGGTGAGTATGCCATCGCCGAAGCGTACTCATGGAGATTGGTTTGCGCCGGATCTTCGAATTCGTGGCGAGCTCTACGGTCGTGCAAGCGCAGAGAGGTAACAACTACTGCACGATCGGGCTGAAGCGTGGCGCCTGAACAAGCGTTCGTCTGCTCCGAGGATGACACCACGTCCCCGGCCGTTCGCAGGACGCCCGCCGAGACAGTCGACGTGGTGTCGCGTCAGCGAGAAGTCCCGAGGCTGAGAAGTCGCAACCACCGTTCAACCTCGACTCGAACAAGCGCGGAAGACTACATCCTGTCGACCGACGACGCAACATCGCTGTCGGTGCTTTTCGCAATGACGAGCGTTGAGCCCTACGACGAACTGACTGCTCACGCGCTTTAAGTGACGACGACTTACCGCCCACGCAAATCGCAAGCAATGAAAAACTTTTGCCCACGGTTTTTTCTGAGCGCGCCACATTAATTCTTCAAACGTAGGAGAGCGTGCGTACGTGATGTTGTTGTTTCGCCAAACGCGTTTTAGTGTCGGACGAGGAGTGAAGCCCAGTGAACGAAGTTCGCGTCGAAAGTGAGTAGTGCAACTTTTGCGACTTGAAAATTTATCAAGTTCGCATCCTCTAAATCAGTTCACAGGACTTCACGAAACTTTTCATTGACACCCGCCCGGCTTAGTGCAAGTCTTGATATCGGACGACATGTATTCGGGCTTCTATCAGGAGTTATGCGTCACGACCGCAACGGTGCGTTGCGGTCTTTAGTTCTTTCAGAGTTCTCATCAAGAGGCTCAGTCAACCTACAAATTCAATTTACGAATGGGAGGTCCTATCTATGGAGCGCATCATCGTTGTCGGAGCGGGCGTGGTGGGAGCTGCAACGGGAGAAGGCTTTCGTCGACACGGACACGACGTCACCTTGATTGACGTCAACGTGAGCCGCGTGGCCGAACTCGAAGCTTTGGGGTACGACGCCCACACTGAACTTGATCTCAGTGGACCACCGGCGTTCGTCTTCCTCGCACTACCGACTCCAGCCATCGAAGGAGTGGGGTACGATCTCTCGGCGTTCCTCGCCGGAGTCGAGGAGGTCGGCGAGGCTCTCAGAAGTAGGAGAGCTCGCGCTCACCACACGATTGTCGTCCGCTCGACTGTCCCGCCACGAACTCTCGATCGCATCGTTGTCCCGAACCTCGAAGCCTCATCGGGTCGCGTGGTCGTACGCGACTTCAGTGTGGCGTCAGCTCCTGAGTTTCTGCGCGCCGCGACCGCTGTACAAGACTTCCTCGAACCGTGGATGACGGTACTGGCCTCCCGGGACCGAGACGCGCTCGATCGCCTGGTACATCTCTTCACTCCGTTTGGAGGCGAGTTGCGGACCTTCGACAATCCAGTCATCGCGGAATGCATCAAAATCACGCACAACGTCTTCAACGCCACCAAGATCAGCTTCTGGAACGAGATATGGCGACTCTGCCAAGAACTCGAGATCGAGACCGAGCACGTGGCCAGCACTGTCGCACACTCCGCCGAGGGATCGTTTAACCCCGAATACGGCATTCACGGCGGAGCGCCCTATGGCGGGGCGTGCTTGCCCAAGGACACCGAGGGCCTACTCGGTTTCGCGCGAAGCGAGGGCGTTGACCTTCCGCTCGTACGAAGTGTCCAAGAGGTCAATCACACCATCGAGAGCCTCACGTCGATTCCCGATACCGACTTCGAGGTCGCCGACATAGAGGTCAGCGAACCTCCTTCGAACGCACGCGTGCACGCCCAGGCGTCCTCGAATGGGTCGAGGCGACCGTAGTGTCGAATCTCGTCATCTGGGCCTGGCTCTATCCGCTCGTCGAGACGGCGCTCATGATTTTCGGTTTCACGCACGCAAAGTACCGACGGCCGCACCCGGGAGAAGGCGGGACGACTGAAGCGATCCTTCAGATCACAACCGTGGGCAATCACGAGACCGTCAACTGGATCGCCGCCCAGATTCGTAACTATGAGTTGCCGTTCCCCTATGAGTTGTGGATTGTGGTCGAACCGTTCACCGCACCGGGATTCAGAGGTATGGACGAGATCATCGTGGTCCCTGAGGAGTTTGCCTGTCAGGCAACTCACAAGGCGCGGGCCCAGGAGTACTCGCGTCACATCCGCGACGCACGGGGGCTCGAGCGCCACGACGTCAAAATCGTGATGATCGATGACGATACGTTGCCCACGCGCGAATTCTTTATCGACGCCTTCAACGCCGACTTCGATGTGTGCGAAGGAATAACGACTCCCCGGCTGGGATATGGCCGCTTCTTCACTCACATGGATGATCTGCGGACGTTCAGTTGCGTGGTGATCTGCGCGACCTTTCAAGGATGCGGTCATCCGATATGGGTACATGGTGAGGGACTCACCATGCGGGGCTCCGCGGAAGCCGCGGTGACGTGGGACTTTCCCATTGTCGCCTCAGAGGACCTGGTCTTTGGACAGAACGCCGTGGGGCTCGGCTTGAAGTGGGGATTCCTGTGGCAGTACGTCCAACTCACGTCTCCCTGGTCCTGGAGAGACTTCATCAAGCAGCGTCGGCGTTGGTTGTGGGGAAACATCCACGCCGTAGAAAACGGTCTGATCCCACCGCTGGGAGGTTTCCTGGTGACGACTCGTTACGTCTTGGGTGCCGTCGTGTTCGCGTACTCGTCGATCGGCATTGGGCTCGATCTCACGGGCGTCATCCAACTCCCCACCTCGCTGCTCTGGCCGCTGTGGGCGTCGTTGCTCATTTGGCTGGTGAGCTTCGGTGTCTGCTGTTGGCTGTCCACCGGTTTAAAGGAGAAGAGCCTCGCGGGTCGCCTCTTCGACGTCGCAATCGGCGTGGCCCTGGCCGTGGTCACCTCAACGGCCACCATCATGGTGGCCGTCATCGCGCTCTTCATGGGCAAGCCGACCAAGTTTGAGATCATCCAAAAGTCAAGGCCCGTCACCTCTCGTACAGGCGGGTCGGAGTCGCCGTCGTGATCGCCAGCCGCTCCCCAATCAAGTGGCATACCCGGCCACGCCGATCGACCAAGCTCGCGGCCCTGGGATCGTGCGCGCTTCTTCTTTTGGGCCCACTCGCCGTCGCCCTGGGACACCCCATCGTCGGTCGCACGCTCAACTCCTACGGCGACGTGCCCACGCGTCCCTACTACGTGCCCTCCCTCAGTCCCATCGTGACGGCGGCCCTCGGCCTACCCCCGACCTCGACCATCGCCCACCCGGGCCGGGCCTCTATCTCGGTCCGCGCCATCGAAGTGCAACCTCTAGGCATCCAACTTGTCGCGGGCGGAAAGATCCTGCGCACGATAGCGACAAAGACCTCCGTCACCTCTCTCGCGGCGATCCGCCGCGACGTCGATCAACCCAGCTGGATATCGGAAACGGGAGGCGGTGTCTTTACGCTGAGGGCCGCTCTGGCCTTCGAGTCCGGGACGCACGCGACCTTTAGGGCGCCGCAAGTAACTCAGATTCACATGGTGGATCGACCGGGGGTGTTCCTCGGACTCAATGGGGCCACGCTCGACATTGACGACGTCGCGGTCTCTAGCGTTGGCGTTCCGCCTTTCCGGGGCGACGAGCCGCCGTATCGTCCCTTCGTGGTGGCCAACGGGGGATTCCACCCTCAACATCGTCGGAAGCTCCTTTACTGATCTGGGATATGACTGGAACTCGTCGTACGGCGTGTCGTGGATGTCCTCGACGGGAAGCGCGATCGACTCGACCTTCGAACGCGGCTTCATCGGTGCCTACACCGAAGAAGCCCAAGGAGTCGTCTTTCGAGGTGACGTCTTTGCCCACAACTTTGTCTACGGACTGGACCCCCACACGTACAGCAGCGACCTCGTCGTCACGCACAACCGGGCATTCGACAACGTTCGACACGGGATCATTTTCTCGAAATTCGTCACGGCCAGCACCGTGAGTTACAACGTGTCAACTCACAACGGGGAAAACGGCATCATGATGGACGCCTCCTCCAATGGCAACGTGATTGTGCACAACACGGTGACGAACAACCGCGGGGATGGCATCGTGCTGTCCGGCTCCAAGGATGAGCGGATAGTCGCCAACGTGGTCGAACACAACCGCGTCGGCGTGAACGTCTATAGCGCGAGCTCAGCGAGTGACCGAATACACGGCAACACGATCGCACTGAATGTCGCCCCGTACCAGGGCCTCGCCTCGGGCGCTGGCAACACGATCTTCGACAACGGAGTCCACTACCGATGGGTCATGTGGTGGGTAGTACCCACTCTTGGCCTGGTGCTGCTGCTCTTGCTCGCCAGCGTTGGCTTCTCGCAATTCGAGCGCCGCCGGGCCAGAGGGCGGACGACCCAAGTCCGAACGTCCTACGACCTCTCACTCGAGGGAAGACGATTTTTTGACTGACGGCAACCAGGGAGAGCCACGATGGTGATCGATTCCGACAACACAAGCGCACTCAGGGTGCCGCTCACGGCTGGCGGCACCCAAACGGTCGCGACGGTCACCGACGCCGACGGTGTGCTCTTGCCCTCGGGCGATGACGCGGGCACCGAACCCGGAGACCGCCCGTTTCGCCCCGACGTGCAGGGCCTGCGTGCGCTCGCCGTCGCCTTGGTGGTCTACTATCACGCGGGATTTCCGGGGCTCCACGGCGGCTTCGTCGGTGTCGACGTGTTCTTTGTGATATCCGGTTTCGTCATCACCGGTCTTCTCCTGCGCGAGCGCGAGGTACGGCACAAGACCTCACTTCTGCGCTTCTACGCCCGCCGAGCGCGAAGAATTCTGCCGGCGTCGTGCCTCGTCATCGTCGCCACGGTCTTCGCGTCCTGGCACTGGCTCGGATCGGTAGGGGCGGAGTCGGTGCGCACGAGTGGCGAATGGAGCGCGATTTTTCTCGCGAACTTTCACGCCATCTCGGTGGGCACGAACTACTTCTTGCAAGGAACGTCGGGCTCGCCGTTGCTGCACTACTGGTCTCTCGCGGTCGAAGAGCAGTTCTACCTCGTGTATCCGGCACTCTTCATCCTCGTGGCGGCCCTCTTTAAGAACCGCAGCTTTCATGCGCGACTCGCCCTGGCCCTCGCCATCGTCATCGTTGCCTCGCTTACTTTCTCGGTGCTCTCGACTCACACCACACCGATCAACGCCTACTACTCGCCTCTCACTCGGGCCTGGGAGTTGGCCCTCGGCGGGTTGGTGGCCGTGGGCACGTCGGTGTTGCGCAAAGTTCCCGTGGCGCTGGCGACGGCGATAACCTGGACGGGCCTGGCGGGGATCGTGACCGCCGGACTCGTACTCTCCAACTCCACCTCCTATCCGGGCTACGCCGTCGCTCTTCCGGGCTTCGCCACCGGTGTGGTGTTGGCCGGGGGTGCGGTAGCGCCGCCCTTCGGCGCCGAGCTCGTGCTCGGCCGGTGGCTCCTGCTGCGCGGCGGCGACATCTCGTACTCGCTCTACCTGTGGCACTACCCCATCTTGATCATCGCCACCGAGCAGGCCTTCACTCCGCTGCCCACGACGACGCGTCTGTGGCTCGTTGGTCTCGCCGTCGCCCTGAGCGTGGCCAGCTACTACCTCGTGGAAAACCCCGTTCGTCACATGCGGGCACTGCGAACGCGACCGTGGCGGTCTCTCGCGCTGGGTGCGGGCCTCATTCTGAGCACCGTGCTCATCTGCGCCTACGCGGTTCCCTAGGAGGAAATATGTACAGCCCCGATACACCGACGCTTCGCGAGACGTCTCTCCCCAGACGATCAAGGGCCAGTCGACCCACAAGCGCCCTCGCCGCCCTCTCGTTGTCGGTGATCTTCGTCGCCAGCGTGTTGGTGGCATCCATCACTCCCGCCGGATCCGCCGATGCCCCCTCATCAACCACCGCACTGCAAAAGGCCATCAAGGCTGGCGCGAAACTGACATCACTACCGAGTACGACCACGCCGACGTTGTCCCAGGATGTGGGAGTTCAAGAGTTAGGGGGGCCCATGTTCCCCGTGCGCTGCGTCGCCGAAAGTCAGTCGCAAACCACCGCGCCAATTTGTCCGCTCGGCGACACCACTTCCCACAAGACAATGGTGCTCTTGGGTGATTCGCAAGCCCACATGTGGGCGCCGGCCTTTATTGCCATCGCCGAGGCGCAACACGAGCGACTCATCGTCTTGGCGAAGGACGCGTGCCCCCCGTGGCTCACCACCTATTTGACGACGGGCATGAGTCCTTTTCCACAGTGCACGGCCTTTCACTCATGGTCACTGGCGGAGATTAAAAAGCTGCACCCGGCTCAGATCTACGTCACCGGGGCCGAAGGCCCGCTGGGCGTCAGTTCGATCGACTTGAAGCCCGTGACCTCCTTGCTGAACGACCTTCGCAAGATCTCACCTTCCACCACTGTCCTGTCCAACATTCCCTGGCCCACCAACGACCCGGTGACGTGTCTCTCGGCGCACTCCAGCAACATCGGAGGTTGCAACATGCCCGATGGCGAGTTCAACAGCCTCTACGGAAAGTTCCATAAGACACTGAAGGAGGCTGCGAAGTCATCGGGGGCCAACTTCGCCAACCTTGACTCATTATTTTGTACCAAGTCCACCTGCCCCGTGGTGGTGGCCGACCACTTGGTGTATTACGACGACTATCACATCACCTGGCAGTACGCCGACTACGTCGCCACCGCACTCGATCAGATGCTGTCCTCCACGTTCAAGTCCTAATCGATCGTGCGGCCGGTGAGAACCCAACTCAAAGGAGAGGCGTGACTTTCACATCCCGCCTGCGCTCTCGTCTTGTGATGACTGGTTCGCTACTCTTCGTCGTCTCGCTGTGCGCTACCGCGACCTCGGTGTTGGGCTCCCTCACCCTGGTTCCCTCGTCGGCGTCAGCTGCCAGCGGGTTCGCATATCGATCAGACGCCCGGATCCCGCAAGTAACCCCGACGGGACTGCTCGAACGCGCCCGGCCGAAAGGGACCACCGTGCAACAAGGAATCAACTTCGCCGGCTGGTCGAGGGAGGCTTTCTCCAGTCCGGCGGCGACCACGTCCCTTCAGGCCCTGGCCGCGACGGGCGCGACGTGGGTGTCGGTGGTCGTGGAGCAGTACCAGGAGACGAACGCCTCGACCAGTATCTTTCCCACGGCCCGGACCGTGACCGACGCCGGGATCGCCAGCATCGTTGAACAGGCCCACGCCCTGCATCTGAACGTGGCCTTGAAGCCTCAGATTGACGTTCTCGATGGAGCATTTCGCGGAACGATCGGAGAGACATTTACGCCCGCTCAATGGTCCGCTTGGTTTTCTTCGTATCGAACGTTCATTTCGCACTACGCCACTCTGGCGCAACATCTCGGCGTTCAGCAGTTCGTGGTGGGTACCGAACTCACCGAAGCGAGCTCGCACGCGCCCGAGTGGACGTCACTGGTTTCTTTAGTTCGAAGCAAGTTCTCTGGCTCGCTGACCTACGCCGCGAACTACGGCAGCGAAGTAGAGGGTATCACGTGGTGGAACAAGCTCAACTACATCGGGGTCGACGCGTACTATCCGCTGAACCCTTCCGAGCCTGATTTCGGCTGGTCGCCCTACGTTGAGCAGTTGGCAGCACTGGCCAGGGAGTGGGGCAAGCCAATACTCCTCACCGAGATCGGCTACCGCAGCGTGGCGGGGGCTGCCGGCGAGCCGTGGAATTTCACACTCACGGGACCCGTCGATACCAAAATCCAGAGCAGCGCCTACGCCGCGGCATTCCGGGTGTTCGCCGCGAAACCCTGGTTCGCCGGAATGTACTGGTGGGCGTGGAGCCCGCAACTTCCCAATGGTCCGACCGACGATGGTTACTCACCCCAAAACAAACCCGCCGAAAAGCAACTGCTCGCCTGGTACGGCGGACGAAGGGGCTAGCGCAGTACGAATGTCGTCGCAACTCCGACGACGTGAAAGGAGGACACATATGTCCAAAGGATCTACAGCAACATGGACCACACCGCAGTTCGGTGTCGACCTCGCAACGGCATTGAGGTCGGGCTTCTCACCCAGCGACGTGGTCTTACCGTTACGCCGGGAAATCTCAATGACACATCCCTCACCCGGCCTTACGGCCATCGTTCTCGTGGGCGGTGTGGGAAGTCGCATGCGCCCTCTCACGTTCGAACGACCAAAGCAGATGTTGCCCCTCGTCGGCGTACCGATGATCGAGCACGTTTTCGGATGGCTCCGCCGCCACGGCGTAACCAACGCGGTGTTGTCGCTGGGATACCTCCCCGACCACTTTGTTGCCGCGTATCCCTCGGGGACCATCGCGGGCGTACGGGTGACGTACGCCGTGGAACCCGAACCGCTCGACACGGCGGGGGCCATCCGATTCGCCGCGACCTTCGCTGGTGTTGACGACACGTTTCTGGTCGTGAACGGTGACGTGATCACCGATCTCGATATCTCGAGACTCCTAACGTTTCACCGCGAACGCCGAGCGGAGGTCACCATCGCTCTGCACGCCGTCGATGATCCTTCGCGATTCGGCGTCGTACCCACCGCGCCCGACGGCCGAGTGCTCTCGTTTATCGAAAAGCCCGACCGACTGAGCGCCCCGACCAACTTCGTGAATGCGGGCACCTACGTAGTGGAACCGCGCATGCTTTGGCGCATCGCGTCGACCGGTCCGGTCAGCGTGGAGCGCGACACTTTCGTGCGACTCGCCGAAGCGGGAACGCTGTACGCCATGGACGACTCCGCGTACTGGTTCGACGCCGGAACCCCCGAGTCGTTTCTCAACGCCAACGCGTTCCTGCTTCAGCGCCAGCACGCTAGGGGCCTTGACGCCACGTCGCGATCCAACTCGTGGGTTCACCCGTGCGCGCGAGTGAGTCCCAGCTCATCGATCTCGTCGTCGGTCATTGACGAAAGCTGCTTGATTGGAGCCGACGCCGTACTCGACAACGCCGTACTGCTACCGGGGGCCGAAGTTGAAGCGGGGGCGCAAGTCCGTTCCTCCATCATTGGTCCACAGGCCGTCATTGGCAGCCACTCCACTCTCGGCGCCACCTGCGTCGTCGGCGCAAGTTTCCAAGTGGCGAATGAGTCAGAACTTGCCGGTCACGTCCGTCTGGGTAGTTCGCGTCAACCCGGGTGAAACCCGACTCTGCACACCTTTGAAGGCGCCAGCCCGCACAATTGGGTTCCTGTGACAAAGTGTGAGATCGCGAGTTAGATTCGTCGTCGCTCCCCATGAGTGACGCACGTGGCGAATTCGAGGTACGTCCGAAGAGAGGACCCGATGGAAAGCGGCCCCGCCGGCTGGTACGAGGACCCGTACGGACGTATGGCCTTTCGCTGGTGGGACGGGACCAAGTGGTCTCCCTACGCGCGAAGGGGTAGCGACGTCGAATGGGATCCCATTGAGACCCCGGCAGTTCGGGTTCCCCGAGCTGGCTTTCCCGTGATGGGCGCCGCACTGGTCGGCTTTGCGATCGCCGTAGGCCTTTCCTTTACGGTCCTGGTCGTTCTGCGCTCGAACGGAAAACCAGGCGGGCTATCGGCCGAGCTCTTGCTCACTGAAATTGCTCTGTGGCTCCCAATGCTCGGGACCTGTTGGTTCGTATCCCAGCGACGCGGAGAGCGATCCTTGGTCAAGGATTACGGCCTGCGCTGGCGACCCGTTGACATCGGTCTCGGACTCGCCGGCTCCGTCGCCGCCAGATCGACCGAGTCGATCGTGCTTCTGCCGATCGTCCTCGCGCATCCTCATTTTCGCGTTCCCGACGTCTCGGAGTTCCAGCAGTTCGCCACGGGCGCCTCGGGTTGGATCGTGCTCGCTCTGGTGACGTGCGTGGGAGCACCGATCGTCGAGGAGCTTTTCTTCCGAGGACTCATCCAGACCCGACTGGTCGGACGTTACGGCCCCGTCGTCGGCATCGGCGCGACATCCATTCTCTTTGGCGCAGCGCACCTCATCGGATGGGCCGGCTCCATCTCCCTGGTGGATGCTCTGGCCATTGCGGGGGCCGGCGTCGCGCTCGGCACGATGCGACATCTCACGGGACGCCTGGGCACGTCAATGATGACGCACAGCTTCTTCAACGCTCAAGCGCTGATAATCCTCGCGTACGTGCACTCACCCACGCTGATCATTAGATAGCAGCGTCAAATGGGAGACGAGAGGTCAGAAATGACCTGGTTGAAGTCTGAGTCCCACGTGTTTCCCAGAGTCGTCAGTTGAGTCAACTCCGTCTGAGTGATCGACGATCCACTCCCTAAGTGACCCAGTAGATTGACGAACTTATTCGTGACTCCCTCGAATCTTTGAGCATCGGCTTCGGTGCCTGAGGGAAAGTTGGTGCCATCGAGTGTGAATTGAAACATCAGAAAATCGCTAGCCACCGTCGAAAAGTACTGCTGGACGCAGGTGTTCGTGCCAAGTGAGCAGCTGGTCTTTTGGGCCTTGGCCGCGGCTACCTCGCCGTTCAGCAAGTTGTTGGCGATCGAGAGTCTGCTCAATGCCGATTCGTTGCCAAGAAGTCGCCCTTCGAGAGTAATCTGAGCAGCCCAGCCCACCACCCCGAGAATCAAAAACGTCACGAGGATTATCTTCGAACCTTGACTCAGGACCAATCGGGCAGTCCGCGGAGGTTCTCCGAAATCGCTGGGCGATCCGCTCGCACCGAAGTCGGTCGGCGGACCACTCGGCGCACCTGGACTGAGCGTTGACTCACTGACTCTGTCGCCCGGCGACGATGTCACTGACTCGACTGGCAAACCGTAAGGCGCCGTCACGTCCACCGCCGGGTGGACCGGCACGTCCGTTGCGGTCGGGTCAGTTGGCAGCGCATCGCCGAGCGGCGCCGATGAATCAAGAGGGTTACTGGGTGCGTCACCAAAGAGTTCGCCTGGGTACTTGCTCGTGATCATCATGTAGTACGCGTAGAAGCGCGCTTGGTACCTCAGCACGGCTGCCAAGGCACCGAAGAGTGACAGCGGCATCTCACCCTTGACCAGCACGATGAGCCAAATGAAAACAAGGCAGACTTCGACACCGACCGCGATGACCACGCTGACGATTGCGGTCGGAATGAGCAAGATAATCCGAAAGAGAACGGCCAGACGTCGAACCTTGCTGCTGGGAATCTCGAGATTCACGACAAAGTCTCGACTGGCGGAGAAGGGCGGGTAGTCGTCGTTCAAGAGGTAGATGTACGAGTACACACGGGTCACAAAGACGACGTAGTCCGACAAAGGGCGCACGAAACTCTTCGGCAGTCGACCGAGTACCAGCGCGGCGAACCAACCCACGAGAATCAGGAAACCAGCGGCGATCGAGAGAAGAGCCAACCAGATAACGAGAGGAATGGCCAGGATGAGTCGGAACGCCACGGTCCAGCGACTTTGGCGCAGAGGAGAGCCGAAGCCTGCCTGTACGGGTGAATAGATCGACACATTCCTCCTCAACAGCGTGCGAAGGTATCTTGACACGGGAGAGCTGTATGTGGGCGGAACGTTCCCTGTTGTCGTTACAAGAGTCCGACGCCCTAAAGAGCGTTTCGAGCGTACAGAACACCGCCGCGAGCACTTTCGACGCCGAGCGTCACGATTCGTCCACCTACCCCATCACGAGGGCGCTTCAGTCCGAGCGCAGGTAACTCTGGCCACCGGGCGACGAAGTGACCAATGTCCCTGTCTCTGGACCGCCCGTTACCCGACAATGGGCTGATGGTCCCTTCGAGCGACGACATCCGTGGGTCGAACTGGCGGGTCGGAGCAGTGAGTGACGCCACGCTACAGGGCGACGTGGTTGAACCTGTTGCGCCCGGCCCTTCACTCGACGTGAGTTATCCCGATGAGTTGGCGTGCGATATCGCGCTCCCAACGGGTCGAACGCTGCGACTCCGACCGATCCGCTGCCACGACATCGCCGGCCTTGAGGCCTTCCATCATCACCTTTCCCAAGAGTCCGTCTATAGCCGTTACTTCTCGTTTCGCCCCGACTTATCGGGCGAAGAGCTTCGCCGTCTTACCCACGTGGATTACGTCGATCGTCTCGCCCTAGTCGTTGAGGACGAGGGCGAACTCGTGGCCGTCGCCCGATACGATCGCTACCCCGGAACCCAGGACGCCGAGGTTGCCTTCGTGGTGCGAGACGACTATCAGCATCTCGGCCTCGGGTCCCGCCTGCTCGTCAACCTCGCCCGGGCCGCGCGGGCTCGCGGCGTGACGCAGTTTCGCGCCGAGACGATGGCGACCAATCGGGGCATGATGGCGGTCTTCCTTCACTCGGGCTTTCGAGTGTCGACGACGGTATCCTCGGGCGAGGTCAGCGTACGATTTTCGCTTGATTCCCTTGACGAGGTCCCCGACTCAACTCACGGTAGCCCGGTCTAGCGCGTGACCCTGGTCGTCAACGAAGCGTACGACGACACCGGCCACGAGGACGCCGGTCACCCGGAGCGCCCGGAGCGCTCGACGGCCACGCGCGCGGGCATCGAAGACCTCCACCTCGGCAGCGACCTAGTCAGTGTGGTCGCGCGCAGGCCCTCGCACGCCGAGTTGACTCGCGTCCACGCGGAGGAGTACGTCGAACATCTCGCGGTCTTCTGCTACGAGGGTGGCGGCGACCTCGACCCGGATACCTACGCGACCTACGACTCATGGGCGATCGCCAACCAGGCGGCCGGAGCCGGGCTGGCGGTCATCGAAGAACTCCAGCGGCGAGGCGACGGTGTGGGATTCGTCGTGACTCGCCCCCCCGGGCACCACGCCGAACGTGGTCGGGCGATGGGCTTTTGTCTGTTCAACAACATCGCGGTCGCGGCGGGCGCCCTTCGCAGCCAAGGCGAGCGCGTCCTGATCGTCGATTGGGACGTCCATCACGGCAACGGGACCCAACAGATCTTCTGGGGCGACGATCGGGTTCTCTACGTCTCGACCCACCAATCGCCGCTGTTTCCCGGCGGCGGCAGGGCGGTTGAAGTGGGCGGTCGCGGGGCCATCGATCGCACGGTAAATCTGCCACTGCCGCCCGGGGCCACTGGCGACGTCCTGCGTCGGATGTTCGATGACGTCGCCCTACCGGTGATTACTGAGTTCGCGCCGACCTGGGTACTCGTCTCGGCTGGGTTTGATTCGCACCGCGATGACCCGATGGCGAATCTGCTGCTCACCGAGGGAGACTTTGGCGCCCTGGCCCGCACGGTCGCGGACATTGCGCCCAGTCCGGGGCGACTAGCCATGTTTCTGGAGGGTGGTTACAACCTCTCGGCCCTGCGAAGTTCAGTTCGCAGCACGCTGGAGTCCGTTCTGGGTGACGGCGAGAAATACCACGAGGTGACCCACGGAGAGACGGGCGCAGACCTCGTTGCGCACACCCTGCGCTCGCGCGCTCAAGCTATCGACGCTTTACGAGCCGTCGACGATAAGGACGAGGAATGACTCCGTCCATCGACGCGGCAACTCAAATCGGGGCAACTCGTAGAGCACGACAACTTCTCCGTGATACCGATTTCTCCCGGCCCAGACAAGCTTTCGTGAGGGCAATCCTTTCGCGGTTCTGTCCGTGAAGAGAACGTGACTTATGTCCCTATCGTCACTGGTTGTGACGACCATAACCTCGAGTACAGACGGTGAGACTTTAGGCAAGGGCTCCGTTAAGTTCAGTGCCCGTCTCATGCGGGACGGGCACTGAATGAATCTCACCGTGGGAGGGAAGATGGCCGTCGAACAATCGGTGAACCCAACTCGGGTAGCCAAGGTTGTCGTGGGATCCCCTAAGGAGTCCTGCGAAACAATGACACGACCGACCCGCGGCTATCGTGAAGAAGAGCTATTGGCCGCCATGATGGCCCATCCCTCCTGTGGCACGGCGGGGAAAGCAGCACTGATCGCGTTGGGAAGGATCCGCGATGCTCAGCGTATTTCTGGTCGATGACCACGAGGTGGTGCGCCGCGGCGTACGTGAGCTGCTCGAGAGCGAAGACGACATAGAGGTCGTCGGTGAGGCGGGCACCCAGACCGCAGCGCTCGCCGAAATTGCCGCCGCCCGTCCCAACGTGGCTCTCCTGGACGTCCGCCTGCCCGACGGCGACGGAATCGAGGTCTGTCGAGAGATTCGCTCCTCCTCGCCCGAGATCGCGTGTCTCATGCTGACCTCCTACGCGGACGACGAGGCGTTTCTCGCCGCAGTGGTGGCCGGAGCAGCGGGTTACGTTCTCAAGCAGATTCGGGGCAACGATCTCGTCGCTTCGGTGCGTCGTGCGGCCCGGGGTGAATCACTCCTCGACCCGTTGATGGTGGCCAAGGCCCGAGCGCGACTCGGCCGAGACGTCGAGGACGAACGAGTGCGCCCGCTTTCGCCTCAAGAGCGCCGTATCCTCGAACTGATTGCCGAAGGTATGACGAATCGAGAGATCGGCGAGACCATGTTTCTCGCCGAGAAGACAGTGCGCAACTACGTCTCCAACCTCCTGTTGAAGATGGGCCTAAAGCACCGCACCGAGGCGGCGGTATTCGCGGTGCGCGTCGAAGAGCGAAAGCGAAAGACCTTCGCCGGCCCCGAATAGCAGGCGCACCCGTTCAACCACGTACCGAATGAGTTGCGCCAGCGTTTGCCCTTCGTCAGCAGTGTTTCCTCTTGCGGTGACGTTGACCTTCATCGTTCGCCGGTCAACCCGAGAACTGAGAAAACAAGTGTGAATCACTGACATATGTCCCTATCGACGTAAGGACCGCGCGCTGCAAGATGAATACGAGGTCCACACGGGGCCAGAAAGGAGTGAGTGTCATGGAATACATTCGTGAACTCCTCGGAGAACCATCCGCAGTAAAGACACCGAAGATCCTGACCTCGGTGCAGCGCTCCAAGGTCTTAGCACTTGGTTGGACCGCTATGAGGATCTGGCTCGGTGTGATGTGGATTCAGGCCGGTACGGCGAAACTATGGGGAGCGGAGAACCCCGCGTTCCTTCACAACAATGGGGCCGGCGTGGCCGGATTTGCGAGTCACGGAGTGCCCGCCTACAGCTGGTGGGGCTCGTTCCTGCACAGTTTCGTGGTGCCGAACTCGGGATGGATTGCCATTCTCGTCGCGGTCAGCAGAGTTCGCGATCGGTGTCGCCTTGGCGCTCGGACTCTTTACACGCGTAGCCGCCCTGGGCAGTTTGGTGCTCTTGTTCACCTACGTGATGTCGGGCACCGCGAGTGTGTGCGCGTTCTACGCACTGTTCGCCATCGTGATCCTGGCCACATGGAGGACCTCGAGCTGGATTGGCCTCGACGGCGTGATCTCCGGATACCGCCAGCGCCGTGCCGCAAAGGCGTCGGCGACCGTTCAACGGCCGATGATGTCCCGGCGGTCGAACTGCAACGGTCACATCCACGTCAACTGACGACGTCGCTCCCGTAACGAAGCCGGAGCCCGTCTCAGTTCACTAACGACAACAGCAATCTGAGACACCCGCGATCGATCGATCGCGGGTGTTTCTCATTTCGGTGAGTCAGTCACTCCGTCAGAGGAACTCGCCACTCGACGCAGCGTGCCACTCGGTACGCGCGCTGCCACCGTGCAACTACCGCCCAGGTTCTCGGCTCGAGTAACCATGTTGCGAATCCCGTTTCCGGCGCTCGGATCGTCCGACGACGCCGACTCCGTCGTCGAGCAGCGTGAAGGTGAGCCACCCCTCATCGACGGTGACGACGGCTTCCACCTTTGAGGCGTGAGCGTGTCGCGCGACATTGGAGAGACCTTCGCCGAAGACGGTGAGCAGATGATCGCTCACCATCTCAGGAACCCCAAAGTCAACCGGACCGAGAAACGCGACCCGCGGCAGGACGCCGACCTCGTGTGGTACCGATCGGCGAGTCGGAGCATCTCTTCGCGCAAACCGGTTTCGACCGCGTTACGACCGGGCAGTCGAAAGATCGTGTTGCGAATCTGTCGGATGACGTCATCCAGACTCTCCACCGATCCACCGAGATTCGCTCACCCACGACTCCGGTGGCCGACGACCCCACGGCCTGCAACGTCATGCCCAACGCGAAGAGCTCTTGAATCACCGAGTCGTGAAGATCTCGCGCAATGCGCTCGTCCTCGGCGACGATGCTGAGACGATCGATCTCTGAGCGAACCGTACCCATCTCGATGGCCGTCGCGGCCGCGCCCGCAAATACCTTGGCGAAGGCAACGTCGATTGGTTGGTAGGGCGTGCGGCCGCGGACGCGTCCCGAGCCCCAGAGTTCCCAGATCGCCGTTCATCGGCGATGAACGGCACGTAGAGTCCCGGTCCCAAATCAAGATCCATCGACGCCGCGCGGCACATTGTCGGCCGTCGAGAGGTCGTCAATCACGTCCGGAGTTCCCGACCGCATCACCTCGGCCGACCTGCTCGTCTGCGCCGAGAAAGCGTCACCCCGAGCAGGAGTTCCGTGCCCTTCCCGTCGACGGACACGATCTCAAATTGTCCTGAGCCCGGGCATGACGATCCACGCGGCGTCGGAGTTGCAGAGGACCCGCGCGCTGCTAGCCAACGAGGGAAGAATCTCTCGCATCTTTGCGCCCGCGAGCAGGCGCTGGGTGATCTCGTTGACCGCCTGAAGTCGATCCAGGGCGCGCCGACGCTCGGTCGCGTCGCGCACGAAGGCGGCCACGTACAGATCGCCCTCACGCCGTACCGGCGTGAGGCTCACGTCAATGGGAAATTCGACGCCGTCGCGTCGGCGTCCCGCGAGATCAAGCCCAACACCCATCTCGCGGGGGTGAGGCTCGTCAAAGTAGTGCTGCAAGATGATCGCCGTGTCGGTCTCGTCGGCTGTCGGGAATGAGTACTTCAATCGACTGTCCGACGAGTTCGTCGGGACGAATATCCAAACAGTCGTGGTTACAGCGGGACTAGCGAGAACCACTCGATAGCCTGCATCGATCACGATCACGACGTCGGGACTCGCCGAGATTATTTCGCCCAACAATTCGCCGGAATCGAATTCGGCCATTATCTCAGGGACGTCGCCCATTCCTCTCACTTTCGAGCATCTTCTCTTCTATCGCCCACATAGGCATCTCATGTCTGCCCCGCCCAGAACCACTTGGCGAGTGCATCGCCGGTATTCATATCACAGCTGCTTCGAGTTCAAAAAGCGCAGCCGCTGACACGCCACCTCAGATTCGTGCGTCCGCACGAGGAGCGGCACGGGGGCAGACTTTCCTGCTCGATCGGAATCGACCGATCGAGTCAGTCGCTGATAGCAAGCCCCGTCTCGATGTCGAAGAACTCCAATCGCTCTGTTGAAAATTCGAACCGTACGGTATCGCCGACCAGGACTTTGTGGCGAGGCTCAATACGCGCTACGAACGAGACTTCTTCGTCGTCGCCCGCGGAGCTATCCGTCTCGACGGTGCTGACGGCTGGTCCGCCTTCGGCGCGCACCATGAGAGCGTCGGTCTGAAAGTGAATCAGCAACTCGGAGCCAAGCGCCTCCACCAATTCGACTTTGCCCGAGATGGACGCCTCTATGTGTGTCGCTCGTCCCAATGGAGAGATCCTCGGGTCGGATGCCGATGACCAGCGGTCGTCCCACGAAACGTCTTGAGACCCGGCTTCATGCGCAGCACATCCTCGGACAGGGCGAACTCCTGGGGGCCTAACTTCGCTGTCAACGCGTCATGCAAGAGCTGGCCTTCGAAGAGATTCATCGCGGGCGAACCGATAAATCCAGCGACGAATAATGTTTGCGGGTCGGTCGTATAAGCACTTGCGGGGCATCGCACTGTTGCAAGCACACCAGATCGCAGCACCGCAACGCGGTGACCCAACGTCATCGCTTCCGTCTGGTCGTGGGTCACATAGAGCGTGGCTACGCCAATACGCCTCTGCACTCTCGCCACTTCGGCGCGCATCTGTACGCGAAGTTTCGCGTCGAGATTCGATAGAGGTTCGTCCATCAGGAACGCCTTGGGCTCCCTCACGATGGCGCGACCCATCGCGACTCGTTGACGCTGACCACCTGAGAGTTGGCTGGGCTTTTGGCCCAACCAATCGGTGATCCCGAGGACCTTCGCCGCAGCCTTGACCTTTTGGTCGATCTCCACCTTCGACAACTTTTTCATTCGCAGCGCAAAGCCGATGTTCTGCGCCACGTTCATGTTGGGATAGAGGGCGTAGCTCTGAAAAATCATCGCGATGTCACGATCCCTGGGGGTGACGTCATTCATCATCTCCCCGCCGATGCGCACGGTTCCTGATGTCACCGATTCCAATCCGGCAACCATTCTGAGAACCGTCGTCTTGCCACATCCGGACGGACCAACGACCACCATGAGCTCGCCGTCATCGATAGTCGAGGTCCAGACCTCTGATCGCTTCGTACCCGTTCGGATAGACCTTGCTCACGCCCTCCAGGTTTATTGAGGCCATTACCTTCTCTCCCGACTGTGTTCTCGACCTTGATCGACCGGCGATTCTTGTTGCATGGCGATCTCACTCACGATCGCTTGAGTTCGTTGGTCATTTTGAGCCGCGACCAGATGTTGACTGACGCAACGTAACGAAACGTATCTTCAAACATGGGGTTCCTTCGTGAGTCGCAGCACCGACCAGCCGTCAACCAGTGGCAGATCCATCTCAAGGGCGCGCCCCTGACGATGCGCGACGACAGTTGGTTCAATTCGAAAGAATCGATCGTCTCTGCTGCCCAGCACCGCTGCATCGACGCGCCACGTGTCGGGGTGATCCAGCAGGACGCGAGCCCTCACTCTAGAAATCTTCCCCGCCGCCGTTGGCTCTGACCACTTCGCATTCTGGCTTCCGGTCAGGTCAACGACGCCAATGCTGACGATCCCTTCGCCGTGATTGACGCGAGCGAAAAGACTTCCCCCCTCGGGCTCCGGCCGCACGGGAGCGTCCGCCAAAATCGATACAGAGCCGTTCTCATCACCGATTTCGTACCAGCTGGTGTCTTCGCCTTCGCTGAACAGGTCTCGACAACGAAGCGAGAACCGTCGCCAGGCGATGACCTTCTCCGCCTCAGCGTCGTGCAGACTCACGTGCTTTGGGTAGTACGGATCGCACAGGGCCGCGCGCACATCTCCGTAGATGAGCGAACTACCGCCGAGGCAGGTCACGATCGCTTCGGTACAGACAACGGTGCGCAGGGCGCTCTCTCGTTCGTCGCCACTGATCGGACCGTCGGGAGTATCGATGCCCCACACAGGTGGGTAGCAGGCGATCGAACCGCGGAGCAGCGGGACGCGCGTCTCGACCGTCGCCCACCAGACCCGCTCGGCCCGAACTTCGGTCCAGAAGACCCTCGAAGTGCCGCCAGCTGTCGTTCGGCGGCCACACCTCGCAGTAGCGAAACGTCGGCCCGTCGGGCAGACGAGCGGCCGACGGCACACCGTTCACTTGATTGAAGCTGATCAAGTCAGAGGGACGCTGGGCTCGAAGGTGTACCAGAAAGGACTCGTAAGCGGCACGAATATCGACGGGTTGGCCGTTGGCGTCGTTCGACACGCGCGGATACCCATACGTATCGACGTGAAGTCCGTCGAAACCGATGGCGTCCATCGCGGACCCGTATGACTCGGCAAAGTGTTGTTGCCACTCTTGGTTACCGGGATTGGCGAGAACGATTTGGTCGAGAAACCGAATTGCCTGGCCGTCGTCCTCGTAGAGGAGCATGTCGGGATGCTCGGCGGCGAAATTCGTTGCCCACCGCGTAAATGGGCGCATAGGCGTGCGCCACTGCTCCCAGATCGTGGAGTCCCGACGCCAGGGCGCGCAGCGCGTCAAATGAAACCGGGCGGTTCGACGGATCCTTCCAACCGCTCGTGGGTCCCAGTGGCTCGGTGTAGCTCGACATCCAGTCGTATATCTGCACGACGGTCGAACGCAGCGCGCGATGCCACGCGAGTACGTCGGCGACGTCATCGGGACCGAAGGACGTGGCGAACCCGTGAACGGGACGCTCGCCTTGATCGTGGCCGACCGTGGTGAACTCCTCCGCGACGAGTTCGCCGTCCGCATCAAGCGCTTCCACGCAGTACGTTCCAGAGCCGAGGGAGTCGAATCTCGCTACTTCGCCCAATGTCGCCTCGACCGCACTGCCCGACGACCTGTCGGGCCATCACGCGCGCAGTTCGCTGTGGCAGTGCCGCGATCTCGATCACTTCGCCCACTCGATAAAAGGAGCGCAGGTCCTTGAAAGCGTCCTCTACTTCGACGTTCGTTGGCACGTCAGCATCCTTCCCACTTGAGATCTATCGACGCCATCGACGCGGTCGCGCCAGCCAGTCTTGCCGCAATAGTTCGTGTTGATATGTCCCCATTGCGTTATCGAATCGCTCCAAGGGACACGCCGGAACGGAACCATTTCAAGGAAATGAGAAACACGACGACGACCGGGACCGTCGCGATCACCGAGGCCGCAAAGAACGGCCCCCACGCAACGGTGTGCACGCCGATGAAGTCAGCCAAACCGACGGGCAGCGTGTAGTTGTTCGATGAGCTGATCATCGTCACCGCGATCGGAAACTCATCCCACGCCGCGCTGAAGATGAACATCGACACCACCGCGAGTGCGGGGAGCGAAAGAGGCGCGATGAGATTCCACAGCACTCGAAGCGTTCCCGCTCCGTCCATCCGGATCGACTCTTCGTACTCACGAGGAATGGCCTCGAAAAAACCCCGCAATAGGAAAATCGTGAACGGCAGATTCGACGAGACGTACAAGAGGACAAGGCCGGTCAGAGAGTTCAAGAGATGAAGGCGATCCATCAGCAGGAACTGGGGAATGAGCAGCAAAAGATTGGGCACCGCGAGGCTCGCCAGAAAAATATAGAAGATTGTCTGCTTCAGGGGGAACGTGTAGCGAGCAAACGCAAAAGCCGCCAGCGAAGCGAACACCACCGTGATCGACCACCGTCGCGATGGCCACGACGAGACTGTTGAGGAAGTAGCGGCTAAAGCTGTTCTCCGTCCAGGCCTGCACGTAATTCTGCACTGTCGGATGGGTGGGAATCAGTACCGTCGCTCCCAGCAGTCCGCCGTTGGGTTGAAACGACAACGAGACCATGTACAGCAGAGGGCCGAGCGATGTGAGGGCGAGCACGCCGGCAATGATGAGTCGCGGAACGTTGCGCTTATGGACGCCGAGAAGTCCTGGACCAGAGTCCTCGACCGGCTTGCTCGGGGCGGTCTTGTCCATCGTCAGTGTCACTCTGGGCTCCTAGAGATCTTGCCGACGAAGAATACGAATCTCCAGGGCGCTAAAGCCGAAGAGCACCACCGCAAGCAACGAGGCGAGCGCGGCCGCGTAACCAAAGGCGAAGTTGCTGAATGCCTGTTCGTACATGTACGTCATCAACGACTGCGTTGAGTTGTACGGTCCGCCCTTGGTGATTTCAAAGATCTGTGTGAACACCTGCGCGGCGCCAATAACGAGCAGCACGGTCACAAACGTCACCGCACCGCGCATCGAGGGGAGCACGACGTGGCGCCAGACCCTAAATTCACTGGCCCCGTCAATTCGAGCTGACTCGAGAAGTTGCCGAGGAATGCCATCGAGCGCCGCGAGAAAGATGATGAACGACCACCCCACGCCTTTCCAGATACTCAGCAACCAAATAACCCCGTTGGCGGTCCAGGTTTGAGCCGTCCAATCGATGCTGACGGTGTGACCGACAAAGAGCCCCACGATGGCGTTCGCCGCGCCACCTTGCGAGGCGAACAAGTACGAAAAGACCCAACTCACGACGACCCAGGACGTGACGACGGGAATGTACACGGCCGCACGCCAAAACATGGAGGCCGGAAGACGGTCCGTGAGAGTGGCGGCGGCGAAGAGACCGATCGCCATCTGGATGGGAACCGTAATGACGATAAAGAGAAAGGAGTTGAACGCGGCGGTACGAATGACGGGATCATGAAAAATGGCGGTGTAGTTCGACCAACCCAGAAACGGATTGTTGGCGCCGGGAAAGATGTGCCAGTCGTAGAAGCTGATGTCGAACTGGCGAAAGATCGGATAAATCGTGAAGATCAGGTAGATGAGAATCGCCGGAGCGAGGAGTACGTACGGCGTCACGAATCGACGCGTGCCTCGAAGACGCTTGCGGCGCCGCGAAACGGCACCCGGCGAAGATTCCGCCGGGTGCCGTTCGGAGCTACTTACTACTGTCATCCCGCCGTTTTTAGAGCGGCGTTCGCATCTTGAGTCGCAGTCTGAAGCCCGGCGTCAACGGTGACCTTTCCGGCGAGCATCTCTGCGAGCTGGTTGGAGAAGTCGGTGTCGAGGGTGCCATAGCCTTGGTTCACCGGACGTGCTCGGGCCGTCAAAAGCGCTTGCGCGAATATCTTGAGCGCCGGGTTTTCGGTCGTCTCATCGGTCGCAAGGTTCTTGTACGGCGTCATGTCCCCGCGTCGGCCATTGACAGTTGCGCAAATGGCGATTCGAGGAACTTGACAAACTTGATCGTCGCGGCCATCTGCGGAGCGTGCTTGGCGATGACGAGGTCCTCACCGCCAACGACAGAGACAGTTCCGCCAGGTCCCGCGGGAATGAGTCCCGTGGTGTAGCCGGTGAAGCTTCGCGTCCTTGTACGTCGTCGTTGCCCACGGTCCGTCCATGTACATGGCGTATTGGCCGGTCGGAAAGCCGGTCTCTCCACTGATTGCACCAGAACCACCGGCCATGTCGCTACCAATAACCCCCGTGGTGTCCAGAGTAACGAGCTGTTGAACAGCCGCCTCCGTCGCCGAAGAGTCCATGTAGCCAGTTGCCGTCGTCCACTTGGGATTCGTGAAGTTTCCACCATCGGTCCACACAAAGGGGCCCACGTTCCAGATGTCGGTACTGTCAACTCCCAGACCGTGCTGACCCTTGGACGGGATCGTTAAGGTCTTCGCGTCAGCGATCATCTGGCTCCAGGTTGTCGGAATGCTGAGGCCCGCCGCCGCAAAGTCTGCCGTGTTGTAGAACATGACCTGCGTATTGGTGTCGTCGGGCACCCCGTAGTAACCACCCTTGTAGAGATTCGTCGACAAGGGACCGGGATCGAGATTCTTCTTCATCGCCGCGAACCACGGCTGCTTGGACGTTTCGAGCAGCGTGCCTTCTGAAGCGAGTTGCGGCACCCACGCGATGTCCGAACGCATCAAGTCCGGCGGATCTCCGGCAGCCGACGACGCAATCCACTTTTGCAATAGCGCCGCATACGGCAACGTGTCGTCCTTCACCTTGATGCCCGGATTCTGCGACTCGAACGCCGGAATGACGATGCCATTCATCACCGGCGTCTCTGTCACGTCGTTGTACGCATTCCAAAAGGTAATCGTCACTGTCTTCTTTGTAGCCGCGCCAGCGTTCGACACGGCCGCCGTCACCCCGGTCGCCAAGAGCGCCACGGAGGCAAACACCACCACAGCGCTCCGGGCGGAGCGACTCCTTCGTAATCTATTCAAACTCATTACTTTCCTGCTCCTGCTAGGTCGATCGCCGGGTCCATCCCGACGCGATTCCGATTGATCCACGCGTTGCCGTGTGGGAACTCGCTCCTCCTCCTTCATCCCGTGGCTCTCGCCACTCCCCCTGGGCGTGTCACACGGACCCCCCAAAACGTCCGGGGTCGTTCTCCGCTGTGAGCGGCGACCCCTCGCCCCTTATCTCCCGCGTGGCGATATCGACCGTCTCTGTCGCGCCACTCACGGCCCCTTCAGCGGTCAGCGCCAAGGCCAACCACACGAACATTGCGTGCGACCACGTGAGGTCCTGGGCTGGTTCGCCCCACAGGTCCACCCACTCCGCGAAGTGAACCGGGTCATGCAGTTGCCCAAAGAACTGCTCACCCAGTCGGGCCCCGTCGAATCGATCGATGATCCACTCGGCGAGACTCGCCGCACCTTGCGCGTTACCGACCGCCGCGCGATGCAGGCCGAGAGACGCCGTCAAGATGGGCCACGCGCCGCTGCCGAAGTACACGTCTGCGGGGTAACGGCGAATGCCACCTTCGAGGGAGAGGACCCGCTTGATCTCGTCAGCGGTTGCGACCATGCGCGGGTCGTCGGCCGACACCAGGCCGAACGGAACGGCGAGCCACAGGGTGCTCGCGTCCACATCGGACTCTCCGCTCGACTTGACGAACCGGCCCTGGTGAATGGCGTGCGTGAGCACGTAGTGACGGACCTCCTCCGCACGTTCGGCGAGGTCGTTCCGCACCGAGTAGGCGAGCCGCCTCGTTGAGACCACCGAACACGCAGGCCAGTGTCGACGTGTGGATCTGCGTGCCGCGCTCTTCCCAGACGTCGTAACAGGGCGACAGCGCGAGGGCCGACACGTAGTCAGCGACGCGCTGCACGCTGTCGAGATAGTCGTGAGGAACCTTGGTCTCGCCGCGGTTCGCGAGATGACGACCGAACGCCCACAGCCACGTGCCGTATCCGTCGATCTGAAAGTTGGGCCAGTCGTCGTGAGCATGCACGTCGTCGAGCGAGAAGCGCGCGGGCGGCATCGAGAGCGACGTCGATCGGCTCGCCACGACGGGCTCGCTGCGTTGCGTCGTCGATCGGCCCCGCGATGGCGTGCACGGTGCGGTTCACCCAGGCGTGATAGCGGCCAGCCGCTTCGACTTCACCCGCCGCATCCAGCGCGTGGGCGTTGAAGGAACCGTCGCGAAGCCAGCAGTAGTGGTACTGCGCGAAGTCGCGCGACGCGATGATCGCCCCGTCGTCGAGTTGGTTGCGCAGGATCGCCTCCACGCTCGTACGAATGAGCGGCAGAAATCTGTCATTGACGTCCGACACCGCGACCGATTCGCTCATACCGACACTCGATGCCAGATCGCTTCACTGCTCTCGTCCGCCCCGGGGAGACTGAAGGACTCGCGCAGAACTTGAGTCGCCGCACCGACGGCCCAGGCTTCGTCGCCCCACTCCTGAATCCTGATGTCCACGTGACGACCCACGTCGGCGAAGGTCTGCTCACGAACGGCGCTCACGATCGGATCGATGAACGTGGGACCAAAGGCCGTTCCTTCACCGCAGATCACGAGCATCTCGGGATTGAGCAGCGTGATCACGTTGGCGATGGCGAGTCCGATGCGTCGTCCTGCCCCTTCGACGACTTCGAGAGCCGTCGCGTCGCCCATCTCGATGAGCAGGAGCATCTCCTCGCGCGAGACGTCGTGCCCCTTGTGTTCACTCAGGCGACGGCGAAGGGCCGCCTCTCCCACGAAGGACTCGAGACACCCAAATCGCCCGCACTCACAGCGAGGACCGGCCGGATCCACGATCATGTGGCCGAACTCTCCGGACCCTCCGCGAGCTCCGCGATAGAGGGACCGATCGATCACGATGCCGAGACCGACGCCGCGCCCCACGCTGAGGGTCACAAAGTCGCGAACGGCCTGCGCTTCACCGGACCACTTCTCGGCGACGGCCAGAGTGTTGACGTCGTTGTCGACCCACACGGGAAGGTGAAGGCGTTGGCGCAACGGCTCGGCCAATTCGACATCGCGCCAGTGCAAGAGGTGAGAGAACTGACACGTTCCGGTCGTCGAGTCGATCAGTCCCGAGAGTCCGATTCCCACTCCGAGCACCTTGGACGCGGGAATGGCGGCGTCCGCCAGCACCTGGCGAGTCTCTGCTTCGATGGCGTCGATCGCCGCCTGCGGGTCGCCCACGAGGGGGACGTACGAGTTGCGACTGGCGACGATGTCGGTATCCAGGTTGCACACGACGGTGGTCAAACCGTCACCGCGCAACTTGATGCCGACGACGTAGCCGGCCTTCGGGTCCAACTGCAAGAGAACCGGCGGGCGACCACCACTCGAGGGAGCGAGCGCACTCTCCACCAGAATTCCCTGGAGGATCAGCTGCTCGACGATGGCCGAGACGGTGGGAGCGCTGAGTTGACTCTGACGGGACAGTTCGGCCCGTGAGATCGGGCCGAAACGGCGCACCAACTCAATTAGAAGGGCGACGTTTCGGTCACGAACCGAGGATCGGGAGTCGCGCGGCGAGTTGGGGCGCGCCGCGGACTCCCGTCCTTCGTTCGGTGCGGAGGGTTGATCAAAGGAAGAAAATCGCTTCGCGCTCATCGACGTATCGAACTCGTCACCAGGCATTTTCCCCCCTCACCGAGACAAGCAAGTAACCGGCCACTTACTTAATCAAGTTAAGATACTAAGTCCTCATCGATCGCCTGTCAAGTCAAGGTTCAGTGTCGGCGGCGCTTCGCAGCCGACGTTGATGTAATGCAGTCTGATCAGGCATTTTGATTGAACGAATCGCGCAACATTTATAATGAATGTCCCGAAAACGAGTTCATCGGCCCGGAACCAGCACTTTCACCGCGAGCTCGGTGGGTTTGTTTGGTGGCGTGTGCCGCCTCGAAGGAAGGATGAAACGTGACGGACGCAACTTTGACGTTGCCGCTATTGCCCCTTAAGTCCGGAGTTGTACTTCCCGGCATGGTTTTTACGATGGCTCTGGAGTCTGATGAGTCCCGCGCGGCCGTGGAGGCTGCGCGATCCGCGGGCGGGCGACTTCTGCTCGTTCCCCACATCGAAGGCCGCTACGCCAGCGTCGGCGTGATCGCCGAGGTCACCGATGAGGGCGCCCTGCCAGGTGGTTTGCCTGCTGTCGCCGTGACGGGCGTGCAGCGCGCCACGATCGGCACGGGCGTGCCCGGAACCGGCGCCGCCCTGTGGGTGGAGGCCGAGCCCGTAATCGACGCAGAAGTGACGCCAGCCGTCACTGAACTCGCCCGCGAGTACCGCGCGGTGCTCGAGAATATTCTGCTCAGCCGGGGTGCCCGCCAGGTCGCCGCGCAGTTGCGCGAGATCACCGAGCCTGGCCAACTGGCCGACGTCTCGGGCTACTCGCCCGACCTCTCGCTCTCGCAAAAGGTGCAGGTCCTCGAGACCACGAACGTCGAAGAGCGTCTACGTCTGGTGCTCGGTTGGGCGCGCGACACGCTTGCCGACCTCACACTGCGCGAGCGCATCAAGAGCGACGTCGAAGAGGGCATGGAAAAGACTCAGCGCGAGTTCTTGCTGCGCCGCCAACTCGAAGCCATCAAGAAGGAACTCGGTCAGATGAGTGACGGCGACGAGTCCGATCCCGACGACTATCGCACCAAGATCGAAGGGCGCGACCTGCCCGAGAACGTGCGCACCGCCGTGGTGCGCGAGATCGACAAGCTCGAACGCACGAGCGACCAAAGCCCTGAGACGGGCTGGATCCGCACGTGGCTCGACACGGTCTTGGAGCTTCCGTGGGGCGTGGAGTCGAAAGACAATCTCGACGTGAACGAAGCCGCCACGATTCTCAATAGCGATCACGACGGCCTCGAGGACGTCAAGGAACGAATCCTCGAGTTCCTCTCCGTGAAGAAGCTCCAGGCCGAACGCGGCCTCGTCCCGGTCGACGGACGTGGCTCGGGCGCGATTCTCGCCCTCGTTGGTCCCCCCGGCGTGGGCAAGACCTCGCTCGGCCAGTCGGTCGCCAACGCGCTGGGACGCAAGTTCGTGCGCGTCGCCTTGGGCGGCGTGCGCGACGAGGCCGAGATCCGCGGACACCGCCGTACCTACGTCGGGGCTCAGCCGGGACGTTTCGTGCGAGCGCTTCGCGAGGCCGGAACCATGAACCCGGTCATCGTGCTCGACGAGGTCGACAAGGTCGGCTCGGACTTTCGCGGTGATCCCTCATCGGCGCTGCTCGAGGTCCTCGACCCCGCCCAGAATCACACCTTTCGCGACCACTACCTGGAAGTGGACCTCGACCTGTCGCGTGTCATGTTCATCGCGACGGCGAACGTCATCGACACCATTCCCGGACCGCTGCTCGATCGCATGGAGATCATCCGCCTCGATGGGTACACCGAGAACGAGAAGGTCTCGATTGCCCGACACCACCTCGTGGGCCGTCAGCTTGAGCGGGCCGCACTGCGCGAGGACGAGGTCGACATCAGCGACGGCGCACTACGCGTGATCGCAGCCGACTACACCCGCGAAGCGGGCGTGCGCTCCCTCGAGCGCGAGATCGGTCGACTGCTGCGCAAGGTGGCGACGAAGTTGGCGTCGGGGGAACTCGAAGCGCCGGTCACCGTGAACGAGGGCGACGTGGCCGAATGGCTGGGTCGAGCGCGGTTCTACTTTGAACCCGCCGATCGCACCAGCGTGCCCGGGGTCGCGACGGGCCTCGCGGTAACGGGAGCGGGCGGCGATGTCCTCTTCGTCGAAGCGAGCGTCTCCGAAGGCCCCGAGGGACTTACCCTTACGGGCCAATTGGGCGACGTGATGAAGGAGTCGGCGGAGATCGCCATGTCCTACGTGCGCTCGCACGCCGGCGAACTCGGCATCGACCCGTCGTCATTCACCGCCAAGCGCTTCCACCTCCACGTCCCGGCCGGCGCGGTCCCCAAGGACGGCCCCTCAGCGGGCGTCACCATGACCACGGCCCTGGTGAGCCTGCTGCGCGGCGACGCGGTGCGGCCGATCGTGGGAATGACCGGTGAGGTCACGCTGCAAGGCCGCGTGTTGCCCATCGGCGGAGTGAAGCAGAAGGTCCTCGCCGCGCACCGCGCGGGTTTACGCGAAGTGGTCCTGCCCGAGCGCAATGGTCCGGACCTCGAGGACGTACCCGAAGAGGTTCGCTCCGAGATGACCTTCCACCTCGCCGCTCAGGTGAGCGACGTCTTGAACGCCGCGCTCACCTCGCACCACGTGGTCAGCGCGGCGGCGTAAGCGACTGCGACAGCGCGCGCTCGAGCACCGCGATGCTCGAGCGCAACGAGTCCACGTCGGCGTAGCAACCCTGGAGGTGACGCGCGCCGACGCGCGGGTCGTAGCCCGAGCGACCGTGCAAGACGCGCCGGTTGTCGAAGAGCATCAGGTCACCGGGCTGCAATGAGACTTCGACCACGAAGCGAGGCTCGCGGATGAGGTGGGCGAACGCCGCGTACGCGCGATACCAGGCGCTCACCTCACCGGCCGGCGTCGGCGACGGCAAGGCGCTGCGCGCGTTGAAACGCACGACCGACACGCTGCCGCGCGCGTCGCACTCGATCACCGGCGCCCATGTCTCGAGTTCGGCCCCCTCGTCGGCGTAGCGGAATCGCAGCGGCGTGCTCGAAAGAAGGTCGAAACTCGTGCAATCGAGCTGTCGTAGTTCGTCGGCGACGCGATACCCGTCAACCAGAGTGTTGACCCCGCCCGCGACCGACGAGGTTAGACAGTGCAGGAGCTGGAGCGTGGGGACCGGCGTGCGGTACGGATTATCGGTGTGACCGCCCAAGGCGAGCGACGTGTTCGCCAGGTTCGTCGGATCGACGACGGTGCGAACGTCGAAGAACTCCCCGTAGTTGGTCACGCGCACAAATCCGAACAGGTCGACGACGCGAGTCACCATCCTTTCTTCGGTGGGCACTCCGCGTAGGAGCGAGAATCCGAACTCATCGCAGTCGGCGAGAAAGCTGAACAGTTCCGAGGGGTCGTCGGTGATGGCGTCAAAGTCGTGCCACGCGAGATCGGACGACTCCGCGTCCCACGTGGTCACCGCGCGCGGTCGCGCGCTCGCACGCGCCGCGAGTTCAGACAGACGCATCCAACCCGCGTGTTCATCGGGCGCGAAGCGAACGCGAATCTCGTCGCCGTCGACACTCGCCGAGTCCAGTCGCGTGTCGAGGTCCAAGTCCACGACCTCGTAGAGGCGCTGAGCGCTCGGGTGACGGCACAGTGAGCAGGAACACTGATCGCGCAACCACACGGCCGGGATCTCGTAGCGTGCCCCGTCGCTCGTGTGGATGCGAAGCGTGCGACCGCCGTCTGAGATCTCAACCTCTCTCGCGCGAAGTGGTTGGGTCACGAGCTCGTCGGTCGTCACGCCTCCAGTGTCGTGCGCGAGGGTGTCGCGACAGTGAACTGCGCGTCGCGTCTCGACGAATCTTTGGCGACATCGACGCGTCACGGACCGCATTTGACTCAGGTCGGACACCAATCCAGAAGAATTCTGTGGCTCTTAGGTCTCGTTGATCGGATGGTTACAACACCCCTCTACCGTGTAATCAGTTAATTCGAACTGCGGAGGATTCCATGACCACTTTGAACGATCGCCCGAACACCGCCCTGTTAGTCATTGACGTCCAGAATGGTGTCGTTCGCGGCTCGCACAACCGCGACGACGTTGTCGCAAACATCAATACCCTCGTCGAGAAGGCCCGGGCGAAGGATGTACCCGTGATCTGGGTCCAGCACTCGAGCGAAGACCTAGTGCGCGATAGCGAGGCCTGGCAGTACGTGCCCGAACTCGTGCGAACCGACGAGGAGCCCCTGGTGCACAAGCTCTACGGGGACTCCTTTGAGGGGACCGAATTAGAGGAGCTGTTGGCCGAGCGGGGTGTGGGACACTTGGTCGTCTTGGGTGCCCAGACCGACGCGTGCATCCGATCGACGATGCACGGCGGTTTCACCCGCGGCTATGACGTCACGCTGGTCGGCGACGCGCATACCACCGAGGACCTCTCGGAGTACGGCGCGCCCACACCCGACAAGGTGATCGCCCACACCAACCTGTACTGGGAGTGGCAAGAGGCTCCCGGTCGAAAGGGCGGCGTGTTGTCGACGGCCGACGTCGCCTTCTAGTACCCCTCAAACGCGCGCAGCAAAAGCGCCAGCGTGGTCAGGGCGTCAAAAGTATCGGCCCGTCATCACTACACGCCGAGGGGCCCCTTGGCGGCGCGTTCAAAAACGCGAAAGGGAAGTAGGCGTTTGCCAAAAATGCCGATGCGCTCATCGAACTTGCCCACCGAGACGCGCCGAGGCGGACGCGCACTCGCCAGGACCCGTTCGACGACCTTGGCGACGGCGGCGGGGTTCGCGCCTTTTATTTCATCACGTTCCATCACCTCGATCGCCTTCGTGCGGACGCTCACATAGGGATCGTCTCCCGCGACCTCGATTTTGCGCCGACTCTCGGTGAAGTCAGTCTTGAAGTTGCCAGGCTCGATCAACGTCACGTGAATTCCGAAAGGAGCCACCTCGTAGGCGAGGGACTCGCCGTACCCCTCCAGGGCAAACTTGCTCGCGCTATAGAACGACTGAAAGGGAATGCCGAGCACCCCGCCGATCGAACTCATGAGCACGACGCGTCCGCCTCCCTGACGACGAAAGATGGGTAGAACGGCGTTGGTCACGCGCACCGCGCCCCAGAAATTTGTCTCGAACTGAGCCTTGGCCTCAGCCAGGGGCGTCTGTTCCGCAGGCCCCGCGATTCCCCAACCGGCACACGCCGCGAGTGCGTCGATACGCCCGTGCTCCCCGAGAATCCCGGCGACCCCCTCGCTCACCGACGCATCGTCATCGACGTCCATCACCAGCCCTCGCCAACCGCTGCCCGAGGATCCTCGGCGACTCGCCCCCACCACGGTCCAGCCGCTTCGCGCCAGCCGGTCGCAACAGGCCCGTCCGATTCCGGCCGACGCCCCGGTCACCACCACCAACTTGTCGCTCACGCCATCTCCTTCAATCGCTCCGCATCATGCCACGGGCGCCCGGGAATCATCGTCTAGCCCGGCACGTCCGCGCGCAGCTTGGCGGGCACGATCACGACGGCCACCGAAAAGTCCTCGGCGAATCGCTCGGGCGAGCCCAGTAGCGCGCTCATGCGTTCGAGGTACTTCGCGAGATACCCCGGGACTGCGGTGGCGACGGGGTGGCTGTTCGCGACCTGGGCGATCCCCTCGATACGAATGACGTCCCGTCCGATGTCGGTGACGTCTAACACCAGCGTGACGCGAGGGTTGACCGCGATGTTGCGCAACTTCACGGCACCCGGTCGGCTGTAGAGCAAGACGGTCTCGTCATCGCGGACGTAAAACCAGACCGGTACGGTCTCGGGCTGGCCGTTGGGACGAACCGTCGTGAGCCACGCCATGAGATTGCTGCGCAGGCGTCGCTCGACGTAGTCGCGCTGGCTGGGAGAAAGGTGTGATGTGAGATCCATGGTTCCTCAGCTGAGTCGGAAAGAACACATTGTCATGAAGGTGTCTCGGAGCGCACGCCGTAGGGCACGAAGCGCCTGCGATCCGTGTCGACGTCGAGTGGCTTGCCCACCGCCGGGAACGCTCGCTGGGGGCAGTCTTCTCGCTCGCACACCCGACATCCCGGGCCAATGGGAATGAGCACTTCGGGATTCGTGAGATCGAGACCATCGGAGTAGACGAGTCGGTGGGCGTGTTCGAGGTCGCACCCGAGGGCGACGGCAAAGGTCTTGGCCGGGGTCCTGAATCCGCCGATGTGATGCGACACGGTGCGCGCGATCCACAGGTACGCGCGACCGTCGGGCATCTGGGCTAATTGGCGGCGGATCTGATTGGGATAGGAGAACGCCTCGTAGACGTTCCAGAGCGGACACGACCCGCCCACCCGCGAGAAGTGAAAGTCCGTGGCCGACTGTCGTTTGGACACGTTGCCCGCGCGGTCCACGCGCACGAAGATAAAGGGCACCCCGCGCGCGTCGGCGCGCTGGAGCGTGCTCAGCCGGTGCGCGACCGTCTCGTATCCCACCTGAAAGCGCCGCTGCAGTAACTCCACGTCGTAGCGGAACTCTTCGGCCGAGTCCAGGAACTTCCGGTACGGCAAGATGAGCGCACCGGCGAAGTAGTTGGCCATACCGATACGCGCGAGTGATCTGGTCTCGCTGCGCTCGAGTTCGGCGTTCGCCACGACCTCGTCGATCTCGTCCGTGGCTTCGAGAAAGGCCAGGTGCGTGGCCAGTTGGAAGGCGCGCTGGCCGGGACTGAGCAGCGCGGACAAGGCGAGCGTGCGAGAGTCGGGGTCGTAGTCTCGCTGGACGTCCACGCGGGCGTCTCCCGCAAGCTCGACCACCGTGGTCCCATGGAGTCGGGACAAGCGCTCGATCAAGCCAGCACCCGCGTCGGCTCCGGAGGCGTCGATCTCGTTGGCGGTGCGTTCGGCCAGCTCGTCGACCTTAGAGAAGTAGTTGCGATGAGTGTAGAAGAAGTCGCGAACCTCTTCGTAGGGCATGAGCGGCGGGGTGATCCATGCCCCCGAGACGCCCGCGTCGATCTGACCGGTGATCGTCTCATTGGCCTCGCGCGCGTGGCGAAAACGTCCGTGGATGTCGACGAGATAGCGCGCTACCGCCGGCATCGCCTCGGCCAGTTCACGCATTTCGGCATTCGAGATGACTTCGGACCTCGAGGCGTCAACGATCACGTCGCGCAACTGAGCGACGAGCCGGTCACTCTCTTCGGTCGAGAACTCGAGGGCGTCAACCTCAAAGACCGAGGCGATCTTGGTGAGCACGGGCGGGGTGATGGGGCGCTGATTGGATTCGAGTTGGTTGACGTAGCTCGGCGAGATTCCCAGCGCCTTGGCGAGAGCGACTTGGGTGAGCCCGCGCTCCTCGCGAAAGCGGCGAAGTCGCACGCCCACTTTGGCCTTCTGCGTCACGTCACGTCTCCTTTACAATCTTCACAACAGTCCTACGAGAGTAACGAAAACTTTACACTGGCAAGGCTTTCAATGTTGGAGTACATTGTGCATTCTGTGAAGGCGAGTTGGCGATGAAGACCTACGACGTTCGAACGGAGCGCTCTAGCGCCCCCTTGGCCAAAGAGGAACAACTCGCCTGGCGCATCGCCCAAGTGGCGAGCGATCCGGTCGAAGTGGACGCCGACGTCGAAGAGATGGTGGGCAATCGCATCATTGACAACGCCGCGGTGGCATTGGCGTCGCTGAAGCGCCGTCCGGTTGCTAGCGCACGGGCCCAGGCCATGGCCCGACCCCCCGGTCCTGGGGCGTCGATCTTCGGGCTACCCAGCGACTACCGCGTCTCGGCCGAGTGGGCCGCCTGGGCGAACGGCGTGGCGGTTCGCGAGCTGGACTTTCACGACACGTACCTGGCCGCCGAGTACTCGCACCCCGGCGACAACATCCCCCCGGTCCAGGCGGTAGCCCAACATCGCCGACTCGCCGGTCGTGACCTGGTGCGGGGCATCGCTGCGGGCTACGAGATTCAAGTCGATCTGGCCCGGTCCATCTCGTTGCACGAGCACAAGATCGACCACATTGCCCACCTCGGACCCTCTGCGGCGGCGGGCATCGGCGCCTTGCTGGGCCTCGAGCCCGCCGTCATCTTCCAAGCGGTCAACCAGGCGCTGCACGTCACGACGACCACCCGTCAGAGTCGCAAGGGAGCGATCTCGTCGTGGAAGGCCTACGCTCCGGCCTTCGCCGGCAAAATGGCCATCGAGTCGGTCGATCGGGCCATGCGCGGCGAGGGCGCGCCCACGCCCATCTACGAGGGACAAGATGGCGTCATCGCGGTCCTCCTGGATGGTCCCGACGCCGTCTACCACGTATCGCTGCCCGAGCGAGGCGAGTCGAAGCGCTCGATCCTGGAGACCTACACCAAGGAGTACTCGGCCGAGTACCAGGCCCAGGCCCTCATCGACCTGGCCCGGCGCCTCGGCCCGCGCATCGGCGACCTCTCCAACGTGTCGGAGATCACGATTCACACCAGCCACCACACCCACAACGTGATCGGCACGGGAGCCAACGACCCCCAGAAGTTCGACCCCGACGCCAGCCGCGAGACGCTGGATCACTCGATCATGTACATCTTCGCCGTCGCGCTGGAGGACGGCACGTGGCACCATGAACGCTCCTACTCGAGCGAGCGCGCCCACCGGCCCTCCAGCATCGAGCTCTGGCGAAAGATCACCACGGCCGAGGACCCCGAGTGGACCCGTCGCTACCACTCCCGGGACCCGAGGGAGCAGGCCTTTGGCGGGCGCGTCAGCGTCACCCTGGCCGACGGCAGCGTTCTCGTCGACGAGATCGCCGTCGCCGACGCCCACCCGCTGGGCGAGCGACCCTTCAGTCGCACCGACTACATCACCAAGTTCAAGACCCTGAGTGACTCCGTGATCAGCGCGGCCGAGCAGGATCGCTTCATTGACCTGGTCGCACGCCTCGGGACGCTCCGCGCCGACGAAGTCGACCGTCTCGTGGTGGGCCTGCCGGAGGGATCATTGGACGACCGTTCCGTTCAAGGAGGACTCCTGTGAGCACGACATCGTCGACGGACTCCTACGTCACACCGAGTGACAAGCGCCGGGCGTTTCGCGCGGGCCTCGCATCGGGCTCACTCCAGCGATTTCCCGGCGCGTTCTCGCCCCTGGTCGCACGCTCCATCGAGGACCACGGCTTCGAGGGGGTGTACGTCTCGGGCGCGGTACTCTCGGCCGACCTCGCTCTGCCCGACATCGGGCTCACCACCCTGAGCGAGGTCACCGCGCGCGCCGCCCAGATCGCCAAGGTGACTGCACTTCCCACGCTGGTGGACGCCGACACGGGTTTCGGGGAGCCCGCCAACGTCGCTCGCTCCATCGAGTTCTTCGAAGACGCGGGCCTCGCGGGCTGTCACCTGGAGGATCAGGTGAATCCCAAGCGCTGCGGGCACCTGGACGAAAAGCAGATCGTGGGTCGAAGCGAGATGCTGTTGCGGGTACGCGCGGCCATTCTGGCCAGGCAAGATAGCGACTTCGTGATCTGTGCGCGCACCGATGCGCGCAACTCCGAGGGCCTCGAGAGCGCGATCGAACGCGCCAAGGCCTACGTGGACGCCGGGGCCGACATGATCTTTCCCGAGGCGATGGAGAACGAGGCCGAGTTCGCCGCCTTTCGAGCGGCGATTGACGTGCCGCTCATGGCCAACATGACCGAGTTCGGCAAGAGCCCCTTGCTCAGTGTCACGACGCTGGAGAACCTCGGCTACAACATGGTGATCTGGCCGGTCACCTTGTTGCGCCTGGCCATGGGCGTGGTCGAAGAGGGTCTCTCGCACCTGGCGAGTGAGGGCACCCAAGTCGCACTCGTCGAGCGCATGCAGACCCGAGCGCGCCTCTATGAGCTGATCGAGTACGAGTCCTACAACGCCTTCGATCAGAGCCTGTTCAATTTCACCGTCCCTGGGGGTAACCATGACTGAAGTAGAGATCCACCGCGGCCTGGCCGGCGTCGTCGTCGATGTGACGGCCGTCTCCAACGTCGTACCTGAGACCAACTCGCTCACCTACCGGGGCTACGCCGTCCAGGACCTGGCCGCGCACTGCAGCTTCGAGGAGGTGGCCTACCTGATCTGGCACGGCGAGCTGCCCGACGCGGAGCAACTCGGGCGTTTTAGCGAGAGCGAGCGTTCCCAGCGTGAGATCAGCAATTCTGTGGTTTCGATCGTCGACCAACTGCCCACCACCTGTCACCCGATGGACGCGCTGCGAACGGCCGTGAGCGTGCTCGGGGCCGAAGATCCCACCGAGGCCGACATCAGCGTTGCTTCGAGCCTCGCCAAGGCCGAGTCGATGTTCGCCAAACTCCCCACGATCGTCGCTTTCGACTATCGGCGCCGCCGCCAGCTCGAACGCATCAGTCCTGACCCCACGCTCAGTTACTGCGAGAACTTCTTCTACATGTGCTTTGGCGAGGTGCCCGAGCGCGCCGTCGTGGACTGCTTCGAGATCTCGATGATCCTCTACGCCGAGCACAGCTTTAACGCCTCCACTTTCACCGCCCGGGTCGTCGCCTCCACGCTCTCGGACATCTACTCGGCCGTCGTGGGCGCCATCGGCGCGCTGCGCGGGCCTCTTCACGGTGGGGCCAACGAAGCGGTCATGCAGATGATGCTGGAGATTGACGACCCCACCCTCGCCGCGTCGTGGCTCCATGACCAGTTGGCCGCCAAGAACAAGGTGATGGGATTTGGACATCGGGTCTACAAGAACGCCGACTCGCGCGTGCCCACCATGAAGGCGGCCTTCCTCAAGATGGCCGAGTTGACCGGGGGCGAGAAGTGGGTCTTGATGTACCACGAGCTCGAACAGGCCATGCTCGAAGAAAAGGGCATCTGGCCCAATCTGGACTTCCCCGCCGGCCCCGCTTACTACCTCATGGGCTTCGACATCCCAATGTTCACACCGCTATTCGTGATGAGCCGGGTCACCGGCTGGACCGCCCACGTCATCGAGCAGCAGGGCGCGAACGCACTCATTCGCCCGCTGAGCTCCTACGTCGGACACGCCCAGCGTCCCGTCGAGGGCCACGCCCTGCGCGCTGGATGACGCATCGCGCTGTTCGTTGCTTCCCCGCCAGGACAGAATTGAGGCTGTGATCCGCAAACTCCTCGTCGCCAATCGCGGAGAGATCGCGATCCGCGCCTTTCGCGCGGCCAACGAGCTCGGGGTCGCCTCGGTGGCCGTCTTCGCCTACGAGGATCGCTACTCGCTGCACCGCCAAAAGGCCGACGAGAGCTACGAGATCGGTGAACGGGGCTCTCCCGTTCGCTCGTATCTCGACATCGATGAACTCATGCGCGTGGCCCGTCTCGCGGGAGCTGACGCCGTCTATCCCGGATACGGGTTCCTCTCGGAGTCGCCCGGCTTCGCTACCGCCTGCGCCGAGCACGATCTCATTTTCGTTGGTCCCACGCCCGAAACTCTGAAACTGGCGGGCAACAAGGTGCGCGCCCTCGAAGCGGCCAAGATCGCCGGTCTGCCCACGCTACGTTCGGCCTCTCTGGCGCCCGGCTCGAATCCCCAGGAGTTGGTGGATCTTGCGGGCGAGGTCGGCTATCCCCTGTTCGTCAAGGCGGCCTCGGGCGGTGGGGGTCGGGGTCTGCGCCTCGTCCACGACGCCCGCGACCTTCCCGACGCGCTCACCACTGCCGCCAGCGAAGCCGAGTCGGCCTTCGGCGACGGAACAGTGTTCTTAGAACAGGCTGTGGTGCGTCCGCGCCACATTGAGGTCCAGGTTCTAGCGGACAATCAGGGCAAAGTCGTGCACCTCTTCGAACGGGACTGTTCGATCCAGCGACGTCACCAGAAGGTCATCGAGATCGCTCCCGCGCCCAACCTCGACCCCGCACTGCGCGAGAAACTCTGTGCCGACGCTGTCGCTTTCGCCCACCAGGTCGGCTATCGCAACGCCGGAACCGTCGAGTTCCTCGTCGACGAGAGCGGAAACTACGTCTTTATCGAAATGAACCCGCGCATTCAGGTCGAACACACGGTCACTGAGGAGGTTACCTCGATCGACCTGGTCCAAACCCAGCTTCGTATTGCCGCAGGTGCCACGCTGGAAGAGCTCGGAATCGAGCAGTCCACGATCGCCGTGATTGGCTCTGCCGTGCAGTGCCGCATCACCACCGAGGACCCGGCCAACGGGTTTCTGCCCGACAGCGGGCTGATCAGCACGTACCGCTCGCCGGGGGGCGCCGGGGTGCGCCTCGATGGTGGCACCTACGTGGGTGCGGCGATCCTGCCCTACTACGACTCTCTCCTCGTGAAACAGACGTGCCGGGGACGCACTTTTGCCGACGCGCTCGCGCGCTCCAGGCGGGCCCTAGCTGAGTTCCGAGTGCGGGGGGTCACCACCAATCTGGCCTTCCTTCAGGCGATCATGACCGAGCCCGACCTGGCGGCGGGGCAGTTCACCACGGCCTTTCTCGACGAGCACCCTCGCCTCGCCAAGACGCCCGGGGGCCGGGACCGCGGCACGCGCCTGCTCACCTACTTAGCCGACGTCACCGTCAACCGACCCAACGGACCGGCCCCCCACTCGCCTGATCCCGCTAGCAAGTTGCCTCCGCTCCCCACAGACGAGCCGCGTCCTGGATCGCGCCAGCGCCTCGAGGTCCTCGGAGCGACCGGTTTCGCCCAGGAGCTGCGGGCGTCCAGCGCACTGGCGGTCACGGACACCACCCTGCGTGACGCGCACCAGTCACTCCTCGCCACCCGACTTCGCACCTTCGACATGGTCGCGGTTGCCCCCTACCTCGCGCACGGGCTGCCCGAACTGCTCTCACTCGAGGCCTGGGGCGGAGCCACCTTCGACGTGGCGCTGCGATTCCTCAAGGAAGACCCCTGGGAGCGACTGGCCGAACTGCGCGAGGCGGTGCCGAACCTGTGTTTGCAGATGCTGCTCCGAGGCCGCAACACGGTGGGCTACACGCCCTATCCCGACAAGGTCGCGAACGCCTTCGTCCACGAGGCGGCCCGCACGGGCGTGGATATCTTTCGGATCTTCGACGCCTTCAACGACGTCGAGCAGATGCGCCCGGCCATCGAGGCAGTGCTCGAGACCGACAAACTCGCCGAAGCCACGCTGTGCTACTCGGGCGACCTCTCGGACCCTGGCGAGACCCTCTACACCCTCGATTACTACCTCGCTCTCGCCGAGCGCCTGGTCGGCACGGGTGCCCACGTGCTGTGCGTCAAGGACATGGCCGGACTGTTGCGTGCGCCGGCCGCCTTTACGCTCATCAGCCGCCTTCGTTCGAACTTCGACCTGCCGGTGCATCTGCACACCCACGACACCGCCGGCGGGCAGTTGGCAACGTACTTTGCCGCCATCGAAGCGGGCGTCGACGCCGTGGACGGTGCCGCCGGGCCCCTGTCGGGAACGACCAGTCAGCCGCCACTTCCCGCCATCGTGGCCGCGACCAACCACACAGAGCGTGAAACTGGGCTTTCCCTCGATATCCTCAACGAACTCGAGCCCTACTGGGCCGCCGTGCGAGAGCTCTACCACCCCTTCGAGAGCGGACTGCCCGCCCCGACCGGTCGGGTCTATCGCCACGAGATCCCGGGCGGTCAACTGTCCAATTTGCGCACCCAGGCCATTGCGCTCGGTCTGGGCGGGCGTTTTGAGGTCGTCGAGGACCTCTACGCCGCGGCGAACCAGATTCTGGGGCGCATCGTCAAGGTCACCCCTTCGTCCAAGGCCGTAGGAGACCTTGCCCTCTACCTCGCGGGAGTAGACGCTGATCCCGCTGACTTTGAAGAGAATCCCGCTAGTTACGACCTGCCCGACAGCGTGATCGGGTTCCTCGAAGGCGAACTCGGCACTCCGCCGGGCGGCTGGCCCGAGCCATTCCGCACCAAGGCCCTCGCGGGCCGCAGCCCGACGGCCAAGGCCGTTGCGCTCTCACGCAGCGACGAGGCGGCGCTCAATAATCCCGCCCAGGTGCGCGCGGCCCTCAATCGGCTCCTTTTTCCGGGTCCGGCAGCGGACCTGGAGGCCGCACTGGCCGATTACGGTGATCTTTCCAGCGTGCCCACCAGGGCATTCTTTTATGGCGTGGAAGCGGGCGAAGAAGTCGACGTCCACCTCGCTCCGGGCGTCTCGCTCTTCCTCGGGGTGGATGCCATCGGGGACGCCGACGAAAAAGGGATCCGCCTCGTGTACTGCCGCCTGAACGGCCAGCACCGAGCTCTCAGCGTTCGGGACCTATCGGTCGATGACCAGACCGTGCACCGGGAAAAAGCGACCATCAAGGACCCCTCGCACATCGCCGCGCCCTTTGCCGGTCTGGTGAGCGTGCACGTGGCCCCGGGCGACCGGGTGCTCGCGGGACAGACGGTTGCCACGATCGAGGCCATGAAGATGGAGGCCGCGATCACGTCTTCGGTGTCGGGGGTCGTGACGCGCGTCGCGATCGAGCCCGCAGCCACCGTAGAGGGTGGCGATCTGCTGGTCGTGCTCTCTCCAGAAGCTCAGTAAATCACGCTGGTTTCGCGGTGCGATCCTCGACACTAACTCCGATTACTTTACCTTTATGCTCTTATCCATAACATAAAGGAGTGCGCGTGGTCGAACGAGTGGCGGGCCGCGATGTCGAGGTGATCTGGAGCGAACGCCGGGTTCGCGCTTTCGTGCCAACCCTCCTGGCTGAGCGTGATCTCGCACTCTCGTCGACGTCAGTCGCCAAGGTCGCGATAGCCCAGGCCGACACGGAGTTCGCGGCGGAGTCGTTAGGCGGCGAGTACGAGATCCTCGCCCAACTCTTGCTTCGCTCCGAGGGGGTGGCGTCCTCGTTCATCGAAGGCATCACCGCCCCCGTCATCGACATCGTGCTCGCTGAACGACACCTCGGGTCCTGGAACTCCCAGGCCACCTGGGTCTCGGCCAATCTCGACGCGGTGACCTCGGCCCTGCGAACCGCGAGTGACTCGGACTTCTCGAGCGAAACGCTCAAGGAGTGGCACGCGACGCTCATGGCCGGCAGTCCAACGCCCGAGCGCTTCGTGGGAGTCTTTCGAAGCGAACAGGGCTGGATTGGTGGGCACGACCCCACCGATGCGCACCTCGTGACGCCTCCACCGGCCGCGCTGGACGATCTGATCTCCGATCTCGTCGCCTACGTGAGCCGCGACGACATCGATCCGATCGCCCAGGCCGCGATCGCCCACGCTCAGTTCGAGATTATCCATCCCTTTGCCGACGGCAATGGGCGTGTGGGGCGCGTACTCATCGCCTGGATTCTCGCGCGTCGCCTCTCGCTTCTCAGCCCGCCGCCGGTCAGTGTGGCGATCGCGACCGACGTGGGCGGCTACTCCTCCGGTTTGACCTTGTTTCGACTGGGCGACCTGGATGGGTGGGTGCAGTGGTTTGCTGAGGCGATGCGTCGGGCCGCTCGGACCCAACGTCAGCTCGTCTCAGCCCTCGAGGAGCTGAAAGCGCGGTGGATTGAGCAGCTGGACTCTCAAAAATCCTTGCGAAGTGACGCGACGGCGCGTTTGGCACTCGACCTGATCCCACGCTACATAGCCCTGACGAGCGACGTCGTGGCCAGCGAGTTGGGGGTCAGCACGAAGGTCGCGCTCGACGCGTTGCGACAACTAGAAGAACGCAGCGTTCTGCTCGAGTACGGCACGCTGCGGCGTGGGCGTGGACAGCCCTCAAAGCTGTACATCAGTCGCGAACTTCTCGCTCTCGCCGGATCGACGCCCCTGCGTTGAGGGCCAGGCGATTTCGTCGAAATTCACGCTGCAATCACACCCCAGCGAGCGACTTTGAGGGTCAATGCGCGAGAGCGGACCCGCGGGCGTACGCGGCGCAACTTCATTGAAAATCACGCTGTACTGAGACTTCGCGGATACCGCCAGGGTCTCAGAAAGGTCCCTGGCCGCTCGATTTGCTCCGCGTGGACCCTGCGGCAGCTCGGAGCAATTTCCTTGAAATTCACGCTGTAGAGAGTCACGCCAATCCACCGATTCGGACTCGGCGCGCAGAGCGATGGTCGCTTCTTGGTGTCTGAGCGGTTGCGGCCGATTTCCTTTAAATTCACGCTGCAAACGGACCTTGTCGATCTGCGGACAGAACCGTAACCGAAAGAAGCCTCGATTGACCAAAGCCCGGGAGCTGCGAGCGGGGGAAAACACCATTTCCTTGAAATTCACGCTAGGAGATGCCTCGAACAGAGCCCAAAACGGGGTCTGGCGAACTCTAGTGAGGCGTGGATCCCTGTGCTTCGCGAGAGAGCGCTTCCCACTCTCGCCAGGTCGCAAGGCGGCTCTCGTAGTCGGCCGTCGCGAGGGCCAGTGGACCGTCCCCAAAAAAGATCCGCGGCGGTGGGTCTTCCGCGTCAACCAGTTTGAGCACCACCGCCCCGGTCGCCGAGGGATCGCCAGGAGTTTGCGTGCGCCGAGCTCTCCACTCAATCATCCGGGTACGCAGATCGTCGTACTCGGGCAACGGATCGGCCCACTTGGCCGACGCTCCGCCCCAGTCCGTCGAGAATCCTCCGGGCTCGATCAGCGTCACTTTGATGTTGAAGTCCTTGACCTCCTGGGCCAGCGCCTGAGAAAAGCCCTCGAGGGCCCACTTGGATGCGTGATACGCCGACAGGCCGGCAAAAGCGCTGATTCCGCCGATCGAAGAGACCTGCAGGATCCGGCCGCCGCCCCGACGTCGCAGTACGGGCAGAGCCGCTTGGGTGACCCACACCGCGCCAAAAAGGTTGGTCTCGATCTGGTTGCGCCAGTCGGCTTCGCTCAGCTCTTCGGCGAAGCCGAACTGCCCGTATCCAGCGTTATTCACTACGATGTCCAGGCCACCGAAGTGCTCCGCGGCAACGGAGACCGCGTCAAAGGCGTTCTCTCGACTGTTCACGTCGAGGGCGAGAGGCAAGACCAAGTCGCCGTAGCGCTCTTTGAGATCGTCCAGCGTGGCGACGGCGCGGGCCGTCGCGACGACTTGGTCACCACGCTCTAAGGCAGCAATCGCCCAGTCCCGCCCGAATCCCTTCGAGGTGCCGGTAATGAACCAGACTTTGCCCATAGTTGCCTCACTTCTTCCGTTTGGGGCACCATCGCCAGGCGCACGAGGCGGAGTTTACGGGGGTCGCTCTCGAAATCGTGAGTTGCGAGCCAAAGTCGCCGAAGCACCAAGATGTCCGACACGACATAGGGCTAGGCATGAGGTGGCGGAGCCAAAGAGGCCCCTCGAGGAGCGCAATCACAAATTACCTGGTGGTCACGCTACCAATGGCGCCCGAAAAGTCGCCGAGAGGAGAGTCGATGGTGGCCTAGGTGCCGAGGGTCTTCGAGATCGCGACTGTGGTGAGTCCAGGTTGAGAGGGGTGGGCATAACGCTCAGTCTGATAACCAAGTTTCTTTGACGTCTCGGCACCGAGCTGGTCCACCGAAGCATGCGCGAGATGGTCAGTGCTGGCGAAACCAGCGTGAATTATTGGGTAATGCGTCGAGTCGGGTGAAGATAGTGAAACTTGGGCGGGCTGGTCAGATTTTGAGTCGCCAGACGGCCCTTTCGGCAGATCGCGCGAGTTGATGACATCCGCTCGAGAACGCGTCCCGACGGGGGTCCTGCTCGGGGATGCTTGAGAGGCCGAAGGGGCCGTCAGTACGCTTGACCAGCGTGATTTACTGGGAACTACTACATTCAGTCGATAGTCTACCGACGTCGGATCGTAGAGCGTAGAGGCATGTAATCCCTAGATCGGCGACCTCGATCGCCTCCAGTCGGTGGAAGCCGGTGGCGCCGTTGCTGTAGTCGCTTAGCCGGATGGTCGCGTCGTCGAGAGAAACCCCCGCAGTCTCATTCCCGGCGTTCCTGACGGAGAGGACCGTCGCGAGCCCGAGATTCGTAAGGAGGGCCGTTGGGACTCTCATCACTGCGCCCTGAGCACCCGATGCTCAGGCAAACTAGCGTGATTTACTGAATATCACGATCGCCAGTAAGGAGGGTCAATTGCGAGACCCTCAGACCATTCGGAGAGGAAGTAGCGCTTAAGCGCCGGTCTACGCCGTCATGAGGTCTCGGGTATAAGCATGGCGCCCGGCGGTTACACAGCCTGATCTGTCGCGAACTCTCGCGCGCGGCGAGACCGTCGACGTGGGTAACCGGCGCGATGAGCCTAATCAGTCTCTACGAAGGCGATAGCGACACGAGTGACGGAGTGAACACAAAGCCCGTGGTCGGGGGCCTCTACGGGGCGCCTAGGGCCTTCCAGGAGTTAAAGATCGCCTCCACCGAATAGCTGTACGTGTACCCGAGCCCGACATTGGAATCGGCGTGGAGATGAGACCTGTGGGCGGACTCCTACTGTCTAGCTTGGCGCCAATCTGCTCCGACCAAAGTACCTCAAAGAAGCGAAATCGCTAGTACCTGGTGGTACGCCACAAAAGTACTCACATGAGGCATCTGGGCAAGGACAAGCACTAGTGGTGCACGTTTCTTGCGCATCGGCATACTCCAGGCGCAACGCAGAAAAGAACCACCAATCGGCTAAAGGCGGCGCCAGAAAACTCACCGTTGAGTCGGGGGTAGGGGAGACCCACCGATGGTCCTTGGTTGCCGTTCTAACTGAGCCCCGTTCTGAGGTACCGAAATCGACCCAATGTCCCACCAACTAAGCGTGCCACCAGCGGAAATCGAAATGCCGACTATCGGGCTTCTGAGGCCTACTCAGCCCCTCGGACTAGGGACTCGTCGCGAGAAACGTGATCACCGTGAGGCGGGAGGTAACCGCGCGCCCCGTTCCGTGAGCGGCCCTCGTGGCCGTCACCTTGCAGGTGCCGACGCTTGTCGCCCGCAGCCTGTCGCCCCGTAGGTCGCAAGCCTTCGCCGTGCCCCGCCGCACATGAAATTTCACGGCGCCACCACCCGAATCGCCCGAGGTCCTAAGGACGAGGACCTTTCCCACCCGTCCAATTCGCGTGATGATGCTCAGGGTTGGCGGATGACCGCCCGTGCCGCTCGACGGCAAGGTCGTCGTCGTGGGCGTGGTCGTTACCGGAGGCGACGACGGAGGAGACGAGGGTGGCGAAGAGGGCGGTGACGAGCTGGGTGTGTAGCCGGTGCCAGTAATCGTCACGGTTTGGACGCCATTTCCGTCATTGCCTTCGAGCTCCCAGGTGGCAGTTGCCGGGCCATCGGCGGTGGGCGAAAACTCGACCGTCTCTTCAATCGAGGTGTTGGAGGCAATGACGTCCCCCGAACCCGAGAGCTGGGTGAAGGGGTTGGTGAGCGCGCTGAACCCGTCGGTGGTGGGGGGCGTCGATTCGGTAATCGTCAAGGGGAATCCTCCTTGGTCGCCGAGCTCGAAGTTCATGGTCGCCGAGGTCCCCACGGCCACGCTGCCGAAACTGAGACTCGACGGTTCGGTGGCGAGGGTCGCCGGGGCGTCGGCGGACCCGCTGATCGCGACGCCGAAGTTGCCCACGCTCGTCTCGACGGTCGCCAGCGAGTTGAAATCATGCTCAAAGTCGCCCGACGAACCTGGCGGACTGAACCGGACGGTAAAGCTAAAGGAGTCCCCGGCCTCACCGTTTGGTTCGAGGGTCAAGGGGGTCGAGGGAGGATTGACGAGGGAGAAGGGGGCCTGCGGCGCGACAAGGCCGCTCACCGTGATCGCGCTCGACGAGATATTCGTAATTGTCTCGGTCGCCGTCACTGCGCTGCCGCCGATTGGCTGAGCGCTGAAAGCGACCTGATCTGGCGTCAAGCTCAGGGAGGGATTGGTCGTCTCTCCTTGGCCGCTCAGGTCAATGGTTGCCGTTTCACCCGTCGCGTTGGCCGTGAGAGTGCCAGAGTTCGCGCCATATCCCTGCGGGGTGAAAGTCACCGGGGCGCTGATTGACTGTCCCGCGCTGAGCGTGGCCGGCAGAGTCCGGCGACGACGTGCCGATGGCGTACGACCCACCGGACACCGTGAATGACGAGATGGTCGTTGTCGCACTCGCCGTCAATGTCGCGGTGAGTGGGGCGGACGACTGGGCGACCACCGTAGGGGCAAAGGCAATGCTCGACCCGTTGAGAGACGGTGTCGATGACGGCAGCGCGCCAAATCCGAGCAACGTGTCATCCTTGGTGCCCACGTAGACGATGCCGTTGTCCACACTGGGCTGGGCAAAGAAGGTCGATGTAAAGGGCGCGGAGCTCCAGACCTCCTCCAGACCGCCGTCGGAGCCCGGATTTACCGGCACAGGATTGTACGCCTCCAGCTGGGAGTCGGAACTGTTCGAGTTTGCGACGTGAACAATCCACAGGAGAGCGGAACCCGATGTCGTGCCGTTCGACGTAACGATGGGAGAACCCGACCCGAATTGGAAGATATCGTCCGAGTTGCTGGTCTGAGCGACCAAGGGCAGAGTGAGTGTGCTATTCGAGTCAACTCGCTGATAGACGTTGAGGGAACCACCACCGGCGCTGAACGGCGAGAGTCCCGCCGCCGGTAGGTAGATGTACCCTCCGTCACCGGGCCACACCGCGGCCTTGCCCCAAACGCCCCCGTAGGCCGGACTCTCGTAGTCCACGTCGTCGGTTCCGCCGGATCCCTGCTCGTACCCGCCCAGATCGCTCATGTTGAGGACATACAGGATGCCCGACTTGCCGATCTGGACCAGCGGGTCGGGATCACCAGTTGTCCCCATGCTCGCGGGCAGCGCGACGGGGCCGCCGGATCCCAGGTCTCCGTCTTGGCTGTTAAGGCTTTGGGCGTCCGAGGGAATGAAGAAGTCGATGGGTTCTAACAGACCGCTGGCGTTGGTGTGCAGCTCGACCACCGCTTCACCGAAGAGCGTATTGGTCACAGGGCTGCCGGCCGGTTCGGCGCCGGAAGGAATGTCGCCATTTCCGGTTGAGACGAAGATGTCACCGTTACCGTCGACCACCGGGGCCGAACCCGACTGCCAGATTCCCGCCCCGGGCTGATTGTTGCCGGTCGTGGTGTAGTCCTGCTCCGTAGCCCACATCGTGGTGATCGAATGGGTCGACTCCGAGACTCCGACCAGCCAGCCGTTCCAACTTCCGTAGTCGCACTGTGAGCCGAAAGCCGCGTAGACGACACCATTGACCAGAACAAGCCCCGGGCGCTGGGTCTGGTAGTTGGGGTTGAAGACCACGCTGGTGTTGCCGTCGGCGTGACCCGCAATCGGCACGCCTCCCGCGGGCCAGCCGGACGCGGCGGTCCCGGTCTGGACGTTGACCGCCTCCATGAAATATGCGCTCGTGTTGCCGGCCTCTTCGTTGTCGACCACGAAATAGGCAGTATCAGTGGCGGGATCGATCACCGGCGTGCCGGTGATTCCCAAGTCGCTGCCGACGTCGCCGCAGCCGATATTGGCCAAGGGGTCGTCGGGGGTTCCGAAGTTGTCCTGCCACTCGATGGCCCCGCTGGTCGAATTCAGGCCATAGGCGTAGTCATTTTCGGTCACCGCGAGGACCGTGGGCTGGCTGACCAGAGGCTGGGCGTACACCTGACCGATAAGTTGGGTATCGAAGATCTCCCCGAAGTCCCCCGACGTCACGTTGGCCGGGCTGAGTTTGGGCTCGTTCGGATACCAACCAGTCACCGAGCTGTCTGCGGACATCTGAAGAGTGTTTGCCCTGGCGACGGAGGCCTGAACGATGGGAACTGCGAGGGCCACGGCGCCAATGAGCAGACTCAGGAGCACCCTCACGTGGCGCCTTGATCGAGAGGTCCCCGCCGGATTCGACCGGCGCGCTCCCCTCATCGGCGCCAAATATCGGTCAGTTCCGACAGAATCGATGGACGCCTTAGAGGTAGGAGGTCGGATATCGAGAGTCCACGACGCGGTAGTCGCACTCTTCACCTCCCCACGCGGCAGTGCATTTTGACGCGAGACTCGCAGATTGTCAAGTTCGTGCGGGCGCCCCAGGAGACGGGCAAAGCAACCCTGACGAGAAGCCGAGCCAGGGTGTTTGCGATGATTCCGTACGAAAGAACGCCCCAGTTTCACTGAGGGGGCGAACGTTTTGTCCTATCGTCGAGTTGTGGACAGTCCGCTCACGAAGCGCGAGATTGAGTCGCTAACTGATCAGCTCCTGGCGCTGATCGAGCAGATCGACGGTGGAGATCTGCGAGCGACCCCCGCGATGCGACATCGGATCGAAGGCGCGCTCATTGGTTTGGATATCGCACTTGGACGATCACTCGAAGACACTCTCGAGAGCTTTCAAGGTCTTGATAAGCGCGCGGAATAGAACGGCCGCTTCGAATCGCAAATCAATAAAGACATTGCTGCACGACGGGCGGCAATAATGGCATAAGTGGCAAGGGCGGGGCGAAAATCTGAAACTTCGGGCGTCGTGGGGTACTGCCGCGTAAAGTCTCACGAAGTCATTGGCCCTAAAGAAAGCCTAAAAGATCAAGAAAAAGCAATTCGTAAAGAGTGCGACGCTCGAGGATACGAATTGCTGGCCCTCTACAGTGACGCCGGTTCCCCCGAAATCCAAGGACGCCCGGCCCTTTCGTCGGCCCTCGCCAGCCTCAATGGGGGCAATGGCTCGATATTGATGGTGACCAAACTCGACCGGCTCACTCGCTCGATGCACGTCGCAGCCCGGGTCCTCGCCTCCGCCGAACGCGGGGGCTGGTCGATCGTGGCTCTCGACTCTGCCGTAGACACCACGACCACCCAGGGCGGCGCGCTCGTCGAGGTGCTCGCACTCTTTGACGAGATGGAAAGAAAGCTCATCGGCGAGCACGAAGTTCGGCCCGAGCTCTCGATCCATCGGCCGCCGCCCAAACTCGGCCGTCCCTCCACCCTCTCGGCGGACATTGTCGATCGCATCGTTCTGGCCCGCAAAAGCGGAGCCACGTGGGCCGCCATCGCCGACGAACTCAACGAAGAAGGAGTGCCCACGGCCCAAGGCGGCAAGCAGTGGTATCCAGCGACGGTTCGCCACGTGGCCAACGCGGCCGAAGCGCGAAGCTAACCTCGCCCACAAAAATGATCATGCGCTTCGCCCAAGAATCGCGATACGAAACCTGACAGCTCTTCAAGTTGGGAAAAGCCACCCCTAGCTCAACGTGACGACCACTGATCCGACCTCGTCGGGACTTGGACTTGCCGTCGTGATGGATATTGTCCATCCCTTTAGTCCGTCCTCCACCAGACGGGCCCCTAAATAGGTGGCGACCGCGCCCGCGCGCGCTCGAGCCAGCTCGAGGCTCGCCGGGCTAGTAGATCCGACCTCGTCACCGCAGCCGTACAGCGTGACCTGAGCAGTGCCTTTCGCCTTGGCCACTGCGGCGATGCCCCGTAGCTGACTCTCCAAACCAGGAGTGAGCGACGTCGACCCAGCAGCGAATGGCCCCACGATGGTGCCGCCAGCAATCGGCAGGGGTACCGGCGTGTTCTTCTTCCACTGCGCGTAGAGATTGATCGAGGACTTGAAGGAATACGTGGCTCCATTCGCGTACCCGATTCCTTTCCGATCGGGCTTCGTGTTCCAACCGACGAATGTGTAGTCGGAGCGCTCTAAATCCATCGAAAGTCAGTGCCGCAGGGTTCTTCTTCGACTCCACAGCCATTTTGCCGGTCCCTCCGTTGGCGAAAAAAGTGACTACGTGCGACAGCGTCTTGGGCGGTTTGGGCGGTTTGGGCGGCGTCGACACAACCTTCCGCCAGCGGGCGTACAGAGTGATCGACTTCTTGAACGCGTATGTATTTCCCGGCTCGAAAGTACGGCCTTTTCCCCGTGCGGTCGTGCTCCAATCAACGAATGCATACCCATGTCGGGTGAAGTGATTGGCCGCGACGGCAGTCGGGGCGTTTTCCACCTCCGAGGCGGTGCGCCCCGTTCCTCCGTTGGCGACGAATGTAATGGTGTGAAAGGGAAGAGTTCCCTGTTTCCACTGTGCGAACAGCACCGTTGTCGAAGCGAAGGGGAATTGTGCGCCGTTGGCGTACGAAACGCCCGTCCCCGTTGGCGACGTGTTCCAGCCAACAAAGGTATAGCCCTTTCGCACGAAGGCGTTCAACGACAGCGCGGTCGGTGCGCTTGCACTTTCGGCAGACATTGCGCCCATTCCACCGTTAGCGGAGAACGTCACAGTGGCGGTTACCTTGAGGGTGTACGTCCACGTTCCCGTGTCCCCATGAGTGTCGGAGTCGGTACCCGAAATGCTGAAGGTGCCACCGGGCAACACGCCAGTCGTCGATATCACTCCTGAAGAACTCACCGTCAGACTCGTACTTGACTTGGTCACGACGAACGTTACCGGTCCGGAGTTTCCCTGAACGGTGATCGGGCCAGCCGTGAACGTCCCAGACGATGCAGTCGCTACCGTCCCCGTCGTTGGAGAGGCTTGAGTGATTGCTGACGACCCAGCCCCTCCGCCGCCTCCAGCGGGCGAGCTGAAAGTGACCGCGGCTTGAGTGGTGCTCACCAGATAGTTGGCGTCCGCAGCCACGTTCACGTCGATAACGCAACTGCCCGAACCCGTCGCCGAGACGGACGCCGACGTGGCGCTAGCTGGGCTGGCCGCACAGCCTGGAGCAGTGCTTGAGGGATCGACGGTGTACGTCACCAAGCCAGTGCTATCGGTGGTGACGTTGATCGTCGAGGTGCTTGACCAGGGGGTCGAACTGGGAGTGGCGACCGCGGACGTTGTCGCGGCGGCCGCGGTGAAGTCGACCGCGGGCTCGGGATCAGCGGTACTCGGGTCATAGTTGGCGTCCGCAGCCACGTTCACGTCGATAACGCAGTTGTCTACCTCGGTCGCCGAAATAGTCGCCGACGTGTTGCTGGGATTGCTGATCACGCAGCCCGCCGGATCGGTCGACGAGGGATCGACGGTGTACGTCACCAAGCCAGTGCTATCGGTGGTGACGTTGATCGTCGAGGTGCTTGACCAGGGGGTCGAACTGGGAGTGGCGACCGCGGACGTTGTCGCGGCGGCCGCGGTGAAGTCGACCGCGGGCTCGGGATCAGCGGTACTCGGGTCATAGTTGGCGTCCGCAGCCACGTTCACGTCGATAACGCAGTTGTCTACCTCGGTCGCCGAAATAGTCGCCGACGTGTTGCTGGGATTGCTGATCACGCAGCCCGCCGGATCGGTCGACGAGGGATCGACGGTGTACGTCACCAAGCCAGTGCTATCGGTGGTGACGTTGATCGTCGAGGTGCTTGACCAGGGGGTCGAACTGGGAGTGGCGACCGCGGACGTTGTCGCGGCGGCCGCGGATGCCACCGAGCCAAACGACTGAGTCATGACGCCACAGGCGAGGGCGATAATTGAGATGCCTACTTTTGCGGTTCGTGCCCTCATTCGCCGCAAACTACTACGCCAATCGTCGACGCGTTCGTCGCCAATATCCGCGGGCTTGGCCTTAAAGGACGGTCCATTGATGGGTTCGCCAACTCAGGTTTTCACTACTTCTTGGCCTTCTTCTTTTTCTTTTTGCCGTTCTTGCCCTTCGACACTTTGGAGTTTCGATCTTGACGTTCAAACCCATCTGCTCGCCAGGTGGAATGGGAGGCGTGCGAAAGTTCATTGGCAAAGATCGATGAAGAAGCTGGTTCCTGCGCGATCCGGACTTCGGTTTCAAGGGGGACTACGCGGACATCGTGATCTCGAGGTGCAGCGCGATCTTCGGGAACAGGATGGACTTCGGTAGTGGTCTTGACTTCGGGCACTACCTGCGCGACATCTTTGACCGTTGCGTTCACGTTGCGGGTGGCAAGGAATTGCGCGAGCGCCGGTCGGAGCGCTTCGATACAAGTGCCTCCGTACAAGGTCAGTACGTCGTCAATGGAGATCTCTAGAAATTCGCCCAGGTTGGGCAATACCTCAACTGACGGCCTCTGGAGGTCTCGCTCGTAGGAGCTGTAACTGGTCCGACTCATCCCCACGATCGCCGCCGCGCGGGTTTGATCAATGCCGAGACTTTGACGGCGGGCGCGAAGTGCAGTACCGATGGTTGAAAATTCCACCAGAAATTTTCCCTCTTTCTGCCAACTTCGGACGGCTCTCCAGAAGACGGGCGTGTCTAGGGATGATATTGCGTTCACGGCTCGCCAACCCAAACTCGTGGGAGTTTTCTGACTCCCCTTGGTTCGCAGCAAAGTGGCGAGTCTGATCAGTGCCAGGTGCTCCAGGCGTGCGGCGAGGGCGTCGATCTGATCATCGAAGTAACATCGTGGGCGTCGGCAACGGGTTTGGGGATTGTTGACGTTCAGCAATATCACGGACTAGGGAAAATGAAGATTCTCGTCGGCATTGATGTGCAGTCAATCTCTGAAGTGGAAGACTCTCTACAAACGTACGGGTCCCGCTACACCGGGCGACTCTTCACCGATGATGAATTGTTGAGTTCCATGGGCAGTGCATCGAATTTGGCATCGCAGCTCGCGAGTTGCTTCGCCGCCAAGGAGGCCGTTCTGAAGGTTCTCGATGTGGCAGATGTCGTTCCCTCGTGGAAGGACATCGAAGTCCGATGCACGACGACGAGACAGCCAGAAATCGCCCTCAGCGGTGATGCCGGCGCGATTGCTCGTCGCCAGGGCGTCCAGCAGATGTCCCTCAGCCTCAGTCATGCGGGTGACACTGCTGGTGCGACGGTCATCGCTGAGATACCCCTTTACGAACCTGGAGCAGCGAAATGAGCACGATCGATACGAAGATTCGCGAGGTGCTGGAAGAACACGGTCGGCTACCCGAATCTCCTTCGAACCTGAGCGACACCGACGACCTCTTCGACAACGGTCTGTCGTCGCACGCGAGCGTCAACGTAATGCTGGCCCTGGAAGACGCTTTCGATATCGAGTTTCCCGATGCTCTGCTGCGAAAGAGCACCTTCGAGTCCATTTCCGCCATTCGGAATGCGTTGCTGTCACTGGGGGTCGTTGCCACCGCTGACTAGCCCAGCGCCAAATGGCATAGCACGTTCGAAATGGGTGCTTCTGAGGCGTCGAGGCAGCGGGCGTGGGCATCGGCTCCACTCCACCGTTTTCGGCAAGCTCAATGTTCTCCCCCGGGCGAACCATCGCCGACGGATACACTGAGCGACGTGCCCGCCAGCGCCAGGACCGTCAGCTCGGATACACCCGCAAAAGACATATCTACCATCCTGAGTGAAGACGGCTGTGTGATTATTTCAGGTTTAGCGTCTCCCGAAACGATGGATGACGTATTGGCGGAACTTGAGCCCTACGTCGAGGTGACGCGAGGAGGCGATACCGACTTCTTGGGACACGCCACGCGCCGTATCGGGGCACTGATCGCCCGCTCGCCGACGGTGCGATCTCTGGTTACGAATCCCACGATTCTCAATACGCTCGATCTGGCTCTGGGTGACCATGGCAGCACCTTTCAGGTTGACCTGACCCAACTAATTGACATCGGACCCGGTGAGCCCGGCCAACTGATCCATCAGGATCAATGGTCCTTTGACCGGTTCCCATTTCCCCCGGGCTTCCAAGCAGAGATCGCGACAATGTGGGCGGCGACGGACTTTACCGAAGAGATGGGCGCTACGCGGGTGGTGGTGGGGAGCCATCTCTGGGAAGACCAACCCGCCGAGGTTGATCCGGCCCTCACCGCGGGCGCGGTCATGAGCAAGGGCTCGGTGTTGCTGTACGTTGGCTCGATCTATCACGGCGGTGGCACCAACAGATCGACTGTCCGGCGAATTGGGATCAACCTTGGGTATTCACTCGGGTGGCTACGCCAGGAGGAGAATCAGTATCTCGCGTGCCCACCCGAGATAGCTCGTACTCTTCCCGAAGGGCTGCTCCGGCTGATGGGCTATCAGCGAGGAGCTGTCGGCCTTGGCTACGTCGATGATATGAGAGAGCCGCTCGACTGGCTCTACGACTTGCCGTCGGTCCACACCGACTACTACGCATACCGTCGGGGCGCGCGTTCCCTACTCAGGCGGACCGAGCCGTACTCTCCCTCTTCGAGCTGACCCGACTGACTGACTTGCGTTGCACCTACTGGGCATCCCCGTCGGACCGCCCAGTACTGCGACGATACGGTTTCAGGCCGGCCCCCAAGAGCAGTGGGGACTCGTCCAACTGATTCGACTTGTTGAGGGGCATGACTGAAACAAACTCGAATCGATCGGGCAGCATGGTCTCGGGAATCAGCTTGGCGGCGCCTCGTCGCAGTTCAAGCACCGATATCGGCGTTTGGGTGATGACGAACGCGACAATGCCGAGTTCACCCTCACGATCAAACATCACGCAGGCAGCGGCGAGGACGCCAGGATCTTGTTCATCGACGCGTTCAACTCAACCAGGGAGATGCGTACTCCGCTGCGTTTGACGACGCGATCGACCCGGTCGACGTACACGTAGTCGCCGCGATCGTCGCGGTAGGCGAGATCCCCCGTGCGATACAGGGTCTCGCCCGGCAAGATGTCGTTTCTCATCACTTCTCTCGATAGTGCGGGATTCGCCCAGTAGCCCGCCATGAGCTGAACACCGCCGATATACAGCTCGCCCGTTTGATGGGAACCTTTAATCACTCGGTGGTCATTGTCGATCAGAGTAAAAGAGACGCCGGGATGTGGACCGCCCATGCGTGACCACGCCGTCGCTCGATCATGTCGGTGGTCAACTCCTTAGTCGTGACCGCAATGGTGGCTTCCGTTGGGCCATAGCGATTGAAGACCCGCATCGAGGGCAGCTGAGACCAGAGGGCGCGTAGATCAGCTACCGAAATGGCCTCGCCACCTAGAGCAATGGTTGTGAGCGTGGAGTTCTTGAGATCGCCGAATTTGGGACTGGCCAGTAACAAGCGAAGATAGCTGGGCGTGAATCCGGAGTACGTGATGCGTTCATTCGTGACTGCCGAGAAGAAGGTGCGAGGAAACAAGAGTGCATCGCGAGGTCGAATAACGACCGTACCCCCTGAGACCAAAGTGGGAAACACGTTGGCGTACGAGCCATCAAAATGGAAGGGAGACACGCACAGCGTCCTGGTGTTCGGGCCGAGTCGGAGAGCCCGGGCGGTCGACTGCACCGCGGCGGCAAAGGCCGCATGGGTGATCTGCACGCCTTTGGGCGTGCCGGTCGTACCCGACGTGTAGATCATGTAGGCAATCCGAAGCGAACTGTCACCCGCTAGCACCGGTGCGGGATACTCCGCACGCAGCCTTTCCAATGCCACGACTCCGGTCTCGCCAAAAAGGCCGGATGCGAAGTCGCCGCCCTGGACGGAGGTAACAATGAGGCTCGGCGAGCAGTCGGCCACGATGGCGGCCAGACGGCTCTGCGGGTCGGTGAGGGCTAAGGGGACGAAGACGGCTCCAATCCACTGAGTTGCGAGAGCCGCCACCACGAAGTCAACTGAATTGGGAATGAGGAGGGCGACGCGGTCGCCGACGCCAACCCCGCGGTCGTCAAGGCCAGCACCGAGTCGAGCCGCTTCATCAATGAGTTCGGCGTACGTCAGTTCTCGCTCAAGATCCTTCACCGCGATCGAGTATGGGTCATCATGCGCTCGTTGCACGATGTCGAGAAGAACGTCAGATTTCGAAAATCCACTCAAGATCAACCCTGGACACCACGAAGCAGTTTTCCTGGAAGCTCCCCCGTCGCGGCGCCATCCTCAAAAGTCGCCACGCCGCGCTTGACCGTGTAGCGATATCCGCTCGCCGACTGCAAAAGCCGACGTCCGCCCGCGGGCAGATCGGCTTCGATTCGCGGCGAACCGCACTGCAGACCGGCGAAATCGATGACATTCAGGTCAGCCAGCAGTCCCGGCTGCAATAAGACCTCGGTCCCTCCATCCGAAGTGCATTGCCGGGCGACGCGTCAATTGGTGCACGACCGTCTCGAGAGGAATTCGCGTATCGTCGCTTCGATCGCGTGACCACAGCGTCATGAAGCTCGTGGTCATGCTCGCGTCACAGATCGCGCCGCAGTGAGCCCCGCCGTCGGAGAGTCCGAACATCGAAACCGGCGATGTGATCATCTCGCGCACGGCGTCAAGGTTGCCGTGAACGAAGTTGAACAAGGGCGCATAGATAAGTTGTCGACCATCCCGCTGCAGTTGCACGTCGTAGGCATACTCGCGCGGTTCAACGCCAAGGCGCCGCGCCGTCGCTCCCAGCGATTGGCTCGGGTCCAGGTCGTAGTTAACCGGCTCGTCAAGGACGTACATTTCGTCGAAACGACCATAGAACGCGTGGCCCAAGAAGGCGTCCGGGCCCGAGGTCAGAGACTCATGACTGGCGAGTATCTGTGCGCGAAGATTGGGATCCCGTAGGGCGGCGATTCGCTCGGGCAGCGACAGTTTTGCGACACGAGCGTATGACCGAACCGGAGTGAATACGTTGCTCGACGCCTCCAGCCCCAACAGCACTCCGATAGGACGCGGCGCCACCTGCGCTTTGACGTCGAGTCCCTCGCCCTGCAGCGACCACGCCAGCACCATGAGGTCGCGCCAGCGTTCTGGCGCTTCGAAATCCTGTTGAACAGAAAAACTCATCGGCCGATCGCTGGTGCGAGCGATCTCCGCCAAGAGAGCAAACTCCGACGCGGCAAAGTCATCGTTCGACGTCCGGTACCCGTCGGATACCAGTTGGAAAACTCCTTGACGCTTCGCCCGCAGTACCGACGCCAAAGCTTGCAACTCTGGCTCACGCGCTCGCAGCGTCCCGAGATTCTCGCCTCGACTCGTGCGGTGTCGCTCGGTCCGCGACGTGGAGATCCCTACGGCGCCCGCGTCAAGACCTTCGCCCAGGAGACGAGCCATTTGCGCAAGCTCGCTCTCCGTGGGGTCTTCGAGGGGATCCCCGCCACGCTCGCCCATGACGTAGGAGCGCAACGCCGCATGGGGGACGTGGGTAGCGACGTCGATCGATCGCTCTTGGCACTCAAGTGCGTCGAAATACTGAGGAAATGACTCCCAATTCCAGCGAAGTCCTTCGTGCAACGCCGTACCGGGGATGTCCTCTACGCCCTCCATCATTTCGATCAGTTCGTCGTGAAACCCGGGGGCCACCGGAGCAAATCCCACGCCACAATTTCCCATGACCACCGTCGTCACTCCATGTTGCGACGAGGGTGCTAACCACGGATCCCACGTCGCCTGACCGTCGTAGTGGGTGTGAGGATCAATAAAGCCTGGGGTCACGATCAACCCATCCGCATCGATTTCGCGACGCCCGGGTCCCACGTCGTGGCCAACGGCGACGATCGTCTCGCCCTCGATGGCTATGTCGCCGCGCCGCGGAGCACCACCCGTGCCATCGAAAACGACGCCATTACGAATCACCAGATCGGAAGTCACCGCCGACGCTTTCTCATTCAGCCGCTCATCGCCCAGCGCCGTATTGCCTTACGCGAATCGACCAATTCCTGATACTGCGCGTCCGTCAGAGATACGTTGAGCGCACCACAATTCTCGGCCAGATGGGTCAGCGAGGACGTGCCGGGAATGGGCGCCATAAATGGCGATCGGCGGAGCAGCCAGGCCAGACACAACTGCGGGATCGTGGCTCCCAAGTCTAACGCCATCGGCGCCAAGGGACCGCCAGTAGAAAGTCGGCCGCTGCCCAACGGAAACCAGGGAAGGAATCCAATGTGGTGTTGATCACAATAGTCGACGACCCCATCCGCATCGCGCTGCGCAATGTTGTAGAGGTTCTGCACGCTCACGATCGGAACAACGCGTCTCGCCGCTTCGATCTGTGACACGTCGACCTCCGATAGGCCGACTTCGCGCACCTTGCCTTCATCTCGCAGCGCCCTAAGGAGCCCGAACTGTTCGTCGGGATCAACGAGGGGGTCGATTCGGTGAAGTTGAAAGAGATCGATCTGTTCCACGCCGAGACGCTTTAAGCTACCCTCGCACTGCTGGCGCAGATAATCGGGGCGTCCGCACTCCTCCCATTTGTTTGGACCCGCGCGTTTGTATCCGGCTTTGGTGGCGATCGTCACGTTGTCCGGGTAAGGGTGGAGAGCCTCACGTACTAATTCTTCGGCAACGTTCGGTCCGTAAGAATCCGCGGTGTCGATCAACGTGACGCCCAGCTCGACACTGCGTCGCAGAACCTTAATCGCCGCGCCGTGGTCAGGGGGTGGGCCCCATACCCCGGGTCCGGTGAGCTGCATCGTCCCGAAGCCAAGGCGCCCGACGTTCAGGGTACCGAGCCGGATAGTCTCGTCAGCCACCGTTAGTCGTCGCTCCTTTGGCCCCAAACGCAAAGTCCTGGCCCATATGTTGCCGCGTCGATTTGACCAACGTCATCGTACTTGTCGACCCAAGGGGCATTTCCCCTGGGCAATGACGCCATCGCGACCACGTAACCTAGTTTTACTGCGTTTACACAGAAGGGATCGCCAAACCATGAGGTTGTGGTATTTGATGGCGAGGGCACAGACGACCGTGGCGGAATTGAGACTCGTCCGAGCAGAATCGAGGGTCGGACATTGAGCGAGTTCGCCATCGTGGGTCTCGGCGCTTGGGGACTTTGCGTGCTGGAACGATCCGTTCATCGTGCCCGCACGACGGGCACCATCACACGCCTACATCTGGTCGAGCCCGGGCGACTCGGTGGCGGCGTGTACTCAACGGAGCAACCCGACTACCTGGTTCTCAATAATCCATGCGGACAACTGTCACTCTTCGCGTCACCCGATAGCGAGCCGGGTCCCTACTCAATGGGCCTCTACGAGTGGGCTACCGCGCGTGGGTATCGCTGGGAGGGCTACGAGTGCAAGGTCGAGGGCAAGGGCGAGATGATTCGTCCGACTGACTACCTCCCTCGGCGAGTACTCGGCGAGTATCTCTCGTGGTTTTACGACATGCTCCTCTCGGACGCACCCGCCAACCTTGAGATCGTTCGCCATTTCGCCTCGGCGACAGATATCACGCCGGTCATTGGAGATCGTGAGATGGTGTCTCTCGACAACGGCACCACGATCACTGTCGATCACGTTGTACTGACCTCGGGGCACACCTACAACGATGAGCGGGAGGACAACTCCGGTGTTCGTTTTCTGCGCCCCTATCCCGTCGGACACTTCGATTCGCTCGTGGCGCCGGGTGCGCCCATCGCTATCGCGGGGATGGGATTGGTGGGCTTCGATCTTCTCACGGCGCTCAGCGTCGGACGCGGTGGCACCTACGAGGAGAGCGGCGCTCGGTTGCGCTACAGCCCGAGCGGACAAGAGCCCGAGATCTACCTGTACTCACGTTCAGGTGTTCCCTATCTAGCCAAATCGTCCCACGGAGTCGACCCGACCGGCGACTATCGACCACTCATCTGCTCACCCGAAACGTTCGCGAAACTAGTTGCCCCGTCGGGCTCGCCGTTACGACGCCGCGTCGACTTTCGAAATGACCTTCTCCCGTTGCTCTACGCCGAGATGCGAGTGCGCTACTACACCCACGCCGCCCATCAAAAGGGTGGGGCGGCCGCTTCTTCGATGGTTCGAGACGTTCTCGAGGTGAGTTGGCGCGAAGGACATTTCGAGCGTGCAGTTGATCGGCTTGAGCCGGTGTACGGCATTTTTGACCCGGCGAGTCACGTGTTTGCCGACGTAGACGCGAACTTCATCTCAAGCGAGGACTACCAGACCCACGTCGTTGACATGGTCGAGACCGACCTCAACGACGCGCTGATGCCTGGCGGGAGTCCTGTGAAGGCCGCCCTCGAAATCACGCGCATCTTGCGAGATCAACTTCGCTCCGTGATCGAATTTGGGGGACTCTCGCTTGATTCGTACATCGACTTTCAGGCCAACGTGCGCGGGCGCATTAACCGCCTGGAGGCCGGTCCACCGGCTCTTCGCTCCCAGCAGCTTCTAGCTCTACTGAATGCCGGGACCGTAAAAACGCCATTCGGTCCCCACCCCAAGGTCTTCGCGCAGGGCAACAAGGTGATCATTGCATCAACGAAACTCGCCGAACCCTTTGAAGCGTCCGTCGACCACGTGGTGCGCGGCCACTTGGATCTGCCCTCTCTCGCGCGCTCCAGCTCACCGCTCTTGAGTCACCTTTACGCCAAAGGTCGCCTCACTCAGTTCAGCTACGGCGATACCGCCGTAGGAAGCGTGGCCATCAGCGAAGACTTTCACCCCTACGACGCCGAAGGTCGACTGCAAGAGAATCTCTCCTTACTCGGCGTCCTCACCGAGGGAGTTCGATACTTCACCCACTATCTGCCGTCACCACGCAGTCGGCTTCGTGCCGTGCTCGACGCGCAACAGTGTGTCGAAGCCATCATTGTGTGACGGCTTACGTGGCGAGAGTAAGAGCCTGATCGATATCCTCGATGAGGTCATCAATGTGCTCGATTCCAATTGACAGACGAATCGTTTCGGGACGTATGCCGACCGCTTCAAGTTCGCTGGCGCTCAACTGTCGGTGGGTCGTCGACGCCGGGTGAATGACCAGAGACTTTGCGTCACCCAAGTTGAGTAACCGCTTGAACAGCTTTACCGAATCGAAGAACGCGAGCCCCGCGTCGTAACCCCCGTCCACTCCAAAGGTGATAATCGATGGCACGCGCCCCTTCAGGTACTTCTGGACGAGGTCGTAGTAGGGATTGTCGGCAAAACCGGCATAACTGACCCACGCGACTCGGGGATCCGCTCGCAAGTACGCGGCGACCGCCCTCGCATTGGATTCGTGCCGCTCGAGACGCACGCCCAAGGTCTCAAGGCCTTGAAGCAGCATGAAAGAACTGAACGGCGAGAGCGTGGCTCCCGTATTTCGCAGTTGGATGGACCGCGCGCGGACGACGAATGGCCGCTCGGGAAAATCGCGAGCGAACACGACGTCGTGAAAGGCCGTTTCTGGTTCATTGAAGGTTGGAAAGCGCTCGACGTGCTCGCGCCACGGAAAACGTCCGCCGTCAATGATCACGCCCCCGAGAGTTGTGCCATGACCACCGATGAATTTCGTGAGCGAATGCACGACGACGTCGGCCCCATATTCGAATGGCTTCAACATGAAGGGCGTGGCAACCGTGTTATCGACGATGAAGGGAATGCCCGCTCGGTGAGCGACGTCGGCCACGGCCTCTAAGTCAACGACGTTGCCCGCGGGATTGCCAACGGCCTCAACGAACACGCAACACGTGTTGTCGTCAATGAGTGCTTCTATCGACGTCGCACGATCGTCCGCGGCAAAGCGAGCCTCGATGCCGAGCGTCGGCAGCACGTGGGCAAAATATGTGTACGTTGCGCCGTACAGTTGCGGGGCCACTACAAAGTTTGATCCCGCCGTCGCCACCGTGAGGATCGCGTAACTCACGGCCGCCATTCCCGAAGCGACAACCAAGGCAGCGGTGCCCCCCTCAAGAGCGGCAAGACGCTTCTCTAGGACGTCATTTGTGGGGTTGTTGATCCGGTTGTAATGGAATCCTGGAATCTCCAGATCCATAATTGCGTTCGCGTGCGCAGCATCGATGAACTCATTGGCGACAGTCTGATAAATGGGCACCGCAACGGCGTGGGTCGAGTCAGGCTGATAGCCGCCGTGAATCGCAATCGTCTCGTCATGCATTGGATTCCCCTTGGCGCCGATTGACTAGTCAGCATACAAACCGTCAACTGGGCACCCCAAGTTAGAAGACAATGTCAACGTACTGCACGGATCAGCCGAGCGACTTTGGCGGCGGCCCAACCACCATCGAATACCTCGTCGGCCAGACACAAGGATCACGAAGGCTCAGGCGCGCTGCTCGATTACTTCTTTCAGAACATTCTCGTAAATCCGGCGAGCTGCACCTCGCCACGTCCACGGTGCGCGATCACCGACCTCATCAAACGGATAGGAGTCAACGAGCGCTGGATCTCGCTGGCCGTTGATAATCGCGTCATGCATCTTCTCAAGGTCTGTCCAGTCTTCAGGCGCCGCACATCGCAACGGCAACACTGGTAACTCGTCTTTTTCGTGGCGCACGTAACGTCCGACGTCGCGTCGATATTCGCGCAGCAGGCTCGAGGCGTCGTACTCAGGGTGACCCTGAAACAAAATCAGTTGCTGCCCCTCCTCGCTACGACATGCGACTCCCCAGCCCACAGAGTCAGATTGGACGACGACGTCATAGCCCGCATCCTGCAACGCCTCACGTGACGCCGAGTTTTGGCGAGAGTGAGGGAGAAGGATCGTGGGCTCGATACCTCTGGCAAGCGGATGATCGACAGTTACTTCTTGTGCGAACACGCCGGCGCACTTGGACGGCAGTCGAATCCTCTCAATCTCGTCGAACAACAAGAGAGCGGCGTGCGCGGAGAGACAAGAGAGCACCGTGGTTTGGACTGCACTGTTGGACCACTCGAGTAGTTCGGTCAGATCTCCCCAGTACGGCTCATCGTGAATGTCGAACTCGATGGGATTCGATCCCGTCACAATCAGCAGGTCGGGTGGACTCAGGTAGAGGTCCGACAGAGCCGAATACTCTTCGTGAATGCGAGACGCCGTGCGCTCGCCCCGTGGTACGCCACTCAATGTGTAGCAACTCACCTCGAGCGCGACGTCGCCCGATCCCGAGTCCAACAGACCGAGAAATTGCCGTTCGGTGGCGTCAAATGCTCCGTCGGGCATGTTGTTCACCAACGCGCACGTCCTGCGAACGCCGTTCGCTGGCGCGCTTTTATGCGCCGCGCCACGGCGTCGCACCGTCACTAGTAGTGACTTACGTTGGCGTATGAAACGGTGACCTCATTGCTGAGCAAGTTGTTCACCGCCTCTAACTCGGAGTACGTCTCGGCCGAACCTACGACAGCAAGGATGTGATTTCGCGAGCCGTCTCGCCAGTCCAAGTCAGCGCCCGGTCCCTGGTGCAACGTGATGGCATCAACGCCGGGATGCTCGCTGATCGCGTCAACACCACTGATCGAGGCCACGGTCGCCGAGACCGCGGGAGGCTGAAGGAAAAATCGATATCCGATCCGACTCGTGGCTACGGGGCCATCGACCAGGGGGTCTTCCCCGAGGGAGATCCGCAGGATCATCTCAACGAGCCCAAACTCCGACGCCGTCGCGCGGTCCAGCATCTCTGGCACCCCACCGCCAACGCGGCCATTCACCTCAATGACGCGAGGTCCCTCGGGAGTGAATTTGACCTCGGTGTGCAGACATCCCGTGCGCACCTTGAGCGCTTCGATCGCTGAAGTGGCGAGCGCCAGTGCGTCGCGACAGTCGCCGTCATTGAGACGAGCCGGAATGAAGAATCCCGTCTCGCGGAAGTTCTCGGCCATGGGAAACCGTCCCGTCAAGGCCAGATGGCTGATATGGCCGTCGGCAACGACGCTTTCCACCGAGACGTAACTCGCGTACGGCTCGTCAGCCCGCGCGGGATCGTCAGCTAGATATCCTTCCAGCACCATGTCGGGCCGAGCGGCACCCAGCGCACGGAGAAGTTCATCGAGGTGCGCAAGATCCTGGACGAGGAAGGTATAGCGACTCCCCTGCGCCGAACGAGGTTTCAACACCGCTGGCCAGTCAAACGCGTCAAGAGTGGCGGTAATATCCACCGCTGACTGGTCGAATCGAATCGGAACGAACATGGGCATGGCGAGTCCGGCGTCCTGCAACGTCTGTCGCTGGGCAACCTTGTCAGTGAGTGCCTCGGCGGTGAAGTTCGAATGAAACGGCAGATTGAGCGCTTCGGCGACTTCGGCAAATGTCGTCATGTTGGCGTCGAGGAAGGTAACAATTCCGTCTGGTTCGTAGGGCGCCGACAGTTCCTTCAACAGTTGGGCGACCCCCAGGCCCGAGATATCGACGACGGGACCAAAGCGATTCAACAGTTCCGTCATCTGACGCATCTCAGGCAGCGACCCGTCAACCAGCCACATGAGGTCGCACACCCCCACGGCCGCTTGGGTGATCTGCATGACGGGTACGCAGCGCGGCCCATAGCCGAGGGCCACCAATGGCCGCCTTTGCGTCGAGGGAGAATCGCTCATATCGCTCGCCATTTACCGGATGTTAGCGTTTGAGCACAAGTTGGTTGTCGCGACGACTAGGGCTCCCCGCGCTTCGCAACGTGGTCGCTGCACAGCGGGACGGAGAGGACAAGAGGTATGCCAGTCGAGATCATCGGAATGGTGGGAACGCGCGACGCGTCCGAGATCAAGGGACCGCTCGTCGATGGACCAGTTGTGGACTGGATGGATGGACCCGTCATCGACCCTGACTACCTCACCGCAATCTCTCGCGCTCATGATGAAGGCGGATTCGACCGGGTGCTGGTGGGGTACGGCGCCGTGGCGCCCGAAGGGTGGGCGGTCGCTTCAGCGGTGCTGAACTGCACGAAACAGCTCAGGGTGATGGTCGCCCACCGACCCGGATTTGTCCAACCGGTATTGGTCGCTCGAATGGCGGCGACGCTCGATCACCTGAGTGGCGGTGGACGTATCGGCATTCACTTCATCACCGGCGGCGACGAAGCGGACCAACGCCGTGAAGGCGACTTCGTACCCCATGACGCCCGCTACCGACGCACCGCAGAGACCATGTCAGTGATCCGGCGAATATGGAACGAAGACTCGCCGTTTGACTTCGAGGGCGAGTTCTTTCGGTACGAGGCCGCGTTCAGTTCCGTAAAGCCCACGACGCCCGGAGGAATCCCCTTCTACTTTGCGGGCGCCTCGCCAGCCGCCATCGAGGTAGGTGCCGCCAACGCCGACGTGTACGCCTTTTGGGGCGAACCTCGAGCCGCCGTGGCTGGCCGCATGGAAACAGTCAATGCGGCCACCGCAAAATATGGACGGAAAATGCGGTACAGCATCTCACTTCGACCCATCATCGGCGATACCGAAGACGAAGCATGGGAGAAGGCGGAGTGGATCGCCGACACCACAGCACAGCGCATCGAGATGGCCAAAGAACGAATGGCGGGCAACAAAGAGAACTACCAAGGTCTCGGAGGCGACCGCAACGCGACGTACTCTGTCCATCGCGACACGGGTGGCACAACGTCAGTGGGACGTAAGCGCCTTATTGAAATGTCGGCCGAGCAAGACGTCTTCGACGAGCGCCTATGGATGAAGGTCGCCAATCTGACGGGAGCGGCGGGCAACTCTACGGCCCTTGTCGGTACAGCCGACCAGGTGGCCGAGGCCATGCTCCGCTACTACGACCTCGGCATTGGCGCGCTCCTCTTAAAGGGCTTCGACCCATTGGCCGATGCGATCGATTTTGGCAAGCGTCTGCTTCCTTTGGTGCGAGAAGGTGCTCAGCGTCGCGATGAGCAAGCTAGTAACTGAACGTTGCTGGCTGCCTGAGGAATTGTCCGGTGATCTGGCGCTACAAATTGTTGCTCGACGCGGCTAATCATGAGGACCGAGGTAGGGACAAGATCAACTTGGTGGGGACGCGACCGCCTTTCCGTCGTGCCCGATCGAGGTAGCAACGACTCGACTAGTCCCGAGTCGTTCTTCTAACCACGAGGTCAGCACACCCGAAACCATGCGACGCGCAAGAGGTCCAAAGATCGTGTGGTCGAGCGGGTCGATGCGCGCGAACGTCAGTACTCCCTGGTTGGACAGGCGCCGAAGCCGGGCTTTGCGACCTCGAACACAGGCCTCGGCTTGGAAGCTGTCACTAACCACGAGAGTGTCAATGTTCGCTTCGCCAAGCCGAACGAGGGTATCCGCCCTCGAAGTCCCAAGTCCGAGAAAATTGACGCATCGCCAGACGATGTCGGGAAAGTGCCGCGCGATGGGCCATAGAAGACGCTGCTGCTCGAGCACGGAATACCACTTCGCCGGATGCTCTGCGACCTCGCGCGTAAGAGCAGACTCGCCGACCTGCGCCGACTGGAGCGGGTTGGCTCGAAAATCGGGATTCACCAGGAACACCGCTCGCGCCCGGCCCGCGATCGCTGCCTCCATCGCTTCGTAGGCGCCCGAGCATAAGCCCACCAGGAGTACATCGGTGGCATCGTCAGCCGCCACGAACTCGACGACGTCGGCGACTTGCCGCAACGAATGTGCGGACTTGATATTTTCAGTCATCCCCTCGATCGGTGGACTCTCACCGATTCCGCTGAGGTCAAAACGAATCGAGCGAAAACCAAGCGCTGCCCATCGCCTACTGAGTCCGACCCACAGCCGCGAGGGGCCCACGTGATCAAGCACGCCAGCGTTGAGAAAAATCACGGTCGTAGAACTTGCGGGCGAAAGCGGTTCAGTGCAGATGGCGAAGAGACCGTCAGTGCCGACCGACGTCACATATTCGACGATCGGCTCGCCCGAGTCGCTCTGTCCCACTACGACACGCCCAGTTTCCGGGGCTGGTGATTCGTGCAAGTTTGTGCCAACCATCTGGGCTAGCCAGTCAGTGATGACTTCGAGAGTGGCCAATGGAACCCGAGCCATACTGGGTTCCACGCCGACGAGCTCCGTCTGGCCGGAGACCGCGCAAGATGTAAGGCCTGGACGAGCCACCAACTCAGCAAGAGCATCAGCTTCTCGGTGGCCTTCTCGAGTGATGAGCAACGTCGGTGCGACGATGTCGCCCAGCGCATCCTTCAGGGAGATCGTTGAGAGCGCGACGGCCGTCGGCTCGGTGAAAGTCACGCCGGGGCCGTAACGGCGCCCGTCGTCGGGAAGTTCTTCGCTGGAAAGGACGCCCAGCAGCAACTGCTGCTCTCTCAAAAAGATGCGGCCGCTAACGCAAGGATCCCAAAGCACGGCTGCATTGGTAGTGACGTCGTTTCGAAGGGTCTCTGCCAGAAGCGTGGCACCGAGCCGGAGTCCCACCGCTCCGATCCACGTGTGACCACGAGAGCGAAGAAACTCGACCGCCGCAACGATGCTCGACCGCCATGCCTCGACTCGCGAGTCGTCTAGGTCGTCACCTGCAGAGTCCCCCGTACCGTCGTAGTCGAATCGAAGCACGGCCAGGCCCCCGCCGACGAGCCGCTCGGCGAGTTCTCGCATCGCGGGGCGCCGAGGAGGCGGCTTCTACCCCGAACGCCTGACATAGCACCACTGCCCCCCGAGAAAGCCCATTCGCAGGAACGTGATATCGCCCCGCAAGCGGGCGGGCGTCAGTTCCAAACCAAAATTGGGTCACGCGTCATCTCAGCAGTGCTCCCCTTTCCGCCAAGATAATCCGCCTAGCCAACCGAAGACTCAACCAGCCAAGATCGTCTCGGAGTATCGGAGACGAGCACAGTACTTTACTCCGACCGGGACAGCGCCTCACGATTACCTGAAACGGTGGCTCACCTGACGCTCATCGCGGATGCGAACGACGCTTTTTTGGTGGTGACTACCGATTCGAGCAGGAATGCCACGTCCACTCACAACGACGCGAATTGGACGCCGTGTCGCTGCGCGAGCGTCACTGGTGATCGAGCCAGTCGAGCATCTCGGAGTCGTCCGCACTAAATTTCCTCGCGAACCAAAATTGCCCGGCGGCTTGAACGGCTTCTATGTCGTCGTGAGTCAGAGCCAGCGGATGAGAACCTCCCGCCCACTTCGTGTACGTTGTGCCTTCCGGCACGATCTCGCGTGCGAACTCCCCGTAGAGAGTCGCAAAGACCTTCTCGTCGCTGCAGACGATCTTCTTGAAATAGTCGATGAGCGGCCGGGCGGAACGGATTTGCGAGACGCAGTATTCGGCAAAGTTTCGATCGATGGACCACCATTGTTCACCGGCGCGCATACCACTGTCCGGAGCCACCGACTTCCAGTCGAGTGGACGGCGGAGGTACACGACTCGATTCATAAATGCGTTCTTCGATAGCTGCCCACGTGACCGGTTGGATTAACGGACCTGTAAAACCGACGCTGATAGTCCACTTCTGGGCGCGACCCATCGGGCATGTTCGGCGCCGGTCTCGAGGCGATGAGATTGCCGGCGTCACGGGCCCTCTTTTCGATCTCTTCATTGGAGATGATTGGATAGTCCGATCCAGACAGCAACGTGAAACGAGAATTCGAGGAATCCGCGAGGGCTTCCTCGAGCAACGAGGTTGTCGCCTCAACCATCGACCAATCTCCCCAGTACACGGGAATGCGCTGTGAGAGGAAGACACACGAGAACTCGTCGAGAAGCCACCGCGAGATGTCAGTCTTGGCGTCGATGTGAACATACACGCGACCTAACGGAGCAATTCGATTTACGAGGCGACGAAGCATCAACTCGTCACCGTGCGCGAGGATGAGGAAGGTGTGCTGCCCATCACTCATCCGCCCTCTCCTTTCGGACGCGCAGTAATCGTTCTCAGAGCCATTTCATTTCCGTATGTAGCCGTCCGACAAGATCACGCCACGTGTATCTGAATCGTCCCGTCACTTTCGGCGTTCTCCGCGCCATTACCCTACTTACATGAAACGCCAGACAGCACGAGCTGTTTCGTTCTCCAAGGTATCGCTGCGGACGTGAGCGGTACCAATGCGAGCGAGCGCCCAAAGAGTGATGAGAGCCTCAAGGGATACAACATCTGCGTCATTTACGACTGCCTGTTTCCCCTCACCCACGGGGGAGCGGAGCGATGGTATCGATATCTCGTCGATCGAGTGGTGGCGACGGGCGCAACTGTTACGTTCCTGACTCGCCGACAGTGGACCGGCGAGGCCCCTTCTTGGTCCGGCGTCACGATCACTGGCGTATCTAGCGGGGGCGAGCTCTACGACGAGGTAGGCACGCGACGAACGGGACCCGCCGTGCGATTTGGACTCGGCACCTTCTCCTGGATGATTCGACACCGCCGAGGGTACGACGCGGTCATCGTCGCTAGTTTTCCGTTCTTCTCGTTTCTGGCGTCGCGCAGCGCTCTTGCTGGCACCGGTACGCCAATCTTCGTTGACTACCACGAGGTCTGGTCGGCCAAATACTGGAGGTCCTACGCCGGACGGTTCACCGGCGTGCTCGGCGCAGCGATCCAGCGTCTATGTATATCCCTGACCCGGTTCGCCCAAGTATTCACCGCGGAAAGCGCGCGCCGACTGAAAGCGCAAGGACTCCGAGGGAACGTCATCGTTCTCGCCGGGCTCCTACCCGAAGTGCCTCAAGCACGACCCTCAACGTCCGCCGCGCCCGAGCCCGTCGTGCTCTTCGTGGGTCGCCACGTTCAGCACAAAGGTGTCCGCCTTCTTCCCGAGATATTCGCGGCGACCCAGAAGTCTCTGCCTTCCTTGCAAATGGTGGTTGTCGGTGATGGTCCTGAACGAGCGCGTGTCGAAGCCGAGGTGGCACGCCTCGGACTTACCGCCGTCGTTTCGTTCACTGGAGCGGTGTCCGATGAGGAGTTGGGCCTGCTCTACGCCCGAGCGTCCTGCACCATCGTTCCGTCGTTTCGGGAGGGATACGGCATGGTGGTCGCGGAGTCGGCGGCGGCGGGAACGCCCGTCGTCGTTGCGGATTATCCAGAGAACTTGGCAACGAGCCTCGTCGTCTCCGGCGTCAACGGGTACGTGGTCGACCCCTCAGTCACTGGCATCTCCCGAGGAATCGCCGCCGCCATTGAAGCAGGGCAAGCACTTCGCGAGTCAACCGGAAAGTGGAGCGAAGAGAACGCCCGATCGATCGGCATGAACAGGTCGGCCGATGAGATGATTCAACGATTGGCCCAGAACGCAAGCCGCCGAAATTCTGGTCGACCGCCTCGTCGTTAATTCGACCGCGACGTCATCCGAGCCAACGGAAGACCTAGGCGGTTCAGGCCTCTCTCAGAGTGGCTTGGCCGAGACAATACCGGCACGTCTCGCCCTCCATCTCCGTGTCCCGAACATTCAACGGTGCAACGCTCGGAGCCTCGACCACCCCAGAAAGTTGTGCACGCTGCGACGTTAGAAGAAAGGGGGTGATTACCGGCGCCGCGGTCAGCACCACGCCGACGACGACGGCGCTAACGACGAACGACGACAGGGAGGAAGCGATCGCCGTCGAAATCGATCCTGGGTTATGGAAAGCGATCAACAACGCTGCGACGCCAAGGAGCGAGGCGAAAACCAGAAGCAGTCCGACCACAAAGAAGCGGCGAATGAGAATCGCGAGGGGCGGCTTCACGTGATCGGTCCTTAGGCCCAGCGACTCGGCGCGGTAGCGAAGAACGATGCCGGTGCAGAACACAAGACTTCCGATAATGCTGAGCACGATGCCAAAGATGTCGGCGACCCAACTCAAGGAGCCCACCTGACCCAAGCCCTGAGTCGACTGCGCGGCCATCCCCCACAGAACGAAGGCAAGTACGGTTGCGAGCATCCCGGGAATGGTGACGGCTGTCTCTGGGCTCAGCAGCAAGAATCTGTCGAAGGTGTCGTAGGCCGTCGGAGAATGTACTGAGCTTTGACTCTCCGATACGAACGGCGTATTTGGTATCAACCTCTTCGATTTTCATATTGGTCCAGGAACTCCGAATCAACATCTCCGATGCAAACTCCATTCCCGTTGAGGAAAGCTTGAGGCTCTGAATTTGCTCACGTCGAAATGCTCGGAATCCCGATTGGCTGTCGCGAATCGCGATCTTGCTCTTGGTCGCTTTCTTCACCAGGTACGTGATGGCGGGCGTTCCGACGTATCGATGCAACCAGGGCATCGTTTCGGCCGTCGCGTCGCTCAGCCTCTGACCGAGCACCATGTCGGCCTCGCCCTTGATCAAGGGAATCAAGAGCCTCGGAATTGCATCTAACTCATAGGTCCCATCGGCGTCCGCCATGATGACGAACTCCGACTGAGCGGCGTCGATGCCGGCCCGAAGCGCCGATCCGTAACCCGGTTCACGCTCGAAAATGACCTGGGCGCCCGCCTCAATTGCTATCCGTGCGGAGTCGTCGGTCGAGCCATTGTCCACCACGATGACCGAGCCGTTGAGCCCGGCGCGCCGCATCGTCTCCAACGCCGAACGAGTGCATATACCAACCGCCCGCTCCTCGTCGAGACAGGGGAGAACGACGGTCACGGAGACACCGTGGAGAAGATGGGCCTGATCAAAAACGATTTCTTCGGCCTGAATGCCGAAGTCGTCGATTTGCTCCTCAAAAAAGTCGGCTGGGCTCTCGATCTTGCCAGATGACTCGGTAATCGTCATTAGACGACACGCCAAGCAATTTTTAGGGCGCCAATCACTGGTTCACTCCGCTTCAGCCCTTGCAGGCAACACGTTCCCACATTGGGCAATTTTTGTCAAGTCGTTGTGAATCGAGAATCTTGCCCTACAGGACTCCGATCAGGGATTTAAAGCAAAATTGTCAAGAAAATACGAGGTTGGTCGCGGGTGCTAAACGCTTCACGCCGACGTTTCGGCGAGCCCACTACCTGTTCCGACGGAGACCCTTGCGAAACTCACGCCAGGCGCCCTGAAGGAAGCCGATGTTGTTTGCCAGCTCCTCGCCCGCTTGAACATACGGGTAGAGGATGATTTCGCGAGTCCTCGCCTGGCGACGCAACGTAAACCAACGCCGATACAGAGCGAAAGGAGAGAGCACGAGTACCACCAACGAAGAAACGGGGCTCACGATCGCCACCGCCCCCGCGGCGACAGCGGCCATGGGAAGGAGAGGGGACAGTGAAGGAATACCTCGGTTCTTCACCCAGTCCCGTCCGCTCCCAAATCCGTAGCTACGAGAACGCCGCATCGTGTCACGAAGTGAAGCATCGAAGTTGTGTTTCATCACAATCTCGGGAAAGAGCCGAACAGTGTTTGGCCCGAATCGTGCTCGTAGCGGTCGAGCCAGAGACTCTTCTTCCCCGGATCCCCGAGCTTCACTAAATCCACCCGCTTCTCGCGCCGCGCGCACTCGCACGGACATGTTCGCGCCCACGGTGTAGTACACAGTGCGCGGGTCGAGTCTCAGTTCGGGAGGGCGAAGGTGGTGAGTGAGTCGTGGTCCGAATCCCGCGCTCTCGTCGATGACGTCCTCTTGGTGGCGCAACGGTCGGCGGAACGCTACGTATCGCCGGTTGAACGTGTCGGTCTCGAACGGCTCAACCAGTCCGCCGATCACTGTCACGTCTGGTCCAACGCTGTTCCACGCCACGCCGAGCGACTGAATCCACTGCGGCGGAGGAACGCAGTCGTCGTCCAACATGGCCATGAACTGTCCGCGGGCTTCACCCAGACCTACGTTGAGGGCGTGACCGTGGCCCTGATTGGGCGTCACTTCAATAACCCGAATGTTGGGACGATTGGCGATCTCTGACGTTCCGTCGGTGGAAGCATCATTGACGACGAGAATCTCGTACGAGAACTCCGTGACCTGCTCATCCAGAGCGTCCAGCGTCGTCGCCAAAGTCCGCTCGCCGTTAAAGGTACCAATCACGACCGAAAACATGAGTTGGCCCGAAGACTCAACGTCTTTCGACGAACTCAATGGGAATGCCTCCGATACTGCGCCACTTGAGCGTTGCTACGAAGATAATGGCACGCACTTTGGGCGTGGGTCGCGTTCTTGGTCGAATACGAAAGAGGCACCGAAGAGGTCAACAGTTCGAGCCTGAGCGTGCGCGTCTGTTCACTTCGGTCGCGTCCTACGCGGTCGTTGATCGTTGCGATCACGGGATCCGGCAAAAACTGGCTAGTTCGGCCATGTTACGGTTTTGGACGAGGATTGCACTTACGCATGGGCATGTTGGCGTCCCTGGATTTCCTAAGATTTAAGTGGAGGCTCCACGACACATGCTCGAGTTTCGACTTGGTATTCAATCCCTGACCGCGATGACCAGGCCAGTCAGGGCGGGGCGACGCCGCTGTGGACCGTAATGCCCGACGATAGGCCCAACTTGCTGAAAAGCAGCGTTCGCAGACTGCAGCAAGCCTATGGTTCGGTGAAGTCAGACGTGGAACACGCCATTTCGCCAATAGGTTCGAAAATGGTCAAGCTCGGTTCCAACCGGCTACTGGTGATCGTGGTGATAGCGGTTCTACTCTTCGGATTCACGGGGATTTCTGACGTGCTGCTCCGAGCCGTCAACGGCAGTTTCTCCCCCTCCGCCTACAGTTCGCTCGCCCTGAACTCTCCGTCTGAGGCCACTCGGGGGGTAAAGGTCGGGTCGGTTGTTCGCGTCACCCTCGTTAATCACACGCAACAAGAGAAGACGTACCGCTGGGGAGCAACCCAAGACGGATCGTTGATCAGCCTCGGCACCGAAACTCTGCAGCGAGGCGAGTCGACGGTCATACGTGTCCCCACTCGAGGCGCTCTCGCAGGACCGTTGAAAATCGCCCTCACGGGAAGCAACGTATTTGTGACGGTGCCCGTCAGGGGCTCGTAGACGTGAACCACTCCGATGTTGCGAGTCGATTGACATCGGCGTTTCGGCGACTCTCCGTGGGATCGTTTCGGCGACTCTCCGTGGAATCGTTTCGGCGACGCTCCGTGGAATCGTTTCGGCGACTCTCCGTGGAATCGATTCGGTCTCGAATCGTCTCGCTCGCTCCCGAAGTGGCGTCCACGGGAATCTGGCTACTGGTTGCGTTGGTACTTTCAGTCATTCTGAATCTTTCGCACTCACCAGTGGCGCCGCTGCCCGGCCTCGCCTCGATGTTGATCATCCCGGGCGCTTCGATCATGTCGCTGCTCAATACGCGTCCCGCAAGCGCGGCCGGACGAATCATCCTGGCGGTCTGCTTGAGCATGATGGCCATCATGGTCGTTGGTTTCTTGTCGAGCGTCCTGTGTCCCCTGATCGGAATCGCTCAGCCATTGGACGCGATTCCCCAAAGCCTGATTTGGCTCGCCCTATCGCTGCTTGTTTTAGTGTTAGGAGCGATCCAACGGCGAGATCCCCTGACCTGGGTATTTACGGGTGTTCGATGCGCGAACGTCGCCACGCTACTCGTCTTCAGTTTGCTGGTTCTTTTCTCAATTCTCGGTGTGGCTCAGCTGAATCACACCGGGAACGCTCGCCTCGCCCTCTTCTCCACCGTTCTCGATGTAACACTCTTGTTGGTTGGCGTCGTCGCCGGATGGAAGCGCACCAGTAAGTGGCCACTGGGCACACTGGTCTACTGCGCATCCCTCGCGTTACTTCTTTCGTACAGCCTGCGTGGCGCTCACCTCTTCGGCTGGGACGTCCAGCAGGAGTTTGGCGTGGCGTCGCACACCGTTCAAGCGGGAGTGTGGCACGCCCCAGCCAACCGCGACCCCTACGCCTCAATGCTCTCGCTGACGGTCCTACCAGCGATTCTTCACTCGGTGGTGAAGCTTCGACTCCTCGCCTTCTTTCAACTCGTGGTTCCAGGAATCCTCGCCCTGCTTCCCCTCGCGGTCTTTACCACCATTCGAAGCGTGCCACGCTGGATTACGAGTGGTCGAGCGGCCCCTCGCCCGGGTCTGGCCCTTGCGGTGGTGGTGGGGCTCATCATCTCGAGTGTGGCATTTTCCTCAGAACTGGTCAGCATTTCTCGTCAAGCGATGGCTCTCACCATGCTCACCGCACTCGTGATGGTGCTCTTTGATCGCACCATTTCGAAGCGACCCGCGCAGATTATGGTCGCGCTACTCATCGTCGCCATTTCGTTTACGCACTACACCACCTCGTACCTTCTGGCGGCCATCTTCTTGTGCGCGTGGCCGGTGGGATTGCTGTGGTCCAGGGGCCGGCTCGGCACACCGAAGGCGCGAGTCGAAAAGCATCGCTACGACGTCAATTCTCGAAGAATTATCAACCTCACGCTGGTGGTGGTGGCTCTCGTCGCCGCGTTCGGCTGGAACCTCGCCATCACCAGAAACTCTGCCCTGGATGCTCCCTCGAGCGCCATCTCCGCCAAGGGAATTGGAATCGGCGGGTCAACCGGAGCGCCGAACTTGTCGACCGCCAAGTTTGAAAAGCTCTTACTCAGCGAGCTCAAAAAGTCCAACGGCTACATCCAGCCGATACCCTTTTCCAATTACATCCCGCTTGTCGCGGCGAACATTCGACCTTCCCCTGGCGTTATTCCCGCTCTCGCGGGATTGTGGAACGAATTGAACTTTCTTGGCATCGAAGGACTATGGGCCCTGCTGGGCATTGCTCTGTTGTATGGCCTCTTTCGCCTCGGCCGACGACGATCCTACGACTACACGTCTGATCTCGTCGGTCTCGCGATCACGGGGCTCCTGATCGGCGGAGTCCTGCGTTTCTCGGGAACCTTGGCGACGTTCTACTACCCGGAACGCGCCGCGATCTTCACCTCCATTCTCCTGGCTGCCCCCGCCACACTTTTCTTGGACGATGTGGCAACGCGATTACTGAAACTTCGCTGGGGGCGCCGAATCCATCGCGCGCTCTTTGGCGCAGGGTTTGGCTATGTCTTCATCCTCACTGTCGCAGCAACCGGACTCGGCGCCTTGTTCGTTGGCGGTACCCCTCCCGCTTCGCTGGCAGCAAAGGGGGCCAACGTCATCGACTTCACGGTTTCAACCCCGGAACTGGCGACGGCAACGTGGATACGTGACCACGTCAACGGAAAACAGATTGTCCAGAGCGATGTCTACGGTCACCTCGTTCTGATGTCCGAACCTGGCGACTATGACCTGATTGACGAGATCGTTCCACCGGGGGTGGACAAGCGCGCCTACATCTATCTCTCGACGGCCAACCTGGCAGGCGACATTACTCAAGCGGACGCTGATAGTCAGATCTACTTCAGCACCTATCACTCGAATCTCTCGTTCTTCAATCAAAACTTCTACGTCGTGTATTCGACAGGGGCCACTCGCGTCTACCACTAGCCCGGCACCGATACGAGGTCATCGCCACATAGCTCGCAGAGCCGAGCGAAGATTCCTTCGACCGACGTACCACGCCAAGGTCAAGCAAGACACTGCGCAGTAACACGCCTGTCCGATAAAGAAGCCGAGGCCTAAGCCACCCAAACCGTGACGGACAGCGATAACGATGCTCGCCAGAACAAACGCGGATCCGATCACGTTCGCGAAGACGTACGCGCCCACCAACTTTCGCGCCAGCAGCACGTAGTCACTCACGTAATTCAGACAGAAGAAGACGCTCGACGCCGCGCCCCATCTAACAAGATCCCTGCCGTGAACCGAGTAGCCGTGACCAAAGAGCTGCAAGAGGTCTGGAGCAAACACGATGACGAGCACCGCCAGCGGAATTGTGACGCCGTACGAAGCCCGCAGCGTTTTGGCGATAGGTTTCAACACCTCTTTCGGGTGTGCCGAGATCTCGGCAAATAGCGACTGCGCCGTCATCGATGGGACGATGCTGAGAACGCCGGTGATTGTCATTGGAATCGCCGCGTACGCCGCGGCGGACGATCCGAGACGCGAGAGCACGATGATCGGCAGGAGTGACGTCGGAAGCAGTGAGGCCAGTACGGCCACTTGATAGCCGGCCGCGAGGCGAACGTGCGGTCGAACAAGATTGAGCCCTAGTGAAACGCGGGTGCGCGGCGCACGGCGCATCCTGAGACGAAAGAGTGCCAGGTCAATTAAGGCGGCGCTTCCCGCATAGACAACCGCCACCGCGAGATACCCCGCCGTCACCGTTCCCGCGAGGACGGCGAGAGCGATGAAGCGTATCGTGACGGCCGTCACATCTTTGCCCAGCGTGAAGGACACTTCTTGACGCGCCAGAAAGGCTTGGTCGACTACGGCACCAACGATCATTCCGAGAACCAGGAGAACCGTCAAGAGAACCGCAACGAAGGTCCCGACGCCAAGTCTCTCGAGCGGCACGCCCAAGTGGCCGGGGATCAGCCAAAGTCCCGCAAGCAAAATCATGCCGACCGTAGTTGACACAAACAGAGCTCCTCGAACCATGAGTGCCTGGTCGGGCTCCTTGGCCAAATTGGACACAATCATCGCCGGCATACCTAATAGAGCAATCGTTTGGATCAGGCCGGTCGCTCCAAATATGGCGGCGACCACACCGATCGAGCGGGGTTCCCAAATGTGAGTCGCAATGAGAAGAAAAATTCCGCCAAGGGCTCCGAGAAGTAAACCGTCCCCAACTAGGAGAACAGAGGTCCGGTAGAGTCGATCCCTTCGAAGTGACGCGACGTACCGTCGGAGCTTCGAACGCTCCTCGCCTTGACGATCTTCTTCACGCTTTCGATGAGTTTCCCAGACCCGCCGCGCGAATTGAGCGAGATCTGTGCGGCGCGACACGCTACTGTTCTCGACGTTCTTGACGCGTTTGTGGACGCTCGCCCGCAGTCTGTCCAGCGGACGCCACGTCAGTGTGGTCCGGGTAGCAGTCTTGCATCATCGATACACACAACTGCTTAGTCTCTGTCAACTCTCACGCTTCCGGACGTCAATGGACCTGACGGAGACCCAATCATAAACCTTCGCGCTCGACGAACTCTTTCGGTTCGGCGCAAGGGTCACCAAGATCACCTACTTCTCCTCCATGTGGAATCGTTTGAGCGGTCCCATTGAGAACCGAAGTGTCGGCACCATCTGAAGGGCCGGCTGGTTGCACTGTTAGACGAGTGCTCCCGTTGCTCAGATCGTTGAGAGCAATAGTGACTGACTTTCGTTGCCGATACAACGCGTGGCGCGGCCCAGGCATAAGGGAACCAGAATGCCGACAAATTACGATTAAATGGATACAGGAAGAATGGTGAAATGTTACGAGTGACCCAGGCGTGAAAACTTCTCTCGTAATTGTGAATAAAAATGAGCGTGGCATCGCTGACACACTCGACGCCTTAAAGCCGTTCGTGGGAAACATACTTCATGAGGTACTCGTGATAGATGCGTCCAATGGCGTTCTCGACGACATCCGACAGTCCCATGAATGGACTAAGTGGATCGACTTCAAGCAGCCCGAGGGTGTGGGAATCACTATTGCCCGTCAGCGAAATGTGGGCGTGCGAAGCGCCGACGGTGACGTCATCGTTTTCACCGACGCCGGGTGCCTTCCCGAGGATGGCTGGCTTGAGAGATTGCTGGCTCCAATATTCGAAGACGACGAGTTCGTATCGTGCGGCCCCGCGCGATCCGTCGGAAAGAGCGTGTACTCCGGAGATCGCTGGTGGGTGAACGCGAACGAGTCGTACGTTTCGATGGCCACCACAATCAACATCGCCTTTCGTCGAGACGCCTACGACGCGGTCGGCGGATTCGACGAGTCGTTTGGCTCGGCCGAAGATATCGATTTCACATGGAGACTGACTGACCATGGTTACCGACTTCGATGGATACAGGATGCCGTCGTGCAGCACGACTGGGGATCTCCCGAGCGACAACTTCGTCGCGCTTTCTTCTACGGGAAAGGACAGTGCCGACTTCTCCGCAAGCATCCCGGCCGTCTCGCCGAGTCCGTAAAGCAAAACTCAGTTCCGCTCCTCTATGCACTTTTTCTGCTCGGCCTGCCACTCACCCTGAAGTGGCGCAAGTATCCTCTGCTCCTTCTCTGGCCGATCTGGCGACAACGCAACGAGGAGCTCAAGTGGCTCGTCCTACTTGACCACCTCGTCATGGGCGCCGGAGTGCTTCACGAATTGGTCAGACCGGGCACATGAACTCGCGCCTGTCGGTGTTGGTAGCGCCGCGGGACGGACTCCACTACCAACAGTTCCTTTATCGCGAAGTCGAAAAATCAGGTGTAAGGGTGTACTACGCCCAAGGTCCCACCAAGTCGCAAACACTCAATCTCATCCTTGCGCCGGCTGTGTTGTTGTGGTTCCGACTACGTGGGGCACGGGTATTGCACATTCACTGGGTCTTTCAGTTCTCGCTCCCCTGGGCGAAGCGCCGACGATGGGCGCTTCGCCTCATGGAGTGGTGGTTCGGTGTCTACCTCTGGATCTCTCGAGCGCTGGGATTTGCAATTGTGTGGACGGCGCACGACCTGCTCCCCCACGAACAGGTATTTGCGAACGACGCGCACGCGCGAGACCTCTTGCTTTCCTACACCGCAATGGTTATCGCCCTGTCAGACTCAACCGCCGGAGCACTCCGCGAACTCGGAGTGAGCAATGTGCGTGTAATTCCTATGGGTTCCTATTCGGACCCTTACCCCGTTTCCCTTACTACCTCCGACGCCCGATTAAGCTTCGGATTTGCCGATCAGGATGTGGTGATTTCCCTCATCGGGAGGGTTGAGCCGTACAAGGGCGCCGACTTACTGCTGCGGGCCGTAGCGGGGTTACCCGAGTCCTCAAGGATAAAAGTCTTGCTCGCGGGCTTGTGTACAGATGAGGTCTATCTCGATGAACTAACGGGTTTGGCTCGCGATCTTGGGGCGAGGGCGTCGACGACCTTCACGTGGGTGCCAGATGACGATCTCGCTCGATATTTCCAGGCTACGGACGTTGCAGTCTTCCCATTTCGAGAGATTACGAACAGCGCATCAGTAATGCTGGCCCAGTCATTTGGACGTCCGATCGTTATACCGAATCTGCCCGCGCTTCGAGACATACCCGACGAGGCCGCGATTCGTTTTGAGCCGGGGGACGACTTGACCAAGGTTCTGGAGCAGACCGAGAGTCTTTCTGACGAGAGATATCAAGAGATGAGTGCGGCCAGCATTGCGTGGGCTACTCGCGCGGATTGGAGAACCGCCGCTGCCGACACAATCGAAACGTACGAGAGTGTTCGTCGAGGACCTCACCGTCGCGAGGCGACACGATGAGCGATCAACCGGTCGGCGTGTCCATCATCGTCATTGCTTACAACGAAGAATCCCGCATCTCCTACTGCCTTGATGCGCTACTAGCCCAGGACACGCACACCCCATATGAGGTGATAGTTGTGGATGACCATTCCCGCGACTCCACGGCTCGCATCGTGGCGGAATTTCAAGCGAGTCACTCAAACCTGAGACTTCTCCAACACGCATCAAATAGAGGGCGCGGCGCGGCGCGGCGTACGGGACAGGACGCGGCGAGTAGTTCGCTCGTCGGTTTCGTCGACGCCGATATCGTGGTGCCTCCGAAATGGCTAAGTCGCTGCATAGATGAACTCTCCGACGCCGATGGCGTATCGGGAATCGCTCAGCCGGATGGAGACTGTGCCGTGATTTGGCGAATTTGCCAACCCACGCTTCGCGATCGGCCCGGCAGCGCAGAGATAACCGGCAACAACGTCATCTTCTCTCGCGACGCTCTCACCCTCGTTCCCTTCTCGCCCAGCGCGAAACTCGGTGAGGATTTCCGACTAGCCAAGCTCATGACTCGCGCGGGCCTTCGACTGCGCACCATCACAGACTTGAAAGTGGTGCACCGCGAGGCAAAGACCTACTGGGCGGGTGTCTCGTGGATGTGGCAGTCGGGGGTGGACGCCACGTCACTGCTCTTTGAGTTTCGCGTTGTCCGACTCGCCGACCTAGCGTGGCTTTCCTGGATTGCTGGTTTCCTTGCGCTGGTTGTTGCGTCCACGGTTGGTCACCTCGGGGGCCTTTGGTTTGTGGCCATTGGGGCGCTTCTCACCGTCGCGGTCGACGCCGGCTTCATCTACTCTCGATTCGCGCTCCGCCCGAGCCCGCTGCGATTTCTGGGTGCCCTTCTGATCAGCCCCCCGATGATGTTGGCGTACCTCCTGGGGCGCACGGCCGGACTCGTGCGCATTCCCCTACTGCTTCGTCGATCTGCGACACCGCTGTCGTAGCCCGTACTTCTAGAGGTTTTGACTTCCCAGTACCATTGTTGGAGTACGGCGGTTTATTTCCCCTAAGCCGAAATTTCCTGCTCGAAGTGAGGTCAACCAGTGTCGGAATCGAACGACGGCTCGCTCCTCGGTAAAACGCGCCAGGATCTTCTACAGAGCGAGTTATTCAGCTCAGTGTGGTGGAAACTAAACAACGTCGTCTTCGGGATCGAGTCGAAGTATCGCCAGCGCATCTCCGGCTCGAAACAGTTCTCCTGTCCCATCTGCTTATTTGAGGGTGGATTCGTGACCGACCGATCGGCCACTGGCAGTCGAGCCTATGCGCAGTGCCCACAATGCGGCAGCGCGGAGCGACACCGTTTGCAGTTTCTCGCGATGAGTGAGTTGAATGACTCGATGGACTACTCGGAGAAGAGTATTTTGCACATCGCGCCCGAGGCGTCAATGGGAAAAGTCTTGAGCGCATGGTTCGGAAGTTACACAACGGCAGACCTCAACCCCGATGGCGTCGACTTTGCGATTGATCTGACTTCGGCCGATGTACCGGATAACAGTTATGACGTGCTGTACGCGTCGCACGTGTTAGAACATATTCCCGACGACCACAAAGCACTGGCCGAGATTGCCCGCATCGTCAAGCCGGGGGGCTTCGCCATACTCCCCGTGCCACTCGTTGGCGAGTTCACGATCGAATACGACTCGCCAGTTCGAGCAGAATTCGGGCACGTCCGAGCCCCTGGATACGACTACTTCGATAGATTCAGCAAGTACTTCTCGCGGGTTCAAACGTATTCGTCGTCGGATTTTGATGAGCGATACCAGACATTTATCTACGAAGATCGAAGTCGCTACCCGACCCGTTCATGTCCGTACCGTATGCCTTCTAAGGGCGCGCGGCACCTGGATGTCGTTCCCGTTGCCTTTGTCTAAAGACCCCTCCGCCATATACCGGTAGGGACCTCGGCCCACACTGACTTACTTCAGAGCGGCCAGCAGCGCGCTCGTCAGCGGCCCCGATATCTTGTCGGCGTACGCCGTTGATACGTGGTCGTTGTCGACAAACGTGACGGTTCCCGCGACCTCTGAAGGACACTTCCCGTCGTAGCAAAACAGCGACGAGGTGCTGATCAGAGTTGCCTTACTTGCTTTCGCGACTGCGGCGTCGCGAATGGCGTACGTCGAGTACGGGCCGACGATGGTGGAGGTGCTCGTCATCAAGAGGCACTCCAACGGAGTACTGGGATGAAGAGACAGACACGTTGGCGGCGGAGTTGGAAAGTAGGGGCTCGTTCCGATGACGATTCTCTTCACCGACGATCGGCCACCGCTTCCTTGAAGAAAGAGTGTGTTGTACCCGTTCTCCCATGTCGTTGGGTCGTACTGAGTGCCGATCCCTGATGAAGCGGTAACGATGGCCACGGGAGACAGTTTCTTGATCTCAGTAATGACGTTTTGATGCCAGTTGTTACAGCTCGAAGGAGACGTGCCGATGTAGTCCTTTGATGAATATTTGATGTCCGACGTTGGGCAACCCGCGAACGAAAACACGTCCAGTTTGTATTGCGTTTTGGCAAGACCGAGACTGAGTCCAGGCGACCAATTCCCGACATTCGAGTCTCCCACCAAGACAACAACCTTCGTCCCGTGGGGGTTCCCGTCGACACAGGGCAGCGGATCGTCGATCTCCTTGGTGCTGCCATAGGCGTCGCAGCCTTTGAGAGTGCCCTCGCCTGACAGATTTGCGCCCGGAACGAAATCAGTCAGCGGCGGGTTGTAGGTGCTAGGAGCCTTGGAGTCTTTGACCGCCGAGGCCACGAGAGACTCGACGGCGCTGATGCTCTTTTGAGCTCTCGGCGCGGCCGATGCCGCTGTCACTGCCCCCAAGCAGACTGACGTCAGTAAGCCAAAGGCCACCATTCGTCGCAGCATCAACTCCTCCTCATGCAAAACACGCGTCGTAGCAATTTAGTTCACCCCTCGGGACAAGACAGGCAGAGGTGCGTCACGCGAACGGCGCCCACCAAACTCGCGCTTGACCCTCGCCGACACCTTCAGCGACGATCTCCACATCCCGAACTAGTGCAGCGTGAAATGCTCAACGCCGATAGTCATCGATATAGACGCCGGCATAACCGGGGTATGACTGCACGCCAACCTCCTTATAGCCGTCTGACTGTAGGACCTTGATAAAGAGTTTGGCGGCGTTCACACCACTGGAGTCGACGACGAGCCACACGTTTCGCGGGGTTTTCGACGGCGGACGAGTCTGAAGATCCATCTCGTTGAACGTCCGGGGATGGGCCGTCAACGGCCATAGAGCCACGTGCTTCGCGGCCAGGTAGGTCTCGAACTCCAAATCGATCCGCCGGTTGGGGAAGGCCGCGACCCCCGAGGATCTCACGTCGCTGGCCAGACGCGCCGAGGCCTGCTGCACGTTCTCCGCCAGATATCTCACGGACGATGAGGTGCTCACGATCAACAAGACAATCACCACGACAACCAACGCGAGACGCCCAACGGAAACAAGGTGCCGTCGTTCGCCGCCCCGTAGTTGGTACGACGCGGTCACGACGAGCGCGACAAGGAGCGCCAGACCAGGCGCCGAGTCGGTCAGGTAACGGTTCACGTACAGCGGCGAGACGAACGAGGCGACGATCAGCGCCCCGGTCGGCAGGACCGCCCAGGCCGCCGCGACGACAATGGGATCTCGGTCGCTGCGAACAATCGCGGCTTTGAGGGGGTTCGGGGTTCTGAGTATTGTGACCAGACCGAGAACCAGCAGGCAGGCGACCACCAGGACATACACAATTCGACCGACGTGCGCGTTGCCCCCCGTCGGGCCATAGAGAGCGAGAAGGAAAGTAGAGAGAGTGAAGTGATGAATCCAGCTGACCTGATCCCGCTGACCATGCACGTAGAGCGCGAACGCCACACTTGTAACCACTACGATCCCCACTGGCGCGACGATGCGGCGCCAATGTTCGCGTACCAGTCTCGGGCGCAGTGCCAGAACCGCGGCTAGAGCCGCGAGGGGAGCCAGTACCGCAAAGAGTTGAAGGACCAATGTCGCCACGGTCGCAATCGCAAAACACCACAGTTGCCAGTTCTTCTCGTCCTTCAGCCAACCGACGAGAAACGTCACCGACAACGTCGCGGCGAGGGCCGTGAGTGCGTAGGGCCGGATGTTCAACGCCTCCTCCACGAACAAAGGATTGCTGGCGCACAGCGCAGCCGCCACCAGGCCGCACCAGAAGCCTCGGAACCGATATCCCAAACGCCCCACCAGAAAGACGGTCAAGGCGTATGCCACAAGGGAGGGAGCCCGGGCCCACTCGACAGAGGAGTTCACTAAGAGCCATACGTGCAACGTCGCGTAGTACGGGAGGTACACGCGATCCACAAAGTGAGATTGGCGCCACAGTTGGCCCCAGCCGAGGCGCGCAGAGTAAAGAGACGCTGCTTCGTCCGTCCACAGTGACTTAGCGAGCGAAGTACTAAGACCCAGTGAGGCAACGATGGCGATGGCGCCGATCGTCGCGTTCGCGGTGCGAGGGGAGGTCGGCGTCACGGCGTTCCTCCTCCTCAACTGTCAACGTTGTGGCCCTGACGATACCTCGTTATGGGTCACTTTGACGGGAGTCGCTCTCGGCCGTTAGCCGCCAGTCAGTTCTCCTCGGACCGGGCCGCACGAAACGCCTCACGAATCGCACGCTCGTCCATGCTCCCAAACCGTTTCGTTGAGTGAATGATCGACTTACGCCGCTCCATCAACTCTGCCGGAGATGCGGGCAACCCTTGCCACGTGACCCCCATGGGGAGATCGTCGAAGCGGTTACCAAACTCGCCGAGCTGATAGCCGATCGAAAACAGACACAAACCGAATATGTAGTCCTCGTGCAGTCCCGTTCGAGCGAGATCAACGCGACCCAACAGCCCCGCCACTTCGAGGGCCTGCACCGCTTCGTGTCGATAGATGGCGGCGCCACCCATGATTCCATCACCCAGCTTGTAACCAGACCTGCGCGCACGCCCCACCAAGCGTGCCATCATCATCGTCTCTTGAGGCCGAACCAGGGCGTGGAGCGCAAGATATTTCAGAATCTGGTGTTTCGCCCAACTCCTATCACGCACTCCCACGCAGTCGTAGCCAATTCGAAACGAGCCGAGTGATCCAAGACGGTCGTCGGCTTGAAAGAGCGCTACAGCCTTGGACTCAAAGTCAGATCCGGCGATCAATCCGTCGGTGTCGAGCCGGATCAGAATCTCAAAGGGCTGTGTAAGGGCCTCGCGGAATCCGTCGGAGAGATTGCGATAGAGACCGCCGTACAGTCCGTGCACGCGAGCTTCCACAGAGGTGAGCCCGTAGTGGTCAGCGAGATCTGCACCGAGGCCGCGCAACGAGTCGTCCACCAAAATGATTCGCGCGAGCGGAGCGAACCACCGAATGCTGTCGATGGTGTCGGCCACGAACTCTGATTGACAGTTTGGACCCACTGGAATCACGAACACCGTGGCTCTTCCAATGTTGGTCGGAGCGTCAGCACTCATGCGAGTGAGAAGGGCCCTCGCCAGACCCCAAGTGTCAAAAAACGGTACGACAGTAAATACCAAGGTCTAAGCGTCATGTGACTATTCGCGTCCGCCGGAATTCCTAGAGCCCACCGAAGAGTTGATCTGGCTTCATCAATTCAGTAATTGTTGATCCATTACTCACCGCAACAGCCCCCTCACCTAGAATATTGCCCATTCTGCTCAATCCCTGCAGCGGACGCACAACCGCCCGCAACCACTCGCTCTCTTACGGCGACCGCGTGCCGGCGCTCACGACGCGTTGACATAAGGCGTTCCGTGCCGTTGCTTCGCTCAAAGGAACTTCGGGCCGACGACTATCGCGCAGAATTCCGTCCCGATATTCAGGCCCTTCGAGCTCTCGCAGTTGCCGTTGTCGTTCTGTATCACGCTGACATTCCTGGTGTCCACGGTGGATTTCTCGGCGTCGACGTATTCTTCGTTGTCTCAGGCTTCGTCATCACGAACGTGTTGTTACGGGAAAGAGCCTCCAGGGGCACGACCTCAATACCCGGCTTCTACGCCCGCCGCATTCGCCGAATACTTCCAGCTGCGACGGTCGTTCTCATCGCCACTGTCTTCGCCACGTATCACTGGCTGAGTTTCATCGCCGGAGCGGCCAACGCCGATGACGCAAAGTATGTCGCCATTTTTGTCGGGAATTTTCACTTCGCATCAATTGGCACCAACTATTTCACCGCTCACGAACCTCCATCGACCTTGCAGCAGTATTGGTCCCTTGGGGTCGAGGAGCAGTTCTACGTGGTCTGGCCCGTTCTTTTTTTGGTACTCACCCGACCGTGGAAAGCCTTCTCTCCGGTGATGCGCCTGATAACCGCCCTTTCTGCGATCGTCGTTGCGTCTCTCGTCTGGTGCATTATCGAGACACCCCAAAATGAGATCTGGGCCTTCTTTTCACCGCTCACGCATGCGTGGGAGCTCGCCCTCGGCGCTTTGCTCGCGGTGATAGGCCCGCACTTGCGCGGGCGTTCTCCCCGATGGGGCCTCACAATGGCCTACATAGGACTAGGCGCGATACTTCTGTGCACCTGGTTCTATTCGTCTTCAACACTGTGGCCAGGATCAGCTGTCATCATTCCCGTGGCGGGAACCGCGCTGACCATCGCCGGTGGTTCATTGCGCGGGCCGGACAGTTTCGGACGCCTGGTGAGATTCTCTCCGGTTCAATGGCTTGGAAACATTTCGTACTCGTTGTACTTGGTGCATTGGCCGGTCCTCGCGATTGCGATGCAGTATGCGATCTCGCCTCTCCCTCTGCACAGCGAGTTCTTACTCGTCGCGCTCTCGGTGGCACTGTCCGCGGTTCTCTACTACTCGATCGAGAATCCCGTACGGCGATCTCGGTGGTTGGTGCAGCATCGAGCCGTGACATTCCTGCTTGGCGCGGTGCTAATCGGACTGTCCTTTGCGGCCATCTACTGGCATCTGAGCCATTACTAAGTCCACGTCGAACGGGGACCGACTCGCGGCGTCACGCCTCCTTCCGGCGCACTTACACGTTGAAGGGGACAAAATCGCGACTTGACAGGCTGCCTTCACCGCCGCATTTTTTGCGACGGTGAAAGCGAACCCGGGGGCGAACTTCAATGCGGGCGGCGCCGACTCTTTGATGCAGATCGAATCGAACTCACCTGGCGATGCGGCGTCTCGTTAACCGTTCCCAAACGCTTGGGCGTACGCGGCCAAGGACAGTGGGGTCGAAGAGTTGAGCAACATCGTGTCGCCGTCGACCACGTCGAAGTACGACTCGAACGCAAAGTCGCCATTCGCAACGGTTGAGGCGATCCCGTTGATGTAGCCGGGGTCGTCACCCGATGGGCTCGACGTTAGACCCCACTCGGGGAAGCTCATCGGCTTGTTTTGCGCATTCGCGAAGGCTTCAAAGCTATCGAGCCCGTATGTTTCGCTGGCGAGCTGGCTAAAGGTGAGCTGCGTGGTGGGCGCGTCACAGCCCGTGTCGTAAAGGTCCAGACCCAAGATGTCTACGTACGCGTTGCCGGGGTAGTAGTTCGCGTAGGGAATGGCCTGAGTACACGCGTTGATGTTCCAGTCGATCAGGAAGTGCTCACCGGTCGCTTCGCGCAGGCCGGTCACTTCGTTGTCGAAGCACGTCGCCCACAGATTCTGCTCCTGAGACGTGTTACCGGTGAAGTCTTCTTCCCAAGCGCCGTTCGCTTCCGTCCCGAGGCGGATCACAGAGTTCTCCAGGCCCGAGTTGACGAGGTTTGTTCCGAGTTGCTCGGCGTAGGCGGTGAAGTTCCCGGCTGCGCACGACTGTTCCCAACTGAGGGGATCACTGATGTCCGCCAGACTGTTGGGGATCAAGTTCACGTCCAAGACCAACTCCCTACTTTGGGGAGCCTCTGCAACCCACGAGGTGAATCCGTACTGGGAAAGCGTGACCCACGGATCAGCCCAGTCGGACCACGCGGTGGCACCGTTGAGGTAGGCCTCGAGACAGGTCACGGTGCTGTTTGTTGCCGCGTCGAAGTTGCTCACCTGCGTCTGAATCGCCGACAGAGTCGCCGCATTGTCGGGGTAGATGCATTCGCTTCGGGAAGGTCCGGCTGTGATGAGTCCGTTCGACGCATTGACGGCCGGACCACCGGAGGCGGGGGGAGCGGTCGTAGTAGTTGTCGACGTAGTAGTGGTTGTCGAGGTTGTCGACGTAGTAGTGGTTGTACCGCCGCCGCCACCACCGCCGCCGCCACCGCCACCGCCACCGCCGCCGCCGCCGGATGAAGCATCGGTAGACGTCGTGGTCGTGGTAGGAGTGACCGGGGTGGAAGTGACCGGGACCCGATGGTGGCCGCCAGAGTTGAACAGCGCATCGAGGCTTAACTCCGCGGCCAATGCACCGGAATGACTCGCCGCGACGGTAATCGAGGGGGTGGTAGCGCCCGTCGACGCCGACGCGTCGACGGCGATCATTGCAACAAGCGCGCAGGAGGACACGGCAAGCGCGACCACTTTTGGAAGGCGGTGCACGGTATTGCCCTTGACAATTTGAGTAAATGAGCCCTTGTTCATGGGGTCTAAAATCGCAGGCTCAAATCACGTCGGATCCTACGTTGGCTCAATAACCGCCCAACTCCACCCTCTATTTGCCTTGATCAGGAGTTACATGGTGAGTTTTGCTTCGCAGAATTGGTTCTTGCATCACTTTCTCGCAATGAAAGTCGCAGTCAGCGGAAGCATCTACGGGCCGTCGCGAAGGTCCGACGACTTTTGGTCCAGGCCCGTGACCTGGACACCCTCACTTACCTTGACGGCAACAGTCAACGCTGAGAAAGCACGATGCGCCAAGAAAATCAGGAGTTTGAGCCGAGACCGAACCACTGTTTATAGGCCGCAACGGACAGCGGTGTGCTTGGCCCGAGTGACAGGGCCTTTACGTTTGGACCACTGCCTTCGAAGTAACTTTCAAACGCGAAGTTTCCGTTGGCCACAGTTGATCCAATGCCATCTATATAGGCAGGATCGTCCCCCGAGGGTACCGTCGAGAGGCCCCATTCGGGCAGACTCATCGGCTTTTTCTTCGACGCCGCAAATGCCTCGAATTGACTAAGTCCCGCTTGCTCGTGTGACAGTTGTTGGAAGGTAACCCGTGTAGTGGGAATTTCACACGCAACGTCGTACAGGTCAAGCCCCACGACATCGACGTATGCGTTGCCCGGGTAGTAGTTGGAGTAGGGATAGTTCCCCTTGCACGCGTTGACGTTCCAGTCGATGATGAAATGCTCCCCCGGTGCTTGGCGCAACGAGGTCACTTCGTTGGCGAAGCACTTCGCCCAGAGTTTCTGCTGGAAGACTTTCGTTCCGATGAAGTCGGGCTCCCACACGCCGTTCATCTCTGGACCAAGGCGAATGACCGAGTTTTCGAGACCTGCGCCAACCAGATTCACCCCAAGAGTTCGCGCGTAGCCGTCGTACTTGCCGCTCGCGCACGACCGCTCCCATGCGGTGGGATTATTGACATCCTGAATGTTAAGAGGAATCAAGTTCACCGCTAATACGAGGTCTCGGGCGGACGGCGCCTGTGCAACCCACGAGGTGTAGCCGTACTGAGCTTGAGTAATCCAGGGATCATCCCACGTGCTCCACGTCGGGGACTCCAGGTACGAAGAAATGCAGGTAGTAGAACTGTCGGTTTCACTGTCAAAGTACGTCACTAGCGATTGCAGGTACGAGAGACCATATTTCCCGGTGGCGACGTCTGGGGTGAGGCACTCACTTCGAGACGGTCCGACCGCAATCAGTCCTGCCGATGGTATGACTTTTCGAGCGGTGGCTCCCCCACTGGACAACGGGCCAACGCAGAGAGTGGCGACAAGCGCAAGAGAAAAGGTGACCATGAACCCGGCGTAGAACTTGGGGCTCGCGCAACGCTTCATCACCGGTCGTCTACTCCTGAACACATTTCGTACAATCGGTTGGCACCGCGTAGAAAGCCCACGCTTCACGGACGATGGCTCGGAACGCACCAATTATCGCCACGGAGACCAGAGTTTAGAACCGTCTCGGCGCGGAGAACTTCGCAGAATGCCAGCTCTAACCAAATTCTCCGAAAGCACCACAAAGGCGCTAAAAAACTGGGTTTTGGGCCAATTCCGGGCGAGTACCAATTTCCTGAGTAATTCACAGGCGGTGGCTACAATTTCCGGCGCGCGTGAGAAATGATGGCTGCGTACATCCGGGTTTCCGGGAGTCGTTTCTCAGCGATCCGCTGAGGTGGTTCGCCCAAAATACCCTTGCGGGAGGGGCCACGTCTCCAGTGCTCATACGCGAAATGTTCGCGCAGATTCGTGGCGCACGTCGGCGCATCCCGCCGAAACTCACGTGACTGCTTGGCGAGCCTCCCAGGCGTCACGCACAACGGTGTCGAGATCAGAGCGCACGGCACTCCAACCAAGCAAGGACTGTGCACGACTCGTGTCTGCAACAGCCACAGCGGGGTCACCAATGCGGCGCGGCGCGGCGCGAACGTCGAAGTTAGCCCCGGTGACTCTTCGAACGGACTCGATGACCTCCCGATTGGAGTATCCAACGCCAGAGCCGAGGTTGACAACCACCTCGGATTGATCGCCGAGAACCTCAATCGCCCGAACGTGCGCTTCAGCAAGGTCGAGCACATGTACGTAGTCTCGAATGCACGTGCCGTCGGGTGTCGGGTAGTCATCCCCAAAGAGATCCAAGTGGTCACTGACGCCTAAGACAACGTCTAGCGCGAGCGGGATCAGATGTATCTCGGGAACGTGCCGCTCCGGATGGGCTCGCGTTCCGCCCGCCGCATTGAAGTACCGCATCGAGGCGACGTTCAACTTGCCCGACGAGGCCAACCAGTGAAGCCCTTCTTCCACCATTCGCTTGGATTGGCCGTATGGGCTCTCTGGGGAGCACGGTCGATCTTCGTCGATCGGCATGAGCGACTGTTTGCCGTAGACCGCAGCGGACGACGAAAAGACAAAGCGCTTCACCCCCGAACGAATCAGAGCTAGCGTCAGCGCGAACGTGGAACCAACGTTGTTCGCGAAGAACTCCTCGGGATGAGTTATCGATTGAGCGGGCTCAATGCGTCCCGCAAAGTGCACGCACGCGTCGAAGTAACCGAGCTCCTCGACGAGTGTCTGATTAGCGCAGTCACCCTCTACGAAGGACGCGCCGGCGGGCACGTTCTCGATGCGTCCTTTCGAGAGATTGTCAAGAGCGACGACGTCATGACCTCGTTGTATCAAGAGTTCGGCGGTCGTCGAGCCGATGAATCCAGCTGCGCCGGTGACGAGAACTCTCACATCTACCTCACTCCAGAAACTGCAACTATCACTCGCCCTGGTGGGCGGTGTTTTCCTCGTTGGCGACTCGCGCGCAATCGAAGACACGCCGCCCCTCCACGCTATCCTGCGCCAGCGCCACGAAGTCTCGAGTACTTAGTTGGACGAGAACGCACACCGTAGCGAGCGATCGAGTGCTAGCCCGCCATTCTCTAGAATCAGGTGGCGGCTCACTGTCTCATCTGAGGTCAGAGTTGCGCTTATTCCGGTAGTACGTGAGTTGCCAAGAAAGCGGTCTACGTGGGTACTGAATCGACAGAACCGAGTTCAATCCAGGAGGATCTCGCTGAAGCTCTCGCCGCTGGCCAATTTTTTTTGGTCTTCCAGCCCACGATCGATCTAGAGACCAACGGCTTCGCCGGGGTTGAGGGCCTCCTTCGGTGGCGCCACCCAACGCGGGGCGTGCTGGGTCCTGAACTGTTCATCGATGAGCTCGAGGCGAACGGAGAGATTGTCCCGGTCGGGCGCTGGGCATTACGCACCGCGTGCCGCGACGGGGCCGCATGGCATGACAAGGGTTACCGCTTTAACGTGTCGGTCAACATCTCACCGCGACAGTTCTCGTACGACGGTTTCTATGGCGACGTCGCCGACGCACTTCGCGAGAGTCGCTTCGACCCGTCACTGTTCATTCTCGAGTTTGGTGTAGCCACCCTGACTGAAGATCAAGACTCGTCCAGGCAACGACTCGCCGCACTTCGTGAACTCGGGGTGCGCATTGCCGTTGATGATTTTGAGCCTGGCCAGAGCGCGCTCGACGTCATCCAGGCTTTCGCGATCGACATCGTGAAGCTCGATCGCGACTTTACGGCCTCGCTCGCAACGAGCAGCGGTGACGCGTCTCTTGTTCACTCGCTCGTACAGCTCAGTGAGTCTCGTCATATTCAAGTCATTGCCGCGGGAATCGAGGACTCCGATCAACGGGCAACTCTGCAGAACGAACGAGTTCAGGTGGGACAGGGGTACCTCTTCTCGCATCCGTACGAGGCCGCCGAGATCGATACGTACTTAGAAGACTTCTCCATCTTCTCTGGGAAGCCGCTGTAGGCATCCCCATGAGCGCTCGAGCGTAAGTCGATGGCGCACCCCACGGACGATATTCGAGTCATTCGATCTCCCTGGTCCGTCGATGGTCGAGGCAGAGGCTCGGGCCGCAACTCGCATCGCGCAACGAATCGCCAGCCAGCTTCACCAACTCATCGCCGCGTCCCTGACCGTTACCAGTTTGCGAAGCGAGCGCGAGATTGTGGAGAATCTCGCGGGGAGCGCTCGACGCGTCTTTGACGCCGATGACGCCGTTCTATGTCTCGAGAGTGCCGACGCGCCGCTGATCGGCGTGGCACAACGCTCGCGCCTCACCGCGACGTACGAAGCGGGCGAGCAGGTTGACGTGAAGTTTCCGGCTCTGCGACTGGGGACGAGTGCCGCATGGGCTGAGGACGACTGGATCGTCGCGCCGATTATCGCTGGGCCGGGCGTGGCGCGAGGTGTCCTCGCCGTTCGCCGAGAAAAGGCCGACTTTTCGAGCGAGGATCGAGAAGTCCTGACTCTTCTGGCCCAAATGGCCGCCACTTCTCTCAGTGCCACGGAGTTGAGTCGAGCGATCGAGAGCAGCGAAAATCGCCTGCGTACCCTGGTCGACACCGCGCCGGCCGGGATCGTTGAGGTCGATTTAGAGGGCGGCGTTCTGTGGTGGAACCGAGCCGCGCGCGAAATCTTCGATTGGCCCTCCTACGACGACACGGTGCAGGCGGCGGCGACCTTTCCAGCGTCGGCCTTGCAGGGTCTTCTAGCCCTGTGGAGCCAGGTTAGAAAACAGACGAGTCCGGCTAATCGAGACCTGGTCGAAGTGGATATCCGCGATCGTCGTCGCACTCTCACGGCCTCGGCGGTCCTTCTGCAAGGCCCGGACGGATCACCCAGCATCTTGATGTTGATTGATGACGTCACCGATCATCGACAGTTGAAGGCTGAAGTGAGCCACGCCCAGCAGATGGAGATCCGCGGACGCGTCGCTTCCAGCGTGGCCCACGACTTCAACAATCTTCTCACTTTGATCTCGGGCTACGCCGAGATCCTCGCCACCGAACTCCGTGGCGAACCCGACTCCCTGGTGATGGTCAAAGACATCCAGTCGACTGCCTCGCGCGCATCGATTCTGACCGCGCAACTTCAGACCATCGGTCGATCAGCCTCGCTCGAACCGACTGTATTTGAGCCCGTGGCGGTGTTGCAGAGCAACGCCAACGTGATTGAGCGAATCGTGGGCGAGTCCATCACGGTGGAGTGGTCACTGGATCGCGACGCGGGCGCGATTCTCGTGGACGCCGGACAGTTCGAACAGATGATGCTCAATCTCGCGATCAACGCGCGCGACGCGATGCCCGACGGTGGCGAACTGCGCATCAGCGCGGAGACAGTCGTCGTCAACGCCGAGCCCGCGTCGGCCTTCCACCTGGAGGCGGGCCCGTTCGTTGAGATCCACGTGACCGACTCGGGTGTTGGTATGGACGCCGAGACCGTGGCTCGGTGTTTTGACACGTTCTTCACGACAAAGGGCCCCTACAAGGGGACGGGAATGGGTCTCGCCGCCGCACGCCGACTCGTCGAAGAGAGCCATGGCGCGATCACTGTTCGCAGTGAGTCTGGCGCCGGCACTGATTTCCAGATCCTTCTACCGTTGGTCGATATCACGATGAGCCCATCGCACACGCCAAGCGACCCTCCCATCGAAACGGGAAGTGCATCAGTATTGGTAGCCGAGGACGACGACGCACTGCGGCGTCTGATGGTCCAAGTCCTGCGGCGACACGGGTACGAGGTCACCACGGCCGACTCGGGGGAGATCGCCCTCGAGGTCGCCCGATCCCTCGATGGTGATCTCGACCTGCTGGTAACTGACGTCGTTATGGGAAAACTCTCGGGTCCCGAACTAGCCAGCGCGTTGCAAATCGATCGTCCCGAGCTGAAGATCCTGTTGACGTCGGGCACCGCCGACAAGTCCGTCACGTCACATCTGGCCGATGGGTCGGCCTCGTTCCTCGCGAAACCCTTTCGACCGACTCAGTTCATTGACGCCGTGCGAGATCTCCTCCGCCGCTAACCCGTTCGCTCGGCTCCAGTTCGGGCCACGCTCTTTGGGTACCAGTTGCGCAACTGTTGGGGCGATACCGTTTTATGGATGTCGACCCTAGAAACCGCCTTCAATCCCTTCGACACAGCCTTCATGACAGTCCCGGGACCGGTGCTGGCGGAGGCCCGCGCGGAGTCGCCTGTCTTCTTCAGTCCGTTCCTGAACGCGTGGGTGGTGACGCGCTACGACGACGTGGCCGCGGTTCTGCGCGAACCTGGCCGCTTCATCTCCAAGGAAGTCATTTCCATCGTTGAACTTCTCAGTCCCGAGATCCTCGAGCTATTCGGTGACGAGATTCCCATGGAGGGCACCCTCATCGGTGTCGATGATCCCGATCACGGTCGCCTTCGAAGAGTTCTCCAGCCCGGCCTCAACCCCGAATCCGTGGCGACTCACGAGCCAATGATCCGAGCGCGCTGCCATATCCTGATCGATGCCATGATGCGCGGGAACCATAGCGACCTCGTGTCTCAGTTCGCGTATCCCCTGCCTCTACACGTGATGTCCGAAGTCATCGGCATGCCCCGGGACCTCGCGATGTATCTGGGTCACGTCGTCGAGGACTGGGCTGCCCTGTCGACCGCCCAGCTCTTTGGCGTGTCCCTCGAGGAGCAGTTCGTTCTGGCCAACCGAATTCTCGACGCCCACCGACTCTGCGCGCGACTCATCGAACAGCGCTACAAGTACCCTCGGGGAGATCTCATCTCACTCGTGGCGAAGGGCCGCGACACCGAAGATCTGTCGCCGCGCGAAATGCTCTCCCTCGTTCCGGGACTCTTTCTCGCAGGTTTCCAATCCTCGGCGAATTTCCTCGCGTCCCTGCTCTGGCGTCTCCTCTCGGTTCCCGAGCGCTACGAAGCGCTACGCGAGGACCCGACGCTCGCGCCAAAGTTCCTCGAAGAGACGCTGCGTCTCGACGCTCCGGCATTCGGAATGTGGCGCGTCGCTTCCAAAGGTACGATGATCGGCGGTCAGGCTGTTGGCGCTGGTGAGAGGCTCTTTCTGACGTACCTGTCGGCGAACCGCGACATCTCGCACTACTCCGAAGGCGACGAGTTCGCGCTCACGCACGAGCGATCGGCACCCCACCTCGCCTTTGGCCGCGGCATCCACGCCTGCATCGGTGCGCCGCTCTCGCGCTTAGAAGCCAAGGTCGTGCTGGACGTTATCGTCCAACGCATGCCGAACTTGAGGATGGTCGACGGATTCTCGCCGACCTACCAGCCGCACCCGTTCCTGCGCGGCATGGCGTCGCTACCGGTCACCTGGTAGCACTCGATCTCACGAGTGACTTAGCTGAGCTGCGGCTCGAAGCGATAGCCCACGCCGCGCACCGTCTTGATCCACTTGGGGTGATCGGGGTCGGTCTCGATCTTGGCCCGAAGGCGTCGGATGTGCTCGGTCACCGTCGCCTCGTTCTGCCACTCGCTGGAAGAGGCCCAGACGTGTTCGAGGAGTTGCGAGCGGGTGTACACCTGACGAGGGGTCGTCGCAATGAAGTTCAAGAGCGAGAACTCCTTCGAGGTGAGATCCAGTAGCTGTCCGGCCAGACGAACCTCGTGAGTGTTCTCATTGATCTGCAGGTCGCCGAAGCTGATGTCCGGTCGCTCAATGGCGTGCTGGGCCGTGTTCACGCCCGCGCGTCGCAAGATGGTCTCGATGCGCGCCGACACTTCGCCCAATGAGAAGGGCTTGACGACGTAGTCATCCGCACCCAGTTTGAGACCGGCGATCCGCTCGGTCTCCAGGCCCCGGCCCGTCAAGAAAACCACCGGAACGTCACTGATCGAGCGCAGGTCGCGCAGAATCTCACGCCCGTCTTCCGCACCGAGAACGATGTCCAGGAGCACCAGTTCCGGCTCTGTCGCGGACGCCGCGGCGAGGGCCGCCGCGCCGGTCGTGGCCACGGTGACCTGATATCCCTCGTTGGACAGGTATTTCTCCAACATCTTGGTCATTTCCTGGTCGTCGTCGACTACGAGAATCTTGGTCATCGATCGTCCTTCACGGCACGCGGGGCTCGGCCAGTCATACGAAGACTGCGGGCTCCCATGAGGGCCATTCTAGGAAGTTCACTCGCCCCATTTGCTCTTCCAAATGAGTTTTCTTGCGAGCACGGGACCCTAGTCGCCGGATTCCTTCGACAGAAAACGGTTCAGCGAGTCGAGGGTCGCCATCGCCGAGGACGTCACGTCACTCTCGGCCTGAGCGATGCCGAACATGTCCGCTCCCTCGGCGAAGGGCCGCATGGTGACGATCACGGGCCACCCCCGCACCGTGGCCACGCTGACCACCGTGAGCAGGTAGAAGGGCAGGCTAAAACCGATGTCGCCCAGTGCGGCCAACGTCGCCTCGGCGCCGCCAAAGAGCTGTCCGCTGCCCGCCCGCCCGGTGCCGGTCTTGCCCTGGAAGGACAACTCCACCTCGCACTGACCGTTCTCGGCATGAAACTCGGCGCGCACCAGAACCACCCGGGAGGCCTCGGCGGCGCGCGGCGCCATCGCACGACTGGCGTCTTCGACGATGACCGAGGCGTCGGTGTAGTACAGGTTGACGATCTGGGTGGCCATCACGCGCAGGGCGCTGGGGTCCTGGCCGTGAGTGATGAGCGTCACGGCGTCCACGTCCCCGTTCTCGCGGTGACGAATCTCGACGTTCATGACCCCGGACAAGCTGCGCAGTTCGAGTTCAAAATCTTCTTCGGTGGGCGACATCATCGGCGGTTCGTACCCTTCTTCTCGTACAGTCGAGCGTCCGCGATACGGAACAGCTCCGCGGGATCGGTGGAGTCACGCGGTGACGCCGCGACGCCGATCGTGAATCCCACCAGTTCGCGCGCCGAGCCCAAGTGGCTGCGCAGTCGATCGGTAAAGCCCGAGGACTCGTGGCTCTCGGCGTTGGCCAGGATCACCGCGAACTCATCGCCCCCGATCCGCGCGGCCACGTCACCGCTACGGATCGAACGGCGCAGCGCCAGCCCGAACTGGCGCAGCAGGTCGTCGCCGATCGCATGGCCGAGCGAGTCATTGACCTGCTTGAATCCGTTGAGGTCGGCCAGGACCAGGGTGAACGCCCAGCCATATCGTGACGATCGCACGCAAGACTGTGCGAGGGCACTGTCGAAGGTGCGCCGATTGGCGATGTTGGTGAGCGCGTCGTGGGCGGCGCTGAAACGCGCCAGGTGCAACGAGAGCGAGAGTTGACAGGCGGTACGCACGGCGTCCTTTTCCGCCGTGGGCACCACGTCGGGGTCACAGTACACGCCGGGCGTCGAGCCGAGGCGCGAGGCGAGGTCCACGCTGATGGCCTGGCCCCCGGCCCGGAACATCTGAGATCCGAAGGATTCGTGAGTCAAGATCACCACGGCGTCGTTGAGCGCGTAGCGCTTTACGAGGACATCGAGCACGGAATAGATGAAACCGATGCCGAGTTCTGAGACCGACAATTCATCCAGCATGGTCTGGAACAACCATGGCTCGTATTGGAGTTGATCAGCTCCGGTCGCGTCGTCAGACGCTCCATCAACAAGAGGGGTCAAAATGTTGTACTCGCTAGTCCTAGGGTGAGCTCTTCAGGGCGCAGCAGTGATTCGGGGACCCTACCGGCCGATAGTAAGTCGTGGAGGTTCTCGGGCGCCACTGGACGAGAGATCAGATATCCCTGACCCTGGTGACAGCCCAGCCGCAGGAGCTCCTCGATGATCTCGGGCGCCTCGATGCCCTCAGCCGTCACGCCAAGATCCAGGACCTCACTCAGGCGAATAATCGACTCGACGATGGCCCGGTCGTAGGCGTCGGTGGTGATGCCCATGACGAAACTCATGTCCAGCTTCAGCAGATCGACGGGCAGATTCTTGAGTTCGGTCATCGAGGAGAACCCCGTGCCGAAGTCGTCGATGGCGACTTCGACACCGATCTCTTGGAAGCCGCGCAAGATCGCCGCCGTCTTTTCCGGCTCGTCGATCACGGCGTACTCGGTGATTTCAATGCAGAGCCGCTCACCGGGAACGCCATTGGCCGAGAGGCAACCCTCCACAAAGTCCACCAGGTCCGTCGCGGCAAACTCCGCCGGCGACATATTGACGCGCACCACCAAGGGAAGCTCGGGGTACGTTATTCGCCACTCCGCCAACTGTCGACACGCCTCGGCAAAGACCCAGCGACCGATCGTGAGCACGAGACCGGTCTCTTCGGCCACCGTGATGAACTCCGCGGCGTTCAACAGGCCCTTGGTCGGGTGGTTCCAGCGCAACAGCGCTTCGACCGACAGCAACTCACCACTCCGCAGATCGACTTCGGGCTGATAGTGCAGCCGCAGCTCACCCTTTTCGAGGGCGTCACGCAGAGCGAGCTCCATGGCGGATCGATCGGCGAGGTCGGCGCGCATCTTCTCGTCGAGCAGCATGGCCTTGTTGCGCCCACTGGCCTTGGCCACGTACATGGCCCCGTCGGCCTGGGCGAGCAAGTCCGAATCACTCTCGATGGCGTGCGACGCGGCGATCGCGATTCCGATACTCGCGGTGTGCGAGACCAGCTGACCGCCCAGATCGACCGGGGCGGCCACGATTTCGAGGATTCGATACGCGCTCGCGAGGACTTCCATTTCGCTGTTCGCCTCGTCGAGGAGCACGACGAACTCGTCGCCGCCGAGTCGCGCGCAGTAGTCGTTCACCCGAATGCTGGTTCGAATGCGGTCCGCGATGGTGACGAGTAATCGGTCACCGTTGGCGTGTCCGAGGAAGTCATTCATGACCTTAAATCGGTCGAGGTCGACAATGAGAACCGCGGTGTCGCGATGAGAGTTGCGACGCAGCTTCAACTCGCGCAAGAGGGCGCGGCGATTAGGCAGATCGGTGAGGTCGTCGTGCAGGGCGATGTACGCGGTGCGCTCCTCGGCGTCGATCCGTGCCTGGAGCTGGACCAACATCGACGCCACCGCCTGCAGGGCGTTGATCTCTGACGCCTTCCACGCGCGCAGCTCAAAGTGAATGAACCCGAGCACTCCCCAGGTCGAATCGCCTAGGAGCAGGGGCACGGCGGCTCCCATGACAATGGTCTCGTCGGTGCCGCCGCCCTCTTCGATGCGCTCCATGTACTCGTCGGTGGTGTCGTCAATCCCGGCGAGGTACGGCTCGCGAAGGTCCTTGGTCGCCATGAACAGCGGGTCGGAGTCGAAACGAACTTCAGCCAGGGGATCCACTCCGACAAAGTCCTCGCGGGGCGGCCACTGGGCCTCCAGAATGCTCAGCCCCCTCACGTGATCATTTCGGCGCAGGAAGGCGACGTCGGAGTCCAGAAACTCAGCCAGCACCCGCGTCGTCCAAGCCAGGGCTTCCACCCTGGTTGAGGCGGTCGCGGACATCAGACGCTCGGCCACCTGGCTCACTAACTCGTCCAGGCTGCGCTGGTGCAGCAGGGTCTCTTCGCGCGAGGACTGCGAGGCAACCTTCGAGAACAGACTGCCGAAGGCCTTAATAATGGAGCACTCTCGCTGGCTCCAGACTCGCCCGTGGCGGGCCACCAACAGCGCACCCACAATCTGACCGCTCACCAGCTCGATGGGCTCGACGAGGATACCCCACTCGATGTCTTCGATGGTCCAGGTGAACGACCCGAACTGCTCCTTGCCGGCGAGTTGAAGTTGGACGCGCTCTCGAATGAGTTCAAAGGCGTCTTTGGCTTCGATGCCCACGATCGGTTCAACCTGAAATCCCGGTACCGGACGGTTCGAAGCGGTCAGAACAGCCACGATCTCGGCCCGGGGCGTCACGTGGTGAAGGGTCTCTACGACGAGTCTCGCCTCGTCTCCCACCTTCAATGGGTCTGAATGCGTGAGATCACTCACGTCCCAACCACATCTTTCGCTCAGGCCCTTGGAATTCCAACGTTAGCAGGCCTTGCCGGCCCGGGAAAGGGCTTTTGATCAGCAATTTTATTACTCTATTATCCGTGATCTGCACAAAATCTCACATTTTGTATGCATTTGGGGAGCCGTTGAGGACCGAGATGTTCCCGTCAGCGCCTGGGTCTGAACTCCCGTAAGCGCCGGGGTCCGTTTTTCCGTTGGCGCCGGTTTCGCTGCCCGGACCCACACTGCGCGGCAGTTTTGGCGTGCGGCGAAGTACTTGGCCGAGGGAACGGCGAATGCTTCGCACACTGGGCGGCGGCGCGTGGAAGACGCGCAGCAGCATGGCCGTGGTCTCTCCATCTTTCAAGTCCCACGCCTCGCGAAAACGCAGCATGAGGTCGTACATCTCGTCGAGGTATCGCTCACCGCCCAGGTTGAGGAGATCCTCCTTCGACGTGGCGTAAAGGAACAGCGGCGAGACCGGCTGTGCGGCGAGACCTTCGGACTCCACGCTGAGCCAGAATCTCTCGATCGCCGCTCCACCCCGGACATACCAACGTGGTTCTGCTTTCGGCACGGTGATGAGGGCTAACGCCGACGACGAGGTCACCAGCATCTGGGTACGCAGCCCGAGCGCTTGTCCCCCGCGCCAACTGCTGAGTTCCGCCATGACGTCAGGACGAGTGAGCAGTCCCATCGCGCTCATGGTGGCGGGATCCATTTCGAGGGTGCGCACGTCCATACCTTCTTCGAGATCGTCGCGTCCGGGCCAGCGCAGTTCGGCGAGCATCTCTTCGTGAATCTCGGGAATCAGAAACCGCAGTCGATCAGACTGGGCGAGCAACTTGGCCTGCGCCTCGATCTGGTCCCGGTCACTGGAAAGACGCAGTTGCGCACCCTCTCGCTCGACGCTGCGCGCGAACTGAGCAATCGTCGCGTCGTCGATTGGGGCCGGACGACCGAAGCGACGATTCGCCGAACGCGTAAGCACGGAGCCGCGAAGCCGGGCGATCGACGCATCGACCTGCGTACCCAGTTGAAGAGTGGCCACGTGTTCGGAGTTGATGCCCTCGGGAAAGAGTTCGACGGAGCCCAGCTTCTTGATCGAGGCCGCGGCCACGCGCGCGTTGAAGAGTGAGGCGCCCAGTGCCACGTAGCTGCCCCGCAAGCGAACGTCCATCGACGACGTGCTGCGCTCGGGCTCCACGTAGAAGCGAATCTGATCGTGATCGGCCTCGAAGCGCCACGGTTGCGCGTTGCCACCCGAGGGGGCCCGGCGAGCGGCGTCGACGATGACGTCGATGGGATCGTCACTTTCGGTCGGCGGATCCTCGGGGGCGGGGTGGAGAAGATGGTCGTCGGCTTCGGTGTCGACGTCAACCGGCGCGAGGTCGGAGAGGATCTCTTCGACGTCAAAGCGCACACGGCCCGAGTGGAGTACCCCACCCAGTGCGAAGCGGCGCACCGCCGCGGCGACCGTCACCGCGCCGAGCGTTACTTCGCTGGCAAGTTGCGGCCAACCCGTGATCGTGGAGCCGAGTTCGAACATCGACGCGGCACCGCGAGCCGACGCGTCACCCGCGCCGAGGAGACGCACGACGAAGGGGGTCTTCTCTGCGGTCGAGAGCCCCTTTAATCGTTCGAAGTCCATGTCGCCGAGGATTCCGTGGAAGAGGGGGCGCTCCGGCTCGAGGTCGAAGCGCTCGACGTCGAGCACTCCCCGATCGCTCGTCTCCATGATGACTGGTATCCCGCGCGCTCTAGCACCCTCTCTGACTAGGAACTTTATGTCCAATGAGTCGCACTCTTCGACCACGAGGTCCAGGCCATCCAAAAATGAACCGAGGTTCTGTTCGGTCACACCCTCGGTGTTGACGATCACCTGCAAGTACGGATCGATCTCGGCGATACGCCGAGCGAGAACGACCGCCTTGTTCACGCCCAAGTCCATCACCCCCGCCGGCACCCGGTTGAGGTTGGTGACTTCGAGGGCATCGAAGTCGGCGACACGTAACTCTCCGACGAGACCTTCCATGGCCAGCACGTGCGCGATGGAGTGACCGGCGCTCGAGCCCACGACTCCGACGCTCAAGGTACGAAGCTGCGACTGTTCGTCGCGGGTCAACTTGTTGTGGTTTCGATCGAGTCGCAGCGTGTTGAACGCCCGGGGTCCCAGAAGTCGCACGACCGAACGACGCCAGGGGTAGTACACCCAGCGCTGGCCTTCGCCGAGCAGCGAACGAGACGGAGTGGGATGAATCTCGTTGAGTTGGGCAATCTGCTCGTCGAAGCGATCGAGTATCTGCAGTGATGAGTCCTCACGCAGGATCCGCAGCACTTCGCGCTGACTGCGCTCGGTGACGTCGAGCACGACCGCCCGGCGTGACCTCATGGCGACGGAGTCGTCGGCCTCGACCCCCGCGCCCAGCTTCGCCGGTCCCCGCGAGAGCTGCTCACCCTCGACGCGAAGGGCCTGCTGGTTGGACTCGGTGCTCATCTCGTAACTCAAGGTGCGACGGAACGCGACCGCGACGGTGCGGTACCGGTCATCGGGAAACGGCACCCACGACGTACCCACCTGTACGCCACCGGTGAGCGCTCCGACCTCGAGTAGACGATCAGAGATGGCCGCCACGGCAAACTCCGCACCGAGCCAGTTCATGGCGTGAACAAAACACCGTGCCATCGCCACGGCGAGCCGTTGGCCGACCACGGATTCACCCTTTGACCAGGCACCCTTGCTCTCGATGGCACCGAACTTGACCTCTTGGTCAATCGTGGCCTTGATCTCGTCGATGTCAGTGGAGTCGACCATTTCTTCGACCATTTCGGCCTGATGACTCCCCTCGAGGGGACCGTGGAACCGCACTCCCGCGACCGCTTCGCCCTCGGCGTTGAAGCCCAGAAAGAAGAGGGGAACGCCGTTGCCTTCTTCGAAGTCGCGACGTCGAAGGGTCTCTTCAAAGCCGCGACTGCGATAGATCCCCTCGGCACCATCGAGGTACATCTTCCATAGATCTGGTCGTTCGAGAGGATGGTGGCCCTCAAAGCGGATGCCCGAGGCCTGATCGACGAAGCTCGCTCCATAGCGATAGCGCTGGCCAACTGCGTTTCCCACTGAGACACCTCTCGAGCTGATAGATGGAGAGACCCTCGAACCGAAGCTCCGCCGTCCTAAAAACTATAATTTGACAACCCTCGAGCGTGAGGGAGCCTCACCGGTCGCAGACTATTCGACCGCTGGCGCTCGCTCACATTGCTATTTCGAGCGAATCACTTGTGCTACGACCAAACGGCGTTGATCGCCGCGCCCCTGATCTAGGGTCGTGTCGGCGCAGGGAGGAACGAGACGTGCTGGCCATCTTGATCGTGGGGTGCGGACTACTGGGTCTGGCGATCGGGTCATTCTTGAACGTCGTCATCTACCGGGTCCCTCGCAACGAATCGATCGTCACTCCGCGCTCGCACTGCCCGACGTGTGCCACGCCCATCAAGGAGTACGACAACATCCCGGTACTGTCATGGATTGTCTTGCGTGGCAAGTGCCGGCACTGTCACGCGCCCATCAGCCCCCGCTACATCGTCGTGGAGCTGGCCACCGGCGCTCTCTTCGCGGGCCTGGCCGCCCGGATGGGGTACGCCTGGGCGCTGCCGGCATTTCTGATCTTCCTAGCCGCGTTGTTGGCCCTTTCGTCGATCGACCTCGAACTCCTGATCCTTCCGAAGAAGATCGTCTATCCCTCGTTGGTCCTCGTTACCCTGCTCTTGGTCCTAGCCTCGGGGGCCACGCACGACTGGACTCGTCTGGGAGTGGGGGCCATTTGTGCCGCAGCGTGGTTCGTGTTCTTCTTCGCGATGAACTACGCCAGCCCGCGAGTACTCGGATTCGGCGATGTTCGCCTGGCCCCACTGCTCGGTCTTGCCCTGGGTTGGCTCGGTTGGCGCTACGTCGTGCTGGGCTTCTTTGGCGCCAACTTGATCGGACTGGTGATCGGACTTGGGTTAATCGTGACGAGACGGATGAAGCGCGATCAGCCGATTCCCTATGGAATATTCCTCGCCGCGGGCGCGGCCTTCGCGATCTACGCGGGACCCGAGATCCTCCCGCACTTCGCGAATATTCGCTAACTAGTAGACGATCTCCATCCGCAGGCCCTCGCTGTCCCAGACCGCATCAGCAGGGATTCGTTTGGCGGACTTGGTAAAGACACGCCGGGCGGTGGCGAGCAGGGCGGCCACGTCCGTCAGGTTGCGGTGCGCCACGCCGGGCATCTCGGCGTCCAGCACGGTGTCAATGTTGGGAATCTTCTTTCGCAAGATTTCTTCACGTTCGACTCGACCTTCATCTCGCTTTTTTGATTCATGCAGCGGCGTCTGGTCATTCATGATGTAGAAACTGAGCTCGGGATTGCCCTCGTAGATGACGCGTTGGCGATACGGCTTCATCTCTTTGTACACGTCGAGATATTGGGGCATCCGTTGAATCGTGATGGCGTCCACCTCATCCTCAGGCAGCGCGTATCCGCGCAGGAGAATCTCATGCGTCGGCGCGTTGTGGACCAAAGTCCGCCGATGGAGAAGCAACTCGCGCGCTTCCACGTCACACAGCCGCGGCCCTTGCTCTTTGGTGTCGCGGTACCCGATTGGGGCATAGACCACTACGCAGGCCGGCTGGGGACGTTCGCTAATCACCTCGAGGAAGGTGTCGTACAACTTGGGCGGCTCCGGCGCGAAGGTACCGCCCTGCACCTTGGCGCTGGCGCTCAGCCACTGAGAGCGAGATGGCGTGACCGCAGTGACGACTTTGTAGGGGAGATCCGGACCGCGCTGTGGTGCCACGTACTGCTATACCTTTGCGCGCGTCAATTCCATCTGTTCGAGTGTACGCACCAGCTCCTTGGGGTGAGCGGTGACGGCCATTCCATCTTCGTAGCTGATGGTGCCGTCCGAGATCAGTGTTGCGAGGCTGCTCTCGAGGGTCATCATCATCTCTTTGGTGTTCGTGAACATGACGTTCGAGAGCTGGTTGGAACGCCCCTCGCGAATGAGGTTGCGAACGGGGCTGGTGGCGATCAGCACCTCGTACGCGGCGATCATGCCACCGCCAATCTTGGGGATAAGGCGCTGGGCGATCACCGCACTGAGGGAAGAAGCCAACTGGACTCTGGTCTGTTCCTGGCGCCACGCGGGAAAGACGTCAATGATGCGGTCGATCGCTTGGGGAGCGTCGTTGGTGTGCAGGGTCGCGAACACCAAGTGGCCGGTTTCGGCCATGGTGAGGGCAATTTGAATCGAGTCAATGTCGCGCATCTCACCGATCAGAAGGACGTCGGGGTCCTCACGTAGGGCGGAGCGCAATGCCCGGTCAAAAGAGGGACTATCCAGACCCACTTCGCGCTGAGACACGGCCGCGGTCTTGTGGTTGTGCACGTACTCCACCGGGTCCTCAATAGTGAGGATGTGGCAGGCTCGGGTCTCATTGATCGTGTTGACAATGGCTGCCAGTGAGGTGGACTTCCCCGATCCCGTGGGACCAGTCACCAGCACAAAACCGCGGGGTTGCTGGGCCACCCAGTGCGCGGCGGCGGGGAGACCGAGTTCTTCGATCGACGGAATACGAGTTGGAATCACCCGCAGAGCGACAGCAGTCTGACCGCGCTGAGTGAAAATACTTCCGCGAATGCGGGCCTTATCCTGCCAGGAGAACGCAAAGTCGACGTCCAGCATCTCTCGGAAGATCTCAAGTTGGCCTGGCGTGAGTAGTGGCAGGGCAATCTCGTCGATCTGTGGGCCTGAGAGAATTTGAGCGCCCTCGAGCGGCTGAAGCTTTCCGTCGACGCGAATTCGGGGTGCCGAGTCACCGGAAAGAAGAAGGTCAGTCCCTCCGCGATCCCACAGCTGTTGGATCCAGGGGTCTATGGCTGAAGATGCGGCACTTTGGTTCACTTTTCCTACCTTCCGCGTGAGTTCATCTCACGCAGTCAACGCCTCTGGTCAACCGACTCGCCCGACCGCAATGGTACTGGGCCGAACCCCGAAGAGGCTGGATCGCCCAAGCACGGTCGCCCTCAACTATCCCGTCTTCGCGCTTCTCTAAAGCAGTGTGCCCGGCCTTGCGGCCGGGCACACTTTCAATCAAGTGAATGACCGTCTTAGCTGGTCTTCACTACGTCAACGCAGCTTTTCGGACCCGTGTACGCCTCGCCAGCGGCAAGTAGCTCCCCGCTCACGGAAAGAGTTCCTCCCGCGTCGATCGAGTACTCGTAGTTCGTGCCATTTGACGGCCACGAACTGATGTACGGGCCACCACTGACACCGACCGCGCCGGGAAGCAGATCGGTCGACGTTGTGATCGTTACTCCGGGGTTTTCTGCCCCGAAGGCTGACATCGCGGTCGTTACGGTCGCTCCGTCAGCTTGGCATGCCGCCAGCGCGCTCTTACCCGTGATTCCGCCCAAGGCAAAGATCACGACAGCGGCGAGGATGCCGAGCACGACGATGACGATGAGGAGTTCAATCAAGGTGAAACCGTTGATCTCCCTCAACTTCGCGGCGACGCTTCAACTTTTTGTAGGTGTTGATCATGTATTTACAGCCCTTTCGTCCAAAGGAGCGCCGACACTCGGAACCGCCCTGTCTGGTAACTCGATAAATAATACATCGCACGTTCCGTTGTAATTATCAATATACTCACGACTTTTACGCTATTTTCGCGCTATTTCTCAGGTTGTCCGTTGACTCAAACGGCCTTTTGACGAGGGATTTCCTTAATTCCCCGCCCGCAAGAGGAGATCAGTGCACTACAGGGAGAAACTTGCCCGGTTTACGGGTTGTCTGGTGCGTCGTCGATGAACTGGCGGGCCCGATATTGGCAGAATTTCAGTGCGGCTGAAGAACCACCAATGGACGGCTACTGGCTGCTTAAATGAGGACGCATCCATCTGATCAGGCGTTGTCAATATGCGAAGGGTCGTCAATGACGGGAAGTGAATCGGCTCCGCCAGGGCCGATGTCGGCGTCGATTAACGATTCAGAGAATCCTTGCAATCTTCGAGAAGCGGCTTCTACACCTACAAAGTCTTGGTGGCGAGTGCATATCTGGCCGCTCGCGGGAACGATTGCTCTTCTCGCCAGCGGCTTGGCCTATTCGTTCTTCTGGTATCCCGTTGCGCACCATATCGGTTACTGGATAACCGCCGATGACATTTGGGGCACCTTCCGGGACGCTCATTTCATTATCTGGAACGGGGAGGGTCACGTGTACTCCGGCACGGAGTTCGTTACCTTTCCCGGCATCGCGGTGCTACTGGCGCCCTTCGCCTGGCTCCAGGATGTGCTGAAATTAACAGTTAGTTCGCCCGGCGTCTATCTATACAAGCCCACCGGCTGGTTCGTGCTCGATCCGGCCAATCTCCTTTGTGGCGCGGCGTTGTTGTTCCCGCTCGATGCGATCGCCCGGCGTCTCTCCCTGTCCAGCCCTCGTCGAGCTTTGGCCACGCTTCTTGAGACGATTTTGATCTTTCCGGTGGTCGCCTTTTGGGGACATCCCGAAGACACCCTGTCGCTAGCTCTTGGCCTTTACGCGCTCTTGGCGGCGTACGACCGCCGGTGGCTTCACTCGGCCGCGTTCTTCGCGCTCTCCGTTGTCTTTCAACCTCTGATTCTGCTTATCGTCCCCATAGCTCTGGCCTACGTTCCGGTCAGAAAGTGGCCCGTGTTCGGGGTCATTATGGCAATTCCCACGGCCATTCTTCTCATTCCGCCGTTGATTCAAGAGTGGGGCCCCACCACGTACGCAATCTTTAAGCAACCCAACTATCCAGCGATCGACCACCCGACGCCATGGATGGCGCTCGCACCGGTACTGTCCCGCCCTCGGTGGGTACGAGTATTTACGATCCACTTCGTGAAGGGGACTCGCAGGGTGACTTATGGCCCGGTATGGAAACGCGCGGGTGAAGTTGTCGCCGCCGGCCCAGGCCGCACTATCGCTATCGTTTTGGCCTGTTTTGTCGGGGTGTGGGTCGCGCGACGTAAACCATCACTGGTCGAAGTTGTGTGGTGGGCTGCGTTTGCCCTCTCCCTACGCTGCGTCTTCGAGAGTGTCATGGATCCCTACTACCTGGTGCCGACACTCGTGCTTGTTGTTGTCGTTGCGTCAACGGTCAGTTGGTTTCGCTTCGTTGCGACCATCGCGGCGGCCGCGCTGTGTACGAGGACTAGCTACTGGAACACCGGAGAGTGGCGGTACTACCTCTTCGTCACCCTCTCACTTCTGGCGGCCCTCGCGTTCTCCTATCCCGGCCGGCTTCGACGGCGGGAGGAAGCACCGCCGGAGCCGGTTTCTGCCGCCGCCTGAGCCACATCTGCGTCGCGACAGCTGCACTGCCCTCAATTTCGGGTTAGTGAGACGAAGAACTATGAGTCCGTATGACGGCCTCGCAAACGAACTTAGAAGTTGTCTTTCGGTGAGTTCGCTTCGGTGACGCTCGTCGTCAGACACGCCGTACCGCCAGAGTTCGTCGCGGACGCGCTCGGCGTCCAGGTCAAGGTCGTGGTCGAAGTCTTGGGACTCAGTGCGGAGACGGTCGTGGAGCCTGACTCATTACCCAGAGTCACTACCACCTGGGAGTCCCCACTGACCGTCGACATGGTCATCGTGCCGAAGAAAGACTGCCGTTGAGTTGTACGTTATGTAGTTACCGTTCGCGCCGTCGCCGAGGTTGACCGAACCCAGATTCACGACCGTGCTCTTGCACGCCCCACCCGAGTAGGTGACCACGTTCCAGACTGTCTGGTACGACGAGTGAGTTCCCGATGTCGTGAGGTCGACACAGATGTTTGCCGAGCCCGTGAATCCGCTGTACATCGAGGACTGGCTCATTATTTGGCTGTACTGGTAGGTGAGGGAGTCACCGTTGCTCGGGGCCCCACTCGCCGGGGTACTGGGATTGCCGAGAATGCTCAGCCCCGATGGGGGGCCAGCCCCCACGGAGATCGACTGGGTCCCCTCGGCTGCCACGTAGTCAGTATTTCCGGGGTCGTTGAAGTCGAGCACGCAGCTTCCCGCGGCGTAAAACGTCACGGTGCCAGAACTCACCGAGCAGGCGTTCGCAGGCGAGGTCGTGGAGTCGACGCTCAACGACGACGGAGTCACCGGAGGTCGTGGCTCGCCGTGGGGGTGTACTGCCCCCCGACGATCGCTGTGGTATCCGTGCTCGTCACGGTCACCGAGTTGGCGGCTTGGGCCACCGCGATTATCTGCTCCTGCTGAGCGGCGGCGGCGTAGTTGGCGCCGCCGGGATCGTTGAAGTAAGACGTCGCACGTCGTGTTATTAGCCACGAACGTTACAGTGTCACCGCTCACGGTGCAAGAACTGGCCGGGGAGGCCGTCACCACGACGGCGTCGCCGGAGGACGCAGCCGCCTGGGCAAGGTACGACGAGTTAGCGACCGGAAACTCGGGAATGCTCGACTCGATATCGATGGAGTTGGGAAGAATCGTCGACTGCACGGACGAGGACCAGTCCCAATCCTGCAGCGACGCTCCGTACCCGGGAACGGACTTAGAGCCCTCGTAGTCACCGAAACTCACCAGGGCTTGAAGATCGGGCGCGGCGGCACACGCCGTCGCCGCACTCTCAATCTCGGAGGACGTGGCCCACGCCGTCGCGATCGTCGACGCGGACGGCGCGGGGCACGCCGAGACTGTCACCGTCCGCGTCACGGCGCTCTTGGGGATTGACTTCGTGCTGCACCAGAGCGCAATGTTCTGGTACGTGGCGCTGGTCGAGGTCGGGAGCTGATAGGTCGAATACGTCGTGTATGTCGGGGTTGACGTGGTGGCGTACGTGCCGCTTCCCCAGCACGCGACGGGCGGGGAAGCATTGATCGAGCCGTCCACCGGCGTGTAGCGGATGTTGTTAATGCCTATTTCCATCGCGCTCGAGAGCGAGTAGTCCAGGTTGCGGGCACTGGTGAAGTTCCCGGTGTTGTTGAGGTCGCCAGAGGCCCAGGTCGTCAGCGCAGCGACCACCACACCGATAACGATGATGTACACGAGGGCGAGTATGAGGATGGCCCCGCTGTCATCTCTGCGAGGGACCAGCTCGCCGACATCGATCAGAAATGCTCTTCCAGTGCCCAGATTCGCGCGCTTCCACACGAGGTCTCTCATGGTTTGTAGGTTCCAGTAGCCCCTGAGTTACGGCTTGATGGTATCCGGAACTCGCGTTTGCGATGATCGCCACGTAGTACGGCGTTGAATTCGATAGGCCCGTTACCGTGGCCGGCGTGCCTGTAACTGCGGTCCCAAGGGTGCACCCCGAAAGGGGCGCATTACCCGTGCAGGCTTCAGCGGTGTAGGTCTGGGTTCCCGGAGCATTGCTTGACCCAGTGAAAGTCACAGTCACTGTCCCGCTCGACTTCGCGACGCTCACGTTCGTCGGCGGGTTAAGTTGCTCGGTGGCCACCGTGGCGCTGGCCGAGTTCGCTGACGCCGCCACGAGGTAACCGGTCGACGCTACCGCCGTTACCTGCACGTAGTACGAGGTTCCCGGAGTGAGCCCGGTGATCTGGCCACCTGAGGTGATCGCCACAGCCGTGCCGCAACCCGTGCCACTTCCCGAGCAGGCTGCCGCGGTGTAGGTCTGGCTGGTTGGAGCGTTGCTCGACGCGGTGAAGTTGACGGTCAGTGAGCCACTGGTGGTGTTGGTACCCGACGTGACGGTAATGGCCGTCGGGGGGTTGAGTTGCTCGGTGGCCACCGTGACGCTGGCCGAGTTCGCCGAGTTCGAGACGTAGCCGGTTGAGGCGCCCGCCGTGACCTGGACGTAGTACGAGGTTCCGGCAGTGAGCCCCGTGATCTGACCACCTGAGGTGATCGCCACAGCCGTGCCACACCCCGTGCCGAGTCCCGTGCAGGCCGCCGCGGTGTAGGTGCCGCTGAGGCCCAATCCGGTGGGTGCGGTGAAGGTGACTTTCAACGAACCGCTCGAAGTGCTCGTCCCTGACGTGACGTCGATGGCCGTCGGAGCCTTCACCTGGCTCGTAGCGGCCTGAGGACCGTACGGGGCCGAGGTCGCGGCAAGATAGCCGGTCGAGGCCGTCGCGGTGACCTGGACGTAGTACGAGTTGCCCGCAGCACCTGGGGTGAAGGTAAGACCGGTGATCGAACCGCCCGACGTGATCGCCTGGGCCGTGCCACACCCCGTTCCGCTGCCGGTGCACGCCACTGCCGTGTACCCCTGGCTCATGGCAGCGTTGCTCGGCGCCGTGAAGATGACCGTGATGGAGCCGGCGGTGGGTCCGTAGGAGAGAGATGTGATCACCGGAGCGTTGAGTTGGATCGTGGCCAGACCCGGACCGCCAACGACGGCTGGCGGAGCGATAAATCCCGTAGACGGGTTGGGGGTGACCTCGGCGTAGTAGCTCGTGCCGGCGGTCAAGCCAGTAAAGGAAGTGCCGCCCGCGACAACCGTCTGGCTGGTGGCCGACTCGCAACTCGAGACGGCCGACGTCGTGCAGAGCTCTCCGGTGTACGACGTCGGCGCCACGGTGCCGGTTGCGTTGGTGAAGGTGACGACGACAGCGCCACTTGACGACGACGCCGAGACGAGGACGCCACCGCCACATTGGTGGGAGCTTTGAACTCACTCGTGGCGGCCTGGGGCCCGGCCTGAACCGAGGAGGCGAGGTAGCCCGAGGAGGCGCTGGCGGTGATGGTCACGTAGTAGCTCGTGCCCGCACTGCCCTGGATGGCGGTGAGACCGGTGAACTGAGCTCCGGCGGTGGTGATCGCGACCGGACCGACACAGGTTCCCGTCTCAGCCCGAACCGGTGCAGGCCTCGGCGGTGTAGGTCTGGCCGCCCGGGGCGTTCGTGGGAGCCGTGAAGGCCGAGACCGTGATCGAGCCGCTCGTCGTGCCGTAGGAGAGGGTCGGGGCCGTGGGCGCCGCGAGTTGAGTCGTCGCCACGGCCGAATCAGAAGCGCTCGAGTACCCCGACGCGAGATAACCGGTCGTCGCGTTCGCCATGACCTCCACGACGTAGGTCGATCCGGGCGTCAGACCGGTGAGCTGACCACCTGAGGTGATGGCCTGGGTGTTGCACGTCCCCGAGATCGTCGGGGTGCAGTACTTGGCGGTGTAGGTCGAGCCACCGGTCGGCGGGGTGAACGTCACGGTGATCGCGCCCGCGGTCGTCGTCGACGGGGAGATCGCGACGTTGGTGGGGGCGCTCAACGTCGCGGTCGCCATGCCGTCGGACCCACGTAGGCCGAGGAGGCCGAGACGTAGGCGGAGCTGGACGGCACAGCCGTCACGTCCACGTAGTAGCTCGTGCCCGCGGTGAGGCCCGTGATCGACCGCCCGAGACGATGGCCTGGGCCGTGCCACATCCCGTGCCGTTACCCGTGCACGCCGTGGCCGTGTAGGAGCCCACACCCGATCCCGCGGATTAGTAAAGGTGACCGTGAGCGCACCCGCCGTCGCTCGTCGAGGAGGATGACCCCCACGCCGGTGGGCGCGTCCACCTTGCTCGTGGCGGCCTGGGGCCCGGCCTGAACCGAGGAGGCGAGGTAGCCCGAGGAGGCGCTGGCGGTGATGGTCACGTAGTAGCTCGTGCCCGCACTGCCCTGGGTGGCGGTGAGACCGGTGAACTGAGCTCCGGCGGTGGTGATGGCGACCGGACCGACGCAGGTTCCCGTCTCAGCCCGAACCGGTGCAGGCCTCGGCGGTGTAGGTCTGGCCGCCCGGGGCGTTCGTGGGAGCAGTGAAGGACGAGATCGTGATCGAGCCGCCGTCGTGCCGTAGGAGAGGGTGACGGGGCCGTGGGCGCCGCGAGTTGAGTCGTCGCCACGGCCGAACCAGAAGCGCTCGAGTACCCCGACGCGAGATAACCGGTCGTCGCGTTCGCCATGACCTCGACGACGTAGGTCGATCCGGGCGTCAGACCGGTGAGCTGACCACCTGAGGTGATGGCCTGGGTGTTGCACGTCCCCGAGATCGTCGGGGTGCAGTACTTAGCGGTGTAGGTCGAGCCACCGGTCGGCGGCGGTGAACGTCACGGTGATCGCGCCCGCGGTCGTCGTCGACGGGGAGATCGCGACGTTGGTGGGGGCGCTCAACGTCGCGGTCGCCATGCCGTCGGACCCACGTAGGCCGAGGAGGCCGAGACGTAGGCGGAGCTGGACGGCACAGCCGTCACGTCCACGTAGTAGCTCGTGCCGGCGGTGAGGCCCGTGATCGGCCGCCCGAGACGATCGCCTGAGCCGTGCCACATCCCGTGCCATTACCCGTGCACGCCGTGGCCGTGTAGGAGCCCACACCCGATCCCAGCGAATTAGTAAAGGTGACCGTGAGCGCACCCGCGGTCGTCGTCGAGGAGGTGACCCCCACGCCGGTGGGTGCGTCCACCTTGCTCGTGGCGGCCTGGGGCCCGGCCTGAACCGAGGAGGCGAGGTAGCCCGAGGAGGCGCTGGCGGTGATGGTCACGTAGTAGCTCGTGCCCGCACTGCCCTGGACGGCGGTGAGACCGGTGAACTGAGCTCCGGCGGTGGTGATCGCGACCGGACCGACACAGGTTCCCGTCTCACCCGAACCGGTGCAGGCCTCGGCGGTGTAGGTCTGGCTGCCCGGGGCGTTCGTGGGAGCCGTGAAGGCCGAGACCGTGATCGAGCCGCTCGTCGTGCCGTAGGAGAGGGTGACGTTGGTTGGCGCATTCAACTGCGCCGTCGGCGCATAGGGACCGACGATGGTCGACTCGGCCGAGACGTAGCCCGCTGGCGGGTTCGCCACGATGCCCACGTAGTACGGAGTGCCCTGCGTCAGACCGGTGATCTGGCCGCCCGAGGCGATGGTCTCTGGCGAAATGCAACCACTCGTCATGTTGGCATTGGTGCACGCATACGCGCTGTAGGAGGCCGGTGCGATCCCCGTTGAGTTGGTAAAGGTCACGTTTAGTGCGCCGGCGGTGGTCGTCGAAGGCGTCAACGCCACACTCGTGGGTGCCTTGACCTGGCTAGTGTCCGGCTGCGGTCCCGCAACCGTCGAGGTAGAGGCGAGGTAGCCCGACGAGGCGCTGGCGGTGATCGTCACGTAGTAGTTCGTGCCCGCACTGCCCTGGGTGTAGTTGAGCAAGGTGATCTGACCGCCGGACGAGATTGCTTGAGGCGCCACGCAGTTGGTGGTCATTCCGAGGTTTTGACAGGCTTGTGCCATATAGGTCTGGGTGCCGGGCGCGTTTGTGGGCGGCGTGAATGTGACACCAATCGAACCCGCGCTTGTCCCGTAAGCGAGAGCGACGTTGGTGGGAGGAGTTAGTTGGGTGGCGAAGGAGACCTGAGCCTGCTGGCCCAGGACCGTCGACTGCGTGACGTCGTCGCCGGTGAAGGTGGCGATCTCTTGATGGGTATCCGTCACGCTAAAGACGGCTGCACCGTTGGAGCCGCTCGCCACGGACGCGGGCGAAATCACCGAGCTGGTCGCGCCCTGAGCGACCATGACGGTGTCGCCCGAGATGACGTTGGTGTAGGCGTCCTCGAGGGTGACGGTGACGGTGGACGCCGCCGTGCCGTTGTCCTGAACGATGACGGGGTTCGCCACCACCGTGGACAGAGTCGCAGAGACCGGACCGGGTCCCGAGGGTGCGAAGTTGGTGCTGGTGGCCGACGTCAGGCCAGACGCCGAGGCCGTAAGCGTGTAGGAGCCCGTGTCGAGTCCGCCAAAGGTACAGCCTTGGACGTTGACGAGTCCCGACGTCGACTGAAGTTGCGAACACGACGACAGCGTCCCTCCAGAGGCGGCGAGGGAAATCGTCTCCGTCGAGGTATTGACGATGTTGCCGCCCGCGTCCTCGACCGCAACCACGGGCTGGGTCGTGAACGGCGATCCGGCCGGCTCCGCCCACCGGTTGAGTGAGGAAGACGAGCTGCGTGGGAGTTCCCGCAGCGGTGGGCGTGAAGGCAACGCTGACCGCACTGAGCGTGCCCTGGGTCGCCAGAAGGTAGTACGGATCGCCCACGATGCCCGCGAACGTGCAGGTCTGTACCAACACCTCTCCCTCGTAGGGGATGAGGTTCGTACAGAGTTGAAGGATGCCCCCTGGCGTATATGGCGAGACGTTGGCAGTGACCGAGGACAGCGAAATCGTGGCGTTCGAGGCCGTCACCGTGTTGCCGTTCGCGTCCTCGATCGTGAGAATGGGTTGGGTCAAGAACGCGGTGCCCGACACCCCGGCCTCGGGTTGACCGGAAGCGCCCGTTGGAGTCGCGAAGACGATCTTTGAGGCCACCCCCGTAATGTTGAATTCCGCGCTGGTGGCGGACGACAGTCCCGAGGCCGACGCGGTCAAGGTCAGTCCGTTCCGTACTGACTTCCGCTGCAACCCGAGAACGTCGCCGAGCCGTTGGTGGCCGTCACCCCCGCGGTACATCCCTCCAAAGTGCCGGCGCTGATCGACAGTGTGACCGACAACGTCGAGGACGTCTCGGAGTTGCCGAAGGAGTCCTCGAGGGTCACGATGGGTTGGGTCGTGAAGGCACTGGGCAAGCTGCTACTGGCCGAACCCGTCGGCTGCTGGGAGAAGACCATCTGGCTGGCGGTTCCGGCCGACGACACCGCGAAGGCCGTAGACGTCGCGGGACTGGTGGAGATCGCGCTGGTAGCTGTAGCGGTCATCGTGTAGGGAGTAGCGAGCGTCTGGCCGTTGGTGGGGTTGTGGTAGATGGCGCCCGCGAAGTCACAGCCCGTGAATGTCGCCTTATCGCCGGTGATAGTCATCGGCGCGCAGTTGGTCAGAGTTCCCCCGGACGTGGTCAGAGTGATCGTTCCTGACCAACCCGTATCGAGGGACCCGTTGGCCTTGTACACCTGGACCATTGGCTGCGTGGCGAGCGTCAGACCCGACTGACCACCGGCGGGCTCGCCTTGCGTCGTGAAGCTGAGGTAGTCGGTCGTCGGGCTCACGGTGATGGCGATCGGCTGGGATGTCAGACCCTCATCGGTGGCCACGATGTCGTAACTTCCCGGCGACGCTGATCGTGCAACCGCTGAAGGTCACGACCCCCAGTGACTCTGAACCCGCGCAACCACTCAGCACCGCGCCGTTGGTCACGGGACCGTCGGTGGCGGAGTACAGGGTGAGCAGGACCGGCGAAAGATCGTCGAGCACGGCGTTCCCGTTCTGGTCTTCCACGGTCACGACCGGCTGAGTCGTAAAGACCCCTCCGGTCGAGGCGCCTCCCGGGCGAGGTCGTGAAGACCAATTGCTCGGCCGCCCCGTAAGTGCCACTCGGACCAGATCCGCTGACCGTGTCAAGTGGCGAGTCCACGACGAAACTGTTCGTGAAGGTCTGACTATCCGAGGAGTCGTCGATGGTGATGGTCACCAATTGAGGTTGACCAGCCTCGCAGGAGTTCGTCACGGCCGGATCCCCCGAGCTGAAAGCTGTTGGTCGTGGGGCTCCAGTACTCGATCGGGTCGGAAACGGCAAAACCGGCGGTGAAGTTGCTCGGCAAGCTCGGGTTCGATGCCGCAAAGGTTGCCGCCGTCGCGGTTACGTAGTTTTGGTACACGTAACCGCACTGAAAGAGCGCTCCCGGATCGGTGCCACTCGGGCCATCCCAGTTTTGGATGTCGGAGATGACTTGTTGAGAGATGCTGTCCAGCACGATGCCCGACGAGGAGAGTTGCCGATGTTCAGCGGACGAGGAGATCGACGTGCCAAAGGCGATGATCAGGGCGACCGACGCCATACCCAAAACCACCAAGGCGATGAGAATTTCGATCAGCGTGTCGCCGGACTCACTGCGTCGACGGTCTCGTCGATGTCGTCGTGCGCGATGTCTCGGCAACGTCAACCCGCGAAGTGTCCCGGCGTTCCTCGCGCCATTGGCGTTCATGGACTTTGGCTCGAACCCCATCAGAACAAGAGCCCGATCGCAACTGCTTCGAGACCGCTGCCGTACATCGTGATGGTCATCGAAGTGGGCTGGGCACTCTCCACCATGAGAGTGCCGTTCTTCTGATTGCCCGTGGTCGCCACTGACCGTTGTAGGTGCCCCAGCACTCGATGATGGTCGCCACCGCATTGGCCGTCGTCGCCCCGTATACCTGGCTGGGCGTGAGATTCGTCGTGACGTTGTTGCTATTCGTGTACGAGCCCGTGACCCCGGCCCCCGCGACGCACGCGTTACCATCGGGGTCGTTCGTGCTGTCGGCCGACTCACCGTTGGGGATGACCGTCATTGGCTTGTCGGTCTGCCAGTTGATCCACTCGCCGGCGTCCGTTGACTCGGCGTCCGCGCTCATGAACTCCCAGCCCGTGGCGGGGTTCCCGTCGGGCGCGACGACCTGAATGCCGGTTACGTCGATGGTGGTTGTGCCACCGGCGTCCGTGAACGCGCACATTCTGCGCGCAGTACGTCTCGCTCGGCGCCGGCCCGATCTGATAGATCGCCGGCAGGCCGCTGACGTTGGAATAGAAGGGAACTCCGCCGTAAGAGTTACCGAGGAAGGCCCCCGAGTACGTCGGCATGGCCCGCGGACAGATTGGTCCGCCCGTGATCTGAAGACAGAAGTACAGAGTCGATCCGCCGGGCAAGCGCAACCGACAGTTCGACGCAGCCACCGCCGCTGGTCGCAGCCACCAGCAGCGCGTCGTTGTTTGCGGTCAACTTATTGAAGTCGATGAAGCACAGCGACGAGGCGTAAGTACCCGAACCGGCGGCCGCGTACCCGCAGCCGGCCTGGGCCGAGGCGGTGGGGGGAGCGTCATCGAGTGTCTGGGCGAGGCTCGACGACGGCGGACTCGCCACCAGCGTGTACTGATAGCCAACCGTCGTGGGATTGGCGCCGACTTCGGAGACCGGGAACGTCACGCCGGTGATATCTCCGGCCGTGACCCATCCGCCGCCAGTGGAAGGGGATCCGGATGTCTCGGCAACCTGGGGCGTCAGGGCGCTCGACACGTTCGACGACAGTGTGTCCGACGTGTTCGGTGTCAGCGACGTTGAGTTCGTCGTGACGTTCGTGCACTCGTTGCGCACCAACGTGTACGTGGTCGTCGAGCCTGTCGTCGTCGGAACGTGAGGTAGGAGACGACCGTTCCGTAGAGCCCGGTCGAGGCGTCGTAGTTCCACTCCAGGCCAAGCACCTGAGTTGCGTTGGCGTTGGCGTTGCACTCGGGACTGGTCGTGGAACTCGGTCGTGATTTCCTGGGCGCTTTGAACATCGTTGCGATAACTGGCCTGGACGACCTGAGAGTCCTCAGAGTCAGTCAGTCGATTCGACACGCTTGACTGCAGCCCCAGCATCGTCATGAGACCAAGCGCTAAGCCTCCCACGAGGAGCGGCGTCACCATGCAGACGATGAGCAAGCTCGATCAAGGTGAAGCCGCCCTCGTCGCTTGATTGCGGACGTGACGCGCCACGACACCGTCTGCGCTCTGTTGGCCGCGTCCGAATGGCCCGACACTCATGCGCACCGTGATGTCGGCGGCGCCGTTTCGCTTCGATCAGCTCACCTTTACCTGGCTGTATATGCCGTACATTGCCGAGATCAGGGCGACCGCCACGAAGCCGACGATCACGCCCATGAAGATGATGATCGCGGGCTCAAAGAGAGCGGTCGCCCGGTCCAACTTCGTGGTGAGCTCGCGGTCGTAGTACTCCGCCGCCACGTCGAGTTGCTGGTCCAGTGTTCCGGTCTCTTCACCAACTCGGAACATCTGACGAGACGCCCCCGGGAAAAGTCCGGTACGCGCGATAGGCCCGGCCAGACCCTGACCCTCCATCATGGCCTCTCGAACTTCCTCCAACGCCTTTCGATACACGGCGTTGTTGGCGGACTCGGCGGTCACCGCCACCGAACGGGGCAGGTCCACTCCCGCTTTCAACAGTGAGGAGAGGATGCGACAGGTGCGCTCCAGGATCGCCGTCTGCGTGAGATCGCCCACGACCGGCAACTTCAACATGAGCGCGTCGAGCTTGGCCCGACCTCGCGGGTCCTTGCGCATCCACAGGAACCCGCCGACCAACGATCGCCGCGACGCCCAACTCGGCGTACCACCAATGCAAGATGAACGCCGACGTGGACATCATGATTCGGGTGATCGAGCGGCAGTTTTGCGCCCAGCGACTTGAAGAAGACCGTAAATCGTCGGAAGGACGAAGACCGTCAACACCAAGACCGTGACCACGGACATCACCGCCACGACCGACGGGATAGATCAGGGCCGCCTTGATGCGGCCACGAGCAACCTGATCTCGCTCGATGTAGTCGGCCAACTGGTTCAAGACGCGCGTCGAAGTTTCCGGTCAACTCCGCCGACTCGAGGATGCCGACGTAGAAGTTCGGAAACGCCTCGGGGTGCGCGGCCGCCGCAGCGGCAAACGTGTCACCCGCGCGCAGACTGTCGTACACGTCGCGAAGCACCGCGCGCATCAACTTGTTCGAGGTCTCTTCGACGATGACCTCGAGCGACTCCATGATGGGAATACCGGCCTTCATGAACACGGCCAACTGGCGCGTGAAGTTCATGACGTCGCTGCGCGGCACCTTCTTCTTGGTGATTTCGAGCGAGAACACGCTCTTGCGGGTCGTGACCTCCAGGGGTTCGAGTCCGCGCTCGAGCAGTGCCACGTGAACGGCGCCGCTCGACAGGGCCATCTCGATGCCGGTGACTCTCTTGCCCGCGGAGTCCAGCGCGGCCCACTTGAAGGCCGTGGTCGCGTCCGACTTCTTTCTTGCCGAGACCGAAGGCGATACTGCTCGTGGAGTCCTCTTTGGCCCTCTTCGCGGCGGCCTTGTCCTCTCTGCCCCGGACCTTGAGCCTCCTTGGATTGGCTGCTCGTCCTTGTCTCTTCCGAAGGGGCTCATAGTGCGTACACGCTCCTGATGACCTCGGCCACCGTCGTTACGTCCTGGTTCACGAGGGCGATCGCCTCCTGACGCAGGGTTCGCATACCTTGCTTGATTGCCATATTGTGCAGCTCCTCTTGGGTCGCCCATCCGACGATGAGGCGCTTTATCTCTGGGGTCATCACCAGTAGTTCGTAGACACCGATGCGGTCCTTGTAGCCCGTGTCGCTGCAGAAGTTGCAGCCCGTGCCGCGATAGAACGTCATCTTCTCGTGGTCGGCGCCGATGCTCTCGGCGAAGAACTCCTTCTCGTCGTCGCTCAGTTCGTAGGGCGCCTTGCACGAGGGGCAGATCCGGCGCAAGAGGCGCTGGCCCACGATGGCGAGCACCGAGGAGGCGACGAGGAACGACTCGATTCCCATGTCGAGGAAGCGGTGCAGCGCCGAGACCGAGTCGGTCGCGTGCAGCGACGAGATGACGAAGTGACCGGTCAGGGCCGACTGCACGGCAACTCGCGTGGTCTCCACGTCGCGGATCTCACCCACCAGAATGACGTCGGGGTCTTGGCGCAGGATCGAGCGCAGACCGGTGGCGAAGTTGAGGCCCGCCTGATCGTTGGTCTGAATCTGGTTGATCGAGGGAAAGACGTACTCGACCGGGTCCTCAATCGTCATGACGTTCAGGGTCGGGTTGGAGACCTCGCTCAAGGTGGCGTACAGGGTCGTGGTCTTGCCGCTACCGGTCGGCCCGGCGCAGAGCACCATGCCAAAGGGCGAGCGCACGAGACGCGAGTACGTCTCGTGGGTGTCCTTGGGCATACCGAGGTCGCCCAGCTTGAAGACCGAGCGCTTCTTGTCGAGGATTCTCATGACGCAGCTCTCGCCCATGATCGTGGACACGGTCGCGACGCGCACGTCGACCTCGTTCCCGTCGATCGTCGTGGTGAGCTGGCCGTCCTGGGGACGACGGCGCTCGACGATGTTCATGTTCGCCATGATCTTGATGCGACTGACGACGCCCGGGCCGATGGCGATCGGCAGTTGCAGGATCTCCTTCAGCGCGCCGTCAATGCGAAAGCGCACGCGCACGACGTCTTCGGACGGCTCGATGTGCACGTCCGAGGCGCGGTCGCGCATGGCCTGGATCAGAATGCGATCCACGACCTGGACGACCGGCGCGTTGTCGCCGACGTCGTCGACTTCGGTCGCCGCGGGCGCCCGGCGACGCGCACCCTCCACTGCTTCGAATGCCTGGACCAGCATGTCCACGCTCGAGACGGCGCGGTAGTTGGTGTCGATGGCCCATGAGATGTCGCTCATCGGCGCGATCATCATCGACACGGTGCGCTTCGAGGTCGACGACAGCAGGTTGCGAAGTTCGTCGCTCGGCTCGGCGACCGCGACGTAGAGATCGTTTCCCTCGAAGCGCACGGGAATGGCGAACTGCTCGCGCGCCATCGCCTCAGGTATCGAGGGCTACGGCGCCGGGTCGACGTTCTCTCGGCGAAGGTTGACCACGACGAGACCGAAGAATCCAGCCAGGCCCTCGGCCAGAGCTTGAGCGTCGAGGGCCCCCATGTTGACGAGGGTCTCACCCAGCTTGCCGCCCTCTTCACGCTGGACCGCGAGCGCCTGCTCGAGCTGCTCCGCCGTGATGAGGTTCTGCTCGATCAGCAGATCGCCGAGGCGACCCTTGTACGCGGGCGGCATTGTCTTGGTCGCGACCGCCGGACCGCTCGCGGGCGCCGGCCCGTCGGCAACCAGAACCGAACCACTTGCCGCACTTCCGACGGTTCCGACACTTTCCGGCTGAGGATCTTTTTCGGATTTCCTCTTAAACGCCATTATCAACCCCTAAGAATTTGACAAAAACTACACGTTTAACGGTACAGCCTCGAAATGCGCAATATAAACCAATTGCAGTAATTTTCTCACACATGCAACAAAATTGCTTTCTGTCTAGTAGAAGATTCGGCCAAGCATAATTGCTCGCCTTTGCGGTATTTCAGCAGTTCTGCTGCCGCTGCGGACACGTATAGCAAACGCGTGGCGCCGACTCACGTGAGCATAAGACTCCCTGATGAGTGCCGTGTCGCACGCGCATTGACCGTCGCCCTTGACATTATCTATCCGTCTCCGCTCTACGTCAGCATTCTTGGTTTGCCGAACAGGTAGCCCTGGCCGAGCATTCCCGTTTCGCCCAGCGGAACGCCGAGTTCGCGAAGCATCCGGGCTTCGGCGTCCGTCTCAATACCCTCGGCGATCAGGATCGTCCCGCTCTGGGCGGCGAAGTGACACATGCCCGCGATCATGGCCTGGCGCGCCGGGTTCGAGTCAATGTCGCGAACCAGTGAGATGTCAAGCTTGACGAAGTCGGGCTGCAGCTCGAGGATGTGGCTCAAACTCGTGTATCCGGCCCCCGCGTCGTCCACGGCGAGCCGGCACGTACCAATCTCGCTGAGCGCGCGGCGAATCGCCGCGTAGTTCTTGACCTGGGCGTGCTCGGTGACCTCAATGACGAGGGGACGCTTGACACCCTTCACCACCTGGGCGGCGTGGCCATCAATCAGGGCAGCTGGCGAAAAGTTCAGACTCAGCCAGATGTTGGGCGCCAGTTCACTGCGACGCCTCGAGGCGGTCTGGGCGCAGAGCGCCTCTAGCTCGCTGCCCAACCCGATCGAGTGGGCTCGCGCGAAGTGCTTCTCGGGCGACTCGCCGTCTTCGAATCGGGTCGAGCGCCTCGTAGCCCACGCACGAGTCCGCTGTCGAGTTCGACGAAGGGCTGGAAGACGGAGTGGAACCGATGTTCCGCAATGATCGACTGTACGCTCGAGCGCAACGACTCATTTTGAAAGAAGACGTCCGCTTCGGCGCCAAACAGTGCCCCCGCGTACGATCCGAGCTCCTCGAACGCGGGGAGTCGTGCGCCCATTGACTCCGGCCCGTCTTCGGCCCTCGTGGCCAGGGCCAAGATGCCCACCAACTGACCCTCCCAGCGAATCGGCACGTTGCCGATCGCCGAAAACCCTCTCGAATCATGCGTTCGGTGACGCTGCCGGGTGCCGCCTCGTACTGGCTCAGATCCAACCACCAAGGGCCCGCCTCGGTCCGCTCGATCAGGGCCTCGGGATTGGCGAAACGCCAGAGGAACGCCACTCGTCGCCCCACCCAGCTCGTCGCCTCCGGTGCCGATCGTCAAGCAGCGTCCCGTCGCGCCTGGACCAGGACCGTTATCGCGGCGTCGATGCCCGACCAACGACACGGCGGCCCGACAGAAGGCCTCGGCCGTCTCGGGCAGCGACTCGCCCCGGCGCACGTCCTGCATGATCTCCAGCACGTCGAGACGGTCGCGCTGCTCGCGCGAGCGATTGGACTCCTGGCGGCGCTCCACGGTGAGATCCCGCTTCACCGCGACGTACGCCGAGAGGCGCCCGTCGGGGTCATGAATCGGAGAAATGGTGACGTCTTCTTCGAACAGTTCGCCGCCCTTGCGCCGGTTGATCATGGTCCCGTGCCAGGGCTGACCGCCGAGCAACTGCTTCCACATGACCTGGAAGAAGGTCTGATCGTGCAGGTCGCTGCGCAGAATGCGGGGATTGACGCCGAGCAAGTTCTTCGAGGTCGTAGCCGCTCGTTCGCACGGTCGAGGGATTGGCGTAGAGGATGTCGCCAGCGGGGTCCGTGATCAGTATTGACTCACTGGCCTGATCGATGGCCTTGGTGAGCAGAGCCTGATCCTTGAGGGACTTGACCAGTCGCTCGTGGTCGCGCAGACGCTTTATTCCGAATCCCAGCTCGTCGGCGAGATTCTTGAGGACGTCCACGACGTGCTCGTCAAAGGCATTGAGGTCCATCGAGTACACCTGCAGGCTGCCGTCGATGACCCCTTCCACCTGGACCGGTAGAGCGATGCACGACTGGAACCCGCGCGCCGTCGCCACGCCGAGCCACGGGGAGAAAGGCTCGCTGGTCGTGAGGTCATTCGAGACGTAGGGGACCCCGGTACGAATCGCCGTACCCGTCGGGTCCGGACCCGAAGCGGTCGGCGCTCCAGTTGACCTTGATGGCCTCGACGTAGTCACGGTGCTTCTCGCTGGAGACGACCTTGGCCACCGAGTGGGCCGGGTCGTCGATGCGCCGCGCGTACCACGCCAGCGCGTAGCCGCCCTCGTCGACCGCCGTCTGGCACATGGCGGCGAGGAGCTCTCCTTCTCGTCTCCGATCGTACGAGCACCTCGCTGCCGGCGGACAAGGTGCGAGCAGCGCGTTGCGCGGCCACCTCACTCTCGCAGTCCCGCAGGGAGATGACGCTACCCACCACTTGGCGCGAAGCATCGCGCGTCGTTTGGGCCCGCACCGACATCCAACGCAGATGGCCGTTCGCCGTGCGCAGACGAACCTGACCCCGACCCACTCTCGTTCCCGAGAGCAACTTCTCGTACTTGCGGGTCAACGCCACCGAATCCTCGAAGGCGACGAGGTCCGCTGCACGCGTACCGACGAGAGCGTCGGGGCGCCACCCCAGAACTTCGAAGACCGAAGGAGAGACCCACGTGATCGCACCCTCGCGGTCAGTCTCGTAGACGATGTCCGACGCGTTCTCGGCCAGCAGTCGGTAGTGGGCCTCGGACTCGGCGAGTGACTGTCGTGTCACCATCTCCGCTTCCAGACTTCTCAGACCCACGACCACCGTCACGATCGAGTCGTCGTCAGCGCGCAGGGGCTTGACCGAGATCGACATCCAGTGAGGATCACCGCTCTTGGAGAGATAGCGCCCCTCGACGGAGGATGTCATCTCACCGGCGAGTACGCGTTGGCGATTCTTCAGCACGACGTCGTGGTCTTCCTCGTAGACGATGTCAAAGACTGAACGCCCGAGCAGATCGTCCGGCTCCCAGCCGAGCATCCGACACGATGGCGAGACCCAGTGAATGGTTCCCTCCACATCAGCTTCGTAGACGATGTCCGAAGCGTTCTCCGCGAGCAGTCGGTATCGTTCCAGAGTTTCCACGCGCTCGGTGACGTCGCGCCACGTGTAGCTCAGGCTGTCGCCGACCTTGAGGGCGCGCACGTCACAGTGGCGTAGCGAGTTCCACACTTCGTTGAAGTAGACGGAGTCGTCGAGAATTAACGGCTCGCCGCTCTCGAGGGCCTTCACGTAGCTTTCGAACACGCCCGAGCTGCGGTGCCCCGGAAGTATGTCGCTCAGACGCGCCCCGATCATCACTTCGCGCGTCGAGTGGTTGTACTCAATAGCCGCGTCGTTGGCGTCGGTGAAGACGAAGTCGACGATCTTACCGTCGTCATCTCGCACGGCCGCGAAGATAACGTGAGGATCCATAAGCGAGTCCAGGGTCGCCGACAGGCGCGCGCGTTCGAGAGTGAGTTGGGCTAAGAGATCGTCATTGGTCTCGAGACGATGCGCGCCATTGCCCGCGTAAGGAGCGGTTGCAAGATCACGTTCTGTTTGACGGAGAGCCACACTCCTCCTTCCGTGCCGGTATGCGCACATGGAAGTATGACCTTGCCACCTCTACGCGGACTCAACGAAATCGCAACGATGGCACCGGTATACGACCTAATGAGGAAAAGACCGAATGCGCGACGGTCGAGACCGTCGATGTGGGCTGTCGTGACGGTGTTCGCCGTCGCCTCGACGATCTCTCTACGAGTTACCAGGGCTGACAAACGCCGCGTTTGCAATCGATGGTTCGGTCTTGCCGGCCGGACCTTGGCCGAAGAGCCACAAGATGTTGTTCGTTATCTTCGTGAGCGTGGGCGCCGCGCAACCCGGGATCACGCACGCACGAAGGTCGCCAATCCACACGTTGTTGCCCGTATCGATCACGCCGGCGTCGCTGTTGGGATCGGTGAAGTAGATCATGTCGGAGTAGCTCTCGCCGTCCCACCTCTCGCCGCTAACGGTGCCCTCACTCGTGGGGATGGGCGAGTGCGCGAGAATCTGAACGTCGCTGGGAGATTCGCCCGTGACGTGATCGAAGTCCGATGCGATCACGTCAGGGAGCGACGATCCATTCGACAGTCCAGTTCCACGAAAGACCCACGACGACGCGTCGCTGATCACCATGGGTGCGAACACGCCCGGCGCGAGGTAGCCGCTGTACTCTTCGCCGATCTGATCGATCGGTGACCAGTCCGCCGGGGGATCCTCCCACGTGTTGCCGGTCACCTCCATCGGTTCACCGAGGGAGCTGATCGGGTCTTCCGCGCCATCGCGGTAGTCGACCACTTCTCGGTCCGCGCCGAGAGGTGATGGCTGCAATCGATCGTGCCGCACCATGGCGGCCGCACCGAAGTAGACGATGTTCACCCCTCGAGCGGATGCGTTTCGCACCGCGAGACGCATCTCATAGGTCCAGCCTTCGTCGTGGTCGAGCGTGAGGAGAACTTTGTGACGAGTCAGCAGCCCCGGGTCGTCGTTCAGCGTGACGTCCGATATGTACGTGACATCGAGACCTTCTCGTTCCACGAGTCGCACGAACGGATACTCATTGGTGAGAAAGTCCGACGCACCGTCGCCCGAGCTGTACGGCCGGTCGAACGACACGACGCGCGCTCGGTTACACGCCGGGTAGGTCGAGTCGTCGATGATGCACGGACCTTCACCCGAGTAAATGGAGTATCCGCCATAGGTGTTCCACGCTTCTTCGACCATCGAACGATTCATGATGACGTAGGTGGCGGTGCTCGCGGGGTCCCACACCGTGAGCGGGATGTAGCTGGCGGCGCGCGCCCCGACCACCAGCTTGATGAGATAGTCGCCGGGAACGAATGACGACGTGATCGGCATCACGACCGACGGATGCCAGCTGTCGCAACTCACCATGTTCACCGACGTGTTGAGGGTGCACGTGGGCTGGTCAATCGCCGACTCAACGGGCGAGGACCAAATCTCTCGCGCACCCAGTCCCTGGTACCAACCCATGCGGTACGCGACGACGCGATAGTGCGGGGCGCGTGAGTCGACGTAGAGCACGACGTCTTGACCTTGTCTCGCGTACGTGAGATTGGCGAATCCCTGTACCGTCGTCGTCGATGATCCGCCGGGAATCTTCCACGCGGTCGTACCGGGCAGTCGATTCTCGTCGATGACCGCTGACGAGATCACCCCGTTGGGACCTAGTCGAATGGGGGGTAAGGTTGTTGTTGTCGTCGCGGGCAGCGTGGTGGTGGTCGTGCTCGACGTGCTCGACGTGGTTGACGTCGAGGGGGTCGTGGTCGTGGTGGTCGTGGTGGTCGTGGTGGTCGTGGTGGTCGTGGTGGTCGTGGTGGTCGTGGTTGTCGAACCAGAAGCAGCGATCGCGACACACGACGAGACGACCAATGCGAGCGATGTCATCGCCGCCCCATGGCGGAAGGTCCCACTTCGACGCTCCACTTGCCTGCCCCCTGATCCCGTAGAGGGACCGATCAACGAGCGTACTGATCGCGCGCCACTCATAACAGATAGGGAGGAATCCGGAGCAGGTATCTTTTCTCAATCTTTTGAGAGGGAGTGCACCGCATCTTTCTGACCGCGAGACCAGAAGTCCTAGACGATTCGCCGCGCCGTGAGGCTCGGTCGCAACGTGGCAGACGGACTCCGACTTGGGCGAGCGAAAGGGTCCCCATTACGCTGGTTGAGGTCGCCCATGACACTCGTAAACGAAACCCTCGGCGAGCGCTTTCAGTTGGTTCGCCTACTCGGGCGCGGCGGAATGTCCGACGTGTACGAGGCGAATGACGTCCAACGTGGTAGCCGCGTCGCCGTCAAGTTGCTTCGATCCAGCGATCCCGAATTCGTCCGCCGCCTCGCTCAAGAGGCGCGCGCCCTGGAAGGGTTTCACCACCCCGGCCTAGTTCGTCTGTTTGAAGCGGGACTCGCCGCCGACCAGGCCTACCTAGTCATGGAGTTCGTCGAGGGGGTAACCCTCGCCGAGTCCCTGAAGGACCATTCCGCACTGTCGCCGAAAGAAACGGCAGTTCTTGGGGTAGCGCTGGCCGACGCCCTGGCGTACGTGCACGAACGCGGCGTCGTGCACCGCGACGTCAAACCCTCCAACGTCTTGATGACGACCGGTGGCGGGGTGAAGCTCGGCGACTTCGGTGTGGCCCAGGTTCATGACGCCGTCACTCTTACCCTCGCGGGGTCGATGCTCGGCACCGTCTCCTACATGGCGCCCGAACAACTCGAAGACGCTCAAGTCGGCCCGAGCGCGGACGTCTGGTCGCTCGGGATCGTTCTGCTCGAGTGTCTGGTTGGGCGGCGCGTCTACGAAGGCTCGCCGAGTGAGATCGTGGCTCGACGCCTGCGCGAACCCGTTCCGCTCCCCGCAGATCTCCCGGTACCTTGGAAGATTCTCTTCGGCGGGATGCTGGACCATCGGCCCGACCAACGATTGAGTGCCGGCGACGTCGCCGCACTTCTCGCCACCTCCCCCTACGCCGCGTCCTGGTCACCAAAATCCGTCGAGCGTGATGGTGCCACATACGATCTGACCGCGCTGGCCCCGGCTGGCGACGCAGCAACGGTCGTCGGCTCACCACGAGACTCTCCGGCCGACGCCACGCGCATTGCGCGGCCTCCGTCTCTTTCGAGTGCCCGAGGCCGTAGCGGTCGGCTTCGCTGGCAACCCCTCGCGAGCGCCGCCCTCGGACTGGCCGTCATCGGCACGGGACTGGGGCTATGGCTCGCGTCGGGACCGGCTCACGATCCGCGTCATCCACCAAAGAGCACCACCACCACTCTTCCCAGCCCGTCAGCGTCGCTGTCCGCTCTCGTGAGCGACATGGCACTCGCTCAGTCGGCCGGACGCATTGGCCCCAGCGAGGAGCAGGGAATCGCGAGCGCCGCCGAAGAAGCAGTCGCCGCAAACTCCTCGGGCAATGCCGTCGGAGCAGGGTACGACCTCCAGCACGCCCAAACGACGATCGTGAACGGCATCCAGGCAGGCACCATCACCCAAGCCGAGGGTGCGACCCTCCTTCACGCTCTCTCCGTTCTATCCGTCGCACTGGGGGTATCAATACCCCCGACGACTACCACGACGTCCACCACCACAACCACGACGTCCACCACCACAACCCTTCCGGGATTCGGCGGATTCGGTGGACCCGGTAACGGGAACGGGAACGGGAACGGGAACGGGAACGGGAACGGGTAGGGTACCTCGACCAGTTATTGCGCGGGACCAGTCGTGAGGTCGAAGGTCGCCGTCTGGGTCTGTCCGCTCGGGGTGAGGTACGTGATCGTCGCGCTGTCGCCGGGCTTGAGTGGGAACTCCAACGCGCTCAACTGTGCGGCGTCGCTCACGCTTGTTCCGTCGAAGGACGTGATCACGTCGCCCGCCACGAGCCCAGAACTAGCCGCGGGCGTGTTCGCCATCACGCTTTGAACCGTCACTCCATTCGCCGTAGTCGTCGAACTGGGCGTGGAGCTGGCGCCGCTCACCTCGATGCCGAGGATTCCCGTCGGGCCGATGTGTATCGAACTGGTCGCCACGCCGTCTTCGATCTCTTTGGCGATCGCTAGAGCGGTGTTGATCGGGATGGAGTAGGCCTGGGTCGGCGCGACCTGAGAGAACTCGTAGCCCGCCTGATCCGACGACGCCGCGGTGTCCACTCCGACCACCTTTCCGTTCAGGGTGACGAGCGGTCCACCCGAATCGCCGGGCTGAATCGCGGCGTTCGTCTCGATGAGACCGCTGAGGTTCTCCGAACCCGTCGGGTTCACGTCGCTGTCGGCGGTGATCGACTGATCTTTGGCCACGATCGTTCCCGCGGCGTAGCTCGGTGTTCCCCCGACGCCGCCGGCGTTACCGATGCCGACCACCTTCTCTTTGAGCGTGAGCGAGTCCGAGTTGCCGAGGGTCACCGTACCGAGCCCGGAGGCATCCTTCAACTTGAGCACCGCGATGTCCTTGTCCACGTCGTAGCCGAGCACCGTGGCTTGGTAGGTCTTTCCCGACGCGATATCGGTCACCGAGATGGTCGTAGCTCCTTCAATCACGTGATTGTTGGTGAGCACGAGGCCATTGGCGGAGAGCACCATTCCGGTGCCCGCGGCCGTGGCGTCCTGATACGAGATTCCAGTATTGATGTCCACCAATCCGTGGTCGACCTCTTTGGCCACGTTGGCCGCGGCCTTGTCGGTGGTGCTAGGGGCGCTCTGCGGTCCGGTGAAGTTCGGGACCGAGAAGTTAAATCCGGGGTAGCCGGATCCGGATGAGCCCGACGAGGGCAGGCCGGTCCTGGCGTACGACGGGCTCAGCGCGGGCGAGAGGGGCTTGTCCACGTAGTGGCCGACCACGAAACCGACACCCAATAGGGCCACCACCAGAACGACCGCAGCGAGACTGGATAAATATGTCATGTAAAAGCCGCTCCGCGAGCCGCCCCGGGCGTGCGCGGACGCTGGCTGTTCGAGCGTCGGGGCAGTCGAGCTCGCAGCGCGCTCGCCCTCGCCGCCTGAGGTCGTCTCTTCCTCCTCGTCCCAATTGATGGGAGATGACATCGATTGGTCCGGTGCATCCGGGGTCGGGCCGCTCATCGGCTCGGGGGTGCCTGGACCCTCGATTGGCGTCTGATCTTCTTCCTTGTCCATACCCACATACTCCTTCACTACAGAAACTACGACAAGGTCAATACTGGGCGTCCTTCGTGAGACCCCCGCAGAAGTCGGGTAAGAACCGAGTAAAAAATATGTCCCCCAAGGTAGTCATCGTGGCACGGTTCTCAAATATGGAGTAGAAAATAACCGGCGCTCGGTGCGACTCGTTCGTCCGGCTCCACGACGTGGCCCGGCCGGCAGGGGCATGACGGGCGGTGCCACCTCAGCTGAGCACTGAGTCGCCTTCCGAGGTGATCGAACGACACGCACATCATCGCAAGGGTCGTCGTTCGTTCACTTACTTTTCTCGCAAGATTTTCAGAGCATATCCTGCGCCAGAAATTCGCGCAGAGTGGACTCAAAGCGGGTAATCCCACGGCACTCCCAATTGCCGGCCAACTCGCCATCAAGTGGGCAGAATCCCAAAATTCCTGGTGAATAATGACTTTCGCCCCTCGATTCTTTCGAGTCGGTTCTCAGTGCTCAGCTGAGGTGGTTCTCCCCAAAATGCCCTTGCGGGGGTGGACCACGTCTGCACGACAGATCGTGAGGGCTTCGTATCCCAGGACGCGTACGAGTCCCACGTAGAGTGATCCGGTGACCACGGCCGAACCCGCAGGCATTCAACTCACCAACCTCACCAAGTCCTACGGAGACGTTCGGGCCGTTCGCGGCGTCAATCTCACGATCAATCGCGGTGAGACCCTGGCCCTGCTCGGTCCCAATGGCGCGGGCAAGACGACCACGATCGACATGATGCTCGGGCTCGTTCGCCCCGACGCGGGTACCGTCTCTCTCTTTGGCGCGAGCCCTCGTGATGCGGTGGAAGCCGGGGTCGTGAGTGGAATGCTCCAGACCGGATCGCCGCCGGAGTACATGAGCGTGCGCGAGCTGGTGACCATGATCGCCTCGCTCTACCCCAATCCCCTCGCGGTGAGTGACGTTCTGGCGCACGTCGGCATCGCCGAGATCGCCGATCGGCCCACCAACAAGCTCTCCGGGGGCCAGACCCAGCGCGTGCGCATGGCGATCGCCCTCGTGGCGAACTCCGAGATGCTGGTGCTCGACGAGCCCACCGCCGCCCTCGACGTCGAGGGTCGCCGCGACTTTTGGGAGTCGATTCGCGATATCGCCGCCCAGGGCAAGACCATCATCTTCGCCACGCACTACCTCGAAGAGGCCGACGCCTACGCCGATCGCATCGTGCTCATGGCCCGCGGCCAGATCGTCGCCGACGGTCCGCCCACCGAGATCAAGGCGCGCGTGGGGGGACGTACGATTCGCGCGACCCTGCCGGGAGGCGAGCGCCGCGCGCTCGAAGCAATCCCCGGCGTCGCGAGCGCCGAACAGCGAGGCGAGGCTTTCGTGATCAAGTGCGCCGACGCCAACTCCTCCGATACCGCGCTGCGCGCTCTGCTGAATCACTACCCCCAGGCTCGCGACATCGAAGTGCGCGGGGCCGGACTCGAAGAGGCCTTTCTCAACCTGACCGGCGACGACCCCACTGACGAGGCCGGGTCGTGAAGGGGCTGACCTACGTCCGCTACGAGGTACTGCGTACGCTGCGCAACCGGCGCTTCCTCATCTTCTCCTTGGCCTTCCCTTTGATTCTGTTCTTGAGCATCGCCGGCGACCACCGTCACGTCCGGATCGACGGCATTGGCTTTCCGCTCTATTACATGACGGGGATGGCCGCTTGGGGCTCGATGACGTCGGTGATCTCATCGGGCGCGCGCATTGCTCAGGAGCGCCAAGTGGGCTGGACCCGCCAGCTGCGCATCACCCCGCTGAAGACGAGCACCTACTTTGCCGCCAAGATCCTTACCGGCTACATGATGGCGCTCGTGAGCATCATCGTCCTGGCCTTCGCGGGCGTGTCGCTGGGCGTGCACCTACCCGCCTCGGGTTGGCTCACCATGCTCGGCCTGCTGCTGGTCGGACTCATCCCCTTCACCATCATGGGCATTTTGCTTGGTCACCTGATCAAGGTGGACTCACTCGGACCGGCCATCGGCGGCATCACTTCGATCTTCGCCCTGTTGGGTGGCGTCTTTGGTCCGCTCGTCACCGGCGGCGCCTTCCTCAACGTCGTGAAGGCCCTGCCGTCGTACTGGCTCGTCCAGGCCGGTAAGTCGGCCCTCCTGGGCGCCCACGTCTGGACCGGCGAAGCCTGGATCGTGATTGCCGTGTGGTCGCTCGTCCTTGCGCGCCTCGCGACGCGGGTCTATCGCCGCGATACCGCGAAGGTTTAAAGACCGGAGAGTCTTCGAATCGGCCGCGCCAAGGCCGAGTTGTCGTCGTCGCCGAATCCCTGGGCGATGATGCCGTCTTCCAGGGTCGCCGCGAGTGCAGTGACCGGTAGCACCGCCCCCACCTCGCGGGCGAGCTCGAGACCGATACCGAGGTCCTTGCGGTGCAAAGAGATCTTGAATCCGAGGGGATAGACGTCGTCAATCATTCGCCCGCTACGGTTCTCGAGAACCCACGAGCCAGCCGCTCCACCGCGCAGGGCCCCGAGAACTCGTTCGACGTCGAGCCCGGCCTTCAGGCCGAGCGTGACTCCTTCGGCGACTCCGAGATACACGCCCGAGAGAATGACCTGGTTGATGGCCTTGGCCCACTGGCCCGAGCCCACGCCACCGAGGTGCGTGATGCTGCGCCCCATGGCGTTGAGTATGGGCGCGGCGCGATCAAAATCGTCGTCGGTCCCGCCCACCAGAATCGACAGGGTGGCGTTCCTCGCCCCCTCCGAACCGCCCGTTACTGGCGCGTCCAACGTGGCCACGCCCTTGAGCGAGAGACGTTGTGCAAACTCCTTCGCCTTGGTTGGGCTGATTGACGAACAGTCGACAAACAGCGAGCCCGAGGAGAAGCCCTCGGCCAAGCCCTGGTCCCCAAAGAGCGCCTCTTCCACTTGGGGCGAGTCGGTAAGACACGACACGACAACGTCACTCGCTCGAGCCACCTCAGAGGGAGTCGCCACTTGGGTGGCGCCGAGATCGACGACCGGCTGAGCGCGCGAGGGCGTTCGGTTCCAGACGGTGAGTGAGTAGCCGGCTCGGACCAGGTTCATGGCCATGAACTGGCCCATTGTTCCTAGGCCCACGAACCCAACGCGCTCTCTCTCGCCCGCAGACTCCGATGCGCTCACCCTGTCCCCTTTCACGACGACGGCTCGAAAATCGTAGTCGGGCCTCAGGGTGTGGGCGTCGGCGTTGGGGGTAGAACCCCGGAAACGGTACGGTCGAGAACTAGGCCACGCGCACTCGACGCGTGGGCGCCGCACATTCGCGACAGAGCACGACGTACTTGCGCTCTTCCTCGACGTCCGCCGTGCGCAGGATCTTTACCGCCCCGTTTGACTTGCAGTGTTGCTGATGCCAGCAGGTGTGCCGACTGCACTTGCACGGTCCTGTCGCTGGTAGCCGCGCCGGTCGAAGGCTCGTCACCTTAGACGGCGCGGAGCTGGAAAGAGGTTCGGTCATAGTTTCCCATCTCAATCTCCTGCCATCAATTCTAGAACTGGGCGCAACGAATAATGCGGACCATCGCCACACGAGGTAGGACCGTCTCGCTCACCGAACGCGCGGCTATGCAACGGTCGCCTAGGTCAGTGCGGCCGCCTTCGCTGCCACTCGCAAGAGAGATGAGTCGGAGCCCACGCCGATGAAGGTGAATCCGCGCGACGCGAGAGCGCCGACGCGATCGGGCGTCACGGCCAAGATACCTGCGCCAATGCCGGCGTCTCGTGCCGCCCCGATTACCTCATCGAAAGCCGTGAGCAACGTGGGATGATCGAACTGTCCTGGAATGCCGAGGGCCATCGACAGGTCGCTCGGACCAACAAACAACACGTCGACGCCCGGAATAGACGCAATCTCCGACACGTTCTCCAGCGCGGGGGCGGTCTCAATTTGCACGACTCCGAGCAGCGCCGCATTGACACTCTCGTTCGCCAGCCCGTCGCCGCCGAACTGACGCGCGCGGTTGTACCCCGCGATGCCCCGGTCTCCTTGGGGTGGGTACCACAGGTGATTGATCGCCTCGCGAACCTGATCGGGAGTATCGAGACGCGGAAACATGACTCCCGCCGCTCCGAGATCCAGCACGTGGCCAACTCGAATCCTCTCGGGTGACTCCACGCGCGCCAGAATGGGAACCCCGTGGGCCGCTCCCGCCAACAGTTGGCTCACGAGTCCGTCCTCACCGCCCGCGCCATGTTCGAGGTCAACGAGGAGCCAGTCGAAACCGGCGAGAGCGCAGACTTCGGCCGCTCCCGTCGATCCCAGGTTCAAGAACGTGCCGCGCGTACTCTCTCCCGCGCGCACCCGCTCGCGTAACGTCACGGCAGACTCGCTGAGGCGAGAATGGTCGGCCCAGAGGCAAAAAAGTTCATGCGTTAGTCTTCCATCACGCGTGATGATCCGCAACGTCGCGCCGCACATCAGGTGGCCAACTTGGACTCGACACGCATTACCGACGTCAGAATCACGCCCGTCGCATTTCACGATCCTCCGCTGTTAAACGCGGTTGGTGTGCACGAGCCCTTTGCCCTTCGATCGATCGTCGAAGTTCTTACGTCCGACGGCATCGTCGGACTGGGGGAATCGTATGGCGACGCCGGTCACCTCGATCGACTTCGCCGTGTGGGCGACGCCCTTCGTGGGATCGACCCCTTTGCCACGCACGAGATGCTGAACGTGACCCGGCGCGCGCTCAGCGGTGTCGTGGGAGGGGACAGCCATGGCCTCACGGGTTCCATCGACGCTGCCGGCACCGTGCTGCGGACCTTTGCCGGCTTCGAAGTCGCCGCGCTCGACATCCAGGGCAAACTGCTCGGTCGCCCGGTGTCGGACTTGTTGGGGGGCGCGGTGCGCGCGACCGTTCCCTTTTCGGCCTACCTCTTCTACAAGTGGGCGGCCCACCCGGGCCACGAGCCCGACGCCTACGGCGAAGCGCTCGACCCCGAAGGCATGGTGGCCCAGGCGACCTGGATGCGGGAGACCTACGGTTTCCGCTCCATCAAGCTCAAGGGCGGGGTCTTCGCGCCTCCCGCGGAGATCGACGCGATTATGGCGCTGCGCGCGGCGTTTCCTCACACTCCTCTTCGACTCGACCCCAATACGGCCTGGAGCGTCGAGACATCGATCATGGTCGGCACCGCGCTGAGCGGCGTCCTCGAGTACCTCGAAGACCCCACACCCGGACTGGTCGACATGGCTGAGGTCGCGCGCGAAGTCCCGATGCCACTGGCGACGAACATGTGCGTCGTGGGTTTCGACGACATTCCCGAGGCCGTGGGTCGAGGTTCCGTCGGCGTGATCCTCTCGGACCATCACTATTGGGGCGGGCTCGGCAAGGTCCACGATCTGGCGAGCATCTGTGAGACCTTCGGTCTAGGGCTGTCAATGCACTCCAACTCGCACCTTGGCATCAGCTTGGCGGCGATGACGCACGTCGCCGCGGCCACGCCGAACTTGACGTACGCCCTCGACACCCACTGGCCCTGGAAAACTGAAGACGTCGTCACGACTCCGTTCGTCTTTCACGACGGCTCTCTCGAGGTGTCGCGCGAGCCGGGCTTGGGCGTCGAGTTGGACCCGGACGCGCTGGCGCGCCTGCACGAGCAGTACCGGCGCTGCGGTCTCCATGGGCGCAGCGATACTCGCTACATGCAGTCGATCAAGCCAAACTTTGACGCGGGGTTGCCGCGCTGGTGAGTCTCACCGGCTACTCCTACCCCTGGGACTACCTGGGCGACGAGGCGGCGCTCGATCGAGTGGCCTCGCTGGATCTCGACGTCGTGGCTCTCGCCGCTTCGTACCACGCGGCGCGACTCGCCACACCCCTGCATCCCACGCGGCGCGTCACCGAAATCGATCACTCTGGCGCATACTTTCCCTTTCGTGACGAGGCCTGGAGATCGCGTCGGCTTCGACCCCACCCGCCCGATGAGTGGATCGGACCCCGCGCGTTCGTCGACGCGGTCGCGCGCCTGGGCGAGCGTGAGATCGCCGTCGATGGCTGGATCGTGCTCACCCACGTCGACAACGTCGGAACCGACCAGGACGAGTTCGCGATACGAAACGCCTTCGGCGAGATCTACTCCTACGCCCTGTGTCCGAGTCACGAAGCGGTGCGCGACTACTGCCGTACGCTGGTCACCGAGACGCTGGCCAGCGCGCCGCTGCGCGGGGTCGTGCTCGAAGCGTGCGGACCGATGGGCCTCGAGCACTCCAGCACCCACGACAAGACCGACCTAGCGCACTGGGGTCTCGTCGAACGCCAACTTCTGTCCCTCTGCTTCTGTCGCGCGTGTAGCGATGGCCTGCGCGACGACGGCATCGACGCCGACGAACTCGCACGCACCGTTCGACAGGCTCTGGCCCGCTCCGCGCCGACAATGGGCGATGCTCTGGGAGAGATGAGCGACGCCGTCGAGACCTTCCGATCGTCACGCTCGACCAACTTGCAACTCGAGGTCATCGATGCGGCCCGCCAGGTGAACGGCGAGGCGTCGATCACGCTGCACGCCAGCGCCAATCCGTGGGCGACGGGTTCCTTCGCGCCGAGCAGCGGAACAAACCTCGCACTTGTCAACTGCGCCGTGGCCAACTGCTGGGACGAGTCCGTCGCGGAAGACGAACTCGGGAGCCTGAAGCCCATGACGAGCAACCTCGGCGCCTATCTGCGCCTTGACCACGATTGGTCACGCGCTGAGCAAACCCTTGCGCACTATTCGGAGATAGGCGTGCGAGAACTTCACCTTTACCACCTCGGTCTGATGTCCGCAACGAGTCTGGCCAATGCCCAGCGTCTCACCTCGGCGTGGCGGCGTCGAAGTGGCGTCGGCCTCGACCAAATTGAGGAATCATTGAGCGATGGATGACCTCGTCCTTCTCACCGGCGCTCAGGGCGCCATTGGTTCAATGCTGCGACGCTCGCTTCGCCGACCCGGTCGCCACCTGCGACTCCTCGATGTCGCTCCGCTCTCACCCCTCGAGCCCGGTGAAGACGCGGAGTTGATATCGGGATCGTTCCTCGATCCCGGTGTACTCGACGACGCCTGTCGAGATGCCCGCGCCATCGTGCACCTCGGCGGGCTCTCGCACGAGGGCTACTCGTGGCCCGAGTACCTCGAGGTGAACATTCACGGAACGTACTTGCTCGCCGAAGCGGCCCGTCGCGCGGATGTCGAGCGCATCGTGTACGCGAGTTCCAACCACGCGGTCGGCTTCGCGCCGCTCCGCGATAGCGGCCCCGTTCCGGACTACGAGTTTCCGCGTCCCGATACGTTCTATGGCGTCTCGAAGGCGGCCAGCGAGAGTCTGCTCAGTCTGTACCACGACCGCTATGGCCTCGACGTGGTGTGTCTGCGAATCGGCTCCTACCGTGACCGTCCCAGCGACGTGCGCTCCCTGTGGAGTTGGCTGTCGCCCGGAGACTGTACGCGTCTGGTGGACGCTTCTCTCTCTACCCCGCACCCCGGCTTTCGCATCGTGTGGGGGATGTCCGCCAACACCCGCGCGGCGGTCTCGCTCGAGGAGGGTCGCGCCATCGGGTATGAGCCCCGCGACAACGCCGAGGACTTCGCCGCGAGCCTGAGCGATGATCATGACCACTGGCGTGACGTGGGCGGACGGTACACCGGACCCGACGTGACTTGATCAGTCGATCAGCGCCACGAATACGTCGCAGAGATTCCATCCGGTGTGTCCGCCCTCGATGAGTTGACCCAGGGCGGCCAAGGCGGGATAGGTGTCGTGAGTTCGAGCGATGTTCTCCCAGTTGAGGTTTCGCGCGCCAATACGGGCCCACGTCTCAGTCGACACCCACGCACCGGCGACGCCCCGGACGAAGTCTCGACCGTCCGAAGAGCGGGCCAGAAAGATGGCGTCGCGCGAGCTGTGCGCCAACTCCCTGGCCATACGCCAGGCGAACTCCTGGCACCGCCCGCCCTCGCCCGACCCGTCAACACGCACCGTAACTTCGCCCACCCCGACGACGGCGCTCCTCGGTCGCGCTACGCGCAACGCATATCCCCACTCGCCCGCGGCATCTTTCACGTCGCCGGTCACGCGTGCGCCCATGTCAACCGTCTGATAGCCCCGTTGTCGCGCCTCGATGAGAGCCCATTCCAGCATCATGCCGGGATCGGCCAGCACAACATTGCGGTGCCGGGTTACCGGTTCTCGCCCCATCAGGGCGCGCCGTTTGGCGAAAGCGGCGCGCATCCTCGAACGAAGCGACTCGTCAACGTCGATCAGCCCCCACAGCTGGTCGACCGCGCGCGACGTGGGATCGTAGTCATACGTCATCGCCGAGGCAACCCACTGTGCTCCCGAGATGACGTTGTCGACCAGGATGAGGCTGGTTGACCTCGCTGCGCGCACGTGTCGCAGCAACGCTCCACCCCCAATGAGCGACGTCGACGCACGAATCTGATTGAGCGTGGTGATATCGACGCCCGCGCGCAGAGTACTTTTCCACAGCTCGCCGAGATCTTCCAGGGTGAGGGGCTGGGCGGGGGCCACGCAAAGACTCGAGGCGCCACCGGACAACAGGAACACGACCGAGCCAGCGTGATCGGGCGACATGAGAAAGCTCACCACGGCGTCGCCTGCTCGGATACTGTGCGCCGCGGGTACCGGGTGTTCGCCGACGATCACGATGTCGTGGGAAGAGGCGATCTCTTCTCCCACGTCACTCACCACCATCTGGCGGTGAATGCGCGAGCCAAGAACACGACCGGTGGCGGCAGCCATCTCGCGCGACGCCTTGCCGATGGCGACCACGTCGACGGATCCTTCGCGCCTGAACGCACCGGCGAGCCGCTCGCCGATGAGCGAGCCAAGGTCCATCTCCGTCGACCACCGCATCGAAATCGCCGTGGCGTCCTCGAGCAGAGTCTCGTTGGTCACGGTGACGGCGCCTCGTTCGCGCGGGCGAGCTAGTTCGTCCACTCCGCGGTGTCGAGATACCCCGAGGAGAGTGAGAACGACATGCTGTGGACGGTGACGCTGGTGGGAAGTTTGAAGACGACGCAGCCCGAAGCGCTGTCACCAGCCTGCAGGTCGATGATCCCCGAGCCCGAAGAGAAGTTTGAACACTCGGACACGCTCGCGTAGTCGGCGGTGTAGGTCTGTCCGTCACTTCCCGTCACACTCAGGGCGTCGTTCGCGTCGCCGTCGATTTCCTGGCTACTCGTGTTGTCAACGGTCAGCTGGACTGCCACCAACCGGTAGCCAGGGTCGGGCAGACCTGAACCCGACGCCGCCGACGCGGGATCGACGACTTGGGTGGCGGACACGGCGAAAGCGTCGCCATAGAAATCGTGCACGGTCTGTGAGGATCCGAGGGAGGTGGGCGAAGGAGACGACGAGATAGGCGCCACGATCTGCTGGGCCAGCTTGAGACCCGAGAGGACTTTGGCCTCCTTGACGAGTTCGTTGTCGGTGGCGTGATAGAGGGTCGCGTACGATTCGGCCGTATTGGTGCTCAAGGAAGTGACCGTGTCCTTGCCCAGGGCGCGAAAGACTGCGACGTACGTGGCCATACTCCTTCTGACGGTCTTGGGCCAGGCTTCGAGCGAGAGCGACGTCGTGTACCCGTCGAACGCGGCGCTCAGCTTCTTCAAGTAGGCGGTATTCGCTTTCTTCGTGCCCGAGTTGAAGTTACGCACCAGTGCGTCGATCTGGTTGCCATCTCTCCTCGACGTCGCCGAGAAGTACACCCTCGCTGAGTCAACTCGCACGCGATTGGACCTTGCAGCCGCGCTGGGACTACGGACCCCCCGGGTTACGACCGTAAAGTAGTAGATCTTTCCGGGGTGCAGCCCCTTGACGACACACGTCGTGGCCCTGGTCGCGCAGGTGCGTTTCAAAGGATGAGACGTGACGAGAAAACTCCTCGCCCCGGGGGGCCGCGCCCATCTCACCGAAATCGAGGTCGCGACGCCCGAGGCGTGCACCCTCGTGGGAGACGAAGTTGCCGCTCCCGCGGCACTCGCGGTCATGGTGAGAGCCAGGCTCAGTACTGACGCCGAACCAACGATCGCCCATCGGCGAAGTGAACTGCTTCGATTCATACGATCCGACTCCTCGTCACTTTTTAGGTTAGACACCCTGGTTCGAGGAGATGGCCAAACCAGAGGCGTATTTTTGTCGCGGTCGGTAGGCTCGTTCCAATGACCGGTCCCATCAACGAAGAACACTGGCAAACGAGTCCCGATCGCCACGATTTTCCCGCCGCGCGCACCTATCTCTCGCTCGTTGCCGATCCCGCCACCGTCGACAAGATCGTCAAGGCCCTCGAAAAGGCTCCCAATACGACCTACGAAGTCAAGGACATCCTTCGCGCCAGTCGACTTCCGCTACTCGAAAAGGACAACCAGCACGTGGCCGAAGACCTCGACAAGGTGGCCAAGGGCGAGAAGCTCTCTCCGATTTTGCTCGTGCGCGGTCGCTTTATGAAAAACCGCGACCTCGTGGTGGCCGACGGGTACCACCGCGTCTGTGCCAGCTACTGGCTCGGTGAGAACTCACCGGTTCCCTGTCGCATCGTGGACGCGGAGTAGCTCCGACCCCCCTCCTTCCGGCGGTTTTACACTTGAGCCGTGCGAAGGGTTCCGTATCTCCTATTGAGCGCGCTCGTTGTTCTGACCGGAGCCTTTGCAGTTCTCTCCGTTGTGCAGTCGAACTCCTCAGGCTCGTCGGACGGCATCTTTACGCCGTGCAATGGATTCAGCGTGAAGCCATCGACGTACGTGTTCTCGTGCGCCGATATGAACTCCGAGATCACCAACTTGCACTGGTTCGCCTGGGGTGACGCCACGGCGTACGCGACCGGTGAGGCACGCTGGAACGACTGTCAGCCAACCTGCGTTGCGGGCCACTGGCGCAGCCAAGCGGCGACCATCTGGGCGTGGGACCTTCGCGCGCAGGGCCCCATCGCCGCGTACACCCAGCTTCAAATCACCGGAGGCATCCTTGCGCCCGGCTCGTCCAACTAAGAATCCTCTAAATCGGAACTCTCTGACCCCAGACGCCTTCCTTATAATTGGCCACGCACTACGCCGCGTCGCCCGAGCGTTCGTCGTTGCGCCTTCGACCTGGGAGTACGAACGATGAAGTATTTACGCCGCGCCGCACTCGTCGCCGCGACGTCAATCGCCCTCGCGCTTCCCGCCGCGGCGGTCACCCCCGCCAACTGGACGGTGGCACGTTCGATGTCGCTACCGGCTCAAGGAACCGATATCCCCGACGGGTTCATCTCGTCTCTCAGTTGTTTGAGCGCCAGCAGCTGCGTCGCCGCTGGCGCCTACACCAACGCGCAAGGCGAGATCCTCGGTCTCATCGAGACCGAGCGCAACGGAACGTGGCTGAGCCCCACGAGCCTCAAGCCTCCGGCCGGGGCGGCGGGCGACCCCGGCGTCACGCTCTACCAAGTGTCGTGCGGCGCGGCCGGCAGTTGTGTCGCCGTGGGTAGCTACGACACCGATACCAGCGCGCTGCCGTTGCTGGTGGAAGAACGAGCCGGGCGCTGGCAACAAGGTCGCGCGCTAGTCCTGCCCGCCAACGCGCTCATCAAGGGGCAAGACGCCACGCTTCGCGCCGTCTCGTGCAAGCGCTCCACCACCTGCAGTGCGATCGGCACGTACCAGGACAACAACCCGGTGGGGCCGCGCAGCGAGGGCTTCGTGGCCAACGAGGTCAGCGGCGTGTGGCGACGCGCCACGGAGATCGCGCTCCCCAAGAGCAACTTCGACCCCTTCGTCTCTCTCAACCAACTGTCGTGTCCCTCTGCGGGCAACTGCGTGGCCATCGGTTCGTTCATCGACGCCAATGACGTAACCCAAGCGCTGGTGGTAAGTGAGACCAACGGCGTGTGGCACTCGGGCGAGGCGATCGCCCCGCCCCCCGACGCCAGCCGGTTCGCCGGAGCCTCCTGGAGCGAGGTGACGTGCTCGAGTGACGCGTCGTGTGCGGTCCTGGGCACGTTCAACTCATCAACCGGCGCCGTCGAGGCCATGGTCGACAGCGAATCGGACGGCGCGTGGGGTGCAGCCATCCCGGTGACCCTGCCACCCGACGCCGCGGCCAACCCGCGCGTCTTGCTCTTTGGCTTTGACGGGATCGCGTGCTCGAGCCTGGGATACTGCAGCCTGGGCGGTCAGTACAAGGACAGTGCGGGCAAGTATGAGGGGTTCCTCGCCAACGAAGACGCCGGAAACTGGTCGGCGGCCCAAGGCGTGGATCTTCCGGTCGGCGGGGCGTCCGGGGGCGCGAATGGCGGCATCGTCGCGTTGAGTTGCCCGCGCAGCGACAACTGTGAAGCCAGCGGTTCGTACCTTGACTCGAGTGGCAACTATCAGGCCCTGGTCGTGAACGAGGTGAATGGTGTGTGGCAACGCGCCAGTGAAGTGACACTGCCCGCAGGCGCCACCACGGTGGGCGTCGATGGAGGCGTCTACGCCATCGATTGTTGGTCCGATGCCTCGTGCGTGGGAATCGGTAGTTATCTCAAGGGATCGAGCACCTACGAGGGATTCACCCTGACGGGGTAGAGATCTCTTGCGCGGAAGGTTTCATTTCCTTTCCACCTGGGAGTCTCACGCTTTTCACTTTGCGGTAACCCTGAGTTTTTACGGTGTCTCTGTGGCACGCGCTCGACTTCACCTCCCCCTTGATGATGATGGGCGTGCCGCACTTCGCACCGTGTCGGGAGTCCTGTCGTGAGCGCCGCCGTTGACCTTGCCGGACACAACACCATCCTCGTCGTCGAAGACGAGGAGAGTTACCAAGACGCCCTCAACGTCGGACTGAGCGTCGAGGGCTTCGTCGTCGTGGGCGCGACCAACATCGCCGAAGCCCGTGCGGTGCTCGCTACCACCAAGCCGGACCTCGTGCTGCTCGACGTTATGTTGCCCGACGGTTCGGGCATTGACTACTGTCGCGAACTTCACGACACCACGCGCATCCCCGTCATCATGGTCACCGCGCGCACCAGTGAGGTCGACGTAGTTCTCGGACTCGAGATTGGCGCGGCGGACTACGTGACCAAGCCCTATCGTCTGCGCGAACTGGTGGCGCGCATCCGCGCCGTCCTGCGCCGACCGACCACGACCGACGGTGAGGTCATCACCTTCGGTGATCTGCGCATCGACTTCACGCGCCGCACGGTGACCCGCCAGAACCGCGAGGTCGAACTCTCGCGCAAGGAGTTCGACTTGCTCGCGCTCTTTGCCACGCGACTCGGCCAGGTCGTGACGCGCGAAGTCTGCCTCGATACGTTGTGGTGGGGTCTGGAGCTCTCCGACACGCGCACTCTGGACACGCACGTCAAGCGGCTGCGCCAAAAGATCGAAGACGACCCGGCGAATCCGCGCCACCTCATCACGATTCGCGGCGTTGGTTTCCGACTCGACGCCTAGCCTGGACGTCGTGCGTGCGCACGACGTCGCTTACGACTTCACCCTGAACGACCAAGACGGGACGAGTCGCACCCTGTCGAGCATGGTGAAGGACGGCCCCGTCGTTCTCTTCTTCTATCCCGCCGCGCTTAGCTCCGGCTGCACCAAGGAGTCATGTCACTTTCGTGATCTGGCCGCGGAGTTTCGTGCGCTGGGCGCCCAGCCCGTGGGCATTTCGATGGACTCCGAAGAGCGCCAGGCCGAGTTCGCCAAGAAGAACAACTTCGACTTTCCCCTGCTGGCCGACGTCGACGGGGTCGTCGCGCGACACTACGGCGTGAAGCGCGCACTCAAACTTCTTCGTGTGAAGCGCGCGACGTTCGTCATCGATCCCACCATGCGCGTGCGCGACGTGATCAGCAGCGAAGTCAGCATGAACACTCACGCTGATCGCGCGCTGGAGGCGCTACGGTCCTAGCCCGCGATGAGCGCACCGGCGGGATCGCCCAGGTAGTTCGCGACGTGTGCGAGAACGCGTGACGCGAGTGCGCCATCGACCATCCGGTGGTCGAAGGACATCGCAATTTCGCACACGTAGCGAACGACCACGTCGTCATCAACGACCCACGGCGCCTTGGCGATCTGTCCGACGGCGAGGATCGCTCCCGTACCGGGTGGCAAAATCGGCATCGCCGCATCGACGCCGAAGGGTCCGACATTCGTGATGGTGAGCGTGGTGCCGATCATCTCATTGGGGGTTGTGGTTCCGTTGCGCGCCTTGTCCACGAGCTCCCGGAGGGCCTGGGCCATCGAGACGAGGTCCAGAGCGTCCGCGCCCTTGATGTTCGGCACAATCAGGCCTCGGGGCGTATCGGCCGCGATGCCCAAGTTCACGGTGCGTCGAACGATGACCTCACCGGCGGCGGCGTCGAAGCTGGAGTTGATGCCGGGGTAGTTCCGGGCGGCGTCGCACAGGGCCATGGCCACGATAGCCAGGGGTGAGAGGCGAACGTTGGCCAAGCTCGGCTGCTTCTTGAGCGACGCCAGTAGCTCCATGGTCTTGGTGGCGTCAAAGCGCACCCAGACCGAGGCGTGTGGCGCGCTGGTCGAGCTCTGGACCATCGCTTCGGCCATGGCGCGCAGCACGCCCTTGACGGGGATGCGCTCTTCCTTCGATCCGGTTGACCAGGACTCAATGTCGCGTCCCACGAAGTGCGACGGCGTGCTCGGACCGCTCGGCGCCGGAACGCGCGGGGCCGGGGTCACCGGGGCCCCACTCAACGCTTTGTCGACGTCGTCGCGAGTGATGAGTCCATCGCGTCCCGTACCCCGCAACGTCGTGAGGTCAACGCCGTGCTGCTTGGCGTACAGGCGAACGGGCGGAGTACAGCGCGGGGCCATGGTCGGCGTGGCGGAAGGGGCGGGTGGTGCCGGTGCCACCGGCGCGGGCGCACTCGGCGCGGCGCCATTGCGCCCCGCTCGGCGATGCTTGCGCGTGGCCACACCGTCTTCGTTGGCGACTCCGTAGCCCACGAGCACGGCTTCGCGACCCTCACCCACGGCGGCCGGACTCTGCTCGACGAGCTCACTATCGGCCATCGCCGCACTCGCCGCGGTTTCCTTCCGCGCCGCCTTGGTGGGTGCGCTCACGCCGCCCACGTCAAAGGTGATAAGTGGCTTGTGCACCTCCATCACGTCACCGACGTTGCCGTGCAGAGCGACGACGGTGCCCGCGTAGGGGCTCGGCAGCTCGACGGTGGCCTTGGCGGTTTCGATGTCAACCAGTGGCTGGTTCAAGGTCACCGCGTCGCCCACCGCCACCTTCCACTGCACAATCTCGGCTTCGACCAGACCTTCGCCGACGTCCGGTAGGAGAAATATCTCTTCGCTCACTGATCGAACCCCATGACGTGGTCGACCGCGTCCAGAATGCGGTCGACGTTCGGGCGGTAGTCCTCTTCGAGTCGCGTGGGCGGGTAGGGCACGTGATAACCACTCACCCGCATTCCCGGCGCGCGCATCGAGTAGAAGCAGCGCTGAGTCAGTTCGGCCACGATCTCTGAACCGATCGACGCGGTGTGCGGCGCCTCTTGAACCACGACGAGGCGCCCGGTCTTTTCGAGCGACGTCGCCATCGTGGGTATGTCCAGGGGTGAGATGCCCCGGGCGTCGATGACCTCGAGCGAGACCCCCTCGGTGGCCGCGGTCTCGGCCGCGCGCAGGATCGTCTTGACGGTGCCGCCGTAGCCGATCACGGTCACGTCGGTTCCCTCGCGACGCACCACGGCGTCGAAGAGTCCCGCCGGCGCACGCTCGAGGTCGACCTCGCCTTTTTCCCAATACCGACTCTTGGGCTCGCAGAAGATGATGGGGTCGTCGTGATCGATCGACTGCTGGATCATCCAGTACGCGTCGTTGGGCGTCGAGCAGGCCACGACCCGCAGACCGGCGGTCGCCGCGAAGTACGCCTCCGGACTCTCGGAGTGGTGCTCGATCGCACCGATGCCGCCCTGGAAAGGAAGACGGATCACCAGGCTCATCGTGTACACGCCGTCGGAACGCTTGTGGAGCTTGGCCACCTGAGAGACGATCTGGTCAAAGGCCGGATAGACGAAGCCATCGAACTGCATCTCGCACACGGTGCGGTATCCGCGGATCGCCAGACCAACCGCCGTGCCCACGATGGCCGATTCGCCCAGCGGCGAGTCGATCACGCGATCCTCGCCGAAGTCCTTCTGCAGGCCGTCGGTGATGCGAAAGACGCCGCCGAGCTTGCCGACGTCCTCACCCATGATGAGGACCTTCTTGTTGTCCTCGAGGGCCTTGCGCAGTCCCTCGTTGAGGGCCTTGGCCATCGTCATGGAGGTGGTGGCCATCAGTGTCCTCCACTCACGCCGAGTTCGATCATCTCGCGGCGTCCCTCTTCGATCAGGGGGTGTGGTTCGGCGTAGGCGTTATCGAACATGGTGATGGGATCGGGCCGATCCATCGCGAGCACGTCTTCGCGCAGCTTGAGGGCCTTCTGGTCGGCCTCGGCCGTCACCTCGTCAAACTGGGCGGTCTTCACCGAGTGCTCGCGAACGAGCAACGCCTTCACGCGCTCGATCGGATCACGGTGCTTCCAGACCTCAACCTCGGCGTCGATGCGATAGCGCGTGGGGTCATCGGACGTGGTGTGCGCGCCGAGACGATAGGTGTAGGCCTCGATCAACGTGGGTCCCCCGCCGTAGCGCGCCGAGTCCAGGGCGCGCTTGGTGACTTCGTAGACCGCGACCACGTCGTTGCCGTCTACCCGCACGCCGGGAAATCCAAATCCCGGAGCACGGTGGTAGAGCGGAATCTTGGACTGGATTGACATGGGGGTGGAGATGCCCCATTGATTGTTCTGGAGGAAGAAGACGATCGGCACGTTGAAGGACGAGGCCCACACGAAGGCCTCGAGCACGTCGCCCTGGCTGGAGGCGCCGTCGCCAAAGAACGTGATGACCGCGTCCTCGGCCCCGTCGCGCTGGACCCCCATGCCATATCCCACGGCGTTGAGGACCTGGTTGCCGAGCACGATGGTGGGCACCGAGTGGTGGTACTTCTGGGCGTCCCAGCCGCCATTGGAGGTGGCCCGGAACATCCGCAGCATGTCCTCGGGCGGCACCCCGCGACACCAGGCGATGCCGTGCTCGCGGTAGGTGGGGAAGCTGAAGTCGTTGGGCTGCATCGCGCGGCCCGCGCCGATCTGGGCGGCCTCTTGACCCTGGATCGGCGCCCACAGGGCGAGCTGACCCTGGCGCTGGAGCGAGGTGGACTCGGCGTCGAGTCGGCGAATGATGACCATGTCGCGGTACATGTTGAAGATCGCTTCGCCGCTCAGGGTTGACTCGTACTGCGGGTTTGCTACCCGCTCGCCTTCAGGCGTCACTAACTGGATCAGTTCTTCGCCGATCATCACCACTCCTTAGCCAACCCCCGACGTTTTACTTTATCCCCGTACCATTAATAGGTGCCCCGGCTGCTCGTTGACATCACGCCGTTGCGCACGAGCAAGGACTTTCGACTCCTCTTCATCGGCCAACTGGTCTCTCTACTGGGCAGTAACCTGACCCTCGTCGCCGTCGCCTTTGAGGTGTACCAACTCACCGGGTCGTCCCTGTGGGTCGGCGTGGTGAGCTTCATCCAACTGCCACTGCTGATCGTGGGCGCACTGTGGGGCGGCGGACTCGGGGATCGCTTCGATCGACGCACCTTGCTGTTGGTCGCGACGTCGCTGCTCGGCCTCATCAGCCTCGCTCTGGGCCTGAACGCCCTGCAGACTCACCCCAACTTCGTGATCCTGGTGACGTTGCCGGCGCTGGCCGCCTTTTTTTCGGGTCTTACGGGTCCCCTACGTACTGCGGTCATCCCCACCCTCGTCAAACCCGAGGAACTGACCGCGGCCTACGCGAACTTTCAGATCATCATGAACGGCGCCACCGTGCTCGGACCGGGGTTGGCGGGCGTGATCATCGCCACCACCAGCGTGTCGTGGTGTTACATCATCGACGGCCTCACCTTCTTCGCCCTGGTGCTGGCGACGTTCTTCATGTCGCCGATGAAGCCGCCGGTGGTGCACACGGACGCCAAGATCTTTCGGGCCATCGGTCAGGGCTTTCGCTACGTGCGCCAGAACGCCGTTGTCCAGGCGGTCTACCTGGTGGACCTCAACGCCATGGTTTTTGGACTGCCCCGCGCCCTCTTTCCGGCCGTGACCAAGCACATCTACCACGGCGGACCCGAGATCCTCGGCCTGCTCTACGCCGCCCCCGGCATCGGCGCGCTCGTGATGGCGATCTTCACCGGCTGGTTGGACCGCGTGCAGCGCCGTGGGCGCCTGGTCGTCCTCGTGGTGCTGTCGTGGGGGGTGGCCATGGCCCTCTTCGGACTCATCCACGTGCTCTTCGTCGGCGTGATCTGTCTCGGGGTAGCCGGCGCGATGGACGTGATCTCTACCGTGCTGCGCAACACCATCCTGCAGACCTCCATCACCGACGAGTACCGCAGCCGACTCTCGGCCATCCAGAACGCCGTGGTGACCGGAGGGCCGCGCCTGGGTGACCTGGAGTCCGGCGCGGTCGCCAACTTCACGTCGACCGAGTTCTCGATCGTCTCGGGTGGCATCATGTGCGTGCTCGGAGTCCTCGCGCTCATCCGCTGGCGCCCCACCTTCTGGCGCGAGCGCATTGGCTAGCGCAGGCTCACCGGCACGCGGCGCTGCTTTTTCGTGACGGTCGCCAACTGACCACAGGCGGCCGCGATCGAACGACCACGGGTGTTGCGCACCGTGGCGTTCACCCCGTGGGCGAGCAGCCCGTCGCGAAACTCGCGCACGCGCTGGGTGCTCGATCCGCGTACCAAGTACCCCGGCGTGGGATTTAGCGGGATGAGGTTGACGTGGGCGCCCAGCGAGAGCGCGTAGTCGGCGAGTTCGCCCACCGCGACGTCCGTGTCGTTCACACCGTCGATGAGCGCCCACTCGAAGCTGATCCGCCGACCGGTGCGCTCGATCCAGGTCGTGCAGGCCTGGTGAAGACGTTCGAGCGGGTAGCGGCGGTTGAGGGGAACGAGTTCGTTGCGCGTGCCGTCGTTGGCCGCGTGCAGTGACACGGCCAGGGTGATCGCCAGGCCCTCTTGCGCCAGTCGTTCGATCGCGGGCGCGACGCCTACGGTCGACACGGTGAGGTGGCGGGCCGACAGACCCCGGTACTCGCTCAATCGCCGCACGACGCCCACGGTGGTGGCGTAGTTGGCCAGCGGTTCACCCATCCCCATGAAGACCACGTTCGACAGGCGCGCGGGAGCGGCGGCCCGCGCGGCGAACATGACCTGCTCGACGACCTCGCCGACGCTCAGACTGCCCGGAGTAGCCGGCCTGCCCGGTCGCACAGAACGTGCAGCCCATCGCACACCCGGCCTGGGAGGAGACACAGACCGTGACACGATCCTCGTAGTGCATCAGCACGGTCTCGATTGTTTCGCCGTCCGCCAGGGCAAAGACCCACTTGCGCGTCGCACCGTGATCACTCTCGACGTCATTCACAACACGTAGCGACGCGGGAAACTGGTCGACGAGCGCCGAGCGCAACGACTTGGGAATGGTCGTGATCTGCGCGATCGGTAGGGCTTCACTCCACAGGCCGTGCCAGAGCTGGTCCAGCCGGTACGACGGTTCGCCCTCGAGCAGTGACGTCAGCTCTTGCTTCGAGTACTGATAGATCGACGCCACTTCGTTACGTTATGGGAAAAGCCGTCGACGCCTCGTCGGCCGAGCACGACGGGTACCGCCGTTTTCGGCACCCCACAATCTCTGCTTGACTCGATGGTGCCTTCGCGACGGCGAAGTCAGAACGGAGAATCGTGGAGTTAACTAACACCTCGGCGGTCGTCACTGGTGGCGCTTCGGGTCTCGGCGAGGCGACCGCCCGCGCCCTGGCGGATCATCAGGTCAAAGTGGTCGTCGCCGACTTGAACGACGACGCGGGTGCGCGGATCGCCGCGGAGATCGGCGGTACGTACGTTCACTGCGACGTCACGAACACCGATCAGGTCATCGAGGCGATTGAAGCGGCCAAGGCGATGGCGCCACTGTGGAGCGCGGTCAACTGTGCCGGCATCGGCTGGCCCGAGCGCACCATCGGCAAGGACGGCGAGTACGCCTCGGCCCACAACCTCGACATCTATCGCAAGGTCATCGAGATCAACTTGATCGGCACGTTCAACGTGTGTCGCTTGGCCGCGACGGCCATGAGTCACAACACGCCCGACGAAGACGGGTGTCGCGGCGCGATCGTCAATACCGCCTCTGTCGCGGCCGAAGACGGTCAGATCGGCCAGGCCGCCTACTCGTCCTCCAAGGGGGGCATCGTGGGGCTCACCTTGCCGCTGGCGCGCGACGTCGCGGTCATCGGTGTGCGAGCAAACTGCATCCTGCCCGGGCTCATCGACACGCCGATCTACGGCACGGGCGAAGCGTCCGAGGAGTTCAAGGCCCGTCTCGGTACCGGCGTACTGTTCCCCAAGCGCTTGGGATACGCCTCGGAGTTCGCGTCCCTGGCGATCGAGCTGCTCGCCAACAGCTACATGAACGCCGCGTCGATTCGCATCGACGCGGGCATTCGCATGCAGCCGAAATAAAACAACATTCCGCGCAATTGCCAATAACGGCTTAGCCTGGCCGTTGTGAGCTGGGTCGATCTCGTCATTGTCATCTTCGTGATACTGGCGGCCCTGCGCGGCTTCGCCGCCGGTGCCATCACCCAGATCGCGATGTTCATCGGTCTCGGGGCGGGCTTTTACGTCGGAACCTTGATCGCCCCGTCGCTGGCGGGTGACATCACCAAGGGCCACTGGCGCCCGGGCCTCGCACTGATCATCGTGCTCGTTGCCGTCATGCTCGGCGCGGTCGTCGGAGGGATGCTGGGCCGACTGGTGAGCCGCGTGGTCAGCGTGCTGATGCTGGGTATGGTGGATCGCATCGCGGGTGTCGCGGTGAGCGCCGCCGCCGCCCTGGTGTTCTGCTGGCTCGTCGCGGGTCTCTTGGCGTCCGCCCCGGCCGCCTCCATCGATAGCGCCATCCAGAACTCGGCCATCCTGTCGGCCCTCGATCACGTGATGCCACCGGTGCCCTCGGTCGAGTCACAGGTTCAATCGCTGTTCCGCCGGGCCGGGGTGCCCTCGATCTTCGCCGACGTCATCGCGCCGACGCTCCCCCAACCGGTTCAGCCCTCTACGTTGGCGCCGCCGGTGAACCACCTGAGCGAACCGAGCAACGTGGTCAAGGTGCTCGCGAGCGGCGGGTGCAGCGAAGAGAGCGAGGGTACGGCCTTTTACGTCACGAGGAGCGAAGTCGTCACCAACGCCCACGTCGTGGCGGGACACACCAAGGTCACCGTCGGTGGCGCACCGGCCGCGGTCGCCCTCTACGACCCCGACAACGACATCGCCGTTCTGCGCGTCAGCAAGGGCGGCACCCCGCTCAGCTTCCTCAGCGCCGAACCATCGAGCGACGCCCCGATCCAGATCGTGGGTTTTCCCCTCAACGAGTCACGCACACGCTCCGACGGCTACTACGAGGGCGAGATCACCGCCGACGGCCGAAACTTCTACAACCAGGACCTGGCCGCTCGGACGATCCTCTCCCTGGAGGCCAACATCGAACCGGGCAACTCGGGCAGTCCGGTATTGGTCGGCGGCAAAGTGGCCGGCGTTGTCGAGTCGTACTCGCTCAGCCAGTTGAGCACGGCCTACGCGATTCCCCTCAGCGTGGTCGAACAGGACATCGCGAACACGCCGGGCACCGGCAGCGTCTCTACCCAGGGCTGTCTCAACGACTGATCCGGTCTCGTGGGTACTGCCGCGTGGTTGAATCCCCTTCGCGACGCGGCGCGCGCAGAATGGGAACGATGAACTGGAAGCCGCTCGTCGCCGGTGCCGTCGTGGCGGGGTTGAGTTTCCTTTCGCCCACGGCGTCCGCGTCGAGTGCCCCGCCCGCCCCGTCGGCCATCACACCGTGTGGCGTCTCGTCGACGACTCCCACCTACACCCACGTCGTGTGGATTCTCTTGGAAAACGAGGGCTACTCGGTCGTCGATTCCCCCAGCGCGCCGTACTTGAACGCGCTGGCCAATCGATGCGGCTTGGCGACGAACTACTTGGCGATCTCTCATCCGAGCCTGCCCAACTACATCGCCCTCACCTCGGGGTCAACGCACGGCATCGCTGACGACGGCGAGCCCGACGAACATCCGCTCAGCGGCCCGAGCATCTTTTCTCAGCTCGACGTCAACTGGCGCGGGCTCGACCAATCGATGCCCTCGAACTGCGACACGGTCACCACCGACTCCTACGCGGCACGCCACAATCCCGCCGTGTACTACACCTCGCTGCGGGCGGCCTGCACGCGCAACGACGTTCCCCTGAGCATCCCCCTCGACCTCAGCGCCAAGTTCACCTTCATCACGCCCAACATCTGCGACGACATGCATAGCTGCCCGATCTCGATCGGCGATCGGTGGCTCTCCCAAATCGTGCCATCGATCATCGCGAGCCCGGAGTATCGGGCCTCGTCGCTCGTCCTGTTCATCACCTTCGACGAGAACGACACCGGTCCGACGAATCGCGTGCCCACCTACGTGGTTGCCCCGTCGGTGCCCCGGGGTCTGCGCGTCTCTGCGCCGCTGACCCACTACTCGCTGCTGCGCGCCACCGAATCGCTACTGGGCCTGTCCTACCTCGGCGCGGCGCGCAGCGCGACCAATCTGCTCGCGCCCTTTCACCTCTAGGGGCGTCTAGATCCCACCGTTATCGGCGACGTTGTCGAAGCGAGCGAACTCGCCGCGCCACGTGAGGTGCGCGGTGCGCGTGGGACCGTTGCGGTTCTTGCCCACGATGATCTCGGCGTCGGCCTTCATGTCGTTGGTGACCTCGCCGTAGATCTCGGGCCGGTAGAGAAACAACACGACGTCGGCGTCTTGCTCCAGCGAGCCCGACTCCCGCAGGTCCGACATCATCGGTCGTTTGTCGGCGCGTTCTTCGAGCTTGCGCGAGAGCTGACTGAGGGCGACGACCGGACACTCCAGTTCGCGCGCGAGGATCTTGAGCGAACGACTCATCTCGGAGACCTCGACCTGGCGGTTCTCGGCGCGACCGCGACTCGACATGAGCTGGAGGTAGTCGATGATGATGACGCCGAGGTCGCCGTTCTGCTGCTTGATCCGCCGCGCGCGAGCGCGCACGTCCATGATCGTGAGAGCCGGGTTGTCGTCGATGAAGACCTTGGCCGACTGCAGGTACCCGAAGGCGTCGTGGGCGCGGTTCCAGTCGGCTTCGGAGAGGTCACCGGTACGCAACTTGGACGAGTCGATGCGCGCGGTGGAGGCCAGGATGCGTTCGGCCAGCTCTTGGCGACTCATCTCGAGGGAGAAGAACAGCGCGGGTCGATTCACCACCGCGCCCACATGGATCAAGATGCCCAGGGCGAAGGCCGTCTTACCGGTCGCCGGGCGCGCGCCCACGATGGTCATCGAGCTTTTCTGGAGTCCTTGCAGGATGCCGTCGAGCGAGCGATATCCCGTCTCGAGGCCGTTGAACTGACCACGAGTCTCGCCTCGCAGTTCGAGGATGTCGGCCTCGTTGAGCAGCAGTCGCTGCAACGGGGAGACCGAGTCGACCTTGCGGTCATCGGCGATGGCGTTGATCTTGCGCTCGGCTTCGTCGATGAGACCAACCACGTCATCGGTCGCCACGTAGGCGTCGTCGACGATCTCTCCGGCCACGGCAATGAGGCGACGCTGCTGGGCCTTCTCGCGGACCAGTTCGGCGTAGTGCAGCGAGTTCGCCGCCGAGGGCGTGTTGAGCTGCAGGGCCGAGAGCACCGCCAGTTCAACCGCCACGGCTCCGCGCTCTTGAAGTTTCGCCTGAACCGTCACGTAGTCCACGGGCTCGCCCGCGTGAGCCAGCGCGATGATCGCGCCGAAGATCTGTCCGTGGAGTGGACGGTAGAAGTCCTCGACCTGGACCGTCTCGTAGGCGACGCTCACCGCTTCGGGCGAGAGCAGCATCGCACCAATCAACGACTCTTCAGCCTCGATGACGCTGGGTGGAACACGGCCGCCGGATGCGACTCGTGGTCGCTCGGTGTCAATCTGCGTCATAAGACTTCAACGCTTGTCGACGTGGGCTGCAGGTAACAAGACGGGCATGTTGAGGATTGGCGAAGGACATACTGGGGAAAGCCTGTGTGGAAAGTGACGACCGACACGTGACATAGCCTCGCAACGGTCTGTGACATGGGATTCGGTCTGTTGAAATAAACGTCGCCGGGGACGCAGCCCCCGGCGACTCCACCATCAAATCCTGAAAAACTACTTAGCGACGACCTCGATAGAGACCGTCGCTTCCACGCCGTCAAAGAGCGTGGCGGTGGCCGTCGCGGCCCCCACTTCTTTTAAGTGCTCGGCCAGGTTGATCGCGTGGCGATCAAGCGAGATGCCCGTCGCGGTGCGAATCGCATTCACGATGTCCGATTCGGTGATCGAGCCGAACAGCCGTCCATTCGCGCCGGCGCGCGCCGCAATCGTCACCGACTCATTTTCGATGAGCGCCTTTTGCGCCTCGGCCGCTTCGCGACTCTTCGCGTCGAGGATGTCGCGCGCCTTGCGCATCAGCGTGGCTTGGCTTTCGCTGGCGTCGCTCGCGGGCAGTGCCGCCCCCGAGGGCAGCAGAAAGTTGCGCGCGTAGCCGTTCTTCACGTCCACGATGTCGCCACGGCGTCCCAGACCGCGCACGTCGCTTCTTAGGAGGACCTTCATTCGCTCGTCTCCTCGGCCCCGGGCACCAGGACCTCGGCCGCGACGCTGGCGTCATCGATCAGATCACCTTCCGCCTCGGGACGCGCGGGAGTGGCTTCGGCGTTGACGCGACTGGGACGCGGACCGCGCGGACCGCGATCGTCCCGTCCTCCGTCACGACCCCGACCACCACGACGCTCGGTCACGGTGCGCTGGGTGTAGGGCAGTAACGCCAACTCGCGCGCGGTCTTGATGGCTTCGCTCACGTCGCGCTGGTGCTGTTGGCAGTTGCCCGACACCTTGCGGCCGCGGATCTTTCCGCGGTCCGAGATGTACTTGCGCAACTGGGCCAGGTCCTTGTAGTCCACGCGATCGACGCCGTGCTGGCAGAACGCGCAGGGCTTCTTCTTCGCTCCCCGACGGACGTCGATCTTGGGCGCGCGCTTGGGCGGCTTGGGGTTATTAATACGTGGCACTAGAAGGGCTCCTCGTCAAACTCGTAACTACTGCTGCTGGGTGCGTTCGTACGCGGGGCGGGACGATCCGGGGCCGAGAAGTTCGAGCCCTCGGCGCGCGGGGTGCGGGTGACGACGGCGGTGGCAAATCGCAACGACGGGGCGATCTCGTCGGCGTTGATCTCGACGATCGAACGCTTGTCGCCGTTCTCGGTCTCCCAGCTGCGCTGCTCGAGTCGACCCGAGACGATCACTCGGGTGCCCTTGGTAAGGGAGTTGGCGGCGTTCTCGGCGAGGGCGCCGTACCCGGCGACCTCGAAGTACGACACGCGCTCTTCCCACTCCTGGGTCTGGCGGTTCTGCCAGCGACGATTGACCGCGATCGACAGGCGCACAGCGGCCTGGCCCGAATTCAAGAACTTGAGCTCGGGGTCGCGGGTGATGTTGCCGGCAACGGTGATGGTGTTATCAGCCATAGTGTCTCCTTAGCGCTACGCGTCTGAACTTAGGCCTGCGCACTGACAGCGGTGGCGGGCGTTCGCACGTGACGCTTGAGGATCTTGAAGCGCAGGACCTCGTCCGAGAGGGTCAGGATGCGGTCGAGTTCGTCAACCGTCGACGACTCGCCACTGAACTCCACCAGGACGTAGTACCCCTCTTTGCGCTTGTTGATCTCGTACGCCAACGGACGCTTGCCCCAACGGTCGATGTTTCCCGGGGTTCCTGCGTTGGCACGGATAGTGTCGAGCGCGCGGTCCAGAGCGATCTGGATCGACTGCGCGTCGACGGTCGTGTCGAACACGATCATTGATTCATAGGGCCTCATGGCCTTTTTCCTTTCCCTCTGGTCCGAATGACTCGGGCTCTGCGGAAAACAGAGCAGGGTTCAACTGAGTTCCCACGAGTGTGGGACGAATGAGTCTACCGTTTGGCTCTGAAATCAGCCAATTCCGCGAGAACTCGCCCTGATTACCTCACCTGACTCGCGTGATCGGTTTGCGCCAGGTCACGCGAGTCAGAGATCCTTAGTGGATCAGCACCTTGAGGGCATCGAACTGTGCGGCGTTGCCAAAGACGTCGTAGGCCTGGAGGATCTGGTCAAACGAGAACGCCTGCGTGACAAAGCCCTCTACGGGGAGTTGCTGTTCGGTCACGAGTTTGAGCAGCATGCCGAGCGTATTGGTGTTGACGAGTCCCATTGAGATGTCGATGTTCCGAATCCAGAGTTCGTTGAGCGCGAGGTCAACCGGCTTGCCGTGCACGCCAATGTTCGCCACGTGACCTCCGGGACGCACGATCTGGGTGGCCATCGTGAACGTGGCCGGAATACCCACCGCCTCAATGGCGACGTCGACGCCCGCGCCATCGGTGAGGGCAAGGACCTGTTCCTTCCAGTCCGCATCGGCCGAGTTCACCGTGTCGCTCGCTCCAAAGTCCGGAGCTCGCTTTAGTCGCGCGTCGTCGAGGTCGATCGCGATGATCTTCGAGGGCCCGTAGAGGCGGGCCGTCGTGACCGCGGCGAGGCCCACCGGCCCCGAACCAATCACGGCCACGACGTCGCCGGGACGGACATGTCCGTACTCCACGCCGATCTCAAATCCCGTGGGCAGGATGTCCGAGAGAAGAATTCCCTCCGCGTCGCTCAGGCTCGCGGGCATCGGGTAGACCGAATTTTCCGCAAAGGGCACACGCACGTACTCGGCTTGAGTGCCATCGATCATGTAGCCAAAGATCCATCCGATCCCCGCCCGACCTTCCGGATCAAGGCAGTGGCTGTAGAGGCCCTGACGACAGTTCGAGCAGCGCCCGCACGAACTGACGCATGACAAAATGACGCGATCTCCGGCGGACAGTTGGGTTACGTTGGACCCGACTTCGGTGATTTCGCCGATCCCCTCGTGTCCGAGTATGCGGCCGACCTCTACTTCGGGCACGTCCCCCTTAAGAATGTGCAGGTCGGTCCCACAGATGGTCGTGGCGAGCATTCTTACGATCACGTCGGTCGGGCGCTTGATGACCGGAGCGGGTACCTCTTCCCAACTCTTCTTGCCGGGACCCTTGTAGACGAGTGCTTTCATGGCTACTTCTCCTTGTCCTTTGAAGTGACAAGGCAATACTCGTTCGTCGTCAATCAGACTTGTAGGGTCAAATGTCCCGTTGACTCACGTGAGTGCTCCGCGCCGGCGTCCGACCGCACGTCGGATCCTGGTCTCAGCCCGTGTACACCTTGGCCGCCAAACAGAACACGTGGCCCTCAGGGTCCTCCATCACCGTCCAGCTATGAAAGCCGATGTCGTGCTCCTCGATAACGCGCGCGCCCAGATCCACGAGGCGAGTCACCCGGCTCTCGCTGGGATCCACCAGATCGACGTGCACGCGGTTCTTCGTGGACTGAGGCTCGGGCACCTTGTGAAAGAACCACGCCGGTTGGGATCTCTCGGCGTCGGAGCCGCCGATTGAGGCGAACACCTCGCTACTCCCCTGGTCAACGATGCGACCCAAGGCGGCCGACCAGAAGCTCGCCACCCGCCAAACGTCCTCACAGTCGAGTCCCACGTTCACCACCGAGAGCGCCACGACGGTCCCTTCGCAGGAAGGGTTAGTTCACCAGTTCGTCGGGATTGGGGTAGACCTCCTCGGGTCCGGGAAAGGAAGCCGCGCGCACGTCACTGGCGAAGTGCGATACCGCTTCGGTGATGGCCGTCCCGAGGTCGGCGTACTGGCGCACGAACTTGGCGGGCCGATTCTTGCCCAAGCCCAGCAGATCGTGAAACACCAATACCTGACCGTCGGTGTCGGGTCCCGCCCCAATACCGATGGTGGGAATCTCCAGCGCCTCGGTCACCCGCGTTCCCACGATGTTGGGCACGCCTTCAATCACGATCGCGTAGACGCCCTCGTCCTGGAGGACCTTCGCGTCGAGTTCCAGTTGGTGGGCCGCCTCGCGGGTCTTGGCCTGCACCTTGAATCCCCCGAAGGCCAGCATGCTCTGGGGCGTCAGGCCGAGGTGCCCCATGACGGGAATCTCGGCGTCGAGTATGGCGCGCACCACGTCGCGGCGCACGCGCCCCCCTTCGAGTTTGACGCTGTCGGCACCGCTTCGAATGATTCGCGCGGCGTTGCGCACGCTGTCTTCGACGCTGACGTGGTAGCTCAACCAGGGCATGTCGGCCACGATGTGCACGCCAGGCTTGGCCGCGGCCACCGCGCGCACGTGGTGACAGATCTCTTCGACGCTGACGTGCAGGGTGTCCTCGTGTCCGAGGACCACGTTGGCGACCGAGTCACCGACGAGAAGAATGTCCACGCCGGCGGCGGCGACGAAGCGCGCGCCGGGCTCGTCGTAGGCGGTCACCATCACCAGGGGAGCGCTGCCGTTGCGACGCCTGCGCGCCTTGATCTGGGGTGCGGAGAGTTTCACTCGCCGACCTCGCGCGCCAGCGGCGCGCGGCGACGCGAACGACGTCCTCCGGCCGCCCACTTGCGAGCCAGGTGGTGAAAAGAGCACTCCACGCAGATCTCGACCGCGTAGCACTGCACCGGCTTCTCGCGTCGCTCGAGCTTGAGCAGTTCGGCCCGCGTGGCCGGACACGTGCCGCCCGAGGGGAGACGAACGCCGAAGACGTAGGTCACCTCGACCAGTTCGCCATCCCCACACACCGGACAGGTCTCTCCGGTCTTGCGCCCGAGGTTGCGTCCGGCGCGCAGCAACTCGGGATGGGCGTCGCAGACATCCTCGTAGCGCAACAGACCCGTGGCGAGCTTGGCGAGGAGCGCGTGGCGGACAAGCCCGAACTCGACCACGGCCCCATTGGCGGTGCTCGAGCGGAATCGCTTATCCATTGGTGGTGATGCTACAACCGGCAAATACCAGGCCTGTACACGGACCGTCACGCTCGATATATCGATGTGATATGATGGTTCGCGTGTTGGACATCGCCATCCTGGGCCTGCTGATGGAGCGTGACCATCACGGTTACGAGATCCGTACCCAGTTGCGCGACCGCCTGGGAATGTGGGCGAACGTCTCGTTCGGATCGATCTATCCCGCGCTCGCGCGACTCGAACGCCACGGCTTCGTCGAGGCAGTCCTGCCCGTCGCGCCGCGCCTGACCTCGCTGTCCACCGGCTCGCTCTCGGGCGAGCGCGCGTCGTTGCGCTCCCTGCGCGCGAGCTCGGGTCTGGGCCGACGTGGTCGCAAGGTCTATCGCATCACCGAAGCCGGTCGCGAGGAGTTCGTCTCGCTCTTGAGTGACCCTTCGACCCTCGACTCCGCCAAGAATTTCTCGTTGCGCATGGCGCTGGCGAAGCACCTGTCCTCGACGAGACGGGTGAGTCTCCTGGAGCGTCGCCGCGCCGACCTGCTCGAGCGCCTGGCCGAAGTGAGAACCGGTGAGTGCAACGTAGAACTCGACGACTACGCCCGCGGCGTGATGGAACACGCCGCCAGGGGCGTCGAACTAGATCTCGCCTGGATCGACGACATGTTGACCGGCGAACGCAGTAAGGAAACCTTCGCGAGCGAAGCGAAGTAGGAAAGGAAGTCATGAGCAAGATTCGAGTAGCGATCGCGGGCGTGGGCAACTGTGCCAGCTCGCTGATCCAGGGCGTGACGTACTACCGCGACGCCAAGAAGGAAGACCACGTCCCGGGGCTGATGAACGTCGAGCTCGGCGGCTATCACGTGAGCGACTTGGAGTTCGTCGCGGCCTTCGACGTGGACGCCTCCAAGGTCGGCAACGACCTGGGCAAAGCCATCGACGGCGGCATGAACAACACGCTCAAGTTCGCCGACGTGGCCACCTTGGGCGTCATGGTCCAGCGCGGTCCGACCCTGGACGGCCTGAACAAGTACTACCGCGCCGTCATCGAAGAGTCTCCCTTTGAGCCCGTTGACGTGGCCCGCGCCCTGCGCGAAGCGAAAGCGGACGTTCTCGTCTCGTACCTGCCGGTCGGCTCGGAAGAGGCCCAGCGCTACTACGCCCAGGCGGCCCTCGACGCCGGCGTGGCCTTCGTGAACGCCATTCCGGTCTTTATCGCCTCGGACCCCGTGTGGGCCAAGAAGTTCCGCGACGCGGGCGTGCCCATCATCGGTGACGACATCAAGAGCCAGGTGGGCGCGACGATCGTGCACCGCGTGCTCACGCGTCTCTTCGAGGACCGCGGCCTCACCCTGGACCGCACCTACCAACTCAACGTCGGCGGGAACATGGACTTTAAGAACATGCTCGACCGCGACCGTCTCGAGTCGAAGAAGGTCTCCAAGACCCAGGCCGTGACCAGCCAGATCGAGTTCAACGACCTCGACTCCGACAACGTGCACATCGGACCGAGCGACCACGTCCCGTGGTTGGAGGATCGCAAGTGGGCTTACATCCGCATGGAAGGCCGTAACTTCGGTGACGCGCCGCTGAACATCGAGCTCAAGCTCGAGGTGTGGGACTCGCCCAACTCGGCCGGGGTCATCATTGACGCCGTGCGCTGCGCGAAGTTGGCCCTGGACCGCGGTATCGGCGGACCGTTGCTCGGACCGTCGGCCTACTTCATGAAGTCCCCGCCCGTGCAATTCCACGACGACGTTGCCCACGACATGATCGGCGCCTTTGCCGAGGGGGCCGAGAACCCCGTCTGGCCCTAATCGCCAGCCCTTCCTAAGAGAACGCCCCCGCGAGAGCGGGGGCGTTCTTCGTTAGTGCTCGCGCTCGGCCCACCAGGCCCGCAATCGAGCGGCCGCCTCATCCGAGCCGATCTCGCCCTCATCCAGGCGAATCTCCATCAAGAAATCGAGCGCCTCGCCCACCACCCGGCTCGGACGAATACCCAGGATCGCCATGACCTGGACTCCGTCGAGGGCGGGACGAAGCCGGCTCAGGTCCTCTTCTTCGCGCAGTTCTGCGATACGCGCCTCGAGTTCATCCATGCGCGTTGCCAGCATCTCGGCGCGCCTCGCGTTGCGCGTGGTGCAGTCGCTGCGCGTGAGCTCGTTGAGCTGCTCGAGCAGGGGGCCGGCGTCGCGCACGTAGCGACGCACCGCCCGGTCACTCCAGCCCAACTTGTAGGTGTGAAAGCGCATGTGCAACTCGACGAGGGTCGCCACGTCGTCGATGAGATCCTGGGAGTACTTGAGTTCGCCCATGCGCGCGCGCGTCATGCGCGCTCCCACGACGTCGTGGAAGCGGAACGTCACCCCGTCGTCGGTGATGGCGCGCGTGTTGGGCTTGGCGATGTCGTGAAAGAGGGCGGCCAGTCGCAGCGTGAGGTCGGGCGAGGTCTTGTCGACCACCGCCCAGGTGTGCTTGAGCACGTCCTTGTGCTGATGGACCGGGTCCTGTTCCAGCTGGAGCTTGGGCAGCTCGGGGAAGAAGAACTCCGCCAGTCCCGTGCGCACGATGAAGTCCAGACCCACGGATGGTTGCGGGCTCACTAACAGCAGGTCGAGTTCGCCGCGCACCCGCTCGGCCGAGACCTTCTGGAGTTGCTCGGCCATCGACGTGGCGGCCGCTTCTACGGCGGGGTCGATGGAAAGAGAGAATCGTGCGGCGAATCGCGCGGCGCGCAGCATGCGCAGCGGATCGTCGCGAAAGAGGATCTCGGGATCGATCGGTGTTCTCAGCACCCGATCGGCGAGATCCTGGAATCCACCGAAGTAGTCGAAGAGGGTCTGAACGCCCGGGGTATCGCGGTTGAGGGCAATCACGTCCAGCGCGAGGGCGTTAATGGTGAAATCGCGCCGCGAGAGGTCCGCCTCGAGCGAGTCGCCCCACTCCACTGACGGCTTGCGCGAGTGATCGACGTAGGCCTCGGAGCGAAACGTGGTCACCTCGGCCTTGATCCCGGTCTCGCGCAGCGTGCCGCCGATGGTGCCAAACGCTCGGCCCTGCTGCCAGAGTGCGCTCGACAGGGGCTTCATCAGTCGCTCGATGTCCTCGGGCCGGGCGTTCGTGGTGAAGTCGATCTCGAAGTCCTCGCTGCGCTCGAGACCGAGCAACGCGTCGCGCACGGAGCCGCCCACCGCGTAGAGGGAGAAGCCCGCGTCGTTGAAGGCGTTAGAGAGCGGACGGGCCAGATGCGCAAGATCGCGCAATGCGTCGTGGGCGTTGGTGAAGGAAGTCACTGCGAAAGAAGGGTAGTGGCGCCGGGGTCCGCACTCGCTCGAAGGTAGCCTTAGGGAGCAATGTCCCACCGACTGACGACCTGGTGGCGGGTGCTCAGCGTCGTACTCCTCGGCCTCGCCATGGCGACGTGGCCCTCGGCCTCGTGGGCCGCAGTAACGCCCTCCTTTTCCGTCCTGCATCAGGGGGCGGTGGCCTCGCTGTCCTCGAGTGGAACGGCGCGCTTTGGCACCACCATCACGGTCTCGCCGGACCAGTCGGGGGCCCAGATGAGCGTCGACCTCTATCCGGTCATCACCGCGCGCAGCGAACTGGCCCCGATCGTGGACGGGCAGGGTCCGGGGGTGGGCGCGATCGCGACCACCGGCGCCTTCGATCTCAAGTGCCTCAAGGACGGCGAGGCCAACTTCATCGTCACGTTGTATACCTCCGCCCTGCCCTCGCCCCCGCGCTCGTGCGACGGCGCGGCTCCGCGGCTACGCCTGGTGTGCTCGACCAACGGCTGTGGCGGGGTGTATCCGATCCGCTACGAGTTGGACATTAATGGCACCACGATCACCAAGTGGTCCTTGCTCAGCGTGCAGTCGACATCGGTTGACAAGCCCCTCCAGGTCACCCTGGTAATACCCGTCACGCCGCGCGCCTTGCGTCGTCCGACTCACCTCATCGACATCCTCAACACACTCGGGCGCTTTCCGGACTCAGCGGTCACCCTGGGCCTCAACTACTCCGTGCTGGCCGACATTCAACTCAACGCGACGCGCGGACCCGCGTGGGTCAGCGCACTCGACGGCGCCATGTTGAGTCCGCTGCACCGCGTGATCGACGCTCCCTCGAGCACCATCGACTTCGCGGGTCTCGACGCGAACCACTTGGCCAGCCAGGTCGGCGAGCAGTTCACCCTGACCAGTCAGTTGCTCGCCAAGATGACCAGTCATTACATGGACGATCCCGTGCTGTTGAGCGGTGCTCAGTCGCCCGCCAGCCTGGCCGCGCTCGAGCGCTCCGGGTTCAACGAGGTCGTCGTGCCCGAAAACGACCTCACCGAGGCGCCCTCAGCCACCCTCACCTGGGGCGCTCCCTTTCACGTCGTGGGCGCGGGGGCACTCGCGGCCCTGAGCGACGACGGTCCGCTGTCCCAACTCACGCACGACAAGGCCATCGAACCGGGCCGACGCGCGGCGATGGTGCTGGCCACCCTGGCGTTCTTGCACTTCGAAGAGCCTTTCGCCCCGAGCCCGCGATCGGTCGTGCTCGAGACCTCCGCCAACGACACCTCGGACTCGTTCCTCGACGACCTGCTGAGCGGCCTGCACGGCAATCCCTTCAGCCAACTCGTCTCGCTCTCGCCCTCCTTTGGCGCCACCCAGGTCGGAGCCAACGGCGCACCCGTCGATCGCACGCTGTCGACGAGTCAGCCCTCCACCTGGTCGTCGCACAACGTGTCGTCGCTGCTCTCGCTCATCGGCCAGGTCAACTCGTTCGCCCAAAGTGTGCGATCCAGCAACATCGCCACGGTCCTGCGCGTGGCGGTCGCCTCGGCCGAGACCGACGGAGGGCCGAGCGCTCGTCAAAGCGACATCAACACCGCCACGCACCTGCTCGATGAGCAGCTCGCCCAGTTCTCGATCGACCAGAGCACCATCACGTTGGCGGGCTCCGGCACCGACCTGCCGGTCACCGTCCTCTCGCATCTGCACTACACCGTCGACACCGTCGTGCACCTCGTGACCGACCGTGTCTCGTTTCCCAAAGGCAACGCGGTCGACCTGGTGATGAACTCGCCGACGGAGTCGATCCGGGTCCCGGTGGCCAACGCGCAGGGAAGTTCGCTGACCCTCCAGGTGATCCTCACCACGCCGAACGGTCAAGTCGTCTTGGCGCGAACGGCCATCCAGGTCCGTATCGCCGGCACCTCGGTCGTGGGCTACCTTCTTACCTTTGCGTCCCTCTTGGTCCTGGCACTGTGGTGGTGGCGCACGATCCGACGCCGGCCCAAAGGTCGTCACGCCCGATGACCGTTACCTCGAGTCACTCCTCGCGCGTGCTCTCCATGGCGAGCGGCACGCTCGTCTCACGCGTCACGGGCTTTGCGCGCGTGCTGGTGCTCGCCTGGGTGCTCGGCTTCTCGGCGATCGCTGACGCGTTCAACCTGTCCAACACCGTGCCCAACATGCTCTTCGATCTCGTGCTCGGCGGTATCGCGACCGCGACCTTCATTCCGGTGTTCGTGGAGCGTCTGACCCTCGACGGCGAGCGCCGAGCCTGGAAGTCGATCTCGAGTGTGGTGACGGCTGCGCTCATCGTGCTCGCCGCGGCGTCGATCATCGCGTGGTTCATCGCCCCCTACATCATCGATGGATTCACTTTTCTCTCCCGCACGTCGAGCGTGCACGAGAGCGCGGCCGCCGTGGCGCGCCAGCAACTCGTGGCGAGTCAACAGCGGGTGGTGGCGACCGACCTGTTGCGCTTCTTCGTGCCCCAGATCTTCTTCTACGGGGCGATCGGCATCGCCACGGCGCTACTCAACATCCGACGTCGCTTCGGCATCGCGACCTGGGTCCCGGTGGCCAACAACGCCGTGTGCATCGCGGTGCTCGTGTGGTTCCACCTGGTGGACCCGACGCCGGTGCTCTCGCACCTCGCGGGCTCTTCCGACCTGCTCTGGCTCGGGCTGGGCACGACCGCCGGCGTGGCCGTCCAGTTCCTGTGCCTGGTGCCCTCGCTGGCGCGCAGCAACCTGTGGCGCCTCAGCTTCCGACTGGACCTGAAGGATCCGGCCGTCAAGGCGATCGGCCGACTCGGTAGCTGGACGTTGCTCGTGGTGCTATCCAACCAACTCTCGCTCTACGTGGTGCTCGCCTTCGCCTTTGGCATCGGCGGCGGCGGTCCCGTGAGCGACTACACGTACGGCTGGGCGTTCATGCAGATGCCCTACGCCGTCGTGGTCGTCTCGGTCTTGGGGGCCCTCACCCCCCAGCTCGCCGGCTACGCCACCGAGCGCGACTTCGCCGGGCTCACCGAGCGGCTGCGCTTTGCCTTGCGACAGTCGCTCGTCATCATCGTTCCGTGCACGCTGGTGATCATCGTGCTCGCTCAACCGCTCGTGGGCATCCTGCTCAAGCACGTCGACGCGAGCCACTCCTGGTCGGTGGGCACGGTGCTCGCGGTTCTCACGGCCGGACTGCCCGGATTCACGATCTTTCAGCTGTGCGTTCGCGGGCTGCAGTCGATGCAGCGCGCACGCGACGTCTTCTTGCTCTACGTACTCAACAACGGACTCACCATCGTCTTGTGCATCGTGCTCGGACGTCACTCCGAGGTCGGACTCATGGCGGCCATCTCGATTGGTTACGCGGCCGCGGCCGTCGCCGCGCTCGCGGTCCTCGCCTACTACCAGGTCAACATCACGACCGGCGTGTGGAGCGTGCACGTGCGTCGCAGTTTGCTCGCCTCGTTGGCGGCGACCGTGGTCATTGCCGTCGTCTACGACGCACCGGACTGGACGAAAGGCCTTCTTCTCGTCGCGCGGTTCTCGCTCGCCGTCGTTGCGGGCGCGTTCGCCTACCTCGCCACGGTCGTTCTCTTGCGGCGTCGAGTTCGACAGGCTCAGGTAAAAGGTGCAAGGCTTGAACGGTTCTAAGGGGGGAACACGTGGCCCGAATCCGAGTCGTCACCGATAGCGCGAGCGACCTACCAGCCGACATCGTCGCACGACTCGACATCGACGTCGTGCCGCTCACGATTCGCTTCGATCAGGACGAGTTCAGCGACCTCTCCCCCGCCGAGTTCTGGGCCAAGTGCAAGCTCTACAAGTCGCTACCCGAAACGTCCGCGCCCTCACCGGGCGCCTTCCAGGCCGCGTACGAGCGAGCCCGCGACGCAGGTTACGACGGCGTCATCGTGCTCACCCTCTCGTCGCTGCTGTCGGCCACCCACCAGAGTGCCACCCTCGGCGCCGAGGCGATGGACCCTGAGTTTCCCGTGCGAGTCATCGACACGCTCAACGTCTCGATGGGTCAGGGCCTGATCGCGATCGACGTAGCCGAGGCGGCCGCCCAGGGCGCGGACCTCGACGCGCTCGTCACGAAAAGCAACGAGGCCATGGGCAAGATCGGCGTCGTGGCCACGCTCGACACGCTCGAACACCTGATCAAGGGCGGTCGAATCGGCGGCGCCAAAGCGCTGTTGGGTCAGGTGCTCGCCATCAAACCGATGATCGACGTGAAGGCCGGTGTCGTCGCCGAGGCGGGGCGCCAGCGCACCCGGGCCAAAGCCCTCGCCGCCGTGGCCAGCGTGGCGAGGAACCACGCGCCGCTGCGACGCCTCGCCCTCATTCAAGGCGCGTGCAGCGACGCCGACGTCGCCACCCTCGTCTCGCTCGTGAGCGACATCCCCACGAAGTTTCCGCTCATCGTGGCCGACATCGGTCCGGTCGTGGGCACCCACGCGGGCCCGGGCATCATCGGGCTCACGTGGATCGAAGAGTAATCAGAGTCCTCCGGTAGTCTGACGGACGTGGCTGAGAGCACCGCACCCGATCCGGACCTTGTTGATCGACTCCTCGCCGGTGTCGATCACGTGCTCGACATCGTGCACGACAAGGTGCTGCGCCCTGTCATCCTCGCCGGCCGAGCGATCGCCTTTGGGCTGATCGTCGCACTAGCCGCTCTGGTGTTCGTGGTCGTGCTGCTCATCGCTCTCGTACGCTTGCTCAACGTCTACGCATTTTCCGGGCACGAGTGGATCACCTACGTGGTCATCGGGGGCCTGTCGATCATCGCGGGTTGGGTCATTTGGCGTAAGCGCAGGCCGCTCACACTAAGGAAGTAATGGCCGAGCACACCAGAGTGTTGATCGTGGGCTCGGGTCCGGCTGGCCTCACGGCGGCGATCTACGCCGCGCGAGCCATGCTCCAGCCCATCGTGATTGAAGGTGAGCCTTCGTCGACCACTGACCAGCCTGGCGGTCAGCTGATGCTCACCACCGACATCGAGAACTTCCCGGGGTTTCCCGAAGCGCTGAGTGGTCCGGAGTTGATGATGCGGATGCGCGAACAGGCGGAGCGTTTCGGTGCGGATCTGCGCGTCGAGAAGGTCCACAAACTTGACACCACCGAACGCCCCTTCCGCGCGTGGCTGGGTGGCGACCTCGAGCCCAGCATCACCGCCGACGCCGTCATCCTGGCGACCGGGGCAAGATCTTTGATGCTGAACGTGCCCGGCGAAGAGCGCCTGATGAGCCACGGACTCTCGACGTGTGCGACCTGTGACGGATTCTTCTTCCGTGACCAGGACATCGTCGTAGTGGGTGGCGGTGACTCGGCCCTCGAAGAGGCCCTGTTTCTCACGCGCTTCGCCAAGACCGTCACGGTCATCCACCGTCGCGACTCCCTGCGGGCCTCCAAGATCATGCAGGAGCGAGCCTTTGCGCACGAGAAGATCCGTTTCGAATGGAACACCCAGGTCACCGAGATCATTGGTGAGGACAAGGTCATGGGCGTCAAGGTTCGTGACACACTCACCGACGAAGAGCGCGTCTTGCTGGTGACGGGGGTCTTCGTGTCGATTGGCCATATACCCAACACCACGCTGGTCACGGGCCAGGTCGACCTAGAGGACAATGGGTACGTGCGAACGTCCCGAGGCTCTTTTACCAACATTGACGGCCTCTTCGCCGCCGGCGATGTGCAGGACGATATCTATCGCCAGGCGGTGACCTCGGCCGGCTCCGGATGTATTGCCGCCATCGACGCCGAGCGCTGGCTCGAAGCGCAGGGAATCTAGCTCTGGTCGCTACAGTGGTTGTCCGACACGAGAACACCCCACTCGAAAGGTTTGGCATGAACGAGAACATCACGACCCTGACGGACGCGACCTTTGACGAAGTCATCGGGGCGGCGGACAAGCCAATTCTCGTGGACTTCTGGGCCGACTGGTGCGGACCGTGCAAGATGATCGCCCCGATCCTCGAAGAGTTCGCCACCGAGCAGTCCGACAAGTTCGCGATCGCCAAGTTGGACGTGGACGCCAACGTCGCGACCGCCACCAAGTTCTCCGTGATGAGCATTCCGACGCTCTTGCTGTTCAAAAACGGCGAGGTTGCCGCACGCCTGGTGGGGGCCAAGCCCAAGGGCGCGCTACTCCAGGAAATCACCTCGAACTTGTAGGTTCGCCTGAGATTCCAGTCCCTTCGCAACGGCGACGCCGGTCCGCGGGTTCGCGAACTCAAAGAGCGCCTGGGCGCGATCTCGTTGAACGCCACCAACGACGGCGACGTCTTTGACGATGAGACCACCGCACTGGTCGAGTCCTTCCAGCGTTCGCGCGGGCTCCCACTCACCGGCGTGGTTGACGCACTCACCTACGAACGCTTGGGTGAGGCCACTTGGCAGTTAGGCCATCGTCTGTTGTATCTGACGCGTCCGATGTTGCGCGGCGATGACGTCGCCGAGCTTCAAGTACTGCTCGCCCAGCTGGGGTTCAACCCTGGGCGGATCGACGGCATCTTCGGTTCGCACACCCAGGCCGCGCTCGGGGAGTTCCAGCGCAACTGCGCCCTCGAGGAGAGCGCGACGCTCACCAAAGAGACCCTCTTGACCTTGCGGCGCGTTCGTGCCACCAACGCGGTCAAGAGTCTGGTCACCGACGCGCGCGACCTCGCCGGCATCGACCCCTTAACGAACGGTTCGGTGCTGCTCTGCGGTCAAGGTCCCCTCGTCGAGGAACTCGCCCGACGCTTCGAGGACACCGAGTCCATTCTCGTGTCGATCGGGACTTCACCTGAAGAGGCCGCCCACTTCGCCAACGTCCACGACGTGGCCCTGGTCCTTTCGTTTCGAACCCTCAACCAGGTCGACGGCATTCACCTGCACTATTGGGCGAGTTACCGGAGTCACTCGCGTCGCGGTGAGGTCCTCGCCAGTGCCCTGGCCGCGGAGTTCGCCCGTCAAAGCGGCGTGCCTCGCGTCGAGGTAACCGGCATGGCGCTACCCATCCTGCGTGAAACCAAGATGACGACGGTCCACATTGAGCACGGGAAACTGTCTGAACAGGTATTTCACGAGTCATTCACCGCATTTGAGGGTGTGGTAGACCGGGTTATCCACAGTTCGCGCAATCGCTAGGCGACCAAAACCACGTGTTTGAACCGCAAAAAGCCGGGAAAATCCCGTAAATCGGAGTAACCCACAACTTCATCCACAACTTGGGGAAAACTTCAACAAGAGGGTTAAGTTGAGGGTTGAAGGTCACTTGGCCTTAGCGATCGCACTATAGAGCCGTTCGAGGTCATCGAGGTCCGCAAAGTCAATGATTATACGGCCATTGCGTCCTTTGAGGTCGACGTGGACACGAGTGTTGAGATAGCTTTCGAGCAGCTCTTCTAGCTCGGCGACGCTGGCGTCGGGGACCGGTCGCAGGCGCGGGGCTCCACTCTCGTTCGTTCGCGTGACGGCCTCCGCCGTCGGCAGAGGCCGGGGTTCGAGGAAGGCCTTGACGGCCTCCTCCGTCGCGCGGACCGAGAGCTCATTCTTGATTACCTTCGCCACCAGGGTCGCTTGTGCATTGGGGTCGCTCACGCCCAGCAGGGCGCGCGCGTGGCCGGGGGTGATCTGCGAAGACGCTAGGGCGCTCTGGGCCGCCTCGCCCAGCTGGAGAAGTCGTAACGTATTCGTAACATATGCTCGACTTTTGCCCACCCGCTGGGCCACCTGATCATGGGTCAGGTCGAACTCGTCCACGAGCTGCTGGTAGGCCGCGGCTTCCTCGAGGGCGTGCAGGTCAACGCGGTGCAGGTTCTCCACCACCGCCTGCTCAAGTGAGAGACGATCGTTGACATCGTCCTGGAGAAGGACGGGGACCAGTTCAAGTTCGGCGATGCTTGCGGCGCGCCAGCGCCGCTCGCCCGCGATGAGTTCGAACTTGTCGGGTTCGCCTTCCACGGGTCGAACAATGATGGGTTGGAGAACACCGAGCTCGGCAATCGAAGCGGCCAGAGTCTTGAGGCTGTCGCTATTGAAAGTCTTCCGGGGCTGAAACTGGTTGGGTCGTATTGCGTCGATCGACACCATTCGCAGTGGACTCGAGGAAACGACCTCCTCGGGTGCATCGGTGGGCGTCACAGCTCCGTCGGGAATAAGGGCTCCGAGCCCCTTCCCCAATCCAGGTCGTCTAGGCATTCGCAATCTCCTCTGCTAAGGCGCGATAGGCAATGGCGCCCTTGGATATCGGGTCGAAAACGGTGATCGGTTGGCCGAAGGACGGTGCTTCGGCCAGTCGGACAGTTCGAGGAATGACGGTTTCGCACAGCTCTTCAGCGAAATGCTTTTTGACTTCCTTCGCGACGTCGCCCGACAATGTGTTTCGCGAGTCGTACATCGTCAACACCACCTTGGTGATCTTCAAGTCAGGGTTGAGGTTTCGCTGAACCAGATCGACAATCCGTTGGAGTTGAGTGAGTCCTTCAAGTGCGTAGAACTCAGCCTGAACCGGAACCATGATTTCGGTCGCGGCCGCGAACGCGTTGATGGTGATCAAACCCAGCGACGGTGGACAGTCGATAAAAATGAAGTCAAAATCGTCCATCACCGAGGTGATCGCCTTCTTCAGCCTCAATTCTCGGGAAATCACCGAGGTGAGTTCTTGTTCCACCCCGGCCAGATCGAGCGTGGCGGGCGCCACGAACAGGTTGTTGTAGCCAGTGGGTTCCACAATGTCCACCATGGGGACGTCGTTCAGCAGAACGTCGTAGACGGAGCGCTCAAACTGACGCCCATCCACTCCCAATCCCGTGGTGGCGTTGCCTTGAGGATCGAGGTCCACGATGAGGACTCGTTTTCCTTGCTCCGCCAGCGCCGCACCAAGTGAAATTGTTGTGGTGGTTTTGCCGACCCCGCCCTTTTGATTGGCTACGGCAAAAATCCTCACTGTGCTGGCGTCTGCCATGAGCCTCTTATCTTCCCGACCGTAGAGTCGCCCGACGCTGCGTCGAAAAACTCCTTCCATTCAACTCACTTTTTGGAGCGTCGTCAAGTACCAATGTTTCACGTGAAACACGATGGTGGGTTTTCTCCCCAGGGAATGTTTCACGAGTCGTTCGTGGGCTAAAAACCCTCAACCATTGGGGTTTTACGATTACTGGTCGACGAACCAAGGTTGGCGAGACCACGATGTTTCACGTGAAACATCCTCAACGCGGCTACGACGGCATCGGACCTCGGCGGATTTGGGAAGAATCCAAGCTGCCCCTGGAAGTCGCCCCAATCCCCGACCTACTGAACCTCGAGCATGACGATCTCGACCAAGCGGGCCGCTCTGAGTCAGACTCTCGGCTCTCCTGCTTATGTTTCACGTGAAACAATTCGGTCCGCCCGGGGGGTAGCCCCAGCAGATCTGGGGCCCGCGTTCACCATGTTTCACGTGAAGCGTTCAGAAAAGGGGCTTTTTCTTCGGTACTCCCGATTCGCGGGGAAACCGTGCGGTTGTCGCTCTTTCCTTCACCAACACGCGAAAGGCGGAGCCGTGCCGAGTCCGCCCCAGATCCTCTAGGCCCAACTGACCAAGTCCCGAGGGATTCCAGCGACCTATTTCGGAGTCGTCAGGGGGTTCGGAGACGACGAGGACTCCCCCAATCTTGAGGAATCGCACCGCGCATTCCGCAGTCACCGCCGGCGGGCCGAAGGACCGGGCGGTGACAAGATCAAACACATGGTCAAACTCGGGCCACCGTGCGGCTTCCTCTGCTCGGGCGGTTACGACTACACCTCCCGGGGAGTCGGGCCAATCCAACACTTCCCCCAGGAAATTACTTCGTTTGGTCATCGAATCCAAGAACGCAGCACTGCAGCGCCATCGGTCCAGCAGGACAAGTCCGGGTAATCCTCCGCCGCTGCCTAGGTCGAGGAACGACTCCGGAGGAGACGGTCTGATCGCCTCCCAGCAGAGGCTGAATCCCTCCGCATGGAGGATCTGAGGCTCTAGGGGTTGTGGGCCTAAAAAACCCCGCGCTCTCGATTCCTCGAGAGCGCGGGGCAACCAATCATTGGGCACGAGGCCATTATGCAGGAGAAACCACCACGAATCGTCGAGGGTCTTCGCCTTCTGAGCGGGTCGCCACCCGATCATTATCGGACAACGCGTCATGAACGGCCTTGCGGTCCGCGGCGGACATCGGCTCCAAAGCCCGCTCTTCGCCCGTTTCCAACACTTCAGTCGCCACCTGCTGGGCGAAGCGACCGAGTGCGGCGACCCGACGCTCACGGTACTGGGCGACGTCGACGAGTATTCGATCGGTCCGACTCGGACTCTTGGACTGAACAACGGTGCGAGTCACTTCCTGCAGCGCTTGGAGCGTCGTACCACGAGGTCCCACCAAAATCCCGAGCTCCGTGGGTGGATTGGCATTCACCGATAGCTCAACCGTCTCCTCGTCCAACTCCTTAACTGAAACTTCAGCCTTAATGTCCATTGACGACAAGAGTCCTGCGAGGAACTCCTTCGCGATGGCTCCTTGCTCGGCAAGCGATATGCCTTCTGCCATACGTTCCTCCTTCACGGAACTCTTTACAACTTTTGTTGACTTCGTCACGGGGGGAGCGGAACGAGGTCCGCCCTTGGCGCTCTCGCGTCGCGCGGTGCCTGGCTTCTTGTCGCTACGCACCCGCTCGTCACGACCGCCGCTGACGCGCGGCCTCTCGCCTGAACGACGTGAGCGCTTGGGACGAGGACCACTCGGCCGTACGCGAGCCCGCACGCGAGCTTCACCGCGAACTCGACCAAGGAAGCCCACCTTGGGCTCCTCAATCACTTCAACCTCGGCATCGTCGCGGTGTACGCCCAGATGGGCGAGTGCACGATCCGTTGCTTCGTCGACGGTCTTACCAGTAGTTTCTACCCACTCCATGGGCTAACGCGCCTTTCTTTTTCTCTTGGCCCGCGAACGTGGCTGCACCGGTTTCGGGGCCGATTTGGACTGCGGGCGGTTTCTTGGCTGCGGGCGGTTGCCGTTGGGCCTGGGCGCGGGCTTCTTCGGATCTTCGACCACTGAACTCTCGGCCGAGATCTCTTTCGCCCCAGGAATCTCGCGCTCAACCTCTTTCATCTTGTCTCGGCTGGCGGCGAGACCATTCTTGGTGGGGTCCGAGACTCCAGCGCGGAACATGATGTCCTGAGTAATTATACGAATCCCTGTACTAATAATCATATAGATGACGACGGCGGCGGGTATCGCGATATAGAAGAACACGAAAATAATCGGCAGAACGCGCTGCATCATCAGCTGCTGACTGGGCATGGCCTGGCCGGTTTTGCGGCTCCGGTTGTTGATTTGCGCCATTTGGAAGTACTGCAACCCGACGGCCAGGGCGACGAAGGCAAAGAAGGGCAGGGCTGAGGCGAAGGATCCGTGGGCCGAGATCGGAAAGACCCTCAAGCTCAGGTCCATACCCCATACCTTCACCTGCCCGCCCGTGGCGATGAGGTGCTGGTACATGGTCGTGTTATGCGGGAGATACCGAGGCTGGGAGACGAGAGCGCCCGCCTTGTTCTTCACCTCATACGACATTCCCTTGATCACGTTGTACAAAATGAAGAGAAAGGGCGCCTGGAGCAGCATCGGTAGACAGCCCCCCAGCGGGTTCACGCCCTCTTCGCGATACAACTTCATCATCTCCTCATTGAGGATCTGACGGTTTTCGGGTCCCTTGTACTTCTGCTGAAGCTTCTTCAGTTCAGGTTGAAGCTTTTGCATCGCGACCATTGACCTCGTGCTCTTCACCGTGAGGGGGGTCAGCACGGCCATGATGACGATTGTCAGCATCACGATCGCGAAGAGGTAGTTCGGCACCAGCGAGTAGAACGCCGCCATCAGCCAGGCAATGGCGTGGAAGACCGGCTGGAAGATTGTCCCGAAGAACTTGGTGACTGAGTGCATTAGTGGGAACTCCTGGTCCGTGGTTCGGGAACGAGGTCGATACCGTGTGGTCCCAGTGGTCGACACTTCGATACACGACGCAGGGCGAGCGCACTGCCGCGCAGCGCACCGTGGGTCGACACCGCCTCAAGGGCGTACTGGGAACACGAGGGGTAGAAGCGGCACGGGGCCACCCGGCCCGCCGTCACTTGCTGATAGATGCGAATCGCGCGTAGCACGAGGCGCGTGGGTAACGACTTAGGCGTCGTTGGCTCGCTCAATGGCTTTGTTGAGGTGGAGTAGGAGTTCTGCATATGAAAGGTTCCCCGTCTGGATTCCGCACTTGATCAGGTATAAACCTGCTTTGGGCGGAGGCCTCAGGTCGTCCATTGCCATCCGGAGTCGACGCCTGGTTCGATTTCGAACCACTGCGTTCCCAACCTTCCGACTGATCGCGTAGGCCACATCAACACCGTGTTCACCGGGTGTCGCCACGAAACTGATTCGCAGAGGCCCGCTCTGACCGCGGCCGGTGGGCGTGGACAGGAGCGCGAACTGCCGGCGGGTTCGGACCCGGCCGGGCATGGCGACTAGACCGTCAGCTTGCTACGACCCTTGGCGCGACGGGACCGTAGGACCGCGCGTCCGGCGCGGGTGCGCATCCGGGCGCGAAAGCCGTGGGTCTTGGCCCGCTTTCGCCTATTTGGCTGATACGTACGCTTCACGAAAACCTCTTCTCAAAATATGCTCTGCGCTTCGCGGTACCCCCTGGGGGTCGCTGGCACGCCAGGCCTGCAATCTTACCCCACGGGTTGCGTGGCCCCGGCGGGGACGCCAAATCCGGTGTAACGTGACTCTCCCCGGCGCTGAAGCGGCTGTGGATAGTCTCGCAAGAGGTCTGTGGAGGAAGATTGTGCAGAGTGGCGAAGAAATTTGGTCGGCTCTTCGAGACTCCTTACGTGGCAATGCTTCTGAGGCGGTATGGGCGGCCGGACTCAACACCCTTCACCTTGTGGATTACCACGATAACGAGCTTGTTATCGGCGCGCCGAATCAAATCCAACTTCTACGCGTTCAACAGCGTTACTTGCCCTTCATCACCGAACAAGCCGAGCGGCTCGTGGGTGCTCCCGTGCAGGTTTCGATAACGGTGAGTGACGTAACGGGGGCGCCGGTGATCGACGACACCCACGACTCCATAGAAGCGGCCGCCCCGATACTTTCGTACGCCCCGAGCGTCGATCAACCAACCCGCCTGGATCCACGAATGACGTTCGACTCTTTCGTGCCCGGTTCCTCGAACCGCCTAGCCTTCGCCGCGGCGGTCTCGGTCGCCGAAAACCCTGGTCGAGCCTATAACCCGCTCATGATCTACGGAAACTCTGGGCTCGGCAAGACCCACCTCTTGCACGCCATCGGCAACTTCGTGCAGGAGAACTACCCGGGACGCAAGGTCCTCTACGTCTCGACGGAGACGTTTTTGAACGACTTCATCCGCGCCATTCAAACGCGGACCCAGCTCGCTCTCCACGAGCGCTATCGCGAGAATGATGTGTTGCTAATCGACGACATCCAGTTCATGGAAACTCGCGGCGAGACTTTTCACGAAGAGATCTTTCACACGTATAACGCGCTGCACGGCGAGGGCAAGCAAATCGTTCTCACGTCAGATCGTTCCCCGCGTGACCTGGCCGGACTACAAGACCGTTTTCGTAGCCGGCTCCTTCAGGGGCTCGTCACCGAGATCGATCAGCCGGACCTGGAAACACGAATCGCCATTCTTCGATCGAAGTCCGAACGAGAAGGCATCTCCCTGCCCGACGACGTCGCCGAGTGGATCGCCCAGAGGGTCCGTGACAACATTCGTGAGCTCGAGGGCTCCATCACCATGCTGCGTGCCTTTGCCAACCTGCGCCAGGAGCCCATCAGCCTCGAGCTGGCCAAGGCCCACCTCACCAACCTGGGCGCGGAGCAGATCGTACTCAAACCGGAAACCGTCTTGTCGGTTGTGGCCGACTTCTATGGACTCTCGGTCGAGGAGGTGCGCGGAGCGAAGCGACTTCGCCCGCTGGTACACGCCCGCCACGTCGCGATGTATCTCATTCGTGACATGCTCAATAACTACTCGTACCCGATGATCGCTCGAATCTTCGATGGCCGTAACCACACAACTGTCATCAGTGGGGTAGAGAAGATACGTGAGCAACTCACGTCCGATCCCGAAATGCTGTCCCAAATCAACCAACTTAAGCGCCGTCTTCAAGGAGAGAATTAGAACCAATTACACCTGTGGGCAACCTTCGGTCAGAGTTGTTGACTACACGTTGGTAAGAACCCAGTACTCCACATCACCTCAACGTTGAGCTATGAGAGTTGAGAGAGTTACCGACAGTCTTGTGTCTCGGGTGGCACCGGTGAATGAACTCACCACCAGGACTCTTTCACCAACAAGCACATATCCACAGACCTACTACTACAAGACTCTCTTACATTAAAAAGACACACGTAACCTCAGTAGCGAACGAAAGGTAGTTCTATGAAGTTCAGATCCGAGCGCGACATCCTCGTTGAAGCGCTCACCGCGGCGAGCCGAGTGGCCGCCACACGTCTTATTGGCGCTGCGTCGGGGGTCCTCCTCACGCTTCAAGGCAACGAGTTGGTGGTTACGGGTACGGACCTTGACATCACCGCCCGGACGACGGTGGATGTCATTGGTTTAGAAGACGGCTCGACCGTCGTGCCGGCGCGACTGGTCGTCGATGCGGTGCGATCGCTGGAACCTGGCGCGGTGACGGTTTCGAGCGGCGACGACCATGTCGAGATTTCCTTGGGCCGCGCAAAATTCTCACTGCGGACGTTTCCGGTCAGCGACTACCCGAAGCTCCCGCCAATTACGGGTGCCGTGACCACAATCGCTGCCCTAGATCTCATCCAAGGGCTTAATCAGGTCGTTCGAGCTGCAGCGAGTGACGACGCGCGACCTCTGCTCACGGGCGTGTTGTTTACCAGCGACAACGGAACGCTGCGGTTGTTCGCGACAGACTCCTACCGCCTAGCGGTTCGCGACGTTCCCGGAGTGAAGGGAATTAGCGACAACGAAGACCTTTTGGTACCTGCGCGCGCCCTACAAGAACTCCAGCGAGCCGCGTCGTCGCTCGCTGCGGACGCAGAAATCGGCGTCACCAAAAGCGACGCCGAGATCTGCTTCATGGTCGGCAACACCTCGATCGCCTCCCGATTGATCGACGGAAACTACCCCTCGGTTCTCCAACTGATACCCGCGAGCTTCCCCAACCACCTGCGAATTGCGAAGGACACGTTGTTGACCTCACTGAAGCGAGCAAAGCTCTTGGCGAAGGACTCGACGTCCTCGGTTCGCCTCACCATGAAGGATCGGAACCTCGAAGTGCGTACCCAGAGTCACGACGCGGGCGACGTGGAGGACAACGTTGACGCCGACTACAACGGTGACGAGATTACGATCGCCTTTAACCCAGGGTTTTTGATCGACGGCGTGGAAGCGGTGACCGGTGACGAAGTCGTTCTCGAGATGTCGGACTCCGTGCGTGCGGCGATGGTCCACGGCGTGGAGGATGAGCGATTCCGATATCTCTTGATGCCCGTGCGCGTCCAATAGGTCGCGTGAATCGTGGGGCTCCACGAACTCACCGTTCGAAACTTCCGACTGTTTCAGGAGTTCTCGTTTACACCTGATCCCGACGCCACGACGGTCCTGCTTTCTCCCAATGGAACAGGGAAGACATCCGTCCTCGAAGCCGTCTACGCGCTGGCGACCGCCACATCGTTTCGCACGAATGTCGCGAGCGACATGATTCGCAACGGGGAGTCACTCGCCGAAGTACATGGGGTCATCCTGACGGGCGAGCGTCGCGTCCACGTGGACCTCACGCTGGCTCGCGGCGTACGCAATACCACCAAGCGAATGCTGGTTAACGGCCAACGCCCGAGTTCGCGCGCCGAGCTTTCCGTCGCACTGCCGCTGACCGTCTTTACTCCCGAGGGCGTCGACGTTGTTCGCGGCGGACCCGAGCATCGTCGGGCGTTTCTCACCACCCTGCTCACGGACGTGGAGCCTCACGATGCCGAGACGATGGAGAGATTCACTCGGGTCCTCACGCAGCGCAACGCGTTGCTCCGGTCCCTCGAAGGATCCCGGCCCTCTGCCACTCAACAGAGCGAACTGGAGCAATGGTCGCGCGACTTTTGTGTGATTAGTGAAGTGGTGGTGGCGCGTCGCGAAAAACTGCTCGGCGACCTCGAACCACTGGTGGCGGAGTTCTATCGTCAGTTGGCCCAGACGAACCACGACATCGCTGTTCACTACGAGCGTTCGTGGCAGGGCGAGCTGGGAGCCGCTCTGGAGGCGGCGGGCCGCGACGATCGTTTCCGCGGCTACACCACCATCGGGCCACACCGTGATGACATTCAACTTTCGCTCGAAGGTCGAGACGCCAGGCGTCAGGCGTCCCAAGGCGAGCAGCGCTCGCTCGCCCTGGCCCTTCGCCTAGCTGGTCATGAACTGATCCGTCGAGAGCGTTCGGTCGAACCACTTCTCTTGTTAGACGACGTGTTTAGTGAGCTGGATCCTGTTCGTAGCGCTCGGCTCCTTACCCTTCTGCCCCGGGGCCAAACTCTGGTGACAACGGCGTCGCCCCTGCCAGACGCGATGAGCCCGGCGGCCGTCATCGACCTCTCCGGGACGCCCTGATGGCTCGAGACGAGCCGCCGTCGCAACTCGGAGAACTCCTGAACGCGCTGGCGGGACGACTTCGGCGCGTGGACTTGCGAGTCATCGACGAGGCACGAAGGATCTGGCCAACCGTCGTGGACCCCGTGTTTGCCGAGCACTGTCGGGTGGAGTTGATCAAAGATGGGGTGCTCATCGTGAGTGTTCCCTCGGGTGCGTACGCCCAGCAGATTCGCCTCCAAGAGACGACAATTTTGAGCGGTTTTTCCTCGTTGGGCAAGAGCGCACCCAACTCACTCAAAACAGTTCTCAAATAACACGAAAGCCCAAGAAAAATAAGCGCTTTCGCGCCCCGATTACGTTCGAAGTGACACGCTGTCGGGTAGGATAAAAGCGTTAAATCGCTGATCACGGCGGCGCCTTTGGCGCCCCCCAAAATTGATGTGAAAGGACTCCTGCGTGGCCGAAAAGACCAAAGGGTCGCCTAGCTACAGCGCTAGGGATATCACCGTTCTTGAAGGCCTGGAACCGGTCAGGGTTCGACCGGGTATGTACATCGGCTCGACCGGTCCGGCCGGCCTCCACCACCTGATCTGGGAAGTCGTGGACAACTCCGTCGACGAGGCCATGGCCGGGTACTGCACCCACATCGAGGTCACGTTGACCAAAAACGGCAGCTGTCGGGTTGCGGATGACGGTCGAGGAATTCCCGTCGACGAACACCCTCGCTACAAGGGAAAGTCAGCCGCGGAAGTGGCCCTGACGGTGCTGCACGCCGGGGGCAAGTTCGGCGGAGCGGGCTACAAGATCTCGGGCGGACTCCACGGCGTGGGTGTTTCGGTGGTGAATGCGCTGTCGACCGAACTGCATCTCGAGGTCGACCATGACAACCACCACTACGAGATGACCTTTCGCGACGGCGGAAAGCCCCAAGGAAAGCTGATCGTAACCGGTCCCGCGCCGCGCGGACGCACCGGCACCACCATCACCTTCAAACCAGACCCCACGATCTTTGAAGAGGTGGAGTTCCGCGCCCAAACGGTCACTGAGCGCCTGCAGATCTACGCGTTCTTGAACAAGGGACTGGAAATTCGCTTCACCGACGAGCGCCCGGGGAGTGAAGCCAAGGAAACCTTCAAGTACAACGGCGGCATTGTCGACTACGTCCGACACCTGAACAACTCCAAGGAGTCCCTCTTTCGCAAGGTCGGGTACCTCGAGCAGTCCGAAGAGGACCAGGAACTCGAACTCGCCTTCCAGTGGAATACGGGCTACTACGAGGGAATTTACTCGTTCGCGAACGGCATTTCGACCGTGGAAGGCGGCATGCACGAAGAGGGTTTCCGCAAGGCCCTCACCAACGTGGTCAATCGCTACGCGCGCAAGCGCAACCTGCTCAAGGAGAAGGACGAGAACCTGAAGGGTGAAGACATTCGCGAAGGCTTGACCGCCATCGTGTCGGTGCGTCTCCACAGCCCCCAGTTTGAAGGTCAGACCAAGGGCAAGTTGGGCAACGTGTCGATCCGCTCCATGGTCGAGCGCGCGACGAATGAGAAGTTGGCGGACTGGCTCGAAGAGAACCCGCGCGAGGGCGGCCAGATCGTCGCCAAGGCGATCTCGGCCTCGCGAGCGCGCATGGCGGCTCAAGGAGCGCGCGATCTGACCCGGCGAAAGAACGCACTCGACGGGGCGGGCCTCCCGGGCAAGCTCGTGGACTGCTCGTCGAACGAGCCTCGCGAGTGCGAACTCTTCATCGTGGAGGGCAACTCCGCGGGCGGTTCGGCCAAGGATGCGCGCGACCCCCGCGTACAGGCGATCCTGCCAATACGCGGGAAGATCCTGAACGTCGAAAAGGCGCGCACCGACAAGATCTTGAAGAACACGGAGATCCAGGCCCTGGTCTCGGCGATCGGCGCCGGCGTCGAAGCCGAGTTCGACCTCGACAAGATCCGCTATCACAAGATCATTCTGCTGGCCGATGCGGATGTGGATGGCAGTCACATTCGCACCCTGCTCCTCACGTTCTTCTACCGTCAGATGACCGAGCTCGTGAACAACGGGCACGTCTACGTGGCCCAGCCGCCCTTGTACTCCACGCTGGTGGGCAAGGAGAAGGTGTACCTGCACGACGACACCGAGAAGAACAAGTTCTTGGTCGAACACCCCGATCACAAGAACGAGTTCCAGCGCTTGAAGGGTCTGGGCGAGATGGACTTCGACGAACTGCGCGAGACCACGATGGACTCCACGAAGCGCGCCTTGCTACAGATCACGGTGGAACAGGCCGCGCTGGCCGATGAGGTCTGCTCGATTCTCATGGGCGACGACGTGCCTCAGCGCCGCCACTTCATTCAGACGAACGCCAAAGACGTTCGCTTCCTCGACATCTAGAGAGGGTCTATGCCACGTTCTCCCAAGGGCTCCGGATCAGGAACGACGCCGCCGAGCGACGAGGTCGTACTCGGTTACATCGAGCCCATCGAGATCAACCTCGAAATGGAGCGCTCCTTCCTCGAGTACTCCATGTCGGTCATCGTCCAGCGCGCGCTGCCCGACGTTCGCGACGGGTTGAAGCCCGTTCATCGTCGCGTCCTGTACTCCATGTTCGACCAAGGTCTGCGACCCGATCGGCCCTTCGCCAAGTGCGCCAAGGTGGTGGGCGACGTCATGGGTACGTACCACCCGCATGGCGACACCGCCATCTACGACGCCATGGTGCGCATGGTGGTCGACTTCTCCATGCGCCACCCGCTCATCAGCGGGCACGGCAACTTCGGTGGGACGGGTCCCGACGAGGGTGCGGCCGCGATGCGTTACACCGAGTGCCGGCTCGCGCCGCTAGCCCTCGAGATGCTTGACTCGATCGACGAAGAGACCGTTGACTTCTACGCGAACTACGACAACTCGACCCAACAGCCCGCCGTCCTGCCCTCGCGCCTTCCCAACCTGTTGGTGAACGGTTCTCAGGGTATTGCGGTGGGCATGGCCACCAAGATTCCCCCGCACAACCTGGGCGAGGTCATCGACGCGACGCTGCATCTGATTGCCAATCCCGACGCGACGTCAGATGACCTGATGAAGTTCGTCAAAGGTCCGGACTTTCCCACCAAGGCCCAGATCCTGGGGCGCCAGGGCATCCTCGACGCGTACCGCACGGGGCGCGGTTCGATCAAACTGCGCGCCGTCGCCGAGATCGAAGAGACCAGTCGCGACACTCGCATCGTGGTGACCGAGTTCCCCTACGAGGTATCCGTGGAGTCGATCGAAGAGAAGATCTACGACCTGGTGAAGAACGGCGAGCTCGACGGCATCTCCGCGGTGCAAAACGACTCGGCCGGGCGTCAGGCCCGACTCGTCATCCGCCTCAAAAGAGACGCCAACGCGAATGTGATCTTGAACAAGCTCTACAAGAACACGTCGCTGCAGACGACCTTCGCGGTCAACATGCTCGCCCTGGTCGATGAGGTGCCGCGGACCTTGAACCTGGCCCAGGCCCTCTCGCACTACGTCGCTCACCAGATCGACGTCGTCACCCGGCGTTCGCAGTTTCGCCTGCGCAAGGCCGAAGCGCGCGCGCACATCGTCGAAGGACTCTTGCGGGCGATCGACATGCTGGATCAGGTCATCGCGGCGATCCGCGGATCGGACGACCGCGCCGCGGCGCGCACGGCCCTGATGGGGACCCCCTTTGACTTCACCGAAGAGCAGGCCAACCACATCTTGGACATGACGCTGGGGCGCCTGACGCGCCTGGGTCGCTCGGAATTGGACGACGAGATGGCCAAGCTGCGCGAGACGATCGCGGGGCTGCAGTCGATCCTGGCGAGTGACGCCAAGCTGCGCGGTGTCATCAGCGAGGAGCTCACGGTCGTGCGCGACAAGTACGCCGACGCGCGCCTCACCCAGATCGTGAACGACCCGGGCGAACTCGGCGTCGAGGATTTGATCGACGACGAGGAGATCGTTCTCACGGTGACGCGAGCCGGCTACGTGAAGTCCGTCGCGGCGGACGCCTTTCGCACCCAGGGGCGCGGGGGACGGGGCGTGCAGGGAGCCAAGCTGCGCGACGAGGACTTCGTCGATCAGATCATCCACACCAACACCCACGCGTATCTCCTGCTGTTTTCGAACCGCGGGCGAGTGTTTCGCCTGCGCGGACACGAGATACCGATGAAGGACCGCACCGCCAAGGGCACCGCCATCGTTAACCTGCTGAACCTGCAGCCCAATGAGTCGATTCAGGCCATTATCGCGACGGCCGACTTCCCCGACGACAAGTTCCTGGTCTTCGCCACCTCGAACGGCACGGTGAAGAAGACCGCCTTCAGCGAGTACGACAAGTCGCGCCGCGAAGGCTGGATCGCGATCAACCTGCGCGAGGGCGACGAGGTGGTGCGCGTCGTGACGACGGGCGGGGACGACGACCTGATGATGCTGACGTACCGTGGCATGGCCATTCGCTTCTCGGAGGGCGAAGTGCGCGATATGGGTCGCGACGCTACGGGTGTTCGTGGCATCAAGCTACGTGCGGACGACAAGGCGATCTCGCTCGACGTGGTGCGCGACGACGCCGACCTGTTCGTGGTCACCGACACGGGCTTTGGCAAACGTGTCAAGACCGAGCGCTTCAATCGCCAGGGTCGAGGCGGCCAAGGGGTGCGTGCGATCAAGTTGACCGCGGCGCGCGGTTTTGTCGTGGCGGCGTTCATGGTGCGCCTCGACGACGACGTCTTGTTGGCCTCGGACGGGGGAGTGCTCATTCGCACCAGTGTGCGTGAAGTGTCCTCGCAAGGTCGAGACGCCACCGGGGTGCGCGTGATGAACCTGGACGAGGGCCACGCGGTCGCGGCCGTCGCGCTGGTGCCCCACGAGGACGACGAGGACTAACCCTCGCGCGACTCCCACGCCTGGCGCAGAGCGCGCCCGATCGCGTCGGAGCCCTGGGCACCGGACACCAAGAGCCGCCCATCGAGGACGAAGGCCGGCACGCCGTTCAGTCCCAGGTCGTGGGCTTCGCGTTCGTCGGCGCGCACGTCGGACACAAACTCGTCACCCTCCCAGAGAGCGCGCACCCCGCTCACGCCCACCTCGTCGGCGAGCGCGTTCAGCGTCTCGTGGTCCGAGATCAACAGGCCGTCGCTGAAGTAGGCGCGAAACAGTCGCTCTCTCATCAAGGCACCACGTCCTTGGGAGGTCGCGAGGTCGATGAGGCGGTGGGCGTCGAGAGAGTTGGCGCGTCGCACCGTCTCGAAGGAAAGAGCCAGACCCAACTGCGCCGCCTGATCGGCGAGGCGAGCGTTCATCGCGCGAGCCCGCGCGACCGGCATCTGGTACTTCGCCGCCAGAATCTCATCGAGGGCCTCACCGCTCGAGGCCGGGGCCTCGGGATCGAGCTCAAAGGCATGATAGGTCACGTCGACGTCGTGTTCAAAGAGTTCGACCGCCTGGTCTAGCTGAATCGATCCGATGTAACAAAAAGGGCACACGACGTCGCTCCAGACGTCGATCGCTAGGGCAGTGGTCATGGAACGAGCGTAGGTGCCGTACCCCGCCGCCTCGACACGACAAGTAAAATGACCGACCGCGAGAAAATCGCCGACGAAGGACTCCGTATCCCCGCCATCACCCTTTTTCTGCTCGAGATGACTAACGCCATCGACGAGAATCACACGGCGCCTGGCCGGATCTTGTCGCGGCGTTACGGCTCTCGACTCTCCCGGGGCGACTCGTGTTAATCGTCCGAGACCTCGGTATCGAAATTGGCCCGCGCCGACTCCTCGAGCCGGTATCCTTCGTCATCGGCAACGGCGAGAAGGTCGGCCTCGTCGGTCGCAATGGCGCGGGCAAGTCAACCCTGCTGCACGTACTCCTCGGCGAGCACCCTGAACATCTGCGGATCACCGGATCGGTCGCGGCCCAGGGCTCTCTCGCGCACCTGCCCCAAGAACCCGTCGCCGGGGGACTCGGGGTCGAGCCGATTGGGCTCAGCCACGTGCTGAGCGCGCGGGGCATCGACCAGTTGGACGCCGACATGCAGCACGCGCGCCACGCGCTGGCGGCGGACCCGACCGACGAGACCATCGTTCGCTTCACGTCACTCGAGGAGGAGTTTCGCGAGCGGGGCGGGTACGAGGCCGAGTCCGAAGTCGCGCGCCTCGCCGATGGCCTCGGTCTCAACCAGGACCTCCTGCTCGAAGATCTCAACTCCCTCTCCGGGGGTCAGCGGCGACGCGTCGATCTCATGCGGGTCCTCTATGAGCAGCCCGAGACAATGGTGCTCGATGAGCCCACCAACCACCTGGACAAGGCGGCCAAGCGCTGGCTGTTTGACGAACTCGAGCAGTTCCGCGGCGCGGTGCTCGTGATCAGCCACGACCTGCCACTATTGGATCGCTCGATCGATCGCGTCCTGGCCCTGCGCGACGGTCAGCTGCGCGAGTACAAGGGGAACTACTCGAAGTTCCTGGAACTCGAAGAAGAGCGCCGGCTCTCGGAAGAAAAGATCGCCGCCCACCAGGACGCCAAGATCGACCAGTTCACCAAACTGGCCGACTCGATGCGCGGTCAGACCGAAAAGCGCGCGCGCCTGGCCAAGGTCCTCGACCGTCGCGTCGAGAAGCTCAAGGACTCTCGCATCGAAGTGACCAAGAAAGAAAAGAAGGTCGTCTTTCGTCTGCCGGTGCCCCCGCGCAGCGGTGACGTGCCCATGACCGTGGAGTCCGTGGCCGTGGCCTACGCGAGCAACCACGTGCTGCGCGACGTGAACTTCATCACGCGACGCGGAGATCGAATCGTGATCGTGGGTCGCAACGGTGCCGGCAAGTCGTCGCTGTTGCGCTGTTTGGCCGGCACCCAGGAACAGAACGACGGGGTCGTGAAGTTCGGTGCCAACGTGACCGTGGGCTACTTCGCCCAGGAGAACGAGCAACTCGACTTCGACAAGACCGTGCTGGGCAATCTCGATAACTCGACCGTGGAGTCCGACGTGCAACGTCGCTCGATGTTGGGCGCCTTTGGTCTTAAGGGAACGGCCGCCCATCAGATGCCCGCCACGCTCTCGGGAGGCGAGCGCGCGAAGCTAGCCCTGGCGATCCTGGCGTCCTCGAGGGCGAACCTACTCTTGCTCGACGAGCCGACCAACAACCTGGATCCCGCGAGCGTCGATGCACTGGGTGAGATGATGCGTCAGTGGAAGGGCACGATCGTCGCGGTGAGCCACGAACGCGGCTTCGTTGAGGCGCTCGAGCCGACCCACGCCGTGCTGCTGCCCGAGGAGTACTTCGACATCTGGGACGAGGAGTACATGGACCTCATCGAGCAGCGCTAGCTCAGTTCAGGTGTCGCTGCGAAGCCCAGTTCGAAAGTTGGTGGCGATTCGAGAGTTGGAGCTTGCGCAAAACCGATGAGACGTGACTCTCGACGGTCTTCACGGAGATCGACAACTCGGTCGCGATGTCGCGATACGAGTAGCCCCTCGCGATCAGGCGAAGGACCTGGCGTTCGCGCGGTGTGAGCAGATCCAGATCCGGGTCGATGTCGCCCGCCTCGAGGTGTCGACCTTCCAGGGAAAAGGCGTCGAGGACGAATCCCGCGAGGCGAGGCGAGAACACTGCATCGCCCGCCGCGACCCGATAGATCGCGTCGAGGAGTTCCGGGCCGGAGATGTTCTTGGTGACGTACCCTCGAGCTCCGGCGCGAATGATGCTGATGACGTCTTCGGCGGCGTCCGAGACTGACAGGGCGAGAAAGCGGACCTCGGGCGCTAGTTCGACCACTCCGCGCAGTACCGCGACGCCGCCGCCGTTGGGCATGTGCACGTCGAGCAGCACCACGTCGGGCCGACGCTCGAGGATGATCTCGATGGCCGCGTCAACCTCATCAGCCTCGCCGACCACGTCGACGGACCCCTGCAGCTCGCTGCGGATGCCCTTGCGGATGAGTTCGTGGTCGTCGACGAGAAAGACGCGGGGTTGCATCTAGGTGCTTCGCGGCAACGTCAGCTGGACTTCGGTGCCCTCGCCGATCGTGCTCTTGAGGGTGACCTCACCGCCGCGCTGGGTGATGCGCTGGCGAATGGATAGGGCGATTCCTTGTCGGTCGCTCACGACCTGCTCGGGATCGAAGCCTGATCCCTGATCGCGCACGAACAGGCTGATCGTCGACGCTTCGACTTCGGCGTAGATCGAGACAAGGTCGGCCCCCGACCAGCGCGCCGCATTGATCGCCGCTTCGCGACCCGCCGCGACGAGTGCCGCGACGCGCTCGTTGCTCTCGCAGTCGCCCACCACCACGAGGTCGACACGCACGCCGTAGTCATTCTCAATCTCGTTTTCGAGAGCGCGCAGGTCACTAAGAAAGGTTCCGGAGTCGCCGGGTCCTTCAGGGTTGAAGAGCCACTCGCGCAGCTCGCGCTCTTGGGTGCGGGCGAGGCGCTTCACGGCCACCTCATCACCAGCCGAGCGTTCGATCAAGGTGAGGGTCTGGAGGACCGAGTCGTGAAGGTGCGCGGCCACGTCGGCGCGCTCTTCCATGCGCACGCGCTGCCGCCGTTCGCCGGTGAGGTCATTCAAGGTCGCGAGCCACCACGGGGCGAGCAGGATTGCTGCACCGCCGATCAGAATAAGCGTGCCAAAGAGAGCCGACGTGGTGTCGTGGCTCCAGGGGCTGCCGAGGTGGTGAAGAATCTGCAGGCCAAAAATAATGAAGATAACGCCCAGGGCTAGACGCAGCCAGAAGCTCCAGCGAGTACGCGAGGCGGCCACACCCACGACCGGGGCCGACTTGGCGAGTTCGTGGAGGTGAGCCAACTCCTCGGGTGAGGCACCCCGCCAGACGCCGATCGCGCCGATCACCGTGAGAAAGAACGGCCACGCGTAAATACCAAGATCCGGCATGCCGAGGCGATTCAGGACCAGGAAGATCGCCACAATGGCGCCGACACCTATCACCACGTTGATCACCTGGTGGCGTCGACCGACGAGGCGCTGGGCAATCGTGCGCGACTCGTCAGTTCGGCGCACCCCGAGCCACAGCAGCATGTAGAGAAGCAGGCCGACGCCCGACACCAGAGCGAGCAGGCAGAACACGATTCGCACGACGCGTTCACGCACGCCGAGTCGAATGGCGAGGCCGCCGCAGACGCCACCGAGGATCGCGTTGTCAACACCCCGCTGGAGAGGGCGGATCGGTACTCCGATCGTTGCGCGGGTGGGGGTCTGGGCACTCACGTCACTCCTGTGCAGTCGTCCCATCTAGTCTCGCACCGTGCCACCGTGAGCGGCGTCGGGGGAAACCCTGAATCGCTCGGGCGTCCCCGGGGTGTTGTCGGGGTTCGCCCTGATGAGAGCGCGAAGCGCGAGAACTTACATTGGGACCATGGATGAGCCTCTGGAAAGTACCCACGTCAACGCCGACGACGAGCCGATTAAACCCGAGCGTGGCGCAGCGACCCTGCATCGAAGCGCGACCAAGAAGGTCTTCGGTGGCGTCGCAGGGGGTATCGCCGAGCGATTCGACGTCGACGCCAACATCGTTCGCGTCGTCTTCGTCGTACTGGCCGTCTTGTACGGACTGGGCATCGCGATCTATCTCGCGATGTGGGCGCTCATTCCACGCGCCGACACCCCCGAGGGCGACGCCGTTGAAGTAGAAGATGCACCTCGGGTCAAATGGCTGCGCTACGCCATACCGCTCGGAGTCGTCGTGCTCGCGATCGTCGTCTTTGCGGCCGTGCACAACATGGCCGCACTGGGCCTACCCTTCGCGCTGCTGTGGCTATTCTTTTTGCTCGTGGTCGCCGTGCTGGCTCTGTTCACGCCGGCGCGCCGTCTTACCTTTCGCCGACTCCTCGGCCTTCTCTTTCTCGCGGGAGTGAGTTTTCTGATCCTGCTCTCGGGCGTGTTCATCATCACTGTTCACGAAGTCGGCGTGCCCGTGCGTGGTGGCAGCGGAGTGAAAAATTGGTCGCCCACGACCATGTCCCAAGTGCAGCGGACCTATCGCGGAGCGATCGGCGCGTCGACCATCGACCTGTCGCACGTGTCGTTTTCGGGCACGACCTACGTGACGGCGACCCAGGGGGTGGGGGCGCTGCTCGTCGACGTGCCCCAGGGCGTCACCGTGTACCTCAAGACCCACGCGGGCATCGGCAACGTCCTCAGCGAACAGATAGCGCCGACCTCCGTGCCCCCGAAGGAACATTCGGGCGCCGTACTGGTGATGAACCTTCAAGTGGGCATCGGCGAGATTCAGGTTCGCCACGTCAACGACTCTTTCAACATCAACGGCTCTTACAACTGAGCTAGTGGTGGAGCACGCCCTGGGCGACGCCGGGGCTGAGGTGTAGGAACGAGGGCTCAACCGCGATCTCGCTCCACGTCGTGGCGTTCTTTGATCCATTCGAATAGGTGTAGATGGGAAGTAGCCAGGTGGAGCCGTCGCTCAGACGAAATGCACTCAACGACAAAGTGGCGCGCCGCAACACCACGTGATCAAGAGGCAGCGACGATCCGGCTCCAGCGAGGGAGCGCTCGGTCGACTCCAGACGCTTCACGCCGTCTCGAGCACTCACGAGCGGATACGCGGGACTCGCGCTCACCCGAAAGGCGGGACCTTGGGCGAAGATCAACTGGTTCTTCGAACCCACGGTGATGCTCAAGGTCTGGTCCGTCGCTCGTGAACCGACCGTGACGACATCGGTGAGCTGCTCCTGACTCTGCTCGGCGGGTCCCCCGCTCGAGTTCGTCACGGACACGGTCGACGACGAGAAGCGTGAGGGGGTGAGTTCGTAGTCGTACCCGAGCTTCTTCAGGTACCCCGCGGCGTCCGCGATGAGCGTGGCGTGACTCGGCATCGGTACCGACGCCGAGTCCGACTTCGTGGCCGGCGCCACCGGATACGTCGTGGACGAGTAGACCCACTGGGGAACGCCCGACGCCTGATAGTCAAGCGACGCGCCCGCGCGGTTCGTAATCGTCCAGTTGTCTCCGGCGTGGCGAAGCTCACCGGTGACGCCAAAGGCCGCGGCTACGTGGCGTGCGTCGGTCGCGGTCGGCGCTAAGGCCCCGAGCTGATACGCGCGACCCGTACCCGGTTGAGCGCTCAGCGAGGCGCTGGCGACGAAACTGACCCGGACGGCGGCCGCTGCGGCGAACGTCGAGCCTTGCGCCGAGGGAACGGAGCGATAGGCGCCCTGGACCGCCAGCACGGGCAGGCCGGGACCGCCCGCCACGAGGGCGACGGCACCCGCCGCGAGTGCACCGACCACCACCACTCCGCCGGCCAGTCGTACTTGGAGTCGCCGCCACCACGGCGCGCGGGCAGGGGACGGGGAGGTCGAGACGATGCGACTGATCATCTCGTCGAGGTCGCGCGATTGATACGGGTCGCGGGCAGCGGGGTCGAGCGCGGCCAGGCGTTCATCGATACTGCTCATTCGTCCTCCTTCCCTATGTGATTTCTGTCGTCGGCGTGCAAAACTTTCATCCGACCTGCGTCTCGTGGAGAAGTTCACGGAACCGGTGCTGGGCGCGCGACAGTCGCACGGCGGCCGCGTTGGTACTGATCGCGAAGTACGCGCCAAGCGCGTGCGTGTCGAGTCCGTCCCACGCGTTGAGCAGAAGGAACTCGCGATCGTCCTCGGATAGAGACGCCAACGCGTGGCGCACGCTCTCGTCAGCGACGACGTTCTCTTCGGCTGACGCGTCATTCTTGATCGGGACGAGGCGTGCCTCGACGGCACTGCGGCGGGTCTTCGAGCGCCGCGCGTTGCGCAGCACGTTGCGCGCGACACCCAGCATCCAGGGCAGCTCGGCGTCGTCGGGCACGCGATCGAGGCGACGCCACACGACGATCATCGTCTCTTCTACGAGGTCGTCGAGGTCGCTCGCGCTCAAGGGATAGAGGCGGCGACGGAGGTAGTTGCCCACCGCCGCCGAGTGCTCGTGGACGAGTCGGGCGAAGCGGACCTCCCCTTCAGCGCCCATGACTCCCCTCTGTCCGCTCGAGCCCGCTTTTTATCAGGTTTCTCAGAGTGCGAGGAGTCGGCTTTCCTTCTCGGCGCTCAACCAGTGTTCCGGCCACGCTCGATCCGCCCACCACTCGACGACGTCGTCCACGGTGTCAGCGAGCGGGCGCAGGGAGAGGCCCTCGCTCAGGGCCAACGCGGAGTCGAGGGCCATGACGTTCTCGGGTTGCGCTGACCAGAGAGGGAATCTGCGCCCCAGCTTGGCTTCCTTGATCTTGTCGGCACTGACTTCTCGCAGCACGGTGTTAGCCGGGGCGATCTGTGCGGCGATCTCCTCGATGGTCTCGACGAAGCGCTGGCCGACCATGGGTGCGGCGGTGTGAAAGGCTCCCGCGCGTCGCTCTTCGATAAGACGGACGACGAAGTTCGCGAGGTCGCGCGCGTCGATCCACTGAAAGTACGAATCACCGGGTCCGGGTACTGCGACCACCCCACCGCGACGCACACGTTCGACCCAGTAGGGAAAGCGCAGTGTCGCGTCGAAGGCCCCCACGACGTAGGTGGGGCGCACCATCGTGGAGTGCTCGCCAAAGTTCGCCCATCCAGCGCGCTCGCTCGCGGCCTTGAGCGGACCGTAGGCCACGGCGATCTCCGCCTGGAGGTCATCGGGATCGTCGTCGAGTTCCAGGCGGTCTTCGGTCATGCCTGGTTCGCGCGGTTCGCGGTAGGCCGAGATCGACGAGATCTGCAGATAGTGACCTCCGCGACCCTCGAGCGCGTTGGCGAGACGCTCCACGTCGCTCGGACGATAGGCCGTGACGTCGATCGTGGCGTCGAATGAGTGCCCCGCGAGAGCGGTGAGATCGTTCTCGCGATCGCCGATGAGCCGCGTCACGGACTCGGGCAAGTCGCTGGGCGTTATACCGCGGTTAAAGACGCTGATCTCGTGTCCGTGGTGCCACGCGGACCACGCAATCGAGCGACCAACGAACGACGTTCCACCGATGATGAGGATCTTCATGCGCCCCCCTTTCGGGGCTCACCCTAGTGGTCGATATTGTCGCGCACGAACCTCAGAACACTGATAGCCACTTGCAGCTCGTCGGGGGCGACCTTGGTCTGGATGTCACGATTGAGCTTCTTCAGACTTCGCATGACCGCCTCGGCGTACGCGTCGCCCTCGTTGGTCAGGTGGACCTGGCGGCGTCGCGCGTCGTCGGGGTCGGTGACGAGAGTGGCGTACCCCCGATCGATCAGTCCGGTCACGACCTTGCGGGCGGCCTGGCGCGAGGTGTCGGTGAGATCGGCGAAGGCCCCGAGCGAGTGCGGTCCTAACGAGAAGAAACGAAGCGCGAGCCCATCACTACGTCGATAGTCGTGGTACCCCTCTTTGGCGAGACCGTCGCGCAGGGCGCGCACCCAACTGCGGCGCGCGAGAGCCAAGACGTCTCCGAAAAGCATCGGTTCACTTCGATCCACACACCAAGATATCATTTAGGCAACGTGGTTGCATAATACCCCCGCAGGTTGCACCACCGGTGAAAAGGAGATGTCATGTCCCGCTGTTGGCAGTCTCGACTGATGACGTTGGTGCCCTCGGTGGCGCTCTTGAGCGCAGCCGTAGTGGGTGTGGGCGCATCGACGAGTCCACCTAGCGCCGCGGCAACGACAACCGGATGCTCATCGCCGGGCAGTTCAACGACGCTGAGCCCGAAGGTGAATGGATTCACCAGAAGCGTCATCGTTCATCTGCCCAAGGGCTCCGCGGACACGACGCCACTCGCGCTCGTGCTCAACCTTCACGGCAGCGGATCGACGGCGTACGAGCAGATGCTCTTCACCGGGATGAACAAGACGTCTAATCACGACGACTTCATCGTGGCCTACCCGCAGGGTCGGATTCCCGACGGCACGGGTTTTGACTGGAACGTTCCGGGCGTGCCGCTGATCGGAGGCCGGGCGGTACCCAAGGGCTCGCCCAATGACGTCAGTTTTCTCACCAAACTCGTCGGCATCCTTGAGACTCGGTACTGCGTCAACCAGGACCAGGTGTACGCGACGGGCTTTTCCGGTGGGGCGCGAGAAGCGAGTCAGTTGGCGTGCGACGAGTCGGGGATCTTCGCGGCCGTGGCGCCGGTGAGCGGCCTGCGCCGGGCCAATCCGTGTCCGACGACCCGGGCGGTTCCCATCATCTCCTTTCACGGCTCGGCCGATCCGGTCGATCCCTTTAACGGGCACGGCCAGGCGTACTGGACGTACTCGGTGCCGAGCGCGGAGATGAAGTGGGCGAAACAAGACGACTGTTCGACGTCGCCCAAAACGACGACCCCCGACAAGAATGTCCAACTGACGATCTATGACGCGTGCGCGAATGGGGCGGATGTCGAGCTGTACGAAGTGACCGGCGAAGGACACGAGTGGCCCGGTGGTCCGGCGTTGCCCGCGGCGTTGACCTCGGTGCTAGGTCCTCAATCACAGGCCATCAGCGCGAACGACCTCATGTGGTCATTCTTCGAGGCCCACCCGTTGTCGAGTTAGAGAAATCCCAGGCGCGACAGCGGCCACAGGCGAAAGAAGGCCTTGCCAATGATCGAGGATCGCGGGATCGTTCCCCAGTAGCGACTGTCACATGAGTTGGGCTCGTTGTCGCCCATCATGAAGTAGTGGTTCGTCTTGATGTAGGTCTTCTTGATCGGTTTTTGCCCGATCTGAGAGACGTGGGTCCAGGGCTGGGCAAGAACCTTGCCGTTGACGTAGATGGTGTTGCCCTTGGACCAGATGGTCTGGTGCGGTAGGCCGATCACGCGCTTGACGAGGTCGGCCACGTCGTCGCCACAGTCGGCCGCCACCGCCTTGGGGGCCTTGAAGACCAAAATGTCGCCGGTGTGGATCGTGCCGAACTCGACGCTCAACTTCGACACGACGATGCGATCGCCGACCTGCAGGGTCGGCTCCATCGAGCCCGAGGGGATAAAGAAAGTCTGAAAGACGAAGGTGCGGATGAGGATCGACACCACGACGGCGATGACGACGACGATGCCCCACTCGGTCAACGAGCGCCGGGTTGAGCGCTTCTTCGCTTCGGGTGCTACGGGCGCCTCTTCAACTTCAGAGGTAGTAGGGGGAAGAGACACTCGTTCTACAGTACTGGGCGACGATGAGGGTCCTCGCTCGCTGCGGCGGTGATGCGGCGAAGCCCTTAGCCCTGAGCGAACTCCCAGATGTGGCCGTCGGGATCCGCGAAGCTCGCGGTGCGAATGCCCCAGGGCCGATCCATCGGTCCATTCAGCAGAGCGACCCCGCGCTTGGTCAGTTCCTCACACGCGGCATCCACATCGTCCACCGAGACAGTGAACTGGAACCGCGATCCGGACGACGTCGGAGCCACGGTAGCGGGCGCGATGAGTCCCGGTGCCTGGCTGGTGTCGAGCAAGTTGAGAATCAGGTTGTCGAACTTCACGACGGCGGAGTTGTCGTCTTCGTAGACGGTGTCAAGTTCGAAGACACCGCAATAGAAGGTCTTCGCCTGTTCGACGTCGTCGACGAAGAGGGTAATGACACCCACCTGGGGCGACCAGAACGTCATATCAGGGACCTCGACTCACTCACTTGGTGTGGCACCTGACACTAGGTCGTGTGACCGAGGCCCCCTAGCATCGTGGCGTGAACCACCAGGAATACTGTGACGCAGTCACCATCGAAGTCGATCGCTTTGCCGACGGGTACGCGTCGGCCGATCGATCGGCCCGCGTGCCCTCGTGTCCCGACTGGTCGGTGCAGGACTTAGCCCGGCACTTAGGAACGATCCACCGATGGGCCACCACGCTCGTGGCCGAGCGTGCGTCCGCTCGCATCTCACGCGCAAACATGTTGTTCGACGACGATGTCATCGACGATCAATGGATTCGCGAGGGCGGAGAGGCGCTCGTCGAGGTCCTGCGTGCCGCGGACCCGGATGAGTCGATGTGGGCGTGGGGAGTCGACCAGCACGTGCGGTTTTGGTCGCGTCGCCAGTTGCACGAGACGTTTGTTCACCGCCTGGACCTGGAGTTGGCGACGGGAACGCTCTCGGTGGTCGACCCCGACGTCGCGCTTGACGCGGTCGATGAGTTTCTCGCCAATATGGTCTGCGATACCGACATTGCGCTGACTGCCCGAAGCGGTCGCGGAAGTGAGTTCCTTCGGTTTCGCTCCATTCGCCCCGAGGGCCAGTGGAGTGTGCGCCTTCACGAGAGTGGATATGAGTTCATCGACTCAGGATGCGATCCTGGCGTCGAACTCTCCGGTACGCCGGGTGATGTCGTGAATGTCCTTCTTCGTCGACGCGATCTCGCTGAGGTCGCCGTTGCGGTATCGGGTGACCGCTCGCTGCTCGAGTATTGGATCTCCCACACCGCCTTCGAGTAGGGAAGGTTTAGGGGACCAGGATGCGTTGGAATCGGCGCGCAGCGAAGGTGAGACCAGCGAGCGCGATAACGACGAGATAGCCGGCCCGCATCAGCATGATCCATTGGAACTGGCCGAGGTCCAGTCCCCGCAGCAGCGCGGCCGACTGGTAGAGCGGTGAGAAGGAGACGATCGCACCGAGCCACGCGGGGTAGAGCGTGATGGGAAAGAACGTGGCAGAGAACAGAAACAGCGGCAGTTGCACGAGGGCGACGAGATCGAAGTCCTGCCACGAGCGCAGGAAGGTGCACGCGGCGAGCCCGGCGCAACTAAAGGCGAAACTCGTCAGGATCGCCGCCGGCCAACACAGAATGACCCAGGGCGTAGGCGGCGTCGCCGAGCACCGCCATGCACACGATGAACGAGGCGCCGTAGAGGGCGGCGCGCGCCAGAGCCCACCACACCTCGCCTAAGGCAACGTCGGTGACGTCGAGGGGAGTGGAGAGAATCGCGTCGTAGGCGTGGGAGATCTTGAGGCGAAAAAACGTGTTGAAGATCGAGTCGATCACCGCGCCGTTCATCGCCGAGGTGGCCAGCATGCCGGGCGCGACGAACGTGGCGTAGCTCACCGCATTCACCGTTGATGTGGACGGGGCCGACGAGGTGATTGAGCCCGATGCCGATGCTCAAGAGGTAGAACAGCGGCTCAAAGAAGCCCGACACCAGCATCAGCCACTGCGAGCGATAGACCATGAAGTTGCGCTCGAAGACGTGAACGGACCGGCGCGATCCGAAGTGCGGAAGCGTTCGTGTCAACATCAGTCCACCAGCCGTCGGCGCATCGTGCGCCGACCAAAGTAGATGCCCACGGCGGCCAGCCCGACGAGAACCGCCACGTGTCCGAACAGTGCGCCCGGCGCCACGTGCCCGAAGGCGGCGGCGCGCGCCAGAGCCACGCCGTGATACAGGGGCATTACCTGGACGATGGGGCGCAGGTAGCCGGGATAGGCCGCCACGGGAAAGAAGGTGGCCGAGAACAGGAACATCGGCACGAAGGCGAAACGGTAGATCGCAATGAAAGATCCGTCCGACTGACAATCGGGCCGCGTAAGCGACGAGGGGCGCGGAAAAGGCGAGGGCGATCGAGGGCGCCGATGAACGGAAGCGTCAGACGCCCACCAGGACTCCAAGGCACCAAAGGCGCCGATGACGATGGTGTAGAAGATTCCCGGTCACGAAGGCGCGCGTCACCACCCACGACAATTTTCCGTACAGGATGTCTTCGGGTTCGAGGGGAGTGGCCGCGGCGGCGTGGTAGGAGCGAATCCACTTGAGCGCCGCCAGCACCGGCCACAGGGACTCGCCCTCGCCTAGTTGCATGGTCGTCGTCGCGAGCAGGCTCGGCGCGATGAAGTGCAGGTAGGTCTGACCCTGGACGAGACCAGTGTGATTCGCGACGAGATGCCCGACGCCCACACCGAACGACGCGAGAAAGAAGATCGGAAAGAGGACGTTGCTGGCCACCGATCCGCGCCACGTCTGCGCATAGTACGTCGCGTGATAGCTGCCAACTTCGCAGCCACGCGGGCGAGCGGAGGTCGGTACCCGAGGCCATTTAATCCACCAACGTCCGACCGGTCAGGCGCAAGAATACGTCTTCGAGCGAGCTTCGTCGTACTAGCGCACTCGCCGGCACGATGCCGGCGGCGTGCAGATCACGCAAGGTGTCGTCGCCCTGATCGACGTAGAGGAGGATTCGGTCGGGCAAGCACCTCGATGCGTTGGGCAAAGTTTGACAGTGGCACGCCGATTTCGTCGTGGGTCTCCACGTCAAAGCGCAGCTCGACGACTTCTCGCGTGGAGTGCCGGGCGATGAGTTCGCGCGGAGGTCCTTCGGCGACGATGTCGCCGTGATCCATGACGACCAATCGGTCGCACAGCTGCTCCGCCTCGTCCATGTAGTGCGTGGTGATGACGAGGGTGACACCCTCGCGCTTGAGGCGATACAGCCGTTCCCACAGAAGGTGTCGGGCCTGAGGATCGAGGCCCGTCGTGGGTTCGTCGAGGATCAAGAGTTCGGGCTGATTGATGAGCGCGCGAGCGATCGTGAGTCGTCGCTTCATGCCTCCTGAGAGGTCGTCGACCTTGTCGTTGGCGCGCTCGGTTAGCTGGGCGAACTCCAAGAGTTCGTTGGTGCGCTCGCGAATGGTCTTGCGCGGAAGATCGAAGTAGCGACCGAACATCTCGAGGTTCAAGCGCACCGACAACTCGAGCTCGAGCGTGTCTTCTTGGGGAACCACGCCGAGTCGTTCGCGAATTTGGGGCCGTGCTCTCGCGGGTCGAGGCCGAGAATGGACAGGGAGCCGGAGGTTGGCTGCGAGACGGCCGAGATCATGCGCATGGTGCTCGTCTTGCCGGCGCCGTTGGGCCCGAGGAAGCCGAAGCTCTCGCCACGATCAATGGCGAAGCTGATTCCCTTGACCGCTGCGAAACTCGCCAAAGTTCTTGACGAGATCGCGAGCCTCGAGGATGGGGCCGGATGTCATTGTCACGGGCCGGCACTCCCTGAGCCGTCGGTCGTCGAGAAGCCACTCACGCTACGTCCGCGTGTTGTTCGTCACCGCACGGTAACTCGACGTTGTTACCTCAGCGACGGGGTGGGACGAGCCGCCCACCAAAAAATCGCAGAGTTTGAAACTACCAGTCTCGCCTCGCGAGCGGTGAGTTTTTGTAAAGAAAATGTCATCGCGGCCAGTGCGGCGCGATCTATGTTGTGGGCGACTGCGCCCCTAACACGTGGTGCGCTTCGAGGAGGTGCACATGTCACGCAAACTGTTGGCCGAGTTCCTGGGTACGGCGCTCCTGGTGTTCTTCGGCGTCGGGGTGGCGACGCTCAGTTTTGGCTTCGGCGCGACCGGCTCCAGCTTTATCGCCGGTGTGGTGGCCACCGCGCTGGCCTTCGGACTGACGCTGATGGCCCTGGCCTACTCTTTGGGTCCCATATCGGGTTGCCACGTCAATCCAGCGGTCACGATCGGCGCGTTGGTCGCCGGGCGCCTCTCGCTCAAGGACGCGATTGGCTACTGGGTGGCGCAGTTCGCGGGCGGCATCGTCGGGGCGCTGGCCCTTTGGGGGGTCTTTTCCACCTCGCCGCTGTACAGTCGCGCGACAACCGGCCTAGGCACGGACGGCTGGGGTGCGGCGAGCCACATCCACATTGGCGCGGGTGGCGCCTTTATCGCCGAAGCGATTCTTACCGCGCTGTTCGTCTTTGTGATCTTGAGCGTGACGAGCAAGTCGGCCCACGTGGCGACGGCGGCCATGGTCATTGGGCTGACCCTCACGGCGATCCACCTCGTGGGAATACCGATCACGGGAACCTCGGTCAACCCCGCGCGCGCCCTGGGCCCGGCCCTGGTGGTCGGCGGCACCGCGATCCGCCAAGTCTGGCTGTTCATTCTGGCGCCGTTCGTCGGCGGAGCACTCGCGGCGTTGCTCTATCGGGTGTTTCACCCGGCCGACGGTGACCCTTTCAAACTAGGAGGTCACTCTCGATGGTGGGCGAGGGGGGACTTGAACCCCCACATCCTTTCGGACACAGGCACCTGAAGCCTGCGCGTCTGCCAATTTCGCCACTCGCCCGGAGACCCTGAAACATTAGTCGACGCACTCTGTAGTACTCTCCTGCGCCTTCGTTGCATTGGCGGTGACCGGTACAGTAAGTATTGGCATATGGTTCTAAAAAACGTGGAAAACCGCCTAGAGCGGATCTTTGAGCGCACGCTCTCGCGGCCGTTCAAGACGTCGCTGCAGCCGATCGAAATCGCGTCGCGCATCGTTCGCGAAGTTGATCTCACGCGTCGCCTGTCGAGCCAGGGCCCGATCTCCGCCAACATCGTTCGCGTGTGGCTCGGACCAGCCGATGCCCAGCGCTTCGAGGGCTTTCAAAAAGCACTGGTCAGTGAGTTAGAAGAAACAGTGCGCCAGCACGCGCTGTCCGAGGGGTACGTCTTCGTCGGTCCGGTGAAGGTGGAGATCTTCATTGACGACGACCTCAAGGCGGGTGCAGTCGAGGTCAAGACGGACTTCGTGGGCGGCGAAAGCCAACCGCGACTGGTGGCGAGCGACGGCCGGTCCTTTGCCGTGGGGGAGTTGCCCCTGATCATTGGCCGTAGTCCCGACGTCGAGGTCGTGGTCAGTGACTCGAACGTCTCGCGCCAGCACGCCGAGGTTTGGCGTACGAGTGAAGGAGTGGCGATTCGCGACCTCCAATCGACGAATGGAACATATGTCAACGGACACCGAGTCTCGGCGGTGTCGCTCTCACCCCGCGATGACATCACCATCGGACCGCTGCACTTTCGGATTGAGCTCGTTTGACGCCTCTCGCCGCGGCGACCAACTACGCGGCGGTGATTCGCCCGTTACAGATCTTGGTGATGGTCGTGGCCGTCCTCTTCTTTCTGCGCATCATTCGGGTGGTCTCGGTGCAGTCGCGTCCGGCTGATTTCGAGAAACCCACGCGACGCCGACGAGGCAACCTCGCGCTCGAGTTCATTGAACCCGACGAGCGCAGCGGTCAACGCGTGGACGTGGAGAGGAACCTCACCATCGGCCGAGCCAATGACTGCGACCTCAGCCTCCAAGACACCTATCTCTCCTCTCGTCACGCACGAGTCGACAACGACGACGGCGACCTATCGATCGAGGACCTCGGATCGACCAACGGCACGTACGTAAACCAAGAGTTGGTGAAGGGTCGCGTGCATCTTGAACGCGGCGACGTCGTGCAGGTCGGCGGCGTCCTCTTCGAGGTTGTTCGTTGACGCGTTGGCGTCACGCTGCGGCAACTGACACCGGACTGGTTCGTGCGACGAACCAGGACGCGCTCTACGCTGACGACTCTCTGGCGATCATCGCCGACGGCATGGGAGGTCACGCGGCGGGAGAGGTAGCGGCGGCGATGTCCATCGACCTGGTTCGGCTGCGCTTCCACGAACACCCGACTGTCGAGTCCCTCGTCGATTCGATCCAGGAGGCCAACACCGCGGTCGTGGCGGACGCACGCGAGAACCCCGAGCACTTCGGCATGGGCACGACGGTGATTGCCGTGGGTATCACCTACGACATCAACGGCGTGGGCACGCCGACGCTGGTGCACGTGGGCGACTCGCGCGCCTATCAACTGCGCGACGGCGCGCTACGCCAACTCACCGAGGATCACAGCGTCGCCGAAGAGTGGGTTCGCATGGGCCGCCTGAGGCCCGAAGAGGCCGCTACCCACCCGCGGCGTCATCAACTCACTCGAGGCGTGGGCGTCGAAGACACGGTTGCCATCGACGTGATGTCGATCCAGGCCGCGCCGGGAGATCGCCTTTTGCTCTGCAGCGACGGACTGTCCAACGAGCTCGACTCCGACACGATCGCGCGGCTCGCCAGCGCTCCCAACGGCCTGGAGTTCGCGGTCGAAAGTCTGGTGAGCGCGGCCAAGATAGCCGGTGGACACGACAACATCTCGGTCATCCTGCTCGAGTTCGATGAGGTCAACGTGCCCGCGTCGCCGATGCGTCGCACCATGAGCTCCACGCCGCCCGAGGCGTCGAGCACGGCCCCGGGTGGCCCGCGCCGCCGCCGCCGCATCGTTACGTGGCGCCTCTTCGCCGCGCTCGTGCTCTTCCTCGCGGTGGGAGTGGGTGCGGTGGCAGTGATCCACTGGTACGCCTACTCCACGTACTACGTGGGAATCTACGGATCCGGCCCGGACGCCTCGGTGGCGGTTTTTCACGGCCAGCCCGCGGGCGTGCTCTGGTACAAACCACAAGTACTGGTGGAGTTCGACAACTATCCGATCAAGTACCTGTCCGTGGAGGACCGGCGCGAACTCTACGCCACCGTCAATCAGCCGACGGCCAAGGAGGCCAAGACCTTCGCAAAATGCATGATCGAGCGCTCGATGTTGTCGACGACGACCACGACGACCACTACTTCTGTCCCGGGAGGTTCAACGACGACCACGTCGACGTCGAGCGCGACGACCACGGCGGGCGGCACGACCACGACGACCACGACTCCGTCGGGCTGCTCGTAGTGAGACGTCGCCTCACAACTTCGCAACACGCTCAGGACGTCTTTCGAGCGGTCTTTCCAAAGGTGAGAGCGTAGGCTTGGCGCATCATGGAGCCCGTTTACGACCAGCGCTTGTATTCGCGCCGCTATCAGGTCACCCACCTCATTGCGCGTGGGGGCATGGCGATGGTCTATCGGGCGCAGGATACGCTCCTTAACCGCGCCGTTGCGCTAAAGATCCTCTATCCCGAGCTGAGCTCGGATCCGCTGTTTGTCGAGAGATTCCGACGTGAGGCTCAGGCAGCGGCCAACCTGTCCCACCCGAATATCGTGCCGGTCTTCGACTGGGGCGAAGACGACGGAACGTACTTCATCGTGATGGAACTCGTGAACGGCACGTCACTCGCTGAGATGCTGCGCGGCGGTGCGACGATCTCGGCGTCGCGCACCGCCCAGATCGGCGCACAGGTGGCGTCGGCGCTGGGCTATGCGCATCGCACTGGCGTCGTTCACCGCGACGTGAAGCCGGGCAACATCTTGATCACCCGCGAGGGTCAAGTGAAGGTGACGGACTTCGGTATCGCCCAGGCCGTCTCGAGTGAAGATCATTTGGCCGAGGCCGGGTCGGTGATGGGTACGGCCACATACTTCTCGCCCGAACAGGCCGAGGGCGCGGCGGTCGATGGTCGCAGCGACGTGTACTCGCTCGGCGTCGTGCTCTACGAAATGCTGGTGGGCCGACCTCCCTTCGTGGGCGACAGTCCCGTGGACGTCTCCGCGCAGCACGTACGCACCGCGGTACCACCGTTGGCGCAGTTTTCGTCGACCGTGCCGAAGGATCTCGAAGCCATTGTGATGGAGGCGCTGTCGAAGTCGCCCGAGAATCGGTACCAATCGGCGGACGAGATGCGCGCCGACCTCATGAGGTTCAACGAAGGTCAGCCCGTGCACGCGGCCATGCGCGACGGTGCGTTCTTCGGCGAAGACGCCACACGGGCCGTGGCGGCAGTGGCCGGTGAGCGCACGCGATCGGTGCCGATCATGTCGGGACCACGCACCGACGTGCGCCGTCGTCGACGTCGCAACTACACCGGCCTCATCGTGGCAATCATCGTTCTCCTGGTGGCCGGGGGTGTCGCCGCGTATCTCGTGCACAACAAGAACGACTCGCTCTACGTACCGAGCGTCGTGGGTCAACAGCTAACGACCGCGACCCATACTCTCAAGGACGAGGGCATCAACGTCGACCTCGTGAAGACAAAATCCTCGAGCAAGGCCGTGGGGACGGTTCTTTCCATGCAACCCAAGGCCGGTTCCAAGATCGCCAAGGGCGCCGCGGTCACGCTGGTCGTGAGTAAGGGTGTGAAGACGACGCCCGAGACAGTGCCCGACGTCGCGAACATGACGTTGACCAACGCCATCGCGACTCTGCACAAGGAGAAATTGGTTTACAAGGTGATCACCGTGGCGACGGCGCCGCCCAGCGTGGCGGCGGTGCCCAACATTGTCTTGGTCCAGACGCCCTCGGCCGGCCAGACCGTGCCCTCGGGAACGACCGTGACGCTGACGTTCTTGGCAGCTAACTCCAAGTACGACCTCGTTTCGGTGTCGGGGGACACGCGGCAGGCGGCGGGCGCGGCGCTCGCCGACCAGAGTCTCACCGTCGCCAACACGACGACCCAGGTCTGCTCGAACTCGTTCGCGCAGGGGCTGGTGGTCGCGACAAATCCGGTGGCCGGCTCCCTGGTGTCACAGGGCCAGGCGATCACGCTGGAGTTGTCCTCGGGTCCGTGCAATGTGTACATGCCCAGCGTGCTCAACGACACCGAGTTCCGAGCGGGCATCATCCTCCAGGGCCAGGGGTTGACGGCGAACTTCAACCTTGACCCGACGGCGGTCTGTGCGCCCGGCGCCACACCGACGGTTGCCAGTCAGGCCATCAGTCCGGGCTCGCCCGTGAAGTACGGCTCAACTGTCCAGCTGACGGTGTGCCAGTTGCCCGCGACCACCACGACCACCACGACCACCACGACCACCACGACGACGCTGCCCTAGGCGACGCTTGTAGCATTTTGGGCTATGGCCAAAACTCCCGCGAAACCGGTTCCGCCCAAGAAGATGGTCGGTCGTTACGTCGACCCGGTGACGCGCGGTCGTATTACCACCCGACGGCCGACCAGCGCCAAGAAGAGCCCGAAGTGGTATGGCTGGACGATCATCGGGCTCCTGCTGGTCGGCATCCTCATCATCATCTTGAACTATCTCGACGCGTTACCCGGTGCGACCTCGGCGTGGTACCTGGCCGGGGGGCTGGCGGCGATCTTCGTCGCGTTCTATCTCGCGACCGGTTACAAATAGGGCGCGACTAGCCGAGGCGTTCGATGATGGTCGCGTTGGCGAGTCCGCCGCCTTCGCACATGGTGAGCAGGCCGTAGCGCCCGTCGCTTCGCTCGAGTTCGTTGAGGAGCGTGGCGCAGAGCTTCGTTCCGGAGGCACCGAGGGGGTGACCCAGGGCGATAGCCCCGCCGTTCACGTTGACATTCTCGAGGTCGGACTTGAGCTCGCGTTGCCAGGCGATCACCACCGACGCAAAGGCTTCGTTGATCTCGACGAGATCAATGTCGTCCAGGGTGAGCCCTGCACGTTCCAGGATCTTTCGCGTCGCCGGAATCGGCCCCGTCAGCATGGTGACGGGGTCTACACCCGCGAGGGCAAAGGAGTGGAACCGCGCGCGAGGTCGATACCCGAGTTCCTTCGCTCGCTCGGCGCTCATGATCAGGACTGCCGACGCACCGTCGGTGATCTGCGAAGAGTTGCCGGCGGTGACCTTGCCGTCTTCCTTGAAGGCGGGCTTTAATTTGGCGAGCGTCTCGATTGTCGAGTCGGCCCGGATGCCCTCATCACTCGTCACTAACTCGTCGGTGTCCTGTCCGTCGTCATCGCGCACGTGAACGGGAATGATCTCGTGGGCGAAGCGGCCCTCCGCCGTCGCACGCGCAGCGCGGCGGTGACTCTCGACGGCAAATTCGTCGAGTTCCTCGCGCGAGATGCCCCACTGGTCGGCGATCATCTCAGCGCCGATGCCCTGATTGACGAGCCCGCCCACCGGTTCGTAGCGCGCGGCGATCCGGGGACCGAAGGGCCAGCCCGCGTTCGAGCCGACCGATGAACCCATGGCGACTCGGGACATCACCTCAACGCCCGAGGCGACGACGACGTCGTAGGCGCCAGCCATGACGCCCTGGGCGGCGAAGTGCAAGGCCTGCTGGGACGAACCGCACTGTCGATCGATGGTGGTGGCGGGTACCGACTCGGGCCAACCGGCCGCGAGGACTGCATTACGTCCGACGTTGAAGGCCTGCTCGCCGACCTGGGAGACACAACCCGTGATGACGTCGTCAACCAACGCGGGGTCGAGGTCGTTGCGCTGCGCAAGAGCACGAAGAGTCTCGGACGCGAGATCGACGGCGTGCCAATTCTTGAGTTTCCCGTTGCGCTTACCTCCGGCGGTGCGCAGTGCATCAACAATGACGGCTTCTGGCATCCTGCTCCTTCCGAATGGGCGAACCCACTTCGCGAATCCTAGAGGCGTTGCCTACCGACGCGAGCGTGACTGAACCACCGCACGACGGGGCTTGCTCCGAAGCCACCTTGGTGGGGCTAGTAAGAATCGAACTTACGACCTCGTCATTATCAGTGACGCGCTCTAACCGACTGAGCTATAGCCCCAAGGGATACCACTCTACATGGGGCCTCAGGGGCCTTCGGGTGCTGGCGGGTTCCAGAGTACGGTTGACATCGACTGACTGGCCGTCCCTAGAAGCACGCCGTCTCGGCTCCACAAATACCCCGTGCCCTGAGAGAAGCCCCCCGACAGCGCGTGCATGTGGATCTCGACGAGGACCCACTCCGTCGGGGCGAGAGTCCCGACGCGGATGGTGTTGTCGAGGCTGCGGCCCATGGCGTGTTGACCGAGTGGCTGGGACGCGCCGCCCGCGACGAAGTCGCCGAAGATGGCGAGGGTTGCGGCCGAGGGCTCGAGGTGGTGAGGCACGCGTACCCACAACGCCGAGATAGGCGAGCCCGTGGCTCCGTCGATCTCTTCGTATCGCCGCCCGAGCGCGATGCGAGTTTCGACGTGACTGAAGATGGAAGTTTCGTATTCCGCGGGCATACGCCGTTCGGGGCAGTCCTCGGGTGCCGGCACGTTGGGCATCTCGAGCCACGGGGTCGGCGAGGTGAGTTCTCCCGTTCCGAGCGCCGCGTTGATCGTCACGATCTCTCTAGCGTTCGTCGTGGCCGTGGCGCGCGCTTGGGTGACCCGTCGACCGACGACGGCGAGGTTGACTACGACGTCGACGTCGGTGTCGAGCGGGGCGAAGGACAAATAGTGCGCGGCGGCGTAGATCGTCGGGCGCGAGCTCGCTTCTTCGAGGGCCACCACCCCGGCGGCGAGTGCGCAACCACCAAAGAGGAACTTGCCCGGTGTAATCAGACGATCAGACACACGAAAGCGCCAGGTCGTCTCGTCGATGCGCGTGATGCCCAGAAAGTCACCTATGTCCACGGGGTCGAAGGCTACTGGCCCTTGGAAGACGCCTTCTCGTGGCGAAGCGCGAACGGGCAGACTTGGCGGGTGATTAATCCGAACTTCGTGTTCCTGGCGATGGCGCTATCGGTGTTCGGGGGTTACGGATACATTCGCGACACGCTTAAGGGCGAGACGTCCCCTAACCGCGTGACGTGGTCGCTCTGGGGAATTGAGGGTGTGCTCACCTTTGGCGTGGAGGTTCAACAGCACGTTGGTCTAGCCGCGTGGATGACGCTGATGCTCGGACTCGTGCCCGTTGCAGTGGTGATCGCGTCGTTTCACAACTCGCACGCCGTGTGGAGGATCGGCCCCTTTGACATCATCTGCGGTTCGCTCTCTGTGGTCGGGCTCATTCTGTGGGCTCTGGTGCGAGATCCCACGGTGGCGCTCGTCATCTTCGTCTGCGCCGACCAAGTAGCCGGACTGCCCACCATCCGTAAGTCGTGGCTGGTCCCATCCAGCGAGACGCCACGGGCCTTTGCCATGGGGTGCTTGAACTGCGCGATCACGGTCCTGACGCTGAAGCATTGGACGACGGCGGGCGTGCTCTTTCCCGGATGCATTGTCATCACCGACTTCTTCTTGACCATCATTATCGTTGCGCGCATCGGTCCGCGGGTGCGTCGCGAACTGAACGCCGCGGCTTAGTTGCAAGGGTGTGGAGGTTTTCCTTTACTGAGGGGGTGAGGTCCGTTACCGTGGCGACGTGGCCGCGATGTTGCCATTCAAGTGGCACCCGGTGGTGCTGTTCGTTATCGCGGCGCTGGCCGTCGCCTGTTACCTGCTGATCACCTCGGCGCACCAGCGCCGCCTGGCGCTCTACGCGCTGCTCGCGCTGCTGGTGATGACGGTCTGGCCCATTGGCGATCTGGCGGCCTCAGTCTCGCTGACTATCGCCACGATTCAGCGACTCGTCATCATGTTGTTGGTAGCACCCCTGCTCTTGATGAGCATTCCTACCAACGTGCTCGGACGCCTCACGAGTCCCGCCCCCGTCGACTATCTGGTGCGCAAGCTCACGCACCCCGGCCTTGCCCTCGTGCTCGTGACGGTGCTCGGCACGGCCACCTTGATCACACCGGTCGTCGACTGGGGTGCGCGCTCGACCTTTGGGCGCGGACTCATCCTGTTCGCCGTTCTGCTGGTGGGCATCGAACTGTGGATGCCGGCCCTGGCGATCATGCCCGGAACTCACCGCCTCTCGCCGGCGGCCCGCGCGGGCTACATCTTCGCGTCCGCCCTTATGGTGACCAGCCTCTCGTTCGTGTGGATCTTCTCTCACCACTCGCTCTATCCCGCCCTGCATCATCAACACGCCCTGTTGCACATGACCCCGCTGTTCGATCAGCAACTCGCGGGCTTCGTGGCCAAGATCGGGGCGTACCTGCCGATGTGGTGGGTGGCCTTTGTGATCTTCTTTAACGCCGAACGCAAGGGGACTCCGGTCGAAGAGACCCCGCTGTATTGGGCGGACGTGGAACGCGAGCTGTTGCGCATCGATCGTCAACGCGCCAAGGCCATTCGTCATCATCGGCCCACCTAGGTCACTCTTTGGTAAAATGAGTGTCCCCTCGGGGATGTAGCTCAGTTGGTAGAGCGCGGGCTTTGCAAGCCTGAGGTCGTGGGTTCGATCCCCATCGTCTCCACTTTGTCCCCCACCCCCACGATGGGGAGATCAGTGAGGTGCACGAATGGCTAACTTCGCCGTGACCACCGTCCGCGGCCCGAAGTGGGATGAGTCTCGCGGAATCCGCGAACAGCGCGGTTGGGGTGAGCACGCCGTATTTATGGACGGCCTCGTCGTCGACGGCTTCATCTTGCTGGGCGGTCCTTTCGGGGACCAACGTCAAACGATGCACGTGGTCGAAGCGGACAGTGACGACGAGATTCGTCGTCGCCTGGGAGACGATCCCTGGGCGCACGAGCAGTTGCTCGAAGTGGGATCGATCGAGCCGTGGTCGCTCTGGCTTGATTTTCGCAACGTCCTTTGACCCACGGGAGTCGCGTCTGGTCATATCTTTGGTGTTCGGGGATCCTGTGAAAGAACGTCGCCGGTTTGGACAGTACGTAGGCATGAAGAAGCGAGCAAGGACCCTGGCCGCCGCTGCGGCAATCGCGGTGGGTGCCGGCGGTCTCGTCGCCCTGCCCGCCTGGGCGACCTCTCGCCCCGATACGCCGGTCGTCATGCCCGTAACGGGAGTCGTGTCGGTCACAGGCTTTGGCGTCACCTCCCTCGTGCGCGGGTCGAGCGACCCGTCGACGGTGGTGCTCTCGGCCTACCAGGCCCTGGAGTTGCGCGCGTCGATCGAAAGCTTGAGCGCCGAGAACGGGAATCCCATCTGCATGGAGGACTCCGCGCTGCTGTACGTACGGGTCACCCACGACGGCAAGACGATCTGGAACGCGGTTGCCGACGAGTGTCCCGGCGTGCTTCGGGTCACGAACCCCGCGAGTGGCCACCTCTTGAACGATCGTTCGTGCTCGTTTTGGCACCTAGTATCGGGATTTTTCGCAACCAACCAGGCAACCGCCACCCGTCACGACAGCCGGAGTGTGTGTGCGGATCCCCAGGACTGATCGCACCGCACGAGTGGTCCCTTAGGGGTGTAGTCCTTCTTCGTGGGATTCGTGGGTGGCGGGTTCGAGCTGAAACGTCGCGTGCTCGACCGCGAAGTGCTCCACGAGACAGGTCTGGAGTTGGTCCAGGATCTGGGGCGCGTGGCCATCGTCAAAGCAGTTGCTCTCGACCACGACGTGTGCCGACAGCGTGGTGAGATCAGACGCCACGCTCCACGCGTGCAGGTCGTGCACGTCCAGAACGTGCTCGACGCGCACCAGGTGCGTTCGCACGTCAACGAGATCAAGGTCGTGGGGCGTGCCCTGGAGAAGAATTCGTCCGGCGTCGCGCAAGAGTCCCCGCGCGGCGATGGCCATGAGGATCACCACGACGAGCGAGGCGACGGCGTCCGCGCGCTGCCAGTGCGTCGTCACGATCACGAGACCCGCGATGGCCGACGCGATGAACGCGTAGAGATCGGTGAGCACGTGGAGATAGGCGCCTCGAACGTTCAGATTGTTACGATCGGCGTGCCCGAGCACTCTGGAGGCCACGATGTTCACGGCCGCCCCCACCAGGGCCACGACCAGCACGAGCGATCCATTGACCGAATGGGGAGCGACGAGTCGTTGAATGGCCTCCACCGCGATCAGGAGAGCCACGGCGACGAGGGTGACGCCGTTCAGGGCGGCGCTCACGATCTCGGCGCGCCGCAGGCCGTACGTCCAGCGCTCCTCGGGCGGGCGGCGCGCGAGGCGTAGAGCCCAGGCGCTCATCGCCAGAGCTAGGACGTCGGTGATCATGTGTCCGGCGTCGGCCAACAGCACGAGCGACGATCCGAGGATCGCACAGACGATCTCGGCGACGAAGAAGCCGCCAATCAAGCACAGAGCGGTGATGACCGGTCGCGAGCCCGTCGAGGAGGTGCCCTGGTGATGATTGCTAGACACGGGTCGCTCTCATGGCCTCATTGTCGCACGACCCGCGCGCGAAGAGGCTCAGGCCACGAGTTCCGGCGCGACCGCGGGAGCGACGGCCACCTTCTTCGTGCCGGGAACTCGGTCGCGCGCGTACTGGCGCACGTTGAACTGGGTCACGCCGATCGTCAGTGAGACGGCGCCGAGTTCGTGGAGTTCGACGAGCCAGGCGGGGACGTGCGTCAAGTACTGAGTGGCCCCGATCGCCGCCTGAGCCAGGGCCAGCAGGACTAGGCGTCGCACGCCAAATCGAAGCGCGCTCGGCGCGCCGCTTCTCCAGATGGCGAGCATCAACCCGAGCACGACCCCGATGAAGAAGATGGCCGCCAGCGAGTGAACCCACGCGGCCGAGGAGAAGGCCCAGGGCAGTCGTCGAGCCACGAGCTGGCCCTGGGATTCACCGGCGTGTGGGCCCGATCCGGTCGTTGCCGTGCCCGTGAGCACGACCAACGCAAAGGGGATCCACAGACAGCGCGCGAGGTTGCGAAAGTACGGGTCACGCACGTCCGCGCGGGCTCCGGGTCCGTACTGGTACTTGGCGTGGTGATAGAGCAGCGCGCCGATGGTAACCATGCCCAGACTGAGCACCAGGTGCAGAGCGACGAGGTACGGGTTGAGCTTGGAGTAGACGACCAGCGCACCGAGCAGCGCATCTCCCACGACCCCCAGGACCAAGGCGCCGGAGAGGACAATGAGGTCGCGCCGACGCGGGTCACGAAAGATGGCGGCGAGCAGCGTCGCGCCGACGATCACGATCAGGGCCCCGGTGACCATGCGATTGGTGTATTCGATGAAGGGGTGGATGCTCATCGAGCCAGATACGCGACCCTTGAAACACGTGGGCCAGTCCGGGCAGCCGAGCCCCGATCCCGTGAGGCGCACCGCGGCGCCGGTGAGGACAATGAGGACCATCGACAGGAACGAGGCAAAGGCGAACCAGCGAAACGTGGGTTCCGAGACGCGGCGTGTCGTGGGCGAGGGCACCGCCCAAGCCTAGGGAATTGAGCCGTCGTAGACTAAACGGGTGACCGCTCCCGCCACGACGTCCTTTTCAGTACGCGACGTTCTGAAAGGCTACGTGGCCCTCACGAAGCCACGGATCATCGAGTTGCTGCTGGTGACGACCGTGCCCACGATGATCGTGGCGGCCAAGGGCTTTCCCCGGGCGTGGTTGATCATCGCGACCTTGGCCGGGGGCACCTTGGCGGCCGGCGGCGCCAACGCCTTCAACATGGTGATCGATCGCGACATCGACGCGCTGATGCAGCGCACCAAACAACGCCCCCTCGTGCGCGGGGTGATGAGTGCGCGTTCGGCGGCGCTGTTCGCCTTCGCCTTGGAGATCGTCGCCTTCGCGGTGCTGGCTATCTGGGTCAACGTGCTCGCGGCGTGGCTGGCGCTGTCGGCGACCGCCTTCTACGTCATCGTCTACACGATGATTTTGAAGCGCCGCTCGAAGCAGAACATCGTGATCGGCGGCGCGGCCGGTGCGGTTCCGGTGTTGGTGGGCTGGGCGGCCGTGACCAACTCGCTCGGTTGGACTCCGGTGCTGTTGTTTCTCGTGATCTTTCTGTGGACGCCGCCGCACTTTTGGGCACTGGCGGTTCGCTATCGCGACGACTACCAGGTGGCCAACGTGCCCATGATGCCCGTGGTGGCCTCGCTGCGGCGCACCACACTCGAGATCCTCATCTACTCCGTCGTGCTCTGGGCGCTGACTCTGCTCATCGGTACGAGTGCGCACCTCGGCTGGATCTACGCGATCTCGGCCACGGTGCTCGGCGCGATGTTCACCTTCTACGCGCTTCGGCTGTATCGACACGCTCGCAACGACAAGGCGGACGTCGCCGAGGCGATGAAGATGTTCCACTTCTCCATTACGTATCTCTCGGCCCTGTTCATCTTGATGGCGGTTGATGTCCTTGTCCGAAACCGCTGAGACAAAACGGGGCCGTTCGCCCAAAAAGATGATCACGCTAGGCGTTGGTATCGCGCTCGCCGTCGCGCTCATCGCCGTGGTGTCGGTGCTCACCGGCGGCAAGGTCACCAATGACAAGAAGGACGTTCTGACGACCTCGGCCCTGGTGGGTCACCACATCAAGAGTTGGTCACTCGATGGCCTGAACGGGGGGACGGTGAGCGCGCCGTGGAGCTCGGGGCACGCGAGCGTGCTGGTCTTCTTTGGCAGTTTCTGCGGCCCGTGCAAGAGCGAGATGCCCAAGCTGGCTGCGTACCTTCGCACTCACAACACCGGTTCGGTGGACGTGGTGGCGATGGACGCGGACGATAAGCGCGCGCCGGCCCAGGCGATGATCCGAAAGGACGACGTGACGGTTCCGGTGGCCTTCGATCCTAATGGCGCGGTGACGACCGACATCTTTGGCTTCGAAGCGGTACCCGAAAGTGTCTTTCTCAGCGCCAAGGGCGTCGTGAAGGGCGTCTACCTGGGGGCGATCCCCAAGAGCGTCTTCGTCGAGGGGCTGAAGCTTCTTCGAGCGACCTAGTCGAAGCGAAAGGTGCGCGCGGCCAGTAGCGGGGCGAGGACGGCCCAGGCGCCCAGGCTGATCCAGTCGGCCCCGGTCGGCGCGTGGCCGTAGCCGAGGACTCGGTGCACGCCCTGGGCGAGGGCCCCCGAAGGTAGGGCGATGACGATGCGCGAGACGGCGTGAGGCAGAGAACTCAGGGGAATCACGATGCCCGAGAGCAGCAAGAGAACCAGATAGAGTCCGTTGCTCGCGGCCAGATTGACCTCGGCGCGCAGCTGACCCGCGAGCGCCAGGCCAATTCCCGCGAAACCGAGAGAGCCCAGAAGAAGGACGGCGAGAACTTCCCACGCGCCGCGCCACGAGCCGTCGGGGTGCCAGAGCAGGAGCAGAGCCACCACGGAGATGACCGCTACCTGTATCGCCTCGGTGGCGAGGACGCCAGCGATCTTGGCGCCAATCATGGCGCGTCGAGACAGCGGCGTCACGAACAGGCGTCGCAGCACACCCGACGAGCGCTCGAATCCCGTCGCGATGGAGAGGGCCACCAGGGACGTCGACATCACACACAGTGCCAGGATCCCAGGCGCCACGAAGTTGACGCGGTGGGCGTTGGGCGACGAGACGACGCGAGTGAGAGAGAAGAAGACCAGCAGCAGAACCGGGATGCCGACCGTGAGCAGCAACGTCTCGCCTCGCCGCAGTGTCATCACGACCTCGGCCCGCGTCTGAGCGGCGAAGGCCCTCACGTCGCCGTCTCGCGTTCTTGGGCGATGAGGTCGAGGTACCGATCCTCCAGGGAGGCGCGAGTGCGCAGCGACACCATCGAGAGGCCGACGCTCGCCAAGTAGTTGGTAATGATGGCGATGCGCTGGGGGGACGAGTCGACGGCACAGCGTAGCTGAAGGGGAGAGTCGAGGATCACGTCGCAGCCCAGACGCGTCGCCAGTTCGACGGGGTCGACTGGTCCCGAGGACTGCACGATCATCTCGGGCTCACCGGCCAGGTCATCGAGGGTGCCCTGGGCGAGCACTCGGCCGTGGTTGAGGATCACCACGCGGTTGCTCTGGCGCTCGGCCTCGGCGAGATCGTGGGTCGTGATCAATAGGGCGCACCCGCGCTCGCGCTCCGCATCGATCAGTTGGCGAATGACCTGGCGACCTTCGGCGTCCACGGCCGTGGTGGGTTCGTCCAGCACCAACGCGCGCGGTCGTCCGAGCAGAGAGAGGGCGAGCAGCGTGCGCTGTTGCTCGCCGCCACTGAGCCGGCGCCAGGGCGTCGTCGCACACCGCTCGAGTTCCAGCAGTGACATGAGTTCGTTGACGTCTCGCGGGGCGCGGTAGTACGAGGCGGTGAGGCGCAGGACGTCGCGCGGGCTCATGGGCGCCCAGACGCCGCCACGCTGGAGCAGCGCTCCGGTGCGAGCCACGACCTCGACGTGGTCACGTACCGGATCGAGTCCGTGAAGGCGAACGCTGCCCCCCTTGGGTGGGCGGAACCCGAGCAGCGTCTCAACGAGCGTGGTCTTGCCCGCGCCGTTGGGACCCAACAGAGTGACGACCTCGCCGTAGTGCACGTTCAAGGTCACGTCGTCGATCGCGCGCAGCGACCCAAACGTGACGACCAGGTGGGTGACGTCGACCGCGGAACTCATGCGTATCGAAACTAGACGGTGCGCCGGGGACGATCGAAGCCCCTCGGTAGGCTTAATCCATGATTGACCTGGTCCAACTCCGCCGTGAACCCGATGAGGTGAGGGCCGCTCTGGCCCGTCGCGGCGTCCCGTCGGTCACGGTGGATGAGGTCATCGGCCTCGACAACGAGCACCGACTCCTGCTCCAGGAGTCCGAGCGACTTCGCGCCGAGGTAAAGGAGCTATCGCGTCAGGTGGGCGAGGCCCGGCGCACCAAGGACACCGCGACCGCGCAGAGCCTCAGTACGGCGAGTCGCGCTCTCGGTGACCAAGAGCAAGTGGCCCGCGAGGCGACGGAGTCCGTCGCGTTAAGGCTGCGCGAGCATCTGTTGATGCTGCCCAACCTGCCTGATGAACGCGTGCCCGACGGGGTGGACGAGAGCGACAACGTCGAGGTACGGCGCTGGTGGCCGGGGATGGAGGAAGGCGCGCAATTTCCCCAGTTCGCCGAGCACCAGCGCGTGCCGCACTGGGAGACGGGTGAGGCGCTGGGACTACTCGACATGGAGTCGGGCGCGAAGTTGGCTGGTTCCATGTTTGCGCTCTACCGGGGTGGGGGCGCTCGACTCCTGCGCGCCCTGTCGATGCTGTCTTTGGATCATCACGTGAGCGGCTACGAAGAGATCCGCCCGCCCACCTTGGCTCTCACCGAGACGATGATGTCGACCGGTCACCTGCCCAAGTCGGCCGACGATATGTACGCGATCGAGCGCGATGGTCTGTGGGCGATTCCTACCGGCGAGGTGCCGCTCACCTCGTTGCGACGCGGTGAGATCCTGAGCGAAGCCGACCTACCGATCAAGCTCACCGCCCAGACGAACTGCTTTCGCCGCGAAGCGGGGGCTGCGGGCAAGGACACGCGCGGGCTTTTGCGGCTGCACGAGTTCGAGAAGGTAGAGCTCTTCGCCTACTGCACCCCCGAGCAAGCCGATGAGGTTCACGCGGACATCCTGGGACGGGCCGAAGGACTGCTGCGCGAGTTGGGCCTGTCGTACCGGGCGCTGGACCTGTGCACCGGGGACTTGGGGACGGCGTCGGCCTACACCGTCGATCTCGAGGTCTACAGCCCGGGAGTGGATAAGTGGCTGGAGGTCTCGTCGGTGAGCTGGTTTCGCGACTTCCAAGCGCGCCGCGCCAACGTGAGGTATCGCAAGAGCGACGGCTCCATCGCCTTGGTGCACACGCTCAACGGCTCGATTCTGGGCTGGGCGCGCGTCTGGGCCGCGCTGGTCGAAACGTATCGTCAGGCGGATGGAACCGTCCGACTACCGGCCGCCCTCGACCCGTACTTCGGGGGCGAAGCGATACTGCGCTAAGGAAAGATCTCCGGCGCGGCGTCTACGAGGGCTTCGTGACCTCGTAGCGATAGCCCACTCCGCGCACGGTGGAGATGTGTACAGGGGCCTTGGGCTCGGCTTCAATCAGGGTCCGTAGTCGCTTGATGTGCACGTCAAGGGTCTTGGTGTCGCCCACGTAGTCGCTGCCCCACACACGATCGATGAGGACCTCACGCGTGAGCACGCGGCCCGGATTCTCGAGCAGCAGGCGCAGGAGAGCGAACTCCTTCTTTCGTAACTTGATCTCGGTGTTGTCAACGAAGCAGCGTCGCGCGTCGATGTCGAGGCGCACGTTGCCCAGCGTAATGACCTCTTCAGAGTCGGAGTTCTCCGTGTCACGCCGACGACGCAGCACCGCACGAATACGCGCCACTAGTTCGCGCAGGCGATACGGCTTGGTGACGTAGTCGTCCGCCCCGATCTCGAGCATGAGGACCATGTCAACTTCTTCGCCCTTCGCGCTCACAATGATGATGGGCACGTTGCTCGCCGCGCGGATGGAGCGACAGACGTCGAGCCCAGAGAGCTTGGGCAGCATCAGGTCCAACAGCACGATGTCGAAATGACCGTTCTGGAACAACGTCAGGCCCTGTTGTCCGTCACGGGCGATCGCGACCTCGAAGCCCTCTCGTTCCAGCCCGACCGTGAGCGCATCAATGAACGATGCTTCGTCCTCGATGATGAGAATTTTGACGCGATCGTCGCGGGTTGACTTGGTCATTGCGGGGTGAGTGGTAGCTCCAGCGTGAAGGTCGATCCTTCACCCTCGCGAGAATCGACGAGAACGGTGCCACCGTGATTTTGGGCCACGTGGCGCACAATACTGAGCCCGAGTCCCGTGCCCCCGGTCTCGCGAGCGCGGCCCGGATCCACGCGGTAGAAGCGCTCGAAGATCCGTTCGAGGTCCTTGGCGGGAATCCCGATGCCGTAGTCACGGATCTCAATCTGCACTCCGGCGACCTGTCCCTCGGGGCTATCGGCGTCGTTGGCCTCGATGCGTCGTACGGCGATCTCGACGGTTCCGTCGTTGGGGGAGTAGACCACGGCGTTTTCGAGCAGAGCGTGTAGGGCGGAGATCAGCTGGCGGCGATCGCCAAAGACCACATGGTTGGTCTCGGGCTCGTCGAAGATGATCTTGACGCCGTGCTGTTCGGCGGCCGTGCGGATCCGCTCGACCGCTTCGGCGACGATGAGCGATACCGAGACGGGCTCGCGGCTGGGCGAGCCCTCGCCTTCGATGCGAGAGAGATCGAGCAGGTCCTCGATAATGCGATTGACTCGAAAGGCTTCATTGTTGATGCGTTCGGCGAGGCGCTGGGCAACGGCGGGGTCGGTCTCGAACTGCAGCGTCTCGGCGAGCAGACCGAGCGCTCCCATCGGTGTCTTGAGTTCGTGACTGACGTTGGCGATGAAGTCGCGGCGCACGTCTTCGAGGCGCCGGCGCTCCGAGACGTCTTCGATGACGGCGAGCACGCCCAGGGACCGGCGACCGTCGTCGATCACCGTCGCTCGGATCGTGAGCGTACGCCGTGGCGGCCCATAGATGTCGATGGTGCGCTCGGCTACCCCACTGGCCCAGCCCTCGGCCAGGACGTCGGTCACTGCCTGAGCCGCGATGGCGTCGCCGTAGCGACTGGCCATGAGTTGCTCGGCCTGCACGTTGCGAAAGATGACGCCGCCGGTTTCGTCGCAGAGCACGAGGCCGAGTGGCAACGTGTCAAGCGAGCGACGGAGTCGGATCGACTCCGCGCTTGACTCACTCACCGCATTGTGCGCCGCACCGGTCACCTCCTCGAGGTAACTGAGCGCGGACTCGACGCCGCCGTCGTCGCGGTGCGGCTCCACCGCCAGACGAGAGGCGAGCACCGAGAGGCGCTGGGCGATCGCGCGGTGTCCCCGTCGCCGAAAAATCAGGATGCCGATGAAAATTCCGACGATCAGGATGCCGGCGGCCGCGCCGTAGAGGGCGGCGGGCGACCACGTCGCGAGTTGGGAGTTGATCGAGGCAACGAGCACGGAGCCATTCTCGCAGACTCACTGACCCGCGTGAAGCCCCGCGACCGTTGTGGAACCCGTTGGCAGGAAGGCCCAGAATGATATTCGCAGGAGTTTCTTTAAGTCCGTCCACGTCGGATCTTCCCGGTAGCGCCGCACTACAGTCGATCGCCGACGGCATCGCGTCGTGGGCGCTCATTGGCGCTTTGGTGGCACTTTTGCTGGGCGCCGTGCTGTGGGCCATCGGTAGTCATACCCAGAACATGCACCAATCCGCCCAGGGCCGGCGCGCGGTACTCACCTCACTGATCGCCGCCGTTCTTATCGGGGCGGCTCCGGAACTCATTAACTTCTTCTTCAATACGGGCCTTGCGGTTCACTGATGACCCACTTGCTGTGCATCTTTTCTCCCACCTCCTGTATCACCGACTTGGGTAAGTCGACGTTCAACGACCTCTTCAACGCGGTCACCAACTGGATCGTCTCCAGTGTGGAGTGGTTTCTCAACGCGGTCGGGCGCGTGATTGTCTCCGCCGGCGAACCCGCCACCGTTATCAACGGCGCGAACGATGAGTTCAACATCCTCTTGGTCCCGGCTCCGCTGCTCATGTTGATCGGTCTCATCGTCTCGACCTTGAGTGCGCTGCGCCACGGCGATTCGTCGTCCCTGTGGCGCGTCTACCTCGGCGTCGCGCCGGCGTGCGTGGCGGGCATCGTGCTAGCCCGCCCCATGGCGTCCCTCGTTCTCGAAGCCGTGAACCAGTTGTCGGGCACCGCGGCGAGCACGGTCGCGGCGCATGAGTCTGCGCTAGGCACCTCGCTGGTGGGTCTCGCTCCATCGACGCCGGGATTCGCCGTCTTTCTCCTGTCGATAGTCGTGGTCATTGGCACAATGCTCCTGTGGTTCGAGCTGATCGTGCGAACCGTCGTTCTCACGCTGCTCTTGGTTCTCGTGCCGGTCATTGTGCCGCTCGCGACGTTTCCGTCGATGCGTCGGCTGGGCTGGCGCCTCGCGGAAACCTTTGTGGCGGTCGCGGCGAGCAAATTGGCGATCGTCATCACGCTCTCGCTTGGACTCGACGAACTCACTGGCAACTCCGTGACCGAGATCGTGACCGGAGCCGTGACGCTGCTGCTGGCGACCTTGACGCCCTACCTCGTCCTTCGGGTCGTGCCGCTGCTGGAACAGTCGGCTTTGCACAACTTTGACGGACTGCGCAACCGTGCGGTGCGCAGCGTGGCCGGGGCGGGCGGATCTCCCGCGGGCCAGGCGCTCAGTGCGATGACGCCGAGTGTGCCCGTTCCCACCCCTCCAGTGAAGAGTCCAGACCTTGGCCTGGATATGTGGCCCGGATCAGGAGAGTCGCCGATGCCACCCCTCGAACCTGACGGTCCGCCGCCCAAACCCCCTATTGGCACGCCACAGCGACGAAAGGGTCACCCAGTGGTTCGCCGCGACGATATGGGCCCGGTGATCGGGTGGCACTGGGATGAGTGAAGTAGTTGCCCTCGGCCCCACCGACGCCGAGATGCGCTGGATCGGGATTCGACGTCACCAAGCACTCTTGGCGATGGGGGGCCTCGCCCTCGGCGGCACCGGGCTGCTCGCCCATCACTCATCGGCCTTAGAGATCGCTGTCGGATTGGTTCTCCTCGCGCTGGCCGTGCCGATCAGCGCTGGCCCCACGGTGGGCGAACTCGCGGCGACCGCGCTTCGCTATCTCGCCCGGTCGCGCTGGAACTCCTTCGCGATTCGTGAGTTCAACGGCGACGTTCTCCTCTTCGCACCCTATGACGTTGCCTTTCGGGTGTACGAACTCGATCATCGCGGACGTCTCGATCTTTTGGGTCGAGACGTTGCTTTGGCCGAGTCACTCCTCGCCCTGGTGGACGCGGCGAGTGCGGCGAGCGAGGATCAGCACGTCAGCCAACACGTGTTGCGTCGCGGCGCATTCGCCACCACGATGCTGACGTTGCCTCCGTCCACTCCGCCCCCGGACGGCTGGCGACTCCGCAACTCCTTGGCGGGGCCCAGCGTTCACCTCGCCGACGGGTCGAGTCTTGAGTTCTACGAGCGCTTCACCTACCTACGCGCGGAAGCAGAGTTGATTCGGATCTTTCGCGTCGCGGACTTCTCGTCGGTGCCGGAGTCCAAGTCGCTCCTTGAACACGTCTTGCGCGCACCGGTCGACGTCGACGTGGCGGTCCACGTGGACGTGGTGGCTGGCGCCAAGGCGCAACGCATGGCAGCACGCGCGGTGCACCGGATGCGTAGCGACGACGTCACCACGAGCGCAGCCGGGTTTCGACGTACGGCCCGAGCCTCTCGCGGCTTCGAGCGCCTGGCCCAGCGAGAAGTGCTCGTGGCCAATGGACGGGCCCTCGTTCGCCTCGCGGTCTTCATCGTCGTCAGCGCCTCCTCACTGGAGCAGCTACACCACGACACTGCGGTGCTCTGGCGGTGCGCGCACGACGGTGGTCTGCGCCTCGAGCGCGGTTGGGGACGCCAACTCGAGTGGTTTCGCGCGCAGCTGCCCGGCGGACCAGGTTGGTAAAGGCGTGGACGCACTGGGCGACCTCCGCAGATCTTCTGAGTCTGCGTCTGCCCGCCCACGACGCGGGGACTGGTCTGAGCGGTGAGCCCCTGGGACGGTGCCAGTACGGGTCGTCGTTCGCACTGGACATCTTTGACGCGTACGGTGCCGGGTTGGTCACGAATCCCAACGTGGTGGTCGCCGGCTCCATTGGCGCGGGCAAGAGCACGATCGTCAAGATGCAACTGTCGCGAGCCCTGGCTCGTGGTCGGCGCGCGGTGGTCGTGGACCCTAAGGGTGAGTATGGAGAACTCGCCGCGCGACGTGGCGCCGCTCCGATTGCGCTGGGTCGTGACGGGTGGTGCTCTCCCTTTCCCGAGGACGAGGTGGAGGGTCGCCATCTGCTGCGCGCACTCATGGCCAGTGCCCAGGGCTGCGCGTTGAGCGACGACCAGCACTTCGCCCTCGACGAGGCCTGGCAACGACTCGGTGTGGTGTCCGATCGCGTCCTCTTTGCGCTCTATCAGCTGCTCAAAGAGCATCTCTCGTCCCCGCTGGCGAGTGCGCAGCGATCGCTCGCGTTGATCCTGCATCGATTCATCCACGGCGACCTCGCCGGCCTCTTTGACGGTGAGGGTGAGCCTCTGCGATTGAATGGCGACCTCGTGGTGGTCGACCTGTCGTCCCAGTGGTCCTCGCACTCCCTCGCGGTGGCGGTCTTGAGTGTGGTGGCGGCGGCGCAACAGGTGGTGGGTTCGTCGAGCGCATCGGGGTACCTGGTCATCGACGAGGCGTGGGCACTGATGAGCGATCCGGCGTCGCTGCGATGGTTGCAGGGTTCGTGGAAGCTGGCGCGCGCGAGGGGTCTCTCTCACGTCATGGTTTTGCACCGCTGGAGCGATATCGCGGCCGCGGGCGACGTCGGCAGCGTCGAACGGGACCGAGCGCGCGGGTTGCTGCGCGAGTGCGAGACCGCGTGGCTCTTTCGTCAACCACCCGACGAGGCGCGTGAGATGGCGGCCGCCCTGGGCCTCGAGCCGCACGAGGAGAGATATCTCACCGCCCTACCCAAGGGCGTGGCCCTCGTGCGATACGGGCCGCATCGTTCCATCGTGCGTGTGGAACCCAACGGCGCAGATAAAGAGGTCATCGACACTGACGCAGCGATGAGAGCGACGTGAACGACCGACCCGTGCTGGGTCGCCGATGCTGGAAGGGGCTGTCGGGAGGCCCCGCGATCTCGATCGGTCCGCGCAGTTCATTGCTGGTGGTCGGGCCAACCCAAGCGGGCAAAACGTCGGCGCTCGTGGTGCCCGCCTTGTTGCGCTGGCGCGGCGCGGCGATCGTGACGAGCGTGAAGAGCGATGTGGTTGCTACCACGTGGCGATGGCGCGAGACGCTCGGCGACGTTCAAGTCCTCGAGCCGGGGCGCGAGGGAGGATTGACCTGGAACCCGCTCGAAGGTGTAGGGACACTGCGCCACGCCACTCGTGTCGCGCGCGACCTGACGGTCGACTCCGAGCGGGGAGAGACGGCGTTCTGGAACGCCCTCGCGGTCAAGCTCGTCGCCAGCTTGTTCATCCTCGCTCTTGAACGAGGATCGAGCATCTTTGACGTCGCTCAACTGGTCGAGCGCCACGACCTCAACCCCTGGCTGAGTGAGCGACCCTCTCAGGCGGGAGAGGTACTAGGAAGCTTCCTCGCGTATGACTCTCGGACTCTGGACGGCGTGGTCACGACGGCCGACACCATGCTGATGCCATGGCGCTTCGCCCAGCCCCTGGCTCGGGTGCGCGACGTGGTCGACGGTGCGAACACCCTGTACCTCTGCAGTCCGCGTGGGGAGCAACGCCACTATGAGCCGCTCTTTCGAGGGGCCCTTCGCATGGCGCTCGACGAACAACAGCGCCGGGTCGACGAGGGGAGCGCCCGTCGCCTCCTCATGGTGCTTGACGAAGCCGCGACGGTCGCCTCGCTGGACGAGTTGGACCAGCTCGCCGCCACCGTGAGTGGTCTGGGCGTGACCCTGGTGACGGTTGTCCAAGATTTCTCCCAGCTGGTTGCGCGCTGGGGTCCCCGAGCCGCCACCATCGTCAACAATCACACCACTCGCCTCGTGCTGGCGGGCTTGGCCGATCCCACCGTGGGCACGTACTTACCCGAGCTTGTCGAGACCGAGCCTAACGAGCGTCGCGTGCCGATTCGCCTGCGCCCGCGCGGTACCGGGCTCGTGGTGGCCGAGGGCCGGCGGGTCTTTGATGTGCGACTGCGACCCTGGTGGCGAGTTCGGCGCCTTCGTCATAGGGGGCAACGTGTGGTAACTACCATTTAGCCCATGGCTTATCAGTCGCTCCTGCTCCAAGAGCAGATTTTCGCCATCGACATAGGGGCGACCAACATCAAGTTCTCGCACGTCAACGACTTCGGCGTGATGGTTCGCGGAGTGCGCCGCCGCCAGACGCCCTACCCCTGCACTCCTGAGCGATTGGTGGAGTTCTTGGAAGAGCGCATCGTCAAGAGTGGCTGTCGGCGAGTGGGCGTGGGCTTTCCGGGGGAGTTTCGCGACGGTCTCGTGATCGCCCCTGGCAACCTGTCACGACCTGGCGGGCAGGGAACGGACAAGGATCCCGAGCTCGACGCACTGTGGCGCGGCTTTCCCCTCACGGACGTGCTGCGCGCAAGGACTGGACGCGACGTGCGCATCGTGAATGACGCCACCATGGCGGCCCTCGGTTGCATTGAGGGTACGGGTACCGAGGTAGTCCTGGCCCTCGGCACGGGTCTGGGACTCGCCCTGGCGATCAACGGAAAGCTCACTCCCGTGCGCGACGTGGGATCGGAGATCTTTCGCAACGGCAAGTCCTACGACGACACCATCGGCGAGCGGGCACGCTCGCTGGACGAAGAGGCGTGGAATCCGAACCTGGTCGACATCGTCGAGAAGTTCGCGCAGGAGTTTCACGCCGACACCGTGCATCTGGCTGGGGGCAACGCCCGCCGAGTCGATCCCGCGGAGTTTGAGCACCTGTCCTTTCGCGTCGTGATCAACGGGAATGACGCCCCGATGCGCGGCGCGGCGCGGCTCTTTGCCGAGGGCTAGATCGCGCTCGCGGCCAAATCGACCGCCGACATCGCGAGCACCCCAGCCACGGTGCGACAGGCCTCGTCAGCGATCGCGAAGTCCGGACTGTGGTGCATGCCGCTCGTTCCATCCGCCAGCGCGCCGCCGACGAACACGTAGCAGCCCGGCACGCGACTCAAGAACTCTGACATGTCGTCACTGGGCGTGACCGGCGGAAACGTCAACACGCCCGCCTCACCGACGACGCCGGCCGCGCTGCGCAGAACGCTCGTCACGACGTCGGCGTCATTGGTGACGGCGGGGGTTGCGTCGGTGAACTGCAGATCGCATTTCACGTCGAACGCGCGCGCGACGTCGCCACACAGTGCGCGAAGTCGGGTCATGGCTTCCTCAGTCTGTTCGGGGGTGAAGGTGCGCAGCGTTCCCTTCAGTGTGGCGTGGCGCGGCACCACGTTGTTGGCGGTTCCCGCTTCGATGACTCCGGCCGAGCACGCGCACTGCGTTCCCTCGTACAGGAGCCCCTCGACGACCGAGGCGAGTCGCGGAGTGAGGTAGCTGAGGGCCAGGATGACATTGCCCTCGGTCGTGGCCATTGCGCCATGACCACCCTTGCCGTCGAGACGAACGCTGATCATTTGGGCCTGGCTCATCAGGATGCCGGGCCGTGTCGCGACGAATCCAACCGGGGCCAGTGACGTGACGTGCGCACCAATCACGAAGTCCACCGGATTGTTGTCCAAGACACCGCCCTCGATCATTGCTTTGGCACCACTTACTGCTTCTTCGGCCGGTTGAAATAGAAGGGTGTAGTCGCCACTCAGTTCGTCTCGTCGACGCGCGAGCAGGTCGGCCACGCCAAGGAGCCCCGCGACGTGAACGTCATGTCCACAGGCGTGCATCACACCGTCGTTGAGTGACCGATAGCTGATGTCGGTGCGCTCCTCAGTGACCAGTAGCGCGTCCATGTCCGCACGGACCATGACGCGCTTTCCGGGCCGCGATCCCGTAAGTCGGGCGACCACGCCAGTGATCGTGGGGCAGGGTCGGATCTCGAAGCCGAGTTCCACCAGGCGGTCGGTGATGACTCGGGTGGTGCGGTGTTCTTCGAAGGCGAGTTCGGGGTGGGCGTGCAGATCGCGACGGATCTCGACCATCGGTCCTTCGACCTCGTCTAAGAGAGCAGAGAAGTCGACGGAAAACGTTTGGCTCATCGTGCACGGAACTTAGTACGCCGAAGAAGGCGACGAGCGCGTCGGCTAGAATGGTGAGCCAGCAACAACGCGGCTGTAGCTCAGCGGATTAGAGCATCGGTCTACGGAACCGAGGGTCGGGGGTTCGAATCCCTCCAGCCGCACCACATGACCTGAACCCCAGCGATGTTGCGAGACATCAGTGAGTTTTGCCAGCCAACCCGCCCCCAGGCACAGAGAAACCGGGTCTTCCGGTTTCACCGGGGTCTAACCTTCGCGGCGTCGTGACTCCGGGGTGAGTTAGGACCCTGCGGGCATCCGTTTCTTAAGCACAGAGGCGCTTCAGCCTTGTTCTGTGAAAAAGAAAACTATCCACGCCTCTGTGTTCGTCGATCCTACCGAGATCGTTACCCACCTCGTCGGACTGAAAGACGTGCGCGTCCTCTCCTACGCGAGGCGTGGCCCGGTCGGAGAGCTCACCATCGAACAAATCGTCGAGGACCCGAGGTGTCCGCGATGTGGTGGTCGCGCCCTCGTGAAAGAGCGCCCGATCGTCGAGTACTGCGACCTGCCCTTTGGCGGGGTGCCCATGACGCTGCGCTGGAAGAAGCACCGGCTGCGCTGCCCTAATCCTGCCTGCGCCATGAACTCCTTCACGCTCGCCGACCACCGCCTGGCCGCGAAGGGCGTGATGTTGACGACGAGGGCAGCCAAGTGGGTCGTCAAGGAGATCGTCTCGGGTCAACACGTCTCACACCTCGCCAAAGAGCTGCGTTGCGGCTGGGACGCGGTCAACACCGCCACCCTCGTCTATGGAAGCGCGTTGCTCACAGCCGACACGAAGCGTCTGAAAGAGACCACCGCCATTGGCCTCGATGAGACGCTCTTCGTGCGGCGCGGTCCCTACAAGGTGAAGGCCTGGTCGACGACGGTCTGTGACGTGGTGAACCACCAGTTGATCGACGTGGTCCCGACCAGGGAGTTCACCGAAGTGGCCCGCTGGCTGGACGCCCAACCCCACCACGTGAAGGACCGACTCAACTATGGCTGTCTCGACATGTCAAAGACCTACTCCGCCGTCTTTACGGTCGTCACCCCGAAGGCGACCCAGGTGATCGACCGCTTCCACGTCATGCGCCACGCCATCGCGGCCGTTGACGAGGTTCGTCGCAGAGTCCAACAACAACGAGAGGGCCATCGTGGCCGACGCGACGACCCGCTCTACAAGGCCCGTCGGCTCCTCGTGATCAAGCAGACCGCGAGCGACCCGGATCTGCAGGCACGACTCGAGGGACTGCTCGCCCTAGGCGACCCCGAGGGCGAGGTCGCCTTCGCCTACGGCGTCAAAGAAGCAGTCGCCCGTTTCTATGAGACCGACGACGCCGCGGCCGCCGAAGACCTGCTGCGCGACATCATCGACTTCGGCTCGAAGAAGTCCGCGCCGGCAGAAGTTCGTCGTCTCGCCCGCACATTGCGCAACTGGTTCGACGCCATCGTCGCCTGGCACCAGGCGAAGGTCTCCAACGGCCCGACCGAAGGCATGAACAACCTCATAAAACGCGTCAAACGTGTCGCGTTCGGGTTCACCAACTTCGAGAACTTTCGAATCCGAGCCCTGCTCTACGCCGGCAAGCCCAACCTCAGGGTCTTCGACTCGATCGTTGTGAGATGACGAGAGACAGGTGGCTCACCCCGCTACTACCGGAAGAGCCGAGAAACCTCCGACGGTATTGAGCAGTTCTACGAGACTCCCGACAGGAGGATTTTGAGGGCACGCAGTGTGACCGTCTGACCACCTTGCCACGCAGAAGAGGTGGCTGCCACCGGGCGAGTTGCTCACCAAGAGCAAGTACCAGCGATCCTGGTACCTAATAACTCCGTTGCTCGCCTTCGCTGCCCCTCTAAGTCGCTCCGGCTGGTGATTCCACAGGCGTATTTCTTTTCCGTCGATTTCAATGTTCACTGTCCTGTCATCGTGACACCCGATGAGGCGACCCGGCACGGGAACATCAACTTGATCTTCCCAGCCCTTCCTCGCCTGGATCCAGTGGGGCGAATGACCGGGCAGGAACAGTCCGCACGCTTTTGGGGCTCGAATCTCTGACATGTGACCTCCATCGCATGGCGTTCGCACCTTGCCGAAGCAGGTTGTGGCGACGTCCTAGGGCCATGTCCTCGATCGCTCTTGATGTTGATGCCCGCCCTAGCGACAAGGCGTATCAGGGCCGAAAGTGGGCTCCCGTTGTCTGCCAAGTGGTGGTAACTCGATGGACGTTCTCGTATATTACGGATCAAGGACCGCGATCCTCGCGCGTCGCTGAACCTGGGGTGGGAGTTCATCATGCGCATAGTGCGACGCCGTGGATGGATGACGTTGGTGGCAGTTGTTTCGCTCGTCCTTGTGACTCCGGCCATTGCCGCAGCCGGAGGTCCGCCCAGCAGTGGCGGATTCTCGTACGGCTCGGGTGACAACTTTGCGGGATTCTCTGGTGGGGGCTACGTCGTGCACAGTGGCAACAACGGCGAGAGAGACGTGAATGTCTGTTCGAGCGAGGTAGGTCCCAACACTGCGTACTGTGACGCGCGCGTGGTGACGACTCCGTCGACCTTGACGAATGCGACGAGCGGACCGACCGGCGACCTGACGTCGAGTTGCACGACCGGCGACCTGAACGCTCCGGCCGCCGCAGTGAGTGGCGGCAACGGAGGATACGACCCGTGTTATCTGCAGTCCGCCTACAACCTGGCCGCGGCGGCCGAGGGCAGTGGCGGCGACGGGCAGATTATTGCGATCGTGGACTACTCGGTTGACCCGGACATCGCCGCCAACCTCGCGACCTATCGGTTGGAGTTCGGCCTACCCGCTTGCCCGAGCGGTACCGTGTCGTCCTCGAACACCGGGTGCGTCTTTGATCAGGTCGCCCAGAGCGGTGCGCCCTCGTCGGGCTCGTCGGGCTGGGACGTGGAGATCTCCTTAGACGTCGACACGGTCAGTGCGATCTGCCCGAACTGCCAGATCCTGCTGCTCGAAGCCAACAGTGCCTCAACGACCGCGCTCGGCGCGGCCGTCAACACCGCAGTGGCCGACGGCGCGAACGCGGTCTCCAATAGTTATGGCTCGAGTGAGTTCTCTGGTGAGACCGGCTCATCCTCGTCGTCCTATTTTGAGCACACGGGCGTAGCGATCGTGGCCTCCACCGGCGACACGGCGGGTGAGGTGGAGTTCCCGTCGGTCGTACCGGACGTCATCGCGGCCGGTGGCACCTCGCTCCTGCAATCCTCCAATCAAGGAACGCGCAGTGCGACGGCGACCGAAACGGTGTGGGACGGGACGCCGTCGGCCGGTGACGGCTCAGGCGCAGGATGCAGCGCCTACGAGAGTGCGGCAACTTGGCAGAGCTCGTTCCTCTCCGCCGCGGGCGGCACGAGCACTTGTTCGAAGCGAGTCACGGCCGACGTCTCCGCGGACGCCGACCCCGACACCGGTCTGTGGATCTACGACACCTACTCCGAGGGCGGATGGCTGATCGTCGGCGGGACGAGCCTCGCGTCGCCCACGATCGCCGCCATCTACGGTCTCGCGGGTAACGCGACTGGCTCATCGGCCTACCCGGGCTCGACTTTGTACGCGAACGCTTCTTCGCTGTATCACGTCAGCGTGGGCAAGGTCGGCACGTGTGGCAACTACCTGTGCGACGCGACGAAGTCGATCGACGGCTTCAACGGGCCGACCGGCCTCGGCACGCCGGGCGGCGCGGGGGCCATCGCGGCCTTCGAGTTCGATCCGTCCACCCCGCCCGTCGTACCTGCGGCTCCGGGTGCACCGACGGTTGGCACGGTGACGCAGACCACGGTCGGCCTCTCCTGGGGTGCGGTTAGTGGCGCCACGTCGTACAACGTCTACGACGGGACCTCCTCGAGTTCACTCACGCTGCTGGCGTCGGGAGTGACGACAGACTCCTACACCGCGACCGGGCTGAGTCCGGGCACGCCGTACTACTTTGCTCTCGCCGCCCACAACAGCGCAGGGACATCGGCCCAGTCGGCGGCGAGTCCCACCACGACCCTCGCCCTGACGGTCCCGTCAGCGCCGACCGGTCTCGCCGCCACCGCCGCCAGCGGCTCAGTCAGCCTCACGTGGACCGCACCGACATCCACCGGCGGCAGCCCGATCACGAGTTACATCGTGCGGTACTCGACTATCGCGGGCGATGAACTGACGACGGGATCGTCGTACTCCAGAGCGACCACTAGTGCGGCCATTGGTTCGCTCACGAATGGCACGGAGTACTACTTCCAGGTGGAGGCGGTCAACAACCAGGGCGATTCGACCGCGTCGAGCGCGGTCAGCGCCACGCCGACCGCGGTGGCGCCGCCGACCAAGCCCGGCAACCTAAGGGTTCGCGCTTTGGGCAGCACGGCCGACGTGAGTTGGACGGCGTCGAGCGGGACGGGGCCGATCACTTATCTGGTGCTCGTGTCGACGTCGTCGTCCATGAGTGCGGCGACGTCGCATAGTGCGGGCTCGGCGACGAGCTACTCCGTGACCGGCTTGAGCAGGAGCACCACCTACTACTTCGAAGTCGTCGCGCAGAATAGTGGCGGAGGGTCCAGCCCCGCAGGTCCGGTCAGCGCCAGGGGTTGATTGCTGTCGGGTTGATGGGGACCGGGTCCACTGATTACTGCAGCTCGACTCCGTGGCTACAGCACGCTCAAGGTGCTGCTCCAACCCGGGATGACGTCCTTCACCGGCGTTCCCAGGACGTTCTCCAAGAGGCCGCCATACACGCTGCGAAAATCGGTCACAACCTGAAGGTTGCCGTTCACGTCCAGGCTGGTCAACGAGGGCTGTTCGCCGTACATGCCGCCCTTGACTGAGTTGCCAATGATCAGTACGGGAGCCGACGTGCCATGGTCGGTCCCGTCACCGGCGTTCGACATGACCCGACGACCGAACTCGGAGTAGATCATCACGGTGACGTCACTCGCGCGGCTGCCGGAGCTGATCGATGTCATGAAGGCACCGACCGCTGCGTCGACTTCCGCGAGAAGTCCGTTTTGGTCGCCGACTTCACCCGTGTGGGTGTCGAACGAGGCCAGATTTACCTCCCACACCCGAGTGGGAACGTTGGCGTTGATCAACGTCGACACGATGGACAGTTGCTCACTCATGGACGAACCGGTCGGAGAGGTCGGCACCAGCGGGCCCAGAGCCTTGGCGGTCGCGTAGAGGTCGGAGATCGACGTCGCCGCCGCGGCCTCCAAGGCTCCGTCAGAAGGTGACGGCACTCCCATATGAGGCAGGATCGAAGCGACGGGGCCCCAGGGCAATTGAATGCCGCCGACGTCGACCATCGAGGCAACACTCCTTTCACCCACCATCAAGGGAGGCAAGGTGGATCCGATGCCGATGGCGTTGAACGGGCTGTGCGGTTGACGGTCGAGCCAGCGTCCGATCCAACCCGAGGTCGCGCTGGCGTCAAGGGAAGCCGACTGCCAGATGGCCATGGATGAAAAGTGCGACAGACTGGGATTCGGGTAACTCGTGCCCAGCACGATCGCCACCTGGTTTTGCCCGTACAGTGCGCTGATCATGGGCATCTGCGAATTGAAACCCAAGCCGCTGCTGGTGCCGATCGGCAGCACGTCGGCGGCGGAGAGAGCGATGTTCGATCGCACGCTCTGATAGGTCGGGTCGGTGTAGGGCACCACGGTATTGAGGCCGTCGTTGCCGCCGTAGAGAGTGACGATCACGAGAATGGGCGTGGACGCGGCCAAAGGAGAGGTGCTCGCCGCGGCGGCCAAGTCTTCCCAGGTCAACTGAGTGGCCATCGTGGCGAACGCTCCGGCCCCCGTCCACTGCAAAAAGCGTCGGCGATTGAACTCACACGTGATCATGTGCTCACCACGTATTCGGGCGAGAGAAGAGCGGCCGTAACGAACTCAGAAGCAGATCCCGTCGCTGAGTTGAGCGTGCTCGCCGTCCGGGGCGACCACGCCGGCACGCCCAACCAGTCGGCGCAGGCTTGGACCATGTGCGACTTGGGCACGGACAGGGGCGAGAGGTCGCCGGCGGCAACGATGCTCTGTGCCAGGTCGAAGCGGTACTGGAAGGCAACCCCGCTCAACCACGCTTGGCCGTAGGGCCAACCGCCGACGTTCGGAGGGTTGAAGGGGATCTGACCCATCTGGTTGAGCGACCATTGGGTGTTACCCACATTGAGCGACGACGGGCGCACGCGCAGTGCGCGACACGCTCCGACGAACCACTCGACTGGTGACTTCACCAGTGCGTTCGCCGGATCAGCCCACGCCGAGGTGTAGACGAGCGCATGGACTAAGGAGTTGATGTCGCGACCGGAGAAGGCGCCGGCCAGAGAGGCGGGCGGCTTGGTCGTCCCCGACACGAATCGGAACCACAGTCGATCGGTGATGTAGCGAGCGTTCTGTTCTCGTGAGACCAGTAGGTCGGCCAGGCTGTCGGCGTTGTACGTGTTTCGTGTGCCGAGGATGGAGACGGGATGGTTGTAGTGCTGGGACGCATCAAAGCCCACTGCGCCGATGGGGAGGTTGGTTGAGTACCCCGTGAGAGCGTGGGCGGCGGCGACCACGTCGTTCTGGCTGAATTCGTTGACCCCGAGGGTCATGAGCTCCATCAACTCGCGGGCCATGTTCTCGTTCGGCGAGGTGAGGTAGTTCTCTTCGTTGTCGAGCCAGTAGTTAAAGGCGCCGTCGACGACCATGGCGCGGGCCATGTCGTGAAAACTGTCGAGGGCGTATTTGCGCAACGTCACGTTTTGCTTGTACATCGCCAGCGGGTAGTAGATCTTGGACAACGCGGTTGCCCAGTGACCGTGCCAGAACCACGTCATGCGCTCGGTGAGTGGGAGGTCGGAGGCGTACATGCGATCGAGCCACCACGAAACGGTCGCGGTTTGACCGGCGTAGATGGTGTTCCAAAACGCCACGCCCGCGGGAGTGCTGGAGTCGTCGGGAAAGGGCCCGAGTACGGGAAGGCTCGGTGGAGTGATCGCGTCGGCGCCCGGGTCGGCGCCCCGTCGGAGTACCGCCTCTTGCGTTGCAGCGACACCGCGCTCTAAGAACTCGCTGAACTGTCCAGGTTTGGGACCAAAATTGAAGCGGTGAACCAAGCGCGAGGTGACCAGACGCTGGCCGTGGGCGGGGGAGGTCACCCTTGAAAAATACCGTCCCGGGCGTCCCAGGGGCGGTGAATTCCCTTGGAATCCGAGGCCGGTGCGGCGGTGCGCTCGAGAACTTATGTCAGGTTCGAGACAACTGCCTGGTGGCACACCCTCGGTTGACTGGCGGCCGACACAGAAAAAGTATTGAGAAAGAAGAGCCGAGACCGGATGGCCCGGTTTCTCTCGGCCCTCGGCTCAGGTGGGTGAGCCGAGGGCCGAGGTACTAGCGCGGAACGGCGAAGGTGATGGTGACCGCCACGCTGGGCGCGGACGCCAGAGCCACCACAGTTGCTTGGTCACCAGCCGCGGGCGTGGCGCCCAGGCCGTTGATCTCGGCGATGTTCGTTGTGGAGGTGACGGAGTAGGTCAGGCTCGCGCCGTTCCTCTTGTGGATCGTCACCGAACCGGCCGTCGAACCCGAGGCAGCGGTGTACGCGGAAATCCGGCCGGCGAAGACGATGGGCGGGCTCACGGTGAATCCGATCGTGAGCGCGTCCGTCTTCGCAGAAGCCGCGGCGTGCACCGCCGCGTAGTCGCCCACGCCGAGCGTCGAGCCGCTTCCCTGCAGCTGCGTGATGGTCGTGGTCGGCGAGACAACGAAGGTCAACGACGCACCCGCGTGGTTCGTAAGAGTGATCGAACCGTCGGTCGTGCCCGAGGCCGCCACGTAGGCCGTGACCCTGCCGAAGAAGCCGATCTCGGCCGTCGCCCGAAAGACGATCGATGTCGCAATCGTCTTATCGGTACCCGACGCCGTCACGGTGACCCAGTCGCGCACCGCGAGGGTCTCTCCCGTGCCGCCCGTTTCGGTGATCGTGGTCGACGAGGTCACCGAGTAGGTCAAGGTCGCTCCGTCGCGCCGACGAACGGTGAGTGAGCCGTTGGTTGAGCCTGACGCCGGCGTGTAGGCGGTCACCCGTCCAAAGAAGCTGACCGGCCGCGGGAACGGTCGAAAGTCGATGGTGCGCGCGGTCGTCGGTAGACCACGCGTCGCGTCCACCGTGGCGTAGTCGCCGACAGCGAGCGTGTCGCCGCTGCCGCCCTTTTCGGTAATGACCGTGGACGACGTCACCGAGAAGGTGGCGCTGTTGCCGTTCGCCTTGACGAGCGTGATCGAACCGTTGGTCGAACCCGATGCAGCGGTGTACGCACTCACCTGCCCGTAGAAACGCACCGGCGGGGCCGGGATGAAGCTAATGGTCAGCGCGTCGGTCTTCGCCGAAGCTGCCGCCACGACCGTCGCCTGGTCGCCGACCTCGAGGCTGTCACCAGTGCCACCTTTTTCAGTGATTGTCGTGGTGAGCAGTGTCGTGTAGGTGAGTGACGCGCCCGCACCGTCCTTCAGCGTGAGTGAGCCATTCGTCGTCCCCGAGGCCGCGCTGTAGGCGGTGACCCGGCCCGTGAACTTCACGGGCGCCGCAACGTCGAAGTCGATCGTCAGCGCGAGGTTCGGCGTGGCCGCGGCGGCCTGGATGGTCGCGAAGTCGTCGACCGCGATGGTGGCGTTGCCGCCGCCATTCTGACTAATGGACGTCGACGAGGTCACGGCGTAGGTCAGGCTGGCGAGATTTCGCTTGAGCAGCGTGATCGAGCCGTTGGTCGAGCCCGAGGGTGCCGTGTACGCCGTCACGACTCCCGAGAAGCTCAACGGCGCGGCGGCGCTGAAGGTTATGGCGGTTGCGGCGGTGGGCGCCGAGATGGCCGCCAGGACAGTCGCGAAATCGTGCACCTCGAGGGTCGATCCACTGCCGCCGACCTCGTTCACGGTCGTCGCCGACGACGTCGAAAAGGTGAGGGTGGCTCCGGCGCGATCGGTCAAGGTGATCGATCCAGCGGTGCCCGACGTCGCCGCAGTGTAGGCGGTGACGTCGCCACTGAACTGAATAGTGGCCGAGCGCGCGGCGCTCGATCGAGGTGCCGCGGCCGAGGCTACGGTCACCGAACTGAGGGTCACGCCGGCACCGAGAAGAGTGACGAGGGCTAGGCGAGTGACCAACTTCGTGTGGAACTTTTTCATGGATGTCTCCCTTGCACAACGAGGGTCAAATGTGACCTTGTCGAGTGTCCCATGACGCTCTCGAAAAGCGCGGGTCGCGACGCGTTTCACGACGCTCGAAAATAACGGGTGTGACCAGGCACGTAATAGGTGCCTCGAATCTCCTAAGGCAATTCCCATTCTGTGAGTTGTCTTTGTGCCATCAGAACACGGGGATCGTGTGTTCAATCACGTTTCGCGAATCGTTTCGTGAGTACGCTCGGCCTATGGAGCGGCTTGAGAAATTTACGGCGATCAACGACCTCGATGGCGACACTCATTTGGTGCGTTCGACGAGCCCGAACTCGACCCTGTGCGGGCTGATTCCCGCGTCGGCGTCCACTCGCGACGTCAGTTGTTATCGCTGCCACCAGTTCGAGGTCGGCGACATATAGCAGGCCGTTGGCCAATGTCTTAGGACAATGGAATGGTGGCGAATGTTCCGCCGCCCGGGGCCGGTGCGCCCGCTCCGTTTCCTGCGGTGCCCGACGTCTTGAGGTGCACGCTGGGGGTGAGGAAGACCTTCTCCTTGCTGTACAGGAATAGTGGTTTTCCGCCGTAGGTCACCTGTTGAGTTCCGTTGGCCCGCTTCACGGTGCCGACGAGGTGTGCGTTCACACCGGTTCCCGTCAGGGGAATTGAAAGAGACAACACTGGCACCCAGGTGAGCGAACACGCGCCGGTGCAACGAGTTGAGCGCGAGGAGTTGGTGTACGTGTACACGATGTCGTCAAAGGGCATGACGTTCTCATCCATCACGACCGAGAGCGCTCTGGCGCCCGATGGCAACACTGCTCGTTCCAAGTGCGCGCGTCCAGGGGCGTCCGTGCCGGCCGGCGAGACGAGCGACCAGTAGCCGTGCCAAGGCGCGAGGGGGTGAACGGTCTCTGCGAGCCCCTCGCCTTGAGGTGAAAAGGGCTGCGACGCGGGGTCAAAGAGATAGAGCGGGTGGCCGGCGTAGGTGACCTGTCGACCGATGCCCGCGCGCGCCACGGTTCGAAGTAAACGCGCACTCACTCCCGGTCCCGCTTCTGGTGGACCCGCACTCGTGAACGCCGGCCAATCGTCGGACTTGACGCCCGCGAGCAGATCACTCTCGGGGCCGGTGCAGGTGAGGGCCGAGCTCGCGACCGGACCGAGGTCGTATCCACGCCCCAACGTCGTGCCGCATCGAAAGACGCCGTGCGCATCGCCGCTGAAGATATAGAGGGGGAAACCCTTGAGCCGTCCGTTCCCCACGACCAGCACCGTGCCGTACGTGCTGGTCGAGAGAACTGCGACCTCGGCGCGAAATGGAGAGTGGTCGGCGCCCGAGGTCGAGGGGACTGCCGCAAGTCCCGTGACCAACACCGCCCAGGCCGCAGCGCACAGGAAAGAGATGCGCCAACGTCTCGCGTGGGCCTGTGGCGTAGTGCGCGTAGTGGCGGAAGCGAGTATCGAGTGAGATTACTGGGGGTCGGTGAACGGGTGGCCGCACCCCGTGCAATAGTTTTGGCCCGGCAGGCGTAACTTGCCACATAACGGACAACTAGAAGAACCGGTAGTTGCACCCAGACTGGCCTCGGTCACGCTGGCGAAGGTGCCGTCTGCTGCGTACTTGTTGTCGAGGGTCTTGGTCAGAAAGCAGAAGAAGACCACGTTGACAATGGGAAAGAGGATCCACCAACCCGCGTGACCCGAGTCGTGCATCCGTCGGATTCCGACCGCAATGCTGGGGCACAACGTGCCCAAGAACCACAGCACACTGAGCGCGGGGATGCGCACGGCGTCAAGGACCAGGGCGATCAGGAAAACGAACAGCGCGAACCACCAGTACTCGGGACGCGAGGCTACGCCATTAAACGTCGCGTACTTCTTGAAGCAAGTTCGAATTGCCTGGGGGAAACTCATGGACGTCCTTAGATAGGGCCTACCAGGGACCTGGCTGAGACTCACGATACCCGTCGCTGCTCGCGAGTTCGTGACTCCCACGCAGAACGATTGGGCAGGCGCATCTAGTATTTCGAGAGAATTACTGGATTTATGGCGGGAGAGACGCGCGGTCACCCAAGCGCAAAGGGCCTTGTGGCTCACGACGAGTGAGCGATCAACACCGCGACATCATTTCTCGACGTTCGAGACCTGCGAGTTGCGGCGTCGACTTTGAGCAACGACGCCTGGGCTCTAACGAGTGGTCGCCACGCCGACCGGCGATCGACCGGATCAGGTGTCTGAGGCGCATCATTGGTAGAGTTGATCGGCGCAGCAGCCCATTTTCTGCCGGCCGCGAGGGGTCCGTTGAGCGGTTGCTCGCGATTTCGTAACAGGAGCTTTTCATGAAGGTATTCGTACTCGGCGGCGACGGTTTTTGCGGCTGGCCCACTTCCCTGCACCTCTCGGACATCGGTCACGACGTGGTCATCGTCGACAACCTCAGTCGCCGCAAGATCGACGTTGACTTGGAGGTCGAGTCCCTGACGCCGATCGCCCCCGTCGGCGAGCGCCTGCGAGTCTGGAAAGAACTGACCGGCAATGAGATTCGCTTCGTTCACCTCGACCTCGCCCAGGAGTACGACCGATTCCAGGACCTGCTGCTCGCCGAGCGGCCCGACGCCCTGGTGCACTTCGGAGAGCAGCGCGCCGCGCCGTACTCCATGCGCAACGAAGCCACCAAGCGCTACACCGTGGACAACAACGTGCGCGCGACTCACAACGTTCTAGTCGCGATCGCCACGACCGGCCTGGACATTGCCATGGTCCACCTGGGCACCATGGGCGTCTACGGCTACGGCTGGTCGGGCTCGGCGCCCATTCCCGAAGGCTATTTAACGGTCAAGGTGCCCACGCCCGACGGCGAGCTGGATCGCGAGATCCTGCACCCCGCCAACCCGGGCTCGGTGTACCACATGACCAAGACGCTCGACCAGTTGCTCTTCGCCTTCTACGCGGCGAACGACCAGATCCGCATTACGGACCTGCACCAGGGCATTGTCTGGGGTACCCAGACGCCCCAGACGGTGCTCGACGAGCGCCTGATCAACCGCTTCGACTACGACGGCGACTACGGCACGGTGCTGAACCGCTTCTTGATGCAGGCGGCCATTGGACACCCCCTCACGGTGCACGGCACCGGCGGTCAGACCCGCGCCTTCATCCACATTCGCGACACGGTGCGCTGCATTCAGATCGCGTTGGAGAACCCGCCCGAGCGCGGTGACAAGCCCACTGTGTTTAACCAGGTCACCGAGACGCACCGCGTGGGCGAACTGGCTGAACTGATCTCCAAGATCACCGGCGCGGAGATCGCGCACCTGCCGAACCCACGTCGTGAGGCGGTAGAGAACGAACTCAACGTCAGTCGGGACAAGTTCGTCGCACTCGGACTCAACCCCACCACGCTGACCGAGGGTCTCCTTGAGGAGTCGCGCGATATCGCGCTTCGGTACAAGGATCGCGCCGACGTGACCAAGATCATCGCTCGTTCCGTGTGGCGTCAGGGGATGGAGACCTCCCCTGACCTTATGAAAAACTGAACCAGCAATACCGCCGTTTTCCTCACATCGATGTGAGAATCCGGCTATGTCAAAAATCTACGAGTACATCCGTCACCCACGCGCCAATGAACTTGCTCGCTTGCACCACCCCTTCAGGGTCAACGATCTGCGAGAGCCCCGTTCGGGCGGCTTCTTCGCGAAGCTGAACGCGCGCGTCGGCCTGCGCGTGACGCTGGTGGTGGGCACGATGTGGTGCGCCTACCTCTTTACGCTCATTGCGCTGGTGGCGCTGCCCGATGCGATCAAGCAGGGCACCTACTTTGTAGTCGTCTGGCTCTCGAGCAGTTTCTTGCAGCTCGTCCTGCTGCCGATCATCATCGTGGGACAGAACATCCAGGCGGCGGCCTCGGATCGGCGCGCCGAAGACACCTACAAGGACGCCGAGGCGGTGCTCCACGAGGCCGACGAGATCCAAAAGCACCTGCTAGCCCAGGACGAGGCGATCACCCAGATCGTGGAGCAGCTGGCAAAACTGGGTGGGGCTCCGTCGAGCGCAACCAACTAACTATCGCGGCGCACGGTCTCAAGGATCTGCTGGCACAACTCGGGCCAGGACGGCACTGCGTCGCGCAGCAGGGCGCGACGGAAGGGTTCGGTGAACTGGTTGAAGTCGACGCGACGCGTCACGTCGGTCACCGTCGAGAGAAAGTTGACTCCCACCGTGAGGAAGATCACCGAGCGCACGACGTAGCGCAGGCCCGTCTTTTGACTCTCGTCGGCGTTGGAGAGTAGCGGCACGATCCCCTCAAGCTCGCCGATCTGACCCAGGATCGCGGCGCGCAGCTTGTCGCTGTGCGCACCCGCCAGGCTGATCTCCAGCGTGAAGTTCTGTCGCACCGAGTTATTGACACTGGCGGAGTTGTGGAGCAACTGGGCCAGCGCGCCCTCGTCGAGGAGATCGACGAAGTTCGAGATCTTCATCCAGCGCGCGCGCATGAGGTCGTGGAAAGCGGCGATGACCAGGTCTTCCTTGGAGGGGTACAGCTTGTAGATCGCGCCCGGCGAACAGTTCGCTCGACGCGCGATCCGCGAGATCGTGGCGCGCGTGTAGCCGCTCTTGCCCACGACACCGAACGTGGCGTAGGCGAGCTGCGCCTTGAGGTCATCGCTGGGCATGAGCACGATGCGCTCGTCGCTGTCGTGTAACTCGACCGGCTTCACCTCGTCGGGGTCGACGAGCAGGGTGTCCACCACCATCCGCTCGAGCGCCTCTTGGAAGTTGCGGTCCCATCCAAACTGTGAGACCGCGAAGATCTGCATCATCGTCATGGCGAACAGAGTGAGCCCGCGCGCAAACATGGCGTTGGCTCTGGCCCCGGCATCGGGGTCGATGGCGAGGCGGGTGAGGACGAAGGGTTCGACCTCCTCGTTCAACGTGGGGATGCGCCGCGCGGTGAGCAGGAGGTGAACGCTCGCGACGTCAGCCGGCGTCGCGTTGCGGATGACGTCGAAGAGGGCGTTGACGCTGGCGACGCTGGGGGACTGGGCGGCGGCCATGCAGAGATCGAAGGTCGAGGTGGCCCGGTGCACGAGTTCGGAGTTCCACAGATCGACCAGCAGTTCATCGACGTCCTCGTAGCGGGCGTAGGTGGCGCCGTGGGTGAGCCCGGCACGGTGTCCCACGTCACGCAGCGACACGTGGTCGACACCGACGCGCAGCACCTCACCGATGGCCGCGTCGAGGATTGCCGCGTCATTGGCGATCGCTCGCGCACTGCGAGTCCGCTGGCTGCGTGGCATTGAGCCATCGTACCTAAGGAATACCGAGAATTCCCAGTGGGACCGCGCAGCGCAATGATTCGCCCCATTCTCGGCGTGGGAGATTGGGTGCGTGGAGATCATCGCAAAGTGGTCGGGCGCGCTGGTAGCGAGTACCGATGTCCATCGCGGCGCCGTTCTGCCCGAAGGGCGCATCATTGTCATCGTGGTGCCACTGGCGGCCCTGTTGTTCTACCTGCTCGTCGTGCGGCGCAAGCGCGGGAGCTGAGTGTCGTCCGCCTTTCCCTATGTGCCCCTTGACCCGAAGGGCTGGCGCCTGGCGATGGGTCTGCGACCCCTAGATCTCAAGCAGTGGCTCGAGGTTGACGAACACCGTGACGCGGAACTGGCGCTCAAGGATCAACTGCTCAAGAGCTCCTACCGCGTAGTGGTGGCGACGAACCCACGTGGCGACGAGGGGAGCGAGGAACTGCTCGCGGAAATTCAATCGAACCTGCGTACCTTTTATCCTGCCCTCGCCAACACCGAGCGCGACGCGGACCATCCGATTGTGGCCGCGAGTCGATTGGTCCAAGAGGACCTGTGCGTGCTGGTGCGCGACGACACCTGGCGCCTGCGCGCCGCGTGCGTCTGTTTTCCTTCGCGTTGGGACTTGGCGACCAAGATCAACACCACGCTCGATGACATCCACGGCCCGGTGCCCGGGTACGACGATCAACTCGCGCGACCGACAACTCTTTTCTTCGATCGTCTGAAGTCGGATCGCTCCTTTTGGCGCCTGAACTGGACGCTGTTGGATACTCCGGATCTCTTTCAGCCCGCGAGCGCGCGTCGAGCACCCGAGGGCGAGCTTGCGCAGTGGTATTTCCGAGTGGAACGCCAGACCTTGCGGTGCCTGCCGCGTACCCGCGCGGTCGTCTTTACCATCCGTACATATGTCACCTCGGCCGCCGAGTTGTGCGCTCGCGACGACACCTTTGCGTCGGCACTGGTGCACGCCCTGGAGACGGCGCCTCGTGAGGTGCAGGCCTATAAGGGCTGGACGGGTGTCGCGACGCGGCTGCGCGACGCACTGGCGTAGCGCTAGGCGGCGGGCCGAGAGTTGGTCCGTGCGCCGACGCCCAGTCGATCGATGAGCGCGCTGAACCAGGTGAGTTCAAGGTAGGCGACGATGGCCGGAGCGATGGCGAACCAGAGATCTTGGCGCGCGGCGAGAACGAACGCGACCAGCAGGACCACTTCCGAGACGATGCGCCAGTTGGGACGTAACCCGAGGCGTCGGTTCACCAAGGCGCTCGCGTAGAAGAGATTGAGCCCCGGCACCACCGCCGCGAGCGACCATCGGCCCTCGAGCTCGCGGACCCCAAAGGCGCAGGTGGTTGCTCCCACCGCTAAGAGCGCCACGGCGATATTGCTCGCGATGTCCGCGAACCACTGGGTCTCGGGGTGCGCTGATCCCGGCCAGTGCGCCAGCACGCTCACGAGCAGACCTAGTCCACCGACCACGCCCAGAATGCCGAGGTTCTGAACCCGACGGAGGGCGAGCATGAGTGAGAGCGGCGGGGTGGGACGCGGCGCGACCGGTTCACCGTACGGGCGAGTGAGGTCCGACCAGTTCGTGCCGGTCCACACCCGCCACTGGCGATTGCCGCCCGGATCGGGGTACCAACCGGGGGGAACGGCATCGGTCGAGGGTGCGCTCACGTTCGTAGCCTCGCACAGGGCTGCCGTGAACAGGCCCTCACCGGGAGGATTCGAAAGGAAAACTGAGCAACGTCGTGATTGCGATGGCCGCACAGACCTTGGCACCGCAGGCCACGTCGAGCAAGGGAGAGGGGACGTACTTCAACTTGACCTTCGACGACGTGGATCGCTGCATCGTGGTTAGCCGCGCGTTGTCTGTTTGCTGACCAACGACCACGCATTGCCTCAGTTGCGGGCACGCGGCCGCACTGGCCGAGTAGGCCAGCTTGGTGGTCGTCCAGGTCGTCGCGAAATTTTTCGAGTCCACGAGGAGAGAGTTACTCGCCGTACTAGCCAGAGCGTCACACTTCTCACCGTTACACGAGAGTGAGGTCATGGTGGTCCAGGAACTCGGCACCGACTGGTACTGCCAACTCGCTCCCGCGTCGCTCGTCACGTAGAGGGAGAACTGGTGCGAGAGGGTCACCAGGCCCAGGGCGCACGACGAGGGCGTGGCGCACGTGAAGTCGCTAATCACGTCGCTCTTGGCAAAGTGAAGAGGATCGGAATTCGACCACGTCGACCCCGCATCCGTGCTCGTGAGAAACCGCGGGACGCCGTTAGTTCCGGTGTCAATGAGTCCACAGACCACTTGGTTGCACGTGACCGCGCTTGCACCGATCCCTCCGGTGGGGGGAACCAGGATGCTTAACGCATGGGTGTGGCTATCAAACAGCCAGAGCACATCGCTGCCGGGGCTCGAACCGACGAGCAGGCACTGAGATCCCGTGCAACTGACTGAGGTGAGCAGGATCGAGGATGACGACGGCAGGGTGACGTTGAACCAGTGACCGTGCGGCGTGGCGAACTCGACCACCGAGGTGGGTCCTGATCCCGTGGCGGACGATCCGATGGCGACGCACACGTCGTTGCGGGTGCACGCCACACTCGTGAGGGGCGTGGCGAAACTGAGGGCCGGAGTTCCGCTCAGGTGGAGGGTGCTGGCGGTCTTGGGAGTGGGAGTGCCGCAACTCGCTAACACCAGGGCACCGACGCCCAGAACGAGGACGAAGCTCCACCCACGGCGAGCGCGACTCACGGCACTTCTCATGTACTCCCTGTCGAATCTGTCGCGAGGCGACGAACGAGTGAACTACTGAACTGAGCGCACTCCCGCGCTCACCACCGCCAGGCCGTCAGCGAGCTGTTCGTCGCTGATGATGAGCGGAGGAAGCAGGCGCAGGACGTTGCCGTCAGTACCGCAGAGCAGAGCGATGACACCCTGCTGTTGGCAGAAGGCGAGAATGGCTTTGGCGGCCGTCGCGTTGGGCGTCTTGGTGCCGGGCTCCACGAGTTCGATGGCCTGCATGGCGCCGCGACCGCGCACCTCGCCGATGATCGACACGTCCCTGGCCAAGTGCTCCAGCGTGGTGCGCATCGTCAGGCCGATGGACTTGGCGCGCTCGAGCAAGTTCCAGTCCTTGATGGTCTGAATGGTCGCGAGCGACGCCGCCGCGGCAACCGGGTTTCCGCCGTAGGTTCCGCCCAATCCTCCTTCGTGGACCGCGTTCATTAGCTCGGCGCGTCCCGTGACGCCCGCGAGCGGCATCCCGCCCGCTAAGCCCTTGGCTGTCGTGATGAGGTCGGGCACCACGCCCTCGTGGTTGACGGCGAACCACTGACCGGTGCGCGCAAAGCCGCTTTGGATCTCGTCGGCGATGAAGACCACACCGTTGGCGCTCGTCCAGGCCGAGAGTGCCAGGAGAAACCCGTCGGCCGGGACAACGAAGCCGCCCTCACCCTGAATAGGCTCGATCAGCACCGCGGCCACGTTGTGCACGCCGATCTCGGACTCGATGATCTTGATAGCGCGCGCCGCCGCGTCGGGACCACTGAGGCCGTCGCGAAAGGGGTAACTCATTGGTACGCGATAGACCTCGGGCGCGAAGGGTCCGAAGCGGTCCTTGTAGGGCATGTTCTTGGCCGTGAGGGCCATCGTGAGATTGGTACGTCCGTGGTACGCGTGCTCGAAGACGATGATGGCGGGCTTGCCGGTCGCTAGGCGGGCAATCTTGACCGCGTTCTCGATCGCCTCGGCGCCGGAGTTGAACAACGCGGACGTCTTGGCGAACGTGCCCGGCGTGAGATCGCTCAATGCCTCGCACACCTCGACGTAGCTCTCGTAGGGGTTCACCATGAAGCAGGTGTGCGTGAAGCGCGCGACTTGTTCGCTCACCGCTTCCACTAGAGCGGGTACGGCGTGCCCAATGCCGGTGACCGCAATACCCGAACCCAGGTCGAGGAGTTGGTTGCCGTCGACGTCCACGACGATCGCCCCTTCGGCGCGGTCGATGTAGACCGGAAATCCCACCGATAAGCCCGAACTCACGACCGCCTTGCGCCGGGCGTGCAGAGCCTGGGACTTCGGGCCGGGCAGGTCGGTGATGACTTTGCGCTCGGTGCCGACGTGCGTGTCGAGTGACGAAACCATGGGATCTCCTAACGGTGATGCGGCAAATCCAGCGTACTGGCCTCGCCGTTGCGAAGAAATGGAAAAGACGGGTGACGTCGTCACCCGTCTTTGCCTGGCGGAGGAGGTGGGATTTGAACCCACGGTGCCCGTAGACACAGCAGTTTTCGAGACTGCCCGATTCGGCCGCTCTCGCACCCCTCCGTTGAGGAGTCTACCGTGGCCCTCTTTGCAGGAACTTGGGGCAACGGTTGTGTCCTACGCTGTCGCGCAATGGTTGACGATGAGCGCTTCATGCGCCACGCCCTGGAGTTGGCTGCACTCGCCGCTGCCCACGACGATGTTCCGGTGGGGTGCGTGGTCGTGGTCAACGGCCTGGTGGTGGGTCGCGGCGAGAACCGGCGTGAAATCGACGGGGATCCGACGGCCCACGCCGAGATGATCGCGTTACGCGAAGCGTCGAGCGAGAGCGGCCGGTGGCGCCTGAGCGACGCCAGCGTCTACGTGACCTTAGAGCCCTGTGTGATGTGTGCCGGGGCTGTGCTGAATGCGCGCGTCGAACGCCTCGTGATCGGCGCGCTGGACGAAAAGGCTGGAGCGGCCGGCTCGCGCTACAACGTGCTGAGCGATCCGCGCCTCTTGCACGAAGTGTCTCTCACCTACGACGTACTAGCGGACGAGTCGGCTGCGCTGCTGCGCGACTTCTTTGTCGCCCGCCGTTTCGAGTAGGACACTGATCGGTCACCCGCGCGCAAACTGGTGCGCTTAGGTTGACCACCATGCCAATCGAGGACGATGAGTCGCTGTCGGGTCAGCGCACGGTGGTCGTGGGCGCGGGCATTCTCGGCACCATGCACGCTTTCTTCGCGTTGGCGCGTGGCGCCACGGTCGTGCACCTCGAACGTGATGCTCTGCCCCACGGGGCGACGGTGCGCAATTTCGGGTTGATCTGGGTGAGTGGGCGCGCGGCGGGCGACGAAGTGAGTCTGGCCCTGCGCTCGCGCGAACTCTGGGAGCAGGTCGCTGAGGCGGTGCGGGGAGTGGGTTTTCGCGCGAATGGGTCCCTGACCCTGTTGAACGCAGAGAGCGAGATGCAGGTCGCCGAACGCGCCCTGGCGCGCGAGGACGCCGATCTGCGCGAGTTCGCTCTGCTCAGTCGCGGCGAGGTCCTCGCGCGCAATCCGGCGTTGGAAGGAAAGTTCGAGGCGGGCCTGTGGTGCGGGCGCGATGCCGCGGTGGAGTCCCGAGCGGCGCTCGGCGCACTGCGCGATGCGATGGCGGCGACGGGCCGCTACGACTATCTGTCTGGTCGCGACATGGTCGGACTAGCCGACAATGAAGTCGTCGACCACCAGGGAGCCCGACACGGCGCCGATCAGGTGTGGATCTGTTTGGGCGCGAACCTCAGTGGCTTCGGTGCCGAACTCTTTGAGACTGAGCCCTTGCGCCGCGTTCGTCTCAACATGGCTGAGACCCGACCCCTGGGCCGAGAGTTGACCACGTCGGTCGCCGACGGCGACTCCTTTCGCTACTACCCGGGGTTTCGTGATGACGCGAGTGAGCTACTCGGACCCCAGGATCCACTGGCTGCGCGCTACGCGATCCAGTTGCTGTGCCAGCAGCGTCTCCACGGGGGTCTCACGATCGGCGACACGCACGAGCCCGACGCGCCGGGGCTCTTCGAGACCGACGACGCCCCGATGGAACTGGTGGTGGCTGCCGCGCGCGGGCTGATCGGCGACGACCTGCCGGCGATCGAACGACGCTGGAGTGGGGTGTATCACCAGTTGGGTGCGGACAGCGACCAGTTGTACTACCGGCGCGACCTTGCGCGCGGCGTCACCGCCATCACGGGGGCGGGCGGGCGAGGGATGACCCTGGCCCCGGCGATTGCGGAGGAGAGTTTTTCGTGAGCATCGAACTGATCTGTTTGGACATGGCCGGTACCACGATCAACGACCAGGGGCTCGTGCTGGCGGCCTTTCGGCGCACCATCGACGAACTCGGCGTGACCGGCGAGGACGCCGCCTCGGCGGAGGCCTACGTCATCGAGACGATGGGCCAGTCCAAGATCGAGGTGTTCAGTGAGCTCTTCGCCGAGCGAGCCGGGTTGGCCAACGACGCCTTCGAGCGACACTTCCTCGAGGGCGCGTCCGAAGTGGGCGTGAGTGAAGTTCCCGGCGCGAGGGCGACCATCGAGGAGCTGAAGCGCCGGGGCGTGGGCGTGGCGCTCACCACCGGCTTCTCGCCCGGCACGCGCGAGGTGTTGATTGACATCCTGGGGTGGGCCGATCTCGTGCCCATACGGGTCTCACCGGCGGACGCGGGGCGAGGCCGCCCGGCTCCGGACATGTTGTTGGTGTGTGCGTTGCGGGCGCGGGTGACCGCGATGGCGAACGTCGCGGTGGTGGGCGACACCGCTTCGGACATGCAAGCGGGCCAGCGCGCGGGCGCGGGCGAGTGCATTGGCGTGCTCACCGGCACCGACGACGCCGCGCGGCTCTTCGACAACGGGGCGCACGCCGTTCTCGACTCGGTCGCCGACTTGCTTCGTATTGACAGTTTTGTCGCATAGGCGTCACACAACGATCCCAATAAGTTCCACGCGTGCGCACGCGAAGTGTGAAGCAACGTCACATTGCGCTTACTCGCAACTCTTACTGTTCTGGCGAGCCACCACCGAGGTGCTCATTTTTAGGAGGCATTTCTCGTGTTATCAAACAAACTGAAGGTCGCCGTCGCGGCCGGACTAGTAGGGACGGCGCTTACGACCGTCGCACTGGCCGGTGGTGCGAACGCGGCTAGCAAAACAGTTAATTGGTCGACGGTGACCTCAGCAAAGGCCGGTGGCGGCATGGCTGCCCTCATCAAGGCCGCGAAGAAAGAGGGTCACGTCAACGTGATCACAATTCCTCTTTCTGGTTGGGCCAACTACGGCGCCATCATGAAGGACTTCACGAAGAAGTACGGCATCAAGATCAACGACCAGAACCCCAACGGCTCGAGCGCCCAGGAGATCACCGCCATCAACACCCAAAAGGGTCGCGCGGACGATCCCGACGTCGTGGACGTGGGAACCAACTACGCCACCAGCAACGAGCAGCTATGGGCGCCCTACAAGGTGGCGAACTGGTCGCAGATTCCCAGCTCGGCCAAGGACGCCAGTGGGCGTTGGTACGACGACTACGGCGGGTACGTCGCGATTGGTTGTGACACCAAGATCGTCACCACCTGCCCGACGTCGTTCGCGCAGTTGACCAACCCGATGTACAAGAACGAAGTCGCCATCAACAACGACCCGACCTCGGCTTCGGCCGCGTTCTACGCGGTGTGGGCAGCGGCGATCGCTAATGGCGGTTCGTTCTCCAACATCCAACCCGGTATTACCTTCTTCGCCACGCTGAACAAGGACGGCAACTTCGTCCCCGGCGGCACCGAGGCAACGGCCGTGGCCGGTACTACGCCGATCCTCGTCTGGTGGGACTACCTCCAGAACGGTGTCGCGGCGAGCGTCCCCGGTTGGAAGTCAGTGATTCCGAGCGACGGCACCATTGCGGCGTACTACACCCAGGCGATCAACAAGAATGCTCCCGACCCCGCGGCGGCTCGCCTCTGGGAGGAGTACCTGTACTCGGCGACCGGTCAGAACCTGTTCCTGCAGGGCTACGCTCGTCCGATTGAGTTGGCGGCGATGACCGCGAACGGCACGGTCAACAAGACGTGGCTCGCGGCACTGCCCGCTGCTCCGTCCGGTGGGCTCACGTTGCCCACGGAAGCTCAGGTCACGGCCGCCGGTGCCACGGTGGACTCGAACTGGGCCTCCGCAGTCGGTGGAAGCTGATAGCTAGTATCACGCGAAATGACCGTTCTCACTGACCTTGACTCGGGTACGCCGCCTTCAGGCGACGTGGGTCAGGAGACGAAGAGAAGGTCAGGGGGCATGGGTGCACTGGTTCGAAAGATTCGGACCGGTGCACCCGTGTTTCCGTTCTTGGTGTACGTCATCTTGGTGCTGGGCGTTCCCACCGGGACCATCGTCGCCTTTGCCTTTCGCTCGAACGCCGGTAGTTTCACCTGGTCGAACGTTCATACGATCCTCTCGGGTGAGTACCGAGCGGGATTCGAAAACAGTCTGAAGCTGGCGGTCGTCACCGCCGTCATTCCCGGCGTGCTGGGAACGATCATTGCCTACGCGATCTCTACGTCGGAGCACCCGGCGTTCAAGCGAATCGTCGCGGCCACCTCTGGCGTCCTCGCTCAGTTCGGTGGGGTCAACTTGGCCTTCATGTTCATCGCCTCCTTCGCCGCGGTGGGCGGGGTGGTCACGAAGTGGTTGGCGGCCATCGGGCTCGACCCCTGGAATCACGGTTGGAGCCTCTACAAATTCTGGGGCGTGGCGTTCGTCTACATGTACTTTCAGATTCCCCTGATGGTGCTCGTCATCACCCCCGCCTTCGCCGGGCTGCGCCCGGCGTGGCGCGAGGCAGCCGAGAACCTCGGCGCCTCTCGGTGGCGTTTCTGGCGCCACGTCGGCGTTCCGGTTCTCACCCCCGCGATTCTGGGCAGCATGTTCTTGCTGTTCGGCAGCGGGTTTTCGGCCTACGCCACGGCCGAGGCCCTGACCGCGGGGACAATCGCGATTACGCCCATCCAGATCGGGGCGATCCTGCAGGGTAACGTCGTCGCGGGCGAGCAGAACATCGCCTATGCGCTGGCCTTCGCCATGATCGTCATCCTGCTTGTCTCAGTCCTCTTTTACGTGTTCTTGCGACGAAGGACGTCTCGATGGCTTCTCTAGAATTGGGCGCTGACCTGGGCGATCCCTGCCGGTTCGATCAACCCTACGAGGCTGACGCGCCCCTTAACAAGCGTCGCTTTCGGCTTCGTTGGGGACGGGGCACCATACTGATCATCGCAGCGGCCTACTTCGTCATTCCGTTCTACGCGGGAATGGAGTACTCACTGCAGCGGCCTACTGGCGGATTCTCGCTGACCCCGCTGAGCCAGATCGCCTCAGCGCCCGGCTTCGTCTCCGCGCTGTGGCTCTCAACGCAACTCGCGGTCATCACGATGGTCGTGGTCATGGCACTGATGGTGCCGACCGTGATCTACGTGCACCTGCGGATGCCCCGATTTCGACGGGTTATGGAAGTCATCACCATTCTTCCGATCATCATTCCGCCCATCGCCTACTCGGTGGGCGTCTTGGAGTCCGCGCCGGAGTGGCTGAGGAATTCGCAGTATCTGCTCGCCATTGTCTACGTCATCTTGGCGATGCCCTACGTGTACCGCTCTCTCGACTCGGGGCTCGGCGCCCTCGACCTGAAGACGTTGGTCGAAGCGTCACGGTCACTCGGCTCGAGTTGGCTCATGACCATTTGGCGCGTGCTGGTGCCTAACCTGCGCGCGGCGCTGATGTCGGCGTCGGTGTTGACCCTCGCCCTGGTTTTTGGTGAGTTCACGATCGCCAACGTTGACAACTGGCAGACGGTGCCGGTCTGGATTTACCTCGCCCCGACAGACAACCCTCGGATCAACACTTTGGTCGCGATGATCGCCTTGCTGGCGACGGCCCTGGTGCTTATTCTGATTGTCTCGCTGGATCGATCAGAGTCTCGAAGAAACTCCAGGAGGAACTAATGGCGGTAACGATCGACGAATCACAGAGCGCGGCGCCGGGGCTCGTTCCGAGCGTCGGCGCGCCCGTCGTTTTTGAGAATCTCACGCGCCGCTTCGGCACCACGACCGCCCTTGACCGATTCGGCTTGGCCATTGCGCCCGGTGAACTGGTCGCGTTGCTGGGTCCGTCGGGGTGTGGGAAGACGACCGCGCTGCGCGTACTCGCCGGCTTCGAGCGTCCCGACATAGGTCGGATACTCGTCGACGACAGGGACGTTTCGACGGTCCCCGCGCAACGCCGCAATATGGGCATGGTGTTTCAGAGCTACTCCTTGTTTCCGAATATGGACGCGCGCGACAACGTCGCCTTCGGGCTGCAACTTCGCCACCAGCGCTCGGCTCAACGTCGCGCTCGCGCCACCGAACTCCTGGACCTGGTGGGCCTGGCCGAGCACGTGACGAAGTATCCCCACCAACTCTCCGGCGGTCAGCAGCAGCGAGTGGCTCTCGCGCGAGCGCTCGCCATCGAACCCAGGGTGCTCCTGCTCGACGAACCGCTCTCGGCGTTGGACGCGAAGGTGCGCGCTGAGTTGCGCGATCAGATTCGCGCCATCCAGCAGCGTCTCGCGATCACGACGGTGTTCGTCACGCACGACCAAGAAGAAGCGATGTCGATGGCGGACCGGGTGTGCGTCATGTCGCGCGGTCACCTCGAGCAGGTGGACACACCGGCCGTGCTGTACTCCCAACCCGCCACGCCCTTCGTGGGTCAGTTCGTGGGCGTCTCCAGCCGTGTCCCGGCCATTCGTCACGGCGATCATGTAGAAGTACTGGGGCGTGACGTTCCGATCCGCGGCGACCTCACACTGGTGCCCGCCGGGGAGTTGGAGGCACTGCTTCGCCCCGAGGACCTCGACGTGCAGCCCAACCCGAACGGTCTGGGGATTGTGAACCACCGCAATTTCCTGGGCGCGCTCACGCGAGTCGGTGTGGGTCTGGGTGGCTCGACGGTGCGCGTGGACGTGCGCAGCTCGCAGGCGGACGATCTGGTGCTGGGAACGCGAGTGGACGTCAGTGTTACTGCTCGTGACGTCCTCGTGACCACGCCGCAGCCAACGAATTGACGATACCGACATAGTCGTCGAGCGTTCCCACCTCCAGGCCGACGATCTTGCCCTCGTCGTCCCAGGTGCGCAGCGCGAGCGCGTCGGGAAAGCCCGGGTGCTCCTCGAAGCGCAGGCACTCCTCGTCGCTCAACAGACCGCCCTGGGCCTTGAGCGATAGTTTGGACGCCTCGGAGAGTCGCTCGTAGTAGGCGGGCTCGCGGGTGCAGCGCCAGCGTTTGGCGGTCACGTGCAGCGACACCGGTTGGGCCACCGCCGGGCCAAAGAGCGGGGCGAGGACGCGCGCTCCGACCCGCTCGTGGTCGTCATCGACCTCGTCCATCGCAAAGTCCGGTTCGTTCTGCACACCAACGACCAGGTGTCCGACGTCGTGGAAGAGGGCGGCGACGATCAGTGAGTCGCTGGCGTGTTCGTCTCGCGCGAGAGCCGCGCACTGCAGCGCGTGCTCGATCTGGGTGATCGATTCTCCGTAGGGTTCGCGCCCCTTCGCTTCATAGAGGTCAAAGAGATCGCTGGTCGAAACTGGTGTACGCATGGTTCTCCTTCCGACTCGTGGTCATGCTACGGCGGCCAGGTAAGGCGATCATGAGAAGGTGGGAAAGATCTGGTGAACGCCGGGCTGACGGCCCGCGACGGCTACCTGGGGCTGATATCGCTGAGGCCGAACTGAGCGGCCACGAACGACGAGAGCTGGCGTCCGCCGGTGAGGTCCGTTGACGAGGTGATCTGGTGGTTGGTGTTGTACTGACTCACCGTGACCGTGCCACAGCCGCTGGGATCGGCAGTTACCACGGCGTAGGGCTTCCTTGCGTTGGCGCGATAGAACCTCATCGTCAGAGACGATCCCACGTCGTTCGGACATGACCGGGGCAGAGGACTGGCCACTCCCAGAACATCGATGTGCTTGATCAGCGGTGCGATGAGCGAGGACTTGGCCGTCGAGACGCTCTCGTAGCGGTGCTTCTTATCGTTCAGACCTCGGTTGAGTTTGACCGTCAGCTTCGCCGCTCCCGGCGCGACGATAGCTCCCGCTGTCTTTGGCGAGCGCCACCAAACCGTGGCGGTGACGCTGAACTCCAACGTTCCGTTGGACTTGATCAGCGCCACGTAGAGAACCTCGGGCTCTAGGAGAAACGAGGAGTTGGGGAGTTGGTAGATCTGCGTGCTCGTGGCGCCTGAGGAGCCCGTGCTGGTAGCGGCATGTCCGTCGAGTTTCTGAGTCTTCAACCACGCGAGAGATGACTGGGCGGCGGGGGCCATGTAAAAGCGGGTCGAACCCACTTCGTTGCCCGGATACGAGATCGACTTCGCTCCGCTGAAAGGCTTCGTCGACTCGGCAACTTTGGCCGTGATCTGTTGTGATCCCGGGGGAAGGGGAGCGGACCCGAGGAGCGTCACCGTGTCACGCTCGGCGACGTTCTGACGCTGCGCGTTAGAGGATGCCGCTGCGGAGGCGGACGTAGTGAGTGCGGTCGTACTAAGAGCGAGCACGCTCAAAAGAATGGCTGCCGCCCGAAGGGCCACCCGACGACGGGGACTAGTTGCGATGTTCATACCTTAGGTTTGTGCACCGGCACGCGGTGCTTACATCTGGGTCATGACAACCACATGACGATGTCCTCGTCAGCGTGTTGAGTGCGACTCGCCTTCGTTCGAAGGAGGCGCGAGGATTCGAAACTCTAACGAATGCCACTCCTCCAACGGGGTCCTGGGAATCAGGTGAGAATGGGCCTCACTTGTCAAGGGGTTGAAAACGCTCGAGGTGTCGGTGTCGTCAGAATCAGAGTGGAAGGCCCGAGTTATGTCTCGGGCCGAGGCTAGGGAGAGCAGTCGAGTCATATATGTCCATGCTAAAGGTGCGAGGTAAAAACGGCGCGACGTCAGCGCGTGAGTGGCGGGCCAACTCCGCTACCAACGCGAAACACTTTTCGAATCGTGTGAAGAATTAGATGTCCAAATTTCGGAAGCCGTGCTACGCACGCGTCTCTAGTGTGCGGTGTATGTCAGAACTCGATGATGTGCGCTGGAACGCGGTGGAGTCGCGAAACGCCGACCTGGCGGGATCTTTCGTCTACGCCGTGCGAACCACCGGTGTCTACTGTCGGCCCAGTTGTCGCTCGCGACGTCCCGTTCGCCGAAACGTTGAGTACTTCACCAGCGGCGCCGAGGCACGACGTGCGGGTTATCGATCGTGCGCACGTTGCACACCTGACGCGGACGCGGACGCTAACCCAATGACCCGTGCGGTGATTGCAGCCTGTCGGGAGATCGAACGAGCGCACGGCGACGTCAGTGTCGCCGACGTGGCCTCGCACGTGGGATTCAGCGAGGGCCATCTTCGCCGCAGTTTTCGCCGGGTGATTGGCGTGTCACTGGCAACGTACGCGCGCGAGTGTCGCGCGATGCACGCTCGTGAGACTCTGCGCGCGAGTACGTCGGTGACAGACGCCGTCTTTGATGCGGGCTATAAGTCGGTGAGTACGTTCTATGAAGGAGCCGCGCGATTGGGAATGACGCCGGCGCGCTATCGCGACGGAGGTCGCGGGGCACTGATTCGCTACACCACGCTCGCCACACCGCTGGGCGTTGTCCTCGCGGCGCGTTCGATGCGGGGCGTGTGCTCGGTACGGGTTGGGGACGACGAGGAGAGGCTGGAGAAGGAACTCGCCGATGAGTTCGCACTGGCCACGGTTGAACGCGACGACGAAGGACTGGGCGACGTCGCGATCGCGCTGGCCCACGCGGTGCGGGGCGAGGACGTGTCGCACGAGCTGCCCCTCGACGTAGCCGGAACGGCCTTTCAGCTCCGCGTGTGGGAAGCGCTGCGCCGCATCCCGAGCGGAGAGACTCGCACCTACTCCCAAGTGGCGGCCGAGATAGGTGCGCCGCGCGCCGTTCGCGCCGTCGGATCAGCGTGTGGGGCCAATCACCTGGCGTTGATCATTCCGTGTCATCGCGTGATTCGTCAAGATGGATCGCTGGGTGGCTATCGATGGGGGCTGGACGTGAAAGAAGCGCTGCTGCGAGCAGAACAGGCCCAACTCGTCTAAGCGTGGTCCGGTGATCGGGTTCACGGACGTATGGCGGAGGAGGTGGGATTTGAACCCACGGAAGGTTTCCCTTCACACGATTTCCAATCGTGCCGATTCGGCCGCTCTCGCACTCCTCCAGAGTGATTCATCGCAAAATGAATACCGGCTGGCAAGGCTACCTGAGCCTCACAGTGTGACTCCGGTAACCTAGAAGAACCGAGGTTGAAAGCGGTGGTCGGGTCCCGTGCGACGACCTTTCGTGAACCGAGTCAGGGGTGGAAGCCAGCAGCTCTCAGCGAACTGTGTTGGGTGCCACGGATCGCCTGGCCACTGCTTTGGACCTCGGAACGACAGAGCCTCCCGTTAGCATCGCTGCATGGCTGAAGCGAAGGCGACTCCCACCTCACTCGATGGAGTCACGTCTCTCTACCGGCGATTTCGCCCCGGTCGATTTGCTGAACTTCGGGGCCAAGATCACGTCGTGCGCGCACTGCAGGGCGCGGTCAAAAACGACCGCGTTTCTCACGCGTACCTCTTTTCGGGACCGCGCGGAACGGGCAAGACCACCACGGCGCGCATCCTCGCCAAATCGCTCAACTGTGAGAATCCCGTCGACGGCGACGCGTGCGGTATCTGCGACAGCTGTGTGTCGATCTCCAAGGGAACGTCCCTTGACGTCATCGAGCTCGACGCCGCTTCGAACAACGGCGTCGACGACATCCGCGAGATCACCTCGGGTGCCTGGCACGGCACGCCGGGGCGCTGGAAGGTCTACATCTTTGATGAGGTCCACCAACTCTCAAAGCCCGCGTCGGCTGCGCTCCTCAAGAGCCTGGAAGAGCCCCCGCCGCACGTCGTGTTCGTTCTCGCCACCACGGATCCCCACAAGGTTCTGCCCACGATCCGTTCGCGCACCCAGCACCTCGAGTTTCGACTGATCGGAGCCGAGACCCTCGCGACCTTGCTCAACGACGTTCAGGGCGCCGCGGGTCTCGGCGCGGACGACGTCACGATCGAGGCCGCGGTCCGATTGGGCAAGGGCTCGGCTCGCGACGCCCTGAGCGCGCTCGACCAATTGCTCGCGACGGGTTCGATTGCCGATAGCCAACCGGAGTTTGATGCCCTCTTCGACTCACTGGTCAATAGCGATGCTGCGGGAGCACTGAAGGCGTTGTCGGTCCTGGCCAAGGAGGGCTGGGACCCCGAGCAGCTGGCCGAGAACTTCGCGGGCGAAATACGCCAGACCTTCTTGCTCCAAGTCGCCCCGGAAGTCGCCGACGCCGTGGACGGGGATCGAGATCGCTTAGCGCAGTGGGGCGTTCAACTCGGACTGGCTCGCAGTGTTCGAATTCTTGAAACCGTTGGGCGTTCCATTCGAGAGATGAAGAGTGCCCCCAACAAGATGGTGACCCTCGAGGTCGCGATGGTGCGTCTCACCAAACCCGAGCTCGACAGTTCCCTCGAAGCATTAGAGGAGCGCCTCACTCGTTTGGAGCGCGGTTCGATTCGACCCGCACCGCCGCCTGCGTCAAGTACACCCGCCTTGCGACCCATCGGCTCGTCCGTCACTGCCTCCGCACCTTCACCATCCCTCACTGGGTCCGAGCAGAGTCCCACGATGTCCGACGCGCCGGTGAGTTCGCCTGCGTACGACGTGGTCGACGTCGAGGAGTCGCCCTCGACCGATTCGATCCAGGTGTCTCTCGACGACGTACGAGAGCGTTTCACCTCACGTGTCGTGCCTCGAACCTCTCGCGCCGCGCAGTTGCTGCTACGCGCGGCGCACGTGCAGTCCCTCGAGGGACTGCTCTTGACCGTCGCCGTGCCGAGTGAGGAGATGCGCCAGAACACCGAGATGATCTCCCAGGGTCTCAAGAGCGCGCTGGAGCACGAGTTCAAGGTGTCTTTCACCCTGCACTGGACGGTGGACCCCACCCTCGTGGCCGACGCTGCACCTTCTCGCACGGTCCAGCGAGGCGCACCCGAAGAGTTCACGCCGCTCGACGACGTCGACTACGCCCCTCAGGCCGACGACGTTGCGGTCGTCGTCACCTCCGCGGCCGATCACCTTATTACTGAGATGTTCCCCGGAGCCCAGGAGATCTCGTGAGCTACCCGCCCGCCCTGCAGTCGGTCGTTGATGAACTGGGTCGGTTTCCTGGCGTCGGACCGAAGTCGGCCCAGCGCATTGCCTTTTGGCTGATGCGCCAACCCCGCGAGGACGTCGAGCGACTGGCGGTGTCGCTGAGGGAGATGAAGGTCAAGTTGTCGTTTTGTGAGCGGTGCTGCAACATCGCGGAGTCGGGTGGACTGTGTCCCATCTGTGCGGATTCGCGCCGCGATCAGACCACGATCTGTGTCGTCGAGAGTCCACCAGACGTGGCGGCGGTGGAGCGCTCGGGCGCCTTTCACGGGACCTATCACGTGCTCCACGGTGTCTTGAATCCGCTTGAGGGCATTACACCTGATCGACTCAGGATTCAGGAGCTTCTGCAGCGGCTGCACGGGCCGGTGAAGGAAGTCATTCTCTGTTTCAACTCCAACGTCGAGGGCGATCATACGGCGATGTATCTGTCCCGCCTGTTGCAGGTGCCTGGTCTGGTCGTGTCCCAACCCGCCAGCGGACTGCCGGTGGGTGGCGACCTGGAGTTCGCGGACGATCTGACCTTGGGTCGGGCTCTGGACGGTCGACGAGTCCTCAGCGACTAAGCGACTCGCGCGGCGCAGCGCCGCACGACGTGTGGGCCAGACTGTAGGCGTGCGCTTTCTCTCCATCGTCCGCCACGCCAAAGCGGAACGCAACTCGAGTGACGGCTCGGACTTCGCGCGCGAACTCAATGGCAAAGGACATCGCCAGTGTCGCCAGTTGCGCATCTGGGCGAGCGACGACCAGGAACTCGGTCGTTTCGGTCCCACCACCGCCCTCGTCAGTTCGGCGGCGAGGACCAAGGAGACCTTTCGTGACGCCTTCGAGGGGACACCCTTCGTGGCGGGCTACCACGAGAGCACGCTGATCTACAACGGGTTGCACCACGTGAGCGCCGAAGATGTCCTCATCGATTTGGCCGCGATCGACCCGGTCACGACCTCGCTCATGGTGGTGGGACACAACCCGACCGTGCTCGACCTGCTCGTGATGTTGGCCAAGGACCTACCGCTCGAGCTCTCCCACGCGTACCCGCTGGCCGGCGCGTACGTGCTCGAACTACGCGACGACGAGCCGATCGGACCGGGGCCCTACGGCTTCGTCACTCGATACGTGCCCGAGGTCTAGAGGGTGCGCAAGATCGCGGCGTCGCCCTGTCCACCGCCGCCGCACAGACCGACCGCCGCGATGCCACCACCACGACGACGCAGTTCGAGCAGCGCGCTCAGCGCGAGTCGAGTTCCCGACATGCCGATGGGGTGTCCGAGCGCGATGGCGCCGCCGTTGACGTTGACGATCTCCTCGCTCACGTCCAAGTCATCGATGGAGGCGAGCGCCACCGCGGCGAAGGCCTCATTGATTTCGATGAGGTCGAGATCGCTCACGGCGACGTCGGCCCTTCGGGCCGCCTGAAGAATCGCGTGCGAGGGCTGCAGGAGTAGGGAGGTGTCGGGTCCTGCGACCTGGCCATAGCCAATGAGTTCGCCCAGGGGCGAGAGACCGAGTTCCTCACAACGCTGAGCGGACATGACCAGGACCGCGGCGCCGCCGTCGGAGATCTGTGAGGCGTTGCCGGCCGTGATCGTGCCGTCGCTCTCGAAGGCAGCGCGAAGGTGGCTCAGACCGTCGAGCGTGGTATCGGCACGCACGCCCTCGTCGCGCGACACGACGATCGGATCGCCCTGGCGTTGGGGCACCGACACGGCGGTGATCTCCTCCTCAAAGAGCCCCGCGGCGATGGCCGCGGCCGCGCGCTGGTGGCTACGGGCGGCAAACTCGTCTTGGCGAGCGCGCGAGATCCGCCCGTGGTTGTAGCGCTCGGTTGCCAGTCCCATCGCGCAGTGGTCGAAGGAACAGGTGAGCCCGTCGAGCATCATCGAGTCGATCACTTTGTGATCGCCGAGGCGATAGCCCGCTCTGGCTCCGGGCAGCAGGTAGGGCGCATTGGTCATGGACTCCATACCGCCCGCGATGACAATGTCCGCTTCGCCAGCGCGGATCATCAGGTCGGCCAGGTAGATCGTCTGGAGCCCCGACAAGCAGACCTTGTTGATGGTGGTGGCGTGCACACTCAGTGGGATGCCCGCCTTCTCGGCGGCTTGACGAGCGGTGATCTGACCCTGTCCGGCTTGGATGACCTGGCCCATCAACACGGCGTCGATGCGGGCGGGATCCACCCCGGACTTCTCGAGCACGCTGCGAATCGCGGCTCCACCGAGGTCGTGTGCGCTGAGGGTGGCGAAGGCTCCGGCGAGCTTGGTGATGGCCGTTCGACTCCCGGTGACGATGACGCTCTTGGACATGCGAACTCCTTGGAAGATTCGAAAAGACGTTAGACGTTTCGCACGCTGACGCATCCGAGTGATCCGTGCGCGCGCTGCGCAACGACGATCGAAGTTACCCGTTGGTTGGCGTTTTCTACTTGTGGGTAAGAGAAAATTCTTACTTTGCGGTAACGCTTGTGGCGACGCGATGATCGCGCTTCGCCGCGTCGCAGTGGCCACAAACTTCTTTCTCTCATCGACTGTCGTGGCTAGCCTGATTCCATATGGAGCACTCAATGGCCGAGCGCCTGAAAGAGCTTGAGGCCCTCAAGGCCGAAGCCCGAGTCGCCGGTGGAGAAAGTGCGATTGAGCGTCATCACGCCAAGGGTCGACTGACCGCGCGTGAGCGACTCGAGTACCTGCTCGACGAAGACTCGTTCCAAGAACTCGACATGCTGAATCGTCACGCGGCCTCTGGCATGGGACTCGAGAACTCGCGACCCTTCACCGACGGCGTCATCACCGGGTTCGGCAAGATCGACGGTCGCAAGGTCTGCGTCTACTCTCAGGACTTCACGGTCTTCGGCGGCGCACTGGGTGAGACGCACGGCGAGAAGATTCACAAGGTGATGGATCTGGCCAGCACGATGGGCCTACCCCTCATCGGTCTGAATGACGGCGGGGGAGCGCGCATTCAAGAAGGCGTGGCCAGCCTCAACGCGTTCGGCGGCATCTTTCGGCGCAACGTGCGCGCCTCGGGCGTGGTGCCTCAGATTTCGGTCATCTTGGGGCCCTGCGCGGGCGGCGGGGTGTACTCACCGGCCCTTACGGACTTCATCGTCATGGTCAAGGACTCGAGCCACATGTTCATCACCGGGCCCGACGTCGTGAAGGCCGTGACCGGCGAAGAGGTGACCCTCGAAGAGTTGGGTGGGGCTCAAACGCACGCGACGAGGTCGGGCGTGGCCAGTTTCGTGATGCCCGACGAGAAGAGTGCGCTCGACGAGGTGCGCTACCTCTTGTCGTTCCTGCCCGCCAACAATATGGAAGAGCCGCCGCGCATCTTGACCGGCGACGACCCGAACCGGCTCTGTGAGGACTTGCGCGATCTTTTGCCCGAGTCGCCGAATCAGCCCTACGACATGAAGAGGGTCATCACCTCGGTGGTGGACGGCGGTGACTACATGGAGGTGCAGGCGAGCTACGCCCAGCAAGTCACTTGCGGGTTCGCGCGCATCGACGGCTACACGGTAGGCATCATCTCCAATCAGCCTCAGATTCTGGCGGGCGTGCTCGACATCGACTCATCGGAAAAGGCCGCCCGCTTCGTGCGGACCTGTGACGCGTTCAACGTGCCGATCGTGACCTTCGTTGATGTGCCCGGTTTCATGCCCGGCGTCGACCAGGAGTACGGCGGGATCATCCGACACGGCGCCAAACTGCTCTACGCGTTCTGTGAGGCCACCGTGCCGCGCATCTCGGTCATCACGCGCAAGGCCTACGGCGGGGCGTACATCGTCATGAACTCCAAGTCCATCGGGGCGGACCTCGCCCTCGCGTGGCCCACGGCCGAGATCGCCGTGATGGGAGCGGCCGGGGCGGTGGGCATCGTGTACCGCCGCGACCTGGCGTCGGCCGACGACCCCGAGGCCCTGCGCGCTCAACTGGTCGACGACTACCAAGAGCGTTACGCCACGCCGTACATTGCCGCGGAGCGTGGGTTCATCGATGACGTGATCGACCCCGCCGAGACTCGTCAGATTCTCGCTCGTTCCCTTGACCTCCTACGAGGCAAGCGCGAGGATCTGCCGAAGCGCAAGCACGGAAACATGCCGCTATGAACTACGGCCTCGCTCCTCGACCCTCGCTGCCGCCCGATGAGATGGCCGCGCTGATCGCTGCGGCTGAGGAGTTGCTGGTCGAAGAGCGGCGCCGCGTGAAGAACACCAAGCCTTCCCCGTGGCGTTTCTCGGGTCGTTGGTACAACGCCGGCCCCTTGGCAAACCGTCGCCCTCACCGCTGAGCTACCAGCACCGTTTCTCACTGCGCGCACCTCAGTGAGAGACTGCGCTGGTGCAATCGACGTGGGTAGTGGGCTCGCTCGACGCTCTCGCAGAGTTGCTCGAAGCACGTGAGGACCTGTTGGTCACGAGTGAGACGACGGTTGTTCTGCTTCCCACCGCCGCCGCGTTCATCGGGGCAACCCAGGCCGCCATTGAACTCGCCGCACGCTTTGAGACTCGCGATGCCCGTGTCGAGGCGCTCATGCTCACTGAGCGCTCCTCCAGCAACGAGGCGATTTTCGCCCAGCGGGTGGCCGACGCGGACGTGGTGGTGCTCTCGGACGGCTCGGCGCTGCACGCAAGGAGCGTCTGGCTCGATACGGCCATTGGTGAGGCGATTCGCGACGCCGAGACGCTGATTGCGGTGGGACCAGCGGCCTCGGTGTTGGGTGAGACCATGATCGACCCACGAGGCGGCGCTCCCACCGCCGGCCTGGGTTACCGAACCGGACTGGTGATCACGGGGCCGGAGAGCGACGAGCAACTCGCGCGCACCCGCGCGCTGCTGGGCGAGTCGGACGTTCTCGCGGTCCTTGGGCCGAGCGGCGTCCTCCACCACGATGGTGCGAACTGGCGAAGGGTGAGCGGCGACGTGGTCGCCACGTGTGGGGAAAAGGCCGTCGAGCTTTAGCTCTCGGTGATGGTCACCGACTCGATCACGATGTTCTCGCGAGGCTTGCCCGATGGAGTGCCGATGTCGTTGATGACACTCACGACGTCCAGACCCTTGACGACTTTGCCAAAGAGTGAATAGAGCGGGGGAAGTCGAACGCCGTCGGGACCCGAGATGACGAAGAACTGCGAACCGTTGGTGTGTGGTCCCGCGTTGGCCATGGCGAGCGATCCGAGTTCGTAGCGACCGGGCTTGGGTAGTTCGTCGTTAAAGCGATACCCCGGTCCACCGGCGCCGGATCCCGTCGGGTCTCCACCCTGCAGGACGAAGCCTGGAATAATCCGGTGAAAGACGATGCCGTCGAAGTAGTGCCACCGCGCCAGAAAGACGAAGCTGTTGACCGCTTGGGGTGCGGCGTGCGGGTCGAGCAGTATCTCTAAGGTTCCCTTGGACGTCACCATGGTGGCGGTGTAGGTCTTGTCGGGGTCGATGAATAGCTCGGGCACCGCGTCGAACTTCTGACGCTTCGGACTCGAGCCGTCGGGGTTGGGTAACTCAGTGGTCATGGTTACTTCGTCACTTTCAGGAGGTCGATGACGAACACGAGCGTGTCGTTCTTGGCGATACCGGTACCCGGGGACGTGTCGCCGTAGCCCAGTGACGGGGGGATCACGAGCTCGCGTCGCCCACCCACGCGCATGCCCACCACACCCTCAAAGAATCCTGGAATGACCGCCGACTCGGTCAACGAGGTGGAAAAGGGAGAGGACGTCCACGATGACTGGACTACCTTGCGCGTCGAGTAGGTCGCCAGCACGTACTGCAGTTCGACGGTGTCATTCTGGCGGGCGACTGCACCCTTGCCGGTGATCAGGTTGTCCAGCTCCATCGACGTGGGTGCAGCGCCCGTGGGAACCGTGACCGTTGGCGCCTTGCCGAACACGCCGGCGGGAGAGGGATCGGTTACGGGGGCGAAGGATGCGGGCACCGCGACCGTGGTGGTGGTCGTGGGTGGCGTCGTGGTCGTGGTGCTCGTCGTCGTCGTGGTGGTGGTCGTTGTGCTGTTTCCCGTAAAGACGGCCGCCCCGATGCCGATCACGATGGCCGCGGCGATGACCACAATGACGCCGCGACGAATGCCCTTGCGACGCTTCTCGTGGCGCTGTTGACGCTCGAGCTTCTCGCGCCGGGCCGCCTTCTGCCGCTCTCTCTTGGAAGTTGCCATGGGTTCGACATTAGTAGGGCCCCCAGAGCGTCTCGGGAGCCCAACTATCCTTGATGTGCATGTCGCTCATCGTCCAGAAGTACGGCGGGACCTCGGTGGGCGACGCCGAACGCATTCGCGCGGTCGCCGCTCACGTGGCCCGCACCCGACGTGACGGTCACGAGGTCGTGGTCGTGGTCTCGGCGATGGGACAGTTCACCGACGAGTTGATCTCGCTGGCCGAACAGATCTCGCCCAATAATCCCGCGCGCGAGATGGACATGTTGTTGACGTCGGGCGAACGAATTTCCATGGCGCTCGTCTCGATGGCGCTCGCCACCGAAGGGGTGCAGTCGGCTTCCTTCACCGGGAGCCAGGCGGGCATCATCACCGACACCAGCCACCGGCGCGCCAAGATTCTCGAGATGCGCCCGGATCGGATCCGCGAAGCGCTCGACGACGGGCTCGTACCCGTGGTGGCCGGATTTCAGGGCGTGTCCACCGAACGCGACATCACGACGCTCGGGCGAGGGGGATCCGACGTCACCGCCGTCGCCTTGGCGGCCGCGCTCAAGGCGGACGCCTGTGAGATCTACACCGACGTGACGGGGGTCTTTTCCGCGGACCCGCGGGTCGTCGCCAAGGCTCGTCAACTGGCCAAGGTCTCCTTCGATGAGATGCTGGAGATCGCCGCCACGGGCGGACGGGTGTTGATGTTGCGCTCGGTGGAGTTTGCGCGTCGCTACAACGTGCCCCTGCACGTGCGCTCGAGCTTCACCTGGGAACCAGGGACGTGGATCGTTGAGGAGGACCCCACCATGGAAGAGGCCATCGTTTCGGCCATCACCGACGACACCTCGGAGGCCAAGATCACCGTCGGCGGTGTCCCCGACCGGCCCGGCGTCGCGGCCACGCTCTTTCGCGAGTTGGCCGACAACAACATCAACATCGACATGATCGTGCAGAACACGTCGGCGCACAACGTCACCGACATCTCCTTCACCGTCGCCAAGACCGACCTCGACGCGGCGATGGGCGCGTGTCAGATGGTGAAGGACGAGATCGGCGCGGCCACCCTGACGAGTGACGATCAGATTGGACGGGTCACCGTCGTGGGCGCGGGAATGAAGTCGAGCCCCGGGGTGACTGCTCTCATGTTCGAGACGCTCTCGAACAACGGGATCAACATCGAGATGATCTCGACCAGTTCGATTCGCATCTCGTGTGTCTTGCACGCGGACCACGTGGCCGACGCCGTACGGCACTTGCACTCGGCGTTCGGCCTCGACGCCGAGTGACCTAAACTTCTCCCATGCGGGTCGCCATCGTCGGAGCCACCGGTCAGGTCGGTACCGTGATGCGCTCGATACTCATCGAACGCGACTTCCCGGCTGACGAGATTCGTTTCTTCGCGTCTTCACGCTCGGCGGGGTCGAGGATCGAATGGCGGGGCCGACCGGTGATGGTGGAGGACGCCTCGACGGCTGACTTCGCGGGGATCGACATTGCGCTGTCCTCGTCGGGGGCGACGTCGTCGCGGGTGTTGAGTCCTCGCCTGGCTGAAGCCGGCGCCATCGTGATCGACAACTCCTCAGCCTTTCGCATGGACCCCGACGTGCCCCTGGTCGTGCCCGAGGTGAACTCTCACGCACTCATCACGATCCCCAAGGGGATTGTGGCCAACCCCAACTGCACGACCATGGTGGCGATGCCGGTACTGAAGCCCCTGCATCTGGCCGCGGGCCTGGAGTCCGTGGTGGCGTCCACGTATCAGGCGGTCAGCGGGTCGGGCCGCGACGGCGTCGAGGAACTGGCCGAGCAGTTCGAGAAGCACCAGGACCACGACCCCAGGATCCTCGCCTTCAACGGGCGCGCGTTCCCGATCGACGAGGGCGTCAAGTTTCCCGCGACCATCGCGCACAACGTGCTGCCCATCGCAGGTGCGATCGTGGACGATGGGTCACTTGAGACCAACGAGGAGCAGAAGCTGCGCGACGAGAGCCGCAAGATTCTCGAGATTGCGAACCTCAAAGTGAGCGCGACCTGCGTGCGGGTACCCGTCTTTACCGGTCACTCACTCGCGCTCACCCTTAGTTTCGAACGCGAGATGACCCCCGAACGGGCGACCGAGATCTTGGCCAAGGCGCGCGGTGTCGTAGTCCACCCCATGCCGAGTCCGCGCTTGGTCACCGGTGAGGACCCCACCTACGTGGGGCGAATTCGTCGCGCCGAGACTTCGCCGCACGGCCTCTCGCTCTTCGTCAGCGGCGACAACTTGCGTAAGGGTGCCGCGCTCAACGCAATTCAGATCGCCGAGGCGATCCTCGAACTTCGCTAGTCCGCCCCGTCGCGGCCGACTTGTCGGCGCGCCAAGTTCACGCAGTGGTCGCCGAATCGCTCATAGAACCGCGCAATGAGGGCCACCTCCACGGCGACGGGCACGCTCATCGAACCCGAGGTCAACTCCGCGGTGAGCGAGACGTGCAGATCGTCCAGCTCGTCGTCGATGTCTTCAATGAAACCGGCCGATCCGTTCTTTCCGTCGATGATGATGTCAGTCGCTTCGCGCCAGATCGTCGAGGCGACTTCGCCCATTCGTTCGATCAGTCCACGCGAGCGCGGGCTCATCTCGCTACCGAGGCCGCGCGCGGCGCGACGAGCCACGTGTTCGGCCAGGTCGCCGTTGCGCTCGATCTCGGGCAGGATGCGCAACAGGATCAGCAGATCGCGGCGTCCCTGGACGTCCAGTGGCGTGGTTTCTAGGAGCCGCTCCTCGACCGTGGACACCAGCTGGTCCACGATGTCGTCGATGATGATGTCCTGTTCGACGACGCGTTTGGCCAGTTCGCGGTCGTTGGCGAGCAGCGCGTGGGTGGCCCCCGCGATCGCCTCGCCGACCAGGGCGAAAGTCCGCACGATCTGGGGATGCAGGTCCTCACTCAGGCGCACCAGCGGCAGTTCGGATTCATCCCCAGCGCGAGACGAGCGAAAGAGACGATTCACGTTCGAAGGTTACTCCTAGGTCACAGCGGCTCTCTAGGGTGAAAAGTGAGAAACGAAGGGGGCGACGTGGTTGCAGTTCTGAGTGCGGTGATCGGTCTCGTGGTAGGTGGCGTCGTGGCGTGGGTGATCGCTCAGCGCCGTTCGTACGCGACGAGCGAGTCCGATCGCCAAGTGCGCACGGAACTGGCGGTGCGCAGCTCAGAGCTTCAGAGTGCTCGTGAGGACCTCGAGCGCCTGCGCAAGGAGCACCAGGTCCAGGTCGAAAACCTCGGCGTCGTCTTTGAGAGCCTGTCGAATCGCGTGCTCAAAGAGACGGTCGAAGGCTTCAATCAGACCCAGGAGCAGCTGATGCGCGAGCGCGAGACCAGCCTCGATCGCACGCTGCAGCCCCTGGCCGAGTCGCTCGAAGAGTACAAGCGCAAACTCGCCGAGTTCGACAAGCAACACGTGGGAGTACTGGGTGAGGTGAAGAACAGCGCCGACGAGCTGTTGCGCGAACAACGCCGGGCCCAAGACGAGACCCGACGCCTCAATCAGTTGCTCGGGCGCAGCGATCATCGAGGCCGGTGGGGGAGATTCAACTCGCCAACGTGCTCGACGCCTCGGGACTGCGCGAGGGCATCGACTACGAGCTTCAGGTCACCTCCACCAGCGAGTCGGGCAGTGCGCAGCGCCCCGACTGCGTGGTGAACGTCTCTCACGGCGTGCACGTCGCGCTGGACGCCAAGTTTCCCTTCGACGCCTTCGAACAAGCTCTCGCGTCGTCGGATCCCGACGAGCGACACGCGTTCGAGGCCAGAACACGCCAAGGACCTGCGCTCGCACATCAAGACGTTGCACTCGAAGAGCTACTGGGAGGTCGTCTCGCCGGCCCCGGAGTTTGTGGTTTGCTTCGTGCCCAGCGACGAAGCCGTGAGTGTGGCGCTCGACGCCGACCCGGAACTCCTGGGCTACGCCGCCAATGAGCGGGTGTTGATCGCGGGCCCGACGAATCTATTGTCGCTGCTGTGGTCGGTCGCGATGGTGGTGCGGCGCCAGCAGTTCGCCCACAACGCCGAAGAGATCCTCAAGGGCGCCCAGGACGTCTTCGATCGGATTAGCAAAGTGGCCGAACCGGTCGTGGCGATGGGCAAGGCGCTGAACTCACAGATCGAGGCGTACAACCAGATGGTCGCGTCCTTCGAGTCGCGCCTTATCGTCAGTGCGCGAAACATGAAGAGTCTCGGCGCGGCCAGTCACGCCAAAGATCTTCCAATGCTGCGCCCGGTGGAGCGACTGACTTCGAGTATCGATGAGTCCAAGTGGGGAGTGCAGCTTCCGCCCCAATTGGATCTGGGGTACACCCCGGGTGTTCTGGATCTCGATGACGACCCGGAAGAGATCTAAAAATCACTGACGACTAAGTTTTGTCAGCGTGGCTCGGACTCGTGCGCAGCGTCGTCGCCAAACGTTGCTTATATCGGTGGCCATCGTTCTCACGCTGATCGTGGCTGTGTTCGCCCGCGACATCAATCACGCGGCTCACAATGCCACGGGGCCGCGGCGCAGTGAGGATCTGAGCTTTGCCGCCTTAAGCAACGCGCTCATCGGTCAGGAGAACGAGTTCGACAGCCACCTCGCCAGTCTGTTCAATCAAGCAGAAACTCTGCCGCGCGTCGTCTTCGCCGCTCGCCTGAACCAACTCAACGGCGCTCTGGTCAGCTGGAGCGAGGACGGTGAACTGCTGCGACACCCGAGTCTCTCGCACAACATCAACGAGTCGATCGGGACGCTGACCGACGAACGAGTAGCGGCGTATCAGACGATGCTCGGCGATGTCGCGCGTTCCCTCGAACTGCCCTGGACGACCAAGCCGAACGAGCCGGTGACGAATCCTGGGGCCGCCTTGATTGCGACGAGCGAACAGTGGAACTTCGATCGATTCGCTCTGCGCAGGGAGCCCGGGCACGTGCGCCTCGATGCGACCAGCGTGGCGAGCGCGAAGTACTTCCTCGCCCACGGGGTGAGTCTGGTCACTCGCTCGGCGTCGCTCGAACTCGTGCGGGCGATCTCCATCGACGCCGTGCGCGTCGATCCCTCCGCGTTTCCCTCGGCCCGTGGGCTCATGGTGCTGCCACCCGTGCGCAGCGTGCAGCTCGGGATCTCGGTGCTGAACGCCAGCTACGACGATCAACCGGTCACCCTCAGCGTGCGCGTGACGCCACTCAATGGTCTCGGCCAGGCGTTTTCCCAGACCATGACGGCCACCCTCGGTCCCGACGCCGCCTACGCCTTCGTGCCCCACGCGCTGGTGACGTCGCCGAGCGAACGCGCCACCCTCGTGATACGCGTCCTGGGGGTTCGCGCGGCGGTGGGCAAGGTGTCCGAAGAGCACTTCCGCCTCGAGATGTCACCGTCGGGAAACTGAGGCCCCGACTGACTTACTGGCGAGTTAGCGTACGATGGGTTCGCCCCCTAGTTGTGAAGTGAGGACCTGTGACGCAGTCCATTACCGTGACCGACAATCGCTCCGGTGAGACGCGGGAAATTCCCATTGCTGATGGCGGCGTCGCCGCGAGCGAGTGGTCCAAGTTGCTCCCCGGCATCTGGTTTTACGACCCCGGCTTCATGACCACGGCGATGACTGAGTCCGCCATCACCTACATCGACGGCGACGCGGGCATCCTGCGCTATCGCGGTTACCCGATCGAGCAGTTCGCCGAGCAGTCGACCTACATCGAAGTGGCGTACCTCTTGCTGCACGGCGAACTGCCCAACGCCGAGCAGGCGGCGGCCTGGGAGAAGGAGATCACGTATCACACCTTCATCCACGAGAACGTCCGCAAGCGCTTTCTCGAAGGTTTTAACTACGACGCGCACCCCATGGGCATGCTCGTCTCGGCGATCGCCGCCCTCTCGACGTACTACAAGGAAGCCAAGGACCTCACCGACCCCGAAGTGCTCCACAAGCAGATCGTGCGCCTGATCGCCAAGATGCCGACGCTGGCCGCCGCGGCGCACCGCTTCAGCGTGGGCCAGCCCTTCGTGTACCCGGACAACACGCTGGCCTATCGCCCAGAACTTCCTCTCGATGATGTGGAAAGTCGCCGAGCCGCGCTACGAACCCGACCCGATCCTGGCCCACGCCCTCGACGTCCTGTTCATCCTGCACGCCGACCACGAGCAGAACTGCGGCACGACGGCCATGCGCGTCGTGGGCTCCTCGCACGCCGACCCGTACTCGGCGACCGCCGCCGCGACGGCCGCGCTGTACGGCCCGTCGCCACGGTGGCGCGAACGAGGCCGTGTCAAGATGCTCACGCAAGATCGGCAGCATGGAGAACGTGCCCGCCTTCGTCGAAGAAGTCAAGACGCAAAAGAAGACGCTGCTCGACGGTTTCGGACATCGCGTCTACAAGAACTTCGACCCGCGCGCCACCATCGTGAAGAATCTGGCCGACGAGGTCTTTACGGTGACCGGCAAGAACCCGCTGCTCGACATCGCGCTGAAGCTCGAAGAGGTCGCCCTGGCCGATGACTACTTCATCTCGCGCAAGCTCTACCCGAACGTCGACTTCTACTCCGGGCTCATCTACCAGGCGATGGGATTTCCCGACCGAGATGTTCACGGTGCTCTTCGCCATTCCGCGCACGGCTCGGGCTGGCTGTCGCACTACCAAGAGCAGCTCGGCCCAGGGTGCCAAGATCGCCCGTCCGCGCCAGCTCTACGTTGGCGCCGGCGAGCGCAAGTTCGTGCCGATGACCGAGCGCGTCTAGGCGTCTTTGGACTCGAGTCACTCGGGTCAGGCCCTCTTGGACCATTGAGACTTTGAGTTCGCCGTCTCGCGAGAAGAGGAATCCTCGCGCGAGCCCTCGACCGCCAAAGGCGATCGGAGACTCGGCGTCGTAGAGCAGCCACTCGTCGGCGCGCAGGTCGTGGTGGAACCACATGCAGTGATCGAGGCTCGCGCCCATGAAGGTGCCGTCCTCCCAGTTGATGGAGTGCGGGCGCAAGATGGCGTCCATGAGAGCTCATGTCGCTGGCGTAGGTCACGACGCACGCGTGCAGCAGGGGGTCATCGGGCAAGCGTCCGTCGGCGCGGATCCAGAGCTGCTGGCGCGGCTCCTTGTCACGGTTGGGCTCCAGGGCACGTCACCGATGAAGCGCTGGTCGATGGGGCGGGGTTGCATGAACCACTCATTCGCGCTGATCGCTCTCGCGAACGATGTCGCGCAGCGGCCGGATCGTCTCGGGTGCCGGGCACGTCGGGCATCGCGATCTGGTGCTCGATGACTCACTTCGTCGGCGTGAAAACTCGCCTGCATGTTGTAGATCGCACGGCCGTGCTGCATGGCGACGACGCGACGAGTGGTGAAGCTCTTGCCGTCGCGAATTCGGTCGACTTCGTAGAGAATCGGCGTAGTGGGATCGCCCGGGCGCAGAAAGTACGAGTGCAGCGAGTGGCACCCGACCGCGTTCGACCGTGCGACCCGCCGCCATCAGGGCTTGGGCGGCGACCTGGCCACCGAAGGTGCGCTGGCGCTCCTCCTTGGGATTGATGCCCCGAAAGACGTTGCACCTCGATCGTCTCGAGGTCGAGGAGGCGGACGAAGAAGTCCAGGGCGTCGGACATGGTCCATTGTTGCACTTCGCTCGCACCGAGGTCCTTTGACGCCGACCAGTAGACTCGTGGCAATGAGCGCTCGCATCCGCACGATCATCGCGTGGACGAAGACGTCCGCAGGGCAAGAAGTTATCGCTCTACTTCGTCGGTTCGGTCCTCACGACCGGGCCTGTCCTTCGCCTGGATCGCCATCATGTATCGGACTCCGATCATCCCGGGCGTGATCTGGGCGACGTTGAGTGGCAACCTCGTCGCGGTCATCCCCTCGTACTACTGGAATCGCGCGTGGGCGTGGGGCAAGCGCGGCAGGAGCCACTTCCGCAACGAGATCGTGCCCTACTGGTCGATGGCCTTTCTCGGCATCGCGTTTTCACAGCTCGGCGCGTCTTTGGGCGCGTCACGAAGTACACACCCACAACTGGAGTCATCTGTCGTCAACCGCTCTGGTGGCGGGCACCAACGTGCTGTGCTTTGCCATCTTCTTTGTCTTGAAGCTGATGGTCTTTAACCGAATCTTCCACGTGCCCAAGCACGGTCGACCACGACGCCGATCGCGCCCTTCAGGAAGAAACGGCCATCGTAGGTTCGCGGATCACCGTCGAAGTAAGTTAGCGCCGATGAATGTATTCCCGCTGAGACTAATCGCGTGGAGTCACACGCACAAAGGCAAACGACTGATTCGCTACACCGCGGCGTCGGCCATCACGACGGTCGTCTCACTTCACCGCGGTGAGCGCGTTCTATGGATTTCGCATCATTCCTGACGCCATTTGGGCCACCCTGGCCGGCAACGTCGTGGGCATGGTTCCCGCCTATCAGCTCAATCGTCGATGGACCTGGGGCAAGCGAGGTCGCAGCCACTTCCGCAAAGAGATCGCGCCGTTTCTGTCGATGTCGATTCTCGGTATCGCCTTCTCCCAACTCGGCGCGTGGTGGGCGAAGAACGAGACGAAGTCGCACCACTGGTCGCATCTGGCCAACACGGCGCTCGTGGCGGGCGCCAATCTCTTTTGCTTCGGCGTGTTCTGGGTGCTGAAGCTCATCGTCTTCAACCGAATCTTCAGGTGGAGAAGATGGCCAGAGATCGACGAGCACCTACGGGTCGAAGAGGGAACCGCCAGTTAGTCGCGGAAGTTCGTGAACTGCAGGGGTACGGCGAGGTCGGCCTCTTTGAACGACTGTCATCGCGCGCTGGAGATCGTCGCGCTGCTTGCCGGTGACGCGAACCTGATCGCCTTGGATCGATGAGCTCGAGGCTCTTGACACCCATCTCCTTCACCAGCTTGTTGATCTGCTTGCCCACGTCTTGGGTGATGCCGGCCTTTAACGAGACCCTCTGGCGGGCGCTGTTGTGGCTGGCCTCTTCGATCTTTCCGGGGTCGAGGGTCTTGAGCGATACTGGCGTTTGACCAGTTTCTCTTCGAGCAATTGATAGAGCGCGCGTAGTCGGTCCTCGGTGCGTGGCGCTCAAGGTCAGTTCCTTCTCGGAGAACTCGATTGTGGCGTCCGGTGCCCTTGAAGTCGAAGCGGTTGTCGGCCTCGCGGTTGGCTTGATCGACCGCGTTTCGCACCTCTTGGAGGTCGATCTCCGAGACGACGTCGAAACTTGGCATGCGCCGATACTAGATCGTGAACGAAAACGTCGCGCCGTGAGTGAGAGATATTCGAACGACGTCTCCGCGCAGGCTCCATTGGGCCGACCCGAGTGAGGCAGTAGAATTCTCGACGGGTCAGTGCCCGAGTGGCCAATGGGATCTGGCTGTAAACCAGACGGCTTAGCCTACGGGGGTTCAAATCCCTCCTGGCCCACCAAGGTCAACCTGTCGGGGTTGGCCTCGTCCCGACGGTGAGTCGAGAGCAGTACGGTGTCACTTGCGTGGCGAGAGGAGTTTCGTGGTTCGAGTGAACTCGTGGGCGAGCGGGGTTCGTAGAACCTACGAACGTGGCGCGACCGCTTCGAGTCCGGGGTCCAACTGCTCGAGCGCCGCTACACGCCACTGGGTCGATTTACGCCCGGTCCCTTCGAGGGGTGGGGATTCCTCTGGCAGCCCGCGGTACTCGGCTTCGTGGCATTGACGGCGATCCTCGCCGGATCCTCGTTCACCAACTCACCTTTTAAGTTCAACCTGACAAGCACGTGGTTCTTCGGGGAGCCCGCGGCCAACGCCGGGGGGGTGCCCAGTCGAAACCAAGTACATCTTGTCGGTCGTTCTCGTCTACGGCGGGCTGTTGTTGCTGATGCGCGTGTGGCTTCGCCTGTCGGAAGTGCTGAAGCTCCACGCGGGCGTGCCGCTCAAGAAACTCTGGTGGATCTTTGCGATGTGGGCTGCATCCCATGGTCGTCGCGCCACCGCTCTTCTCGCGCGACGTCTTTAGCTACGCCGCCCAAGGCGAGATGACGTCGCTGCACATCAGCCCGTACCTCTATGGGCCCTACACCTTGGGACAGGGATCGAACGCTCTGGACACTGCCGGTCGACCCGCTCTGGGGCAACACGCCCGCACCCTATGGTCCGTTCTTCCTCTTTCTCGACAGCACCATCGAGAAGATCAGCGGGCAGCATCAACTCTGGACCGTGGTGGGCCTGCGTCTACTCGAGGCGGTCGCCGTCGCGGCGATCGGCTACGGCGTGATCATGCTGGCGCGCGGACTTGGTCGCGACCCGGGCGAGGCCTTCGTGCTCGCGGCGATGAACCCGCTGGTGCTGCTCACGCTGATTGGCGGCGCGCACAACGACGCGCTGATGACCGCGTTCCTCGTGATCGGGCTCGCACTGGCGGTGCAATCGCCATCCGGTTTGGGCGTTGTTCTTCGTCTCGCTCGCGACCGCCGTCAAGGCGCCCGCCGCGATTGGGCTCGCCTTCGTCGCGTGGAACTGGGCACCGCCGGGAGCCTCGCTCAAGCAACGGGTTCGGCCTTTCGCAATTGGCGGAGTCGTGGCTGCGGCGGTCTTGGGTGTGACGACGCTTATGGCCGGGTTCGGTTTCGGGTGGGTCGACAATCTCTTGAGTAACGGGACGGTGCGGTCCTGGGCCGCGCCCGCGACCGGGGCAGGTATGGCGATCACCAACATCCTGCATGCGGTGGGCGCACACGCCGTGGCTCTCGCCTCGGTGCTCTCGGTGACGCGATTCCTCGGGGTGGTGATCGCCGCGCCTTTACTCTTTGGTTGCTCTGGCGTTCCCCCGATCGCGGCTGGGTACGCTCGTTGGGCTTCGCGCTGTTGCTCTTCGTCATCCTGGGGCCGGTCGTCCAACCGTGGTACCTCGCCTGGGGACTCGTCATTCTCGCGGCGAGCTACCAGGGTCGCGAGCACTTCTGGCTGTTGCTGCTCTCCATTGTGGGACCGTTCATCGGACTGCCCGGCGGCCGACAGCTGTTGGCGGGACTCGTGCACTCGAACCCGCTTGCTGATCGCTCTTGCGGCGGCCATCCTCGGGGGAGTGTTGGTGGCGCCGATGGGTCGCTGGACCCAGTGGTCGTGGCCCGAAGGTGAGGTGGCTCCCTGCGGAAGTGCCCGTCAGCGACCCGGTGGTCGCCGACGAGGTGGTCGAGCCCGCGCGCCAACCCGACCTCCAAGAAGTCGCTCTCGCCCGAGGGCCGCGACCTAACGAAACTCGTCGCGCATCACGTACTGATACTCGACGACGTCCAGCCAGCGCAGGTGCTTGCGTCCGACCTCGATCTCGGTGCCCACGAGGGTGAAGCCGCACTTTTCGTGGAGGCGAATGGATCCCGTGTTTTCGCCGACGATTCGCGCGATGATCGAGTGAAATCCTGACGTTCGGCCGCCGCGATGAGGTCGTTGAGCAGGACTTCGCCCACGCCGCGACTCCGCGCGCCGCGATGCACGTAGATCGAGTTCTCCACCGTGGTGGCGTAAGCGGCGCGCTCGCGAAAGGGCGAGACCGACGCGAAGCCCAGGATTCGCTCGCCCTGCGCTCCGAGTTCGCCGAGGTCGTCCTCGGTATTGACCGCCACCAGACAGATGTGGGTGCCCTGGTGCTCGCGGATCCATTCGCGTTGCTCCTCCAGGGTCTTGGGCACCAGATCGAAGGACACCTCGAGTTCAATCACCTCGGGATTCAGAATGTTCATCAGGGCCGTGGCGTCGCCAACCTGTACCAATCGCGTCCTCATAGGCGTCCAGGGTAGTGCTGGACGTTGGAAGAACTAGGGGCCAAGGCACTACACTTTTTCTTCGCGACTTTTTTGTCGAACGCCCTCTTAGCTCAGTGGTAGAGCACTTCCATGGTAAGGAAGGGGTCGTCGGTTCAATCCCGACAGAGGGCTCGCCAGGCGGCGTAGCTCAGGTGGTCAGAGCACACGGCTCATAATCGTGTTGTCGCGGGTTCGAGTCCCGCCGCCGCTACCAGGCCGAAGAACGAAGTCGTACCAAGGAGAACACCATGCCCAAGAATGAGAAGCGAGTACACGTCACCCTCGCCTGCGAGGACTGCAAGCGCCGCAACTACATCACCGAGAAGAACAAGATCAACGACCGCGAGCGCATTGAGATGAAGAAGTACTGCCAGTGGGAGCGCAAGCACACGCTGCACAAGGAGACCCGCTAAGACGCCGACGGGGCGTTTCGGCGGTGGTGGTAGGATTGACGTCCCTGGGGACCCGGTTCGTTGCGGGCTGGGTCGCCATAGGGCAGTGGCTCAATTGGTAGAGCACCGGTCTCCAAAACCGGTGGTTGGGGGTTCGAGTCCCTCCTGCCCTGCTCGAAGATGGTTTTCGAAGCGAAACAACGAAGTGACGAACGAGAGTACACAGTGAACCGCGAACAAAAGCGCATGATGCAGCGACAGGGTCAGGTGGGTGCCGATGGCGCGCCCACGTCTCGTCGCACGTCCGTGGACGACGTCCAGCGCCGACGCTCAGAGCGCGCCACGCCCCGGGAGTTCTTCAGCCAGGTCCGCCAGGAAATGCGCCAGGTCTCCTGGCCCACGCGTCCCGAGGTCGTGAACTACACCTCGATCGTTCTCTTCGTCCTGATCTTCATGACGGCACTGATCTTTGGCCTGGGTGTGGCCTGTTCGCACTTCGTGTCGTTTCTTTTCACAAAGTAGGCATTCATGAGTGACGTAGAAACCCACACCGACGTTGAAGAGTCGCCCGACGAGGAGATCCTCGACGTCACGATCATCGACGAGGACGACGAGCCCGTTGTCGAGAGCGCCTTTGACCGTCCGGGTCGCTGGTACATCGTGCACACCTTCGCCGGTCACGAGCAGAAAGTGATCGGCGCGCTCAACAACATCATCAAGAGCCGCGAGCTGAGCGACTCGATCTACGAGATCTACCTGCCCGAAGAGGACGTCACCGAGTTCAAGTCGGGCAAGAAGGTCACCGTCTCTAAGCGCATGTTCCCGAGCTACCTGCTCATTCGCTGCGAGCCGGACCCCGAGATCTTCTACGTCATCGGCTCGACCCCGGGGGTGACCGGCTTCGTCGGCGCCGAGAAGACCAAGCCCACCGCCCTCACGCGTCGCGAGGTCGACAACATCATTCGTCCCCATGTCGAAGGCGTCGAAGTGCCAGTGGCCAAGCGTCGCATGCCGACCCACGAGTTCGAGGTCAACGACACGGTGCAGATCAAGACCGGCCCCTTTGCGACCTTCTCGGGTCACGTGGCCGAAATCAACGAAGACCAGCTCAAAGTCAAGGTGCTGGTCGATATCTTCGGGCGCGAGACCCCGGTGGAGCTGGACTTCACCCAGGTCACGAAGCTCTAGAACGAAGTAAGGAGACCGGCCATGGCCAAGAACGTTGTCGCAATCGTCAAGATCCAGCTCGAAGCGGGTGGGGCGACGCCCGCGCCGCCGGTGGGTACCGCGCTCGGGCCGCACGGGGTCCAGACGATGGAGTTCTGCAAGCAGTACAACGCGGCGACCGAGTCGATGCGTGGCACGGTGATTCCCGTCGAGATCTCGATCTACGACGACCGCACGTTCACCTTCATTTTGAAGACCCCGCCGACCCCGGTCCTGTTGCGTCAGGCCGCCGGCATCGCCAAGGGCGCGCACCTCGCGGGACGCGAGACCGTCGCGAGCGTGACGATGGACCAGGTTGAAGAGATCGCTAAGACCAAACTGAAGGACCTCAACACCGACGACGTCGAGATGGCCAAGCTCCAAGTGGCTGGCACCGCGCGTTCGATGGGTATCAAGGTCGCGGGCTAGGAGAGTCATGAAGCACGGCAAGAACTACAAGAACGCTCTGGCCCAGGTGGACCGCGAAGAGCTCCTCGGCGTTCCCGAGGCGATCGACAAGGTGAAGGCCCTGGCCACGGCCAAGTTCGACGAGACCGTCGAACTGGCGGTGCGTTTGGGCGTGGACCCGCGCAAGGCCGAACAGATCGTGCGCGGCACGCTCTCGCTGCCCGCGGGCACCGGCAAGACGAACCGGGTAGTCGTCTTCGCCGCCGGCGAGGCGGCGCAGGCGGCGCGCGATGCGGGAGCCGACGAGGTGGGAGCCGAGGACCTGGTGGCCAAGGTCGCCGGGGGATTCCTCGACTTTGACGTCGCCATCGCGACCCCGGACCTCATGGGCCAGGTCGGTGGACTGGGCCGCGTGCTCGGACCCCGCGGCCTCATGCCCAACCCCAAGACCGGCACGGTGACCATGGACGTCGCCAAGGCCGTGGCGGAGTTCAAGGGCGGACGCGTGGAGTACCGCACCGACAAGATCGGCAACGTGCAACTGCGCGTCGGCAAGGTGAGCTTCTCGCGCGACGACCTGGTGCGCAACGTGCAGGCCGTCATTGACGAACTGGTCCGCGTGAAGCCCGCGAGCGCCAAGGGCCGCTACCTGCTCAGCGTGACGGTCTCCTCGACCATGGGCCCGGGGGTCAAGATCGACCCGACCCGGGCTCGCGAAGCCGACGAGGCGCTGGCCACGGCCTAGCCTTTGACGAAGCCCGAGCGGCTTCGCTACGATGTATAGCGCACGATTTCTGTGCCACAGATTTGAAGAACGCCGAAGACATCCGGTGCACGCGTGTGCTTAAGGGACGAAGGTCCGCCTGACGAGGGAGTTCGAGTTTCGTACGAAACTCGTTCGCTGTTGATGCCTTTGGCCCGTTCCCGGGCGGCATCCGGCGAAGGAGTGAGATGAACGATGTACGAACCGCCAAGGTCGCCACGGTCGATGAGCTAAAAGCGAAGGTGGACGGCACCTCGACCGCCGTCGTGACCGAGTACCGCGGTATGACCGTGGTCCAGATCTCGACCCTGCGCCGTCAGCTACGCGCACTCGACGCCGACTACAAGGTCTTTAAGAACACGTTGGTTCGTCGGGCCATTGCGGGCACCGACGTCGAGTCCCTCGATGAGTTCTTGGTGGGGCCAACCGCGATCGCCTTCGTCAACGGTGACGTCTCGGCCGTCGCCAAGGCGTTGCGCGACTTCGCTAAAGCCACGCCCAGCCTCGTGCTGAAGGGCGGAGTTCTCGATGGCAAGGCCCTCTCGCTCCAGGACCTCAGCGCCCTCGCGGACTTGCCGAGCCGCGACGTGCTGCTCGCGCGCTTCGCCGGCTTGCTGGCCTCGCCCCTCGCCACGATGGCCGGTCTCTTAAAGGCCGTCCCGCAGAACCTCGCCTACGGCCTCGCGGCCCTCATCGACTCGAAAGGCGGCGCGCCCGCTCCCGAGGCGAGCGTGGACAGCGCGGTCGCCGAGACTCCGGCCGGGGTCGAGGACGCTGGTTCGCCAGCGAGCGACGACGATGCGACACCGCTCGCCGACGTCGCGGACGAGGCACCCTTGGCCGAGTCCGACTCCGTGGTACTCGACGCGTCGAGCGACGCGTCGAGCGACGCGTCAGCCGAACCGGCCGAATAGATCCTCACAATCGAAGTACAGAAAGGAATCATCACATGGCATCATCCCTAACCAAGGACCAGATCCTCGACGGAATCGCGGAGCTTTCCGTGATCCAGTTGAGCGAACTTCTCAAGGAATTCGAAGAGAAGTTTGGCGTAACTGCTGCCGCGCCGATGGCGGTAGCCGCGGCTCCGGCCGCCGGTGGCGGCGACGCGGGCGCGGAGGCGGTCGAAGAGAAGAGCAACTTTGACGTCATCCTCACTAGCGGTGGCGACAAGAAGATTCAGGTGATCAAGGAAGTGCGTGCACTCACCAGCCTGGGTCTCAAAGAAGCCAAGGACCTCGTCGACAGCGCGCCCAAGCCGGTGCTGGAGAACGTCTCCAAGGCCGACGCCGAGAAGGCCAAGGCGGCCCTCGAGGGCGCCGGCGCCACCGTCGAGCTCAAGTAGCCAGTATTTTCAAGGGTTCCCGGCCGGTCTTCCGGCCGGGAACACCCTGGTCTCGGCTAGTACTTGACCTCGGCGCCAAATCTGCCTAACGTAAGCGCAACCGCTAATGCGGCCGCGTTTCTCCAAGAGGAGCGCCAGTTGCGCATTCTTTGGCAGAACCACTAGAGTAGTTAGACCGTGTTCCTGCCCTGTGCTTCGTCATCTCTTGACGCTGATTTGTGCTCCGACCCGGCGCGTAGTTCTAGCCACCCACTCAACACGGAGGATGACCGTTGACGTCTCGGTCCATTAGCCCGGAACGCTTTAACTTTTCGGCACTCGGTGAGGCCCACCCCCTGCCCAACCTCCTTGAAATTCAGCGCGACAGCTTCGATCTCTTTATGAAGCAGGGTCTGCGCGAAGCTTTCGAGGCCATCTCACCCATCACTGACTTCACGGGTCGACTCTCACTCGAACTCGAGTTCGACCCGGACGACGCGGACTTAAAGAGTCCCCCCAAGTTCACCGTGGAAGAGTGCCGTCAGCGCGCCACCACGTACTCCCAGCCCATCTTCGTGCGCGCACGCTTTCTTAACTCCGAGACCGGTGAGATCAAGGAACAGACCGTCTTCATGGGCGACTTCCCGATCATGACCGAGCAGGGCACCTTCATCATCAACGGCACCGAGCGGGTCGTGGTGAGCCAATTGGTGCGTTCGCCCGGCGTGCTCTTCCAGCCCGGCAAGGACGAGAAGGTGGCCTTTGAGGGCACGATCCACCCGAGCCGTGGTGAGTGGCTCCAGGTCGACCTCGAAGAGAAAAAGAACAAATCGGCCAACGCCGGCGCGCGCATTGCGCGCAAGCGTCGGATCTCCATCTTCACGCTGCTGCGCGCCCTGGATACCTCGATGGACGAGAAGTTCTTCGAGAAGTTCGTCGCGCACTTCGACTTCCTCGAAGACCAGTTCCACGTGGACTGGAAGAAGGCGCACATCGAGATCGCCAAGCACATGGAGAAGTTCAACATCGAAGACACCCCCGAGAACTTCGTGCGCGCGTCTCAAGAGACCGCCTGGCTCGAGATCTACCGTCGGGCGCGTCCGGGCGAAGTTCAGACCGTCGAGGCCGCACGTCAGTACTTCGAGGGCGCGTTCTTCTCCGAGAAGCGCTACGACCTGTCGCGCGTGGGTCGCTACAAGCTCGACCGCAAGCTCGGTGACGAGGTCGCCAAGAACGTCGAGCTCTTCGGCGACCTGCTCGAGCGGCCGAACCCGTCTCTGCACGTGCTCAGCAAGTCCGAGGTGCTGGCGACGGCGACCTACCTGTTGAACCTGGCGCGGGATCGCACCGCCAAGGAGACCACGTACCACATCGACGACCAGGACCACTTCGCGAATCGCCGCATCCGCAGCGTGGGCGAGCTGATCCAGAACGCTCTGCGTACGGGTCTGTCTCGTATGGAGCGCGTCGTGCGCGAGCGCATGAACACCCAAGACGTCGAAGCCATCGCGCCGCAGACACTCATCAACATTCGCCCCGTGATGTCGGCCATCAAGGAGTTCTTTGCGACCTCGCAGTTGAGCCAGTTCATGGACCAGAACAACCCGCTCTCGGGCCTCACCCACAAGCGCCGTCTCTCCGCCCTCGGACCGGGTGGTCTGTCGCGTGAGCGCGCGGGCCTCGAGGTGCGCGACGTGCACTCCAGCCACTACGGACGCATGTGTCCCATCGAGACCCCCGAAGGCCCGAACGTCGGGCTCATTGGCTACCTCGCGACCTACGCGCGCATCAACGAGTACGGCTTCATCGAGACGCCGTACCGCGTCGTGACGGGTGGCTCGGTCACCGGTGAGGTCAAGTACTTCACGGCCGACGAGGAAGAGCGCTACGTCATCGCCCAGGCCAACACCGAACTCGACGAGAGCGGTCGGATCAACTCCGAGCGTGTGCTCGTGCGCCGCGGCCCCGTCGGGACGGGTCTGCGGGTGGGCTCTTCGAACAAGTCGTCGTCCACGACCTCGGAGATCGACTTCGTGCGACCCGAAGAGGTCGAGTTGATGGACGTCTCCACCAAGCAGATCATCTCGGTCGCGACCTCCCTCATTCCCTTCGTCGAGCACGACGACGCCCAGCGCGCGCTTATGGGTGCGAACATGCAAAAGCAGGCCGTGCCGCTCGTCATGCCCGAAGCTCCTTTCGTGGGTACGGGGATGGAAGGCCGCGCCGCGCTGGACTCGGGTGACGTGCTGATCGCCGAGGGCAGCGGCGTCGTGAAGTCCGTCTCGGGAGATCGCATCGTGGTCGAGTACGAGAAGGACGCCGTCGACCGCTACGGCAAGGCCTTTGGTCGCAAGACCTACAACCTGAACAAGTTCCGTCGATCGAACCAGGACACCTCGATCAACCAGAAGCCCCTCGTCTTCGGCGGCGAGACCGTCGTGGCGGGTGATCTCTTGGCCGATGGCACGAGTACCAGCAACGGAGAGTTGGCCCTGGGCAAGAACCTGCTCGTGGCGTACATGCCGTGGGAGGGCTACAACTACGAAGACGCGATCATTCTGAATGAGCGTCTGGTGCGTGACGACGTCTTGACGTCGATCCACGTCAAGGAGTACGAGATCGACGCACGCGACACCAAGCTCGGCGCCGAAGAGATCACTCGTGACATCCCCAACCTGCCCGACGACATCCTGGCGGACCTCGACGACCTGGGCATCGTGCGCATCGGCGCCGAAGTCGAGCCCGGCGACATCCTGGTGGGCAAGGTCACCCCGAAGGGCGAGACCGAACAGAGCCCCGAAGAGCGACTCCTGCGTGCGATCTTCGGTGAGAAGGCGCGCGAAGTGCGCGACACCTCGCTCAAGGTTCCCCACGGCGAGTCCGGCAAGGTCATTGACGTCAAGGTCTACAGCCGCGACGAGGACCACGAGATGCAGCCCGGCGTCAATCAGCTGGTGAAGGTCTACGTCGCTCAGAAGCGCAAGATCTCCGAGGGCGACAAGCTCGCGGGTCGCCACGGCAACAAGGGCGTGATCTCCAAGATCCTGCCCGAAGAGGACATGCCGTTCCTAGAAGACGGCACGCCCATCGACATCATCTTGAGTCCCCTCGGCGTGCCGAGCCGCATGAACGTGGGCCAGGTCCTCGAAAGCCACCTGGGATATGCGGCGCGTCACGGATGGGCGGGCATCGACGTCTCCTCCTCGGTGGGCACCTCGGGTCACCTCGACCAGCAGGACCCCGCCACGCGCCCCTATCGCAAGACCCGTCCGCGCACCGAGCCGGCCGTCTATATCGCGACCCCGTCCTTTGACGGCGCGCACTGGGACGAGACCGACCGCGCCAAGGACAAGCCGACGATCCAGCAGACCTTCGAGACACTCAACGTCGACGGCCAGAACGGCAAGCGCATGCTGGCCGGGGACAACGACGGCAAGGTCACGCTGTTCAACGGACGCACCGGCGAGGCCTACGACAACCCGATCTCGGTGGGATACGCCTACATCTTGAAGCTCGCCCACATGGTGGACGACAAGATTCACGCCCGCTCGACCGGCCCGTACTCGATGATCACGGCCCAGCCCCTGGGTGGCAAGGCCCAGTTCGGTGGCCAGCGCTTCGGTGAGATGGAAGTGTGGGCCCTGGAGGCCTACGGCGCCGCCTACGCGCTCCAAGAGCTCCTCACCGTCAAGTCCGACGACATGAAGGGCCGCGAACGCGCCTACGAGTCGATCGTCAAGGGCCAGAACCTGCCCGAGCCGGGGATCCCCGAATCGTTCAAGGTGCTCATTAAAGAAATGCAGTCGCTCTGTTTGAACGTGGAAGTGCGCGACAAGGTCGGCGCCCACGTGGACCTGGCGGACACCGAAGAGGACTTCTTCTCGGTCACGCGCGAACTCGGCATCGACATCAGTCGTCCCGAGCGTGGCAGTGACGAAGAGGACGCTCGACGCGCCGCCGAAAGGAAGTTGTCATGAGTCCACTCGACGTAAACCAGTTCGACGAGATCTCCATTGGTCTCGCGACGGCCCAGAACATCCGCAGTTGGTCCTCGGGCGAAGTGAAGAAGCCCGAAACGATCAACTACCGCACCCTGCGTCCCGAGAAGGACGGCCTGTTCTGCGAGAAGATCTTTGGACCCCAGAAGGCCTGGGAGTGTGCGTGCGGTAAGTACAAGCGCGTGCGCTTTAAGGGCATTGTGTGTGAGCGCTGTGGCGTGGAGGTGACCAGTGACAAGGTGCGCCGTGAGCGCATGGGTCACATCGCGCTCTCCGCTCCGGTCGTGCACATCTGGTACCTACGCGGCACGCGCAGCTGGCTGGCCTACCTGCTGATGGGCACGTTGCCCAAAGAGGAGCTCAAGGCCAAGCAACTCGAAAAGGTCATCTACTTCGCCGCCCACATGGTCACCTACGTGGACGAGACTCGTCGCCACGACGATCTCTCCGACCTGCGCATCGGACTCCAAGACGAACTCGTGGAGATCGGTGAACGCGAGGCCAAGGCCGTCGAGAACAAGCTCAAGGAGATTGAGGCGCGAGCGGCCAAGCTCGAGGCCGAAGGCGCCAAGGAGTCCGAGATTCGCGCGCTGCAGCGCAGCACCGAAAAGGAACTCGACGTCGTGCGCTCGCGCTTCAGCGAAGAGCGGGACCTCGCCAACCGCGCCTTTGAGACCTTCGAGAGTCTGCACAGTCGTGC